>JAGDYZ010000008.1:0-94922 GCA_049116335.1 Pelagimonas sp. | reverse complement strand
ATGACACCGATCCAGATGGCGACACATTGACCATCACCAGCGTTGGCACGCCGACCAATGGCACCGCGACGCTGAATCCCGACGGCACTGTGACCTACACGCCGACAGGTGACTTCACGGGTGACGACACCATTCCCTATACCATCGACGATGGGAATGGCGGCACAGACACGGGTGAGATTGTTGTGACCGTGACTGATCCGGAGAACCGTCCGCCGGTTGCTGTGGACGACACCGCGAGCACCGTAGAAGGCACTCCGGTTGTGATTGACGCGCTGGCCAATGACACGGATCCTGACGGCGATACCGTGAGCATCAGCACAGTTGGGACACCCAGCAATGGCACCGCGACGCTGAACTCGGATGGGACCGTGTCCTATACACCAAATGCAGATTTCATTGGTGACGACACCATTCCCTATACCATCATTGATGGGAATGGCGGCACGGACACCGGTGAAATTGTTGTCACCGTCAGCGAAGATGATCCCGATCCACGCATCGATACCGATGTGTTCCCGGTCGCGCCCGGTCAGCAGCCGCTTGACCCGCTCAATGGCAATGACCAGGACCCTGATCCAACTGATGACCTCGATAGCGTTGAGGGCACAAGCGGTGGCGATCTGATCGAAACCGGTGACGATGCTGATACCATCGAAGGGCAGGGCGGTGATGACACCATCAACCCGGGCATCGACGATGACATTGTGCATGGTGGCGGTGGTGACGATCTGATCACCGACATTCAGGGCTCGGACAGCATCTATGGTGGTCAAGGCAACGACACCATCAATGCTGGGACCAACACCTTTAGTGACTACGAGAATGATGATGCGGCCTTTGCGGCTGGCACACCTCTTGCAGGACTGGGTTTTGACCGGGATCCAAACCAGGATGATGGGCGCGACTATGTCGAGGGCAACCGCGGCAACGACGTGATCAACACCGGCGATGACCGCGATACCATTGATGGCGGTGGTGACAACGACACCATCGACGCGGGTATCGATGACGACCTTGTCATGGGTGGTCAGGGCGATGACTCGATCATCGGCAGCCACGGCTCGGACACGCTCGACGGTGGTCAGGGCAACGACTATATCGACGGCTCGAACCTCGCGACGCTGGAACAAACCGACGATGTCGACGTCAACACCGAGAATGACCGCGACAGCATCTTTGGTGCCAACGGCGACGACACCCTGTTGGGTGGCGATGACGATGACACCCTTGATGGTGGTCAGGGCAACGACAGCATCGATGGTGGCATCGACGAAGACTCGATCGAAGGCGGTGCCGGGGACGACACGCTGATCGGTGGTCAGGGTAACGATACACTGAACGGTGATCAGGGCGACGACAGCATCATGGGCGGTGCAGACCGTGACGTGATTGTGGTCGACAGCGCGTCGGACGGCATCGGTGACACCGTTGATGGTGGCGCTGCGGGTGACGACTATGACATTCTGGATCTGACCGGCGTTGGTGTACGCGGCGAAGACTGGCGTCTGGTTGACACCTCACCTGACAGCAACGGCAATGGCCTCGACGGGACTGTTGAATTCCTGGATGATGACGGTGACGTCACCGGAACCATGGACTTCTTCGAGATCGAAGAGATCGTGCCCTGTTTTACACCGGGAACCTTGATTGCCACACCACAGGGCGAGCGTCTGGTTGAAGATCTGCAGATCGGTGACCGCATCATCACCCGTGACAATGGCATTCAGGAAATCCGCTGGTTGGGTCGCAAAGACCTGAGTGGTATGGATCTGGCGCGCAAGCCGCATCTGAACCCGGTTCTGATCCAGAAAGGTGCGCTTGGGAACAACCTGCCAGAGCACGATATTTTGGTCTCGCCAAACCACCGTGTGCTTGTCGCCAATGACAAAACCGCGCTGTACTTTGAAGAGCGTGAAGTTTTGGTCGCGGCCAAACATCTGACCGGTCTGGACGGTGTGGATGAGGTTGAGGCAAACGGTGTGGGCTATATCCACTTCATGTTCGATCAGCACGAAGTTGTCCTGTCGAATGGCGCCTGGACCGAAAGTTTCCAGCCGGGTGACTACACCCTGCAGGGGATCGGTGACGCGCAGCGCGAAGAGATCTTTGAACTCTTCCCTGAGTTGGAGCGCGAAGAGGGTCTTAAGGCTTATGGCTCGGCCCGCCGGTCGCTGAAAAAGCACGAAGCGGCCCTGCTGACCAAGTAAAACGCCCGGGGTTACATCCGGAACGGAGTATGCAGCCCGTTCCGGTGCCTTGGGGGCAATCTTGGCACGGAACGGAACACAGGAAACGGAGCGGTCCCTTGCGGCCGCTCCGTTTTCGTTTTGTTAAGGTTTAGGTAACTTCCGATTAACCTTTTAAGACAAATTTAGACGATTTTAACCTGTGACTCTGGTACCTTGTGTGTGGGTAGACAACACAAAGGGGATGACATGTCACAGCAAGACAAAGTCTGTCTCATCGTTGATGACAACGAATTTGAGCGAGCAAAGATGCGGCGTGTGATGCGCGCCTACTGTCCTGAAATGCAGATGATCATTGCACGCAGCGTGGCTGAAGCGATGGAAAAGCTGGAAAAGCGGGACGTGGCAATCATGTTCCTCGAGAATGATCTTCCAGACGGCAATGGCACCGAAATGGCGATGCGTTTGGCAACGGACAAAGACCTCGGCACCACTCCGGTGATCTTGTTTGGTGACAATCCAACTCCGTTTATGTTCGCCAAGGCCAAGACCGCGCGCAATGTGCGCGAGATCTGGAAAAAACGTGATTTCTCGGGGCCGGGTGTTCAGCGCGCGCTGGAACAGCACGTGCGCCACGCGAGCTAATTGGTTAGGCGGGCTCCTGCGTTGACTGACGCGCCCGCCAAGCATCCCAGGCCTCGGGTGTATCGAGATCGGTCAAAGCCCGATCGCCCGGTAGTTTGACCAGACGCAGCCGGTTTTTATTAGCCTGCACAACCTGTCGCGCGCCTTCATCACCGGTCAGCTGTTGCAGCGCCGGAAAACAATCGGCAGGGAACAAAACCGGATGTCCGGGTACGCCGTCTTCGGTTGTTGCCCGATGCAAGGTGCGGCAAAAATTGTCGCGAAAGGCTTTGATCAGATGCTGCATATCTTCGGTCTCCAGATCCGGCATATCCCCCGGAAGCACAATCACCGCAAGCATGCCGGGCGGAAGCAGGGCAATCCCGCGTCGCAATGAGGCGGACATGCCTTGATCGGCGTCGGGCACGGCGACAAGCTGTACCGGAAGTCCGGCCAGAATTTCGGCGCGGGGATGATCGTAATCGGGCAGTGTGACCAGAACATGGGCGTGGCTGGCTAATGCGCGTTCAACTTGACGGCGCAGCAAAGGCACGCCGTCAATCTCTTGTAAAAGCTTGTCTTTACCCCGCATCCGTCGGCTGGCGCCGGCGGCGGGAATCAGAATGGCGATGTCTTGCATGGCGTCAGTGTACCCCAGCCTGCGCAAATCGTGCAGGAAATTCTGGGGCAATCTGACGCCATGTGGCATCACCCACGCATGCGCGCGCCGTCGGCGTCGAAGAGCACGTCGGTCAACATCTTGGCTTTGCACATCTTTCCAAGGATCTCGATTTCGGCAGTTAGCCCATCTTGCGCCAGTGCACGGGGCACCAATGCCATGGCGATGGATTTCCCTGCATAGTGCGAATAGCCCCCCGAGGTGCAGAACCCCTGAACCTTGCCGTCAATCCAGACCGGTTCATAGGCGTTGACGTCGGTGTCTTCTGCCTCAATCTCAAAGGCAACAAGACAGCGGTCGGGCGCGGTGTCACGTTCGGCTTCGACCGCCGCGCGTCCGATGAAGGCGGTGTTTTTCTTCCATGAGATAAACCGATCGAGGCCCGTTTCCGCCGGTGTGTAATCCGGTGAAAACTCGCGGCCCCAGCTGCCAAAGAACTTATCCAACCGCAGGCTCATCATGGCGCGCATGCCAAAGGGGCGCATGCCGTGCGGCTGACCGGCGGTCCACAGGGTCTCCCAGAGCTGACGCTGCGCCATGGGATCACAGAAGATCTCATATCCCAGATCCCCGGTATAGCTGACGCGCTGCACAATACAGTCGGTCATGCCCACGGTGATTTCGCGCACATCCATAAACTTCATGTCAGAGATATCGGCACGGGTGCACGCGGCCAGAACATCGCGGGCTTTGGGGCCTGCAATTTGGAAGCCGTTCAGTTTATCCGATGTATTTTCGATGGTTACGCCGTCTTCCTGATGTTGCAGGAACCAGCGCATGTGATAGGCCTGCGCGCCATAGGAGGCGGTCAGGCGGAACTCGGTCTCGGACAGGCAGGACACGGTGAAATCCCCGATGATCCGCCCCGCTGGCGAGAGCATCGGCGTCAACGACAGGCGGCCGGGTTTGGGAATGCGACCGGCCATGATGGTGTCCAACCAGGCCCGCGCATTTGGCCCAGTGATGCGATATTTGCCGAAGTTGTGGGTTTCATTGATGCCCACGGCCTCACGCACCGCTTTGACCTCACGCACGGTGGCCTCCCAAGAGTTCGAGCGGCGGAAAGACGGGGTCTCGTACCGCGGCTCATCACCTTCAGCGAAATAGTTGGGCACCTCCAGACCATATTGCGCACCCCAAACGGCGCCCATCTTGTCAAAGATGTCATACATGGGGGTTGTGCGGTTGGGGCGGGCGGCGGGCAGCTCTTCGTTGGGATAGCTGACGGAGAAACGTTTTTGATAGTTTTCAATGACTTTCGGCAGGGTATAGCCCGGCGAAATCCAGTCACCAAAGCGCGCCACGTCCATGGCGGCGGTGTCGCGTTCGCATTCACCCTCAACCATCCACTGCGCCAGCATAAGGCCAACGCCGCCGCCCTGACTAAAGCCCGCCATAACGCCACAGGCGCTCCAGTAGCCGCGCAATCCGGGGATCGGACCAACCAGTGGGTTGCCATCCGGGGCAAAGGTGAAGGGGCCGTGAATAACCGATTTCACACCGGCGCGTTCCAGTACGGGGAAGCGTTTATAGGCAAAAGCAATCGACTCTTCGATTTTGTCAAAATCATCGGGCAGAAGCTCATGGCCGAATTCCCAGGGCGTGCCGTCGACGGCCCAGGGGCGACAGGGTTGTTCGTAGAACCCGATGCAAAGCCCGCGACCTTCCTGACGCAGATAGCTTTCGCCTGCGGGGTCCATCACATGGGGGTGTTCTTCGCCACGGTCGTAGATCTCGGCAATGTCGTCGGTGACCAGATACTGGTGTTCCATCGGGTGCAGCGGCAGATAAACCCCCGCCATCGCGCCCACTTCGCGCGCCCAGAGACCACCGGCGTTGACCACATGTTCGGTGTGGATGGTGCCCTTGTCGGTCACAACATCCCAGGTGCCATCGGCGCGTTGGTTGGTTTCGATCACCTTGGTGTGGGTGACAATTTCCGCCCCGCCCATACGGGCGGCCTTGGCATAGGCGTGGGTGGTGCCCGAAGGATCAAGGTGGCCGTCCAGCGGATCATAGAGCGCGCCCAGAATGCCGTCGGTGTTCACAATCGGCGCGATCTTTTTGATCTCATCGGGGCCAACGATCTCGGTTTCCAGCCCCATGTAGCGATGCTTGGCCCGCTCGGCCAGCAACATATCAAAGCGTTCCTGATTGTCGGCAAGGGTGATGCCGCCCACATGGTGCAGCCCGCAGGACATGCCGGTGATCTCTTCCAGCTCTTTATAAAGCTTGATGGTATAGCCCTGCAGCGCCGCCATATTGGTGTCGCCGTTTAGCGTGTGAAATCCACCCGCCGCGTGCCAGGTGCTGCCCGACGTCAGCTCAGACCGTTCCAAGAGCATGACATCCGACCAGCCCAGTTTTGTTAGGTGATACAGAACCGAGGCGCCGACGACGCCGCCTCCGATAACAACAACGCGGGTGGTGGTTTTCATGGGAGACTCCTGCTGAAATTTATCTTTAGACATATGTGTACAATACAATTCCCGCACTGTCAGCCAATCTGCGACACGCGATGTCGTGAATGATCTGTCATGTCTTGTGAAAGGACGAATTCCCAATGTGGACTACTCTTTAGGCATGACCCGAGTTCTGACATTGATCCTCGTCTTTCTTGCCGCCAGCGTTTCCGCGGCGCCGGAAAGCTATACTCTCGTTCCGAAAGGGTCCGAGATATCATTCACCTACAGCCTGAGCGGCGCCCCCACCAAAGGGAAGATGGGGGTTGGCAAAACCCAGATGGTCTTGGATTTTGAAGATGTTTCCAGATCAAAAGTCGACGTCACACTGGATCTGTCGAGGGCGCGGGCGGGGCTGGTGTTCGCAACGGATGCCATGCGCAGCGCTACGGTTCTGAATGTGGCCGAGTTTCCCAAAGCGCGCTTTGTCAGCACATCAGTTCGGCGTACGTCGACAGGTGCGCACCTTGCGGGCAATCTGACACTCCGTGGTGTGACCCGTCCGTTCGAGCTGGATGCACGCATATTTCGTGCGCGGGGGAGCGCCCCCGAAGATCTGAGTGAGCTGAGCATTGTTCTGACGGGTCGGATGAACAGAAATAACTTTGGCGCAACCGGTTATCCCGATCTTGTCGGACCGAATGTAGATTTGCGTATTACGGCGCGGGTTATTCGAAACTGACGCTGGCGGACAGGGTTTTGTCGGGATCAAACGGCAGGGATATCGCAAACCCCTGCTTAATAGGACCCGCAAAACCCGGAGGCCCATTCCCATGAAAACCAATGCTCAGGCCGTCGTTATCGGCGGTGGCGTCATTGGATGTTCGATCCTGTATCACCTGGCCAAACTTGGCTGGTCGGACGTCGTCCTTCTCGAACGAGATGAACTCACCTCAGGATCAACCTGGCACGCGGCGGCAAATATTCACGGTCTGCACGACAGCACCAATATCAGCCGCATCCAACACTACACGATGAACCTGTATAACGCGCTGGAGGCCGAGACCGGCCAAAGCTGTGGCGTGTTTCAACCTGGTTCGCTCTATCTGGCGCAGACCGAAGAACGCGAACATCAGCTGCGTCTGCAGGCGGCCAAGGCCAAGCTCTATGGCATGAACTTCTATGAAATCAGCCGGGAAGAGGCCGAGCGCCTGCACCCGATGGTGAACTACGAAGGTGTGCGCTGTATCATGTATGAACCCGATGGCGGCAATGTTGACCCCTCGGGTGTGACCGCGGCCTATGCGGCAGGTGCGCGGGCCATGGGGGCCGAGATTCATCGCTTTACCCCAGTCACCGCGACGGAAGAACAAGAGGACGGCACCTGGATCGTCAGAACCCCTAAAGGGGATATCCAGACCAACTGGGTGGTCAATGCCGCAGGGCTTTGGGGGCGCGAAGTGGCGAAACTGGCGGGTATCCACCTGCCGCTGCAACCGACCGAGCACCAGTATTTTGTGACCGAAACCATTGATGAGATTGATGGGCTGGACCGTCGACTGCCCTCAGTGGCCGACCGGGATGGTGAATATTATCTGCGCCAAGAGGGCAAAGGCCTGTTGATCGGCGCCTATGAGAAAGACGTGCGTCTTTGGGCCGAAGAGGGCACACCGCTGGATTTCGCGCATGAGCTTTTTGCCGACGATCTTGAGCGCATCGAAGACAATATGATGCGCGCGATTGACCGGGTGCCCGCTGTGGGCGAGGCCGGGATCAAACGGGTGATCAATGGCCCGATGATCTGGTCGCCGGATGCAAACGTTCTGATGGGGCCGGTGCCCGAGAAAAAGGGCTATTTCTGCTGTAACGGCATTATCCCGGGCTTTTCGCAGTCCGGCGGCATGGGCCTGATGGCAGCGCAGTGGATCATCGAAGGTGAAACCGAATATGACATGTTCGCCTGGGATATGGCGCGGTTTGGCGAATGGGCCAGTGATGACTTCACCAAAGAACGGGTGAAAGATCAGTACGCGCACCGGTTCAAAATCCACTTCCCCAACGAAGAACGCGAGGCAGGCCGCGCGGTGCGTGTTCGTCCCGCCTATGAGCGCCAGAAAGAGTTGGGCGCGGTCTTTGGCCTGAACTTTGGCTGGGAACATCCGCTGTATTTTGATGCCGATACCGCGGAAACTGCCGGCTTCACTCGGCAGGATTGGTGGCACAGCGTCAAACGCGAATGTGAGATGCTGCGCGAAAACGCAGGCATTATCGACATTTCCAACTTCGCCAAGTACCGCGTCAAAGGTCCTGACGCAGAAAACTGGCTGAACGCGGTCTTTGCCAACACCATGCCGAAAACCGTGGGCCGGTCCTGTCTGACGCCGCTGATTTCGGTGCGTGGCGGGATTGCCGGGGATGCAACCGTGACCCGCACCGCTGAGGATGAGTTCTGGGTTGTGAGCTCGGGTATGGCCGAGCGCTATCACAAACGCTTCTTCGACATGGTGCCGGTGCCCGAAGGCACGGTGTTTGAAAGCATGACCGAAGCCATGTGCGGCTTTAACGTAGCGGGGCCCAAATCGCGCGAGCTGTTGCAGCGTTTGACCAATGCGTCGCTGGCCACTGCGGATTTCCCGTTTATGCGCAGTCAGATGATTGAGCTTGCGGGGGTTGAGGTTCTGGCGCTGCGGGTGTCCTTCACCGGCGATCTGGGCTGGGAGCTGCACTGCAAAACCGAAGATCAGCTGCGTCTCTATGAGGCCCTGCTTGAGGCCGGTCAGGACTTTGGCGCCGGGCCGGTGGGTGGTCGTGCGCTGATGAGCCTGCGGGTCGAAAAGGGCTATGGCTCCTGGAGCCGCGAATACAGCCCGGAATACTGGCCGCAAGAGGTTGGGCTCGAGCGTCTGTGCAAACTGGACAAAGATTTCCTCAACAAAGAGGCGCTTTTGAAGGTGATCAACAAGGAGCCGCGCGAGATTCTGACCATTCTGGCGCTGGATGAGGCGGATGTGACGGCGTCAAATGCCGATGCGACCGGGGGTGAGCCCGTGTTCAAAGATGGCGAAGGGATTGGTCGGGTGACCTCGGGCACCTATGGCTATTCGGTGGGCGCATCTCTGGCGCTTGGCTATCTCAAACAGGGCGCGGCTCAGCCGGGGGATGTGGTTGAGATCATGGTGCTGGGTAAACCGCACAAAGCGACCGTTCTGGCCGAGCCGCCGTTTGACCCGAAGGGGGAGAAATTGCGCGCCTAAATTGGGGTGTATAGTTCAAAGAAAAGGCGCTCATCGAGCGCCTTTTTTATTGGGAGTATCCGGTTTTGGCCCAACTTGCGGGATGCTTAGTGCAGGTTTGTAGTTTCCAGGGGGCGCACCTTGAGCTGGGTAATGCGGTTGTTTTCCCGCTCCACCACTTCAAACCGGAAGCCGTGGAAGGAAAACACCTGACCCGCGACCGGGATCATCTGCGCCTCATGGATCACCAGACCGGCCACGGTGTTGGCCTCATCATCTGGCAGGGTCCAGTCGGTGGCGCGGTTGAAATCGCGGATCGTCATGGCCCCTTCGATCATGTAATTGCCATCCTCGCCTTTGCGGATCGGATGATCAGCGGCGGGATCAAATTCATCGGCAATTTCACCCACGATCTCTTCGAGGATGTCCTCAAGCGTGATCAGCCCTTGCAGCGAGCCATATTCGTCAACCACCAGCGCAAAATGCGCGCGACGGCGCAGGAATTGGCGCATCTGATCATCAAGCGCCGTTGTGTCAGGCACAAAGTAGGGTTTCATCGCCACATCGGTGACTTTGAAGTTTTTGAACGCAGCGCTCGAAGTGTCTGCGGTATCGAGCAGTTTGTACATCGATCGCAGCAGGTCTTTGGCGTGGATGACACCGATGATGTTTTCGGGATCGTTCTGATAGACGGGCAAACGGGTGTAGTTGCTCGCCAGACATTGTTCGAGAATGTCCTGCGGCTCGCTGTCGACATCGATCATTTCAATTTTTGATCTGTGCAGCATAATCTCTTCAACTGTGCGGTCGGACAGATCCAGCGCGCCCAGAATCCGGTCACGGTCTTCTTTTTCAACGATACCCTCAGAATGGCCCAGATGAAGCGCTCCGGCGATCTCTTCGCGCACAGCAAGGATATGGCTGTCTGGATCGATTTTCACCCCAAATAGACGCAGTACACCGCGCACCAGCAATCGAACGGCACTTACAACAGGTGCAAACAATCGCACCACCAAACCAATGGGCCGCGCAACGGTAGACGCTGCGGTCTCGGGATTGGTGATGGCATAGGTTTTCGGCAGCACTTCGGCAAAGATCAGGACGAGGAACGTCATAACCAATGTCGCCAAAGCAACACCGCTTTCGCCAAAGGCACGGGTGAATAGCGCCGTGGCCAGCGAAGTGGCGAGAATGTTCACGAGGTTGTTGCCCAGAAGAACCGAGCCAATCAGGCGTTCGCTGTCTTCGGTGATATCGAGTGCGCGTGCGGCTCCGCGTGATCCTTTGTCCTGCGCCGCGCGCAGTTTGCCACGTGACGCTGCGGTCAACGCCGTTTCCGAGCCTGAGAAAAACGCAGACAGGGTCAGAAGCGCCAGAATAGACGCGGAGGTGATCCAAAAGGCGGCGTCAAGCACGCTTGTCTCGGCTTCCATGGGGCAGGGGTTCCTTCAACTCAGGCCAATGTGACACGGCCAAAAACCTATGAGGGTTATGGGCATGGCAGGACCTTGGATCAAGGGGGTCTTGGGGTGAAACCGGGATGAGGTTAATCGTCGGCCAGGGGATGGTGATCCAGAACAAGCTCGCTGAGCCGCGCGCTTAACACATGGGTGTAGATTTCGGTCGTAGCCAGATCCGCATGGCCCAGAAGCGTCTGGATCGCGCGCAGGTCGGCGCCGTTTTCCAACAGATGTGTCGCAAAGGCGTGGCGCAGTGTGTGGGGCGTGACCTTGTCCGGAGAAACGCCAGCCGCCACCGCAAGGTTTTTGATCAGTACATAAAACGCATGGCGGGTCAGATAGCCGTCTTTGCCTCGTGACGGGAAAAGAAAGGGCGAGCCGTGTTTGCCTTTGCTTCGTGCGGCGGCATCAATGGTGTCCCGGGTTTTCAGCCATATTGCCAAAGCGTCACGTGCGGGCGGCGATAGCGGCACCATGCGCTCTTTGTCACCTTTGCCTTTAATCAGGATAAGCCGCGGGTCACCACGAACAGCCGCCACAGGAAGCGAGACAAGCTCAGTCACGCGCATACCCGTGGCATAGAGAAGCTGCATCAGACAAGTGTTGCGTTCGCGATCATGCACCGCGTTGCCGTAGGTGGTTGCCGCGTCCAGCAACCGATCGACCTCTTCGATGCTCAGTGTCTTGGGGAGCTTTTTGTCACGCCCGGGACCCGCGATTTGCACAGCGGGGTTGTCGCTGCGATATCCTTCTTCAAACGCGAAGAGATAGATTTGTTTGATTGCGGACAGCCGGCGGGCCCGTGTGGCACGGGACAGACCCTGAGCCTCGCATTGGATCAGATAGGATTCGATGTCATCGCGATCAGCCTCGGCAAATGAACGCCCCTGTTCCGTTAACCATGTTTCTACATGATCGAGATCACGTTCATAGGCGGCAAGGGTATTGGCGGCCGCGCCACGTTCTGCTGCGATGGCCTCAAGAAACACACTGATCCACCGATTGCTGGTCATCTGAGCGCCCGTTCTGTGTCGAGTACAATCAACTGAAGCGTCGCCCGTCGGGCGGTGTCCTCAAGACCAATGGTGCGTAGGGTTACAATCGCATCGGTTAGGTCCTGACCATTGCCCTGAGCGCCACTTGAAAAGAGCGCCATAGCCCGTAGGATAACCTCGCCCAAGCGCCCCTGCTGCAGCTTCTCCTGAAGAATGGTCGGCAGGGCCGCATCGGTAAAGCCCAAGCGCGCGGCCTCGGCATGGGGCAGGTCTGGGGTGGTTTCGGGCAGGGTGCCCTGTGCTATCGCTGTAAGAAAGCGGGCTTCGTCACTTGTCTGCGGAACGGTGGCCGCGTGTTGTTCATAGCGCGAAGATAGAAAACCGGCACGCATCGCCATGGTCTCTGCGCGCCCATGCAGTTGAATTTGGTCCAACTGCTCGGTGAATAATTCGGCAAAGGGCACCAAAAGGCGGGCCGAGACCATCTGGGGCCAGGCCTCTTCCAACGTGTGCGAAACACTGTCCCGGTTTCCACCGGTCAAAGATTTCTCAAAGCTTTGGAGTGCGGATACTCTATCCCAGATCCCCCCGGAGGCCGCAGGTTTTCGCAGCGAATAAAGCCCCAACAAACGGTTTGCGGGCAGGGACCCGGCCCGCGCTAGACGTTCAGCGGCTTCGATCTGCGCGCGCCAGCCATTGTCCCCGTTCAGGTCAAGAACCGAGAAGGGCAGAGGCAAGGGAGCGGTTGGGAGTGGTTCGCCCAATGCTTCGAACAGGCGGAACTCCAGCGGAGTGGGGCGCACAGGCGGCAGCAGTGCCGGGCTGTTTTCGTGAACTTCCGGATCAAGGAAACGATGCAACAAATCGGCTTTGCGCCCTGACACGTCGCCCAGCGTTTCAGCGCTGCGCAGAACCAGAGCCGCGCGCCGCCAATCGCCGGACCGCGCGGTGCAAAACACCCGCAAGGCCAGATCATCGCTTAGATGTGGCCGGCGCTCCCAGGCGCGGCAGACACGGTCCCCTTGTCCCAGCAACAGGCCAAGATCGGTCCAGCGCGAAAACAACCGTCGATCTTCGATCCCGGAGATGTCGAGAAGCGCAAGCGCCTCTTCAACGGCGCCCTGTTGAACCAGCCAATCCAGACGCAGCGACAGGTGTGTGACACCATCGGTGTTGGCCAAAGGCGGATCCGCTTCGGCCAGCATCAGGCTGCGCATCAATCGTCGCAAGGCTGGCAAACGCGGATCAACTGCCTCGACCAGTGTTTCCAGCGTGCCGGGATCTGATCCCAGCCAGATGGTCCCGGGCAATCCGGTCACCGATGGGGACAACAACCCGGCGGAACCGGGTCCCGGCGCTTCCAATGGAACAGATTCGACCGCAGGCGGCGTCGCACTGCTCGAAACAGGCGCGCTCTGCGCCACGGCAACAACAGGCAACGTGCTCGCGAGAAGCGCAAAAAGGTTACTTCGCATCCAAGTCAACAGGTACAACAATCTCAGTTTGTGGCGGGCTGAAATCCGCGCCAAAGAATGGGCCGACATAAGCATAGATCACCAAAGCGATCGCGCCCAGTACCAACAGGTAAAACAGCCATTTGATGATGCGCCCCATGAATATGCCTTCTGCCTCGTGTTTTTTGAATCTTATACCTAGCCTTTTTGTCGCGATCACGTCATTCACGCAACGAAATAAGGAATGGGCAAAAGATGGCCGAGGAAAAACCTCATAATCAGCTGGTCCTTCGCAAGACGATTGTTTTGGTGGGTATGATGGGCGCGGGGAAAACCGCTGTGGGTCGCACATTGGCGGCGCAGCTGGGGGTTCCCTTTCTTGATTCGGATCACGAGATTGAAGCCGCTGCGGATCGCAGCATTGCCGAGATCTTTGAGCGCGATGGTGAACCGTTTTTCAGACAGAAAGAAAGCCAGGTCATCGAACGCTTGCTGGATGGCACACCCGGTGTTCTGTCGACCGGCGGGGGTGCCTATATGTCAGACATCAACCGCCAGATGATCACCGACAAAGGGGTGGCGATTTGGCTGGATGCGGATGTTGACGTGCTTTGGGAGCGGGTGCGCAACAAAGACACGCGCCCCTTGCTTCGCACCGACAACCCAAAGAAAACACTGACAGATTTGTTCAACGCCCGTGTTCCGATCTACCAACTGGCTGACCTGTCGGTGAAATCGGCCGGTGGGATATCTTTGGAAGAAATGGGTCGTCGGGTTCAAGCGGCGCTCGCTGAAACCCGCCCGGATGTCTTGGAGACTGTGACATGACCGAGATCGTCGAGGTGCCCCTTGAGGGCCGTGAATATCAAGTACGGATTGGGGCGGGTCTTTTGGCGCGCGCCGGTGTCGAAATTGCGCCTTTCCTGCACCGTCCACGCGTCGCAATTGTCAGCGATGAAAATGTCGCCGCTCTGCATCTGGGGGCCTTACAATCTGCCTTGTCCGCAGAGGGGATCGAGAGCACAGCGCTGACCCTTCCCGCCGGAGAAACCACCAAACAGTGGCCCGAGTTCACCCGCACCGTTGAGTGGTTGCTTGAGCAAAAGGTAGAACGTCGCGACATTGTGATCGCACTGGGTGGTGGTGTCATTGGCGATCTGGTGGGGTTTGCGGCTGCGGTGTTGCGTCGCGGGGTACGCTTTGTGCAGATCCCAACCTCGTTGCTGGCGCAGGTCGACAGCTCGGTGGGCGGCAAAACCGGGATCAATGCGCCGCAGGGCAAAAACCTGATTGGTGCCTTTCATCAACCGGCATTGGTTCTGGCGGATATTGGTGTTCTTGGAACCCTGAAAAAACGCGATTTTCTGGCTGGCTATGGTGAGGTTGTGAAATACGGTCTGTTGGGGGATGCAACCTTCTTTGACTGGCTGGAAGACAACGCCACCGCGGCGGCGGAAGGCGATCTTGCTGCGCGGGCCTATGCCGTGAAACGCTCAGTGGAAATGAAGGCCGAGATTGTTCTGCGCGATGAGACTGAGCAGGGCGATCGCGCCTTGCTTAATCTTGGGCATACCTTCTGTCACGCGTTTGAGGCGGCAACGGGCTATTCGGATCGCCTGCTGCATGGCGAAGGCGTCGCCATCGGCTGTGCCATGGCGTTTGAATTGTCATCACGGCTGGGGCTTTGTTCACAAGAAGATCCAAGCCGGGTGCGTGCGCATCTTAAAGATATGGGGATGAAAGCGGACCTTGCTGATATTGAAGGCGATTTGCCTGATGCGCAGGCTCTGCTTGATCTGATGGGGCAGGACAAAAAGGTCGTCGACGGTCAGTTGCGCTTTATTCTCGCGCGCGGGATTGGCGAAGCGTTTGTCACCTCGGATGTGCCGCAGGATAAGGTACTGACTCTCCTGCAAGAACAATTGGCCGCGCGATAGATCTTCGGTCTTTCACGTATGATCCAAAATGAAACCGGTAGGGCAACCTGCCGGTTTTTTTGATGAGTTTGGATGTGGTGCAAAATGACGAAACGAAAAAGGGGCCGGACAACCGACCCCTTTTTGAAATTTACGTGTTTCGTGATCCTAGAACGGGATTTCATCGTCGATGTCACGGGCCGGTGCGCGCGAACCGCCGCCCTGGCCACCACCACCTTGGCCACCGCCACCAAAGCCGCCGCCTTGATCGCCGTAACCGCCACCCTGGTCATAGCCACCCTGATCGCCTCCGCCGTAACCGCCGCCTTGGCCACCACCGTAGCCACCGCCGCCACCACCGCCGCCGCCTTCACGACCGTCAAGCATCACCAGAGATCCGCCGAAGCCCTGCAGCACAACTTCGGTGCTATAGCGATCTTGACCGCTCTGGTCTTGCCATTTGCGGGTCTGTAGCTGACCTTCGATATAAACTTTTGAGCCTTTGCGCAGATATTGCTCTGCAACGCGCACCAGACCTTCTTGGAAAATCGCAACCGAATGCCATTCGGTTTTTTCACGGCGTTCGCCGGTGTTGCGGTCTTTCCAGTTTTCCGAGGTGGCGATGCGCAGGTTGCAGACCTTGCCCCCGTTTTGAAAGCTGCGCACTTCGGGGTCACGCCCCAGATTGCCAACCAAAATCACCTTGTTCACGGAACCGGCCATGCTGTCCTCTTGATTCTATTTTGGGCGAGTGTCTGCTGACACTACACGTTGTTTGCGCAGACTATAAAGACCCCAGCGACAGGCCACTAGCGGTTTTACAAAAATCCACTATATTCTCCCGCAAGCATTAAGCAGAAGGTGTGTGGGGCATGAGTGTGACGCGTGGAATAGCCTTGGGGCTTGTTTTGTCCTTGGGGGCGACGACGGCCATGGCTGAGGTGCTTTCTAGCAAAAGCCGGGCACGGCTTTTTTCCAGCCAAACCGGCGTTTTAGACAACCGCGCGGCCCAGCAATACAACAATTCGGTGCGCCTCAAACCGCGTCGTGTGGTGACGCCAACCAAATATGGCGATGACAGTGCGACGCCGGTGTATCGCGGGGCCTACAAGGGGCCCTATATCGCGATGGCACGACAGGCCGCGCGCAAACATGGCGTTCCGGAAGATCTTTTTTTGCGCCTGGTCAACCAAGAATCCCGGTTTAACCCCAAGGCAAAGTCACACGCGGGCGCCATCGGCTTGGCCCAGTTGATGCCGGGCACCGCGCGGCAGCTAGGCGTCGATCCAACGGACCCCAAACAGAACCTGGAAGGCGGCGCACGCTATCTGATGGAGCAGTATAAAACCTTTGGATCGTGGAGACTGGCTCTGGCGGCCTATAACGCGGGTCCGGGCGCTGTTCGTAAGCACAAAGGCGTGCCGCCTTATCGCGAAACAAAAGACTATGTGAAGAAGATCTGGGGCAGCTGAGAAACGCCTTTCTTAACTAGCGGTTCATGCCATCGCGCTAAAGATAGATTCCCAAAACAACTCTTGTGGGATCTGGAATGCGCTTTCCAAATTTCTTGGCCGCGATCGGTCTAGGGGCGGGTCTCGCCCTTGCGATTGGACCGGTACCGATGGCCTCAGCACAACAGGCAAATTGTGCCCTACCACAAGAGGTGCATGCCTTGGCCACAGGTTTGGCCATGTTGCCGGAAAATGGCCGGGTCACGCCCTCTCAGGCACAAACCATTGATCGACGTCTGAGAAATATTAATGAAAACAGCATCCTGCAGGAGCTCCAGCGGTCGGGCCTAGAGACGGTTTCACCGGTTGTTGTTGACCTGTTGGCCGAGGCTCAGCGGATTGCGTCCAACTCCACCCTGCGCAGCAATGGCTCGCTGCGAGAAACGCTCTATCGGCTTGAACAACAGGTCGCCATGGCCTGTCTTCCCGGCGCGCAAACCATGTATCAGAAAGTTCAACAAGCTGCGGTCTCCGATATCTTCCAGGGGGAAGAGGTCGATTGGGAAGAAATTGAGCGGATCCTGCAGGAGAACAAAACCGTAAGCGCCAGCGCCCTGCTTGTGGCGCTCGCTGGGTTTATTGTTGTGCTTTACATCTTTGATGTGACGTTTCGTTGGATCATGGCTCTCGTCTACAATCGCAAGATCTGCCGGATCCCGGCAGAAATCGCGGTCGACGGTCGCATTATGCGTGGCCATGTTGTGACACTGGGGCGCGGAGGATGCCGCTTTTATGTCCGTGACACCACGATTTTCGAGGATGTGCATGTCGCGCTGCTGCGTGATGGGGCAACTCTTATCTGTGGTGACAAGGCTGAATTCAGATTGGATGTTTTGGGGCGCAATATCCACGACCTCGCGCTGGATCTGGCATTTGATGAAAATCTCACCCTTCGTCAGCAACGCGAAATACTCAAACTCTCTTCCGTAACGCCTTACCATGTTACGAAATCTCGTGACGGTGGCCATGAGATCACTGATGCTCTGGGGCAAGAGGATGAAGCCACTGAGGAAGCGTCAGACACTCCCGTTGGCACGACCTAACGTGAGACATTCGTTCGAAAGACGAAGACAAATGCCCGACATATTCTGACATTCGAAAGTTTTATTAACGGATGTTTCAGCTGAATTGCGTAATTTTCTTACAGGAACGCGCATTTAGCCGGAGCTGAAATGCGACTAAGTGATTGTTATCTTGCATCAGTCCGCGTGCTGGTGATTGTTTTAAGTTTACACGTCGGGGGATTTTCTCCCAGTCCGGCATCTGCTGACACGTGTCGAATGCCGACCTCGGTGTTTAATCTGGTCTCCAGCATTCTGATGTTACCGGAAGAGGGGGACGTTCCCCAATCGCAGATCAATCTGGTTTCCAGCTATCTGAATCGCATTGATCGACATGAAGTGATCACCGTGATGAACAAGAAGGGCATGGATGGCGCCAGCCCTGTGCTGACGCAGGTGTTCGAAAAAGCGGATCACGTTATCGAACATCGGCACATTTTGCCAAAAGATCGATTGCATGAAACGATTTTCGAACTGCAACATCGCGTCCTTCTCGTGTGCAACCCTGGCGTCTCAACGGGGTTTCAAGAAACGCAGCAAAGTCGATGGTCTGCGGTGTTTCGCGGCGAGGAAATCAATTGGGATGAAGTTGAACGTCTCTTGCGCGAAGACAAGGTTGTCAGTGGCGGCGCTTTGATGATCGCCTTGGCCTTGTTTGCTTTGATTATCTACCTCGGTGATCTGGCCTTTCGTTGGTACATGTCCTTCAAGTATAATCGAAAGGTCTGCAGGATCACTGCGTATCTCGAGTTTGGGTCCCTTAGGTTTGATGGGCAGGTTGTTACGCTGGGCCGCGGTGGTTTCCGATTTCACCCCTGGGAGCCAGATCGACTTGCGCGAGGCATTCCTGACAAATGCGACGCGCCGATTGAGATCGTGTTGCCCGATCTGGAAGATCTGCGATTTGTCGGGTGGATCAGAAAAAAGCACGAAACAACGGCGGATTTTACGCTTGATGAACGGTTGAGCCTTTGGGAGCAAAGGAACATTCTAACCCATTCGAAAATCACACCCTATTCAGCGCGTAAACAGCGCAACGGCGGGCATGATGTGACCGATAAAGTCGCGCAGTCAGACGGAAATCCTACCTGAGAACTCTCTTCTAGAAGTCCTCACCGCGCTGAAGCCTCACGGCACATCAGTGCGTCTCTCCTGAAGAAAAAAGCCCCGAGATGTGATCTCGGGGCTTCTGTGTCACTCGGCGGCGATTTTGATCACCGGCTCCATGCGTTCGAGGATATCATCCGCGAGGTGGCATTTGACCTGATGGCCGTCCGCAAGGTGTCGCACGGGCGGCACGTCTTTTTCACACAAGCCTCCTGGCACCTCGGACTTCCACCGGCAGCGTGTCTGGAACGGGCAACCTGATGGCGGGTTCATGGCCGATGGAATGTCGCCTTCCAACACGATGTGCTGTTTTTCGATCGAAGTATCGGCGATCGGCACCGCACTCAAAAGCGCTTCTGTGTAAGGGTGATAGGGCGGGGCAAAGACCTGATCGGTGGTGCCAAGTTCAACCACATGCCCCAGATACATCACCATCACGCGATCCGAGAGATAGCGCACAATCGATAGATCGTGGCTGATGAACAAGAGGGTGGTTTTCTGCTCGCGCTGGATCTCCATCAACAGATCCGTCACCGCTGCCTGAACCGACACGTCAAGCGCCGAAACGGGTTCGTCGGCGACAACAATGCGTGCATCCCCAGCAAAGGCGCGCGCAATGCCAACCCGCTGTTTCTGACCGCCGGAGAGCTGGCGTGGCATCCGATCCGCGAAGGCACGGGGCAGTTTCACCAGATCCAAAAGCTGAAGCATGCGGTCTCGGCGTTCGTCATCCGAATTGCCGACATTGAAAATTTCCAGTGCGCGAATGATTTGACGACCAACCGTCATCGACGGGTTCAGCGTATCAAACGGGTTCTGGAACACCATTTGCACATCCGCGATGGTGCCCGTGTCACGGTTCTCAATGGGCGTGCTTTGGATCTCGCGATTGTCGAGAATGATCTGCCCATCCGTGGCCGTTTCCAACCCCATAAGAACTTTCGCAAAGGTCGACTTACCGCAGCCAGATTCCCCAACGATGGCAAGGGTTTCAGACTCGCGGGCCTCAAAGCTCAACGTTTCGTTGGCTTTCACCACTTTGGTTGTGCCAGATCCCCCAAAGAGCGCATTGGCCGCAACTTCATAGTATTTCTTGAGGTTGTCCATCTTGAGAACAACGCGACCGGGTTCTGCCTTTTCTTTGGCGTCAGAGACCTCCATCGGCGCGTTCCAGTCGATCTCATTGTATTTGAGACAGCGCGAGAAGTGACGCTCATTGCCTTCAACCGCAACCATTTCGATCTCTTGCGCGTCACATCGCCCGGCTTCGAAATAATCACAGCGCGGCCCAAAGTTACAGCCCGGTGGGCGTTCGTGGGGCAGGGGGAAGTTACCAGGAATGGCCCGCAACGGCCGCGCGTTTTTATCGGCACCGGGAAGCGGGATCGAACGGAACAGCGCCTGCGTATAGGGATGCTGCATCTCATCAAAGACATCGTGGATCGACCCGCGTTCCACGGCTTCGCCGGAATACATCACGCATAGGCGGTCACAGGTTTCCAGAACCAGACCAAGGTTGTGCGAGATAAACAGCATCGACGTGCCGTATTTCTTGCCAAGCTCTTTGACCAGTTCCACAACAGCGGCCTCGACCGTCACATCAAGTGCAGTTGTCGGCTCGTCGAGGATCAAGAGCGAGGGCTCGGCCATCAAGGCCATGGCAATCACGATCCGCTGCTGCTGACCACCCGAAAGCTGGTGCGGATAGCTGTCCAGAATACGTTTGGGATCAGGCAGTTTCACATCGGTGACCACCTGAAGCGCGCGCGCATAGGCGTCTTCAGCTGAGGCGCCTTTGTGGATCATCGGCACTTCCATCAGCTGTTTGCCGATCTTCATGGCCGGGTTCAGCGAGGCCATGGGTTCCTGATAGATCATCGCAATTTCAGACCCGCGAATGTCGCGCAGCTCTTCCATGCTCATCTGACCCAGATCGCGGCCTTTGAATTTGATCGATCCGCCAACAATCCGACCGTTTTTGCCAAGATCCTGCATCACGCCAAGCGCAACTGTGGATTTGCCACAACCGGATTCACCGACAAGACCAACGGCTTCTCCGGGCATCACACGCACCGAAAAATCCATAACGGCGGGGATTTCACGCAGGCGGGTAAAGAACGAGATGGACAGATTGTCGATCTCTAGGATCGGGCCATCATAATCGTCTTTCATATCTTATCTCCCTGTTCGGGCAGCTAGATCGGCACAGGGCCTCTTCTGGCTGAAAATATCCTCGGGGGTCCGGGGGCAGATAGCCCCCGGTCCGATGTCTCATCAGTCGCGCAGGCTTTCTTCACGCAGACCATCGGCCAGAAGGTTCAGACCAAGAACCAGGCTCAGCAGCGCAATCGCAGGCGGCAGGGCCGGGTGCAGATAGACCGATAGAAGCTTACGCCCTTCGTTGATGGTCGACCCCCAGTCTGGGCTTTCTGGTGGCAGGCCAAGGCCAAAGAAGCCCAAGGTGCCCAGAAGAATGGTAGTGTAGCCAATCCGAAGACAGAAATCGACGATCAGCGGGCCGCGTGCGTTGGGCAGGATTTCCCAAAGCATGATGTACCACGGACGTTCGCCTCGGGTCTGGGCGGCGGCCACATAGTCGCGGGTTTTGATGTCCAGCGTCAGGCCGCGCACAATACGGAACACCGTGGGCGAGTTGACGAAGACAACCGAAACAAACACCACCAGCGTGCCGCCTGGAATGTCGAAGAAATCGAGCGGCCAGAAGGCGATTTTCGATCCGCTTTCATTGATCAGCGACATGTAGATCAGGATCAATGGGATCAGCACAATCGCCAACCGCATAGCGTTTTTCGACGGTTGAGTGCGGTAGCGCGAGTGGATCAACACGCCACAGAACACCAGCGGGAACACAAACAGCACCACAGCCATATATTGCGGCAACCCGGTTGCGACGATCTCTGGGGTCACCAGAAGATAGAAGAGCAGGATAACCGGGAAGGCGAGGATCAGGTTGGCGAGGAACGACAGAACCGTATCCAGACGGCCACCGTAATAGCCTGCGGGCAGGCCCAGCGTGATCCCAACCATAAAGGCAAAGAGCGTGGCAAGCGGTGCAATCGCAACAACAATTGCGCTGCCGACAACCATGCGCGAGAACACATCACGCGCCAGTTTGTCTCCACCCAGAAGGTAGTGCGTATAGTCGCCTTCATCAGGTTTTGGCAGTGGTGTGCCGGGCACTTTGTTTTTCATCCGCGAGACCTGGGACAGCGGGTCGTGGGTGTAGATTAGGTCAAACACGGTCGAATAGAAGGCCGTGAAGACCCAGAACATCACAAGCGCAAACCCGATCATGCCGATGGTGCTGTCAAACAGTTTGCCATAGAGGCCAAGTTTGCGTTTGTAGGTGATTGAGACCGCAAACAGCGCGATCAGCGAAATCCAGACCGGCATAAACTGCCAAAGGATTGCAGAGGTTACTCCGCCGAAGCTCAAAGGTTCCATCTCGCCCTCCTTATGTCACGCTGATGCGTGGGTTGAGGTAGACATAGCCGATATCTGAAATCAGCTGGGTCACCAGAACCACCACGACCGAGACCACCGACACCCCAAGCAGGAGTTCGATGTCATTGTTGCTGGCTGCCTGAACAAGCGTCCAGCCAAAGCCTTTGTAATTGAACAGTGTTTCTACAATCACCACGCCATTCAACAGCCATGGGATCTGCAGCATGATCACCGTGAAGGGGGCGATCAGCGCATTGCGCAGCGCGTGCTTCACGACGATGTTGCCAAAGGAGACACCTTTCAAACGCGCGGTGCGGATGTACTGCGCGGTCATGACTTCCGCCATCGAAGCGCGAGTCATCCGAGCGATATAGCCCATTCCGTACAGGGAAATGGTCAGCACCGGCAGAAAGAAGTTTTCAAAGGTGGGATCTTCCATGGCTTTGGTCGCAGAACCTTTGAACCATTTCAGGCCCACTGCCGAACTTGCGAAAACAGCGATGAAGATAACGCCGGACACGTATTCGGGGGTCGCTGTTGTGGTGATCGAAACGGTAGAAAGCGAGCGGTCAAGCGTAGAGCCTTCGCGCATCCCGGCCAGGACACCGATCAAAAGCGCCGAGGGCACCATCAGCAACATGACGCAGAGCATCAGGAAGCCGGTCAAGCTTAGGCGCGTACCTACGATTTCGCCAACAGGTTTTTTGAAGACAGTAGACCAGCCCCAATAGCCCTGCAGAATTCCGCAGAAGCTAGGCGCATCTGCCGCTTCGACACCGGGTGGGATACAGCGGCCAATTTCTGTTCCATCCTCAAGAACGGTGCGTTTGGAAGGGATAACCCCAATCCATTCCGCATATTTCTGAGGTGTGGATTGCAGATATCCGCGATCATCCAGCCAGCTGGCGACGGCTTCGTCCGACATTCGGAAGTTGCCCTGTGTTTTCGCAAGCTTTTCCAAATTCGGATAGAGATTGGTCATGAAGAACACGACATAGGTCAGACAGAGCGCGGTGAGGATCATAACCCCCACCCGCCGTAGGATAAAAAGTCCCATGGAGGCCCCTGTTGGTGGCTAAGTGGAACGTCGAGTTTCCACATGTCACGGCCTATCGGCTGGCCGATTTTATAAAGGGGCACACCCATAGGTGCGCCCCCGATGGACAATGAGGGACTTAGGCCTCAAAACCCCATTTGTAGATCTGTGGCAGATAGGCGATGTGCATCTCTGTCCCAACCAGACCTTCGATGTGGTGACGCTGGATCGAGCGCCAGTACGGCTGGATGGTAACACCCTCTTCGATCACGATGGCCTGAATTTTGCCCATCACTTCACGGCGCTGATCTGCATCCGCAAGGCTGTTGGCTTCGGCCAGAAGCGAATCGAACTCAGCATTTGCCCAGCCAAACTCGTTCCAGGCTTCACCGGATTTGTACGCCAGACCCAGAACCTGAGTGCCTAGAGGACGGTGGTTCCAGTTGGTCGAGCTGAACGGATATTTGGTCCAGTCGTTCCAGAAGGTCGAGCCGGGCAGAACCTTACGCTCTACCTGAATGCCGGCATCGCGCAGCTGTGCGGCCACGGCGTCGGTGGTGTCCTTACGGTACCCATCGTCGATCGAAACCAGCTCGTGAACAAAGTCGGACATGCCAGCTTCTGCCATGAGCTCAGCCGCTCTGGCCGGGTCATAGGGCAGGCGTGTAACCTCGCCATCATGCTCGGGGTGCATTGGGCCAACGTGGCAGTTGTCTGCGGGGATACCCAGACCAGCATAGCCGAGCTCAAGGCAGATTTCATTGTCAACAGCCATAGCCAGAGCCTGACGGACGCGTTTGTCGGCGTAGGGGTTCTTGCCGTCCACTTCCGCAAGCTGGTTCGGACGCACAACGATGGTTGCACCCGAGGCCACTTCGCTGTTCACCAGACCAAGACCGGTCAGGATGTCAACGAAATCGCCCTGGCTTTCCCAGTTCATATCGATTTCTTCAGCTTCATAGGCTGCAACAACGGCGGCCGGGTCGGTGCCATAGTCGATGAATTCGATGCGATCCAGGTGACCACCTTTGCCAGCGGCATAGCCCCACCAGTCGTGGCCGTCGTTCCGTACAAGAACGCCTTTTACGCCAACTTCGTGGCTCTCAGGCAGCATGTAGCCCGTGCCAACCGGGTTTTCGAGCATGGTATCTGCATTGTGCGAGCTGTGCACAATTGCCGCCGGATAATCGGCCATGCCCGGAATGATGGTGATGTCTGGCGAGCTGGTCGTCAGCTTCACCGTGTGGCTGTCGACAACGGTGATCGCGCCATCGGCTGCTTTGCCCGAATCTGCATCGATCAGGGTCGCCATACGGCCAGCCATCGAGTTGCCTTCAACGCCTTTGTCACACCACATGGTGATGTTGCGTGCCACGTCTTCCGCAGTGAAATCGTCGCCGTTGTTCCACTTAACGCCTTTGCGAACGTTCAGCGTGTACTCGGTTGCGTCTGCGTTGGCTTCCCAGCTTTCCAGCAGCATCGGTGCAAACGAACCGTCGCTGTTGTATTCGACGAGATACTCAAGCCAGCCGGCAGAGAAGGTTGCGATCTGCGTCCAGTCATAGGTCCGCGGATCTTTGAGGCCGCGCACTTCCATTTCCATACGCAGAGTGCCACCGCGCTTGGCATGGCCA
Organism: Pelagimonas sp.; assembly: GCA_049116335.1. Lineage (GTDB taxonomy): Bacteria > Pseudomonadota > Alphaproteobacteria > Rhodobacterales > Rhodobacteraceae > CANMIH01. Next base: position 70,156 of record JAGDYZ010000008.1, on the reverse strand, counting down.
TCCGCCATTGCTGGGCTTTGCAGACCACCCAGGGTGTAGGCGGCGGTTGCGGTCAGACCAAGTGCTGTGGTGCGGGCCAGAAATTCGCGACGGTCCATAAGACCCTTTTTGAATTCGTCCGCATACATCTCAGCCGATGGATGAACCGTCTGCAAGTTGGTGTCTGAAGTCATCATTATCTCCCTGTGACTTTCAACGCAATTTTTTGGGTCGTTTGGTCCAAAGGCTAATTGACTAAAAAGCCTTCAAACATGGTGCCCCGCGTTCGTCCCCCATTTGCGCATTAGAAACTGCGCCACGTCAACGCTCGCTTTCGTCGTTTTGAGGTCCGATTGCGACATGTCTCTAATTCAAAAGCGACACAGCCCTTTAAAGCAAGATATTTGCTTGACGCGCGGATTATCACTAATTTTTGTGCGCGGATTTTCGGGCTTTTTCGGCGGATCTAATACGCGAAGGAGGCTGTCCAAGATGTGTTTGAATAAAGCGGGAAAAGTAGGCCGGAGTGGAAAAACCAAGATCTTCTGAAATCTGTTGAACGGATGTGGTGGACGTCGTCAAAGCAAGGCGGGCGGCATGAAGTTTGCGTTCGTTCAAAACATCGGCGGCGGTCTTTCCACAGCTTTTGCGCACAACGCGGGTCAGGTAGGTCGGCGTGACATCCAGAGCCTCGGCATAGTCCGCAACGTTGCGCCGTGTCTTGAAATCGCGCACGACCATTTGTGCAAAACGGCGCATCATGCGATTGGCGGCATTGTCGTCGGGATGATCCACCAGATCAGATTTGATCTGACGCTGAAACCAGACCCCCACCAATTGCAGGTAGGCGGAGAGGGCGTCTTGGACATGGGGGCGATCTTGGGTGATCTCGCGACTCATGGTGTCGATTAGGCCGGTCAATTCCGCCTGAGCAAACCCATCGCGGATGCGCAAAAGCAGCGCTTCGTGTGGCAAACGAGAGGTCATCGAAACGGGGCTTTCAAGGCTCAACGCCTGAACCGTCGGTGGGATATCGAGCGAAAACAGGGTTCCGGCGGGCAAATAGAGCGCGTTATGCATGGAAATACCGCGTCGAATGCCATTCACGACAACGCGGCCCTGTCCCCGTGTCATCCAAAGCAGAACATTACCCGGTCGATCATGCAGCATGGACCACTGCCAGGGAGCGGATTGCGCACGCAGCGCAAATGACCCACAGCGAATCTCACCTTTGGGGGCCGCAGGTGCGGTCCCCATGGGTTTTCGCAGAAAGGCCGGCGTTTGGTTCATGACATGTCGTCCGGGGTCAGATGGGTCCAGTCCTTCATCCGCGCCCGAAACCAGGTGCGTTGACGTTTGGCAAATTGGCGGGTCAGGATCGAAGACCGTTCGATCACTGTGTCTATATCCATCTCGCCACGTAAATGTGACATCAATTCGGCGGCCCCAATGGCTTTTGCCGAGGGCAGGGTGGGGGACCATGTGTCGAAGTTGGCTTTGGCCTCGTCCAAAGCGCCACCGCCAATCATGAGCCGAAACCGCTTTTCAATGCGCGGTGTCAGCCAGTCCTTGGGGGCATCGAGCACAAAACAAGCCGCGTCAGATTCGGGTAAAAGCGGCGGTGGGGTGCTGTCCTGCCAATCTGCAATTCCACGACCTGTGGCCTGCAGCACCTCCCAGGCGCGGGCGATTCGCATCGGATTCTGCAGATCAATCCGATCTGCACTTGCCTGATCGAGTTCAGAAATCATCTGCGCCAGGCCACGCTCGGCCACAAGCTGTTCACCTTTGGTGCGAATCTCAGGTGGAGTGGCGGGAATGTCCGCCAGCCCTTGGGTCAGAGCGGTGAAGTACAGTCCCGTTCCGCCTACAATTATCAAGCGGTCAGGACCGTTCAAAAGCTCAGCTACCTCGCGCAACCAATGTCCGGTGGAATAGGCGAATGTCCCGGGGACATGCCCATACAACAGATGTGGTGCCAGCGCCTCATCTTCGACCGACGGGCGCGCGGTGAGCACCCTCCAGTCATCATAAACCTGAATCGCATCACCGTTGACGATGACGCCGCCTTGCTCCTGCGCAATCCGCAGCGCCAAGGCCGATTTTCCGCTGGCTGTGGGGCCTGCGATCAAAACCGGTTGGGTTGGATCTATTTGTTTGAGATCCAGTGCTGCCGTTTGCGTCATTTTTCCTGCCTGCCCGGTGAGGGATTTCTGTCTGCGCCATTGCATCGAGGCGCATTTTCCGCCAGATATGCGCGCGATCATATCCCCCAGTTACAATGGAGCGCAACATGGCCAACACTGAAGAGCCCGCCGCAACCTTCAATCGTGTCATGTTGAAGATTTCAGGGGAGGCCCTGATGGGCGATCAAGGCTTTGGCCTACACCCGCCCACCGTTGAGCGCATCGCCCGCGAAGTGAAATCCGTGCACGATATGGGTGTCGAGATTTGCATGGTGATTGGCGGTGGCAACATTTTCCGCGGTCTCTCCGGCAGCGCGCAGGGCATGGAACGCACCACAGCCGATTATATGGGCATGATGGCAACCGTGATGAACGCATTGGCGATGCAGTCAGCCCTCGAAGGTCTGGGCGTCTTCTGTCGTGTGATCTCGGCCATTCGGATGGATGAAGTGGCTGAGCCTTACATCCGCCGCCGGGCCGTACGCCACCTTGAGAAAAAACGGGTCTGTATTTTTGCAGCCGGTACCGGCAACCCCTATTTCACCACTGATACAGCGTCTTCACTTCGCGCCAATGAAATGGCCTGTGAAGCGATCTTTATGGGCAAAAATGGTGTGGATGGGATCTATGATAAAGACCCAAGCAAACACGAAGATGCCAAGCGCTATGAGGATGTGACCTTTGATGAGGTTCTGGCCAAGAATCTCAAGGTGATGGACGCCTCTGCCATCGCGCTAGCACGCGACAACAATCTACCGATTATCGTCTTCCCGCTGGATGAGCCGGGTGGCTTCCGGGGTATTCTCGCGGGCAAGGGCACCTATACCCGCGTCCATGGTTAAGCGGCCATGATGTGACTGCGCGCGGCGCGACTTGCGCGCGGTGTGGTTTGAAAATGTAGCCGGTAGGCACGTGTAAAGGCGGAGGGTGACGCAAAACCCGCCGCCTTCGCTATATCGGACACCGGAAGTTCGGTGTTTTGCACAAGCTGTTCGGCGCGTTCCAAACGGGCGATTTGGTACAATTGGCCGGGCGTCTGACCGGTGGCCGACACGCTACGACGGCGCAGTTGTTTGAGGCTAAGCCCCAACGAAGACGCGATTTTTGTCAGAGGCAGGCCTTTTTCCAGATTGGCCATCATAATCGCCTGCATACGGGTTAGAACTGGATCCATGGTTTGTGGCTGTTCCTGAGGGGTGTCAGGGCTGTGTCCCATGGCATGGGCCACTTGCAGCGCCAAGGCGCGGCCTTGTGTCTGATCCACCCAGCTCAACATCATGTCGACCACAGCCAGCCCTGTGGGCAGGCGCACCGATCCGGGGTTGAGGATGCTGCCGATCTTGGCGATCGACGGGCCAATGGGCAGGCCAAGCGAGGCCAGCAGTCCAACACCCTGATCCAATCCATCCAGTACAACGCCCGCCTGCTGAGCCTGAAGGAGGAAACTGCGCATGCCAAGCGGCAGGTGCTGAACTGGTTCGCTGCCTGCGCACAGAAGGACTAGATCAAAACCCGATGCACCCTGCCATCCGGTGACATCGGGCGCGATTTTGCTGCCATCTGAGGATTGAACCGGAGTGCCCGTGGCGGTGCGGCATTCCCATGAAAAGCTTTCAGTTCCGAGGCAGTCATTGGCGGTGCGCAGGGTTTCGCGTGCAAGCACCAGCGACAGGTTCGACATTCCGGGCAAGAGGAGAAAGCAGGTTTTCATGTGGCACTTCCGGCGTTTGATGTGGCATCCAGCCGCCTTCTGGCGGGTTCTGGGCATTTCTCGCACGAAATTGGCAAACAAATCCTTACCGGGGGCCAACAAGTGGGGGAATTCCACTAGCCGGGCGCACTATACAATTGCGGCTCAAGCGCTTAGAACAAAAGAAATCGGAAACAAAATACAAATACCGAGGGCCGCATGTCCGAAGACTTTGAACTCGACACAGATGATCTGACCCGCCGTATGGATGGGGCCATGGCCAATCTGAAAACAGAATTTGCCTCGCTGCGGACGGGCCGTGCGTCGGCTTCGATGCTCGAGCCGGTGATGGTCGATGCCTATGGCTCGATGACACCCATCAATCAGGTGGGCACGGTGAACGTCCCCGAACCCCGCATGGTCACCATCAATGTTTGGGACAAAGGTCTGGTTGGCAAGGTTGAGAAGGCTATTCGCGAATCGGGTCTTGGCATCAATCCGCAGCTGAACGGCACCATCATCATGCTGCCGATCCCCGAGTTGAACGAAGAGCGTCGTCGCGAGTTGGGCAAAGTGGCCGGTCAATATGCCGAACACGCCCGGGTGTCGGTGCGCAACGTGCGCCGCGACGGCATGGATCAGATCAAGAAAGCCAAAGGTGATGGCATGTCGGAAGACGACCAGAAGCTTTGGGAGCAAGAGGTCCAGGAAATGACCGACGGCTATATCAAAAAGGTCGATGCTGCGCTTGAGACCAAACAAGAAGAAATCATGCAGGTCTGATCCTGCCTTTTGGGGCGCGCGCTATCGGATGCGCCCCAATTTTTCGGTATCTGGTGTTTGAGAACCGTGTTTGGTTCAACTGAGCGTTCTGCGCCGGAGCCGTCCACATTTAAAGAGGACATTTTTATGGTGAACCCCATCGGTGATAGCGGAGGTCCGCGTCACGTTGCGATCATTATGGACGGCAATGGCCGTTGGGCGACGCAGCGGGGACGACCTAGATTGTTTGGCCATCATGCGGGCGCCAAAAGGGTGCGTGAAGTTGTGAACGGCTGTCCTGAATTTGGTGTGAAATATCTGACGATTTTTGCGTTCTCGACTGAAAACTGGAAGCGGACTCAGGTCGAAGTCAGCGGATTGATGAGCCTGTTTCGCCGCTATATTGCCCGGGAAACCCGCGCCTTGTTTGAGAAAAATGTGCGTGTGAGATTTATCGGGGATCGGGTTCAGCTTGACGACAAACTGGTTAAGCTGATGGATGATCTGGAACAACAGACCAAATCCTGCACCGGTGTAAACCTGACCATTGCGTTGAACTATGGCGGACGTGATGAGGTGGCGCGCGCCACCAAACGTCTGGCAGAGGATGTCAAAGCCGGTAAGCTTGATCCAGCGGATGTGAACGAGGAAACCTTGCCGCGCTATCTTGATACGCATGTGTTGCCAGACCCTGATCTGGTTGTGCGCACCAGTGGTGAGGCGCGGATTTCCAACTTTCTGCTGTGGCAGTCGGCCTATGCGGAGTATGAATTTGTCGATACGCTCTGGCCGGATTTCACCGCAGAAGAACTTGGACGCCTTGTGGCGCGATATGGCTCGCGCGAACGGCGGTTTGGTGGCGTGGCTGTATGACCGGAAACTGGCGTGATCTCGGCACCAGGGCAGCGTCGGCTCTGGTGCTTCTCTCCATAGCTGCGGGGGCTGCTCTGGCAGGCCCGATCCCGTTTTCTCTATTGATTGCGGTGATTTCCGGGCTGATGTTATGGGAGCTCGCCGGGATGCACAGCCCGCGTTCCTCTATCGGCCAGATCGGTTTTGCTGTGATTGGAGGGGCGCTTGTTGTTGCGCCGTTTTTCTTGCGAGGCACCCATGGATTAGCGGATCCGCTGACACCAATGGCGGCTTTGGCAGTTCTGGGCACCTTGGGTGTGAGCCGGGACAAGGTGTTCTTCGCGCTTTATGCCTTTGCCATTCTGATCACCGGCAGCCTCTTGTCGGGCCTCTATTTTCGCGCGCCTGAGCTCGTTGGGTTTCTGCTGGTGGTGGTCATCCTGACCGATGTTGCAGGATATTTCGCTGGCAAGTCGATTGGGGGGGCAAAATTCTGGCCTGCCATCAGCCCAAAGAAAACCTGGGCAGGGATTATCGCCGGGTGGTGCGCTGCCGCCCTGCTTGCCGCCATTCTTGTGGCATTTGGCATCACTGGCCCGCTCACGATCCTGGTGGCGGCCTGCATGAGCTTTGCATCGCAGCTTGGGGATATCGCAGAAAGTGCGCTGAAACGCCGGGCAGGGGTCAAAGACAGCTCGAACCTCATTCCTGGACACGGAGGGTTCCTTGACCGGTTTGACGGTGTCGTCGGCGCGTCACCCGTACTTCTGATTGCACTTCTGACGCTTCTGACGTTCTAAGACGCAAACCTCCTATCGATCGATCCGGGAAAGGACGCCTTCGTGAGACGCATTTCGATTTTTGGTGCAACGGGATCTATCGGGCAAAGCACCATTGATCTGATCGACCGGGATCGGGGGAGCTATGAGGTTGAGGTTCTTACCGGGGGGCGCAACATTGACCAACTGGCAAAAGATGCCCGCCGCCTGAATGCCAAGCTGGCGGTCACGGCAGATGAAACACGTCTGGACGATCTACGCACTGCCTTGGCAGGTTCTGGAGTTGAGGTCGCGGCGGGGCGAGATGCGCTGACCGAGGCGGCCTCGCGCCCTGTGGATTGGTTCATGTCTGCAATTGTTGGCGCGGCGGGGTTAGAGCCCGGCCTGCGCGCGTTAGAGCAGGGCGCGGTTCTAGCCTTGGCGAACAAAGAAAGCATGGTCTGTGCCGGGGGGCTGATGTTGCGCACGGCAAAAGCGCATGACACGCGGATCTTGCCGGTTGATAGCGAACATTCAGCTGTGTTTCAGGCCCTTCTGGGTGAAGATATCACCAGCGTTGAAAAGGTGACCATCACCGCCTCTGGCGGCGCCTTTCGCGATTGGCCGATTGAAGATCTCGTCAAAGCCACCCCGCAGGAGGCCGCGACCCATCCCAATTGGGACATGGGGCAGCGGATCACAATCGACTCTGCGTCCATGTTCAACAAGGCGCTTGAGCTTATTGAAACTAAAGAGTTCTTCGATCTGAAGCCTTCACAGGTCGAGACCGTCGTTCATCCGGAATCCATGATCCATGCGTTGGTTGGGTATCGGGATGGGGCCTATCTTGCTCATATGGGGGCACCAGATATGCGCCATGCCATTGGCTATGCCTTGCATTACCCGGAACGCAGAGACCTTCCTGTTGCGCGCATGGATCTTGTTGCGCTTGGCCAGCTGACATTTCGAACGCCATGCGAGACCCGCTGGCCTGCCCTGCGGCAAGCCCGCGAGGTGATGGAAGCGGGCGGTTTGATGGGCGCGGTGTTCAATGCCGCCAAAGAGCGCGCGCTTGACGCGTTCATTGACGAGCGTATCCTATTTCCGCAAATGGCCGAGGTTGTTGACACCGTGTTGACCCGCCTTTCGGCCCAAGCGGGCCACAATACTGCCGAGATTACACTTGATAAAGTGGCCGAGGCAGACCATCTCGCACGGCAGAGCGCCGATGCTGTGATCGCAGAAAACACCTGATAAAAGGGCTAAACCTTGGACCTGACCACTTTGATTCCGCAATTCGGCGGCCTGATCTGGACGCTTGCGTTCTTTGTTGTCGCACTCTCGGTGATCGTGGCGATCCATGAATATGGCCACTATATCGTTGGCAAGAAAACCGGGATCTACCCTGAGGTTTTCTCATTGGGGTTTGGGCCGGTACTCTGGTCACGACATGACAGCTTTGGCACCAAGTGGCAGATTGCGGCCATTCCCTTTGGTGGCTTTGTAAAATTCCGCGGCGATGCCAATGCCTCTGGTGGGATTGATGGCGACGCGATGGACGGCATGAATGAGGTGGATCTGCGCAGTACCATGCATGGCGCACCGCTCTGGGCGCGGGCGGCAACCGTTGCGGCGGGGCCGGTGTTTAATTTCGCCTTATCTATTGTGATCTTTACCGCTGTGATCCTGTTTAAAGGTGTGGTCGCGGATCCTCTGACTGTGGGCGAGCTGCGGACCCTGCCAGTGACGCAGGAGTTGCGCTCGGGCGATCAGATTGTTGCGATCAACGGTGCGGATTTACCCGCCTTCGAAGATCAGGTGGCCTATGAATCCTACATGCGCAGCCTGCCGCAAGAGGCGATGTTGGACTATACCGTGCTGCGTGACGGCGCGGAGCAGGTGGTGCAGGGGCCCTATGTCTATCCACCTCTGGTCACTCAAGTGGCGCCGCGTTCTGCCGCCGGAGATGCGGGTATCAAACAGGGCGATGTGATCACCGCGATCAATGGGGAACCGATCTTTGCCTTTGATCAGCTCAAACAGGTTGTCGAAGGATCCGAGGGGGCAACGCTTGCATTGACGCTGTGGCGCTCGGGAGAGGCCATTGATGTGGAGCTGACCCCCAAACGCATCGACGAACCTCAGCCTGATGGTGGGTTTAAAACCTTCTATCGAATCGGCATTATCGGCGGCATTCTGTTTGAGCCCGCGACGAAAACGCCGGGCTTTGGCGAAGCAGTTTCTGCCGGTGTTGGTCAGGTCGGGCGCATTATGCAGGGCTCGATCTCGGGTCTGTGGCACATGGCCACCGGCGCGATCAGCACCTGTAACCTGTCTGGACCGATTGGCATTGCGGAAACCTCTGGAGATCTGGCCAGCCAGGGCACCGTCAATTTTATCTGGTTTATCGCCGTGCTCTCAACCGCCGTTGGCCTGTTGAATCTCTTCCCCATTCCGGTTCTGGATGGTGGGCATCTGGTGTTTTATGCCTATGAAGCCGTCACCGGCCGTCAGCCAAGCGAGAAGGTGTTGCAGGTTTTGATGACCCTTGGCCTGACTGTTGTGCTTGGGGTGATGATTCTCGGTTTGAGCAGTGATTTGTTCTGCTAACGGCAACAATCCTCCGCAATGTGGTCTAAATTCGGTCAGAATCCTTGGCTATCTTAGTGGCCAAGGACATTAACCAAGGACCGAATCTATGAGCACTCTTCAGGCCGGTTACAGCAGCATGAGCCTATTGGTTTCCATCAACTGGGACCGTTTGCTTTATGTTTTTACCATTGTTGCTGCCTTGTTTATGGGGTCGTATCTTGGGGCATTGGTCCTGTAATCCCACAAGACCTTGGGGCGAAAAGCTGCTGATGCACCTTGAAAAGTCTGCTTCAGCCTTTTGACAAGTCAGGTTATTCCCGATAGTCACACTCTGAGGGATGTCGGAGTGGATTGCGAGAATGGCTAAAGTCATTTCCGCGCGGAAAGCGCCTATGAAATTTAAGAACAATCGAATTGGGCGCGCAACGCAAGCTGTTGCCCTGTCCATGGCCTTGTCGGCCGGTGTGGGGATCGCGACGCTGCCAACTGTCGCTGTGGCCCAGAGTTATGCATTCAACAGTGTGTCGATCGAAGGCAACCAACGGATCGAGGCGGCGACAATTTTGTCCTACGCTGGGATCGGTCGGGGCCAGCGCGTGTCGGCTGCGCAGTTGAACGATGCCTATCAGCGTATTTTAGGATCAGGTCTGTTTGAGACTGTTGATCTGGTGCCGCAGGGCTCGAATCTTGTCATCAAGGTCACCGAATATCCGACCGTGAACACCATCGCGCTTGAGGGCAATCGGCGTCTGAAAGACGAGGATCTCACAGCGCTGTTGAAGACCCAGTCGCGTCGCGTGTTTAACCCGCGGGTGGCCGAGGCCGATGCTCAGCTGATTTCTGAGGCCTATGCCCAGCAAGGCCGTTTGGCTGCGCGGGTTGTGCCCAAAGTGATCCGCCGCCGCGACAATCGTGTCGATGTGGTGTTTGAGATCTTTGAGGGGGACGTTTCAGAGATTGAGCGCATCGGCTTTACCGGCAATGGCATCTATTCCGATCGTCGTCTGCGCCGTGTTCTTGAAACCAAACAGGCTGGTCTGCTGCGGGCTGTGATCCGCAAAGATACCTTCATCGAGGACCGGATCGAATTCGACAAACAGCTGTTGCGGGATTTCTATCAGTCTCGGGGCTATGTCGATTTCCGTGTTCTTGGTGTGAATTCCGCTGTCGCGCAGGAACAGGATGGCTATTTCGTCAGCTTCAATGTTGAAGAAGGCCAGCAGTTCAAGTTCGGGGCCATCACGGTGGAATCCGACCTGCCAGAGGTCGATCCGGAACTCTTCCAGAACAAAGTAAAACTGCGCGAGGGGAAGACCTATTCGCCGTCTTTGGTTGAGAACGAAATCGCCCGTCTTGAACGTCTCGCGCTCAAACAGGGTTTGAATTTTGTTCGGGTCGAGCCGAGAATTTCGCGCAACGATCGTGATTTGACTTTGGATGTTGAGTTCACACTGACGCGCGGTGATCGCGTGTTCATTGAGCGGATCGACATCGAAGGAAATACCACCACTCTGGACCGGGTTGTTCGAAACCAGTTTACGGTGGCGGAGGGAGATCCTTTCAATCCGCGCGCCATCCGGGAAAGTGCCGAACGCATTCGCGCGCTTGGGTTCTTCTCAAATGCTGATGTTCAGGCCCGCGAAGGCTCGACGCCTCAGCAGGTGATTGTGGATGTTGATGTCGAAGAACAGCCCACAGGTGCTTTGAGCTTTGGTGCGAACTATTCAACGACCGGCGGAGTCGGCCTTGCCATTTCGTTCAGCGAGCGCAATTTCCTAGGACGAGGGCAACGGTTCGCTTTCGGGATCAACACGGCATCGTCGTCCAAAAGCTATAGCGTGAGCTTTGCGGAACCACAGTTTTTGGGGCGTGATCTGACATTTGGTATCTCGACGAACTATACAGAAACCAACAGTCAAAACGCAGATTTCGATACCACGTCGGGTGTCTTCCGTCCGTTTCTTGAGTTTCCTGTCGCTGAAAACAGCCGGTTGCAGCTGCGTTATACGTACAACTATCGTAAGATTGATCTGAATGCGGGCGCAACTGTCGGCGGTATTGTGACAAACGAAGCTGCTCTTGGCGGTCGGACCGATAGCTCGCTTGGATACACTTACAGCTATGATACGCGTCGATCAGGTCTGAACCCGAATGCCGGGTTCTTGTTTGAGTTTGGTCAGGATTTTGCGGGCGTGGGTGGCGATGTCAGCTATGTCAAAACCTCTGTTCGCGGTGTGGCACAGACCAAGGTGTTGAACGAAGAGGTCACTCTGCGAGCCTCGCTGAATGCAGGATCGATCAACTTCCGGTCTGGTGATACCAGTATCACCACCGACCGTTTCCGTCTGACACCGGACACCATGCGTGGCTTCGAGTTCGGCGGTATTGGTCCGCGCGAAATCGGTACTGGGGTGAACGACGCTATTGGGGGTAACCAATTTGCGGTCGCGAGCTTTGAGGCCGAATTCCCACTTGGGTTGCCGGAAGAGTATGGGATCTCGGGCGGTGTGTTCTACGATGTCGGCTCCGTCTGGGGGGTGAACAGCAATGCTGCTGCTCTTGCTACTGGCGCTGGCAACACTCTGGTCTCGTCTGATTTCGAGCTGCGTCACGTTGTTGGATTCACCGTATTTTGGGACAGTGTTCTCGGGCCGCTTCGCTTGAACTTCTCAGAACCTCTGAAGAAAAATGCCAACGATGAAGTTCTGAACTTCAATCTCTCGATTTCTACCAAATTCTAATCGATGGGTTGGGGACGCGGACTTTTGGTATCGCTGGGTCTTGCTGCCGGAGCATTTTCTGCTTCGGCGCAAGACGCGGCTCGCTTCCCGATCGGTGACGTGCAGAGTTCCGTTCTGGTGATCGAATTTGATCGCGCCTTTTCCGAAAGTGATTTCGGCAAACGCATCTCGGTTGAAATCCAGGCCTTGGGCGCCGAGATCGCGGCGGAAAATCGCCGGATCGAGACCGAGTTGAGCGAGGAAGAACAGCGGTTGACAGATTTGCGCAGCACCATGAGCGCAGAAGATTTTCATCGCTTGGCCGACGATTTTGACACTCGTGTCCAGGAACTTCGGCAGGCGCAGGATGCAAAGGCCCGCGCTTTGGGAAGCCAAAGCGAGGAGGCACGCCGCCTTTTCCTCTCGGTGGCACAACCCGTGTTGCGCACGATATTGCAGGAACGCGGCGCCGCAGTTATTCTCGAACGCCGCACGGTTTTTGCCTCGATCACGGAAATCGACATCACCAATCTGGCGATTGCGCGGATTAATTCTGCCATCGGAGATGGTTCCCAGATGGACCAACCCTGATGGGCTTGCCCTAAGGCTCTGTCATTGTTAGGACCAAGCCAAACACAAAAAGGGTTTCGTTCATGACTGACACGCTTCTCAGCGCCGACATCCAGCTTATTCAACGCATCATCCCACACCGCTATCCGTTCCTTCTGGTGGATCGCGTTGAAGAGATTGATGGGTGCAAAACGGCTGTTGGCATCAAAAACGTCACAATGAATGAACCGCATTTTCAGGGCCACTTTCCGGGTCTGCCGATTATGCCTGGGGTGACCATTGTCGAAGCCATGGCGCAGACCGCTGCTGTGATGGTGGGCACCACGCTTGAGATGGCGGACAAAGACATGAAGGTTTACTTCATGGGCATCGACAAGTGTAAATTCCGCCGCAAGGTTGTCCCCGGTGATCAACTGAAAATGCATCTGACGACCACCCGCGGCAAACCCGGCGGAAAAGTCTGGAAATTCAGCGGTGTGGCGACAGTCGATGGAGAGATGGCGGCCGAGGCCGAGTTCACGGCGATGATGGAGCTGCCCGCGTGAGTGCGGCCCAGATACATCCTTCCTGCGTGATTGAAGAAGGGGCGGTGATCGGCGAAGGCTGTGTCATTGGTCCGTTTTGTCACATTGGGCCTCAGGTTGTGCTTGGGGCGAACGTCGAATTGATGAGCCATGTGGTGATCAAAGGCGACACGCATATCGGGGATGACACCACGGTCTATTCCTTTGCAGTGATTGGTGAGATCCCGCAGGATAAAAAGTTCAACGGTGAGGCGTCCAAGCTCGTCATCGGACGGCGCAACCGTATCCGTGAACATGTCACCATGAACCCGGGCACCGAAGGCGGTGGCGGCATCACCAAGATCGGCGATGACGGGTTGTTCATGGCAGGCTGTCACGTGGCGCATGATGTGATCATCGGCAACAACGTGATCTTGGTGAACAATTCGGCCGTGGCCGGGCACTGTGTCATCGAGGACAACGTCATCGTTGGTGGATTGTCCGGCGTGCATCAATTTGTGCGCATTGGCCACGGGGCCATCATTGGTGCCGTGACCATGGTGACCAATGACGTGATCCCCTATGGGCTGGTGCAGGCACCGCGCGGTAAGCTGGATGGTCTTAATCTGGTTGGCCTGAAACGTCGCGGGGTGAGCCGCGCGGATATCACGGCTTTGCGGGCGGCGTTCCAGATGTTGGCCCAAGGCGAAGGCGCGTTTCAAGATCGTGCCCGCCGTCTGGGCGAAGAAACTGAAAGCGACTACGTCAAGGAGATCACCGAGTTTGTGCTTGGCGATAGCGGGCGTTCCTTTCTGACGCCGGGATAATCAATGCTGGCCTTGATTGCAGGGCGGGGAGACCTCCCCGCCGTTTTGGCAAATGCGCGACAAGTTCTTGTCTGCGCGCTTGACCATAGTTTGCCAGACAAGGTCGATCCGGATCATCTGTTTCGGGTTGAGCGTCTGGGACCGTTTCTGAAATGGCTAAAAAAACAAGGGGTCACCCAGATCTGCCTCTGTGGTGGGATTGACCGACCGCAGATATCGCCGTGGAAGATGGACTTCTCTACCCTGATGCTTTTGCCCAAGGTACGCCGGGCGCAGAAGCGTGGTGATGATGGGGCGCTGCGTATCGTGATCGGCATTTTCGAGCAGGCGGGATTTGAGGTGCTGGCAGCGCATGAGGTTTTGCCTGACCTTCTGCCCAAAACCGGTGTTCCGACAATGGTTGGCCCCAGCGAAGAAAGCGAGCGGCTGGCACAGATTGGCGATGAGACCAGTCTGGTGCAGGGGCGCGAGGATTTGGGCCAATCCTGTGTGATCCAGCGCAACGCCAAAGTTGTGCGCGAAGACGACGCCGGAACCGATGCCATGTTGGCTGGCCTTGGCCCCGATGCCCGGTCTGGTGTGATGTACAAAGCGCCCAAACCCGGTCAGGACCGCCGCGCCGATTTGCCGGTGATCGGCCCGGGCACAGCCGAAGGGGCTGCCAGAGCTGGATTGGCCGGAATTATCATTGAGGCAAACGGAGTCATGGTGTTGAACTATGACGAGACCCTGCGGCGGCTTGATGCCGAGGGGCTGTTTTTGTGGCTTCGGGAAAGGCCGGAATAATGCGTGTTTTCATCACTGCGGGTGAGGCCTCGGGCGACAAATTGGGCACAGCTTTGATGGCGGGCCTGAAAGAGCTGGTGCCAGATGTCACCTTCCGCGGTGTTGGCGGCGAAGGCATGATGGCAGAGGGGCTTGATAGTCTCTTTCCCATGGATGACATCGCGGTCATGGGCATTGTTGAAATCCTCAAAGAGTACCGCTTTCTCAAAACGCGTATTCGGGAAACCGCTGAGGCGATCATCGCCGAAAAACCTGATGTGCTGATCACCATTGATGCGCCCGAATTCTCTCTGCGGGTTTCGCGGATGGTCAAAGCTGTGTCTGATATTCGTGTGGTGCATTACGTGGCGCCGACGGTTTGGGCCTGGCGTCCGAAACGCGCACAGAAGATGGCGGCACATGTGGATCAGGTTTTGGCGCTTCTGCCGTTTGAGCCACCCTACATGGAACAGGCCGGCATGCAGTGTGATTTTGTGGGCCATCCGGTGGTCACGGATGCGCTGGCGACAGACGAACAGGCTACGCGGTTCCGCTCGGATCATGGTCTCGTCGGGCCATTTGCCGTGGTTCTGCCAGGCTCGCGCCGATCTGAGGTGGGGCGGTTGATGCCGACCTTCAAGATCGTTGCGGAGGAACTGGCCCGCACTTATCCGGATTTGAAGCTGGTGATCCCAGCGGCGAAACATCTGGTCGAAGCCATCGAAGACGAAGTCAAAACCTGGCCCAATACGCCGGTGGTGATTGATCCGCGCAAAGATGAGGATGGCACGGCCAAACGCGCGGCCTTCAAGGCCGCAGATGTGGCTTTGGCCGCCTCGGGAACTGTTTCGCTTGAACTGGCGGCGGTGGGGACACCGATGGTGATTGCCTATGACATGGGGTGGCTGTCGCGCCAGATCATTGGACGCATGTTGCTTGTGGATACGGTGACCCTGGTCAATCTGGTCTCGGAAAGCCGCGTGGTGCCCGAGTTTATCAACAAAGACTGCGAACCGCTGCCCATTGCGCGGGCGATAGAGCAGGTGCTTGATACCCCTGAGGCGCAGACCGAGGCGATGGCGCTGACCATGCAGCGTTTGGGGCAGGGCGGAGATCATCCCGGTTTGCGTGCCGCACGGGCGGTTCTGGCGCGCCTCCCTGCGGGTAACACACAGCACTAAGCATAGCGTGCAGCGAAAACGGAGTTTCGTTGAAACCGCTTTCTTTGGCTTAGGTCCTATGTATAGATTGCGCTAACATTCAAGCGAACAGGCCGGTGACATCGGCCGGGACCATCTCACATGCAAACTCTTAGAACTCCATGGCGCGCGGTGTCGGCCATGTTCATCCTCAATGGTGCATTGTTTGGCATCTGGGCCTCGCGCATACCTGCGGTGGCCGAGATCCATGACCTTAGCCCGGGGCGTCTTGGTGCGTTGTTGTTGTTGCTTGCTGGAGGCGCAATTGTGGCCTTTCCGCTCGCCGGACGTCTTGCGGATCGACTCGGGGCCTACCGGGTGACCTGGGGCATTTCCTACGCCTATGTTGCCGCGCTGATCCTGATTGGGCTTGCACCAAATTTTTGGGCTTTGGCGGTGTCATTGTTCCTGTTTGGCGCCACGCATGGTGCGATGGATGTGACGATGAACACCTGGGCCAGCGAGGTGGAGCGCAAGCTTGACCGCCCCATGATGTCGTCCTTTCACGCGATGTTCAGCCTTGGCGCGGGTCTTGGAGCCGGAACCGGGGTTCTGGCCGCCAGCTATGCTTTGGGTCTTACGGCACATTTTGTGACGGTCTTGCCGGTGATCACTTTGCTGACGCTATCCATGGCGAAAATAGGATGGGTCTCGGACACCAGCCGGAGCACTGATGCCGCGCCCGTTTTCATCTTCCCAAAAGGCCCGCTTTTGGCCGTAGGGTTTGTCGCCTTCTGTTCCTCGCTGGGGGAAGGCGCCATGGCGGATTGGAGCGCGATTTTTCTTGTTCTGACAGCAGAGGCAACCGAGGCGCAGGCCGCACTGGGTTATAGCGTGTTTTCGGTGGCCATGGTGGTGATGCGCCTGTTGGGAGACCGCGCCACACATCTGTTTGGCCCACAGCGCACGGCCCAAACCGCGGGCGTCATCGCAGCGATCGGTGTTTTATGTGCCGTCCTGATGGGGTCGTATCTCTGGGCGCTGATTGGGTTTGCCCTGATGGGGGTCGGCTATGCCGTGATTGTGCCGCTGGCCTTTGCACGGGCGGCCAATGATCCGGTTTTGGCACCGGGGGCCGCAATCGCCAGTGTCTCGACCCTTGGCTATGGGGGGCTCTTGCTGGGGCCGCCGGTGATCGGGTTCCTCTCAGAGCTCACCTCGCTGCGCGTTGCGTTTTTCCTCTTGGCCATTCTCGCCGGTTTGATGGTGCTGTGCAGCGGGGCGCTTCGGCGTCAAAGCTGAAGACTTAAAGACCGAAGATGCGGTCGATACCCAAAGCGTCTGACAAGGAAAAACGCCCCGGAAAACTCTGGGGCGTTTTTGTATTCAGACTGTGATACGTAGATCAGAGCAGAGCTTTGACTTTTTCCGCAACATTCTCGGCGGTGATGCCGAATTTTTCGTACAGCGTGCCTGCCGGAGCGGAAGCACCAAAGCCTTCCATGCCAACAAAGTCGGACTTCTTGGCGCTGCCACGCTCGCCGCTCAACCAGCGGTCCCAACCCATGCGGATCGAGGCTTCGACGGCGACGCGAACCGGGCCTGCGGGCGGCAGAACGCGGCGGCGATAGCTTTCGTCCTGCTGTTCAAACAGTTCCCAGCACGGCATCGAAACAACGCGGGTGCCAATGCCTTCGGCCTGCAGCAGATCGCGGGCGGCCAGAGCGATGGCCACTTCCGAGCCGGTCGCCATGATGATTGCCTGACGCTTGCCTTCGGCTTCGGCCAGAACATAAGCACCTTTTTCCACCAGATTGGCGGTCTTGTGCTCGGTGCGTACGGTTGGCACACCCTGACGGGTCAGCGACAGAACCGACGGTGTTTCGGTCTGGCGCAGCGCGATTTCCCAGGCCTCAGCGGTTTCAACCGCATCCGCAGGACGGAACACCATAGTGTTGGGCGTCGAGCGCGAGATGGCCAGATGTTCCACCGGCTGGTGGGTTGGGCCGTCTTCACCCAAACCAATCGAGTCGTGGGTCATGACAAAGACCGAAGGGATCTTCATCAGAGCCGCCAGACGCATCGCTGGGCGAGCGTAGTCGGTGAAGGCCATGAAGGTGCCACCGTAGGGACGGATACCACCATGCAGCGCCATGCCGTTCATTGCCGAGCTCATGCCGTGCTCGCGGATACCCCAGTACACGTAACGACCTTTGCGGTTGTCGGTGTCAAACACGCCCATATCGGCGGTTTTGGTGTTGTTGGATCCGGTCAGGTCTGCCGAACCACCACAGGTTTCCGGCATGATCGGGTTGATCGCTGCCAGAGCTTTTTCCGACGCGGCGCGGGTCGCCAGCTTGGGCTGCTCTTCGCTGATCGCCTTTTTGAAGGCTTTCACAGTGGCCGACAGCTTTTTGGGCGCTTCGCCGGTCATGGTGCGGGTGAACTCGCGCTGACGGCTTTCGCTTTGGGCGGCAAAGGTGGCTTCCCACTCTTCGCGGGCGGCGGCGCCACGGCTGCCAACCTCTTCCCACCAGGTTTTGATCTCGGCAGGCACTTCAAATGCACCCGAGGTCCAGCCCCAGTTGGCTTTGGCCGTGTCGTTCTGCTCACCATTGGTCAGCGCGCCGTGGCCCTTCGAGGTGTCTTGCGCCGCGTGGCCCAGAGCGATGTGGGTTTTGCAGGCGATCATCGACGGACGACCGTCTTTTTTGGCTGCGGTGATGGCGGCATCGATTTCGGCGGCGTCATGACCGTCGATTTCCTGCACGTGCCAGCCCGAGGCCTTGAAGCGTGCCACCTGATCGGTGCGATCCGACAGCGACACCTTGCCGTCGATGGTGATGTCGTTGTTGTCCCAGAAGACAATCAGATTGCCCAGCTCATAGCGGCCGGCAATACCGATGGCTTCCTGGCTCACACCTTCCATCAGGCAACCGTCGCCGGCGATGACATAGGTGTGGTGGTTGACCAGCTTTTTGCCAAAGCGGCCACGCAGCATTTCTTCTGCCATGGCGAAACCAACCGAGTTGGCGATGCCCTGACCCAGCGGGCCAGTGGTGGTTTCAACCGCTTTTAGCAGGAAGTTCTCAGGGTGACCGGCAGTTTTTGCGCCCCACTGGCGGAAGTTTTTCACTTCGTCCAGTGTCACCTCGGCATCGCCGCAGAGATAGAGCAGCGAATAGATCAGCATCGAGCCGTGGCCGGCCGACAGGATGAACCGGTCGCGGTCGTGCCATTCAGGGTTCTTGGCGTCGAATTTCAGGTGGTTCGAAAACAGAACCGTGGCGACATCGGCCATGCCAATTGGCATACCGGAGTGGCCCGAATTTGCGGCGGTCACCGCATCCAGGGTCAGGGCGCGAATGGCAGTTGCGCGCATCCAGTGATCAGGGTTGCGGGTACGGAGCTCTTGGATATCCACCGGGTCTAGATCCTTCAGCAGGGTGTGGGTCTGAGGCTCAATAGCAGTGTTGCGAAGAAGATCAAGCATCGGCGCTAACAGAGGCGGATTAACACCTTTAAGGACCGCTCATAAGGCCTTGGAACATATAGGGGGGCGCATTTTACTTGTCTGCTTGATAAACTTTGTTGAAAGGCGCCGTGGGCGATTCGCGGAAATGGCCAAAAGATAAGGCGTCAGAGCGGAAGAGAGGGCAGAATGACCCAGATAAACGAATTACAGGGCCGGATCACAACCGCTTTGGATCGGATCGCGCAGGGGCTCGATAGCTGGGACCCGCAGGCAGCTCAGGCTGTGGCCACAACCGAAGTGGCGGCACTGGAAGAGCGGCTGGCGACAACTGAAGCGGCCTTGGCTGAGGCGCAAAATGCCGTGGCGACTGCCGAAGCGCAGATTGCCGAGGGCGGAGATACCACTAGCCTTGAGGCGCAGATTACCGATCTGAACACCTCGCTGGATATGGCCACCGAGGCACGTGAAAAAGCCGAATCCGAGATCGAGCTTGTGCGCGGTGATGCCGAAGGCGCGCGGGCAGAGATCGAAACGCTCAAGGCACAGCTGGCCGAGCTCGAGACCAATGGCGCAAACGATGCTGCAGTTGCGGTGGAGCGGGCGCAGGCCGAGGCAGAGGCTGCAATTTCCGAAGTCTCCAATCTGCGCGCAGAACTCGATGAACTGAAGGCACAGGCTGAGGCGGCTCCCGAAGAGGCGCCGACGCCTGAAGTTGATCCAGCCCAATTGGACGAATTGACCGCGCAGGTCGCCGCATTGAATGCGGATCTTCTGGCCGCGCAATCTGAGGTCGACATGGCCCGTGACGGCATTGCCGCTGCAGAAGAACGGGCCAATCTGGCGGAAGCGCAGCTGGCCGCCGTGCAACAGGCCGACGATGAGCCTGTTGAGCCAGCGACGGAGGGCAACTCGGCGCAGGTTGCTGAATTGACCGATCGTCTGGCCGGACTGGAAGCCGACCTGCAGTCCGCACGCGCGGAGGCAGAGACGGCCCGCGAGGGTGCCAAAGCAGCAGAAGAACGGGCAACGCAGGTCGAAGCTCAGCTGGCAGAAGCGGCTGCGCAGCCTGCAGTAGATGTGGCAGCTGACGGCTCCGATGAAGCGCAAGACGATGCGGGCTCCGCAGATGTGGCTGCGCTGCGAGAAGAGCTTGAAGATGAGAAAATGGCCAACGCGCAGTTGGAAGAACGTCTTAAATCCCTACGCAAGCAAATGGCCGATGCTGCTCCAGAACCTGCGGATGCTCCGGAGGCACCCGCCGAAGAAGAGAGTGACGCCTCTCAAGATGAGGAACAGGGTGCTGATCTGGCTGCGCTGGATGCCGAGCTTCATCAGTTGCGCGCGGCCAATGCCGAGCTTGAAGCATCAATTGCCACACTGCGGGAAGCCAATGCCCAAGGGGTCGGAGATCCGCATCTGATCAACAAGGCGATGATGGCGGAGCTGGAAAGCCTGCGGGGCAGCCGCAAAGTTGAGGCCGCCGAGGCGCAGGCCGTGTTGGGCGCACTCGAACCGCTGTTGACCCAAGCCACCGGGGAGGCTCAGTAAATGTCACAGATCGAAGTTGAAATTCACATCGGTGAACGTGTGTTCGAAGTGGCCTGTCAGGAAGGTGAACAGCAATATCTTCAGGCCGCGGCCAAACTTCTGGATGCCGAGGCGCAGGTTCTTGTGAGCCAGATCGGCCGCATGCCCGAGCCGCGACTGTTGTTGATGTCCGGCCTGATGTTGGCGGATAAAACCGGAGGCCTCGAAGAGCGCCTGCGCGCAGCCGAAGATAAGATCGGCGCGCTTCAGGCCGAGCTTGATGAGTTAAAGGCGCAGCCCCCTGAGCAGGTCGAGGTGGCGCGCATTCCAGATAGCGTCAATGAGATGCTGGCCGAGCTGGCAGCGCAGGCTGAATCCTTGGCCGCAACTGTAGAAGAAAAAACCAGCTCGGACGGGTAATTCTCTCTGGGCGGTCTTACGTCATAGAAAAGGGCGGGATCTGTTGATCCCGCCCTTTGTTCTGTCTGGTCCAAAGACGTCACATGGACATCTCGAAGCACGCTTACGCGTTGGCTTCGCGGATCTTGTCCGCCGCGTCTTTGTCGTAGGAAATACCGTTGTCGTCGAACATCTTGTCCAATTCACCCGAGAGGGTCATCTCGGTGATGATGTCACAACCGCCGACAAATTCGCCTTTGATGTACAGCTGGGGAATGGTGGGCCAGTCGGAGTAATCCTTGATGCCCTGACGGATACCTTCATCGGCCAGAACGTTCACATCGGAATAGTCGATGCCCAGGTAGTTCAGCACACCAGCCACGCGGCTGGAAAAGCCACACTGCGGCATGGATTTGGTGCCCTTCATGAACAGCACCACGTCATTGGCTTTGACGGTTTCGTCGATCTGAGTTTTTGCGTCGGTCATGTTTATAGTCCTATCGGCATGTGAGCCGGTTACACTCATTTTGGGCAGTCAAACGGAGACTGCAAATGTCAGTCAGGGGCGCGGGTTGTCAGCGCGAGGGCGTGGAGTTCACCTGACGGGCCGTCCATTTTGCCTTTGAGCGCGGCGTATACAGCGCGTTGTTGCTGGACGCGGTTTTTACCGCGAAAGCTCTCATCGACCACCATGGCCGACATGTGAACGCCGTCGCTTCCGGCGACCTGGATTTCCGCATCAGGAAAGCTTTCGCGCAGAAGGTCTTCGATTTGCTGTGCATGCATCGGCATGGCGCCCGACTCCGGTAGTTTAGATATATTCTATATAGAGGTAGTGCGGCCACGCCTGGGGTGCAAGGCAATTGCCTGCGACGGATGTGTTTCCACGGCCTCTTGGGGATCTGAAAAAAAACATAAGCGCTCCGGTGTGGGGCGCTTGGTTCTTAGCCGTCTGTTCAGATGGTTTAGATGTCCAGCTCGATACAGACCGGAACGTGGTCAGAGGGTTTTTCCCCGGCGCGAGTGTCTTTTTCGATCCAGCAATCCCCGGCCAGATCGGCCGCAGCAGGGGTCAGTAGGATGTGGTCGATGCGAATGCCATTGTTTCGCTGCCATGCGCCGGCTTGGTAATCCCAGAAACTGTAGTGACCGGGGGCGGCATGCTGGGCGCGGAAGGCTTCGGTAAAGCCAAGATTGAGGATCTTGCGATAGGCTTCGCGGCTCTCGGGGCGAAACAGGGCGTCTTCGGTCCAGCTTTCGGGTTTCGCAGCATCCTCAGCCTGCGGGATGATATTGTAATCACCGGCCATCAGCGCGGGCATTTCATCGGCCATCAGCGCCTGAGCCCGGTCATAAAGCCGATCCATCCAGGCAAGTTTATAATCATACTTGGGGCCGGGGGCTGGATTGCCATTCGGCAGATAAAGCCCACAGATGCGCAGCGCCTGTTTCTCACCAACAACCGTGGCCTCGATCCAGCGCGCCTGTTCGTCGCTGTCATCGCCCGGCAAGCCCCGGGTGACATCTTCTAGTGGCAGTTTTGACAGTATGGCGACACCGTTAAAGCTCTTCTGGCCATGGGTGTGAACATTATAGCCCATGTCTTCAAAAATCTGACGCGGAAACGCGTCATCAATTGATTTGATTTCCTGAAGGACTGCCACATCTGGCTGCGCGCTGGTCAACCATTCGACAAGCGCAGGGGTCCGAGCTTTGATACCATTGATGTTGAACGTTGCAAATTTCATAGGGCGCCTCCGTTTGGATTCGTATCGCCCAGCGACAGCAACAGTGCAAGAAGAACCTCTTGATTCGCGAATTTGCAACCTTGCAAACCGAAAAACTCTGCAAATTCAGAAATCTATCCACAAAAATTAAAGCGCTGTGGATAAAGCGTATTAACGAATTGGTAACGGAATATGCAATTCGACCCTCATGTGGATAATTTGGCAATTGCACAACCTTAGCAAGAAAGGGGCTTTTTGAATTCCCAATAGGCGAGCAATTTGAGGGGGTAATTCACACCAATTCTCACAGGGAGAAATTCAATGTCCGCTCAACTGAAGCACGAAATTTCTAAACAAAGCCTTTCTTTCGTTAATAAAAGTGCCCTGACCGGAGAGGGTGTTGAGATGTTCACCTCATGGTCGGGGCCAGCCGAGGGCGAAATCGAAACCGGCGATGCGACCGAGATGTTTACCTCGTGGTCCGGGCCAGCCGCCGGAACAACGGAACAGGGGGATCATGTTGAGGCCTTCACCTCGTGGTCGGGTCCTACTACCGGCACCGTCGAGCAGGGTGACAACGTACAGGCGTTCACCTCATGGTCTGGCCCTGCCACCGGCACCACAGGACAGGGCGACAATGTTGAGGCCTTCACGTCGTGGTCAGGTCCGACAACCGGTTCGGCCGAGCAAGGCGACAATGTTCAGGCCTTTACCTCATGGTCGGATCCGGCGACCGGCACCACAGAACAGGGCGACAACGTCGAAGCTTTCACGTCGTGGTCGGGTCCTGCAATCGGGACCGTCGAACAAGGCGATAATGTTCAGGCCTTCACCTCTTGGTCGGGTCCGGCCAAAGCCTAATGCCTGAGAACCCGGGCGGGGCGACTTGATACGCCTTTGCCAATAGAAATAGAGGAGTGGTGTTGTGAGTAATGTAATCCAATTGACCGTCCCGACCCGGATTAAGCCCACGGAGGCGCGGATCACCGCGCTTCTGGCCAGCTTTGCCAAGTCACGTCGCATTTCAGATGACGTCTTTTGGCTAAAAGAAAATGCCGAAGTTCTAAACATTCTGGAATGCACCGGGCAAAAGATCCCCGCTGATGCGCTTTCGGTTTATTCAGAGTTTTATGAAAATGCCTCGAAACGGCTTTCATTTTTCCCGCAGTATTATCGGTTTCTGCTCTCCCTTGTTCTGGATCTTGAAGATCTGGGGATGCCGGGGAATCAGTCGGAAAAGATGATCAACTTTGCCGTGCAGCAGGGATTGGTTGGGGCCGAGCTTTCCGATCTGCAACGGGCAGAAGCGCGTCGTTTGATGCTACGGCGCGGTGTGGATCCAACGCGAGATGAAACGCTTGATGACAGGCTACGGGATTTTACGTCGCGTCATCAGACCTTTGCACTTCCTAATAAAAAAGCCGCGTATGAATTGACACATATTTCATTCTACTTGAGCGAGTATGGTCGACGTGATCCAAAACTTAGCGTAGATAGTAGGCAGAGCCTGCACTTTGCTGGACTGACCGCTTTTCTGGATCAGAACGCTGATTTGTTGGCAGAAATCTGTATCGCGCTGCGCTACGCCGGGGAGGAGCCGCCCAGAACTTGGACGGACTGGCTTGTTGCAGAGACGGCATGTTTTGAGATCGAGGAGGGCGAGTACGTGCCTTTAAACGACGAATATCACGCGTTTCTGGTGTGCAACTGGCACCAGGCCGTTGTCGATGCGCCGATATTCCGCCACGCCATGTCCGGTGGGCGGATGCGCATTGATCGTCCTGCGGGGCAGACGGCGCTGCGTGAGATCAGTCAGGTGATGCTTGGCCTGGACCATAACCGCAGCGGTAATTGGTCTGTGATGCGCCGCCGTCTTGAGCCCTACCTCTCTCCCGAAGCCCACACCGTATTAGAAACTGCTGCGGAGAGTAGCCCGAAGTTTGAGGCCTATTTCGAAGGGTTCGCCCGGGCAGGTGCGCAATGAAAGGCGCGGGCATAGGGGTTGTATTGGTGCTGGTTTACACCGGCATGATGGCTGCTGCTGATGGGATCACCAAGTTTATTGCGGGCGGCTATGCTGCCCCGCAATTGTTTGCGTTGTCTTCTGCGTTGGTTGTGTTGATGGCCTACGGCGGATCCAAAACCACGGTCGCGGGTCCGCTCAAAGTGATATCGGTCTGGCCCATGGCGATACGGTCCGGTTTGACCGTCGTCGCTTCGCTGGCGTTTTTCATGGCCTTTCGGTTATTGCCGTTTGCCGATGTGTTTCTGTTTATCGGATTGATCCCATTGATTGCGGCGGCGCTGTCGGGGCCGGTTCTCAATGAACCTCCGCGTCCAATGGCCTGGGCCGCGCTGATCTTAGGGCTTGGCGGGATTGTCTTTTTGATGCCCGGTGGCCTGAGCGACATGCAGGCCGGTCATTTTTGGGCCGTATTGGCCGCGGTGACAGGCGGTGGGTCAATGATCGCAGCTCGCTATATTGCCAAAGCCGAGCGGGTGCCGATGGCGCAGGTGTTTTGGCCGAACCTCGCCCTGCTTGTGGTGATGGGGCTGGCGTTGCCCTTTGTTTGGAAACCGATGAGCCTGACTGATCTTGGCTGGGTCGGAGCCTATGCTGTGGTGCTGTTTGGTGCGCGCTATGTGGTGGTGGAAGCCCTGCGTCTCTTGCCAGCCTTTGTCGCCATCCCTTTGATGAACCTACAATTTGTCTGGATGGTGGCCATTGGGGCGTTGTTCTTTAGCGAGTTGCCGACACTTGGAACCCTGCTTGGCGTTATGATGGTGGTGGCCTCGGGGATCTGGCTTGTGGTTGAGGAGACCCTGGGCAAGATCCGCGACATGCGGCGGCAGGTCACTGCGGCAAGCGCGACACCCGCAGAATAATCTGACCCAATACAAAATAAACGCCCGCGCAGGTGCTGGGCGTTTATTTTGAGTTGTTGTCTGATCTGCGTCAGGGGCAGGTCACATCGAGAAAGATGTGCCGCATCCACATGAGCTTGACGCATTTGGATTTTCGATGACAAAGCGTGCGCCGATCAATTCATCGGTGAAATCAATCACCGCTTCCGCCAAAAATGGCAGGGAAATGGGGTCGATCAAAACGCTTTCACCTGAACCACTTAGCACGAGATCTTCATCTGTGACTTCATCCAAACGAATGTCATATTGAAAACCAGAACACCCGCCACCTTCGACAGCAATCCGGAGCGCCTTGCCATCGGCGGCGGCACCAATTTCATGCAGGCGGGCAAAGGCGCGGTCTGTGACTTTTGGTGGCAATTGCATAGCCAACCTCATGGTTTATTTCGCTTTGGAATTGCAATATATGCGCCTTGAGCAGAGGGGACAAGGAGCGCAAGGTGATGCGCGCAGATTTTGCATGTGACCCGCAGGCGCCGTCGCGGCGCCTATACGAAGAAGATCACAGCGCACATCGGTCGTGTTATCAACGGGATCGAGACCGCATTATTCATTGTTCGGCCTTTCGGCGGCTCAAACATAAGACGCAGGTTTTTGTTGAACATGAGGGTGATTTCTATCGCACCCGTTTGACGCACTCAATTGAAGTGGGGCAGGTGGCCCGGACCATCGCCAATGCGCTTGGGCTGAATACCGATCTGGCTGAAGCCGTCGCCTTGGCGCATGATCTGGGACACACGCCGTTTGGACACACGGGCGAAGATGCTTTGGCCGAGTTGATGGCCCCCTATGGCGGCTTTGACCACAATGCGCAGACCATTCGCATTGTCACCTCGCTTGAGCGGCACTATGCGGCCTTTGATGGGCTGAACCTGACGTGGGACACGCTTGAAGGTATCGCCAAACACAATGGCCCCGTCACCGGTGACATCCCCTATGCCTTGGCGGAATACAATGGCCGGCATGATCTGGAACTGCACACACATGCCAGCGCCGAGGCACAGGTTGCGGCCCTGTCCGATGATATTGCTTACAACAATCACGACCTGCAGGATGGCCTCAGAGCCGGGTTGTTTACCGAGATCGAAATTCAAGACCTGCCAATGATCGGCGAGGCCTATCACGAGGTGGATCGCACCTATCCGGGATTGGACGCCTATCGCCGCCGCCACGAAGCCTTGCGCCGGGTGTTTGGTGTCATGGTCACGGATGTTCTTGATACCTCTCGTGCGATATTGGCCGAGGCCAAGTGTAGATCGGCACAGGACATTCGCGAGCTGGGGCATCAAGTCATTGCCTTCTCTCCGGATTTTTGGAGCGATTTGAAAGAGATCCGGTCGTTCCTGTTCAAAAACATGTACCGCGCTCCAAGCGTGATGGAACAGCGCCGTCGCGTCACCATTGCCTTGAACGAACTTTTCCCGGCCTATTTGGACGATCCCTCTCATCTGCCGAAACGGTGGCAGCCAGAGATCGAACAGGCGCAGAGCAAAGAGCAACTGGCAAGGCTTGTTGCGGATTACATTGCTGGGATGACCGATCGCTTTGCGCTGCAGCAACATGCGCGTTTGACGGGGACAGATGTTTTGATCGACGGCTAAGCCGTTTGACATAAGAGGGAAAACGCGATGGCCGTTGCAGAAACATCTGGATTGGATCCTGTCTTGGCCTTTGCGGTTGTTGGGGCTTTGGGGGTCGGCAGCCAATGGCTGGCCTGGCGCCTGCGTCTTCCTGGTATTGTGATCATGTTAGCGGTTGGGCTTTTGGTTGGTCCGATCTTTGGGCTGTTTGATCCCAAGGCCCAGTTTGGCGACATGCTGAAACCTATGGTTGCGATTGCTGTGGCGATTATCCTGTTTGAAGGCGGGCTCACGCTGAATCTGCATGCGCTTTCGGATGCCGCAAAGGGCGTGCGGAGATTGGTTGTTGTTGGCGCGCCTTTGGGGTGGCTGGCATCTACCTCGGTGCTGCACTTTGTTGCTGGCCTCAGCTGGGAGGCTTCGGCGGTTTTCGGCGGCATCATGATTGTCACCGGACCCACTGTGATTGCGCCGCTTTTGCGACAGGCCCGGCTTCAGCGCCGACCGGCAAATCTGTTGCAATGGGAGGCCATCGTCAATGACCCGGTGGGTGCCTTGGCGGCGGTTCTTGCCTTTGAGGTGGTTGTGGTGATGCAAACCGCGACCGGTGTTGCGCATGCTGTGCAGGTCTTGCTGGTCGGGATTTTGGTTGCAACCGTGTTGGGCGTTGCCGCTGGTTGGGGCATTGCGCGGGCGTTCCGCGGCGGCTGGGTTCCGGAATACATGAAAGTGCCCGTGCTATTTGTTGTGGTTCTGGCGGTGTTTGCCCTGTCAGACCACGTGCTGCACGAAAGCGGGCTTCTGACGGTGACCATCATGGGGCTGTGGATCGCCAATGCGGATTTGCCAAGCTTTGTTGAACTGCGCCGCTTTAAGGAACATGCCACGGTTTTGCTGGTTTCGGGCGTGTTCATTCTTCTGGCGGCAGGCATGAGCCTCGACACTCTGCAGACCCTGGACTGGCGGGCAGGGGCCTTTGTTCTTTCGGTGATCCTGATCGCACGCCCACTGCCGGTGTTGATTGCGCTGGCTTTCTCCAATGTGCCCTGGCGCGAACGTCTTTTGGTGGGGTTCACCGGGCCACGTGGCGTTGTTCTGGTGGCGGTTGCGGGTTTGTTTGGGGAGCGGTTGGTGACATTAGGTGTTGCGGATGCACATCGCATCGCACCCTTGGCCTTTGCGCTGGTGGCGACCACGGTGGTGTTACACGGGTTTACCCTTACCCCGTTGGCCCGGTTGTTGGGATTGACCGCTTCAACACGGCCCGGAGTGATCCTTTTGGGTGGGTCCCGCTGGACTGTTGAACTGGCAGAGGCGCTGCAGTCTATCGACGTGCCGGTGGTTATTTCCGAGCGCAACCATGCCTATCTGCGTCGCGCCCGTGAGGCGGGGCTCTCGGTTTATTATGGCGACCTTCTGTCGGAAGACGCACACCATCGTCTGAATCTGGTGGCCTATGAAAAGCTGATCTGTGCCACCGACGATGATGCCTATAACACGCTGGTTGCTACGGATCTCGCGCCCGAGTTCGGGCGGCAGAATGTGTATCAACTCAAACGCCTCAAAGATAACAGTTCGCGCCATAGTCTGCCCAATACCTTAGGTGGTCAGCCTGTGGGCGGCGATGAGACCTTTTTCGAGACCCGGTCACGCATGTTGGACGGTTGGGGGTTTCGCGTCACCACCTTGTCCGAAACCTTTGGGGTAGAAAACTGGCGCGACACCCATCCGGATGCGATTCCGGTGGCACAGGTCACCGCCGGGGGTACTGTGACGTTGATATCTTCTGTTGAGGCGTTGCGAAGCGCCGAGGGGACACGGCTTATCGCCCTGACCCCTCCGAAAATCGCAACCTAACCACAATCCCATCCTTTAGCCGATTTGACGCCACGCGCCATCATGGTAGACGGGGCGCAAGTTTCGGAGCCAATCAATGAACCTCTTTACTGATATTCGCGAGCTGGTGCTCGCCTCGATCCACGCCATGCAGGCCGACGGCGCGCTGCCCGGTGAGCTGAACCTTGTCCCGGTGACAGTGGAACCACCGCGTGACCCGGCCCATGGGGACATGGCAACCAACGCCGCTATGGTGCTGGCAAAACCTGCCAAACAGAAACCACGTGACATTGCAGAGGCATTGGCGGCGCGACTGGCAACTGATCCCCGTGTGGCAAGCGCCGATGTGGCAGGCCCGGGGTTCTTGAACCTGCGGCTGGACCCGTCGGTCTGGCAGGGGCTGCCCAAGGCCATTCTGACGGCGGGCAAAGACTATGGCCGCTCGACGTTTGGCGCGCAGCAGAAGGTCAATGTCGAGTTTGTCTCGGCCAACCCGACCGGCCCTATGCACGTGGGCCACACCCGCGGTGCGGTTGTGGGCGATGCGCTGGCGGCTTTGCTTGATTTTGCCGGCTACGACGTCACGCGCGAATACTACATCAACGACGGCGGTGCGCAGGTCGATGTTCTGGCGCGCTCGGTCTATCTGCGTTATCTCGAAGCCCATGGCGAGAGTGTCGAGTTCCCAGAAGGCACCTATCCCGGGGATTACCTTGTGCCCGTCGGGCACAAGCTGAAAGACATGAAGGGCGACGCCTTTGTGGGCAAAGGCGAAGATGTCTGGCTTGCCGAAATTCGTGAGTTCGCCACCGAAGAGATGATGGATCTGATCCGCGAAGACCTTCGGGTACTGGGCGTGGTGATGGATGAATACTATTCGGAAAAGTCGCTTTACGGCACAGGTCGGATCGAAGCTGCCATTGCTGATCTGGAAAACAAAGGTCTGATCTACGATGGTGTGCTTGAGCCGCCTAAAGGCAAAAAGCCCGAAGATTGGGAACCACGCGAACAGACCCTGTTCAAATCGACCGAGCACGGCGATGACGTCGACCGCCCAATCAAGAAATCGGATGGCAGCTGGACCTATTTCGCGCCTGACATCGCCTATCACTATGACAAGGTGACCCGCGGCTATGACCAGCTGATCGATATCTTTGGCGCGGACCACGGTGGCTATGTCAAACGGATGAAGGCGGCTGTGTCGGCCCTGTCCGGCGGGAAAACGCCGCTGGATGTTAAGCTGATCCAGCTTGTGAAGCTGTTTAAAAACGGCGAACCGTTCAAAATGTCCAAGCGGGCAGGGACCTTTGTCACCCTGCGTGACGTGGTAGATCAGGTGGGCGCAGATGTGACCCGCTTTATCATGCTGACCCGCAAAAACGACGCGGCGCTGGATTTCGATTTTGACAAGGCGCTGGAGCAGTCGAGCGAAAATCCGGTGTTCTATGTGCAATATGCGCATTCGCGGATTTGTTCGGTGCTGCGTAATGCGGCAGAGAAAGGTGTTGAAACCTCGGATGCTGCGCTGGCGGATGTGGATCTGTCCGGTCTGGATCACCCGACTGAGCTTGCCCTGATTGGTAAGCTGGCCGAGTGGCCTCGTCTGGTCGAAACGGCCGCAAAAACCCACGAGCCGCACCGCGTGGCGACCTATCTGCAAGAGCTGGCAAGTGACCTACACGGGCACTACAACCGGGGCAATAAAGAGGTTTCACTGCGGTTCCTGCAGGATGACCCCAAAGTCACACAATCAAAAATTGCACTCGCCCGGGCCGTAGCCGTTGTTATTTCGGCGGGACTTGGTATCCTTGGCGTAACTCCAGCGGAAGAGATGCGTTAAAATAAGACGCACCTCCGTCGGATGTATCAGGCAGGCGCGGGGACACTCGCGCCAAAACACAGAGCAGAACGCATGGCCGGCAATGAATCGGCTGTGCCAGACGAGGCAGTTATGGCGGATTACACCTATGAAGGGGCCTCAATGGCCCCCGCATCAGTGAAAGTGGCATCTCTGGGCAATTGGCTAGGAGCGGCGGCTTCGATTGCTTTGATTGTTGGTGTTGGCATGTGGGGCTATCGTGTGATGGCCCGTGATGTCGCCGGGGTTCCGATCGTTCAGGCGATGGGCGGCCCGATGCGTGTGGCGCCAAGTGATCCCGGTGGCGATGTGGCGGACCATCAAGGCCTATCTGTGAATGCCATCGCGGGTGTTGGAGCTGCCGCGGCGCCGTCAGATCGGTTGGTTCTTGCGCCTGTGCCTGCTGGCCTCGCTGCGGAGGATGTCGCAACCGGTGATCTGATTGCGGTTCCGCAAAGTCCCCTCATGCCTCTGCAGGCATCGCTCGCGGATAAAGCAAGCGCACTTGAACTCTCTGTCGATGAAACAGATCCCATTCAGGCGCTGGCCAATCAGCTTGCCAGCGGCGCCACGCCATTGACGGCGTTGGAGCCTGGATCGGATAAGCCTGCGATCACAGGAGTGACTGATCTTGCTGCGACGGGCACAACACCAAGCGTGGCCCCCACGCCGCGCCGCGTCGAAGCTCCGAAACCGGGCAAAGGTCTGGCGCGGTCTTTGCGCCCACGCCTGCGGCCTGTTGGATTGCGCACCGCGTCACTTGGGGCGCAGCCTGTAGATGTGAGCAAAGCCACCAAAGAAATCGATCCGGCAACCCTGCCGTCGGGCACACGTCTGGCGCAGATTGGTGCCTTCGACAGCCCCGAGACTGCGCGCAAAGAATGGGCGCGTCTTGAGGTGCGGTTCGGTGATTACCTTGAAGGCAAAGACCGCGTGATCCAGCGCGCCAATTCCGGTGGTAAGATTTTCTACCGCCTGCGGGTGCATGGGTTTGCCGACGTGGCCGAATCGCGTCGGTTCTGTTCCGCCTTTGAGGCGCAGAACATTGATTGTATCCCCGTAGGCTCGAAATGATCCGACTGGGCGCAGCAATCTTCGGCTGTGAGGGCCTGCGCCTGAGCTCTGAGGAGAAAGACTTTTTCTCTCAGGTCTCACCTTTCGGGTTTATCCTGTTTGCCCGCAATATCGATACGGGTGAGCAGATCAAGGCCCTGTGCGATGATCTACGTGGTGCCGTGGGCTGGGACGCTCCGATTTTCATCGATCAGGAAGGGGGGCGGGTTCAGCGACTTCGCGCGCCTCTGGTGACTGACTGGCTGCCGCCACTCGATGATGTGGCCCGCTACGGCGCCAATGCGGTGCTGGCGATGCGTCTACGGTCGCAGATTATTGGACTTGAGCAGCGCGCGTTTGGGATCGATGGCAATTGTGCCCCAATGCTCGATGTAGCCCGCGCCACCACTCATCCCTTCCTGCGCAATCGGTGTTACGGCGAAAGCGTCGAATTGGTCACGCAGATTGGCCTTGCTGTGCAGCAGGGGCTTATGGATGCCGGTGTTCTGCCGGTGATCAAACATCTGCCGGGGCATGGTTTGGCGCAGCTGGACAGTCACCTCGAACTGCCGCGCATTTCAGACCCCAAAGCCAGTTTGGATCACGTTGATTTTGCGGCGTTCAAACCTTTTGCCAACGCACCGTTGGGCATGACAGCGCATCTTGTGTTTGAAGAGATCGATCCGCAACCGGCAACGATCTCTGAAACCATGATCCGCCTGATCCGCGATGAGATTGGGTTTGGCGGATTGTTGATGACCGATGATATCGGCATGGAAGCCCTGTCTGGCGGACCGGGAGAGCGGGCTCGCGCCTCTTTGGATGCGGGATGTGATGTTGTTTTGCACTGTAATGGCAAAATGCCTGAGATGCAGGCCGTGGCCGCCGAGCTGACCGAGTTGCAGGGCGCGGCGCGAAAACGTGCCGATCTGGCGCTTGCCTCGCGTCAATCCCCCCTAAGTGAGGACATCGCGGCCTTGCATGATGCGCTTGCCGAGGTTACGCCCCTCGGCACCCATGATTGACGATACTCAAGATACCCCTCCCGAACTGCTCTCTGTGACCGACCGATTGTCGGCCGAGGCCTTGGTGATTGACGTGGCCGGCTATGAAGGTCCGCTTGATCTGTTGCTGACGATGGCCCGGACCCAGAAGGTGGACCTGCGCACAATTTCTATCCTCGATCTGGCGCGTCAGTATCTTGGATTTGTCGAAGAGGCCAAAGCCTTGCGGCTTGAGTTGGCTGCGGATTACCTGGTGATGGCGGCCTGGCTGGCCTTTTTGAAATCCCGGTTGTTGCTGCCCCCCGATCCGACAGAAGATGGCCCTTCGGGTGAAGAGCTTGCGGCGCATCTGGCGTTTCAACTTGAACGCCTACAAGCGATGCGGAACGCGGCTGCGCAGTTGATGGCCCGCGACAGACTGGGGCGTGATTTCTTTGCGCGCGGCGTGAGTGAGGATGTCACCAAAATCCGCCGTGTGACCTATACCGCCAATCTGGTCGATCTGATGCAGGCCTATTCCCGTCTGCGCACCAAAGAAGAATTTCGGCCTTTTGTCATGGATCGCGACAGTGTGTTTACCATGGAAGAGGCCCTGACCCGCATTCGGGGAATGATCGGCTTTGCGGGCAGTTGGACCGATATTCAGGCCTATTTGCCCGAGGATTGGAAAGAGGATCCGACGCGCCGCCGCTCCGCCACAGCCGCCACTTTCGCCGCCTCACTTGAGCTTGTGAAAGAAGGCAAGGCAGAGATCCAACAGGACGCCACCTTTGCCCCCATTCTCCTGCGTAGAAAGGAAACGCCACGTGACTGATCAAAACGCGCAGACAGACAGCCTGTTTGAAGCCCCTGACCTGGCTGAGCAGCAACGTATGATCGAAGCAATGTTGTTTGCCTCGGTTGATCCCATTTCAGCACGTGATCTGAATGACCGTATGCCGCACGGTAGTGACGCGGCCGAAGCCCTGGTGGCGCTGCGCAAACACTATGAGGGCAGGGGCGTACAACTGGTCAAAGTGGGCGAGGGCTGGGCGTTTCGGACCGCGCCCGATTTGGCCTATTTGTTGCAGCGTGAAGTGGTCGAGAACCGCAAACTATCCCGCGCGGCGATCGAAACTCTGGCAATTGTGGCCTATCATCAGCCGGTGACACGCGCAGAGATCGAGGAAATTCGTGGTGTTAGTGTCAGCCGTGGCACGGTGGATCAGTTGCTTGAGATGGAGTGGATTCGCTTTGGACGTCGGCGCATGACGCCCGGCCGCCCCGTGACATTTGTGGTCACCGAAGGGTTCCTTGACCATTTCGGTCTCGAATCCGCACGCGATTTGCCGGGCTTGGCAGAACTACGCGCAGCCGGTCTGTTGGAAAGCCGGGCCATGGCTGATACGCCGCGACCGGGCGAAGGTGATGTGGATGCGGAAGAGGCATCGACCGCAGGGCAGAGCGAATTGTTTGAAGACTAACCGTTTTCCGGCCTGGATAGCCCTCCATTAACCACTTGTTAACCTTTTGACTGGATCGTCGCGCGAAATGCAATTTGCAGCGCAATTATCTGGTTTCCAACAATGCGATTTTTACCGGCCAAGGGCAGCGTCTCTTGGGGGGAGTTCTGGCAAACGTTAAAGTATTCCGACCGGTCGGCCAGTTTTGTGCGCCGCATGCCCAGCTATCGATTGCGACTGCTGCTGTTTCTCATTGTTTGCGTCGCTATTTTATGGGGACTGATCGGTCGCGAGAACACAGTTGGACTGGTGTTTCACCCGTATTTTCCGATTGTTGCGGGTCTTAGCCTTGCGGTTCTGGCTGTTGCAACGGTCCGCATCCAATTTGCGATGTCCTGGCATCTTTGGTTCGCTACAGGTTTGGTTGGCATTGCCGGAGTTGTAGCAAGTTTGGTGCCGCTCTCGACGCTGTCGCATTGCGCTTTGGCGCTGGTGTGCCTGTCATTGGGCCAGCTGATGTCACGGCCTTACAAAGATCTGGCTTTCTTGCTGACACTGGTTGGGCTCACATTGCCAGTCGTTGGGGTGCAGAGCTATTTGCTTGGGCTGGGTGCAGGTCAGACGCAACTCGGTGCATTGCTTCATTTCGCTTTGGCCGCCTTGGGGCT
Organism: Pelagimonas sp.; assembly: GCA_049116335.1. Classification (GTDB taxonomy): domain Bacteria; phylum Pseudomonadota; class Alphaproteobacteria; order Rhodobacterales; family Rhodobacteraceae; genus CANMIH01. Next base: position 35,319 of record JAGDYZ010000008.1, on the reverse strand, counting down.
TTTGGCGCTGTCAGACTTCATTCGTCATCCTCGCTTGCGTGCGCTGTTGCGGAGCACGCCAGATGGGCGGCTGTTTCGACTGCAGTTGAAACTTTGGCTCTGTGTTTCGCTGGTGTTTACTGTGGTGCTCTGGCTGGATTTCGGAACCAAGGCACAGCTTCTTCCGATATATCTCGTGGTCTTGCTGTTTTTGGTGCTGGCTCAAATCGTCAGCTTTTCCAGCCGTTATGCGCGCCTGCTTGACCGGTCGCGCCGCGCACAGGCGCAGCTGTTACAGGATCTTGCGAGAGATGACCTGACCGGCGCCGCATCCCGCCGTGCCGCCGTTCATGCCTTTTACGAGATGTCTGACACCCATCGCCTGGGCGTCATTTTAATGGATCTCGACTATTTCAAAGCGGTGAATGACACCTATGGGCATGAAACCGGGGATGATGTGCTCAAACGGGTTGTCGTGGCGCTGAAAGAGGTCTTGGAACCTGGAGATGTCCTTGCACGTTGGGGCGGCGAAGAGTTTCTGGTTCTGACGCGGTATCAAAGTCAAAGGTCACTTTTGGCCAAGGCGGATCGGTTTGGTGCAGCCATTCGCACGGTGCACATCCATCCCGATCACAGCTATCCTCTGACGGCGTCCATTGGCGTACGTCTAGTGGATCCGGACAATGACCTAGATCTAGAAGATCACGTCGCGGCCGCTGACCATGCGATGTATGAGGCCAAAGCTTCAGGCCGCAATCGGGTTGTGCTGAGCCTGAAGGAACAGGCCGAGCGGGATGGCAGCAACGCCTGAGTTTCGCCATAAACTCCTGCTAGGGTGTCGTCAAAGCAGGAGAAAGCCATGTCATCGGATAGATTGATCAGAATGATCATGCGTCAGTTCGGGAACCAGATTATTCGCAAACTGGTCACCAAATTTGGCGGTGGGCCCAATGCGGGGCGTCAGATCAACCAGATGCGCCGCATGATGCGTTGGATGCGTTAAACCGATCCGCTGCGAAAATGCTTTGAAAGCTTCAGGCCCTGTCCCTGATAGTTGGACGCAATGCCAACTCCATAAAGCTGTTGCGGCACCTCTGACATGTGCTCATAGACCAGACGGCCAACCGTCTGCCCATGTTCGAGCACAAAAGGGGCCTCGTGACAGCGCACCTCAAGCACGCCACGTGCGCCTGTCCCGCCGGCTTGAGCGTGACCAAAGCCCGGATCAAAGAACCCGGCATAATGAACGCGGAATTCCCCAACCATCGCCAGATACGGCGCCATCTCAGCGGCATAGCCCGGCGGAATATGAACCGCTTCTCGGCTGACTAGAATGTAAAACGCACCCGGGTCCAGAACCAATTGACCTTTGGTGGTGCGCAGGGGCTCCCAGAATTCTTCTGGCGCATAATGACCGATGAGATCGAGGTCGATCACCCCGGTGTGCGGTTTGGCGCGGTACCCGACCAGATCGCTCTCAGCGGGCTCTAGATCGACAGAGAAACCCAACCCCTGAGAGATCACCGCTGGACCACCAGCAACAAGCGTGTCGCTGTTGTGCAAAGTTTGCAATTCATCGTCGGTGAGAACCGCCTGACCCTGCCGGAAGCGGATCTGGTTCAGGCGCATGCCGGGACGCACCAGCACAGAGAAAGAGCGGGGGCAGATCTCGGCGTAAAGCGGCCCCTGATATCCTGCCGGAATGCGGTCAAATTCAACACCGCCATCGGTGATCACGCGCGTCAAGAGATCCAGACGCCCGGTTGAGCTTTTGGCATTCGCGATGGCCTGTGTTGCGGCATCCAAATTGAGGTGTTCGCACAGCGGCACCACATAGACCGCGCCTTTTTCTAGCACGGCTCCATGGGTGAGATTGATGCGGTGCATTTCAAACTCTTCTAGACGGCTGGCGACGCTACGCCCTTCACCGGCCAGAAAGGAGGCGCGAACGCGGTAGGCGATGTTGCCCAGGCGCAGGTCAAGACTGGCGGGTTGGATCTGGCCGTCAACAAAGGGGGTCGCGGCAGACAGCGCGCCCGAGGCGATCAATGTTTCGATTTGTTGGCTTGCCAAAACACCGGTCATGTCGCGCTCCTAGATTGGTTGTCTGACTGAATAACAACCGTGCTTTGGAACGCAACAGAATTTGAAAGTCTTTCAAGTCTACAACGAAAAGCGGCAGAGGCGGGTGCCTCTGCCGTGCTTTAGGATCGAAGGGCAAGCCCTTGACAAGTCAGTGTTTTTGGTCGGGCTAGCAGGACTCGAACCTGCGACCTTCCGTCCCCCAGACGGACGCGCTACCAGACTGCGCCATAGCCCGACTTGTCCGCCTGTCATACTATTATTACCGGCGGGGGCAAGCCCAAAACTGAACTTTTTTAATCTAACGTCTGAGTTGGTTGCTGATAATGCTGCGCAAGAGACCGAACCGCGACGAGATGCGGGAGAAGGTCCTGTTTATGCTGCTCGGAAAGGGGACCAAGCTTGGACAAAAGGGTCAAAACACCTGCGCTGCGCGGAGGCGTTTCGACCTCGTCTTGATCAGTATTTGCTTCCGCCTGCGAAAGAATCGGATCTTGCTCAGTCTCAGTAGAGACTTCCAGAGAGTCGTCCGGCGTTTCCAGGGCGTCGGCTGTCACGTCTAGATCTTCGGAGGGGGGCTGTTCGAAGACAAGCGTATCAACTTGGTCCGATGTCTCATCGGGCACTGGTGGCTCAGCGAGAACCTGCAGAACGTTCTCAGTCTCAGTCTCAGTCTCAGTCTCAGAGATCTGATTTCCCAGCTCATCGTCGTCGTCTTGAAGTTCACCTTCATCACTGGCGACGGGCAGAGGCATGTCATTTTCAGCTGTATTGCCTGTTTCCGCTGAAGCCTGAGGTGTTCCCATGCTGTCTTCTGGAGCGCGAGGAGACCCCAACCAGGGATCATCTTCCATGTCGATAAGGTCATCCGATTCTGCGGAGATAGAATGCACCGCGTCCAAATCCGCAAACAAATCAGGTGTATGTGGTTCGGTCCGCGTAGGCTGCCGTCGCTGCGTCTCTTCCGACGGAAATGAGACAACTTCGCTCTCGTGATCGTCGATATCGACCTCGGTATAGGGCGCATCTTCGATCGTTGCGCCGTCACCCTCGCTGAGATGCGCGGAGAGACCCGCGACATGGCGCACCCCTTGCTCGCGTAGGATTTTCTGCACCCCTTTGATGGTCATGCCATCTTCGTGCAATAGTTTTTTTATCCCGCCCAGCAACTCCATGTCGCCGGGACGATAATACCGACGCCCGCCCGCCCGTTTGACCGGTTTGACCTGCGAAAACTTGCTTTCCCAAAAGCGCAATACATGCGCAGGCGTGTCGAGCCATTCCGCAACTTCCGAAATTGTGCGGAATGCTTCGCGGGATTTCGCCATATTTTATGCCTCAGCTTTTATTGCCAGCCGCCACACGATCTTTCATCAGATGTGAGGGGCGGAAGGTGAGCACCCGCCGCGGCTGGATTGGTACTTCTTCGCCGGTCTTCGGGTTGCGCCCGACGCGTGCGGCTTTGTCTCGAACCGAAAACGTCCCAAAGGACGAGATCTTGACCTGTTCTCCGTCAACCAGTGAATCCGACATATGTTGGAGAACGGATTCAACCAGATCGGCGCTCTCGTTACGCGATAACCCAACTTCGCGGAACACGGCCTCACTTAGATCCATGCGCGTCAAGGTCTTCTCACCCATTACAATCCCTCCCGGTTTTCCTAGGAGCTTAGGCGACAGGCAAAAGCCAAGTCAATATCAATGACTTGGCTAAAGGCGTTTGAAGCGCGTGAATATTGCTCAGAAAGCGCTTTACCAGCGCAGAACGACAGCACCCCAGGCCAAACCACCACCGATTGCTTCGGTGACGATCAAATCGCCGGGTTTGATCTGCCCACGCTGCTTGCCAACGGAAAGCGCGAGAGGAATCGAGGCCGCCGAGGTGTTGCCATGATCCTGAACCGTGACAACGACGTTATCCATCGACAGGCCCAGCTTTTTGGCGGTGCCCGAGATGATCCGGATATTGGCCTGGTGGGGCACAATCCAGTCAATGTCATCCGCGTTCATTTCTGCTTTTTCCAAGGCAGTACGGGCAGTTGAGGCGAGTTTCTCAACTGCGTGACGGAACACTTCCTTGCCTTGCATGCGCAGGTGACCGGTGGTGTTTGTACTGACGCCGCCATCGACATACAGAATGTCTTTGTGACGACCGTCCGAGTTCAAATCTGTCGACAGAATGCCTCGATCGTCTTTGGTACCCGCGCCGTCCTGTGCTTCCAGCAAAAGCGCACCTGCACCATCCCCAAACAGCACGCAGGTGCCACGATCGGTCCAGTCCATAATGCGCGAGAATGTTTCTGCACCAATCACCAGCACACGTTTGGCCTGACCGGACAAAATCAAGGCATTTGCATTGGTCAGAGCGTAAACAAAGCCCGCGCAGACCGCCTGAATGTCAAAAGCAAAGCCGCGAGTCATGCCCAGTTTGGCCTGAACCATGGTGGCAGAGGAGGGGAATGTCAGGTCGGCGGTGGAGGTCGCGACCACAATGGCGTCGACATCATCAGGCTCAAGCCCCGCATCTGCAAGCGCGGCTTTCGCTGCGTGAACGGCCAGATCTGAGGTGGTCTCCCCGTCCGCCGCAAAGTGGCGACGCTCGATACCAGAGCGGGCGCGAATCCATTCGTCGCTGGTGTCCAGCGTCTTTTCAAATTCCGCATTTTCTACAATGCGTTCCGGCAGATAATGCCCAACCCCGATAACGGTGGCGCGAGTCGTCATGATTGCTTCTGGTCCTTTTGATCGGCGCCATCCTGCGCAAGCTGAGTGGCAGACGCAACCCGTGCTGCCAATCTATCGCCAAAACCCGCCTGTGCGAGCTCAAAGGCCAATTTCACAGCCGCAGAAACCCCAGTGGCATCAGCTGAGCCATGGCTTTTGACCACAGTGCCGTTCAGCCCAAGGAAAACGCCCCCATTCACACGGCGCGGATCGATACGTTTCTGCAGGCGACGCAGCGAAGTCAGTGCCAACAGTGAGGCAATGCGCGAGAGCGGGGAATAGGCAAAGGCCTGACGTAGCAGGTCACCAATCAACGAGGCCGTGCCTTCGCCGGTTTTCAGCGCGATATTGCCGGTAAACCCATCAGTGACAATCACGTCACAGCGGCTGCCGGGGATGTCGCCACCTTCGACAAAACCTACAAATTCAAATTGGCCGCGATCGGCATGATTGGCAATCAGGTCATGGGCTTCTTTGAGTTCAGCCCGGCCTTTGTGCTCTTCTGTTCCGACATTCAGCAGGCCAATGCGCGGTGTCTTAAGCTCAAGGCCATTGCGGGCATAAGAGGCCCCCATCAAGGCATATTGCAAAAGATCCTGTGCATCGGCGCGAATGTCGGCACCAACATCCAGCATGACATTAAAGCCCTGCGGGTTGCGTGATGGCCAGAGGATCGCGATGGCAGGTCGGTTCACACCAGGCAATTTGCGCAGGCGGATCATCGACAGCGCCATCAGGGCACCGGTATTGCCACAGCTGACAGCGACGGTGGCCTCGCCGTTGCGGACTGATTCCACAGTCGACCACATCGACGTGCCTTTGCCGTGGCGCATGACCTGGCTTGGCTTGTCGTCCATGGTCACGACACCCGCAGCATCGCGGATCTCGCAGCGGCCGTCCAACGCACGTTTGCGCGCGACCAGTTTCTCTAGCTCGGCTTTGGGGCCGTGCAGCAGAAAGGCAAGCTCAGGATTCTTCTTGGCAGAATGTGAAATGCCGGCGACTACTGTCGCCGGCCCCCGGTCGCCGCCCATGGCGTCGACGGAAATCACGATCCGGCCCGAGGTGCTTGCCGCTTGTGAAGGTGTCTGATCCTTCAAAGAGGTCATAATGCTGGGCCTGGATTGTTTAAATTATGCCGCGTCTTCGTCCAGCTCGACTTCATCAGCCTGAGCTACGATTTCACGATCTGCATAGTGACCACACGAAGGGCACACGTGGTGGGGGCGTTTAAGCTCACCACAGTTGGTGCATTCGTTTGGATTCGCTGCAACCAGAGCGTCGTGTGCGCGACGGTTGTTGCGGCGCGATTTCGAAACTTTGTTCTGCTGAACAGCCATGTCTCAACCTCATTTATTGTGCATGGGGCAGGGACAACTGCCCGATTTTCGGGGTGTTGCGACGCCCTAGTGTAAAGTGCGAAACAACACAAGGTGTTTCATCTCATGAAGGCGCGAAAATACGCAGAAACGTTAAAAGAGCAAGAGGTAAATCACACCTCATCATCGTCTGAGCGCATTTTTTCTCGCAACCCGGCCAAACCGGCAAATGGTTTGATCTCGTCTTCTTCTATAGGGGCCACGCCATCATCCGTAAACTGTGCCGAACCAAGGTCTGCTCCGTCTTTGCGGGGATAGCTGGGCAGGGCTAGGGACAGCGCTTCTGTCATCAACACCTCTAGATCGATTGCGTCTTCGAGAACTTCGGTGCTGTCGTCTTCGGGCACTTCGGTTTCGGATCCGGCTTCGATGTCTTCCAGTTCGCTTTGGGGGACAAAGTGGCGCAAAACCTCGGTGTCGATCCGAGTCGTGACCGGTTCGAGCGTGACAATGCAGCTTTGAACGACGGTCGCGCCAAGTTTACCGGCCACTTTCCACCCTTTTTTGCCTTTCGGCGTAATTTCACCGACGAACCGCAATTTGCGCACGGATCCGATGTCCAATTCACGTGCCAAAGCCTGTCTTGCTTCGGCATTTGGCTCGAGCAAGAACTGAGTTGCACTGGTGTTGCGCAGCTCTGAAACGGCGAATTTGGTGGCGGTGGGGCGAGTTGCAGGCATTGTGGTGGGGTTTTCCTGTGCTTGAACGGCTGGCTATCCTTATGTAAGCGAATAGGTGGCGAATGAAGCCAAGGCAAGAGGTGCGGAAGATGCGCAGCGTTAAGAGAGCAGCAAAACTGTCAGTGGCCGGTCTGGCGATTGTGGTCCTGGGGGGATGCGCCGCGCAGGTGCGCCAACACGGGTATGTCCCGGAAGAGGCAGACCTTCAGCAGATTGTGCCGGGTGTCGACACCCGTGCCACCGTAGAGGATTTGGTTGGGGTTCCAACCTCTGCCGGGGTTCTGAATGATTCCGGATTTTATTATATTCAGTCTCAGGTGCGTCACTACGGGTGGAACCGCCCCGAAGTGATTGACCGCGAGGTCGTGGCCGTGAGTTTCGATAGCGCGGGGGTCGTCGAAAATATCACCACTTATGGTCTGGAAGACGGTAAGGTGGTTGCATTGAACCGTCGCATTACCAAAAGTGGCGATGGTGAAATCGGCTTTATTCGCAAGCTGTTTGGCAACATTGGTGGCCTGAGCCTCAGCGGTTTGACCGGAAACTGATCCGGGATCAGAACCTGTCATGAGAGTGTCACAGGTCACGGGCATTGGGGCGCAAGCAATTGAGCCACGGCGCGAGACAGAGGATGCTCTTATGATCACGCTTCATCGCGGACGCTATCTCGCGCGTCTGGCCCAGGGGCCGGACGATGTCGCGTCGGCTCAGAGGTTGCGAGGCATTGCCTTTCACGGAGAAGATCGGTTGGACGCGGATGCGTTTGACCTTTCTTGTGACCATGTTTTGGTCATCGACACTCGCACTGATGAACTTGTGTGTTGCTTTCGATTTTTGCCTCTGACCAATGGCGCAGAGATCGGGCGAAGCTATTCGGCGCAGTATTACGAGCTGTCCAGTCTGAAGGATTTTTCGGGGCCGATGGTTGAGATGGGGCGATTCTGTATCCACCCGGACAACGCTGACCCGGATGTCTTGCGTGTCGCTTGGGGCGCGATGACGGCCTATGTCGATGCGCAGGGGGTCGAACTTTTGTTTGGCTGCGCCTCGTTCTCGGGGACGGACGCGAAACAATATTATGATTCTTTTGCGATGCTCAAAGCCCGGCATCTGGCGCCGAAACGGTGGCTGCCGCGGGTCAAAGCGCCAAATGTGTTCCAATTTGCCCAGCGTTTGCGTCGCAAACCTGATGCCAAGCAGGCCATGCTGCGGATGCCGCCTTTGTTACGCACCTATCTGATGATGGGGGGCTGGGTGAGCGACCATGCGGTGGTGGATACGCAGATGAACACTCTGCATGTGTTCACCGGGGTTGAGATCGCCCGCATTCCCCCGGCCCGGAAACGGCTGCTGCGCGCAGTTGCGGGTTGACGTGAGCGCGTGGCTTGCCTAGCTCCGGCACATGGCTATGACACCGCTTTTGCAACTTTCTCAGATCTCGCTGACTTTTGGTGGCGATCCCGTTTTTGATGACCTGTCTTTGACTGTTCAGCCCGGCGACCGTGTGGCGCTTGTGGGCCGGAACGGTTCGGGAAAATCCACCCTGATGAAGGTGATGGCCGGTTTGGTCGAAGCCGATCGTGGCGAACACGTAGTGCCCTCTGGCACCTCAGTGGGGTATATGGAGCAGGAACCGGATCTGTCGGGTTTTGCTACTTTGGGCGATTTCGCAGCCTCAAGCCTTGCCTCGTCGGAAATGTACCGGGTGGAACGTGCGGGCGAGGGGCTTAAGTTCGATCCCGAACGCGCGGTTGAAACCGCCTCAGGTGGGGAACGTCGTCGGGCTGCTTTGGCCAAGCTGATGGCGGAAGAACCCGATCTGATGTTGTTGGACGAGCCCACCAACCACCTAGACATCGAAGCCATTGGCTGGCTGGAAAATGAGCTGAAGACCACGCGGCGCGGCTTTGTGCTGATCTCACACGACCGGCGGTTTCTGACGGAACTGACCCGCGCGACGCTGTGGATTGATCGTGGCAAAGTACGCCGTCAGGAGCAGGGCTTTGGCGCCTTTGAAGCTTGGCGCGACAAGACCTGGGAAGATGAGGACATGCAGCGGCACAAGCTTGATCGTAAGATCAAGTCTGAGGCCCGTTGGGCGGTCGAAGGCATCTCGGCGCGCCGCACACGGAACCAGGGACGGCTACGGGCGCTTCAAGACCTGCGCAAGGACCGCGCCGGTCAGATCAAGCGTCAGGGCGCGGCAGCCATGGCGCTTGCCGCGGCGCCGAAATCTGGCAAGAAAGTCATCGAAGCGACTGAGTTGAAACACGCTTTTGGTGACAAACAGATTGTTCGCAATCTCACACTGACGGTTCAGCGTGGGGATCGCGTGGCCTTTGTCGGCCCCAATGGTGTTGGAAAAACCACTCTTATAAAATTGCTGATGGGAGAGATGCAGCCAGACGGGGGCACCGTCAAACTTGGCACCAATCTGTTGCCTGCTGTGTTTGACCAAAGCCGTGAACAGCTCGACGCTGATCGCTCGCTTTGGGAGAACCTGACCGGCGACAAAGATATGCAGGTGTCGGGGAAAGCGGATCAGGTGATGGTGCGCGGTCAGCCCAAACACGTGGTTGGCTATCTCAAAGAGTTCTTGTTCGACGATGCGCAGGCGCGTGCGCCTGTCCGGTCGTTGTCCGGGGGCGAGAAAGCACGGTTACTACTGGCCAAACTGATGGCGCGTGAATCGAATCTTTTGGTGCTCGATGAACCGACCAACGACCTCGATGTTGAATCGCTCGATCTGCTGCAAGAGATCCTGGATGACTATGATGGCACCGTGATGTTGATCAGCCACGACCGGGATTTCCTTGATCGTGTTTCGACAACCACCATTGCGATGGAAGGTCGGGGACAGGCCGTGGTCTATGCCGGGGGCTGGAGCGATTACCAATCCCAGCGAAAAGCGGATGAGGCCAAAACCAAGGAAAAGGCCAAACCCAAGAAGGACAAAGCGGCGCAGGACACCAAATCGGCCTCTGGTTCAGAGGGGCTTAGCTTTACTGAAAAGCATCGGCTTGAGGCTTTGCCGGGTGAAATCGATCGTCTGACCGCCGAGATTGCTAAGTTGGAAGAGTTCATGGCCGCGCCGGATCTGTTCTCCAAAGAGCCAGTGAAGTTCCAGAAAGCAACCGAAGCTTTGGTCGAACGTCAAACCGCCTTGGATGCGGCCGAAGAAGAATGGCTGATCTTGGCGGAGAAAGCAGAAGGCTAGGGGCTAGCGCAGCCCCAGCCATTTTGACAAAACCGTCAGCTCCACCACTGTCATCAGAATTCGGGCGATGTGGTGGAGGCTGACCAAGGCGGGATTGGCCGCCAGACTGAGCGCGATAATCGACATCTCAGTGACGCCACCCGGCGCAAAACTGATCAAAAGCACCAGAACATCGATCCCCGTGGCGGCATGCAGCACAATTGCAAAACCAAGACCCAGCAACAGCATAAAGCCCACGGACAAAAGGCTAAGCCAGAGCGCCCGACGCAGCAAAGCCCCTTCGACCCCGGCAAAACGCAACCCAAGGCTTGCGCCAATCACCATCTGAGCCAGTGCGATCAGCCAGACAGGCAGGTGAAGATCCACCACGCCGCTCAGATTGATCGCCGCTGCCAAAACCATCGGCCCAATCAATTGTGAGGCGGGCAATTGGATCAAACCCGCCAGATACAGGCCCGCCAGCGCCGTCAGGGCGATCATAATTATCGTGCCAAACGCCACCTCATTTGATCCGCTGCTCTGCATGCCCGCGGCACTTCCAACCGGTGTGCCCAGCCAAAGCGATAGGGCCAGAGGCAGCACGCTAACCACGACGATGATACGCAGGAACTGTTGCATCATCAGTGCCTGCATATCCGCGCCGGCTTTTTCGCCAAACAGGATGCTTTCCATCAACCCACCCGGTGTACCCGCAAAAAAGGCGGTGGGCCGATCTAACCCGCCAATGCGTTGAAAAATAGTCATATTGCCGAATTGCGCAGCAAGGGTGAACACGACTAATGCAGCGATGGTTAGCGGCAGTTGCGCCGCCATCATCAAAAGATCCGCGGTCACCTGCGTGCCAATCATTACGCCAATCAAGCCGACAAAAAACGTGCGAAACGGCAGAGGGAATGAATAGCCCTCCAACACCTTTGGCGGGCGCGTGAGCACCAATGCGGCATTTCCTAAAAGCGGTCCAAGCATCCAGGGCATGGGAAGGCCAAGAAAGACCGCAATACAGGCACCCAAGGCACCAGTGGCCAAAACAAGGAGCGTGCGAAGGACAGTAGAAAAATCAGGTCGATGTAAAATGGGCATGGCCCTGTCATACGTGCATGCCGTCTATGTCACAAGCGCGAGGGAGTGGACGGCGGAACAAGGCATGCTACATCCCGAGCCACCCGGAGCCTCCCCCAAAGAAGTGGTCCGCCCCTATGATTAGGAAGCGGAGGACCATAGATGGCGATTAAGAAGATGGCGATTAAGAGGCCCAAGCCTGAAGAGATTGTCGTGAAGTTACGGCGGGTGGAAGTTTTGATGGGGCAAGGCATGCCCCGAATAGACGTCATTCGACAGATCGGTGAGACGGAACAGACCTATTATCGCTGGAAGAAGAAGTACGGCGGAATGGGGCCTTGTTGCACAAATCGGCTGATGTTCGGGCTTTCCCCTTCCCCGGACGGACTTACTCTACGGGCTCTGTGAGGGTACTCCAAGTGCCGTGTAGCGGTAGAGCACAGCGATACGCACCTGCAACTCGGCGACCTGGCGCTCGAAGTCTTTCGCCATCAGGGATTGGCCGAGCAGCTTGATGCAGTTCATCTTGCTCTCGACACGGCTCCGGCGGCGGTATCCGCTCTACCGTCGCCAGATGGCGCGGCCCAGGTATTTCGAGGCGCGCAGCGCTTCGTTGCGGGCGATGGCGCCCGGGCTCGTAGGCCGCCACGACCTGGCATTCTTGCGGGGCGGGATGACTGCAGCGGCGATTGCCTCGTGGCATTTCCGGGTGTCGTAGGCGCCGTCTGCGGTCACCGAGGCGATCTCTTCGTCTGCCGGGATTGGTCGAGAAGGTCGGGCAAGACTGGCGCGTCGCCGATGTTGCTTCCGGTGACCTCGACGGTCCGGACCTCCAGCGTTTCCTCGTCGATGCCGATGTGTATCTTGCGCCGCAAGCCATAGTCGCGCCATTGGTCCGAGCGACAATGGCGGCCGATGCTTGGAACCACCGTGCTTACGGGCATTCCACTCACCTTCGCCCTCCACTGCCCGGCAGGCGCATCCGCAGGATGCTGCCGAGAGGGGGCCTTGATACCGGTGCTATCCATTGCCCGGCAGGGTATTGCGCAGCAATGCACGAGAGGGGATCAGCAGGTTCAGCGGACCCGCGCCGCCACGGTAGGGGATATTCACGTTCAGCGCCCTTTGGCCCCTCTCGACAGATTTGCAAAGCAAATCGACTGCCGGGCAGTAGGACGACAGAGCGTGCTGAAGTCCGGCACGGTCCAGTCCAGCCCGACCAAGCGCAAAAGGCTCTGAACGACCCCCGTCGTCTGTCGCAGAGGCATGCCAAAGAGCACCTTCATCGTCAGGCAGATCTGGATCGCGGCATCGCTGAAGCTCTGTTGGCGACCGCGCCTCCCGGTTGGCGGAGGGACCCACTCCATCTCGGGATCGAACCAGATCGTCAGCGATCCGCGCTGACACAGTGCTTGATTATAAGCCGACCAGTTCGTGGTCTTGTACTTCGTAGGGGCCCAGCTGCTCATGCCTCCAAGGTATCATGCTGGATTCATGCAGTGAATCCCCCAACCATTTTGTGCAAAAAAAGGCCATCTCTAGATCAACTTCTGTTTCTCGACGTTTCGCCCAAGCTTCTGCCGTCTTTCGTTTGTCAAAGGTGCGCGATTCCTGATAACCGTGCTTTCGGCGTGTGATCTGGGCTAAAAAGGTCGACGTTCCGTCCTTGCGTTTGCGTTCAACTATGCTCGCCACAAGTATGACTCCGGTGAAAATGGTATGACTCCAAGTCATACAGCGGGCAAAAATGCAGGTAAATAGGGCAAATAACGGCAAAATGGTATGACGCGACAATGACGAAAAATGACGTAAAAACAATAACTAGAAGGGCGTCGCGCCTATCAGTTGCTCCGATGATGGATTGGACCGATGCGCGGTGTCGTTATTTGCATCGTCTGATCAGCCGTGAGACGCTTCTTTACACTGAGATGGTGACAGCGCCTGCTTTGGTGCGTGGTGGGGCTTTGCATTTGCTTGAGTATCATCCCGAAGAACATCCGGTGGCGTTGCAGCTTGGGGGATCCGATCCGATTGAGCTGGCGCAGGCGGCGAAATTAGGAGCGCAGGCCGGGTATGACGAGATCAATCTGAACTGTGGCTGTCCGTCGGACCGGGTGCAGTCTGGCACCTTTGGGGCGGTGTTGATGAAACACCCTGAGCTGGTTGCCGACTGTGTCGCCGCTATGGGCGAGGCCGTTGATGTCGAGGTGACGGTGAAATGCCGCATTGGCGTCGATGATCAGGATCCCGAAGTGGTTTTGCCCGAGTTTCTGACACGCATTGATGCGGCGGGTGTGAAACGCGTGACCATCCATGCGCGCAAGGCCTGGCTTCAGGGACTTTCGCCCAAGGAAAATCGCGATGTTCCGCCACTGGACTACGATCTGGTCAAGCGGATGAAACAGCAGTTCCCGCATCTGCATATCTCGATCAACGGGGGCATTGCCGATCTGGACACAGCCGAGGACTTACTTAACAGCGGTCTGGACGGGGTGATGATTGGGCGCGCGGCCTATCACCAGCCCTGGGACATTCTGGGCACGGCTGACGCGCGGATTTTTGGTGTCGCGGGTGAGCAGAACGCCGAAGATATTGTGCGCCAGATGCTGCCCTTCATTGAGGCGCATATCGAAGACGGCGGCAAGCTGCACCAAGTGACCCGGCATATGCTAGGGCTTTTTGCAGGGCGACCCGGCGCGCGGCGCTGGAGGCAAATTTTGTCGACCGGAGCAACGCGCAAAGGGGCGGGCACCGAAGTGGTGGAAGAGGCGCTTGGCGCCGTAACAACCGAGCAGGCTGCCTGATCATGCAGAACTTTATGTCGTTTCTACCGTTCCTTGGCCTTCTTCTTGTGTCTTCGGGCTTTGCGGGCATTCTGGCCGGTCTTTTGGGCGTTGGCGGCGGGATCGTCCTAGTGCCGGTGTTTTTCTACATCTTTGGTGGGTTGGGAAATGACGGGCCGATGCTGATGCAGGTCTGTCTGGCGACCTCTCTGGGCACCATCATTGTCACCTCGCTGCGTTCGGTGCAGTCGCATAACAAACGCGGTGCAGTTCAGTGGGATATTCTGCGGGGCTGGGCCCCGGGTATTGTTCTGGGGGCGGTGATTGGCGTGTTGATCGCGGCTCAACTGCGGTCGGATGCACTGGTGGTGATCTTTGGTGTATTGGCCGGGATTATTGGTTTGTATCTGGCCTTTGGCAAAGACAGCTGGCGTTTGGGGGATGCGATGCCCGGTGGTGCCGGGCGCTATAGCCTGTCGCCGCTGGTTGGCTTCATGTCCGTGTTGATGGGGATTGGAGGCGGCAGCTTTGGGGTTCCGCTGATGACGTTGTTTGGCGTGCCAACCCATCGGGCTGTGGCCACAGCCGCAGGCTTTGGCGTGCTGATTGCTGTGCCGTCGGTGATCGGATTTTTGTTTCTTCAGGTTGCAGAGGCGCCGCCCTATACCTTGGGTGCGGTCAACCTCCCGGCCTTTGCCATCGCGGTGTCGATGACCGTTCTCACCGCACCTTTGGGCGCCCGGTTGGCCCATGCGCTTCCCGCAGCTCGGTTGCGGAGGATCTTTGGCATCTTCTTGCTCGCCGTTGGGGCAAATATGTTGCGTAAGGCCGTTTGGGGATGAGCACGTTCGAAACCCGTGGGTGGGTCAAATTTCCCTATGGCCCGGATGTTTATGCCTGGAGTCGGGCCGCCTACCAGGCTGGGTTGGTGGCGGTTGAGGATCCTGTGATCAGAGAGACCTGGCTGGATTGCGAGGGCACATGGTTCATCGGTGTTGATGCTTTGCCAAATGACACGTCAGGTCGGTTGGGTGATGTGCCTCTGGCCGGGGCGGCGGTTGACTATTTGGGTGACATGCCCCCGCTGCACAAAGCACAGCTGTCGGTGACCTATCCTGGGTATCCGCGTCCGCGCAAAACCGAAGGCGAGGCGGCCTTTCGGTATCGGGCCAAACGGGATGCGGCCCATGTCGATGGTATTCTGCCCCACGGACCCGACCGTGTGCGGCAGGTGAGCGAACCGCATGCCTTTGTCTTGGGGCTCCCCGTGACCGAGGCCAGTGAAGACGCCAGTCCGCTTGTTGTCTGGGACCGCAGCCATGAAATTATGGGGCGGGCGTTTCGTGACACGTTTCTACGGCATGACCCCGGTGAGTGGTCCACATTGGACATCACCGAAACCTATCAGGCGGCGCGAAAACACTGTTTCGAACACTGTGACAGGATCACATTACCAGCCCGACCGGGGGAGGCGATTTTGATGCATCGTCATTGTTTGCATGGGGTTGCGCCCTGGGCTGATTCTGCTGTCGCACCGCCAGAGGGGCGGATGATCGCCTATTTTCGACCCGAATTTCATAACGGAATAATGGACTGGGTCTCTGAAAAACCGTTCTGATATGTGAATTTTTCGCTAAAATCTGGCAACGACCGTTCGCGCCGGTGAACCAATCGTTTGGGATGATCAGGATTGTTCTGAATGGGGAATATCTATCTGATTTTAGTAGATTTGCGCTGATTCTTCTGTACCGTTAAAGGCGAATTTGGAGAATCAACATGCTGCTTTTAATGATTGCTGCGCCGCTTTTGATTGGTGCAGCGCTGATTGGTCTGGACTTCGGAGATGACAGTTCTAGCTCGTCTCCCTCAGGTCCAAGTGGAACCCCAACAACGGGCAATGATGTCATCGACGGGGGGGCAACCGGCGATTTGATTTCGTCTCTGACCGGAAACGACCTTGTAAACGGCAATGGTGGCAATGACACCATCAATGGCGCGGAAGGCAATGATAGCCTGCGTGGTCAGGCCGGAAATGACAGCATCGACGGCGGCATTGGCAATGACCGGGGCTATGGCGGTGACGGCGATGACACCGTTATTGGTGGTGCCGGTGATGACACGGTTGCCGGGGACGGCGGCAATGACCTGATCCAAGGTGGCGATGGTCTTGACCTTCTCGAAGGCAATGCGGGCAACGATAACCTGCAGGGCGAAGCCGGCGCGGACCGTCTGTTTGGTCATGCCGGTGACGACACGCTGGATGGCGGTGCGGGGAATGACACTCTTTATAGCGCTGAAGGCGACGACAGCCTGACCGGTGGTGCCGACAATGACGAGTTGCGCACCGAAGCTGGGTCGGACACGCTTGAAGGTGGCGATGGCGAAGACACGCTCGCGGCCGTAACCAGCAGCGACACCAATGCGGATTCCTTCTTTGGCGGAGCTGGGAACGACGTACTGACCGGCAGTACAGCCGCGGGCAACACGCTCGACGGAGGAACCGAAAACGACACCATCACCTCGGCCGGTGCAAATGACACGGTTCTGGGCGGCGATGGGGATGATGTCATCACCGGAAGCGCGGGGGGCAACAGCTCGATCGACGGTGGCGCAGATGATGACACCATCACAACCTCCGGCGCAGGCGATACTGTGGCGGGTGGTGCTGGCAACGACACCATCACTTTCTCGGGCACCTCAACAGATGCCGCGAAAGACATTGATGCGGGCACCGGAAATGACACGGTGAATGGCTCAGCAGCAAGCGCGGTTGTCGCAACCGGGGCAGGGACCGACACCGTCACCTTGTCTGCAGGTGCGACTGCAACGCTGACCCTGACCACTGGCGATGATGCTGATACCATTAGCGTCTCGGGTTACACCGGCTCCATTGATGCGGGCGCAGGCGATGACAGCTTCACAACCACAGACACCGATGCGCTGTTCACCGGTGGCACCGGAGCGGACACTCTGACAATCACCGGCGACACCGCTGATGCAGGCTCGGCCGCCTTTGTAGACTTTGTTTCGGGTGAAGATGTGCTGGTGTTTAACGTGCCGGCTGCAAGTGTTGGAACCTCGGCGGTTGCAGTGACACCTGACACCTCTGGTCCTGCGGGCACCGCGTTCCGCGTGGATGTGACCATCGGTGGTACGGTGGCTGCGTCGGTCTATACCAACGTCAGCCCCATCGCGTCGGATTATTCGATCGTTGGCGTCTAACAACAACGCAGCCCTTCAAATTCGAAAGCCCCGGTCATTGCCGGGGCTTTTTCTTTGGAACAGGCACGGTGTTTTCGTGTTGCTAGTGGTTGCCGAAGATTACTTTCGGGCCAAACGTGCCGCGCGGCCACCGCGACGTTGGCTCAGCTGTGGTTTGCGCTCAGGCAGCTCATCCATGATTTCACGGCGTTCATCCGGATGCATTTTTGACCAGCGGCGGATCTCATCAACCGAGCGAAAACAGCCGGTACAGATCTTGGCCTGCGGGTGAACCACGCAAAGCTTAACGCAGGGGCTCTCGATTTCGTTACGGCTCCAGACGTCGTCTTTCATGTGGTCTCCACCCGCTGTGCTGGTCATTCGAAGTTGCGCATCCGATCAAGCGCTCCTTGAAGGATAAAGGAGGCGGCGATGTTATCGATCACCTCTGCGCGACGTTTTCGTGTCGCATCCGCCTCCAAAAGCGCTTTTTCAGCCGCCACGGTAGAGAGACGCTCATCCCAGAAGGAAATGGGACCCTCCCAAAGTTTGCTGAGATTGCGGGCAAAGGCACGGGTTGCCTGCGATCGTGGTCCCTCGCTGCCGTCCATGTTCAGGGGTAATCCCAAGATTACCCCGGCCACATCACGATTTTTCAAAATCGCGATCAGCTGTTCCGCATCCAGTGTGAATTTCTTGCGCTTGATGGTTTCCAGCGGGCTAGCCACGCCACGAAAGCTGTCTGAGACGGCAACACCAATGGTCTTGGTGCCCAGATCAAGACCGACAATGGCGCGCATGGGGGGCAGGGCCGCGTGAAATTCGGCGATGTCGTTGGTGATCATTTCAATCCTGCCCGCTGTGCGGCTGCGTTGATAAGGGCGATGCTCTCGGCATTCTGAGCAAAGACAGACTGGGCTTCTCCCCAGATGGCTGTGGCGCGTTCGGTTTCCCCCAATACACCCAAAGCATTAATAAGTCGGGCCCATTCCTCGGCTGACCCACCTTCTTCTGCAAGGCGCTCCGACAACTGCGAGACCATGCCTTGGATCATCTGCATGCGCTCTTGGGGCGTCAGCTCAGAGGCGGCAGCGACATCGTCGCTCGACGGGCCCGGGGCCTGAGGCGAGACTGGGGCAGGGGATGTGGGCAGATCCGGCAACTGATATCTGGACTGACCTGCAAGATACGCCATGTCCTCGATTTGATCGCGGATGGGCGGAACCCAAGGGGCATCTGGTGGGCTGTCGCGCAGCAGGCTGTTCCACATGCGGAATGCCACATCCGGACGCCCAGTCTGGGCCATCATCAAACCACCGTAGTACCGGGCCACTCCGTTCTGACCGTCCAGGCTCAGAGCCATCTCAAGGGCGTCTTGTGCTTCAGGAGAGACATAGCCATTGGCTGAGAGGATCATCATATCGGCGAGGTCGGTGTAATCTTTGGCATGGGCCTGATCGCCGCGCAGAGCAATCACCTTTTCCTGTGCTTTCCAAGCGGCCGCATAATTGCCCAACGCGGCCTCGGAACGCGTCAGCAGAATATGGCCCTGAAGATCATCCGGACGCTCGACAACTGCTTCGCGCAGCTTGGTGACAAGCTCGACATATTCAACAGGCGCATCCGGCGAAACGGAAACAGGCAGTCTTGCTTCGACCTCGGCCTGACCCGGACGATTGTCCCGTGCCTCGGCGGCATTGGCGATGCGGGTTTCCAGTGGCAGATCCGGCAGGTTCGGCGCGCCAAGCTGTGTATAAAGTCCAAAACTGCCCCCAAGCACACCAACCGCCAGAAGCCCAGCAATCGCCAGTCCAGTGGTTCTGGGCTGGGTCTCCGCAGAAGTCGCCGCCTGCGCTTTCGCATCCGCAGCCAACAGCCTTCGTGAGATTTCAACCCGCAGGCGCTCGGCCTCGTCCTTAGCGATCACGCCACGGGCGGTGTCGCGGTCAATCTCTTTCAGCTGATCGCGATAGACCTGCAAATCAAAGCTTTCCGCCGGGCCGGTTTCGCGTGTGCCACGCAAAAGCGACACCACCAAAAGCGCCACCAAAGCCAGCGCCAACGCGCCAGTGAGGATCCAGAACACCATCATGCCTCCGTCAAGTTGGGATATGATCTAATGCGCTATCGGTCAGATCAAAAGGGCAAATGGCGCATCTGTCACCCCATGTCGCAACAGCATCCCATTGTGGCGGTTGCAGAAGGAGCCATTTGACGGAAACGATACATAAATCCCTATGACACCCAAAACCCGGATTCGAGGCCTATGAAACGCTACTCAGCCTTTGCTATCGCCCGCGAAGCCCTTCGCGATCACACCGGGTGGGAACGTGCCTGGCGCCGTGCCCAGCCGAAAAAACGCTACGATGTTGTTATCGTAGGTGCCGGTGGCCACGGATTGGCAACCGCCTATTACCTTGGCAAAAATTTCGGCATCACCAATGTCGCAATTATTGAAAAAGGTTGGTTGGGCGGCGGCAACACAGGCCGTAACACCACCATTATTCGGTCCAACTATCTGCAGGATCCATCAGCCGCGATCTATGAAAAAGCCCGCTCGCTGTATGAGACCATGTCGCAGGATCTGAACTACAACGTGATGTTCAGCCCGCGCGGCGTGATGATGCTGGCGCAGACCGAGCACGAAGTGCGCGGCTATCAGCGCACAGCCCACGCCAACGCCCTGCAGGGCGTCTCGACCGAGTTCATCTCGCCCCAGCGCGTGAAAGAGCTTGTGCCGATCATCAATCTAAACGGCCCGCGTTACCCGGTTCTGGGCGCGCTGTGGCAAGAGCGGGCTGGTTCTGCTCGTCATGACGCCGTGGCCTGGGGCTATGCCCGCGCCTGTTCGGCGATGGGCATGGACATCATCCAGAAATGCGAAGTCACTGGGGTGATGCAGGAAGGTGGCAAGGTCACCGGTGTGAACACCTCCAAAGGTGATATCGCCTGTGATAAGCTGGGCATCGTTGTGGCTGGTCATTCAAGCCTCATGGCGGAAAAAGCCGGTTTCCGTCTGCCAATGGAATCTGTGCCGCTGCAGGCGCTTGTCTCAGAACCGATCAAACCCTGCATGGATGTGGTTGTAATGGCCAACACCGTGCACGGCTACATGTCACAATCCGACAAAGGTGAAATGGTGATTGGCGGCGGAACCGATGCCTACAATGGGTATTCCCAGCGCGGCAGTTATCACCACATCGAAGAAACCGTGCGGGCCTTGGTTGAAACCTTCCCAATGGTGTCGCGCCTGAAAATGCTGCGTCAGTGGGGCGGGATTGTGGATGTCACCGGCGACCGCTCGCCGATCATCTCGAAGACCCCGCTGGAAGGATGCTTCATCAACGGGGGCTGGGGCACGGGCGGCTTCAAAGCCATTCCGGGCTCGGGCTGGGGATTTGCCGAACTGATGGCAAAAGGCCACTCGCCGCTCACTGATGAATTTGGCCTCAACCGTTTCAGCGAAGGCCGGTTCATCGACGAATCCGTCGCCGCTGGCGTTGCGCACTAAGGAGAGACAAAATGCTGATCCTTGAATGCCCCTATTGCGGTGTGAAAGCCGAAGAAACCGAACTGGCCGCTGGCGGCGAAGCGCATCTGAAACGCTTTGGCCCCGGCTCGTCCGATGATGAGTTCGAAACCTATCTGTTCACCCGTGTAAATCCACTGGGTGTGCATTTCGAACGCTGGCGTCATGTCAATGGCTGCGGCAAGTGGTTTCATGCCGCACGCTGCACCCAGACCAACGAAGTCTTTGCCACCTATACCGCTCAGACCTCGATCCCTCCCAAAGAGGTCATGGATGCAATCACCGCCAAACGGCCCGGCTGGTCCTGGCGTGAGTTTGCCTGATGCTTCTTCTTCTTAAAAATACTCCCGCCGGAGGCTTCCCCGGCCTCGTCACGCGAAAGGGCCCGAACACATGAGCACCCGTCTCGCTAATGGCGGTCGTCTGGTCGACCGCGGCGCGCAATATGAATTCACCTTCAACGGCAAACGCATGAAGGGCCACAAGGGCGATACCCTTGCCTCGGCTCTGCTGGCAAATGACCAGATGTTGGTGGGGCGCAGCTTCAAATATCACCGTCCACGCGGCATCGTTGCCTCGGGCGGCGAAGAACCCAATGCGCTTGTGAACCTTGGCAGTGGCGCCAAGCACGAGCCGAACCAGCGGGCCACCACAACCGAGCTGTTTGATGGTCTCGAGGCAACCCCGCAGAACGTTTGGCCAAGCCTCGATTTCGACATCGGCGCCGTCAACGGATTGGCGTCGCGTCTTTTGACCGCTGGCTTCTACTACAAGATGTTCATCCACCCGCGTCCGTTCTGGAAGCACGTCTATGAACCCTTCATCCGTCAGTCGGCGGGTCTGGGCAAGGCGCCAGAGAAAGAAACGCAGGACCCTGACACCTACGAACATTTTTATGCTTTCGTTGACGTGTTGGTTGTTGGTGGTGGTGTTGCCGGTCTTCAGGCCGCGAAATCGGCTGGTGAAGCAGGCGCCAAGGTTCTGTTGCTCGAACAGACCGCCCATTGGGGCGGCCGCGCACCGGTAGATGGTGGCGAGATCGATGGCAAATCGCCTGAAGTCTGGATCGACGAGACACTGGCCGCGCTGAAAGCTATGCCAAATGTCACCATCCGCACCCGCACCATGGGCGCGGCGGTCTATGACCATGGTTATGTGCTGGGATATGAGCGTCTGACCGACCATGTGCCGCATGTTTCCGGCCCGCGTCACCGTATGTGGCGGATCCGCGCCCAGCAGACCATCACAGCAACCGGTGCGATCGAACGTCCGCTGAGCTTTGCGGGCAACGATATCCCCGGTGTGATGTTGGCGGGTGCCGTGCGTGACTATGTGGTCAACTACGGCGTATCTTCTGGCGATCGCACTGTTGTTGTCACCAATAACGATGATGCCTATCGTACTGCGATCACTCTGAAAAAAGCCGGTCTTGATGTACCTTGCGTCATCGACGCCCGCCCTGAGGGCGGTGGCGCACTGATGGACGAGGCCAAGGCGCTTGGCATTCGCGTGGAAACCGGCAAGGGCATCTCCAAGGTGCATGGCGGCAAGCGCGTCAAAAGTGTGGATTTGTGCAATCAGGCTGGTGAAGGCGCTCTGCTCGAAACCATCTCCTGTGATGCGGTGGCCATGTCCGGCGGCTGGTCACCGGTGGTGCACCTGTGGTCCCATTGCGGTGGTAAGCTGAACTGGGATGAGGAACAGGCCTGTTTCCGCCCCGACGCCAGCCGGGCGCCGACCGATCAGGATGGCAAAGCCTTTGTCATCACGGCCGGTGCGGCCAATGGTTTTGCCAACCTGAACGACGCTCTGGCAGATGCCGGGGCTGCGGGCAAAGCAGCTGCGGCTGTGGTGGGGGCGACCGACGCAGTGTCGGCACCTGCAACCGCAACTGATCCCGTTACCAAACCCATGGCACCGGTCTGGCTGATGCCGCAGGGCGCGCATTATGGTCTGCGTCTGAAAGCCTGGTTGGACTACCAGAACGACGTGAAAGTGTCAGATGTTCAGCTAGCGGCACGCGAAGGCTATGAAAGCGTTGAACATACCAAGCGATACACCACGCTGGGTATGGCAACCGATCAGGGTAAGCTGAGCAACATCAACGGTCTGGCGATCCTGTCACAGGAGCTGGGTCAAGAGATCCCTCAGGTGGGCACAACCACCTTCCGTCCGCCTTACACACCGATTTCGATGGGTGCCATTGCGGGTGAGGCGCGGGGTGAGATCTTCCAGCCGGTGCGTAAGACCCCGATGTATGAGTGGAACGACACAAACGGAGCCCATTGGGAACCGGTCGGTCACTGGCGTCGTCCCTATGCCTATCTGAAAGGCAATGAGACCGTACATCAGGCGGTGGACCGCGAGGTCAAAGCGACCCGTGAAAGCCTTGGTCTGCTGGACGCCTCGACACTGGGTAAGATCATCGTCAAAGGCCCCGATGCCGGCAAGTTCATGGACATGATGTACACCAACATGATGTCGAACCTGAAAGTCGGGAAATGCCGCTACGGTCTGATGTGTACCGAAAACGGCTTCCTCACTGATGACGGCGTGGTTGCTCGGATCGATGAAGACACCTGGCTCTGCCACACCACAACCGGCGGAGCGGATCGCATTCACGCCCATATGGAAGAGTGGCTACAGACCGAATGGTGGGATTGGAAAGTCTACACCGCCAACGTGACCGAGCAATATGCACAGGTCGCTGTGGTTGGCCCCAATGCCCGCAAGCTTCTGGAGAAGCTGGGTGGCATGGATGTGTCGAAAGAAACTCTGCCCTTCATGGAATGGCGTGACGGCACTCTGGGTGGTTTCCCGGTGCGCGCCTATCGTATCTCATTCTCGGGTGAGCTGTCTTATGAAATCGCGGTACCTGCGTCGCTGGGTCGTGCTTTCTGGGACAAGCTTCTGGAAGCTGGCGCAGAGTTCAATGCAACACCCTACGGGACCGAAGCGCTGCACATCATGCGAGCCGAAAAAGGCTTTATCATGATCGGCGACGAGACCGACGGCACCGTGATCCCGCAGGATCTGGGGCTGAACTGGGCGATCTCGAAGAAGAAAGAGGATTTCCTCGGCAAACGCGCCCAGCTGCGCAGCCATATGGCCGACCCCAAGCGCTGGAAGCTGGTTGGTCTGGAAACCTTGGACGGAAGCGTGTTGCCGGATGGGGCCTATTGCATCGCTGACGGTGTGAATGCCAATGGTCAGAAAAACACCCAAGGTCGTGTAACCTCGACCTATCATTCGCCAACCCTGAACAAGGGCATTGCGATGGGTCTAGTGTTGCATGGGCCGGATCGCATGGGTGAGGTGATCGAATTCGTCAAAACAGACGGGACCACGCGCATCAAAGCCAAGATCGTCAACCCGGTCTTCTTTGACCCGGACGGGGAGAAACAGAATGTCTGATCTACGGACTGCCGCAAACGGCGCATATTTCGACGGCCTGGTTCAGGTCAAAGAGCTGGGTCCTCAGGGCATGATCACCGTACGTGGCGATTTCGCGGATGCTGGCTTTACCGGGGTGCTCACCGAAGTGGTGGGCGCCGAGATGCCGGGGCAGCGCGAAACCCGTTTGAATGGCGATCGTGGGATCCTCTGGATGTCACCTGATGAGCTTTTGGTGCTCTGCACCTATGCTGAAGCGCAAGAGCTGGCCGATAAACTGGCCGAAGCTTTGGCGGGTCAACATGCTCTGGTGGCCAATGTGTCGGATGCCCGCGCGGTCTTTACCCTGACCGGTGGCGACATTCGCGAGGTGATTGCCAAGGTGGCGCCGGTGGATATGTCCCGTGACCAGTTCACGACCGGCATGATCCGACGCACGCGTCTGGCGCAGGTGGCCGCGGCCTTCTGGCTCGAAGACGACAACACAGCCCGCATCGTGTGCTTCCGCTCGGTCGGCGAGTATATGTTCAACCTGCTGAAAATCTCGGCAACACCGGGAAGCGCGGTCGGATTTCTCTGAGAATAGCTTTAAGATCTGGGAAAGGGCACCTTCGGGTGCCTTTTTTCGTCACTGACGTTGTGCCCCTAAGTGCTCCGCATAAACTGATACGCTTTTGTAAAAAACGGTCTTTGCTCGCTTGAAACCATCTGCGTAAGCGTCTTTAAGAACTTGTGACGCTATTCTGCGTCAGAATTCGAGGGGAAGACAGTTGAAGCGTTTAATGAGTCTGGCGATTGCGTGCGCAGTGTTTGGCGGCGAAGTCTCTGCTGAGAACTATGGATATGAGTGTCGTGTCAAAACGGCATCGGCACAACTTGGATGGTTGCCTGAGTTTTTGTTTATCGGCCACGATGTCGATAAAGAGGAGGTGACGGTCTCAGATCCGATTATCCTTCGCTACAATAGTCGTAAGCCCGTTCGGGGCAAACTTGTGCGGGACAATGCTTCACGCTCAACATTCGCGTGGGAAGTAAAAACGCGAGATCGGTCGGGCCAGCGCGCCACCATTAAATATCGCGCCACCTATCTCAAAGCCTCCGGCAAACTCTCGATTTCTGCCAATCCTCTGGGCTATGGCAACAACTTTGTCGGTGGTGGCAGATGTGAGAAAAAACCCATCAAGTGAATTGATCGCTTTCTCTTGACCTTGGGCCGTCTAAGCGCCAGTTATAGCTCAACCAAAATCGTTGCGAACAAGGGGCCTTATCATGGCATTTGAACTTCCCGATCTTCCGTATGCACACGACGCTCTGGCCGGCAAAGGCATGAGCCAAGAGACCTTGGAATATCACCACGACCTGCACCACAAAGCCTATGTCGATAACGGCAACAAGCTGATTGCTGGCACCGAGTGGGACGGCAAGTCGATGGAAGAGATCATCAAAGGCACCTACGACGCCAACGCGGTTGCCCAGAACGGTATCTTCAACAACATCTCGCAGCTGTGGAACCACAACCAGTTCTGGGAAATGATGGGTCCGGGCGAGTACAAAATGCCGGGCGAGCTGGAAGCGGCCATCAAAGAGAGCTTTGGCTCGGTTGATGAGTTCAAATCGCAGTTCGCA
Source organism: Pelagimonas sp. (assembly GCA_049116335.1). GTDB lineage: Bacteria > Pseudomonadota > Alphaproteobacteria > Rhodobacterales > Rhodobacteraceae > CANMIH01. Next base: position 9,667 of record JAGDYZ010000008.1, on the reverse strand, counting down.
GCAGCTGGCGCAGGCCAGTTCGGTTCGGGCTGGGCATGGTTGGTCAAAGACACCGACGGTGGCTTGAAAGTAACCAAGACCGAAAACGGTGTGAACCCTGTTTGCTTTGGTCAGACCGCTCTTTTGGGCTGTGACGTATGGGAGCACTCGTACTACATCGACTTCCGCAACAAGCGTCCTGCCTACCTGACCAACTTCCTGGACAACCTGGTGAACTGGGAAAACGTGGCCTCGCGCCTGGGCTAGTTCTTAGTCAGATTGAGATTTGGAATTGGAGGGCCTCGGCCCTCCATTTTCGTTTGAGGTGTTGCGATTGCCGTGACACGGGTCTAGGCCTGAGCCACCACCGGTTTTTTGGTGGTGAGGAGACCCAATTCATGAAAAAGACCTGGCAGGGCCTGAGTGCCATGGTGCTGGCCTGCACCATCTGGGGGCTGTCGCCGATTTATTACAAGGCTTTGGCCCATGTGCCACCGGGTGAGCTGTTGGCGCATCGCACCCTTTGGTCACTGGCCATTTTTGCGGGTCTGCTGCTGTTTCAGGGGCGGATTTCAGCCCTTCCCAAAGCCATGGCTTCGCAGCGGGCACTGTTGATCATTGCTTTTGCCGCACTGATGATCTCGTCGAATTGGGGCGTTTTCATTTGGTCCGTACAGGCTGGCCGTGTGACGGAAACCTCACTGGGGTATTACATGTTTCCGCTGTTCTCTGTTCTGCTCGGAGTGACTGTTCTGCGTGAGCGGCTTAGCGGAGTGCAGTGGTTGGCGATCGCGCTAGCCACCTTGGGAGTTGTTCAGCTTACCGTTGGTGTAGGGGCTGCGCCGTGGCTATCGCTGTTTTTGGGCTTTACGTTTGGTCTCTATGGTCTTGTGAAGAAACAGCTTTCCACTGGACCCGTGGTTTCTGTCACGGCTGAAGTGTTTCTTCTTGCGCCCATAGCCGCGGTCTGGCTGATCTGGGTGCATGCCTCTGGGGAGGGGCAGTTCGGCGGCGAGCTTGTCACCACTGTCATGCTGGCCGTCTCGGGCCTGATCACCGCGCTGCCGCTGATCCTGTTTTCTTTTGCGGCGCATCGGGTGAACCTCGCCACGCTGGGATTGATGCAATACATCAACCCCACCTTGCAGTTTTTCTGCGCCACGGTGGTTTTTGGTGAGGCGCTGACAGTCTATCACATCATCGCCTTTTCGGCGATCTGGATAGCGCTGGCGCTCTATTCCGCAACCGCGATGGCTCAGGATAAGGCGCGGCGCAAAAGCGCCATGACCTCGTCTACCGAACCGCCGGTCTGAACAAAATCCAGCAGCGAGGCATCGGCAAACCCATTGTCAACAATGTGCGTCAGGAGCCCCTTCAGGGGCTCCCAATAGCCATCCACATCCAACAGGACGATGGGTTTGTTGTGCAGGCCCAACTGGCGCCAAGTGAGCGCTTCAAAGAACTCATCCAGAGATCCGGCACCACCGGGCAACATCACCACCGCATCGGCGTTCATCAGCATGACTTTTTTGCGTTCGTGCATGGTTTCTGTGATAATGAAAGTCGAGAGATCTCTCTTGCCGACCTCCATATCCATGAGGTGGGTGGGGATCACGCCAAAGGTGTCACCACCGGCGGATTGTGTCGCGCGGGCCACGGTGCCCATCAGGCCGACATCCCCGGCGCCATAGACCAGACGCCAGCCTTCGGTGGCAATTGCCTGACCAAGCGCTTCAGCCTGTTGCGAAAATGTCGTTTTTTTGCCGGAACGTGCGCCGCAATAGACACAGATGGAAGTTTGGGGCATCAGGGGCTCCGTAGTTGTGTGGTAAACGTGTTTTGACCCCTGATATCCTGTGAGATATACACGCTCAACTGTCGTATGTGCCGCTGGGGGGCGGAATATGCGCTTGAGACGACGAAAGGCTGCCATGAGCAAGATTGCCCTATATTCCACCATCGCGGGCGCAGGCACCGTGGGTGCGGTTGTTGTGGCCGTTGTGACCGGGTTGATTGAATGGCCCGCCAACACGCCTGACGCGCCGGTGGCCGTTGTCCAGAACGCGCCCAAACCTGTCACACAAGCGCCAGACACCGTAGCCACAGCTGAACCGGTGTCAGACACCGATGAAACTTCTGAACCTGCTGCGGTGCCTGTCCAAGCACCCAAGTTCGATCTGGTACGAGCTGAAACCGACGGCAGCACCTTGGTTGCTGGTGTGGCGATGCCCGGCGCTGAGGTCGAAGTGCTGGTTGACGGTGAAGCGGTTGCCATGGCTCCTGTGGGCGGCGATGGCAAGTTTGTGGCCTTTGTCGATTTGCCGACCGAGGGCAATGCCTCGGTGATCACGCTACGTACAACGCAAGACGAACAGCAAATCGTTTCGGTCGAAGAGGTGATTGTTGCGCCTGTGGCGAATGAGCCTGCGGCCCCCAAACCGGATGTCGTCGCCGCTTTGGATGTGCCTGAAAGCGTAGATGTCCCAGAAGATACCATCCCTCCACAAGTTGATGTGGCGGATGAGATCCCGGAAAAATCCGATGCGCCGGATGTGGTGGAAACCACTACCGACGCCCCGGTGCAGGTCGATGCGACCGATCCAGAGCCCGAGCCCGGCATGCCTGCCGCATCTGAGGGAACGGGGATCGCGCAAGCTGATGCAGCGCCTGTTGTTGCAAGCGAAACAGATACCACAGCAGTGGCTTCGCTTACCGCTCCCGCCGCGCTGCCTCAGCCTGAGGTTGGCGCCGGTGAAGGACCCTCAGCATCGAGTGAGGCCCCAAGCGTTGGGGAGGTTGATGTTGCGGCTGTGACACCAGAGATCTCTTTGGGGCAGGACACAACCGTGGTTCAGTCAGATCCAATAGACGTGGAAAACCCATCCCCTGAGGCTGCGCCAACTCAGGATGTAGCAGTAGTCCAGTCTGCGCCATCGGCTGATGTCACCACAGATGTTCTGACGCCTGCTGCTGCGGCTGGTGTTGCGCCCAGCACAGACACGCGAGTGGACGGGGAAAATCCCGTGGTGTCTGCAAGGAATGAGCCTGATGTCACGCCCGAACCTGCACAGCCGCGCGCGCCTGCGGTGTTGATCTCAAGCCCGGACGGGGTAGAGGTTTTGCAGGCCTCTCCGCTATCGCAGGGAGAGGTCGCACTGGATTCGATCAGCTATGACGCAGAAGGCGAAGTTCTGTTGTCTGGCCGGGGGGAAGAGGCGGCCTATGTTCGGATTTACCTCGACAATACCCCTGTCACCACCTCGCAGATTACAGAGGATGGCAAATGGCGCATTGAACTGCCCGAGGTCGACACCGGCACCTATACCCTGCGTGTCGATCAGGTGAACGAAGCCGGTGCGGTAACGGCGCGAGTCGAGAGCCCGTTCCTGCGCGAAAGCCCCGCGGTTCTAGAGGCGGCACGCGGAGACGGGCAGGGGCCGATACGTTCGATCACGGTTCAGCCCGGCAATACGCTTTGGGGTATTTCCCGCAGCCGCTATGGTCGCGGCATGGCCTATGTCAACGTGTTCGAAGCCAACAAAGATCGCATCCGCGATCCTGACCTGATCTATCCCGGCCAGATCTTTGATCTGCCCACCGAAGTGGCGGCCTCAGAATAAGGCCTAAGCGTCGGACTGATTGAGGGTGGACCTTGCCCCTGTAAAACTTGGATGTTGGGGCAAGACCAGCGACGATAGAACCCTGAGACGGTATTCCGCCTCAGGGTTTTTCTTGAGCCGCCGAGATGCGCCTTCTCACATCATCAATGCTTTGTTCACCATGGCCTGTTTGTCCGGGTATTGAGAGACATCAACGCCAAGGTCTGAAAGCGCCTCACTCAGCTCTTGTGTGCTCAGCGCTTCGATGGCGTCGCCTGTCATCCTCATAAAGTTGATCCGGCGTTTGAGTGGGCCATTGGTTTCCCCAAAGAGATGCCGATCCTCAAAGGCAAATTCATCGGCATATTTGGTCATGAAATGGGCCAGAAACGTATTGAGGCTGATACGCACGCGCGGATCATCCGTCACCAGGTCGGCGGAGGTATCCAAGGTTTCACGCATCAGGTTCACCCAGCGTTCTGCGCCTTTGTCGTTCATCAGCGCCATAGCATTATGGGCATGATGAAAGCTCAAGCGGTATTCAGCCCCGTGATAATAGGGGCCGCCGCCCATCACATCGATCCACATCGACGCCTGCGTGGTGATATGATGGCCAAGCCCACCGACACGCTCAAAGACCGACCGAAACCACGGCTCATCTGCAAAGACCCGTTCGTAAAATCTCTGCACGATGCCCACAATGGGATCCTGACCCAGAATCGAATAGAGTTGCCAAAACTGGATGGGTTTCGACAGGTCTTCTGGTGCGGTCAACGTGACCACTTCTGGCATCCTATGCGCCTCTTTGGGCAAAAGTCCGGCATCAACTGCTTTTGCGATGTAGGCTTCTTGGGTCCGCTCGCTCATGTAGCCATGGCGTGTCGGGTATTTGGGAAGGACAACGTTTTCCATGATATGTGCTCCTTAAAGAGTTCGGCCTCTTTGAGGCCGGGCACAGTCGAATTTTGCAGAGCCAGTGCTGTGGTGAATCCCACGAACGCGCCGCGAGACGGGGGATTAACTAGCGCGGCAGGCCAAAGGCCTTGCGATACTTCGGGATAAAGAGGTCTTTGCCTTTCATTTTGCGCGTGACCCAATCACCCAGCGTTGCAAACAGCCAGCTGTTGCCAATCTTCGGGCCAAGCGGCACGAGAATTGGGGCCATTTTCCAGGGCGCGTAGGTTTTTTGCGTTTCGACGGACTTTCCTTTCATGACCTGTCTCAGCATTTTGATGAGCCAGGGGTTCTGCCTTGAAATGGCAACAATGGTCATGCCGTCACCTGTGTCTGCGATATCTCCTGCGACAAAGACATTTGGATAGCTTGAGGGGCGCAGCCAGTTGTCGGTTTTCACACGTCCCGAGGAGGTGATCGTCACATCAGGCAGGCTCTGCACCAAGGTGGTGCTCGGCTTTGACCCAATGACCGGAAAAACCAAATCAGCCGTCACAACACGACCATCGCTCAGGGTCACCGATCCGGCATAGGGCTGATCCAAGTGCTGCAGATCCTGCGCCCGCTGGCCGAGCACAACCGAAACGCCAAGGCGTTCAAGCTTGCGCTTCAGGTCAGCGCCAAACTTCCTAGGGTACATCGGGAACAAAGTCTCGTCCGACGAGATCAGGGTGATCTCCTTGCCGGGCAGTGCTGCCGCAATTTCCCCTGCAAGCTCTGATCCGACCGCTCCGGCACCAACAATGGCGATGGATTTGGCCGACGTGATCTGTGCGCTGGTGTCTCTGCTCGCCGTGCAAAAGGCCTCGATGCTGTCACCCGAAGGTTTGAAAGGCGCGGCATAAGACGAACCGGTGGCTAGAACGATATAGTCCGCCGGATAGGCCGTCCCGTCTTCCAAAGTGACCTCGGTTTCTGTCACAGCGCTTGCGCGACCACGTACAACCCGGCCGTTCTTCAGAAGGTTGTCGTAGGTCAGGATGATCTGATCCAACAAAGACGGATCCAAAAGCGCACGAATGGCGGCAGGAGGTTGCACAAAGGCCTCTCGCTGTTCGATCAGCGTTACATGGGCGTGTTCATCCAAGGCTTTGGCGACTTCAAAGCCAACATATCCGCCGCCTACGATCACTATGTTAGTCATGGCTTTTCTGTTCCTCATTGCGTTTTTCTGGTCTGATCCGTAGTTAGAAATACAAGGTCATTCCTACAAGTACGGTCATTTAGGATACTGTGATGAGCCAAGCCCCGTCTGAAGAGAACTGCCTTATCGAGCCCTTGATTGATGCGATCTCTGGCAAGTGGAAACTGTTGATTATCTATTGGTTGTCGCAGGAAACATCGCGTTTCAACCAGCTTCAGCGCAACCTAGGCAAGATCACCCACCGCACATTGACGCGCCAGCTGAACGAGATGCAGGAGGCGGGGTTTGTGTCGCGCAAGGACTTTCAGACAATCCCCCCTCATGTGGAGTATAGCCTGACCCCCTTTGGTGAAAGCCTGATCCCATTGCTTCAGGTCATGCATGATTGGGCCGCGACAAATGCAGACAAGCTTTCAGGTCCCAAATCGACGGGTGGAGAATGAGGTATAATCTTATTTAGGTCAGAGGGCATACTGGAGGGGGTCTCTGAACCCATTGGGCAAAATTAACCACCTAACCGCCAGACCTCGGGCTGGTTTCTTTGTGGGCGGGATACTAAGTTGCATTCTGCACAGATGCAGGAGCTGACCGCCAATGCCGCCTGAAACCAATGTCACCGCACAAGACGAACGCCGATCCGGGTGGCGCACCATCAAAAAGGTGGGACCCTACCTTTGGCCAGACGGTCAGCTCTGGGTCAAACGCCGGGTTGTGATCGCTTTGACCTTGCTGGTGATAGCCAAGGTTATCGCTGTGACCACGCCTGTGTTTTACAAACGTGCGGTGGATGCGCTGTCCGGTGAAGTGCCGGATCTTGCGATTGGCGCCATTGGTCTGACCGTTGCCTATGGTATGGCACGTTTGATGACGGTCGGCTTTCAACAGCTTCGCGATGCCGTGTTTTCGCGCGTCGGACAGCGGGCGTTGCGCGCGCTGGCGCTTGAGACGTTCACACACATTCACAGGCTGTCGTTGCGCTATCACATCACCCGCAAAACCGGCGGGCTTAGCCGAATTGTTGAGCGTGGTGTGAAAGGTGTCGAGTTTCTGCTGCGGTTCTTGTTGTTCAGCATCGGCCCCCTGTTTCTTGAGCTATTGCTGGTGGGGCTGGTTTTGGCTTGGCTGTTCGACATCTGGTATCTGGTTGTCGTCGGCGGCGTTGTCGGGCTCTACATTGCCTATACGTTCAAAGTCACCGAATGGCGCGTAAAGCTGCGCCGTGAGATGAACACTCAGGATACGGACGCCAACCAAAAGGCGATCGACAGTATGCTGAACTTTGAAACTGTCAAATATTTCAATGCCGAAGCGCGTGAAGCCAAACGCTATGATGCGGCGATGGAGGGTTATGAACGCGCCGCGGTCAAAACCGCGACATCGCTTGCGCTGTTGAATTTTGGTCAGACCCTGATCATCACCAGCGGCCTTGTGGCGGTGATGGTGATGGCGGCCTATGGTGTGCAAAACGGTACATTGACCGTGGGTGATTTTGTCATGGTCAATGCCTACATGATCCAGATCACCATGCCGTTGAACTTTCTGGGCACCGTCTACCGTGAAATTCGCCAGTCGCTTGTCGATATGGGGGAGATGTTCGATCTGCTGGAACAGCCGCGCGATGTAGATGACAAACCGGGGGCAAAGGGGCTTCAGGTTAATGGGGGGCAGGTGCATTTCAAAGATGTGCAGTTTGGCTATGAGGCCGAACGCGCCATTCTCAAAGGTGTCGACATCTCTGTTGGTGCCGGGGAGAGCGTGGCTTTGGTTGGCCCCTCCGGGTCAGGGAAATCGACCATCGGCCGTTTGTTGTTCCGCTTCTATGATGTCGGCGAGGGATCGGTCACCATTGACGGTCAGGACGTGCGCGACGTGACCCAGACCAGCCTGCATGCGGCCATTGGTGTTGTGCCGCAGGATACGGTGCTGTTCAATGATACGATCCGCTATAACATTGCCTATGGTCTTGATCACGCAACCGAAGATCAGATCATTGCCGCGGCAAAATCAGCTCAGATCCATGAGTTTATCTCATCCCTGCCGGATGGCTATGACACCATGGTGGGCGAACGCGGGTTGAAATTGTCCGGGGGTGAGAAGCAACGGGTTGGCATCGCGCGCACGCTGTTGAAGAACCCGCCGATCCTGTTGCTGGATGAGGCGACCTCTGCGCTCGACACCGAGACCGAGGCATCGATCCAAGAGGCGCTGCGCCGGGCCGGGGAAGGGCGCACCGTGATCACCATCGCGCACCGCTTGTCGACCATTGCTGATGCGGATCGTATTGTGGTGCTGGAAGCAGGTCACGTGGTGGAAGAGGGCACGCATGAGGACCTGTTGAGCAAGAGCGGACGCTACGCCCAGCTTTGGCACATGCAGCTCTCCGAGGACGATGTGGCGGCCTAGGGGCCGCCACCACTTGGCTTACAATTTGCGCGCCAGCAACACGCTGTGCTGGGCGCAGTCCGGATCATTGGCCAGAAACCCGGTCATAACCATGTCATTGGCTTCAAGAATGCTGGCATATTCCGCGGGTGACAGACTGGCGTGATAGACCACGGCATCCCCGACGCAGCCGGTGACCTCACCATTGCCATATCCGACAGTGACCATCAGATGGCCACCGGGGTTCAGGTGACGGGCCAGACGCGGCAGGCACTCGCGCTGTTCCTCGCGGGTGAGGTGAAAGAAGCTGTTCCAGGCAACAATCCCGTCAAACTGATCGGCTAAATCGATCTGACGCATATCCCCCTGACGCCAATCCATATCCGGCCAGCGTCCGCGCGCGATCCCCAGCATCGCCTCGGCAATATCCATCCCCGTGTATGTGAACCCTTCCGCAATGAGCCAGCTCCCAATTGGCTCACCTGCACCGCATCCGATATCCAGAACACGTCCACCCTGCGGCAACCCATCCGCAAAGCGGGTTAGCCAGCGCGCTTCAAACAGTTTGCGGCTGCGCTCGCGGTCAAACAGCTCGGCGTTTTGCTCGTAGATGTCTCGGGTCGAGGCGGCCAGTTCGAGGGTAGGCTGGGTCATGATCGGATGTCCTTGGGTTGGGGTTGGGGATCAGTGCGAGGGTTCGCGGCGATCCTGCGCAGCTCCGACCTGAGGTGCAACCCGAATGTCTATGGGGTGGCGCGGCTCTCGAGTTTCCATTCCAGATTGGCTTTCACAGCCGGCCATTCCGGCGCGATAATGGAATAAACAGCGGTGTCCCGAAGGGTGCCATTGGCCATCACCATATGTGACCGCAATACCCCATCCAATTTGGCGCCCAACCGTTCAATGGCGCGGCGGCTTTGGTGGTTGAGAAAATGGGTGCGGAACTCGACGGCGATACAGTCCAGCTTTTCAAAGGCATGGCGCAGCAACAGCAGTTTGCATTCGGTGTTGAGCGGCGAACGTTGCACCGACGCGCGATACCATGTCGAGCCAATCTCAAGCCGCCTGTTTGGGGCATCGATGTTCATATAGGTGGTCATACCAACCGCTTTGCCGCTGGCCTGTTCGACGATCGCAAAGGGTCGCATATTGGCTAAGGACATACGTCGCTTGATTTCATCGGCCATACCATCGGGCATTGGCACCATGGTGTACCAAAGCTTGTGCAGATCCCCGTCCGCGGTGGAATCGACCAGATCATCATGATGGTTCATCGACAGCGGCTCAACCGCCACATAGGTGCCTTTGGCGGAAAATAGGGCAGGCCAGTCTGACATCAGGATCTCCTCACGGTATGGTGCAAGTGTCTGGATCCATGTTGAAAAAGCAAGCATGAGAATGAAGGAAAATACCCGCGAGCGGGTAATCGGAAATGAACCCGTAGTGAAAGTTCGGGAGTTTCCCGTTCACCGTTGGTTTTGTGGTTTTCTGCGCATCTGCGGGCGTTTGTGTGGGACTGGGATTGTAAAACCTCTCACGCACACTTGAATTCCCGACTATGCCTTGGGCAAACGCGAGGCTTAGATGTCACGTCCCGTAAGCTGGTAAG
>JAGDYZ010000007.1:0-217473 GCA_049116335.1 Pelagimonas sp. | reverse complement strand
ACCAGCTTACGGGACGTGACAATTACGTTCTGCCCCTGTTCGATGGCGCGACGGCCAGAGAATGTGACATGCTCCACCTCATCAACCATTTTGGTGAATTTTCCCGGCGCAGCGATATCGATCCCATCTTCAGTCAGATTGATCTTAGCCCCGGCCTCAAACCACCCGGAAAACACGATGTTTTTGGCGCGCGATGTGATGTCCACAAACCCGCCACAACCCGCTGTCAGATAAGGCTTTTTGCCAAGTTTTGAGACATTGACGTTCCCTTGGGTGTCCACTTCGAGGAATGAGAGAAACGACATGTCGAACCCGGCACCCTGAAAATAAATGAACTGCTGTGGTGAGGGGACATAGGCATCCGCATTCGAGGCACAGCCAAAGGCAAATCCTGTTAGAGGCACCCCGCCAACGGCGCCCTGCTCAATCGCCCAAGTGACAGCATCATGGTGCCCCTCTTCCAAAAGAACACGCGGGATCATGGCGCTGATGCCAAATCCCAGATTGGCAGTCATACCGCGGCGCAGTTCTTGGGCAGCCCGGCGGGCAATCACCTTTTCAACTCCATATTCTGCGGTCCCAAAACTGTCCCAAGGGCGCATAATTTCGCCTGAAATTGCCGGGTCATAGGGGGTTTCGGTGGTCTGCTTTTGCTCTGGATCAACAACCACACAATCAATCAGATGCCCGGGAACGCGCACATCGTGCGGGCGCAAACTGCCTGCAGCCGTGACGCGCTTTACCTGTGCGATCACCACCCCCCCATTGTTGCGCACGCAGATCGCATGTTCGAGGCCGCCCAGATATGCACCCTCGTGCTCATAAGTCAGATTGCCGCGTTCATCCGCCGTAGTCGCCCGGAGGATTGCGACATTCGGCACGACATTCGGAAAATGCAGCCAGGTTTCACCGCCAAATTCGGTTCGAGAAACGATGGGCGCAGCCGCAGCCAGTTCATTCATCGCACAGCCTTGCCGGATGGGATCAACGAAGGTGTCCAAACCCACCTTGGTTAACACACCAGGTCGGTGCGCAGCAGCTTCGCGGTGCATATCAAACATAATGCCCGAGGGCACATTGTAGGCGGCCACGCGGTTCTCAACGATCATCTTCCAGATGTCGGGCATTTCAACGCTTGAGGGGCCAGATGGATAAGACCCCGCCAAGACGCGGGTCAGCAATCCATCTTGCGCAAGATGATCCATCCCCTTGACGCCATACACATCTCCCGCAGCGATCGGATGCAACGATGTGATACCTTGAGGATGCCCCTCTTGCGCAAACCGGTCTCCAATCGCCTTCAGAACGGCGTCCGGGCACCCCAATGTCGATGAAGATGAGACCGATACAACGGCGCCGTCTTCAATACGACTTGCAGCCTCAGTGGCGGAAACAATTTTACGTATATGCACTTCCAGGGCCCTTCATCTTCCAACACATGGAACGTTCCAGTGATTGATAGTGGAACGTTCCAATTTCATCAAGATAAAACTCTCAACCACCTCAACCTACTGTAATTGTTCTATTTAAAACTATCTCACTTCGTAAAGTTCGATCGGCAGCCCATCAGGATCGGCAAAGAAGGTAAATCTCGCACCTGTATATTCATCGATTCGAACAGGTTCAGCCACGACACCTTTCGAGGTTAGCTCACGCAGGCACGTGTCCAAGTCATCTATTCGAAGCGCGAGATGCCTAAGGCCACAGGCTTCCGGTCGTGTAGGTCTGACGGGGGGCTCTGGGAAACTGAAAATCTCAAGCTGCCCAGCTTCTCCCAATTTCAGGTCAAGTTTCCACGATTTCCGGGCCTCTCTGTAACTCTCACGCACAACAGGCAAGCCTAGCGTCTGGGTATAAAACGTCTTCGACACGTCATAGTCGCTGACAATAATCGCAACATGGTGGAACGCTAGATCTATCAATACCCCAACTCCAAAAAACGGCTATACACATCAAAGTAAAACCCAGCGTCGCGTGCACGCAACGGGTTTTGGCCGTCGCACTGTAATCCCTGCGCGTCTCCATGGCCCGAAAAAATGAGTAGTTCCTGTCCCGCCTGCAGGATATGGAGCCAACACCTAATATCGGCCCCGCCTTCAAATGTCGGCTCCGTGTAGAAAGTACCTTTTGCAAAGTGGCATAGTTCATCGGCACCAAGAAGTTTGAGTGTCGCAACTGCGATCTCCAGTTTGTCTCAGGAATGAATTCCCTGAAACCTGGTAAGGTCTTCCCTTTTGAAGAAACTCTCAAAGATATTGAGGGCCTGCTTTCAGCCGAAAGTATACAACCCGATGCTCTTGCGCATTTTTACATACATTTCGCCTCTCGAAAAACTTTACCAAATTGGCACACTGAACAAGAAGATCCGTTGAAAGGAACTGTCTCAGTCTGAGTTTCTGCCGACATGCTCTCACCCGCTGCCGCGGGAACGAACAAACGCAACTGACGTATCACATAGCTCGTGCGGCCTCATCTGGCGCCGTGACCATTAGGCGTGCAGCTCGAACACGCACGTCCTCACCTGTAACAGATAAGAGATACACCCGATGCCCAATTTGCTCACTGACACCGAAGGACGTCTAACTTTTACTCAGTACACAGTTTCGGATTTCTGGACCAGCGGATCAGATGAGAACGGTTTTCCGGTGCTCGAAGCCAGTGTTCAGACCATCGAGGATGTGCCTTACGAACTGGAATTCAATCTAGCCGCAAACCTGTCTGCAGGCGTTCAAAGCGTCACAGTGGAGGTGATTTATGGCGGCGAACAAGTCGGTAGTTTCATTCACGACGGCGCAATTTTCCAAAGCTATTCCTTCACCTTTGACGGCACCGGGAACTAGGAGCTTTTACAGTTTCGAGTGATGGGCGGATCGTCTCAATCCAGCACGGTTATTGATACGGGTGGTGTTGTTCCATCCTATGAGAAAACAATGACCTTCAATGGACAAGAGGTCACAGTCAACGCCTTTGCGCCGGGGCAAAGTGCCGTTTATCAGGTCCTGAATGGTCAGTTGGTGAAGTTTGATCTCGCCACAAATAGCTATCAGACAACCGAAGTGTCTGCTGTCGTCAATCTCAATGCTGTTGGCTATTCGGCGCAAGACGACCTGATCTATGGCCTCGCGCGTTCCAATGGGTCAGATGCAACAGGCAACGCTCTGACAAGTGGAGATGTGGTCGCTATTGATGCGCGCGGCTCGGTTCACAAAGTCGCGGACGGCACCTATGGATCCTACATCGGGGATATGGATGAAAACGGGCAATTGTGGGTGTTTCCCGCGAACCTCAATCAAGCGGTCATCTATGACGTTTCCGCCGTCGCAGAAGATGGAAACATCCCCACAACCTATCTCACGCTTCCTGGCATAGACGGGTCTACGCGCGGATTTGCAGACCTGGCATACAATCCCACCGACCAAACATTTTATGGTGTGGCCTACGGTCGGGCCGATGGTGACCCGGGACGCTTGATAGCAGTTGACGTGTCACAGGTTGCCCTTGGCGGCGAGGCGGTTGTGACCTCATCAGTTATATCTGGGACGATTGTGGAGGGGGAAACCCGAGACGGCATCCCTCGGAGTGCCTATGGCGCTACAATGGTTGACGCAGATGGCAACGTCTACGTCGGGGCAAACAGCGCAAACCATGATCTTGACACTTCGACACCAGCCTCAGGTGGGTTTTATCGGTTGGTTACTCAAGATGACGGCAACCTTTACATGGAACTTCTGGCGGATTCGCCACGTGTATCCAGCAACGACGGCGCGATGGATGTGCGTGGAGTTGATCCGTTTCTGGGCGTTGATTCCTCCTCCACGGTACTTTTGCGCGAACCAATCCTGTCTATTGCACTCGCCGAAGATGACATGATCCGTACAGCTGCAAAAGGCAGCGACGTCACCTATGACCTGCTGGCCAATGACAGTGCTTCGGAAGGAGACTCTCTGAGTTTAACGATGATCAACGGTCAGGCCGCCGCGCAGGGCATGGTACTCGCTTTGGAAAACGGCGGCAGTGCGCGATACGAAGGCGATGGCATCGTAACAGTCACCCCAGGAACAGTAACTCAAGATATCAGTTCCGCGTTCACCTATACGGTCCAAACTCAGGCCTTGGTTACAGACACTGCGACTGTGACGGTTGTGACCTCACCGGTTGATGGAACGGCCGGGAATGATCAGATGCTGACCACCTTTGTTGATCAGGCGGGTGAAGAGGTTGATGGTTCTGATGGTCCAAGTGATGTGATTTTGGGCTACGGCGGCAACGACAAGATCTTTGCCGGTGCTGGTGACGATGATGTTTATGGCGGTCCTGATCATGATTTTATGCGTGGGGGATCAGGCGCTGACCTGATCGACGGTAGCGACGGCAATGATGTGGTTGATGGAGGAGACGGTGGCGACACCATGCACGGAGGCGCCGGCGATGATGTCTACTACATCGATCACATTGGTGATGTCATCGGTGGCGAAACCGGTGGGCACGATCTCGTAAAAACGGAACTCGATCATATTCTCGGTGATGTTTACGAAGATCTCTGGCTCATTGACGAGACCGCAGCTTTGCTGGGGGAAGGCAACGCGCTCGACAATGACATCAAAGGGAACTCATTGGGGAATACCCTCAGAGGGCATTCCGGTGATGACTCGATCGAAGGGTACGGCGGTGACGACACTGTCTACGGAGGGTCTGGTCACGACCGCATCCTAGGAGACGCAGGTAGTGATGTGCTTTTCGGGGATCAGGGGAATGACAAACTCCATGGCAATAGGGGTTCTGATCTCCTGACAGGAGGCGAAGGCAACGACACACTGGACGCCGGAGAAGGCGCCGACACGCTTTACGGTGGCGAAGGCAATGACCTTATGAGTGGCGGGGCCGATGCGGACGTTATGGAAGGTGGTGCTGGCAATGACAGCTATATCGTGCAGGATGCAGGGGACATTGTCGTAGAAGCCGAGCAGGAAGGGACTGACAGCATTAAAGCTTCCGTGAGCTTTACGTTGCCTGACTATGTAGAGACCCTGCGCATGACAGGTGGGGCGATCCTCGGAACCGGAAACAATCAAGACAATTCGATATTTGGCAATGGACTGAGCAATGTTCTGACAGGATTTGACGGGCGCGACCGGCTTGTTGGCGGCGCGGGAGATGACGTTTTGAGCGGAGGCTCGGGACGTGACGATCTCACCGGTGGCGTTGGCGACGATACTCTGAATGGCGGCGCGGATGCTGACAAGCTTGATGGAGGGGCAGGCAACAATAGTCTTCGTGGGGGTGAAGGCGATGACCGCATGAAAGCTGGAGCCGATATCGATACCTTCGTATTCACATCTGGCGATGGACGAGACACCGTGTACAAATTTGATGCCGACGAAGATCGGCTGGTATTTGAAAGCATTCAACAGGGGCCGCTAAGCTATTCTGATCAGCGGAAAGGCATACAGGTGGCCTATGGGGATGGAGATACCATCTATCTGGTCGGCATCTATGCTGATCAGATAAGCGACCTGGATATCAGCTTTCTATGAGACTGGATTAGTGAGACTGGCATGCGCCAGTGGTCTACGGACCAGTTTACGGCCAAGGTTGCGTAGGAGGCGCTGCGCTTCAACTCTTCAAAAGCGAAGGTCCGGAAAAATTCTCTCGCAGCTAATGCCGCGCCAGATGCTGAGATCGAATTCACCTACGAGACGTCGTTGATATAACGGCGGAGCACAGGGATACCGAGGCAATATTAACTAAATGCTTTGGTGAAACTGGCTGGGATGGTAGGATTCGAACCTACGGTACACTGTACCAAAAACAGTTGCCTTACCACTTGGCTACATCCCAACCGTGGAGGCGTATCTACGCCGAAAGGTTTTCTTCCGCAACCCCTCAATTCGCACTTTTTGCTGATCGTTTTCTCAACCTGATCAGATCAAACTCAAGGCATCTAGACCGCCAATCAGGCCTCCGCTCAGGACGGAGGCCTGGATGATTTAAGACCCCACGAGACTAAATAGGAATGCCACATTGGAATGGATCGCGAGGATGAAACATCAAAGTTGTCTCTGCGGTAACAAAGGCTTGCCCGGTGATCGTAGGAACAACCCCGCCATTGGATCCGGGTTGATAGGACAACCTATAAGGGCTTCCAATGACGCTTTGCTGAACAATCTCGCCTCCTGGTGCCAGGCTTCCATCTGCGGCCAGACAGGCCAGACGCGCCGAGCTTCCGGTCCCGCAGGGCGAGCGATCATAGGTGTCGTCAGGACAGAGCACAAAGTTCCGACTGTGCACCTCGGGATCGTCGCACTGGTCCTGTAGAACCACATGATCAATTGGTTCCCCCCGCTCTCCGCCCACTCCAGCAGCATTTGCCGCCTCTCGCGTCGCGATGGCCATTTGTGTCAGAACAGGAATGTTCGCGGGCGTCACGGCAATCGGGCTTGGATCAACGATGAAGAACCAGTTGCCACCATAGGCCACGTCACCGGTGACTGTTCCTAGATCTGGCACTGAAACCTCCACCGCCTGACGGACGCGGCGACTTTCGATGTTTGTGACAGTAACCGTATGCGCATCGCTCAAATCGACAACGACCACACCTGCGGGGGTCTCAATTTTATGGCTGCCCAATCCGATCCGCCCTAGATGATAGAGCGTCACGGCCAGGCCAATCGTGCCGTGACCGCACATGCCCAGCACCGCGTCTGCATCAAAGTAAATCACGCCGGTGACGCAATCCGGATCCACAGGTTCGACCAATAGCGCCCCAACCATCGCCGGTTGGCCCCGCGGCTCACACATCACCGACTGATAAAACGCCACATGATCCTGCGCCAGACACGCAGCGCGGTCTTGCAGCGGCCCCGAACCAAGATCGGGACCACCAGACAAGATCACACGGGTGGGTTCACCACCGGTATGGCTGTCGACTACATGCATTCGGCGATCACTCCGCCCTGCTTTGACCAATCCGCAAACCATGTGCAGAACAGGTCATACTGTTGTTCGCAGTAGTTGCGTTGCGCATCCGACAAAACATCGGTTTCGTTGAAGTGCAGGCGATATTCTTCTTCACCATTCAAGACGAGCAGGTGTTTGTAATAGAGGACCAAATCGGTGCCTTCATCAAAGCTTGCCAGCACACCAAAAGCGTCTTCCAGCTCTAGCGCGCGCTTGCGCGCTTCTGCATGACCTGCCGCCGCCTTCTGAGACAGCGCTGCCAGAAGCAACGCCTCTTTTGGCAAAGCCGTACCAATTCCGGTGATCGATCCCGTAGCGCCACAATTGACGAATCCGTGGTAGACCTCGGTGTCAACGCCGACCATCAGAGTGACCTGATCATCCTGGCTTGTGATGTGTTCTGCCGCGTAGCGTAGATCGTCTTTGCCACCAAACTCTTTGAAGCCAATCAAATTCGGATGTTCTGCGCGCAGCGCAAAGAACAGATCGGCTTTGGTGGCGAACCCATAGACTGGGCTGTTGTAGATGATGGCAGGAATGTCGGGCGCTGCGGACAGGATGGCCTTAAAATGGTTCTTCTGCGCGGCAGACGACGAACCGCGCGACAAGACGCGGGGGATCACCATCAGTCCAACTGCGCCCACTTTCTGAGCATGGGCGGCATGGGCCACGGCGGACTGCGAATTGATCGCCCCGGTGCCCACAACGACAGGGACACCTGCTTTGACCAGCCGCTCAACCCCTTCCATACGCTGCGCATCGCTCAACAGAGGCCAGTCCCCCATCGAGCCGCAGTAAACAACCGCCGACATTCCAGCCGCAATCATCTCTTTGCCCTTTTTCACCAAGGCATCGAAATCTGGGGTGCGGTCCGCTTTGCAGGGGGTCATCAGCGCCGGCATTGTTCCGGAGAAAACGGTTTTGGTCATTGTGGCCTCATTAGGTTCGACTGGGGGATGGCCCCGGGATACGAAACCCTCTTATGGGATAATGTATCCAAGATCCAGATAAATCACCAAACCACCTTCCAGAGCGCATTCAGCCACAAAAAACGCCCTGCGGAGGAGCGACATCCGCAGGGCAATAATCTGTTCACATTCCGAACGAGCGAGGCTTACATCTGACCGATAGACCAGAAGAAGGTCTCACCTGAACTGTCATCAACACCGTCATTGTCTGTGCTGACCCAGGCGGTGCCATCTTGCATGATGGCAAGGCCTTCGACCTTATCCACCACATAGCCGCCGTGTGCCTGAAGATCCGGGACAAGATCACGCACCTCTTCTTTACTCACAACCGGAAGGTCTCCCCCCAGAGCGGCTGGTGTCATGTCGGCCATAGGAATGCGGTAGACCTTTTTGGTCACAACATCTGCACCAATCTGGTTGTCGCGCTCAATCACATAGACATAATCGCCATGGGCCACGATCTCGGACAGACCAACCCAGCCTTTTTTCGGCTCGGCTTTGGGATAGAGAACCGCACCCCAGTCTTTGGTTTTCAGGTTGTAAGCCACCAGTTTGACGTGATGCTTTGGATCATCTTTCCACTCACGCTGAACCGCCATCCAAAGCGTATCGCCGACCTTGGTGATCCCTTCGAACCCAAACCGTTTCTCGACCGCCATAAGCTCGGCAGGAAGGCCAATCTCGCCCTTTTTGGCTTTGATCAGACCGTCTTTGTTCACGTGGTAGATGGCATGTGGCACCACACGATCTGTGCGCCCTTCAGAGGCAATATAGAAACCACCTTTGCCATCAAGAGTGATGCCTTCCATATCAAGCTTTTGCGCCGGCTGACCATTCTGACGGTGCACGCGGATCACGTCAACGATACGGGCCGGGGTCTGGCTTGGGTCAATCTTGAAGATCGAGGGCTGGAAGCCATAGAAGCTGTCATTCACGACCCAGATGAATCCATCTTCGTCCGCAACCATACCCGAGATCGCGCCCCAACCGATCAACTCCTCAGCACCCTCGCTGGTCAGTTGCGGATACTGAGCAGGCGCATCCTGGCGTTCAAAGATCATGACATGCGCCCGCGGACCTTTGTCTTCGATTAGATCCTTTTCGTTGGCCGAAACCAGAAGATTGCGCGCGGGCAGCGCCACATAACCCTCTGGCCCGATGCCTGATGGCAGGATTTGTTCAAGAACAGGATTGGCCAGATCGGTTACGTCATAGACCCCAACCGCCGAACCCCGTTCAGACCCGACAAAGACGTACGGTGTGTCGCCGAACTTGGCGAATTCGATCGATTCCGGCTCGACACCTTTGCTGTCCGAGCGTTTGTCAGGGTAGTGGCCGATCTGGATCAAAGCGTGTTCAAACGATGCGCCTGATTCATACACAACAGTGCCGTCTTTGTTGAAAATGGTCCAACCGCGCGACCCACCATCCATGTCACCTTCGTTGGCGATGGCAAAGTGATTGTCATCAATCCATTTCACCGCGTCCGGCTCACGCTTGCGGCCCAGTTGCGATTTGTCGAAATCCAGCGATCCGCGTTCATCCAGCGTATCAATCCCATCCAGATCAACCGCACCCGCCGAGAAGTGGTTCAGGATCGTGCCATCCGCAGCCACAACAACCAGATGGTTGTTTTCCTGCAGGGTCACGATGGTTTCGCCAAAGCCGTTGATGTCGACAAACTCAGGCTCGGGATCTTCTGGGCTGACCTCGGCCAGGCCTGTCATGTCGACCTTTGTTAGGCTCGCACAATCCGCCATACCCCCATTGGTTTGCAACAGCAGCAGAAATCCCTCGGGCAACTGGCCTGTACGGCCATCGCCCAGATCTTCGTCACGCTCGTTTTCGATCGCGACGGCAATCAGCGAACCATCTTTGGCCACGGCGATGCTATCAGGCTGGCCACCCAGATCACACCGAGCCAGCTCGGCACCAGTCAGCACGTCGTAGGTACCCAGATACCCAGACGGCGCAGTATAGCTCTCCGAGGTGTTCACACCTGCAAAGGCTGTGGTGCCGATCACTCCAACCGACGTTGGCTCACCATCCAGAGCGATATTGCCCAGGGGTTTGGGCGATTTCGGGTCAGTGATGTCCACACGACCCAACGCCCCAAGCGGGCTATCGGTGTAGATCAGTGTCATGCCATCTGCTGTGGCGGCAATGATCTCAGGCGAGGTTTCACGCTTGGTGTCTTCTCCCTCAGCCATATTCAAAGGCGTGGCGAAAGACGCAATGCGATTAAAGTTCATTTCGGCAACAGCGGCACCAGCAGTCAAAGCCAATACGCTGGTCAGGCACAAAGTGCGGATCATCAAGGATCTCCCAGTCAAAAAGGACCCGGCACCGATGGCGACCCTGTGTAACGGGCGCGTGACGCCCGCATGACAGTCTAGATAAATCAGCAAGATGTCCCCCTTTCGAGAAAGAAGGACATCCATGGAATAGGATCAATCGAATGCCACGGCTTCAACGCGGCCCGAGAGCATATGAGGTATCAAAATCTCGCTCTCGGTCGCGCCAATATCCGCCAGACCCGCAGGGTATTGAGCGATCTTGGACAGTTCGGCATCCGCACTCAGTCGCCAAAGCGCGCCGCTGATCCAGTCACTGATGACAAGTGCGCCATCCCGCTCAACAATGCCATCGATGTTCCCTACGGCGGGCGCAACCACTGAAATCGTATCGGTGTCTGGGGACCACGACAAAAGATCGCCGGGGCCGGATGTGCTGAAATCGGCCTGCATATCGGGACCCCATGATCCAATCAACAACGCCCCATCACGCCAGAGCAATCCATTTGGATGGTTCAGATCCGGGCTTTGCACCGCAATATTCAAAACCCCATTGTGAAAGTGCCAAATAGTGTGGGTCAGCATGTCAGAGATATAAACGCCCTCTGAGGATGCGGTGATGTCGTTCAGAAACTTGGCATCCGGCACTTCAACACTCTGAAGCACAGACCCAGTATCCGCATCAACAACATGCAATTTGGTCAGGTCCGCAACGTAGATACGATCCCCCACCACGGCCAATCCCTTGGGCGCATCCATCCCCGTCGCCCAGCGCTGGGAGAGAAGCTCTCCGGAAGGTGATACAAGCGAAAGATAGCCCTGCCCGTCCGCTTCCATCGGGTTCCCGACAATGTTGCTGACCACAATCTGGTTGCGCTCGGCATCATACAAAGTGGATTCGGGCATTTCAAATCCCTCAAGCTGCCACTCCGCCAACACGGGCGTGGCAAACAGGGCAATTGCGGCAATTAGTGTGTTTCTCATGGTATGTCCTTTCCAGTTTCCGAACCGTAAAGGAGATTTTTTGACACCAGAGAGCAATCAGTGCAAAAAAGGTATCGATATATGATACCCAAACCGGAACCTTCGCATCATGTTGAACGCAGACACCTTCTCCATTCTGCAACAGGCTCTGCGGGCGCGAGATATGACCTACGCGGAGCTGGGCCAGCGGCTTGGCCTCTCTGAGCCCACAATCAAGCGCATCTTCTCGCAGCGCGATTGCAAGCTCAGCCGCCTTCTGGAAATCTGCGAGGTGTTGGAAATCAGTTTATCGGATGTGGTGGATCGGGCAGGACGCAGCACCGATGAGCCTTTTGTTCTCCCAATTGCAACGGAACAGGAACTGGCCGCCGATCCATCGCTTTTCAATCTCTTCATCTTGCTGCGCGACCAGATCGGTGAAACACATCTGCGCAGACGCTATCAGCTTAGCGATGATCAGCTATTTCGGATGGGTATGCGGCTCGAAGCACTGGGACTGGCAGAGGTGCAACCGGGGGGCCGCATTCGCCTGCTACATGAGGGCGCCCTTCAACTGCGTCCGCGCGGTCCTTTGGCTCGACATATCGCCGCGCTCAACATGCGGTTTCTTGGACAGGTTATTCAATCCCCGCCACAAGACACCTCGTCCTTTTGCACGATTTCACGCCGCATGCGGCCCGACAGCGCCAAACAGATCTCGGAAGAGATCGAAGCCCTACGTCAGCATATTGCAGAGCTCGCCCGGCAAGATCAGTTGGTTTTCTCGGATACGGACCTGACAACTTTCAAATTCACCAGCGGCTGGGCGGCGATCAACTATCCCGACATACTAGAGATCAAGGCAGAGGAGGCCGCCCCGGAACCAATTTAGCTCCGGAGCGTAACACTTACTGGCTCAGGCTCTCTGCCAGACGCATCAGATTGATCGCTTCTTGACGATAGCCATAGGCATCCTCGCCATTGGCGCTCTGGGCCAGTGCAATAGCATCACCAAAGCTCCAATCCCCGATCAGATCCGAACCGCGCAGGATCTGGCCAAACCCGGCAATGGCCAGCGCAAAATTTGCATCCTCCAAGGGCATTGCATCGGTCAGGATTGGGCTTTCGATCAATTGGCTGGTCTCTGTACCCGGTTCTTTGTAGCGCAGACGCAGGAAGCCAAGCTCATCGTTTGTCCCTTCAGGGGCGGACCCATAGCGCAGCGGGTCTGTCAGGCGTGCGTCAGAGCCAACGGGTGTCACTTCGTAAAGCGCAGTCACCTGATGGCCCGCCCCAAATTCGCCGGCATCCACCTTGTCGTTGTTGAAATCTTCACGGTTCAGAGCGCGGGTTTCATAGCCAATCAAGCGGTATTCTGCGATCTGGGCCGGGTTGAATTCCACCTGAATTTTAACATCATCCGCGATTGGGACCAAAGCACCGGTCAGCTGATCCACAAGCACTTTCTGCGCCTCGGCCAATGTGTCGATGTAGGCCGCCATGCCGTTTCCGCTCTGCGCCAGAGCCTGCATCGTGGCATCATCCAGATTGCCCCGACCAAACCCAAGAACCGACAGATAGGTGCCGCTGTCTCGCTCCGTCGCGATGTAGTCTTTCAACGCCTCAGGGTCATAGATCCCGACATTGAAATCGCCATCAGTGGCAAGGATCACGCGACTGACTTCGCCTTCTTCCGTCATCTCACGCGCGGTGGCATAGGCCTGCTGCAGCCCCACTTGCCCTGCTGTGCTGCCCCCGGCGTCGAGTTTGTTCAAAGCTGCAAGAATAGTGTCACGCTCAGATGCGGGGGTCGGATCCAGGACACGCCCAGCGCTCCCTGCATAGGTGACAATCGACACACTGTCATTTTCATCCAACTGGCCCAGCAACAAACGGAAGCTTTGCTTCAACAGTGGCAGTTTCTGCGGATCATCCATGCTTCCCGACGTGTCGATCAGGAAAACAAGGTTCAGCGGTGGCCGCGTGGTCGGAAGCTCTCCTTGCAGGCCGATATGTACAATCTGTGTGCCCTCGCGCCACGGGCTATCCATCACCCCAACCGACGCCTGGAACGGGTGCGTTCCCTCGGGCGCGGGATAGTCGTAAGGGAAATAATTGACCATTTCCTCGATCCGCACCGCGTCTTTTGACGGGAGGTTGCCCCAATTGAGCGAATTGCGGATCACTGACCAACTTGCGGTGTCCACATCTACCGAAAAGGTCGAAACAGGCTCTTCGGCTGTGACTTTCAAAGGGTTATCGTCAGCATTCGCAAATGCTTCGGTATCGGCCTCCGGCAGGATCATCTCATCTGCCACTGCCAATCCTGCCACCGGCGCCGGAGCCGCCATGAGAGGCGCAGGGGCGCGTTTCACCATTGGACGACCCGTGGGTTCGATCAGCGGCGCGGCCGCGAACTCTTCAACAATGACAGGCTCTTCACGCTCTTCGCTGACTACTACATCTTCGACCTCTACGACAACTCCCACCGGCGTCTCAGCCTTTTGACCGAACGGACCTGTCACGGTCTCTCGCAGGGTTGGAACAAAGGCAAACAGACCAACCGCAGCCAAAGCTGTTGTGGCCCCCAAAGCTCCGCGTGTTTGAAATTTGGCTAACATCGATATCACTCCTCTAAAGAGCCCCTTGTTTGGGCGTTCAGAGGTAAGACGTGCCTCGTTTGGCAATCCTTGGCGGAGTTCGAAATTTTTTTGCGCAGCGGCGATACTTCTCTTGCGGCGGGTCTCATCCGGCGAGGGTGTGGCCGCGTCCAGCGCGTGTTTGAGATCATCGAATTCACTCATACCTCGGCCTCCTTCATCCGTTTCAGTTTCTTCTTTGCTTCCGAGATACGCCAACTGACCGTGCCTTCAGAAACATCCAAGACCTGCGCCACTTCTTTGTGACTTAAGCCTTCCAGAACCAATATCAGAGTTTCTCGGATTTCAGGCGGGGTTAACGTGTCCATGGCCAAACGCAGCCAATCGAGCCTTTCAGCGGTTTCGACCTGTTCCGCACGTTGAGCCAATTCCCAGTCCCCCCACCCTTCGGTGGCACGGGCATAACTTGCATGGCGGCGACGGCGGTCGTGGGTGGCATTCACGGTGATCCGAAACAACCAGGTCGTGAACTTGCTATCACCGCGAAATCCGCCCAGTTTGCCGGGAAGCGCCGCACAGATATCCTGCACCAGATCTTCGGCATCGGCCCGGCTTCCCGTCAGCCGGAAGGCCAACCCAAAGATATTATCATAGACCCGATCCAGCAAGGTGGCAAAGGCGGCGCCATCCCCTCCTGCCGCCGCTTGGGCCAAAGATTCATCACTCACATTCATGCGCATCACATAACGTCAGACGCGGGCCAAACGCCAATTCTTGGATACCTTACCCGAAATAGTTGCACTCATACCGTTTCTCTTGGTCATTCCGACCAGATTTGCCTCAGAAGACGGGGCAAAGGCTCCACTCTAATCCCTGAGCAACTCCCGCGCGATGATTGTTCGCTGAATTTCTGACGACCCTTCGTAGATGCGAAAGATGCGCAGGTCACGCAGATACCGTTCAAGCGGGAAGTCTTTGGTATAACCATATCCGCCATGGATCTGCAGCGCTCGATCGGCAATACGCCAAGCCGCTTCGCTGGCGTAGAGTTTGGCAAAAGCGGACTCGGACGAATATCTTTGCCCCGTCCCACGCAAAGCAGCGGCCTGTAACCCCAACGCGCGTGCGGCAGCCAATTCCGTCGCGCTATCTGCCAACATCCACTGCAATCCCTGAAACGAGCCAATTGCCTGACCGCCGACCTGCCGTTCTTTGGCATATGCAATCGCCGCAGCCTGCGCCGCTTTAGCGATCCCCGTAGCCTGCGCAGCAACTTCGATCCGCCCATTGTCGAGCACTTTCATCGCCGTGCGGAAACCGGTCCCCTCTTCCCCCAAACGGTTGGTCTCAGGCACCCAACACTCGAGTGAGATCGGAAACACATGCCCTCCGCGCAGTCCCATAGTGTCTTCCCGGGTCCCGATGCTTACACCAGATGTGGTTTTAAGCTCGACCACAAAGGCACTTACACCACGCGCACCTGCGTCACGATCAGTCTTTGCGTAAACAACAATAAAACCCGCCGCACCTGCGTTGGAAATGAAGCATTTGGCCCCCTTGATACGATAACCATCCCCTTCACGCACAGCATAGGTTTTCAGATCTGCGGGATTGGACCCGGCTTCGGGTTCGGTAAGAGCAAAGGCCCCGAGCGAGGTGCCTGTAGCGGCGTCGGGCAACACACGTTGCTTCAAAGCCTCTGTCGCCCCCAACAAAATGGAATCCGTCGCGAGAAAATGCGCCGTCAGCATTGAGGCCGTTGACCCACAGGCCCCGGCAATCGCCTCAACCGCGTGATAGAGCGCAGGCCCTGACAGGCCAATTCCGCCGTAGGTTTCGGGAAGGTTCATCCCCATGACGCCCAACTCGGCTAGTGCAGGGAGATGCAGCGTAGCGAATGCACCTGTGGCATCCAGCTCCGCCGCGTGAGGGGCTAAAATCTCGCTGGAGAACCGATTGATCTGGTCAACAACTGCCTCTTCTTCCGATGAAAGCTGTTCAGTCATTTGGCGTCCTTCCGGGCAAGCTCGTTTAAAATCGTGTCTGTATCAGCACCCAGCATCGGCGCTGGCCTACGCCCTCCTCGCGGGACATCACTGAAATGGATCGGTTGTTCAGGGATCTGCAAGGCCCCCAAAGTCGGATGATCGACCTGTGAGGCCAATCCGCGGGCCACCGCCTGAGAAGATCCCCACGCCTGCTGAACCGTCGAGAGCGGGGCGGCGGGAATGCCAGCCTGACGCAGCTGGTCCACCACTTCTTCAACCGTCAGCCCACATGCCCAACGCGCAATCGCCTTCGCCAAGGCTGGTTCATTGTCACACCGCAAACTGTCACTTTCAAAGCGGGGGTCCTGCCCCAGTTCAGGCTGACCCATCACCGAAACAAAGCTCTGGAACAGACGATCATTGAGCACCGCAACAGTGAAGTGCCCATCTTTCGCGGGAAACGTACCAAACGGCGCAGACAGAGCATGGCGCGCGCCGGTGCGTGTAGGAGCTTGACCCGCCATCAGAGCGCGGCACGCCACTACAGGCATCATCGACACAAGTGCATCGTATAAGGCAAGATCGACATGCCGCCCCTTGCCTGTCCGTGTGCGATCAAACAGGGCTGTCATCACACCAAGAGCCGCGAACATACCGCCCGCTACATCCGCAAAAGCATCTCCGACCATCATTGGCGCACCGTCTTTTTCGCCAGTGACATCCATCAAACCGCTCATGGCCTGAATAATAATATCGTAGGCGGGCAGCGCAGTGTTGGGGCCGGTTTGTCCGAACCCTGACACGGACACATAAATGAGCTCTGGAAATTTGGCACCGAGCGCCTCTGGCCCCAGTTCCAACCGATCCATTACGCCTGGACGAAAGTTCTCGACCAGCACGTCACAGGTCCCCACCAAATCCCTCGCAGTCTGCGCGCCTTCGGTGGATTTGAGATCCAGCACAATCGACCTTTTGCCCCGGTTGACACTCTGGAACAAAAGGCTTTCACCGTCCTTGAAGGGCCCGACATGACGATAGTCATCCCCAGATGCGCTTTCGACCTTGATCACCTCAGCCCCCAGATCAGCCATCAGGGCGGTACAGTAGGGCCCTGCCAAAACCCGAGAAAAATCAAGAACTCGCACGCCCTCTAAGGGTTTGCGGCTAGAGGTGGCGGCGGTGTGATCCATCATATGCTCCTGCTTGGATGACAGAAACATATTGCGGCGCGTGGTATATTCGGAAATATAGGCAGTAGATCAAAGGTATAAAGTATGGATATACCCCTTACCCTGCGCCAAATCGAAATTCTGTTAGCCGTTGCT
This sequence comes from Pelagimonas sp., assembly GCA_049116335.1. Taxonomy (GTDB): domain Bacteria; phylum Pseudomonadota; class Alphaproteobacteria; order Rhodobacterales; family Rhodobacteraceae; genus CANMIH01. The sequence continues at coordinate 200,378 of JAGDYZ010000007.1, read as the reverse complement.
GATGAGGGCAGCACAGCTGCGGCGAGCCGTCGACTGAACGTCTCACAGCCTTCTGTCTCACTCACGGTATCCCGCTGCGAAGACGTGTTTGGCCACAAGATTTTTCTGCGCAGGCCCGGACGTGGTATGGAGCTCACCGCCTTTGGCCAGCACAAGCTCACTCAGCTGCGCGAGCTTGAAAAACAGGCCCGCTGGGTCCTGTCTGGGGAACAGGGCACCCCTGAATTTCTCGAACTTGGCGTTTTTTCAACGCTTGGGCCGCGCTATGCCCCGCAACTTGTGCGTCATTTCCAGAAGGCCAATCCCAAAGCGGAGGTACAGATCCGAGAAGGTGATCTGCAATCTTTGTTTGAATGGTTGCGCGAAGGCCGGATCGATCTTGCGCTGATTTATGACTTCGGGGTGCCGTCACAATTTGCAATCACACCCCTGATGTCCATTGCACCCTATGCCCTTGTGGCGCAGGGCCACCCCCTGACAGATCTAGCGGCCGTCACTCCGCAACAGATCACAGAACATGAGATTGTCCTGATGGGGCTTCCGCAAAGTCGTGGGTACTTTTTGTCCTTGCTGCAAAACGACAGACATCCGGTGCGCATCAGTTACGAAACCTCTTCCATCGAGATGCTACGATCGATGGTGGCGCATGGCTTTGGTGTCGGGTTGTTGGCCACTGATCTACTCAATGACACCTGCTACGATGGGACTTCTCTGGTACGCATCCCGATCTCGGGCATACTCCCGCCGCATCAGATCGCACTGGCCCATCGGGGTGGTGCAGCACCGAGGTCAATCGTTCAACGATTTGTTCGCTTTGCCGAAACATCCTTCGCGCAAGGCAAGGCGCCTAATCGAGACCCTCAATAATTGCGATGTCCGCGTGACAGGCCCCTGCCCGTTTCTCTCGAGCTGCGCGATAGGCGTCTGATGTATAGCAGGCATGGGCCTGTTCCAAACTATCAAACTCAATCACCACCCGCCGCTGCCAATCTGTGCCTTCCAGCGTATCGGCCTCACCCCGTGCCAGAAACCGAGCACCGTGCTCTGCAAAAGCAGCAGGAGCGAGCGCCTGATATCCAGTGTAAGCTTCCGGGTCCATCACCGTGACATTGGCAATCCAATAGGCTTTGGGCATGATCAATCTTCACTCTCTTGTGCCGCCAAAAGGCGTTCGGCAATCGCGGTGGTGTCATCCAGATGACGTACCACAGCATTGGCGGCCTCGTCGGGGTCACCCTTCACAATGGCGTCACAGATTGCCTGCATATGATCCGGGCCTGGGCGGTCGCGTTCAAATGAGGACAGGGTCATCATACGCAAGCGACTGATCCGGCCATTCAGGCGCTGAACCACTTCCCAAGCCACATTGTGCCCTGCCCCGTCAAAAATATCCGAATAAAAACGAGATGTGGCGCGGAACAGGCCACCCGGTGTTTTCTCTGCAAATTCGCGTTTGAGTTCGACAAGTGCCTCGCGAAGCCTGCCTGCAAGCTCGTCCGTGATATTCAGTGCACAGGTTCGGGCTGCGGCGGTCTCCAACATGCGGCGGATGTCATAGATCTGCCGTGCGTCGTCCCAGCTCATTGCAGACACAATTGGCCCTTTTCCCGGCAAAATCTCAACCAAACCCTCCGCTTCCAAATAGCGAATAGTCTCGCGCACCACTGTCCGACTGACCCCAAGCTGTTCACACAAAGGGCGTTCGACCAGGCGCTCACCTGGCTTGAAATGCCCTTCAATGATCGCATCGCGCATGCGCTCTTGGACCATGTCACGCAGGGTCATCGGGGGATGGTCGATCTTTGAGAGAGAAGGTCCAGTCATAGGCCGGGTGATAGCAATGCCTCCCTTTCAACGCAAGCGCCTTGACTGATCGTATGACGGTATACCATGAGAATCGGCCATGGCGTCGACAAACCGGCAGCTGTCTGATTCATATGGCACCTTGGCCTATCGCGAGAGGGGTCAAGGCATGCCTGTGGTTTTGATCGATGGGGTCAGCCTGCAGTCCGTCGCATGGCATCCCCAGATCGACGCCCTGTCCCAAACCCACAGCGTGATCGCCGTTGACATGCCCGGCCATGGCGGGGTGCGGATGCTCAACTGCCGGATTTTGTGGCTTGGCTGACTGCGGTCTTTAGCACCTTGCAACTTGAAAACGTCAGCCTTGCGGGGCACTCGATGAGCGCATTGATTGCCGGTAGCTTTGCCGCCACACACCCCAACAAACTGACGCGCGTAGTCTTAATGTGATGCCGACCTTCGCCTGATCGCCAATTTGGGAAGAGAGAGGTGCAGAGCTTTCAGCACTAAATCAATGGCGCCGTTGAAGAGGCCACCACCAGTTCGACAGCCTTGACACGGCCTCAGGTCAGGCCTGGGCCAACATGACCGCCACAGCTCGGGGCAAACTGCTGCTGAAGCTGGCGGATCTGATTGCAGAATCCACCCCATGTCTGGCAGAATTTGAAACCCGCGACACCGGTAAAATCATACGCGAAACCAGCGCGCAGATCGCTTATGCACCCAGGGACAGTGCTCCAAGGCTGAAGAGCTGATCGCAAAATCTGTAAAACAAGGTGCAAAACTGATCACCGGGGGGCACGCCCTAAATCTTCCAGGCTTCTACTTTCCGCCAACAATCCTTGATTGCGATGGCGCGCCCAATGCGGTCAGCTTGAGTAATGAATTTTCCGGCCCTGTGTTGTCCGTGGACAGCTTCAAATATGAAGCAGAGGCCGTGGCTATAGCCAATGACACTCAGTTTGGTCTGGCCCTAGGTGTGTTCACCCGCGATCTGACCCGAGCTCATCACATGATCCGCGCCATTCAGGCGGGCATTGTCTGGGTGAACACCTATCGCACAGTCGGCCCCATCGCCCCCTTTGGTGGCCATGGTCTGTCCGGCCATGGCTGAGTGGATGACATTGAGGCCGCGCTGGACTACACAAGGTCAAAGCCGTCTGACTACGTACCAGCGACGATCCAATCCCCGATCTCTTTGTTGTGCGGTGAAAATCAGAGGCCTGCCATCCATACCCCGCGTTTCTTGCCAAAATAGGATCTAATCGCGTAGCCTAATTGCTAGATCCTTGCAGAAGCTATTGCTTCTTTGGGAGAAGCAACCAGGGGTTCCTATGGCCAAGACCAGCTACGAAGATCCTGTCGTTTCGAAAATTACCAACTTAGCAGATGGAGGGTTGGCGCAGGCACTGGATTCTTCGGATATCGGGCTTTGGGTCTGGGATCTGGAACAAGACACATTAGAGCTCAGTCAGGGATTGTTACGTCTGACCGGATTTGAGACCTTGCCGGGGCAGACCAGACACCAAATTCTGTCGGGTCTGTTACACCCTGACGATTTGCAGCAAACCATTCAGCGCACAAAGCGGCTGTTTGAAGAAGGGAAACCCTACGAAACCATTTGTCGGATGCGGCATATCTCGGGGCGGTATTCCTGGGCGCTGACCCATGGCAACCTTGTCCGGGATGAGACCGATGCCCCAACTCATATGATTGGCGTCGTCCGGGTGCTTGATGATTTGGAGCAGGTCAAGCGCGATCTTCGACGCTCGGAAGAGATTGCTCGGCTAGGCCATTGGGACATCGACGTCACATCAAATAACTTAAGCTGGTCCGAGGGTGCATATCGCCTGTTCGACTTTGATCCCATGGGTGCTGTTCCGAGTCTCGACGAAGCACGGAGAAAATATCCCCCGGAAGATCGAACCAAGATTATGTCTATCATTGATCAGGCTCTCATCACCAAGGAACCTTTTGAATACCAGACCCGCATCCTACGCCACGACAAAGCAGACCGACATGTTCGCGTCCGAGGGGCCGTTGAAACCGGCACCAATGGAGATGCCGTCGCCTATTTTGGAACCATTCAGGATATCTCAGACGAGGTGGCACGCGACGCGCAGATCAGACAGGCGCAAAAGTTGGAGTCTATCGGCAAGCTCACAGGTGGCATTGCGCATGATTTCAACAATCTTCTGGCGGTTATTCTGGGCAACCTCGAACTTTTGAAACAAGACCAGAAAGCTTCGGACGCAAGCACCTTTATCGACGCCGCAATTCAGGCGACCTTGCGCGGCTCTGGGCTCACGCAGAATATGCTGAGTTTCGCGCGCCGCGCCGAACTCGAGCCCTCTCGTCAGGATCTGAACGTGGTGTTGCGGACAACCCAAAGCTGGATCACACGCACCATCCCGGAAAACATCGAAGTGACGACCCACCTCCAGCCTGATCTCTGGCCTGTGGAGGTCGACCAGAACTCGCTGGAAAACGCAATCCTCAATCTGATCCTAAACGCCCGCGATGCTATGCCTCAGGGCGGGACATTACACCTCAGAACGGAAAACATAGACATACCGACCGGATTTGAGACGTCGCTCTACGAAGATATCCCTCCGGGCCCCTATGTTGTGTTGAGCATCCGAGACACCGGTCACGGGATTCCTCAGGAAATTCTGTCGGATGTGTTTGAGCCGTTTTTCACCACCAAAGAAACCGGTCGTGGCTCGGGGATGGGCCTGTCGATGGTGCAGGGGTTTGTCAAACAATCCGGTGGAAGCCTGCTTGTGGATAGCAAAGTCAATTCAGGAACCACATTCCGACTGTACTTCCATGCTGCCAGCAACGCTGAAACCCCGCTCGAAGCCTGCCCGAATGCGCGCGCGAACTTCATTACCGCTACCAAGCACAATACATCCATCCTTTTGGTCGAAGACGAAGAAGACGTATTGCGGGTGTTAAAGGTCATTCTGACGTCGGCTGGATTTGACGTCACGCCGGCCGCCTCTGGGGACCAAGCTCTGGAAATTTTTCGCTCTAAGCTCGATTTTGACCTGCTGCTGACGGATATCTCCATGCCCGGCAAACTCAACGGCATCGCTTTGGCAGCCCAAACCCGGGCCATCCGGCCCGATTTACCGGTTATTTTCTTGTCCGGCTATGCGGGCCACAACTGTGTTCCCGACGACGGTATGTCCCCAAGAGATATTCGCCTGACCAAACCCGCACGGAAAAAGGACCTGATACAGGCTATCGAACAGACCTTGGATCTCTCCGTCTCCGCCGCGAAGTAGCGCGCTTCAAAAAAGCGCAAAGGCCCCTTCATTTCGAAGGAGCCTTGCATCGTCTAGCTTAGGTCTGATGTGCCTCAAGCGCGTGACAAAACGCTCGCAGGGCGTGCTTTGTACAGGCCTCCGGTGATGGCCCCGGTGATAACCGCTTTGATCAGATCACCCGGCATGAACGGTGCCATAGCTGTGATCAAGGCTTCGCTCAGACCCGCAGGCTTCATAACCATATAATAGGGCACGGCCACCAGATAGAGCGCCCCGATACCACCGACAATCGCCGCGACACCCGCAACGATGGTCGTGTTGCCACTTTTCCAATTTTCCATAACCAGACCTCCCACAAAGGCCGCAACCGGGAAGCCGAACAGGAAACCAGCCCAGGGTGTGGTAAACACACCCAAACCGCCACGGCCACCCGCCAACAGTGGCAGACCCGCAGCCACAAGAACGAGGAACAGGACAACGGCCAGCGCGCCACGTCGCGCTCCCAGAACCGTACCACACAGCATGATCCCCATGCTTTGTGCAGTGATCGGAATTCCGCTCACCAAAGTGAATTTCGGCAGCAGGCCCAAGGCTGCGATCAGCGCAGCAAAGAGGGCAATAAGCACCACGTTACGTTCCATCTAAGTCTCCTTTTTGTCCACAAGCCCGCCGCGTGCGCGCAACGCATCTGCCATATGTTCGGCATCATCGAGGGCGAGCAAAGTAAAGGGCATCACGATCTTCCATCCCGGACGGCGCCGCGAACGGGCGCGCCAAGACTGTATCAGCCGCTGGCCATTATCGATCAGGGTTGGAAGTATACGGATGACCAGAGCGATCGACAGCTCCAGTGCCCGTGTGTTCAAGCCAAACCGTCGCAAAGGCGTGGCCAGCCAGCGGATCACCGCAATCATATCATCGAGCGGCGTTGTCATGGTGACAAGATTGGCCAGCCCAACCGCTGTCACCAGACGCAACAGAATAAGTAGGCCCTCAAACCAGGTTTGCGTCACAAGATGAAACAGCCCGATGATGGCAACAAAGGGCCAAAGCACCCAGAGACGTTCCATCCCCGTGCGCAGAAACAGGCGCCCGGGCAAGGCGTATAGCCCCAACATTCCGGCAAACGCACCGAGCTGCGCAGGAAGCGTATCAAAAACAAACAGCGCAATGCCTGCAACAGCCAAAGCCCCAAGCTTGGCCCCGGCGGGCCAGCTATGCGCGCGCGTTCTAACTGGCGAGGTCAGAGATATCATCTTGCCCTCCCAATCGCTCCATTTCCTGCAAGTAACTCTCCAGGACGGCCTGTGTCGCCCCTGTTTGACGAATGCGCCCCTGATCCAGCCACAAAAGCTCTTCATAGTCTCGCAGATCTTCGGGATCATGTGAGATATGGATCAAAGCCCCGTCATAGCGGGTCAGGTACCCGGTCAACTGAAGACGCGTCGGAATATCCAGCCCGGCAAAGGGCTCATCCAAAATCAGCAGTCGCGGCTTCATGGCCATAACCGCCATGAGGCACAGCAGGTGCTTCTGCCCCTGAGACAGGGTTGCAATCGACACATCCTGCCAATGCGACTTACCAAACTCCGCCAGAACCTGCTGTGCACTTGCACGTGCCTCAGTGCGGCTCTGCCCCTGTTGTGCAAGGCCAAAGGCCAGTTCTTCTATCACGGTTGGAAAGATGATCTGATGATCGGGGTTCTGAAATAGGATACCCACTGTGTCCAAGGCGGCTTTGCGATCTTTCGCAACATCAACACCAAAGGCCCGCACTTTCCCCGCGGTTGGCACAACCAAACCGGCCATCACCCGTGCGAGCGTGGACTTCCCCGACCCGTTGCGACCGACGATCCCAATCCGCGTGCCAAACCCAAGATACGTCAGCCCATCAAGAACCAACTTGTCCTGAAACGACAGGCTCAGGTCGACAAATGAGACAGTTGCAGTTTGCGCGGAGGTCGTCGTCATGGCGGCGGCGGATCCTATGGGTTTGGGGCCATCACAGGTGTGAGGCATGTTTGACTAGGAGGTCTGCCACTATTGTTAGGGATTGTTCAACCAAGAACTCCGCCGATACCGCGAACATGACACAAAATTTCTGCGTTGCGGCATGAGGGGCTGGGTTCGTTGCCGGAATTTCGATAAAGAGAGTCGTCTTTCAAGAAAGTGACATCATGCCGTCCGAGTTTTTTCTCTCTGACCAAAGTCATCTGATCCGTCCACCTTCGACGGATTTGGCGGTCCTCATGGCTGCAATACGGTCAGGTGAAACGGTGTTTGTCGCGCCATCCTGCGGATTTGTCCCTCCCGCGAAGCCACAGTATCTCTTTGCTCAAAGCTCAGGCTCAACCGGCAGGCCCAAAATAATTCGCCGCACGCCACAAAGTTGGAAAGCCAGTTTCGACGTGTCCCAAAGCGGATTTGGGATCACAGAGAATGATCGGTATGGTGTGTTTGGCGCGCTTCAGCACTCTTTGGCGCTTTATGCGACGATGGAGGCCTTTCATATTGGCGCAGACCTCGCAGTCATGGAAGGCATGAGCCCAAAAGCGCAAGCCACGCTTATTTGCGACCAGAAACTGAGCGTGCTCTATGTCACCCCAACTCAATTGACCCTCCTGCTCCGAACCAACCCCACGCTCCCCTCGGTCACCCATGTTTTCTGTGGAGGCGGACGTCTGCCAGCGCCCATTGTCGCGCAATTGCCCAAAGCCCTGCCCAACGCTACGTTCCGCGAGTTTTTCGGAGCCAGCGAGACCAGCTTCATCACCATGAGCGACGCGACGACGCCTCTGGGGTCTGTGGGGCAAGCCTATCCCGGTGTCACTATCGAGCTAAAACCCACGCAAGGAAACGCATCTGAGATCTGGGTCAAAAGCCCCTATTTGTTTGAGGACTACGCGCAGGGTTCCAGCACTAGCACGACATTCAAAAACGGATTTGTGGCCATTGGTGAAATGGGCCGTCTCGATAATCTAGGCAATTTATACCTATTGGGACGCAAAGACCGCATGATCACTGTGGCAGATCAAAATGTGTTTCCCGAACGCATCGAAGCATTGATGGAAGCGCAGCCGGGTATACAGGGATGCGCCGTGATCGCCCTGAAAGATGACTTGCGCGGGCACAGGCTTGTTTGCCTGATCGAGGGCAAGGCCGATGTATCTCAATTGCGCCGTTTGTGCCGTGAAACCCTTGGTGAGGCTCACACTCCCCACCAGTTTCACATGCAAACCACCCTTCCTCGACTTGCCATGGGCAAACCTGATCTGGTGAGATTGCGGGCCCAGCTTGAAGCCACCTCATGAGCAACATCATCGCAGCCCGCCGAAGCCCAATTGTCCCACGTGGCGGTGCCTTCACCGCGCTAGAGCCGCACGAAATCGCCGCCCCTGTCATCCGACAGCTGTTGACTGACGCGGGGCTTACTCCTGATCAAGTTGGAGAGGTCGTCGTTTCCAACGCGCTGGGCGCTGGCGGCAATATTGCCAGATCTGTGTCCCTAGCCGCTGGCCTGCCAGCAAAGGTTCCCGGTCTGAGCCTTGATCGCCAATGTGTCGGGGGGCTGGATGCTTTGCTATTGGCAAAGGCCATGATCCAAAGCGGTCACCATGATGTGGTGATTGCCGGGGGCGTTGAAAGCTATTCGCGCCGTCCTTTGCGCCAACGCACTTTCGCGGATGGTCGGCCACCAGAAACCTATGATCAGGCGCGTTTCACCCCATGGGTTGATCGTGACCCGGATATGGCTGCTGCAGCAGATGCGCTGGCGGAGCTATTGGTCATTACGCGCAGCGCTCAAGATGACTGGGCCATGCAAAGCCACGCCAAGGCTCTTGCGGCAACAAAATTGCCGGAGATTGTGCCGATTGAAGGTCTGGTGCGAGACCCGTTTGCCCGCAATCTGTCACCTGCTTTATGTCGCCGCGCCGCATCTGTGTCGGGCAATACCACCGCAGCCAACATGTCTGTGGCCGCCGATGCAGCGGGTTTTGTGATGATGGTATCAGATAAGCTAACGCAATCTTTGCAACGCCCGACACTCAAGGTGACCCATGGCGGCACAGCCGGAGGCGACCCAACTCTCCCGGGATTGGCACCTGTCGAGATTGGCACTCAAATCCTGTTGCGCGCGGGCCTCCGGCCCAGCCAACTCAACAGCGCTGAAATCATGGAGGCCTTTGCCGTGCAGGCCATCGCTTGCCAACAAGGGATGGACATTCCCGAAGACCTTGTAAATCTACAAGGCGGGTCACTGGCGCGCGGCCATCCGATTGGAGCGTCAGGGGCGGTTCTGGCCGTGCGCCTGTTCCATCAGCTCGCCACCACTGGCGGGCACGGGTTGGCGGCAATTGCCGCGGCTGGCGGCCTTGGGACCGCCGTCTTATTCAGCGCGTAAAATCTCGAAGGGTGCGCCTAGACGCAGCTCACCATCCTGCACAATCTTGCACAAAACTCCACGCAGTCGCATGGGCCGGTGCTCTTTCTTGTTCAGCCAATGCAAACTTTCGGCGCCATAGCGATCGCGCCATTTGATACAGCCATTGTTGAACTTATCCGAAACCTCAAGAACCGCAGTACCCACCTTAAGCCGCGTGCCGACGGGCAGATTTTCCTCACTTAGGTCCATATCCGTGACAATGGTGTCGCCGGGATGGGGAGAACCTTCGCGATCCAGCCAGCACAGATCCATCACCCGTCGCGGAAGGATCGACACTTGAATTCGGGGGTCAGGCGCGCCGTCTTCCAACGTCAACCATGGCGCCTTCAACCAACGTTCGTCCTTGATGCCGCCCTCGACGGTCACCTCCAAGGTCTCGGGGTACTCGCGCTGCAGGTAATCGGGACGGAAACACAGAGTCTCGACCTTGCCCGCTTTGGGCGCGTCAAGCACATGGGGCAAAGCCGCCATGCATTCGGCCATTGTCACATGCTGCGCCATCACGGAGTTCCCTTACGTTTGCGGGCCTGATTGGGCGTTTCGCCAAATTCCTGGCGATAGGCCCGAGACATAGTCGACATCGCCGAAAAGCCGCAAGCCAATGCAATATCAATCAGGGGTTTGCGGGTCTCTTCAACCAGATCGCGGGCGCGTTTCAAGCGAATTTTTTTGTACACCTTTGCCGGTGAGCTTGTCAGATACAGATGGAACATCCGCTCCAGCTGGCGGGTGGAGACCCCAACCTGGTCCGCAAGATCAGACACCCGTAGCGGATATTCGATCTGCTCTTCCATCAGCTTGAGTGCCTTTTGCAGCCGCGGTTCCAGAAAGCTCGCACTGTCCCGTACCCCTTTGGGTTGGTCCCGATGCATGTTGCGCGGTTCCTGAATCATTAACAGGCTGGCAAGTTCAGTTTTTTCCTGAGCGTTCAAGTGCTTGGTCAGCAGCTCAATGATCAGTTCAGGAACAAATGTCTGGCCCGCACAGGTGATGATATGGTCGTTCGTCTCGGAAAGACGTTCGCTGAGCGTTGGGAAATCATCCACCTCAGCCAACACACCATGATCGCGCCAATGAGTTGTGATGGGCCCCTTAAAACGTCCAACTTTGCGAATAAAGGCGGTCGCGGCATCTGACAAAAGAACCGTTGGTCGGCCCCGCTTCTGCATCGCACGCAGTCGCGGCATCCAGAGCGCTGGATCGCAGGACCTCCCACCAACTACGATGAGGCAATCATGCAGATATTCACCGGTGATTACCGGACTGGCCCGCACAAGGATTTCGTTACCAGACCCAACCAATCCCGGCGTATCTGACACAACCGTCCAGGTAAACTCATCGGTATTCTTTACATCATTCGCCGCACCCAAAGCGGCCAAAACCGCGGCAAGTTCAAGCTGGGAAAACCCGTCCTGGACGTAGACTTCGAATTCCAATGGTCTGTGCCTTCCTCTGAAACGGGGGGCCTGCGATCTACGCGGCCAAGGTCACGGCGAGTGGATATCCAAAGTGTGACCGGCTTTGCACGCATCCGCAAGGTTGGTGTTTCTACGTGTTTAGCGGCTAACCAGATGGAATTTGCGCGGAAATACGACGTTTCAGGTCTAGAAAAGGGTCAGTTGCACCGGAATAGGAGAGTAACCTGCTGCCAGTTTTTCGAGTTTGAAGTCTTCAAAGGCTTCCTCGGCCAAACGCCGAGACCCGGGGTAATCCACCATGAACCCACCATCAGGCAATCCAATACGGCCCCATTCACGGATCACACACCATTCGCCAAACAGGTTCTGGGTCAGACACAGCGCATAATAGCGGCGTTGCCGCTTGATGTGGTTGACCTGTTCCAAACGGACGTACACGCGAGACTTCCCAGACAACGCCGTGAATCGGCTAAAAGAGAGCGATCAGACGCAATCCCTTAGCCGGGCTTTTACACTCTGTCCATTGATCAGCAGGCAAGAGGTTCGGGAATGGGACCATCTTGCAACCCCTGCGCTGCTGCGGGATCCAAAAGCACTTCGACCTGCGCATGCCGCTGCAACACCGATGCGGGCATCTCTTCTGTGACCTCTCCTGCCACCATACGGGCCACGGCCTCGGCCTTGGCCTCTCCCACAGCAAGCAGCACAATGCGGTGGGCGCGTAGAATAGTTGCGATCCCCATGGTGATCGCACGCTCGGGCGGCAGATTGCCCTCTTTAAAGAAGCGTTTGTTGCTTTCCCGTGTGCTCTCGGCCAGATCCACAGCGCGGGTCAAACTGGAAAAGGGGCTCCCGGGTTCATTGAACCCGATATGACCATTCCGCCCGAGCCCAAGCAGCTGGAGATCAACCGGCCCTTGCACCTGCAAGGCCGCTTCATAGCGGCGCGCTTCGAGAGTGGGGTCAGCCAAACCGTTGGGTATATGTGACCGCCCTGCATCCATACTGATCTGATCGAACAGATGTTCCTGCATATATCGATGATAGCTTTGAGGATGGTCCGCCGGCAAACCGATGTACTCATCCAAATTAAAGCTTCGGATCTGCGTCAAATCCAAACCCTTAGTCTCGTGGCGCAGAAAAGCCTCATAAACGGGCTCCATCGTGCCACCTGTCGCCAGCCCGAGAACCGCATTAGGTTTGGATCTGATTTGTTCCGCCATCCGCGAGGCGGCGGCTTTGGCCGCTTGCCCTGCGTCCGGCAATACCGTCAGTTTCATTCAGCAGCATCCGGCAGTTGCATTTCGGACAGATCGATACGACGCGGCAACGCTGTGCCTTCGGCATCGAACAGATGCGCCTGCAGCCCATCAAAGCCAAGATCCATCGGAGCATCCAAAGCAATCGGCAGGTTGCCTGGAACAACGGCGCTGATCTGACCCGCACCTGCGATGTTGCCGTGCAGTACGGTTTGGTTGCCCAGACGCTCAATCACTTCAGGTGCCATGGTCAGGCAGGCTTCGGCAGCGCCAGCACGCAAATCATCGGGACGAATACCTAGGGTCATCTTGTCGCCCGCAGCCGCCTGCCCCTCGACTGGCACAACCACTGAGCCACCGCCTGGCAAAACCACGCGTATCCCTTCGGCAGTCGTCTCTTCACAGATCACTTCAATGAAGTTCATGTTGGGATTGCCGATAAAGCCTGCGACAAACTTGTTTTTGGGCATGTGAAACAGCTCAAGAGGTGTGCCCACCTGCTCAATCATGCCATCGCGCAGCACCACAATCTTGGTCGCCATGGTCATGGCTTCGATCTGATCGTGGGTCACATAGATCATCGTGTTGCCCAGCTGATTGTGCAACCGCGACAGCTCAACCCGCATTTCTGCTCGCAGGGCCGCATCGAGGTTCGACAGAGGCTCGTCGAACAAAAATACTTGAGGTTCGCGGACAATGGCCCGGCCAATGGCGACACGCTGACGCTGTCCACCTGACAGCTCGCCGGGCCGATGTTTCAGGCGCTGGTCAAGCTTCAGAATATTCGCGGCTTTGGTCACACGCTCATCGACCTCGGCCTGGGGCATCCGGGCCACGCGCAGAGGGAAAGCAATGTTTTCAAAGACATCCATATGCGGGTACAGCGCATAAGATTGGAACACCATCGAGATGCCCCGTTTCACCGGAGGCAGATCATTGACCACCGTGCCATCAATCGACACCGTGCCGGTTGTGATCTCTTCAAGGCCCGCAATCATACGCAGTATGGTCGATTTACCACAGCCCGACGGGCCAACAAAAACAACGAAATCGCCTTCATCGATGGTCAGATCAGTTGGTTTGATAACCTGCGCAGACCCAAAGCTTTTGGTCACGGCGGAAAGTTCTAGCTGTCCCATAGTATTCCCGTATTTGAGATGGGGCGGCGCAACCCGCCGCCCCGGAAGAGGGATTATTCCCCGTTCAGATCACGCAGCTCGTCTGCCGCAGCTTTCGCAGCTTCAGCAGGCGAAACCTCACCCAGGATCACGCCCTGAATGGCTTCGTTGATGGCATCCTGCATTGCAGCATATTCATACATCAGCGGCTCGGGGCCACCGGTCGGGATCGACACGATGAAGGGTTCCCAAGTTGGGTCCGATGCAATCAGCTCTTCGGTGTCAGTGGTCTGACGGATCGGGGTCCAACCACCTTTGCGGTCAGCTTCCGACTGTTTCTCAACAGATGTCAGGTAGCGAACAAGGCTTTCCGCCGCCTCTTCCACGCCTGTGCCGTCAAACACAACGAGCGAGTCAGTGATCAACAGGGTCGAGTGACCATCACCCGAAGGACCCGCTGGGATCAGGTTGATACCTGCATTCTCGACGTTGCCCAGACGACCACGGCCCCAGCCACCCGAGACATACATCGCGATCTGACCTTCCTGGAACAGGGGCTCCAGCTTGGCGCGGTCATAAGCAATCGGACCTTCCTGAGCATAGGCTGCGACATCTTTGAAGAACTGCAGTGTTTCAACAACTTCTGGGCTGTCGAACGCCACTTTGCCGTCAGCGTCTACAACTTCACCACCATTCGAATACATCCAGTTCAGGAACTGGTGCATGGTGTTGTCAAACGAGGCCGCAGCAATTCCAAGACCCTTAGCATCAGTGTTCTCGTCAATCGCCTTCGACGCTGCGATCACATCCGCAAAGGTTTTTGGCCCTTCCGGCATGTCCAGACCGGCCGCTTCGAACAGATCTTTGTTCCAGAACAAAGCTTTGGTCGAGAACGCGCGAGGCAGACCCCAGACCTGATCACCAATACGTACGGTGCGCAGGACACTTTCCGAATAGCTGCCCAGCTCTTCGTCATTCAGGTTGAACGGACGGATCAGCTCGCTGTCGGCCAGCTGCTTGAGAACGCGCGAGCCCATGTAGGACACGGCAACGGGATTACCCGCAGCGGCCAGGGTGATCGATTTTTCCTGGCACTGGCCCCAAGGAATGAACTCGAGCGCCACTTTATAGTCAGGGTTTGCCGCTTCCCACTCGGCGATGTGCTCGCCCTGTGTGGTGACAAAATCGCTATCCGAGCCTCCACAGTTAATGAATTTCAACTCGGTTGCGGCCTGAGCACCGGTGCCCAAGGCGAAGAGCGCGGTTGTTGCAAAAATATGTCTGAGTTTCATGATTATTTCCTCCCTAATCAGACTGTTATTCTTTCACCGCACCGGCGGTCAGACCGGCGACAATGTAACGTTGCAAGAAAATGTAGACGAGAAGCACTGGGGTGATCCCCACCAGGCTGGCGGCCATAAGCTCGTTCCAGATGATACGCTGACGCCCAAAGAACTCGTATAGGCCCATCGGCAAAGGATGCAGATCACTGTTCGAATTGAAGATCAGGGCAAACAGGAACTGCTGGGCATAGGCCGAAATAAAGGTCGTGATGGCGACAACCATGATGCCAGGCAATGCCACGGGCAGAATAACACGCCAAAGAGTGTAGATCCGTGAAGCACCATCCACATGCGCCGCCTCTTCCAATTCTTTCGGAATACGCAGGAAGTAGGACCGCATCAGGAAAATCCCTGTTGGCACCGAAAAGGCCGCACCCGGAAGAACCATAGCGAAATAGCTGTTCAAAAGCCCGAGGTTAAGCATCAGCTTGTACATTGGAATGATCAGAACCGCCGAGCCAACCATGTTGATTGCAAGGAAAGTTCCCAACAATCCGTCGCGCCCTTTGTATGAGAAGCGAGAGAAGGAATAGGCGGCCGGAATGATGCAGCTGAGTGCAAGCAGAGTGACGCAGCAAGAGATAAAGAATGAGTTGAAGATATACCGCCCCAGTCGTGGTACCGACTCCCACATCGTGACATAGGCCGAGAAAGACATGTCATCGGTGATAAAACGATACGGGACGCGGAACACCTGATCCAGCGGTCGCAGTGAGACCACAAAAGCTTCGACAAAGGGGGCTAGGATGAAGGTGAGGAACACCAGCATACCGGCATAGATGGCAAGCTTTTCGTACCAGTTATACTTGTCGATCATGACTGGGCTCCATTTCGGCGTGTCAGGCGCACCAGCAAGGCCACGTAGAGCGCTGCAAAGGCGGATAGGAAGACGAGGATCATCACCGCGCGGGCCGCACCCTCGCCATAACGGAACCGGGCCAGACCGGTTTTGTAGGTGTCGATGATCATGGTGGTGGTCGAGCCACGTGGGCCACCTTCGGTCAGGATCCAGATGATTTCGAACGAGTTGAAGGTCCAGATTGCCGAGAGCAGAGCCATAGTTGCAATGGACGGCGCAATCAGGGGCAGTGTCACCCGGCGAAAGCGGTAGAACCGTGACGCTCCGTCTGTCCAGGCGGCTTCATACAGCTCTTTCGGGATCGACTGCATGGCCGCCAGCAAATACAGCGCAACAAGCGGTGTTCCGATCCACACATCCGTGACAATGGTCGCTATGAAGGCACTGCTGCCATAGGCGAGGAACTCAAATGGACCATCCAAGATACCCAATCTCTGCCCGAGACCTGAGATCATCCCGAACTGCCCATTGTACATCCAGGACCACATGAATACGCCAATTGCAATTGGCACAATCCACGGTGGCATGACCAACACACGAAATAGCGACCGCCCCGGCACCGCGGCATTCAGCAAAACCGCGCCCAGCGTGCCCATGACAAGTTTGATCGTCACGCCAAAGAACATCCAGACAAAGGTCCGAACAATCACTTCGGCGAAATCATCCTCGAAAATTTCGATATAGTTTTTGAAACCGACGTAATCGACGGTTCGGCGCATTGAGGCATTGGTGAAAGACAGTCGAAATGTTTCGATCAATGGCCAGGCGACAATTGTCATAACCAGCGCCAAGGCTGGCACCAGCATGAGATAGGGGAAGTAGTCGACCTTACGCTGCATGTTTACCCCCAAGTGCTGCATCGAACTCGGCCCAGATCTCACTCAGATCCACGATCCGACGCTCTTCCCGGGCCCGATCCATCGCCAGAGCGGTGATCCCGGCCTCAAGCGCATCTTTCACCGAAAGCGGTAGCGAGGGCATGTCACCTTTCACGTAGGATACCACATCCTGCGCCATGGCTGCATCGGCACCGTAATGCCCTGTCTCCGATCCCGAGCCGATGCCTGCATCTTCTACAACCGTCTGGCTCGTATCCGAGAGCGTCACCTTAAATGTGTTCCGAATGAAATCGCCCTCAGCCATGCCATCCCGGCCAATCACGGCAAAACGGCGGAACTGATCAGGGACATTCAAATTTGTATGGAAGCACAGATTGGCGCCATTTTCATATTCGACCAGTGCGGTCTGATAGTCGATCAGATCCCCTTCGCCAGAAAAGGCATCATTGCTGCCGCCCCAACGCGGGACAAAGGAATTGATCCCATTGTTTCGGCTCGGCGCCCCGGTCATATAGTCGACGTCGTCTGCAGGACGATGTTCCGGCAGGTATTTCTTACGCCCGCCGAAGCTTGCAATCTGAGAGGGTCGCGCTCCAACAACACCTTGGTAGAGATCAATGTCATGGCAGCATTTCTCCAACATAAAGCTGCCCGACATCGCACTGTGAC
Source organism: Pelagimonas sp. (assembly GCA_049116335.1). Lineage (GTDB taxonomy): Bacteria > Pseudomonadota > Alphaproteobacteria > Rhodobacterales > Rhodobacteraceae > CANMIH01. The sequence goes on along the minus strand of JAGDYZ010000007.1, from coordinate 183,354 downwards.
GCCGCCAATCGCGCATGAAGAACGACCCATGATACGGTGCAATGTGTTCGCTGGCCTCGATCGACATGACCTCGCCAATCTGCCCATCCGCCTGCGCCTGACGCAACGCGCGGTACAGTGGAGAATAGCGCAGCACCAGACCAACCATCAAACGCTGCATTCCGTTGTGGCGGGCGATCTCATGGGCCAAGGCGATGCTTTCCTCGACAGAGATGACCACGGGTTTCTCTGTGAAGATAAAAGGAACATCCGATTGTAGCGCGAGCTTGATGTGATCCAGATGCATGTGATTAGGTGACCCAATCATCAGCATATCAAATTTGTGTCCAGCTAACATTTCCGCCGCGGTGTCATACCGTGTTGGCGTGCTACCCAGATCCTCCAAAATAGCCACACGGGCATCTGAGGGGTCCGCGACTGCGGTAAACTGGGCCTCTGGTGCGGCTTTTTTGAAATCGCTGGCAAGGTTCGCGATCCGCGCACCCAGTCCGATCACACCGATCTTCATACTGTCAGTACCTCTGTCATCGCTGCCCGAAGCGCAGCTATTTTATCCGGGTTGGTGTCGCGCTGTTCCGCGATGCCAAGATGTGCGATGGGTTGCGGGCTGGGCGTCACGGTCGCGCATGAGGCATGGAGGGCATTGACACCCTTGGCCATCAACGCAGCTGCGTTGCCGGGTGTTACGCCACCCCCTGCCATGATTTGAATCCGACCTGCCGCGTGCTCGACCAATTCACCTATAAGTGCAGTCCCTGCCCCCGCATCTGTCGCCTGACCACTGGTCAAAACACGTGTAATCCCTAAATTCATGGCACAATCCAGTGCCTCAAAAGGGTCTGGCGTGAGATCAAAAACCCGGTGCAATGTCACCTGCATGCCATTTGCCGCCTCGATCTGTTTGGCCAAGGCGTTATGGTGAAGGCGGCCATCCGCATGCGCCACCCCGATCACAACTCCGGCCAGACCGGCAAACTTCATGGCCGCAACGTCAACCAGACAGGCGGCCTGGTCCTGCGCATCAAACACAAAGTCACCGCCTCGGGGACGGATCATTGCGTGGCACGGGACGCCACAGTGGCGCGCCGCTTCAACAAGGCCCGCACCCGGCGTCAATCCTCCAAGCCCAAGCGCCGAACACAGCTCAATCCGGTCAACTCCCGCTTGTGCTGCGTTTTGCAACGACATTGGGCTGTCCACACAGATTTCAAACTTGGGGATCATTTTTATGTTTCCTCACCTGACACAGCATTGAGCCGCATCCCTCCTGCGGGTAAGTGAACACAGGTCTTAATCGTTAGGCAAGATATTTTTTAGCCCATCTAACAAATTTCCGCTTCGATATTTGTTTGACAAACATTTTTTCTCTCGAAATTATGGAACACAGACAGGGAAGGATACCGTAGCGCATGGAAAATGGCGGCGCACAGCAAGAAGACGACCTGATTTCGCGGATTCGCGGGTCTCAGCCAACGCTAACCACCAAAATGGCTGCGATTGCAGACCTATGTTTGGCTGACACTGAACGGTTTATTCGAAATACGAGCCGTGAGATTTGTGCTGAACTAAACACATCAGAGCCCACTTTGATCCGATTCTGCCGTCAGTTTGGCCACGCGGGCCTGTCCGACTTTCGAATCGACTTGGCCCTGTCTCTTGCCAAACAGCCGCGCCCTCATGGGTTTGTGGAACCCCTGACCGTTGACCGACGCCGCGTGAACATGGAGGCGAAGAAATCCATTGCGGAGCGCGCCACCACTCTTATTGGTGCTGGTGACACGCTCCTGATCGACAATGGATCAACCGCCGAGTTTTTCGCCTCAGCCTTACCAACGGATCCCAAGCGTATCATCATGACCAATGGACTGGTGGTTGCGCAGAACGCTCTAGCCAATGGAAGTCACGATGTGATGCTGACCGGTGGGCGGATCCGCCCCAACGCCCTGTCGTTGACCGGGCGCATGGTCGAGGGCTCACTGGGGGCCATGCGCTTTGATACTTTTGTTATGGGGGCTGACACCGTTGACCCCAATGGTGGGTTTTCAACCTTCAGAGAAGATGAGGCGCATATCACCCGCGCCATGATGCAGGCCGCTGCACGAACAATTGTGCTGGCCGACCGAACCAAATTCAAGAAACCCGCTCTGCACCGGATCTGTGGCTGTGACGCCGTAGATGTTCTGGTGACCGATCTTGACCCGAATGACCCTGCTTTGGCGGCTTTGGCCGAGCAGGGGGTCGAAATTGTTCTGGTACCACCGCAGAGCCCGTAACACGGGACCCCCTTCTCATGAGCCAACTGACTGAAAGCGCCACCTGGCGTGAAATTCATGCCCAACCCGAGATCTGGCGCAGCTGGTCCGCCCAATTGGCAGAGCAAGCTGCGCAGATTCGCAGTTGGATTGGCGCGCGCGCTCCGGACGAAATCTGGCTCTCTGGAGCGGGCACTTCGGCCTTTATTGGTGATATCTTATGTGCAGGTGATCGCCGTCTGCGCGCGGTCGCCACAACGGATCTGGTGGCTGGACCGCAGGATTTGCTAAATGACGACCACATCCTTGCAGTGCAATTCGGGCGCTCAGGAAACAGCTCTGAAAGCATCGGCATGATGGATGTGATGGATGCGTGCCGCCCGAGTTGGGATCGGCTGCACATCACCTGCAACCCGAATGGGGCTTTGGCCACCCGCCCGGCACCCGGCCCCGGTGAAGCGCGCGTGATCAACCTGCCCGAAGCGACCCATGACGCGGGCTTTGCTATGACATCGAGCTTCACAACCATGCTGCTCTCAGCTCTGGCGTGTCTCTCGGATTTTGACGCCGCCGCGGAACTGCCCAAAATGGCAGATCAGGCGGACAGCCTTATTGAGAAGATCGCAGCCCTGAACATTCCGCGCCCCGATCGTGCTGTTTTCCTCGGCTCCGGAGCATTGACCGGCGTTGCGCGCGAAAGCGCTTTGAAGGTGTTGGAACTGGCCGCCGGCCACACGGTCACCCAATGGGACAGCTGCCTCGGATTTCGCCATGGCCCCAAGGCTTTGGTCGACAAAACAACCCATGTTTTTGTGATGTTGCACCCCGATGCCCATACCGCTCAGTACGATCAGGATATGGCCGACGAAATCCGCCGTCAGTACCCCGACATTCACGTGACCACCATCGGGCCGCGCGGTGACATCGAGATTACCTCAACCGGCGATGTCCGCGCGGATGCTGTCCTTTATGTATTGCCCGCGCAAATCCTGTCCGCGCAGTGGTCAGCCGACCTGGAGCTTCCTGTTGATGATCCGTTTCAGGGACAAAATCTCAGCCGCGTGGTGTCCGGTGTAACTCTTTATCCGTTTGCAGGCTAATCCATGCGCTGTGGCGGAATTGACCTTGGTGGCACGAAAATCGAGGCGCGTCTGTTTGATGGGCCGGAAACGCAAACTCTAGAAAAGCGGCGCATCGCGACGCCGAAAACAAGCTATGCTGATATGCTGGAGGCTGTTGTTGAGCAAATCAACTGGTTGCGCAGCTTTGATGCCAATCTGCCTGTGGGGATTGCGGTCCCCGGTGTGATCGATCCCGAAACCGGCGAGAGCTTTGCTTCAAACATTCCCAGTTCAGGGCATGCGATTGGCCGCGACCTCGAACAGCGCGTGGGCACTCCAATTGCGGTGATCAACGACTGTATGGCCTTTGCGCTGTCCGAGGCGACAGGTGGTGCTGCGGAGGGTGCCCAAGTGACCATGGGATTGATCCTAGGCACTGGGGTAGGAGGAGGTCTTTGTATTGATGGCACAATTCCTCCGCGCCACGCAGGTCTCGCGGTTGAAGTTGGCCATCTTGGCATTTCAAACCGAGCTTTGGCACGGCATGATCTGCCGCTTTGGCCCTGTGGCTGCGGTCGGATGGGGTGTATTGAAAACTATATCTCCGGGACCGGTCTCACAAACCTCGCCGAATGGCACATCGGGCGCCGTCTTTCCGGCGAAGACATCGCAAAATGTGACAGCCCGGACACCCAAAAGGTGATGGAGATCTGGGCGGATCTAGCGGGCGATTGCCTGCATGCCATCCAGCTAATTCTTGATCCCGACTGCATTGTTCTCGGCGGGGGGCTGTCGAATATCACCGGCATCACAGACATCCTGACCGAGAGCCTGACGCGTCAGCGTCTGGGCAATGCTCGCCTCCCCAACATTGTGACCGCTCGACATGGCGACAGCTCAGGCGCGCGCGGCGCCGCGCTTGTCGCGACCAAGGACAACTCATGACCCAACTTGATGATGTAATTCGCGAAAACGCGAATGGTGGCCCAGCAGTACCTTCGGTCTGCTCGGCGCATCCTGATGTTCTTGCGGCCTCATTGCGGCTCGCGGAAGAACTTGACCGGGTGGTGGTGATCGAAGCTACCTCAAATCAGGTGAACCAATTTGGTGGCTACACCGGCATGACACCCGCAGGTTTTGTGGCGTTTGTTCACCAGATCTGTACCGAAACGGGCACCTCGCCCAACCGAGTGATCTTTGGTGGAGACCATCTTGGCCCGCAGGCGTGGAAGAAAGAGCCCGCAGAAAACGCAATGGCCAAGGCCCGGACCATGATGGCGGATTACGTCAAAGCCGGGTTCACCAAAATTCATCTCGACTGTTCGGAAGGCTGCGCCGGCGAACCAGGGGCCGTAGGCGATGACCTTGCCGCCGCGCGCGCCGCCGAGTTGGCGCAGGTCTGCGAAGAGAATGCCCCCGACCCCTCGGCCCTACGCTACATCATTGGCACCGAAGTGCCGCCCCCCGGAGGGGCGCGAAGCGACGACGATCACATTGCCCCCACGCCACCGGAACGTGCGCAGGCCACTTTGGATGCGCATGACGCCGCCTTTGCCAAGCTGGGACTAAATGAGGCCTGGGCAAAGGTACGCGGCTTGGTTCTGCAACCGGGTCTTGAATTTGCCCCGGCCCATCTTGATCATTTCGATATGGAGCAACCTGATCATCTCTCACCCCTGCTCAAGGGGCGTGGTCTGTTGTGTTTCGAAGCGCATTCCACCGATTATCAGAAAGACGCTGTTTATCCAGATTTGGCCCGCCGTCATTTTGCCATTCTCAAGGTCGGTCCCGCGCTGACCTATGCCTGGCGCGAAGCCCTTTACGCCCTGTCCCATATCCACGTCTGGCAAAGCGGAGCGCCGCATATCAGCGCCGAGATGGAACGTCTGATGTTGGCCACTCCGGGATATTGGCAGGGTCATCTGCATGGCGACGCGGCCCGGCAGCATCAATTGCGCCACTTTGGCTATGCTGATCGCATTCGGTATTACTGGCCGCAGGCCACGGGGCCGATCCAAACCATGCTGGAGGCTCTTGCAGACAATCCCCCTCCTGCACCCTTGCTCGAACAATACATCCCACGTGACACGCTGTCCCGAGCAGCGGATTTGCCACTTAGCTGGCCCCAAGCCATCTTGCAGGCGCATGTGCAACGCATGTTGCTGCCCTATTTTGCGGGGCCCACCCAGACATGACCTATCTGTGTGATCTGGTTTGGTCCAACGGTGCGTTGCACCGCGATCAAACCGTGGACATCGTCGACGGCAAAGTCACCGCCCTGCGCCCTCGGCTTCCCTTTGACACTGGCAAACATCTGCACCTGCTGATGCCCGGGTGTACGGATCTTCAGGTCAATGGCGGTGGGGGTGTAATGTTGAATTCATCACCCACTGCAGATGGCTTGCGGCAGATCGCCAAAGGGCACCGCAGCAAAGGCACCGGTTGGATATTGCCCACCGTTATCACCGACGCCCCTGAAATCATGACAGCGGCTGTTGATGCGGTTCTCGAAGTTTACCCAAATGAAGGCATCCTTGGTCTGCACATTGAAGGGCCGCACATCGCGCCGAAACGACGTGGCACCCATGCCGAGCGATTTATTCGTCCTCTGGATCAGGCAACGGTGGAGCAAGTCCGCCGCCTTCGAGACCGCGATATTCCAGTTAAACTGACGTTGGCCCCTGAACGGTCGGATCCGGACTTAATGCGTGATCTTGTTGCCATGGGCGCAATTCTGTCCATCGGCCATTCCGCTGCAACAGGCGATCAAGTGCAGGAGGCACTTTCCCTTGGCACAACGTGTTTCACCCATCTGTATAATGCCATGCCGCCCATGACATCCCGCGAACCCGGTATTGTCGGCACAGCCATCTGTTCCGATGCCTACTGCGGATTGATCGCGGATGGCATCCACGTCAGCTGGGAAATGGCACGGATCGCCTGCGCAAGCCGGCCTCGCCCCGATCGGATGTTCCTTGTCTCGGACGCTATGTCCACCGTGGGTGGACCCGACCACTTCGAGCTTTATGGCCAAACAATCCATGTGAAAGACGGTGCTCTGGTCAATGCCGAAGGCTCGCTGGCTGGTGCGCATATCGACATGGTCACCAGTCTCGCCAATGCCCATCACCATGTGGGCCTACCGCTCGAACAAGCCCTTGCCATGGCCACCGACACACCGCGCGCCCTGCTGGGTCTGCCGCGCCAAACCCTACCGGGCCTGTCGCTCAGCGACCTGATTGCCCTGACCCCAGATTTGACTTTGACGGAGATGCCCGATGTTGCGGCTTGAACAATGCCACTTGCCCGAACCTGCCGCCCAAAACGGGTCTCTACGCCTGACCATCTTCAATGCGGGCAACACCGCTGTTCCCGTTGAAAAGCTCTTTTACACGTCACTGATGCGCCCGACCAAAGACGCCGTTGTCACGGGTGGCACCTTTGTTCGGCGGTTTGCCAACCATGTGGAAATCCACGCCGAGGCCGGCTTTGAAATTGCGCCCGGGGCATCATGGGAGATCACCGTCGCAGGTTTAAACCTCACGCCAAAAAACCGAACCTTTGGCGCTCTGTCCGCCTGGATCGAACACGACGGAGCGGTAACCGAATGCTTTGTGGCCGGATTGGACCGGCCCGACGACATGCCGCGCGCACCGGTCAAAGATTGGCCCGACCCCAAGATCGAAGTCCCTGTGGCTTTGATCCCATGGCCCGCCGAATTCGCGGTGTTGGGTATGGGACCAGCAGTGATGTTGCGCCCCGCAGACCAAACACAGGTCGCCGCGTTTGTTGAGCTTGGCGCGCTGCACAAACGCCTGTTTCCCACGGCCCCCGACATCGTCACACTCGGTGATCATCCGGACGCCGTCGCTGTGCGCTGTGTTGAAGGAGATTGCCCAACTGAGGGCTATCAGATCGAGTTTGCTGATGGCATCACCCTCACATACTCCGATCTGAACGGACAACGTCATGGCCTGATTGCGCTCGCTCAGATGGCCCATGCCGCCCTCAGTGACCCTCGGTTCCGGTTTCCCAAATCAGGCTACATCGCCGATGCACCACGTCACGAGTGGCGCGGCACACATCTGGATGTGTCGCGTAACTTTATCGACGCAGCAGGTGTGACACGTCTGCTTGATATTCTTGCCTGGCACCGGATGAACCGCCTGCACTGGCATTTGACCGATGACGAGGCCTGGCGCCTTGAGATCGAAGGTCTGCCGGAATTGACCGAAATTGGCTCGAAGCGGGCGCATAACACCGTTCTGCCACCACAGTTCGCAGAAGGTCCCTCCGGGCAGTCCGGCTATTACACCGCTGATGAGATCCGTGAGATTGTCGCCCATGGTCAAGCATTGGGTGTTGAAATCATGCCCGAGATCGACCTTCCCGGCCACTGCACCGCCCTACTTGCTGCCCTGCCCCACCTTGTGGATCCTGAAGAAACCGAAGAGAGCTATCACTCGGTACAAGGCTATCCCAACAATGCCATCAATCCCGGCATCGCGGAAACCTGGCCGGTTCTGGAAAAGATCTTTGCCGCCGTCGCCGATCTGTTCCCCTATTCTTACCTGCACCTTGGGGGCGACGAGGTAGATGCGGACAGCTGGTCGACCTCTCCCAAAGCACGTGCCTGGGCCGCAGATAAACATGTTCAAGCGGGTGCTGCGACGATCCAAAGCGCCTTTATGCGCGATTGCCAGCAGATGCTAAGCAAACATAATCGCAAGTTGGGTGGCTGGGATGAATGCGCCGACGGCGGGGGCGTTGACACCAGTGCCTTGTTGTTTGCCTGGCGCAGCCGTGAAAAAATTGCCGCGTTGATGGAAGATGGCTATCACGTCGTCGCAACGCCGGGACAACATTATTATCTCGACATGGCGCAGGGAGACGGTTGGGACAACCCCGGTCTGACTTGGGCCGGTATCAGTCCTCTGCAAGAAGCCTATGAGTACGAAGCCGATCTTGGGTTGCCAGAGAACAAAGGCAAACTTGTCGGCCTACAGGCATGTATGTGGTCTGAGCTGATCGATGGAACGCCGCGATTTAACTACATGGCCTTCCCTCGCCTCAGTGCGGTTGCCGAGGCGGCCTGGACCCCGTCCGAGGAAAAAGACTGGCCGCGTTTTGCCACCCTGTCTCGTCTCATGCCACAGCTTTAGGAACACACTATGGGATATCGCGTCGCGCTTGGTGGGCTGCATACCGAATGCTCAACCTACAACCCGCTGTTTCAGCAACGAGATGACTTTCGCAGGCTCGAAGGTCAGGCACTGCTGGAGAAGGCAGGGTTTGACTATGGGGCCCACGGCATAGACGCGATCCCGCTGTTTCACGAAGCCTCGGTTCCGGGGGGCCCTGTTGCGCGTGAGGTGTTTGACGCGCAGGCGCATGAGCTTTTGGAGGGTATTCGCAGCGCATTTCCCCTGGACGGCGTACATCTGCTGTTGCATGGCGCAATGTTTGTGCCCGGGATCATCGACCCGGAGGGGGGGCTTATCCGCGAGGTGCGCAACATTGTGGGACCCGATTGTCTGATTGCCGGGAGCTTTGATCTGCACGGACAGATCACCCAGCAGATCACCGATACGCTTGATATCTTTGCGGCCTTTCGTACCGCGCCGCATATCGATGTCACTGAAACCCACGCACGCGCCGCCCGGATGTTATCACGCGCCTTGAACAACGAGTTTCGCCCAAAGGTCTGCCGTGTTCCGGTACCCGTGCTGGTCTCTGGGGAAATGTCGTCCACGTTTGTGGCCCCCTGTGACCGGCTTTACGCCGCGCTGCCTGAGTTCGACACACGCCCCGGGGTTTGGGATGCCAACCTGATGATTGGTTATGTCTGGGCGGACAGTCCGCGCGCCACAGCCGCCGCGGTTGTGACCTGTCTTGATCCCCAAGCGGGTCAGAGTGCGGCCGAAGACATTGCGCAAAGCTATTGGGAAGCCCGCCATGAGCTGGTGTTTGACACCGAGGCCTTGCCACTTGATCAGCTGTCGCGGGTTCTAGATGAGCCTGTGGTTCTTGCGGAAAGTGGTGACAACCCAACTGGGGGAGGTGTTGGCGATCGTGCCGATCTATTGGCCCTGCTCCAGGAGGAGGGTCAACCAGCCCTCATCGCGGGCATTGCCGCCCCGTCGGTTTACGACGCGCTCAAAGACGACGCCAAAACCGTCACAGTAGGTGGCACGCTTGGTGGCGGTGGTCCGGAAGTTTTGCTCACCATCGACAGCTGCCGGTTCGCAGAAGACTGTGCCATTGTTCAAAGTGGCAAACAAACCGTCGTTATCTCAAACCGGCGTCGCCCGTTTCACAACTTCAGTGATTTCGACGCGCTTGGCATCGATCTGGATCACCACCCTGTTCTCGTGGTGAAATCTGGATACCTTTCGCCCGACATCCGAACGCTTCCGCGCAGGCAGATCATGGTCTTGACCGAAGGCGCGGTAAATCAAGACATTCCCAGACAGACCAACCTGCACCGACCCTACGCCTGCTTTCCATTTCAGGAGATCTAAACCGATTGTCAGTGCAGGATTAGTCTCTCAGATCACACATCCAGCTCTTCAACAAACTTTGCATTTTCCTGAATGTACTGAAACCGCAACTCGGGTTTTTTGCCCATCAGACGTTCGACCAGATCGCCAGTTTCACCCGGCTCATCTTCGTCAATGGTGACGCGGATCAGGGTCCGGGTTTTCGGATCCATAGTGGTCTCTTTAAGGTCTTTGGCGTCCATTTCACCCAAGCCCTTAAAGCGCTGAACATCAATTTTCCCTTTTCCACCCAAACCTTTGGCCAGCAGCTCTTCTTTCTCTGCATCGGTTAGCACATAGATGCGCTTGGCTCCTTGGGTCAGACGATAGAGCGGCGGACAGGCGAGATAGAGGTGACCTGCATCAATCATCGGACGCATCTGCGTAAAGAAGAAGGTCATCAACAGCGCCGCAATGTGTGCCCCATCCACATCCGCATCGGTCATGATAATGATCTTGTCGTAGCGCAGGTCATCCACATTGAACTTGGCGCCAACGCCGACACCAAGCGCCTCGCAGAGATCGCGGATTTCGGCGTTGGACGACAGCTTGTTGGACGCGGCACCCAGCACGTTGAGGATCTTACCCTTCAACGGCAACAGAGCCTGCGTTTCGCGGTTGCGCGCCCCTTTGCCTGAGCCCCCCGCTGAATCGCCCTCCACGATGAACAGTTCCGTGCCTTCGCGCGATTTCGACGAACAGTCGGTCAATTTGCCGGGCAGACGCAGTTTTTTGGTGGCAGATTTCCGGGCGGTTTCTTTTTCCTGACGGCGACGCAAACGCTCTTCTGCACGCAACACAAGGAAATCAAGGATGGCGCCTGCGGATTTCGTATCCGCCGCCAGCCAGTTGTCAAAGTGATCGCGGACCGAATTTTCAACCAGACGCTGGGCCTCGGTTGTGGCGAGACGATCTTTGGTTTGGCCGACGAATTCTGGTTCGCGGATGAAACACGAAACCAGTGCACAGCCACCCGCAATCAGATCTTCGCGGGTGATCTGGCTGGATTTTTTGTTGTTGACCAGATCGCCGTAGGCGCGAATGCCTTTGAGGATCGCAGCCCAGAACCCGGCCTCATGTGTCCCGCCTTCGGGGGTAGGAACGGTGTTACAGAAGGACTGAATGAAACCATCGCGCGATGGGGTCCAGTTGATCGCCCATTCGACTTTGCCTGGGGTGTTGAATTTCTCTTTGAAATCCACAACACCCGAAAAAGGTTTCTCGGAATAGGTGGTTGAGCCGCCAAGCGTTTCGGTCAGATAGTCGGACAATCCACCGGGGAAGTGGAACGTCGCCTCAAGTGGGGTTTCCTTGTCGTCGATCTCTGATTTCCAGCGGATCTCAACACCGGAAAACAAAAACGCCTTGGAGCGCACCATTTTCAGCAGGCGGGCGGGTTTGAACTTATGCGAGCCGAAGATTTCAACATCGGGGTGGAACGTCACCGTGGTGCCACGCCGATTGGGGGCCGCCCCAATCTTTTGCATGGGGCTAACAACATTGCCGCGCGAGAACTGGATCTCATGCAGCTCTTTGTTTTTGGCCACCTGCACCACAAGGCTATCGGTGAGTGCGTTGACGACCGTGGCGCCTACACCATGAAGGCCCCCGGAGGTTTCGTAGGCGTCACCATTGAATTTGCCACCCGCATGAAGCTCGGTAAAGATCATCTCAAGCGCAGATTTACTGGGATCATCGGGGTGCGGATCAATCGGGATGCCCCGACCGTTGTCACGCACCGTCAGCGAATAATCGGCGTGCAGCTCGATCTCGATGCGGCTTGCATGTCCTGCCACGGCCTCGTCCATCGAGTTGTCGAGGATTTCCGCCGCCATATGGTGCAGTGCGCGTTCGTCTGTGCCGCCAATATACATGCCCGGGCGCATCCGCACCGCTTCCATGCCTTTGAGCACCTTGATGGAGGACGCGTTATATTTGGTGTCTTCCTGCGGTGTCAAAAGATCGTCTGCCATGCTCGTGCCCGGTTTGTTCTGTTGGTTGGGCACAGTATGGCAGAGCGACAGGCCGTGTAAAAGGGGCGTGAACGGATGGCTGCGGGATTCTCGTGATTTCAGAGAGTTGTCCCCAGATTTTTTGCTCCAGACACAAGAACTGGGGGCAGAGCAGACCTTAGCCTACCCTGCTTAGTGGGTGAATCACTGAATCGTATAGGTCGCAGATGACCCATCGTCGCGGAGGAATGTTGCCTGATCGCCGTCAATCGTGACATCCTGACACCGCGTTCCGGCCCACTTCTCAGGTTTTTTGATTGTGCGGCACCATTGGCGGTCGCGGATCACCCAGGCACCGACTAATTCTTCACCGGAGGCTTCTGTGCCGCCCATACGCCCATCCGCATAGGCAATGACGGTGCCTCCGTTGCTATGTAGAAGTGTTTTCCCTGCAAGCGCAGAGGTCAGAGGATCGGTGTTTCCTGTCACCGGCGCTGTTGTGGTTAAACAACCGGCCAGCGCGACTGCGGAAAGTGTCAAAAAAATGTACTGTTTCATAAGCCTCTCCTTGGTGTTCTAAGCAAGGTCACATTTGCGCGCCTTCGTGATCCTAGCGTGATTTTTTTGACCTACCTTCGGTCTTCCAAAAGCTCGACTTCGACAAATGCACATTCGAAATCATTTGCATTGATCACATCATGCTCGACCCCGATCTCGCGATAGTAGGGAACACCGCTTTGCATTTGGGCCTGCACGCGGTTGCCCTGTCCCAGATCAATTTCCAGGACACCATCAAACTGAGGGATCACAACATAATCATAGGCGTGACGGTGCCAGCCTGTGTTGTCTCCCCGTGCCGCAAAACGCCATTCGGTGACGCGCACGCGGTCATTTTCAATCAGCAGGGTTGGCGTCGCAGTACCGGTTGCATTGCACATATCAAACCTCTTGTTCCAAAATCATGTGTCGACGCTAGCCGGACATAACCGGTGGCGCATAGAGCCAGACCAATACCTTTTGCGGGCCGAGCTGTGTCTGGAACAGCGAAACCCGCATTTTGGGCCTATACATTTGCCGCTTTAAATGCTCAGAATTTGCTCAAAATCTTGACCAAGGGAGTCGCACCGTGAGCGAGACCAATCTGAAAAGCCTTCTCAAAGATCCCAGCCTTCTGGAAACCCGGGCTTATGTTAATGGCCAATGGATTGAAGGCGCGACCTTTGATGTGACCAACCCTGCGCGGGGCGATGTGATTGCACAGGTGACCGACCTGACCCGCGACCAGGTCGCCGAGGCGATCGACGCCGCTTATGTTGCGCAAAAAGACTGGGCCCAGTGGACCGGAAAAGAGCGCGCAAATGTGCTGCGCAAGTGGTTCAACTTGCTGATGGAAAACCAGGATGATCTGGGGCTCATCATGACCGCTGAGCAGGGCAAACCTCTGGCAGAAGCTAAAGGCGAAGTTGCCTATGGTGCGTCGTTCATCGAATTCTTCGCTGAAGAGGCCAAGCGTATCTACGGCGAAACCATCCCCGGTCACGCGCGTGACAAACGTATCACCGTGATGAAACAGCCGATTGGGGTCGCCGCCTCGATCACGCCATGGAACTTCCCCAACGCCATGATCACCCGTAAGGCCGCGCCAGCCCTTGCGGCGGGTTGTGCCTTTGTTGGGCGTCCGGCAACTGAAACACCTTTGTCGGCCACAGCACTCGCGGTTCTGGCCGAACGCGCAGGCATTCCTGCGGGTGTGTTCAACATTCTGCCCTCGTCGGCAGCCTCGGATGTTGGACTGGAGTTCTGTGAAAACGACAAGGTGCGTAAGCTGACCTTCACCGGGTCAACTCAAGTTGGTCGTATCCTGTTGCGTCAGGCCGCGGACAGCGTGATGAAATGTTCGATGGAGCTGGGTGGCAATGCCCCTTTCATCGTCTTCGACGACGCCGACCTTGATGCCGCTGTTGAGGGCGCCATCATGTGCAAATTCCGCAACAACGGTCAGACCTGTGTCTGCGCCAACCGCATCTATGTACAGGCCGGAGTCTATGATGCCTTTGCCGAAAAGCTGACCGCGCGGGTGGCTAAGATGAAAGTCGGCGACGGCATGGACGCAGGCACCGATCTGGGCCCGCTGATCTCTCCGGCGGCGATCACCAAGGTGCAAGAGCACGTGGCGGATGCCACCGCCAAAGGTGGTGAGGTCATTTTTGCCGGCGCAACCCCAGACGCACCGGGCAACTTCCTTGCGCCGACCATCGTCAAAGGCGTGACCCGCGATATGGCTGTTGCCACCGAAGAAACCTTTGGCCCCTTTGCACCGCTGTTCAAATTTGACGATGAAGACGAAGTGATCGAGCTCGCCAATGACACCATCTTTGGCCTGGCTTCCTACTTCTACGCCAAAGACCTGAGCCGCGTGTATAAGGTTGCTGAGGCGCTGGAATATGGCATCGTGGGTGTGAACACCGGCATCATTTCAACCGAAGTGGCGCCCTTTGGTGGGGTCAAGCAATCAGGTCTCGGTCGCGAAGGAAGCCACCATGGCATCGAGGACTACCTCGAAATGAAATACGTCTGCATGAGCGTTTAAGCTTACGCTATTTCAGGCGGGTCATGCACCCGCCTGATTTGAAATCAAAGGTTTGGTGGCACCGTTTTGATCGCGCGAAGCAACCTCAAGATCTTTGGTTCTTGATCGAGCCCCTCGCCTCACCAATTCGCCACATTTTCACTCTTGCCAAATCTCCGCACTCGGCGCAAAGTCGCGGCGAGCTGGCGATGGCGTCGCCTTAAAATGCTCTTGATCCGTCCTGCACGCCCGGACCTTGCTTTGCCAAATGGTGGAGGAAGGCCCGTACATGGCCCCTCCGCCGAAAAGGAGGGTTTCATGTCGACTATCGACCGTCCCCAGATGTATCGTTTTCACCAAGGTGAAAAGATCCTGCCATTTGCATCCGAAGAGTACGATGCGCGTCTCGCTGGCCTGCGCGCCCGTATGGCAGATGCCGGTGTAGATGCCTGCGTCTTCACCTCGATGCACAACATTTCCTACTATTCGGGGTTTCTCTACTGCGCCTTTGGCCGCCCCTATGGTCTGGTTGTCACCCCAACCGAAAGTGTGACCATCAGCGCCGGGATCGATGCGGCTCAGCCTTGGCGCCGCAGTCATGCAGACAACATCACCTACACCGATTGGCAGCGAAACAACTACTGGCGCGCCATTCACTCGGTTACCGGAAGCGGTAAGGTGATTGGCTATGAAGGTGACCATATCTCGCTGGTACAAAAGGCGCTGCTGGATGAGTTCCTGTCGCCCTCCGAGACCAAAGACATCGCACCCGCAACCATGGTGCAGCGCATGTCGAAATCGGCGGCTGAGTTGGACATGATCCGCCATGGCGCGCAGGTGGCGGACGTTGGCGGCTATGCCATCAAAGACGCGGTCAAAGCGGGGGCGCGCGAGATTGATGTCGCGATGGCCGGGCGTGACGCCATGGAGCTGGAGATCGCCAAACGCTTTCCCGATGCCGAATATCGCGACACCTGGGTTTGGTTCCAGTCGGGCATCAACACCGATGGCGCACACAACCCGGTGACCTCACGCCAGTTGCAGCGCGGGGACATCCTGTCGCTCAACACCTTTCCAATGATTTCAGGGTACTACACCGCGCTCGAACGCACGATGTTTGTGGAAGAGGTTGACCCTGCGAGCCTGAAAATCTGGGAAGCCAATGTGGCGGCGCATGAATATGGCATGTCGTTGCTGAAACCCGGTGTCAGCTGTGCCGAGGTCACGCATAAGATCAACGATTTCTTCGCAGAACGCGATCTGCTGCAATACCGCACGTTTGGCTACGGCCATTCCTTTGGTGTGCTGTCGCACTACTATGGTCGCGAAGCGGGTCTTGAGCTGCGTGAAGATATCGACACGGTTCTTGAGCCCGGCATGGTGATTTCGATGGAACCCATGCTGACCATCCCCGAGGGCCAGCCGGGCGCGGGTGGTTACCGTGAGCATGACATTCTGTTCATCACCGAAGACGGCAACGAAAACATCACGGGCTACCCCTACGGCCCCGAGTTTAACGTGGTCAGCTAAAACAGCGAGGCCGGGGAGTACTCCCCGGCCTTTTTCATTCAGTGATCCTCGTCTTCATCCGTTTTATGGATCACCAGATTTTCAAGAAATGCGACGATCTCGGCCTGATGCGCATCAGGCAAAGCCTGATAGGCGTCACGACTGGACAGTGCTGCACCCCCATGCGCCACGATCGCCTCATGCAGGGTCGTTGCACGACCGTCATGTAACCATGGCCCGGTTGACCCCACCCCCGCCAAAGAACGCGTTAACCAGTGTCTTCGTTCGATGCCCTGTGACCCCTCCGGATCGGCCAGCGCTTCGCCCATATCGTGACGCCGGAAATCGCTGTACCACTCCGCCTGTGCCACACCGTCCACCATGGGAACGGCGCCCAGGTGCGCACCCTCCAAACGGTTGTTCGGCTGATCTCGCGTCAGATCAAATGTGACTGCCGTTGTCATGGCGTGCTCTGCGGGACTGCTGCCATCCGGGAAGATCACATCGTGAAAGCCCTCCGTCTGACTGGGTTCAGAAAAGACAGGATCGGCAATGGGCAGCTTGGGTTGGTGGCAGCTGGTACAACCCACCTCGGCCATACGCCGTTCACCCATTGTGATCTCGGCCCGGTGTGCGTCATCCAGATCAATCACACCCTGCGCTGCCAACTCTAACAACGATGTCGGTCGTTCCAACGCCGCCATATAGATGGTGAGGGCTGTCATGTCGCCCACCGTCAGCTCATGCGTCACACCGTCGTAATCACCATCCTGATCACCGACAAGCTCAACCGCCTGCAAGCCCAGTTCATTATGCGCGGCACCACGGGTGAACGCACGGATGGTGGCGTGATTGCCCTTCCATCCAAAGGGTTTGATCACCAGATCCGGATCAACACCTGTCACCAGAGAGGTGTCGAAACTGACCTTGCAGGGTGCTTTTTGGGTGCGTGTCGCCGACAATGTCCCAAATTCAATCCCCTTCGCCATCAGATCGATTTGCCCCTGACCTGCACCACAAGACAGGGTGCGCAAGGCGTCGCGGTGGCGGTATAGCTCTCCACTCATTTCCTCGGCGATGCGTTGCGGGATCCCAAGCGCAAAGAGATGCAGGGTGTTGCGTTCAAGGAACTTACTTGGATCGCCAGTATGATTGGGGTCAATCACCGCATTCAGGGCCACATCCCCTGCCCCATTGGCTTCGGGCGCATTGTGACAGGCGATACAAGATGTGGCGTTGGCCCCGCCTTCGCGTTTGGGGACATGGGTCGCCCATTCACCGGGTCCATTCAGGTCCGCGCGCGGGAAACGAGTAAATCGCCGCCCCTCGCCCACATGGGCTCCCACGCCTGAGGCCGCATCAAAGCTGTGTTCTGTCAGCTCATCCCCGGCCTCAAAGGCAAAGTCGAACGCCGCCGCCATGCCTTGGGTGTCTATCAACGAATTTAGGTATGCCTGATCGACGGGATCGAGTGTTTCGGCACACACCATCCCCGGACCGGCCGCAAGGGCCAGCCAAACCATGTGTCTCATGGGTTTACCTCCAGTTGTTGGGTTTAACTGGAACGTCGGGGATCGCAGTTTCCGTCGCGGAAATGTGAAGAAAAGTGTGTTTCAAGTGTATATTTTAGGGCGGCACATCGGCTGGATGGTCGCGGTTCAACACCTAAGCTGCTGCGCGGCCAAGTTTTTGCGCCTGATTGAGCCAATTGGCGACTGCGCCGGTTTTGGGCTTACCCGCCGCCGCAAACCAGGTGAATTTCGCAGGTTTGATCCCAACAAAGCTCAGGATCTGTCTTCGGATCTGGTTTTGGAAGGCGTTGCCGTAAACCAAGGTCTGGAACACCTTTGGCGTATCTGAGGTCACAAGAACACGGCCGCTTTTCCCGGTGAGCATCGGAGCAGGCAGGCCCAGAAAATTGCGATTGCGCGTATCAAAGGCCCGGCCAGCCATCAACGCCCGATCAAACAACGCCTTGGTCTTCGCAGGAAACCCACCCCACCACATCGGAACGGTCATGACAAAGTGATCACACCATTCAATCGACAGCATAAACTGCTCCAGATCCTCCTCTAGGGGCTTTGTCTGACTATAGTGGGTTTGGCCAAAATCCGGGTCAAATTCCATGTCCGAAAGTTTAATCAGCCGCACATCGTGACCAGCCTCCTTCGCCGCATCTGCATATCCGAGGGCCAGATGGCGGTTGAGCGTATCGTCTACAGGGTGCGCGTCCAGCACGAGGACTTTCTTGGTCATAACGACTCTCCAAAATTGACTGCGGTCAATATTTGGTAAAAAATGACCACGGTCAATATCAAATTTGACCACAGTCAAAAACTTGATTATCGGTGCTTCATGACCAAACCTGTCCAGCAACGCACATTGAAAACACGCGCCAAACTTTTGGCGGCGGCCCGGGACGTGATCGCCGAACATGGTTTTGGTGGGCTCAGAGCCGATCAGGTTGTCAAACGCGCCGGCGTGGCCAAAGGCACCTTCTTTGCGCATTTTGCCGACAAAGATGCCCTATTGGACGAAATCATCGGCGGTCAGATGGGTGATATGTTCCGTGACATGCGAAACCGTGAGGTGCCGCAAAGTGTTGAAGCACTGGTCGCTGAACTGGTCCCCTTGCTTAGTTTCATGTCCTGCGAACGCTATGTATTCGATGTGATTTTGCGAAAATCCGGTGCAGCAGCCTGTGATGCAATCGGACCAATTGCCATGAGCTTTGGCCAGCAACTTGAGATTTTATCTCATTGGATCGAGCGCGGCCCATGGCGCACAGATGCGGATTCTGAACTGCTGGCGGAAGGCATTCAAGCCTTTCTGCTCCAGGTGCTTGCCTTGCACTTTTGCGCCCTACACAGCGGAAAGCCCATGGAAGAACGTCTGGTCGAGTATTTGCAGGTTTGGCTTAAGCCCGTCACGTAACGCCTCTTGCCGCAGCGCCTCTAAGCCCCCATTTCAACGACATGATACTCTATGTCGCCCTCCCAATCCTGCTGATCCTCGGATGCGCTATCGGTATTCCGCGACTGATCGAACGGTTGGTGCCGGAAACAATTCCGGGGCTTGCGTTAGGAGCCGTGCTTTCAGCGGGGGCGCTGTGGATGATTTCTGCCGCGATCTTCGCAGGGGTCTATAGCCTTCAAGCCCCATCATCGCAAATGATTGCACTTCTGGGGCGCAGTGACGGGATCTGGCACTTATTGAACCTCGGCGCCAAAGCGGCGCTGATCTGGGCGCCTGTTCTGGCGCTTGTTGTTACAACTGCGCCGCGCCGCTGGAAAACTGCGGTCTGGTGACACCGCGAACGGTTGATTTTCCGATCAAATCTCGTCAGGTGAAAGAAACATTTTGAGACGTCACAGGGGACCGGCATGGCATATGTGAAATGGGTATTTATTCTGGCGTTCTGGCTGTTTGTCGGGGCCGTGCTGCATTACACCCTGCCACAGTGGGATGTTGTGCGGGTCACCGGAACCTATGAAAAGCGAGAAAACCCCGGCGGCAACAGCCTGTTTTGGGCGCAGGCCGACACCGGAAGCGATGCCACCGCACCCCGTGATGTCTTCTTCATCCAAAGCCAATACCCCGATGACAGCGTCATGGTGTTCCGCAACGAAGACACGGGCTGGAGCTGGCCACCCTTCTTCAAATTCGACACTGCGGATTTACAGGCCGAGGCGACCAATCTGGTGTCCACCGCAGATGCCCCTGTCTGGGTAGCGGTCAAACACTACGGCTGGCGTTTCACTCCGATGTCGATCTACCCCAACGCTTTGAAGATGAAAGAAGTCGCGGGTCCGGACGAGCGCGAGATCCCATGGGGCAGCATTGCAACCCTTGTTTTTCTGATCGCCGTGTTTTGGGCGGTTTGGGTTCGGGTCAAACGTTTCTTTGACCGTCGTCTCGATCCGATCTTTGACCGCATTGGAGACTTCTTCTCACGCGGGTAAATCCACAAAATAGGCGGTGTCGTTTGGCTAAACGGCACCCCGCGCCAAAATGATCTGCTTCCACACAGCCGTTTCATCGATCAGGGTCCATTCGCGCCGCAGACCGTTTGGACCAAACTCGGCATGTGTGATGCCCATGACATGCACCATGGCCCCGCTTGGTGCGCCAAAACTGCCCCATCCGTCGTGTTTGCCTATCAAGCTCCATCGCACCGAGGCCCGAGGTGGATTGAGCGGATCTTCCAATCCAATCACATGCGCCACTGAAAACTGAGCATTGGGAAAGGCTGCGCAAAGCGGCATCCAGAACTTCGACGCAGCCGAATGACCAGACCCGGTGATATGACCGGGATAGGCCAGCTCTGCTGCTGGGTCATATTGACCTGGAATGACACCAAGCTCACCCCGCATAATTCGCGTCAACAACCCCGCAAGCATATGGCCCCACTGATTGTCGTTGCCGCTGTCTTCATAGGGGCTGATGGGATCATTTGCCGGGGTCAGTGGTTTGACGCATTGCGCAGGCCCACCCTCACGACGGATCAGATCGCGCGTCCAATCTTCTGGGTTCAGACCCAGTTGACGTAATATGGCCCCCTGATCGGTGACTTCCCAGGTCTCAGCCACCGCATTGCCCCGGCACCATTGATCGCGCAGCACTCGGTACGTCAATTGTTTGTGGGTAGCCGGTGCATAGGCACCGCCTGCATGTGTCGCCGTGCAATACAGCCGCTGCGACGCTAAAAACCCTTTGAAGCCGACCGGCACCCAGATCACATCCTCGACGCGCGCGACCAGGTCAGGTTGTTCCACCGCAACGGCCCGCACATGGCGGGCCACGTTGGCCTGGCCCCGACTGACCCCACTGGCCTGTCGCAGAATGGTCTCTGGTTCATAGTACCGGTTGAGATGATCAAAGTGATGATCTTCCCAAATCGCCCGTGTCATTCCATGAAGGAAATCCGGCGCATCGCGCCATTGCTCGTCAAAGCCGGGCATAAAGGCCATTCATCGCTTCCCGTAATACAATCCTACGACATGCTCGGCCTGCGCAAAGAACAACCAGCGCGAGACAAAGACCCCAGCGACATGCGACAAAACCGCGATCAGTGCAAGCAGATGGCCGGGATGCACAAACAAAATCAAGATCGGTAGGACAAAGCCCAGTACAAAGCTGATCACCCGCAGTTTCTGGGCATGTTTGCGTCCGACCACATGAACAAATTCACGAAGCAGATAGTTGGTGCCGGTATGCGGTGGCTCAAAGGCGCGCACCTCTCCTCGTGATCCAAGCCCTGTCGCCGTCCCGATTGTCGACGCTGCGCGGGCAAAGGCCCCATCGCCGTGCTGCCAGTACAGAAGCTGAACCGCAGCCGCAAAAATCAAGAGAACAAGCGCCGCTGTGATCTGTCCGCCTAGCAAGGCGCCGCCCGCCAGAGAGAACATTAGAAACATTGCCGGGGTCACAACCATGTTCCAACGCGGGATGGATTTGAGCTGGGCATAGATCATGGAAGTGGTGAACACCGTGGCGATAGAGAACACCGCGCCCAAAACGCCGAGCACACGCCACTGCTGTTCGAAAAACACGACCCCAAGGGCGTAAAGCCCCATGACCAAAAGCGCCGCCACAGCGCAAAGGCCTTCCCGGCTCAGCCAGGAGGAGCGCCACTGAGTAAAGGCCTTGAGCGCACGCTCTGGGTGACCGAGGTGAAAAGTAGATGCCAAGAGACCACCTACCGCCAGTGCAAAGGCGATCAGAAAGAAGACAAAGGCCACCCAGCCAGAGACATCGGGGTATCCGAGCCCCAGAAAAGTCAGCAGGCCAAAGCCAAACCCCGAGAGGCTGGTGAAAATGATAACGGAAGGCGCAGGATGCATCAGAGTTTCTCCAGCGTTTTATCGAGCCAGCCCAAGAACCCCTTGGGTTCTTCGGCAACGGGGGCAAGGAAAGGGGCAAGCACGTCAACTTCGCCTTCCCAACTGTCTTTTTGGCGCGGCGGCAGGTATTTGTTGACCGGTTTGGTGCCCTGTTCTGGCATCAGATCCATGCCACCACGTTCAGCGGTCAGTTTCGAAACGTTGCTATCAGGATCGGCGAAATCGCCAAAGTGACGCGCGCCTGCGGGACAGGTCCGCACACAGGCCGGTTCGCGGTCTTCTTCGGGCAGGTTTTCGTTGTAGATCCGATCGACACAGAGGGTGCATTTCTTCATTACCTTCTCGGCACCGTCCAACTCGCGCGCACCGTAGGGACAGGACCACGCGCACAGACCGCAACCGATGCAGTCTTTCTCGTTGACCAAGACAATGCCATCTTCGACGCGTTTGTAACTGGCCCCAGTGGGGCAGACCGTCACACAGGGCGCATCTTCGCAATGCAGGCAGGATTTCGGAAAGTGGATCAACTGGGGTGGGCTGTCTTCTGGTTTGACCTCAAAGCTATGAACGCGATTGAGGAAGGTGCCAACCGGGTCTGCGCCATAGGGATCCTGATCAGACAGAGGGGCGCCATAGTTTTCGGTGTTCCAGCCTTTGCAGGAAATCACACAGGCATGGCAACCCACGCAGGTATCGAGGTCAATCACCAGACCCAGTTTACGGGTGGTAGAGCTTGGAAGAGTTGTCATAGCTGGCCCCCTGTCGTTGGATGCGCTGGCTGATGGGTTAAGAGGTCAAAGCTATCTGGGGGGCGCTGCCCCCCTTTGGGCCGAAGGCCCAAAGTTCCCCCGGAGTATTTTTGAAAAGAAGAAGGCGGGCGACAGGTCAATTTCATTTACCCACCTTCCATGTCAGTTGCTTGGGGCCCTGACCTACAGGGGATTTGATGGGGGCAAAGCCCGGCTGGCTTTCCAGCGGCGCGGCGGCTTTTTCAATTTTGACCCTCAGGTCGAACCATGCGGCCTGACCCGTGATGGGATCCGAATTGGCCCACCTTAGCCCGTCGCCTCTGGGCGGCAGCAGCTCGTGAATGAGGTGGTTGAGCAGGAAGCCTTTGGTGGCCTCTGGTGCCCCCTCTTCCAAGGCCCAGGCCCCTTTGCGTTTGCCGATGGCGTTCCAGGTCCAGACCGTGTGATCGTTCAGGGTTGTCTGCAACATCACCGGCACTGTGATCGAACCATGCACCGAGGTGACCTTGGCCCAGCCATCTTCCTCAAACCCATGTTCATCCCAGATTTTTTGCGACACATAGAGCGGGTTCCGACCATGCAGCTGACGCAGCCAGGCGTTTTGTGTGCCCCAGGAATGATACATCGCCATGGGGCGTTGGGTCAGCGCGTGGATCGGATATTCATCTGTGTCCACATGCGTGTCTTCAAACGGCGCATACCAGAAGGGCAGCGGATCCATCACCGTCTTCAGACGCGCACGCAGATGCTCGGGCGGTTGCCTCTCGCCATGGCCTTCGGCTGCACGTTGGAATTTGCGCATGGGTTCGGAATAGAGCTGAAACAGATAGGGTTGTGGGCTGTCAAACAAGCCAAGCTCCACCGCCCAGTCCTGATAGGCTGCGTTCCAAGGTTTAAAATAGCTGGCCTCTTCCGGCACATGGTGCAGGAAGAACCCGCCGTTTTCGATATAACTGTCGAGCTGACCGGGATTAACTTCACCGCGCCCCACGCTTTCGCCGTCTTTACCTCGGAAGCCCGCAAGCGGACCGATGCCCGGTTTGCGTTCATGGTTGACGATGTAATCCGCGTAGTCCTGCCATTTGGCTGTGCCATCTTCATGAGTGAAGCCTTTCAGCCCCATCTTGTTGGCCAGCTGCACCAGAACCGACTGGAACCCGCGCACATCGCGGTCGGGCTCGACCACCGGCCAGCGGATCGCATCCGCAGCCCCATCCGCTTCGCAGATCGGACGGTCCAGCAGCGAAATACAATCGTGACGCTCAAGATATGTCGTGTCTGGCAGGATCAGATCGGCGTAGGCCACCATTTCTGAGCTGTAGGCATCTGAGTAGATGATGCGCGGAATTTTATACTCGCCACTTTCATCTTTTTCAGTCAGCATTTCGATGACACCGCGGGTGTTCATCGAGGAATTCCACGACATATTCGCCATATACATGAACAGGGTGTCGATCTTGTAGGGATCCCCGGCATAGGCGTTGGAGATCACCATATGCATCAGCCCGTGAGAGGACATCGGGTTTTCCCAGGTGAAGGCCTTGTCGATCCGCGCCGGTGTGCCGTCGTCTTTCAACATCAGATCTTCGGGACCGCGCACAAAGCCCAAATGCGGGCCATCTAGCGGCGCACCGGGCGTTACTTTGCAATGTGGTTTCGGATGCGCTTCAACCGGCTTGGGATAAGGCGGTTTAAAGCGGAAGCCGCCGGGTGTTTCCACTGTGCCAAGAATGATCTGCAGAATGTGCAGAGCGCGACAGGTCTGGAACCCGTTGGAATGGGCCGAGATCCCGCGCATGGCGTGCATCGCCACGGGGCGGCCAATCATCTTCTTGTGCGTTTCACCGCGGAAATCCACCCACTCGCGGTCCAGTTCAATGGCCTCGTCAAAGGCCACTCGTGCCAGATCTGCCGCAATTTTGCGGATCTTCTCCGCAGGGATGCCGCAGGTCTCGGCCACGGCCTCGGGGGCGTATTGTGGATCAAGATATTTTTCCGCCATCAACGCCATTGCAGTCTGATGACCCTCGTGGGTGGCCGACAGACTGGGGCGGACCCCCTTTTGATCAAAGGGCGTCAAGTCACCTGTGACACTGTCGATCACAAGCTCTTTGCCGTTGTCATCACGCAGGAACAGGCCGGTGTCTTTGTCGATCAGAACCGGAGCATTGGTGAAACGCGACAAATACTGCGCATCGACTTTACCCGCTTTCATCAACTCATGCACCAGCGCGAGGATGAACAACCCATCGGTGCCCGGAGTGATCGCCACCCATTCATCGGCAACGGCATTATAGCCCGAACGGACCGGATTAACGCCAATCACCTTGGCGCCACGGGCTTTGATTTTGCCAATACCCATTTTGATCGGGTTGGAATCGTGATCTTCCGCCACGCCAAACAGCATAAACAGCTTGGTGTGATCCCAGTCGGGCTGGCCAAATTCCCAAAACGCACCGCCCATGGTGTAGATGCCGCCCGCCGCCATATTGACCGAGCAGAACCCCCCATGTGCTGCGTAGTTACAGGTGCCGAAATTCTGCGCCCAAAAGCTGGTGAAGCTTTGCGACTGATCCCGCCCGGTGAAAAACGCCAGCTTTTCCGGATTGGTGTCATGCAGGGGCTTCAACCAGCCAACGGCGATGTCCAGCGCCTCGTCCCAGCTGATCTCCTCAAATTCGCCCGAACCACGTGGGCCGACGCGTTTCAAAGGTTTGCGCAAGCGGGACGGCGCATTGTGCTGCATGATCCCGGCGCTGCCCTTGGCACAGAGCACACCCTGATTGACGGGGTGATCCCGGTTGCCTTCGATATAGGCAACTTTGCCATCCTTCATATGTACGTTGATGCCACACCGGCAGGCGCACATATAACAGGTTGTTTTACGGATCTCGTCCGAAACTTTCGGCGAGGTATCGATCTTCGGTTGCTGGACTGACATCGGGCTCCCTTGGTGTGCTGGCGTTTAGGTCAATAGAGACATCCCGGTGAGGATGAGGCCCATAACAAACAGAGTGTCTTGCGAAACCACCGGAATCGCCCTGTTTCTCATGGGGTAAGTCGTCTTCGGACCGTAGCTCTCAATTCCGCAACCAGACCGCACGCATGTGGTGCATGCAGGACGATTTTCGGAACAACATGTTTGAGCTTTGGTCATCTGACAGAACATCGTTTCAGTTATAGCGCTAACAAGCTGATTATTTCATTTTCGCACATGCGGATAGGGCAGAATGTCATGAGGCGGTCTGGGCCTGTAGAATGGTCACGGCGATCATCTCGGTGACATCCTCGGCACTGCATCCCCGCGACAGGTCATTGGCAGGTTTCGCAAGCCCCTGCAGGATTGGGCCAAT
This sequence comes from Pelagimonas sp., assembly GCA_049116335.1. Lineage (GTDB taxonomy): Bacteria > Pseudomonadota > Alphaproteobacteria > Rhodobacterales > Rhodobacteraceae > CANMIH01. The sequence goes on along the minus strand of JAGDYZ010000007.1, from coordinate 157,527 downwards.
GGCCGCATATCCTCCGACGCGTTGCGTGATTTTATAGGCGATGTTGCCCGCGTCTAAGTTGGGAAAGATCATCACATTGGCATGGCCCGCCATCGCCGATCCGGGAGACTTTCGCGCGCCGACTTCGGGCACAAAGGCGGCATCAAATTGCAACTCGCCATCCACCTGCAACTCTGGATGCTGTTCGGACAACAGCGCCGCGGCCTGAGTTACCTTATCGATCACGGGGTGCCGAGCACTGCCTTTGGTCGAAAACGACAGCAAAGCGATCTGTGGTTCCTGCCGCAGCAACGTCCGCGCGGATTGGGCCGAAGCCGAAGCAATGGCCGCCAGTTCGGCGGCGCTGGGGTCGATCACCAAACCACAGTCCGAATACAACATGGCGCGCGCATTATCCCCGCCCACCTCTGGCGGGTACATCAGGAAAAACGACGACACCATCTCGGCATCTGGCGCTTTGCCGATCACCTGAATCGCCGCGCGCACCACATCCGACGTCGTGGCAACCGCACCTCCAACCGTCCCAGTGGCATGCCCCTCGCGGACCAACATGGCCGCATAAACCAGCGGAGTTTCAACCAAGGCCTGCGCTTTGACCGCATCGACACCTTTGTGCTTGCGCAACTCCAGAAATGAAGCTGCAAAGCCGTCAGTCAGAGAGGAGGTCAGCGGATCATGAACCGAAATCCCCTGCCCCTGCTCGCTGCCCTGGCGGGTCAGTTCAGACAGGACATCTGCCTCTGCCCCTACCAAAATAATATCGGAGAACCCCGCCTCACGCGCCGCAAGTGCGCCCTGAACCACGCGCGGATCGCTTCCTTCACTTAGGGCCACCACAGGTTTGGTCGCGAATGTGGTTGCTTGAACAAGCTCTTGAGGTGACAGGGTCATATCAGGATCCGTGCGATATTGAGGACCGAAAACGAGGTCAGGAGAAGCACAACACATTGGCGAAACCGGTCACCCGAGAGACGCGAAAACCCAAGCGTCCCTGCCCAAATCCCCGCGCCCAGAATGGGAAAGGCAACCACGATCCCCAAAGGTGTCTCAGAGGTGACCAGCCCATGACCGGCCATGATCGGCAGAGCCAGAAGGTCCAACCCGGTTAAAAACACGATCATTGTGGCGCGAAACACAGCAGGCGGGATCGGTTGCGCCGTCAGAAAGGCCGCCACAGGCAAGCCACCGACACCGGCGCTATTGGCTATCCCCGACACCATGCCGACGCCCGTTGTTCCAATGGGTCCAATGGGTTGGCTAAGGCGCCATCCACTTAGCAACACCGCACTCAACACAAGGATCAATGCCGAGATGGCCATCCGAGCTGTTGCGGCATCCAGTTTGGCCATGATCGCAACCGACGGCACAATCGTGATCGCAGAGCCCACCAAAAGCGCGCCGACCCGCCGCCAGTCGATATGACCGCGGATGCCGCGCGCCTGAAACACTGTCATCAGGATTTCGCAGGAGAACACGATCGGGATAAGCGGCACCGGATTGGTCACCAGCGCCGCCAGAATGATAAAAATCGCAGAGAACCCGAACCCGGAGACACCGCGAATAAAGGCCGCCACAAACAGAGCCGCGGCCAGAAAGGCCCCTTGGCCTGTAGTCAGGTCAAAGGGCAGTGTCATGTTCAGACCTGCTGCTCTGCCATTTCGTCGGCGTTGATGCCTGCGACGGCGACGGGTTTTTTCATGGCGTCGCGGCGGAAGGGTTCGCCGAGCTCCTGGTTGATCATGGCTTCGATCAGGGTGGTGATGCCGTTTTTCTGATCTTCCACAGCCTGCGCCAGGGCGGCGGTCAGCTCGTCCATGGTGCGGGCAATCACCCCTTTCAGGCCACAGGCCGATGCGATGCCCGCGTAAGAGACCTGCTCATCGAGCTCGGTGCCAACGAAGTTGTCGTCAAACCACAGGGTCGAGTTGCGCTTTTCCGCACCCCACTGGTAGTTGCGGAACACAACATGGGTGATCGCAGGCCATTCACCGCGCCCAATCGCCGTCAGCTCGTTCACCGCGATGCCAAAGGCACCATCGCCAGAGAAGCCCACAACCGGCACATCCGGCTGGCCAATCTTGGCACCAACAACCGCCGGCAGACCATAACCACAGGGGCCAAACAGACCCGGCGCCAGATATTTGCGCCCTTCCTCGAAGGAGGGATAAGCATTGCCGATGGCACAGTTGTTGCCGATGTCCGAGCTGATGATCGCCTCAACCGGCAGCGCCGACTGGATCGCACGCCAGGCCATACGCGGGCTCATCCACTCAGGCTTGTCGGCGCGGGCACGCTCGTTCCAGGTGGTGCCCGGATCGTCGTCTTCGTGGGTCATGCTGGAGAGCTGCTGGGCCCAGGCCGATTTCTTCTGCGCAATATTGTCTTTGCGCGCCTGACGGCCCTCATCCCCTGCGGTGCCCGAGAGCTGACCCAGGATGCCTTTGGCCACTTTCGCCGCATCCCCAACGATGCCAACCGAGACCTTTTTGGTCAGGCCAATGCGATCGGGGTTGATGTCGACCTGAATGATTTTCGCATCCGCCGGCCAGTATTCCATGCCATAGCCCGGCAGGGTCGAGAAGGGGTTCAGGCGGGTGCCAAGGCAGAGCACCACATCGGCCCCTTGGATCAGTTCCATGCCCGCTTTTGAGCCATTGTAGCCCAGCGGACCGGCAAACAGCGGGTGGTTGCCCGGGAAGGCGTCATTGTGCTGATAGCCGACGCAGACCGGCGCATCGAGACGCTCGGCCAGATCTTTTGAGGCCTCAATACCGCCCTGCGACAGCACCACACCGGCGCCGTTCAAGATCACCGGGTTTTTGGCATTCGACAGCAGCGCCGCCGCATCCGCAACAGCGGTTTCGCCGCCCGAGGGACGCTCGAACTCAACAATCGCCGGGATCTCGATGTCGACGATCTGGGTCCACATGTCGCGCGGGATGTTCAGCTGCGCCGGAGCGCTGGCGCGTTTGGCGTTCATGATCACCCGGTTGAGCACCTCGGCCACGCGGCTGGGGTCACGCACCTCTTCCTGATAGGCAACACAATCCGCAAACATGCGCATCTGCTCCATCTCCTGGAAGCCGCCCTGACCAATGGTTTTGTTGGCGGCCTGAGGCGTCACCAGCAACAGCGGCGTGTGGTTCCAGTAGGCGGTTTTCACGGCGGTCACAAAGTTGGTGATACCGGGGCCGTTCTGCGCGATCATCATCGACATCTTGCCGGTGGCACGGGTGTAGCCATCCGCCATAAAGCCGCCCGACCCCTCATGGGCGCAGTCCCAGAAATTGATCCCGGCCTTCGGGAACAGGTCCGAAATCGGCATCATCGCCGACCCAATAATCCCAAACGCATGCTGAATCCCGTGACGCTGCAGCACCTTCACAAAGGCTTCTTCGGTGGTCATTTTCATGTGACTAAGTCTCCCAAGCAAGGACGCCGACCTTGGGGCCGGCGGGTTTGAAGCTATCGTAGATTGCGACTTTCTGGCCGAATAGGGCCAGATCAGAAGTGGAACTATGACCAGACAGATGAATCTTTGATCCACAACTGGGCTTAGATCGGATATCCTTTGGATTGACGGGGCCCAGGGGACTGAGCCGCCACAATTTGATCCCAATTCTGTGTCAATTGTCAGAGTAGGATCATGGCGACGGTTTTGTGTCGTCAATCAGCGCTGACGAATCGAGCCATGCCCAACGCAGTTGCCCTTTTAGTCCTGGCCCTCTGGCCGTTTGTTGTGATTGCCCTTCATGGGCGATTGTCGACAGACCGTGCGTTGATCCTGAGCCTTCTTGTGGGCTATATGTTTCTGCCTGAATATCCGACGCAGTTTGATCTTCCGTTGTTGCCCGCGCTCAACAAACACAACATTCCAGCGCTGACGGCATTTGTTGTGACCCTCTGGCGATCAGGCCGTCAGACCCCCTTGCTGCCCGAGTCCCGGCTCGGGAGAGTCTTACTAGTTGTGTTTATTCTGACCCCGATCATGACTGTGCTCACCAATGGGGAAACCGTGTTTTACGGTCAGGTCGGCCTGCCCGCCATGGGATTAAAGGAACTGATTTCGCTGCCTCTGCAGCAGTTTTTCCTGATTGTTCCGTTCCTGCTCGCGCGCCAGCATCTGGCCCATGGTAGCGCTCAACACGAACTGCTGAAAGCACTCGTTGTCGGTGCATTGGTGTATTCGCTATTTATGCTGGTGGAAATTCGGCTGTCACCACAGATGAACCAATGGGTTTATGGCTTTTACCAACACTCCTTCGCCCAAACTCTGCGCGGAGGAGGGTATCGGCCCGTTGTGTTCATGTATCACGGAATCTGGGTCGCCTTTTTTGTCATGACCGCCATTGTCGCCTCCTGGGCCCTATGGCGTCAGGCATACGGCGGAGCCCGGTTTCAACTTCAGCTGATCGCTCTGTATCTGATGGTCATATTGGTTCTGGCAAAATCTCTTGGCGCGCTTTTGTTCATGTTGCTTCTCGTGCCGCTGGTTGTGCTTGCTCCCAACCGCCTTCAGGTCAAAATCGCATTGGTCATCGGCGTGTTCGCCCTGTCTTATCCTTTGATGAAGGGTTTGGGGATTTTTCCGACCGAGAAGCTAACGGGACTGGCCAACAGTTTTGATCCGGCCCGCGCGCAAAGTCTTCAGTTCCGGTTTGATAATGAAAACACGCTTTTAACCCGCGCATTGCACAAACCGTTTTTTGGCTGGGGCAGCTGGGGGCGCAATCACGTGCTGGATTCCATCAGTGGTCGGGTGCTGACCATCACCGATGGCCGCTGGGTTATCACAATTGGGGTCTATGGCTGGATTGGATTTCTGGCAGAATTCGGCCTGTTGGTCTTGCCGTTGTTTTTGCTCTGGCAAGAAAGCCGACATACAAACGACATACAGGTTTCGCCCTTTGTTGGGGCTCTGAGCCTGATTTTGGCTATCAATGTGCTAGATTTGTTGCCAAATGCCACGCTGACGCCGCTCACCTGGCTGGTGGCCGGCATGTTAACAGGGTATGCTGAAGAACTTCGGCGCATGCGATTGAAGACACAACGACCGACCCAGCAAGGCCTTGCGTGGAAATCGGTCATGTAACGTAATGATTGTCAGATGGAAGTGCCAATGCCTGTTTTTTCGACACCACGGCTCAGCATTCACCCATGGGATCCACACCTGGACGATCCCGCCAAACGTTATGTGTTAAAGCAGGCCATCCGCCCCATGCTCAGCGACGCGGCGATGCGTTATCTCCCATCGACTTTGGCTCTGGGCTCAGGCCCAGACCCATTGGAAGACTGGGTTGTGGCCCGCCGAGCCGCGGCCACGGTTTCGGTTATTCAACAACAGGATTTAACCATTGGGTTGCTGTTCCTGTTTCTCCCTCCTGCTGCAGAAGAAGGCTCGCCCATCCATCTGGGTTATCTGCTTGCGGAACAGGTTTGGGGACAGGGGTTAGGATCGGAATTGGTTGCGGGCCTGATCGCTCACCTAGAGCCAGGCCCCCTATGTGATCTTCAAGCTGGCGTCGACATCAACAACCACGCCTCTGCCCGTATTCTGAAAAAAAGCGGTTTTGTCAGAGCCCCCGAGTTCTGCGCAGATGCCCTTGATGTTTATGTCAGATCCGTAGGGTCCGCACTCAGTCAGGCTGGTGCCGAGAGATAATCCGGGCGGGACTACCCGCCACCGTCACCCCGGGGGGCACGTCTTTTGTGACCACTGCATTCGCTCCAATCACCGCATGCTCTCCCACTGTCAGTGGGCCAATCAACTTTGCGCCGGCTCCCACATCAACATGGCCTTTGAGCGTGACCGCACCAGCAAGGGTAACCTGCTGAAATATGAGACAGTTCGGACCAATTTTAGCCTCGGGATGAATGATGATCCCTGTTGGGTGTGGCAGCAGAAGCCCACCTGAAATCTGGCAATTGAGATGCAGTTCACTTTGGCACACCACCGACCACCAGCGATGGTTCAGCACCCAGAATTTTGACGTCATCCGCCCCCAAACACCGCCCGCTTCGCGCGCATTCTGGTAGCGGCGCACCGCGCGCAACAATTTGGGACCCGGATCCCAAAACTGGCGGATCGCCTCGCGGCTCCAATCAGGTGCCGTGGCAGAAATTAGATCTGGTTTGTCCATCTCAATCGGACCCCATCAAACGTCTAGGCGTTTGTCAGATGTGCGCCATCCCTGCCGTTCTGGCAAGGCGTGTTCGATCAGATCACAGAGAAACGTTGCTGAAAGACCAAAGACTTGCGTCTTTAAGCCCGGCGCAATCGCAACTTCAGCGCGCGCATCATCTGCCCCGGCAGAATGGCGAAACATTGCATGTAGCGCCCCACCAGTCGGCGCGGATTGCCCAACATGCGCCAAAGCCATTCCATAGCGATCCGGCGCACCCAGACGGGCGCGCGTTTTTGCTTACCGGCAAAGAAGTCGAGCCCAGCGCCAATAGAAACAAATCCCATGGACGGGACCGTCTCCCGCCCCTGCGCGGCCAGCATTTCCTGTTTCGGTGCCCCAAGCGCGATAAAGCACAATCCCACCCCATCGTCCTGCATTTCCTGCAGGAGCGCCTTCGCATCTTCGCTGTGCGGATCAAACCCCATGGGCGGGGCAATGCAGCTGACCACTTTGAGATCGCGCACTTCCCGTTCGAGGTAGGCCTTCGCGGCCTGCAAAACGGGCTGGGTCGAGCCAAACAACCCAAGTCCCACTCCCTGACGCGCCGCAATCCGCGCAAGGGGAAGAATTGCCTCAGATCCGGGCACAAGCGACACAGGCCGCCCCGCAAGTCGTGATATCCACACAATGGGATTGCCATCTGCAACAACAAAATCCTGCGCAGCATAAGCTTCGCAAAAAGTATTCGAATTCTTTAGCTTAACAAGGTGATCAAGGTTGATCGTTGCCAAAGCAAATCCCTTGCGCTGAGCAAGACGCTCGGCCACGCGCGCTTCAAGCGCCGCCCAAGTTGGCACATTCACCGCGATGGTGTGGTTGTTGATGTGAAAGTCCATAAAATCACCTTAGCGGGTCAAGGTCACATAACCTCGAACGGTGGAATGTGAAGTGATGTTTTCGCAACATTTGGTGGAAATACCTGTCAGGTGGTGCCCGAAGGACGCAACCAAGGGGAGAATACCCTCGAATTGTCGAAATCTAGCCATGTTGTCCGGTCTATAACCGGCGTGATGAGAACTGGGTGAAATATGAGTTTGGTGAGTTCCCGCAACGCGGGGCACCACAAGCAGGGGCCTGAAATGCACGGGAAAATCTGTCTTTTGGGCTGCGGCTTTGTTGCAGACCTCTATATGCGCTCGCTTGAGGCGATGTCTGGGATTGAGGTTGTTGGTGTCTGGGACATCGATGCCGAACGGCTCGCCACGTTTTGTGCCCATTGGAATGTTCCTGCCAAACAATCGCTTGAACATCTTTTGCAAGATGAGGCACTTGTCCTCAATCTGACCAATCCACATGCGCATTTCGAAACCAGTCAGGCGTGCCTAAAAGCAGGGCGTCATGTTTACTCGGAAAAGCCGCTCGCCATGACATCCGCTGAGGCCAAATCTCTTTATGTTCTGGCTCAGGATCGCGGCCTGATGTTGGCCTCTGCGCCGTGTTCGGCCTTAGGAGAAGCGGCACAAACCCTTGGTCAAGCGCTCCGTCATGGCACCGCTGGCACCCCGCGTGCCATCTACGCCGAGCTGGATGATGGATTTATCCCGCAGGCGGCGTACAAAAAGTGGCTATCCGAAAGCGGCGCACCCTGGCCCTATGAGGATGAATTCCGCGTTGGCTGTACGCTTGAACATGCGGGGTATTACTTAGGTTGGCTCATCGCCTGGTTTGGGTCTGTGCGCACAGTGGTCGCGGCCTCCGCAGAAACCACTCCCGGCAAAAAAGGCTCAGGCCCTTTTGCGCCAGATCTATCAGTCGCCACGTTGTTTTTTGAGAATGGTCCAGTGACACGCCTGACCTGCTCAATTACCGCCCCCCACAACCACGCCATTCGGATCGTCGGTGACAAAGGTGTGCTGTCCTGTGATGCGGCCTGGGACAATGCTGCGAAAGTGAAGTTCGCCAAACGCCTGACCCTGCGGCGCCGTTTGATGGAACATCCCTGGCCACGTCGCATCAAGCTTGCACAACCAACCCACCCCAAAGTGAAACGCTGGGGGGCCGCCGCGATGAATTTCATGCTTGGCCCTGCAGAAGTGCTTAGCGCCTTGCAGGAAAACCGCCCCTGTCGCCTGTCAAATGACTTTGCGCTGCATATGACTGAGGTCACGCTTGCCATCCAAAATGCCGGGGAGCATAGCGGTGCCCAAACTATGACCACCACCTGTGAACCAATGGAGCCCATGCCATGGGCGAAATGATCCTGATCACCGGAGCCAACGGTTTTGTCGGACAGGCCGCAGTTCAAGCCGCACGCTCAAAAGAGATAGAAGTAACCGCCCTTTATCGGAGCTCCCCTGCGCCGGAGTGGGCAAGTGATCCGGGTATCACGCCGCTACAAGCCGACCTTTCGAACCCAGACTGCGTACCCAAGCTTGCCACGGCGGCAAGAACCTGCGGAGCCACCATTCATGCGGCCGCTCATTTGGGGGGCGATGCGGCTCACCTTGAACATGACACACGCCGCGCAACCGAGATCCTGCTTTCCGCGCTTCCAAAAGACATGCGTTTGGTTCTGGTCAGCTCTATTGCAGTCTATGACACTCTTAAGCTTGCCCCCGGAGACATATTGACCGAGGACAGCCCGCTTGAAACATCAGACACTGCTCACGATGGCTATGCCAAAGCCAAGCTACAGCAGGAAGAGCTTTGTCAGACCTCGGGGCTTGCAACATGGATTTTACGTCCCGGCGCGGTCTATGGTCCCGGTCGCAGCTGGCACGCGCTGATGGGGTTTTGGGCGTCCAAACTCCATGTTCAGATCAGCTCAGACGGGCAGCTCCCCTTGGTGCACGTCGACCATCTGGCCGACAGCCTGATTCAAGCCGCCCGAACCGCCCCCAAGGGCACGCCTGTGGTCAACGTCATTGATGATGATCTACCAACACGGGCGCGTTTCCTGAAAGCACATCGGCATAGTGCGGGTTGGCCACACCTAACATTTTCTGTTTCCTTCAAAATTTGGTTGCTATTGGCAAGACTATTGAAACCTGTTTCCTCCAAGTTGCCGGGATTATTTCAAGAGCCCGTTCTGCGTGCCCGTCTGATGCCCTTGTCATTTCCCAACGACGCCCTGCGCGCAGCTTTGGGTGGGGCCGATCGGGCTCCCTTTGAACAGATGTTGGCACAGTCAGTGGAGCAACTAAAATGACCCGTAAAAAATTGGGCTATCTCACCGGAGAATATCCACGCGCCTCGGACACGTTTATCCAACGCGAAGTTGCTGCACTGCGAGAGACGGGGCACGAGGTGGTGACCTGCTCGATCCGCACGACCGGTCAAGAACACCTGGTTGGACCGGAACAGCGCGAAGAGCACGCCCGCACCTTCAAAGTGCTCGACGCGGCGCGAAATCCGGTACGATTGCTGAAGGCCCATCTGCGCTGGATGCGCGCACCTAGCCGGTATCTGTCGGCGCTCAAACTGGCTTGGCAGACAGCCCCCAAAGGCATCAAGGGGCGCCTCTACAACCTGATCTATTTCCTCGAAGCCGGTGTTGTCGCCAAACATCTTGAGGATGAGGGTGTCGAGCATCTGCACAACCACATCGCCAAAGCCTCATGCACTGTGGCGATGCTCGTCAATGCGCTCTCAAACCTGCCTTATAGTTTTACCATTCACGGGCCCGATATCTTCTTCGAACCTGACCACTGGCGGATTGACGAAAAGACCAAACGCGCCAGCTTTGTAGCCTGTATCAGCGACTATTGCCGGTCACAGCTGATGTGTTTTTCCGAGCCTGACCAGTGGGGCAAACTGCATATCGTACACTGCGGGGTAGATCCTATCCGGTATGAGCTTGCTCCGCATACCTCTGAACATCTTCTGTTTGTCGGCCGTCTGGCGCGGGTCAAAGGTCTGCCCATTCTATTTGAAGCGCTGTCCGAGCTTAAAGACACATTCCCAAACATGCGCCTGACTTTGGTGGGCGATGGTCCCGACCGGGCCGCGCTTGAGGCACAAGTGAAAGAGATGGGGCTCAACAACGTCAGTTTTCTCGGCTATCGCGGCCAATCTGAGGTGGCCGATCTACTGCAAACCGCAGATACCTTTGTTCTCCCAAGTTTCGCAGAAGGTGTGCCTGTTGTGCTGATGGAGGCCATGGCCTCCGGCGTCCCTGTGGTGGCCACCCGCATCGCTGGCATTCCGGAACTTGTGGACCATGGCAAAACCGGGTTTCTTGTCCCGCCCGGTGACGTCGCATCGCTGACCAAAGCCATTCGCTGGACGTTGGAAGACAACGCCCAGCGCAAAGCAATGGGTGAAATGGGGCGTGACATCGTGGATTTCGATTTTAACGCCGCACGCGAGGCTGGTTGGCTGTCGACTTTGATCGAAGCCTATGGGTCTGGTGACACCTCGCTTCCCAAACGGCGGGGGCTCTCGTGACGCCGGTAGATGTTGTTCTTATTGGCCGAAACGAAGGAGCGCGTCTTATTGCCGGACTGGCAAGCGTAGCCGGTCAGGCCCGTCAAATCGTTTATGTCGATTCCGGCTCCACCGACACCAGCTGTGCCGAGGCCAAAGCCATCGGCGCCAAGGTTGTTGATCTTGACATGAGCGTGCCTTTCACCGCCGCCCGTGCCCGCAATGCAGGCTTTGATGCCTTGGACGATCCACAAATCGTATTGTTCATCGACGGCGACTGCACTCTTGCTCCCGGTTTTCTAGACAAGGCTCGCGATCACCTTCTGGAACACCCCGGCCATGGATTGGTCACTGGCTGGCGCAGCGAGATCCATCGCGATGCCAGCCTCTACAATCAGCTTTGCGACTGGGAATGGCATCGCCCCGCCGGGATCATTGCCGCCTGTGGGGGCGACATGATGGTGCGCGCCTCAGTTTGGTCTGAGCTCGGGGGCATGGATGCCACCGTGATTGCTGCGGAAGACGATGAGTTCTGCACCCGCATGTCAAAAGCGGGATGGGTGCTGGAACGCCTGCCTATCGACATGACACGCCACGACGCAAATATGCTGCGTTTTGGTCAGTGGTGGCGCAGAGCTGAGCGCACTGGCCATGGATTTGCTCAGGTCGGATATCTGCATCCTGACTACTTTGTGACAGAACGCAAACGCGTCCTCGTCTATGGACTGGTGCTTCCTGTTCTGTTCAGCATCGGTCTGTTCACCACGCTTTGGCTCAGCCTCTTGGTGGGTGCGCTCTATCTTATGAATTATCTGCGCACAGCGCAGGGGCTGCGGCGCGACAATCTTCCAAAGGCCGAAGCCTTTCGGCACGCTGTTCTGCTGACCCTCTCCAAACTCCCCAATCTCATTGGCATGGCGCGGTTCCACCTGCGTCGCCTGCGTGGTGCCGACATGCGCATCATTGAATACAAGTAAAGGAACGTTCTCCATGTCTACCGAGATCCGTGTTGGCCTCATTGGGGCTGGGTATATTGCGACCTGGCATGCTGATGCATTGAAGGCCACGCCGGGCGTTCGGGTCAGTGCCGTTTGCGACCTGAATGAAACAGCTGCCAAAGGCCTTGCTCTCGGATACGGAGCTCAGGCCTTTACCTTGGTTGAAGACATGATCGCGGCCAAAACCTGTGATGCCGTTCACATTCTGACACCCCCACATCTGCATGAGCCTCTAGCGATCCAGTGCCTGAACGCGGGCTTGGATGTTCTGGTTGAGAAACCTGTGTCAGAGAGCCATGCCGCGACCCAACGCATGGCCGAAGCCGCGCAGGTGAACGGTCGACGGTTTCATGCCGGACATAACTTTCTCGGCCTGCCGTCTTACACGCGAATGAAAGCCGCAATGCTCGCCGGCGACTATGGCCGGATTGCCAGTGCCGAAATCATCTGGGCGTTACCGCTGGCACCGCTGCGTTCCGGCCCCTTCAATCTGTGGCTGTTACGAGAACCCAAAAACCTGATCCTTGAACTTGGGCCGCATCTAATGGCCTTTGCGCATGATTTGTTTGGCGAGGTTGAGATCCTTTCAGCACACGCATCGCACCCAGCGATGCTACCGGGTGAAGATCCGCGTCCACAAGGGTTCCGCATTCTAGCCCGTGCCGGAGGTGTCAACATCACCTTCACTATGGCAATGGTGGAAACAGTTGACGATCGCTCGGTAACTCTGCGCGGGTCTTCGGCTCGGGCCCGGCTGGATTATGCCTCCGATGTGCTGATCATTGACCGAGAGAATGCCGGGGATCTTGTGGTCAACCCCCTGCGCCGCCAGCTTGATCTGTCTCGCCAACATCTCTGGCAAGGCACGCGCAATGCTATGACGCAATTGAGATCATTGAATACCAAAAACCCCTATGGGCTTAGCTTTCGAGGCATGAACAGCGCCATCTACGGTGCCATTGCAAGCAACACACCACCTGACACCTGGTTCAACGCCGATAGCGCGGTCTCGGTCATGCGTGCGCTTGATGATGTGATTGCCGCGCTGCCACAGGAGATCCTACAGGTCAAAGCCCCCGCCGTTCAAACCCGCGCGCCTAAACCCACAGCCATGGTGATTGGTGGAACCGGTTTTATTGGTCGCGAACTGACCCGCCAACTGGTGGCCTCTGGGCGCGATGTGCGTGTTCTGTCACGGGGGAAAACTGGCCCGTTTCCGGATCTGACCGATCAGGTGGAAACTGTTGGTGCCTCATTACATGACCTAGATGCCCTGACGCAGGCGATGGAGGGCATCGAGGTTGTCTTCAATCTGGCCAAGGCGATGGAGACCACCTGGGCCGACTGTTTGATCAACGATGTCGGCGTGGCAACGCGCATTGGCATGGCCTGCGAAAAGGCCGGGGTGAAACGTCTGGTCTATACCGGGACAATTGCCTCGTATGATATGTCCAACCCGCATGGTGAGATCACCGAAAGCACCCCTTTCCCCGAGGACATGACCAATCGCAATCTTTATGCGCGGTCCAAGGCTGAATGCGAGCGACAGCTGATGAAGCTGCATAAAGAACGCGGCTTGCCGGTTGTTATTGCGCGCCCCGGCATTGTTGTCGGGCCCGGTGGCCCACTGCAGCACTGGGGCATTGGCCGCTGGCATGGGGCTGGGGCAGTCCGCATCTGGGGCCACGGCCGCAACATCCTCCCCTTCGTTCTCAACGAAGACATCGCAGATGGGCTGATCCGGATGATCGATGCTCCGGTTGATGGGCAAAGCTTTAACCTGGTAGGTGACCCGATGCTGTCTGCGCAGGAGTACTTTGAGGCCATTCATCAGACTCTTGGTGCGCGCCTACGCGTGAGCACCGGAAACCTGACTGCATTTTATGCCGCAGACGCGGTGAAATACGGACTCAAGAAATATGCCCTGCGGCGCCAAGGCGTCATTCGTCCCTCCCTTGCAGACTGGAAAAGCCGGGCGCATTTTTCGGCCTTCGTGAACAGCCGCCCAAAGGAGGTACTGGGATGGCGGCCCGAAGCCGACAAAGCCGCGTTCATTGACAAAGCGATCACCAATGCCAATCTATTTGGTGTGTGACCTCTCGCCGAAGCCCTCAGTCCTGGTATCTTAGGGCGGAGCAACTCAAAAATGTTCCGATCCGACCATTGGGATGCAATGCTCTCCCTTGCAGAAGTGCTGCGGTGAGATCCCAATCGACTTTTGAAGTTCTTTGAGAGGGTCGCGGTGTGAGGTGCTAACACATATCTTGAACGGTTTGAGCCAAGGCAAGGCCAAAGCGCACTCGAATATGGGTCAGACACATATCAGTCGCCGCGGCCCCGCCACCGCAGGTCCATAATTTAGGCGTGACGACATAAAGTTGCGGACTGGGGCGCAGATCGAAATAGGTTTCTTCAAATCCGGGCACGTGTTCCCAATGCAGCGTAAACTTTTGCCCCTCAAGCAGACCTGCCCGCGCCAAAGCGTATGAACCCGTGCAGAGCGCATCCAAAGGCGCCCCTTGGCGCGCCTGCCGGCGCAACCAAGACAGTAGCACTGGACGGGATTGTGCCTCGGGATCCCCGCCAGCGCAGACAAAAATACGATGTGATCGCGAGATGTCGCTCAACGCTCCATCGACGGTCACCGACACCCCATTTGAGGCATCGACAGACCGGCCATCTTCGGACAAAACCTGCCACTGAAACAGAGCTTTGCCAGTGACCTGATTGGCCATGCGGAGCGGTTCAATGGCCGCACTAAAGGACAGCATCGAAAATTGCGGCAGCAAGACAAAGGTAAAGCACTCAGGATCTGGTGCCTCTTGTAACGCAAAATACGCGACACCTTTGGGCACGATGGCGCTCATTTTCGTCACTTGCTTACACCAAGCGTAAAGCCATGTTTCAGCGGATCAGCGGGATCGACGACCAAAGTGTTGTACCCGGTGATGAAGGGGCGACAGGAAATCTCGGGGATAATTGCGTCATAAGATCCAACGCGATCCAAGCCCAGAACCCGCGCATCAAAAACGGTACGAATGGAACTTTCGTGTCGGAACACCTCACCGAGGGCCAGCTCACCCTTGGCATGTTTCACAGCCAGCCGCGCACATGTGCCGGTGCCACAGGGGGACCGATCCGCCTGAGCATCCCCCAAAAGCACGATATTACGGCCATCCGCATGGGGGCCTGATGGAGGGGCCGTCAACATGGCTATGTCGATGCGATTGAGATGAAGGAGTTCTGGATGAGACAGCTGCAATTGTTCATTTGCGCTCTGACGCAGGGCGATCCCCGCTTGGATCAACGCGTCGGTATAATGTGGATCAATTGAACTGAACCCAAGATCCTGTGCCTCGGCAATGACAAAAATATTGCCGCCATAACTAATATCTGCGCGGATCTGACCAAACCCCGGCACGTCAACCGTCACATCCAGAGCCAGAGCAAAAGAGGGCACATCCACAAGCGACACAGATTCAATCTCGCCCTGTTCATCGGTTGTGACGGTGCCTTCGACCAGCCCGGCGGGAGTATCGATGCGGACTTTGGTAGATCGACCGGTTGGCGGGACCTGTCCGGTTTCCACCAGAATTGCGCAAATCCCCAAAGACGCATGGCCACACATGCTATAGAACCTCCCCCCATCCATGTAGACAGCCCCAATATGGGCTGAAGGATCAACAGCCGGCATAAGCACACATCCAAACATGTCTCTGTGACCACGCGGTTCATGCATGGCAATACAGCGTACCCAATCGAGGTGGGCCTCAAGATAGGCAAGGCGTGCAACCATCGTGTCGCCTTCGATTTTGGGGTAGCCTGAGACGATCATGCGGGTGGGCTCGCCTGCGGTATGGGAGTCGATGATGGACAAACGGGTCATAGAGGGCATGGCCGCACTGCTCCTGTGTTGGGTTTGGGCTAAAGATCAATTTGCGCTCCCGGGATCTTGCTGATCTCGCGCATGGTGAGATAGAATATTTGCGTCAAACCTCTCAACGGAATAGCGCCCATGAGTCCCCCCCTTCCCCATCGTCTGAAGGTTGGTTTCATTCTTGCCAAGCGTTTCTCTTTGGCGGCTTTCGCGAATTTTCTGGATGTGCTGCGTCTTGCGGCGGACGAAGGCGACCGCTCAAACCAAATTCTGTGCCAATGGGATATCTTGGGCGATGTGCAGGGCGAGATCCACGCCAGCTCCGGTTTGGTTGTACAATCCAACCGGCGTTTTGGCGCGCAGCACACCTATGATTATATAGTACTGGTGGGTGGGTTGACCCACCGCACAAGTTTGTCAGGTGCTGCGCGCGATTATCTCTACGCCCATGCACAACGCGGCACCGCATTGGTCGGGGTCTGTACCGGTGTGATTATGCTGGCAGATCTGGGATTGCTCGCCGGATACCGCCGATGTGTCAGCTGGGCGCATCACGACGATTACCTGGATGTGGACCAGGAAACTCCTCCAGATGCGGTGCAGAGCTATGTGATTGACCGGGATCGGCTGACCTGCGCTGGGGGGATCAGTTCGGCTTATTTAGCAGCACATCTTGTCGCGGAACATATCGGAGCCAAAGTCGCCCAGAAAGCGCTGCGCATGCTGATGATTGAAGACGCGCCCAAAAGCAATCACATCCAACCCAGTTCAACGTTGGAGATCGCGGTGACGGATCCCGTGGTGCGACAGGCATTGTTGCATATGCAATACAACCTCGCCACGCCGCTCACCTCTCAAAAGCTGGCCGAATTAACCGGGGTCAGCAAACGTAAATTGGAACGTCTCTTTACGCGCACTTTGGGTCAATCCCCGGGCGCAGTGTCCCGAGGCCTACGCCTGCGCCATGCTCGGTCATTGCTCAAGGGCAGCTCCGACAGCGTCACGCAAATTGCACTCGCAACCGGCTTTTGTGATGCGTCTCATCTGGGCCGCCTCTGCCGTCAGCAATATGGACGCTCTCCGGAGGCCCTTCGGAGGGAAGACTGAACCACCGGTGAGGTAATCAATCCCCAGGCCCCGCGCGGCTAAAGAACCTCTATTTTCAGACGTTTTTAATGCTGATCTTTTCTGTGGGAGCCGCGGAATTTTCTAGTCTTTTCGCCGGAACTCTTCATCCCCTGTCTCATCATCCACGCCTTGGTGGTTGCGATGCGCAACGAGTGGGGATCGGTCCACAGCAAAGGACAGTCGGTTTACTCGGCACCTAGAGTGTTTCATAACGGGGCAGTTTAAAGACTTCCGTCGAAACAAACTCGAGTGTTATGACCTTTTCCAAAACAGTTGCCGCAGAGCTTGTCCTCGCCATTGAGGCCTATTCCAATAGACCCGCATTGTCTGACAACCAAAGGCAGCTGAGTTATGCCCGTCTTGGCCAGTATGTCTCAGCTCTGAAAAACCCCTTAATTGCGCACGACGTTGTCGCGATCTATGGGGCGCCAGGGTTGTTTATGGGCGCCAGCGCCATTGCCTGCGTCATCCATGGACGTCCCTTCGTGCACCTTGACCCCGCCATGCCGCAGATGGTGGTGCACAACATCCTGTCCGAACTTAAGGTTGGCCTTGTTATTCTGTGTGAGCCCCCTTCAGTTGGGCAGATACCCGGCGATTGTGCCACGTTAGAGGCTGAGGCCGTTTTGGCGCAGGTTGAAGCTGCGCCTCAGGACGCAACCGCTACGCTCGAACCGGGCAATGTTGCCCCCACCGACCCGATCTATCTCGTCGCAACATCAGGCACCACAGGCCGACCGAAGTGCATCCCCGTTTCGCAGGATGCGGCCTTCCTGTCCTATGAATGGCGCGATAGCTACACCCCCTATGCACCAGAAACGCGCGTCGGGATTTATGTCTTTGCCATCTGGGAAATGTTTCGCCCGCTGCGAAAGGGTGCGAGTTTGTGGTTCCCAGATGCCGGCACCCTTTTTGCACCGGCCAAACTGGCGGATTTTCTGACCACGAACCGCATTGACGAGATGCTGTTCACACCCTCGTTCTACGACACTTTCCTGAATGCGCTTGATGCCGATTGCGCTGCGTCCTTGCCTCTGTCGCGAGTCGTCTTGAACGGTGAGGTGGTCAGCGACGATCTGATCCGCGCATCGAAAGCCAAGCTGCCAGGGGCCGCACTGTGGAATCTATATAGTATTTGCGAAACCCATGACATCTGCATGTCACTGTTGACCGAGCCCGCAGGCGATAGGCCCGCTTCTGTGGGCATTCCTATGCCGCACCTGCGCGCGGTTATTCTGGATGAGGCTGAGCAACTCTGCCCCACTGGTATCTCTGGTCAGTTGTTCTTTGAGGGCGCCCGAATGTTGGGAACCGGGTACGTCAACCGCCCCGAAGAGACCCGCCTGCGCTTTCGTGATATGGTCATCGAAGGCCGCCAGACACGGCTTTATGACACCGGCGATCAGGCGCGACAGGACGCAGATGGGACGCTTTATATCGAAGGGCGGATTGCGCATATGCTCAAGCTGCGTGGTTTCTCGATCCAGACCAGAGAGCTAACAGAAACGATGCGCGACCGACTGGTCTTCTCCAGCGCTGCACCCTGGGTCTCAGAGGTCAAAGGTCGCGGGCAAAGCCTGATCTTTTACTTCGCGGTTGATGCTGCGCAGGCCAAACACAACGCGGAAAAATGGAACCTCAATCCCGGTGTAAACCGTGTGCCTGCGGCTCTGGCGGCTGATCTTCGCGACGTGCTACCCCATTACTGCGTACCCTCTTTCCTTGTGCAGATGGACGCGCTCCCATTGCACCCGGTGTCGGGCAAGGCGGATGTGCGCGCCCTGCCCGAAGTTGAGGAAACCAACACGCAGCGTATTCTGTCCGAAGACATGGTGCTCTCCGCGGCAGCGCAGGCCATGTCCTGCTCGCCCACGGATCTTGACCCGGCACTGAGCTTTCATGATCTAGGCGGGGACTCGCTGATGTGCGTGAACCTGATGTTGGAGCTGGAAAAGATCTACGGGCTGCCAGTTGATTTCGATCTGGCTATGAACGTGCCGCTCCATCGGTTGGACCAGCTCTTAAACCAAGAGGCCGATGCACCTGTCGAGTTCGAAGGGTTCGAACGGCCGGGGATCCTTCTGACAGGAGCGACCGGTTTTCTTGGCGGGCATGTGCTGGCGCAAGCGGTTCGGTCTTTGCCAGACAACGAAGTGGTCTACTGCCTAGTCCGCTACAAGAACCGAAGCGCGCGGGATCGGCTAGATGCGGTGGCCAAAACCCACGGCATCGACACCAGCCGCTATGTGATCGTCCATGGCACATTGGATGCGCCGCAGTTCTCATTGGATCGGGTTCACTACGAGGCACTGACACAGGTGGTCTCGCGGGTGATCCACTGCGCGGCCATGGTGAACCTCGCAATCGGACGGCAAGAGATGCTGGACTGGTCCGCACGGGGCATCACCACCGTGATTGAGTTTTGCCGCGATGCG
The DNA here is from genome assembly GCA_049116335.1 of Pelagimonas sp. Classification (GTDB taxonomy): domain Bacteria; phylum Pseudomonadota; class Alphaproteobacteria; order Rhodobacterales; family Rhodobacteraceae; genus CANMIH01. Next base: position 138,539 of record JAGDYZ010000007.1, on the reverse strand, counting down.
GATGCCGATCTTCGCTTCACCTCTTCTACCTCGGTGTTCCCAGATCGAGGCGGCCCCTGCCCTGAGGACTTGATCCCGGTTTGGGAGGGCTGCACAGGTTACGGCGCCGCTAAGATCGCTGCAGAGGCCACAATTCGAAGCTCGGGCATCTCGTCTGCGATTGTACGGCTGCCGTCGATGTACGATCTAGAAGCGCCAAATCCGCGCGACCTCTACGAGATCATTCTTCAAGCTGTGTTCCGCTCTGGAAACAGACCAAAGGGTCTCACCTTTCCCATGATCGACGTGACCGCAGCGGCATCGTTCCTGTTGGGTGACATCACCACGTCGGATGCATCGATCTACAATCTGATCCCCGATCACCGCATCGCCCTAGAAATGCCACAACCCGTTGCTCCACAGGATTGGTTGGCGATGGCGGATTTGGATCCGGGTATTGCGGGTGTCATCACCGAATACCCGGACACGCTATGCGCAGACGCCAAATTTGAAACGGCGCACGCACAGGCCACCTGGGCACGTGTCAGCGACAAGCCCTTTGGCTCTCTCACTGACACCAAAACCCTACTGGCGCGTCGCGCTCAGGCTTACCAGGGAGAGCCTGCGTTGACCTCAAAATCTGACATTGTCAGCGCGCGCGCCGCATCACTGGCCAAATAGGCGGCCAGTTCGGCCACTTCTTCTGGCTGCACCAATTGGTTTTGCGGGTTGGATTTCGCGTAATCCGCCCGCACCTCTTCAAGGCTTTGTCCGGTGGCGGCGATATCTGCGTCGATAAACTTTCGCAACATCTCGGTTTCCACCCAGGTTGGGCTGATTGAGACACAGGTGACACCATGTTCAGCGCCTTCGAGGCTCACGCAGCGGCCTAGCCCCAACAAACCTGCTTTGGACGCGCAGTAGGCCGCGTTGTTGGCCATGCCTGTATGCGCCGCCATTGAGGCAATGTTGATGATCCGACCCCAGCCCGCGGTTTTCATATGCGGCATGACTGCCCGGATCATACGAAAGGTACCGCTCAGGTTGATGTCAATCTGATCCATCCAGATGTCCTCGGGATGGTCGACAATTGCAGCCTCATCATAGATCCCTGCCGCGTTGACCAGAATATCCACACCACCACGTTGGGCAACAACATCGGCAACGAAACGGTCCACGCTTTCGCGTGATTGCACATCCAGAACGGCCGCTTTGATCGCCCCATTGTCTGCGCCAAGCTTGGCCTGCACAAATTCAGCGTCTACCGCGCTGCGCGCGCCTACGAAAACCTCTGTGCCGTCCTGCAAAAATCGCCTCGCGATCGCCAACCCCATGCCCGACAGTCCGCCCGTCACAATCGCGGTTTTGGATTCAAATGACATGTTGTCCCACCCTTGAGTAACTCTAATACCCGGCGTTCTAGGAAATGGCTGGCCTAAGTTACAGCGAAATCGGTACGAGCTTCTCAACACAGACGATCCTGTGCGCCTGTCTCAATGCAAATTCGCCGCGTTGCGCCCCGTTCAAAAAGGGGCTCTGATTGTCTCTGAACGGGATGACAGCGCAAAGGGCACCCAAAATATGTGCTGCGCATGAATCATATTGACAACGCCCGATGGGTGTTCAATTTAGGGCCATACGATGGTTCCCGCACGTTGAAACACGCGGGATGAAAAGGGAATACGGTGCGGTGTCACCAAAAGATGCCAATTCCGTAACTGCCCCCGCAACTGTAAGCGGCGAGCGAAGCTGATATGCCACTGACCAAACTCGGTTGGGAAGGCCAGCGAAGCATAGAACCGCGAGTCAGGAGACCTGCCATCACGTTTTTAACCAACCCGAGGCGGGGCGCCTTGGAAGGAGGCTTTATGGCACGTGTAACGTGTAACGACATAGCTGGCACCTTCGAACCGCGCTTGATGGCAAGCGAGGCTTTGAATGTGCATCGAACCAACCCACTACATTCTTATTTGCAGCACCTGTGAAGGCGCGAGAAACGCAGCCCAGTTAAAGGCCGACATGTCGTCGGATGTTCCTGCCACGGTACGGTTTCGCGCTGTGGATTGCCTTGCGGGCTGCGAACACCCGCCAGCCGTTGGGTTTCAGGCCCGCGGTAAGGCTTCGTATCTGTTTGGCAGTATAAAATCGTCGGATGATATTCGAGCAATTTCAAGCTTCGCGCATCAATATGTGCAAAGCGCCACAGGCTGGACCTCTGCAACCGAACGTCCTTCGGCACTTTTCACCAAAACCTTAGCCCGACTGCCGGCGATTGCGGAGGGCGACGCATGACCGAGTTTTTCACGGTGCGCAATCTGGAGTACTTTGCCCACAATGGTGACCCACTGATCCGCGACGTAAGTTTTGACCTACCAAAAGGTGCGGTTTTGGCAATTGCGGGGCCGAACGGCGCGGGAAAAACCACACTTCTAAATCTCTTGGCTGGCATCGAAGATATTGTCGCCGGAGAGGTTCGGCTTGAAGGTCGAGATCTTAGCAAACTCTCCCCTACACAACGGGCACGCAAAATAGCGGTGGTCTCGCAAAACTCTGCCCCTGACGGGCGGTTGTCACTTCGCGAGTATGTTGCTTTGGGGCAAATGCCGATCTGGAATAATTACGCCAACGAAGTGCATGCAGACGCATTGCAGCGCATTTTGACCCTCGCGGGTCTGGAGTTGCTTGCGGATAAGCCGATGGGGCGGCTGTCGGGTGGTGAAACTCAACGTGCACATATTGCACGTGCCTTAGCGCAACGGCCTCAGCTTCTGTTTTTGGACGAGCCAACCAATCATCTAGATCCCGACGCCAAAGGACGGATGTTATCGTTGATCTCTGCCCTGGGCATGACAGTCGTCACTATTTTGCATGATCTGGTGATGATCCCAGAATTTGCCACCCATGCCGCCCTGATGAAGGGCACCCGCATGATCGGGTTTGGGACGGTCGAAGACGTGATTACGCCGAAAAACATAAGAGAAACATTTGGTGTTGAGTACCTGCTTTTGCCTCACGAAGGCCGTCAGGTGCCTGCGCTTGATATCCGTAAAACGACAGTTCACACCTAAAGGAGAGAAGGTATGAGACAGATTTGGTCTGCGACCCTTTTGATGGGGCTCGCAAGCGCCGCTTCGGCGGAAGTAAGTGTCGACAACTGTGGGGAGCCACTTGCTTTTGAGACCACGCCAGAACGCATTGTGGTCCACGACATGAACATGACAGACATGGCGTTTGCTCTGGGACTTCAGGATAAAATTGTTGGACTGACGGGCATCACAGGTTGGTACAAAACCAGCCCGGATTTCGATGAGATGCGTGGCGACATTCCTGAACTGGCGCCCAAATACCCCACCGTGGAAAACCTAGTAGCTGTTTCCCCCGACATGTTTTTCGCCGGTTGGTATTACGGCATGAAACCCGGTGGCGATGTGACACCTGATACGCTGGCACCATTCGGCATCAAAACCATGGTCCTGAGCGAAAGCTGTGTCCATTTACACAAAGATCGCCCCGAGGCGAGCATGGATCTTTTGTTTGATGACGTGACCCGTCTGGGCACAGTTATGGATGTGGCCGACAAAGCCAATTCTCTCGTGTCAGGGTGGAAAGCTCAGCTTGCAGGAATTGAGGCAAAGACCGCTGATGTGGCAAAGCCCCGGGTTTTCCTGCTAGACGGCCCTGCAGACGCCCCTTTCACCTCGGGTAAGTTCGCCATTCCCGACGCTATGATCACCGCCGCCGGTGGCGAAAATGTCACCCATGATATGGACACAAGCTGGGGCCGCTCGTCCTGGGAGGCTGTCGCGGCCGCGAACCCAGAGTTCCTTGTACTGCTGGATTATCAAGGCGGGAACAGCGCGGAAGACACGTTCAAGTTTCTTCAAGATCATCCCGTCATGGCCCATACCGATGCGGTTAAAAATGCCCGCTGGATTGGTTTGCGCTACGAAGAACTGACCCCTGGCCCGGCGAACATCGACGCCATTGAGAAAATGGCCAAAGCAATGCATCCGGATCTGTTCTAAGATGGGTCGATTGGCTCTGACTTTATCATTGGGAGTGGCCATGTTGGCCGCCCTCATCTTGCTGTCCGTGCTCTATGGCTCAACGTCTATTCCCGCGTCAGATGTGGTTGTCGCCATTGCTTCTGGGCTCGGCCTGAGCGGCGCAGATCCATCTCCAATGGGTCGAATAATCTTTGACCTTCGCCTGCCTCGCGCTCTTTTTTCAGCGATAATTGGTGCCGGGCTAGGCGTTGTCGGAGTGGTCTTGCAAACCACAACGCGCAATGATCTGGCGGATCCTTTCCTCTTTGGCTTGTCGTCGGGTGCTGCCGCCGGAGCGGTATTTGTCATTACAGTGACCGGCGATGTTTTGGGCATTTGGACCTTGCCGTTAGCGGCGTTTTTTGGCGGCATGATCGCCTCTGCAGTGGTGCTATTGCTGGTACGACGCCTGCAAACAAGTGCGCCGGAAAAACTGATCCTCTCAGGGCTTGCCGTCTCTTTTCTGTTTTCCGCAATTACCAATTATCTTATCTTTTCAGGCGACAACCGCGCTGCGCATACCGTTATTTTCTGGATGCTGGGCGGGTTGGGATTGTCCCGCTGGGAGACATTGCCCCTTGTTCTCACGGGCTTTGCGCTGATTTTTGGGTTCACGTTCTATCGTCGCCGTTGGTTGGACGCGCTTTTGGCCGGTGATGTAACCGCCACAAGTCTTGGTGTACCCGTCCATAAGCTGCGTGTGTTTATTTTCATGGCCTCCGCTCTTGCCACCGCGGCCTTTGTATCCGTCGCCGGGGTTATCGGATTTGTGGGCTTGATGGTCCCTCATCTTGCCCGCGGTTTGGTTGGACCGTTACACACAGCTCTCATTCCTGCCGCAGCCTTGGTTGGGGCGATTTTACTCACGGCTTCTGACATTCTTTCGCGTTTGCTTTTGGCCCCGCAAGAATTGCCCGTGGGCATCATCACCACATCACTCGGAGCACTATTCGTCTTCGCACTACTTCTGGGACAAAGCCGAAAATAGGTTCGGCTTTCTTGTTTGCTATGAAGAGGAATTCACCCACACGAAGTCTGGGCGCCCTTGTGGACGTATTGAAAGCAGGCGCTTTGCCTTGTTGACCCGACTGATACCCGAGGCCCCACACGCGAAGCGCTGCGCGAGATGGAACTGGGGGAACTTGGACACGCGGACCTTCACCCGGTTGCGCGTGGGTGGCCCTTTGGGATTGCTGATGGGAAAGCCCTGCGGGATCGGTCTAAATGACCGCAGCAAAGCGATACGGTTTGGAGCAAGCATTCCTTGACCGGTTTCCCGGCTGCAAGCTGTAGCCATTGCACGGGCGGCATAAATCACTGTCAAGCGAAGTGAAGCCTGCAGTCGAGAACATCAAAACCCCAATGCAACGCCAATCCCAGGCAAGGAATGTCCCGTCTAGATACTGCAGGCGCACCAATCTTCCGTCCTGATCTAGCTGTCAATCAATGGGTCTGGAAGCTAGCGAACCGCAAACAAGGTGTGCCCATTCTATCGAGCGGTATAGCCATAGCTTTCTAGGGTTGACGTCAATTCCGGGGCGGGACTTTCACCATACCGCTCTGGCCCGGCATCGATCGCAATTTTTGCAGGAGGCAGCTCTCCATCCCATCGATGGCTTCGATTTCTGCGCCTTCCGCTTCAAGTTTCAAAAAATCGATCCGATCCAGGTTCAGATCTGAGGCGAGGTCATCCAATCGACGACAACGTCCCCCTGCTCCACTTCGCAAAAAGCAGGTTTTTGATATTTTCCGTGCAAGCTCTCGAGATAGCCCCTCAAAATAGTTCTATGATTTTCTTTATGCAAAGGGCGCGGCTTTCAACAAAACCGCCCCTAAAGGACTGAATACGACACCCGGCATGCACGACAGCTTTCACATAGCGAATAACAAATCTTTCAAATCTTTGAAAACACGTCACGAGGATTGGAGCTATCAATCGTTTGAATGTTCGTATGGAGATGGCGCATAAGAAAAGATCGTTTCACCAAAGCTCGAGAGTTTCGATGAAACAGCCATAGAAACTTGCTCCTCTTTGAAACACCATTTCCCAAACTCGCCTCAAATATGTCGCAAACAGAGTTCCCGATTTCGACATACGGGCCGCTTTCAGGAACTCTGAATCCGACTTTGGTGCCGCAACCAAGTTAGACTACCGTTTTGGCTGGTTTCAAAATTGCTCGAACCAACAAAGGTCATAGAGATGTTTGAGCGCCGCATTCCAGAATGGCTTCGCCATGCACCCACACCGTCGGTTCGGGGGTTTGCGGTTCTCGCAGGATTTGAAGCCATTGTGCGTGGAATTCTAATCTCGGTATTTCCTGTTGCCATGTATGACGCACTCAATGATGCGTCCCAGATCAGCTCAATTTATTTTGTTATTGGTATCATTTCGCTGACGGTGGGGCTTTTGGTTCCTCATTTGAACCGCTTCATTCCTCGTCGCTGGATGTATGGCATCGGTGTGGCAGGGTATGCAATTGGAGCAGGCCTGGCAGTGGTTGGAACAGCCGAAATGATTGTTCTTTCGCTTGTGGTAAACTCACTCGCCACTGTTGTAACGTTCGTATGTTTCAACGCTTATGTCCTAGATTACATCGCGCGGGTCGAATTGGGAAAATGCGAAACTCTGCGAATGTTTTATTCCGCACTGGGATGGACCGTTGGGCCTGTTCTAGGCGTCATGTTATGGGGCTGGTGGAAACCGGCGCCCTTTTTGATCTCAGGCACAGCAGCCATCATTATGCTCGGTGTCTTTTTGTTTCTGCGGATGGGTAACGGTAAGCTGATCACGCGCGCCAGACGCACGCCAATCAACCCGATTGCCTACCTTGGAAGATTTTTCCAACAGCCCCGCCTGATTGCTGGATGGCTTTTTGCGGTCATTCGGTCCTGCGGCTGGTGGGCCTATGTTGTCTACTTGCCCATTTTTGCGGTCGAAAATGGGTTGGGTGACAGTCTGGGTGGCGTCATGTTGTCGGTGACAAACGCGGCACTCTTTCTTTCACCATCAATGCTGCGATGGATGCAGAACCACTCGGTGCGTTACGCGGTTCGAACCGGGTTTATTGCTTGCGCTATCCTGTTCACTGCAGCCAGCGTCGGTTCAATAACACCTTTAATGGCGATTGTTTTACTTTTTTCCGGCAGCTTTTTTCTGATCCTCCTGGATATCTGTGCTGGGCTGCCTTTTCTAATGGCCGACAAACCATCAGAGCGCACTGAGATGTCTGCGGTCTATTCCTCCTATCGTGACATATCTGGTATTGTCATACCTGGTGTTGCGTGGTTGGTCCTGTTGGTGGCCCCTGTTTCAGGTATTTTCGGAGCAGCGGGGATCGCCAGTTTGTTAGCTTGGAACATTGCAGGACGCCTGCACCCCCGTTTGGGTGAATCCCGAATAAAACCTGCAACTTCGTTCGTATCAGATTCCAGAAACACAATTAGCGCGGCTGAATAGAAATGGAGGTAGACCCAAGCCAAACCTGCGTTTCTGTCACTTACTGAAAGGATTTTTTTGGGCGCGTCGCAATTGGCCAACCGTTGGTGGGTGCAGTCTTTAAGATCGGTAACACGCTTACATCGCTCTTGCCGATCATCTGCGGTATCGCTTGGATTAGAAACGAGGCGTATTCGAGCGGCTTTGTCGGCCCTACGACACCGGTTTAGGAAACTGCCCTGAAGTCTTTGCCCCCTTTGGGGCAACTGTGTTGAGACCAAATCATCGTTTAAACCCGCGTCCCAACGATGGATTGCTCACGGGGCGCTTTATACCGCAAATCCCAACCGGCGCTGCGCCTCCTGAATGGTGGTTCCATCTGCGAGCGCCTGTTTGGCAATCCGGGTTGCCGCGTCATAGCCAAGTTCTGGTGCCAGCGCTGTGGCAGAGATCAGGCTGTTGTCCAAAAGTGCTGCACAGCGCACCCTGTCGGCTTCGATGCCTGTTACGCAGCGGGTTGTCAGCGTGTCCATTGCCCTGCGCAAGATTCGAATTGAATCCAGAAGCCGGTAGGTCACGATCGGCTCCATCGCATTGAGTTGCAACTGCCCGGATTCGGCGGCCATCGTTATGGTGATGTCGTTGCCAATCACTTGATAGGCAACCTGATTTACCACCTCTGGGATCACCGGGTTGACCTTCCCCGGCATGATCGAACTGCCGGCCTGCACGGGTGGAAGCCTGATTTCGCCGATACCGGCGCGAGGACCGCTCGACAGAAGCCGAAGGTCATTGCAGATCTTCGACAGCTTCACCGCGACCCGTTTTAACACTCCAGAGAACATCACAAGGCCGCCAAGGTCGGAGGATGCCTCGATCAGGTCATGGGCGGGGATGAACGGCAGGCCCGTGACCTCCGACAAATGCCGAACAACCCGGTCTGCGAACCCGTCGGGGGCGTTGGCTCCGGTGCCAATGGCAGTGCCGCCCAGATTCACTTCGAGGAGCAGCGTTGAAAGTTGGCGGGTGAGATCGATGTCCTCAGCAAGCGTATTGGCGAAGGACGTGAACTCCTGCCCAAGGGTCATTGGCACCGCATCCTGCAACTGGGATCGCCCACCCTTTTCGATCCCACCAAAGGCGCGTGCCCGTTCCCGAAAGGCCGCAACCAGATCCTGCTGCGCGCGGGTCAGCGGCTCCAGCATCCGCAGCACCGCCAGCCGGATTGCGGAAGGGTATACGTCGTTGGTCGACTGCGAGCGGTTCACATCGTCATTTGGGTGCAGGTGCGTATAGTCGCCCGGCGCATGGCCCAACTTTAGCAGCCCAAGATTGGCGATCACCTCGTTGGCGTTCATGTTGGTGGATGTGCCCGCACCGCCTTGGATCATGTCGACCACAAAATGTTCGTGGTGTGCGCCGGCCAAAATCTCGTCGCAGACCGCAACGATTACATCGACCTTGTCTGGCGGCAATACACCCGCTTCTAGATTCGCCTGCGCGGCGGCCTTTTTCACTGCTGCCAGTGCCTCGACGAACCGTGGGAAATGCTTGAGAGGCACATCAGAGATCGGGAAGTTCTCGAGCGCACGCGCGGTCTGGATGCCATAAAGCGTGTCTGCCGGAAGGTCGAATTTTCCCAGCGAGTCTATTTCGGTACGGCGGGTCATCTGGTGGCTCTTTAGTGCAAGAAATCTGGCGCCCCGTTTGGAGCGCCATGCGAGTTTACTTGAAACTGTAGATCGGGCTGGTCCAGGCAACGTGACCATCCTCCAACGTGACCCGCGCGAAGACTGCGCTGTCGCCTTTGGCGGGGATGTCGACCTCGCGGCTGACCGCGAACTGCACCTCGGTCAGCGCCTCAGGTAGACGTTGGATCTCCAGCGTCTTGTCGATGCCACCACAGGTCACTTCGGTGCCTTCGATGCCGACATTGGACAAGTCGACTTCAAGGTCGCCCTGATTGGTTTTGACGATCAGCTTGGCGTCATTGGACTGGTTTTCGACCCAGACATCAACGGATTGCGCCCCGCCAGTGGTGACGCTGGTCCATTCGACACGTGTCGGCGACACTTGCGCCGGCTGGCGATCGGGATTGTAGAAGTTGGTGGCCTGAATGCGGGAAATCTCGCCGCCCTCCAGATCGGCGCTGGCGGTCCATTTCACAAGACGCTGCCGTCCACGGGTTTCCTGACCCTTGCAAGTAATGCGATACCGCGCGCCGAGATCTGCCTCGCCATAGGGACGCAGACGTTCGATCATGTTCAGACCGTCGAAGAGTTCGACTTTCTCGATCGGGGATTGAGCTGAGACTTCAAGGTTAAAGGTCGCCGTTTCCCGATCCGTCTGAACAATGTCACCCATAATTGCTGTCAGGCTCATCTCGTGGGCGTCGTTGTCAAGGGATGGGTTGCGGGTAAAGACGCGGGCCGGTGCCGCATAGGCCATCTCGGCCGACATAAACAGGCGGCAACCGGTGGTGGCATAGTGGTGGCGGCGGCGGAATTGCTCGAACAAGCTGTCGCGCGTCAATTCTGGTAGCAGATGGCAGGTGAGCCCGCCGTAAGAACCGAATTTGGCATCCCCCGGATATGAAGCCCCCGGACGTCCCTTGTGCCCGTCCGACCCCGCGACGATACCGATCCGATAGCCCATCTTCAGCGCGTCCTGTACGATCCAATCGAAGGTGCCCCAGCTGGAATGCACCTCGACCGAGGGTTCCGCCGACGCATCGTGGGCATAGGTCACGTCGGCAAAACGGCCACCGACATGAGGCACGACGAGCACGTCCTCGCCCTTCAGAGCGTCAAACAGTTCGGTCACATCATGGCAATCGGTCTCGGGCCGGGTCTTGTCCTGCACGATGGCGCGGGAGGAACGATAGATCGGGCGGCCTTCGTTGCGGTACCAGATGTTATGGTCCCCGCCGAGGCCGGTGTTGCCTGACCACTCATAGCCAGGCAGAGCAAGGAACTTGCCCTCCTCGTTGAACTCGGCGGTCAGGTTGTTGATTTCATCCCAGAACGTGTCCGAGATCTGGAAGTCGTTGCCCTGATGCCCAGTGATGTCGACAAAAGACCGGTGCTTGGCGAAGAAGAAGTAATCGCGCGCCGTGCCTGAGCCGATGGTCTCACCCGACTGCCCATGCATATCGGACCAGTAATGGCCTACCGGACTGTTCGCCTTGATGCGCAACGGGTTGGACTTGGCCACCACCGTGCCATCAATCAGCGCGTCGATGCGATAGTCGCCATCGACATCGGCGGTGAGGTCATCCAGCACCACGGCAAAATCACCCTCGGCATATGTAACGCTTTCCGGCAGGCCCTTGATCGGAAGGTTCGAGCGCAAGGCAAGCTCGCCCACAAATTTGTCCGAAGGATTGCCCCAGTTGTCCTCTGGCTTCACAACAAAGCGGAACGGCTGACCGGCCGCACGCAGGGTCGGCAGGATCGCCTTCCACAGCTTGGGTTTGCCCGGTACGATGGTGATGAAGGGCTGCTTGTCTTCCTCCAGCGGGGTATAGTCTACCGTGGCGAAAGCATCGACCGTGACACGGAACTGATGCTCGGCTTCGATATGGGTCTGGGTGCGCACCCCGGGCGAACCCAACCGCTGATCACCAATGCGGAAGGTGATCTGGTCGCCCGGTTTCAGGAACTGCTTGCATAATACTGTGATGCACAGCCCCCAGGGACGGATGTTGCGCTTGTAACTGAATTCCGCCTCGATTGGGCCAGCATTTGAGCTCTCTATCGTTAGATAGCCCGGGTCCTCGGGATCATCCATCTGCAGCGGTGTCATGTCAGAGTGGGTACGGAACGCCACCTTCAGGCCACCTTGATCGTCGATGCCGAATTTGCCGGCGGTGTAGACCAGTGTGTAGCTCTGCCACGAACCGGCCTCGATCGGGCCTTGCGGGGTGACTGTAGCAAAGCCCATCAGGTCACGTCTGTAGTCATGATTTGGCATGGGTCGACTTCCTTGTCTCGGCACACGGGTATCAGGCACGCAGGCGATGCCAGCGCGGAAGTAAGAGAGGTGCGGCCCGCCAGTGTGACGGGCAGTGAAGGATTTCAGGCGTCGTAGAGTGACGCGGCTTTGGCTTGTTTTTTCAACGAGCGGGCACGGGCGACCAGCGCAACGACACCTAGCAGCAAGAAGCCGAGGGCAACGGGACGGGTGAAGAAGATCAGCGCACCATGATCGGACAGCAAAAGCGATTGTCGGAATGTTTCTTCCGCTCCGCCCGCCAGTACGAAGCTGATCACAAAGGCCGCCGGGTTGAAATCATAGCGTTTCATCAACCAACCGCCGAAACCCGCGATCACCATAACCAACACGTCAAACAGGTTCCCACGTGACGAATAGGCGGCGACAAAGGAGGTCAGGAAGATAATCGGATACATCACATCGGTCGGAATCTTCAGGATGAAACGGCCGACATAAGACGCACCGAAATACCCGATCACACCATAGGCGAAGATACCAACCAGACCGCAGGCAAACAATTGATATACCAACTCTTTCTGTGTCAGAAATAGGGTTGGTCCGATTTGGATTCCATGGATCAGGAACACGCCTACTAGGATGGCTCCGATCGTGGAACCGGGAATACCCAGTGTCAGCAGCGGTGCCATCGACGGACCGGATACCGCATTGTTGGCGGCCTCAGGCGCGGCGATGCCTTCCAGTGCGCCTTTGCCCCATGTTTCGGGGGTCTTGGCGCGGCGCTTGCCTTCGCCATAGGCGACAAAGGCCGCAATAGCAGAGCCCAGGCCGGGCAACATGCCAATGAAAGCACCGATAAAAGAGGAGCGCAGCGCATGCGGCAGACAGGGCTTGTACTCCGCCCAGCTCAGATGGTTTTTCGCCTTGGCATCCTCGGTCTGTTGATCATCGAACTGTTCGATTTTCTGACCACGTGTTTCGAGCTGGGAAAAGACCTCTCCCAATACAAAAATACCGATCATCAACGGCACCAGCGAGATCCCATTGGTCAGGTCAAATGAGCCGAAGGTGAATCTCTCCTCCGACGAAATCGGATCCAGCCCGACCATCTTGATCAGCACGCCAAGAGCGGCCGAAGCCAACCCCCGAGTGATGGATTTTCCGATCACGGATCCAATCACCACGAAGGCGGCGAAATAGACGGCAAACAGTTCAGGCGGGCCAAGTTTCAGAGCAATGGCAGCAATCACCGCAATCCCGGCGATTAGAAGAATTTCTCCAATGAAGTCACCGATGACCGACGAAATCGTTGCGACTTTCATGGCCTTGGACGACATGCCGCGTTTCGACAATGGATAGCCATCAATCTGGGTCGCGGCAGAGGCGGCCGTGCCCGGTGTGTTGAACAGGATCGCAGCAATCGAACCGCCATAGCGGCCGGATTTGCCGATCACATAGAGAAACGCCAATGCCGCCAGCGGCTGCATGTAAAAGGTGACGGGCAAGAGCATCGCAATCGCGGCAGAGGCGGTCAGACCAGGGATTGCACCCACGATCATACCGACAATGGCCGCCAGAAAGACCCACATCAGGATCAGCGGGTCCGTAAGGACCACACTAAGTGCTGAAAAGATTTCCATAACTTAGTACCCCTGAATGATGTCGAGCGGTTCGAACCATTCCCCGTAGGGCGGAAAGACACCAAGCAGGACAAAGAAGATGAGGTGATAGACCAGCGGGCAAAGGATCGCGGCAAGTGTCAAACCGAGAGGGTTGCGAATACCAAAGACCATCAGCGCCGCCACCGCTGCCAAACCCGTGCTGATCAGGTACCCGATCTTGCCGATTAGCCAGAGATAGGCAAAGGACAGGATCAGCAGGGTAATGATACGGGCCAGAGGATTGGCCTCGGATGTCTCTTGCGTATTGGTCGGGACGGGCTGCATTGCCCGGCCCTTGAGCATTTCAAGGACACCGAGCACGACAAGCGTGGCAGACCCGACCAGCGGAAAGGTACGGGCCCCCCATCCACCATCATGATCCAGGTTGATGCCAAAACTGGCCACAACAGCCGCCAGGCCCAGACCGGTCAGCCCCAGACCGATGATCATTGTGGAATTCAGACGTTGCGTGCTCATGCCGGTTCCTTACTGCTTGAGCGCCGCGATGATCGGCTCGGCGCTGGTTTTCATGTCGCGAATCAGGGCTTCGGCATCTGCACCGGTTTTGAACGCTGGTGCATTGCCGCGTTGCGCCATGGCCTCGGCGAATTCGGGAAGCTCGGTCATCTTGCGCACGGCCTCCTGCATGCCCACCACCACATCATCCGGCGTATCCTTGGGGGCAAAGACGACAATTGGCGATGTGACGGGCACCCATTGAAATCCCAGCTCTTCAAATGTGGGCACCTCGGTCTTGAATGCGTCACGTTTGTCGTCGTTCAGCGCCAGCGCCCGCATCTCCTTTTCGAAACCGGCGGTCTGCTGAATCCCCATGAAGCCGAAATCAACCTGTCCGCCAATCACGGCAGCACGGGTTGCCGATCCGCCTTTGAACGGCACATCGACTGTTTCAAGACCATTGGAGTCGAGGAAACCCTGACCCGCAACATGGTGGAACCCACCTCGGCCAGTATGGGCCCAGCGCAGGCTGCCCGGATTTGCTGTTGCATGATCAACAAGGTCAGCCACGGTCTGGAACGGGCTGTTTGCCGGAACCACAAGTGACGTGGTCAGCTTGCCAACCTGTGCCACAATGCGGAAACTGTCCAGCGGGGTCACGTCGGTGTCTCGCAACATGGATGTCAGCAGAAAGGATCCGGTAGAAGTCAGCATCATCGTGCTGCCATCGGGGCGCGAACGCGACGCTTCGGTTGCACCCGTGATACCTGACGATCCAGGTTTGTTCACAATGACAACAGGAACCGGCAGAGCCTTTTCGGCAACTGCGGCCACCGCGCGGCCAAAACTATCGGTGCCACCGCCTGCCTTGTAAGGCACAATTAGATTGATCGGGCGGCGGGGCCTCCATTCAGCGAATGCCGCGGTTCCGGACAGGGCCACCCCAGCGGTTACCAGCCCACCCATCATCAAAAACTGTCTGCGATCCATGGTTTCCTCCCAGTTTCTTTCTGCGGCAGGCCAAGGATTGGGCACGCCTTGCAGAACGATCTGATGCAAACATACTTGAGAAATGTTGGTCGAAAAATTATAATATTCCGACCATGAATTCAGGAAATGTGAACAAGTGAACATCAAGAGCCTGCGCGTCTTTGCGCATATCATGGAATTTGGCACTCTTGCCCGCGCCTCAGAAGAGCTGCATCTCAGCCCGCCCGCGGTTTCCCGATTGCTGCGTCTTCTTGAAGAGGAACTTGATACTGTCCTGTTCGACCGGATCAAAAAGCGGCTGGTGCCAACATCATCGGGCGAAAGACTTTATCCGGAAGCTGTGCGTATATTGGCAGCCCTTGACGGCATCCCGGATTTCCTTGGACAGACAGGGAAGGTTACGGACAAACCTCTGCGCGTCATCTGTCACCCGCGCACGGTGAACGGACTGGTCCTGCCGGCGATCAAACGCCTCGTCGCGGAGCACCCCGAGGCCCGGGTCAGGCTAGAGGTTCAGGCCAGGCAGAATTTCGGAAACTACGTGGCCCAAGAGCAGTTTCATCTCGGAATTGGCTCCTTGCCCGCGCCCTGGAGCAAAACACCAAGCGAAGAGATCTGTGAAACCGAACTGGGGGTACTGCTCAAGGGCAATCACCCTTTGGCACAGCTTAGCACCCTGACCGCCGAAGGTCTCGTGAACGAGCCGTACATCGCCCTGACGGAAGGCACTCATGTGCGGCAATTGGTCAACAGCCATCTGCTACAAACCAATGTGCAATGGAAACCCGTTCACGAAGTGTCGATTTCCTCGGCCAGTGCACAGATGGTCAGAGATGGACTGGGCTTTACCGTCACCGAGCGGGTGTCGCTGGGCGCAGAGTTGCCTGAAGGATTGCGCCTTATCCCTCTGCGCCCCGCTGCAATGCTCAAAGTGGGTTTGTTTCGCTCGACCGAGGAATTGCAGCATCCGCTGTCCGGCGCCCTGTCGAAACAACTTCGCGAAATCGGGGCCGTGCTGATGGCCCTAGAGTAATTCGAAATATCTGAATAACTCGCCAGATAATTCGAATTTATGGGCGAAAATCTCGACGCTATGGTTGCAGGAACACCTTTAGAGATGGACCTAGCATGCCCCATGATACGCCCCTGACAACCGCTTTTCCCGCTGTCCTGCTTGACCCTCGCCGCAGCCTGAACAAGCCGCGCACATCCGGGCTTACCATGGTCACGGACTACCAGATCACGCTCGACGGTCTGCGTGGCCTGTTGGAACTCGGTGGCTCCTACATGGACATTTTCAAGGTTGCCACCGGCACCTCGCGCCTGTTCCAGCGTGATCATCTGATCGCCAAGCTGGACCTTCTTCGTAGCTTTCAGGTACGGCCCTTTCTGGGTGGGCAGATGCAAGAATATGTGCTGCATACAATGGGTATCGACGCGATGGAGGCCCACCTGAAGGAGGCGAAGGACGTTGGTTTCGACATGGTCGAAATTTCGGACAACATCGTCGACCTAGGCGAAGGCACCCGCGATAGATTGATCCGCATGGTGCAGGATGCCGGCCTCGCTCCTGTTGGCGAGATTGGCGACAAGCGCGACAATTCCGCTCCGGCTGAGATGATCCGCGAAGTGAACGACGTGCTCGCGTCGGGAGCCGAAATCGCCATGATCGAAGGGCAGGAGCTAATGCTTGGTGGGAAACCAAATGAGGCATTGATCCTTGCGTTGAAGGAAAATGTCGACGTCAGCCGCTGTATGTTCGAGTTGTCTACCCCGCGCGTGGGGTCCACCACGCCTCAAATCTATGCAGGCAAGAAATTTCTGGTGAAGACCTTCGGGCCGGATGTGAACCTGGGCAATGTCACCACCGACGTGGTGATCGAGACCGAAACCACGCGGCTTGGCCTTGGCTCGGCTGGTCCCCTGTCGTTGATGTGACGTCCCAGCAGAACTGCCCCCCCGAAACGAAAGGACACGCCATGCAGAGACCACTTGCTGGTATCAAGGTAGTCGACTTTACCCATGTGCTGGCAGGCCCGGCATGTTCCTATTTCCTTGGGTTGCTGGGGGCTGAGGTGATCAAGGTTGAAAGCACTGGGCGCGGCGACGCGATGCGTCATCGCGGCGGCACCGATCCTGATCTAGCAAACCTAGGGATGAGCACTGCCTATCAGGCTCAGGCAGCAGGCAAGCGATCAATCGCTCTAGATCTCGCCACCGAGGGCGGAAGGGAGGTGATGACCCGGCTGCTGTCGCAAGCGGATGTCTTTGTCGAAAACCACCTGCCCGAAACGATGCAGGGCTTTGGTCTGGATGAAGCCAGCACGCGCCGGGATCACCCTCGGCTGATCCACTGTGCCATGACCGGGTACGGGCGTGGTGGGCCGTTGGAAAATGCACCTGCCTATGACGTCAACATTCAGGCCGCCTGCGGAATCATGACCTTAACCGGTACCCCGGACACCGGACCGTTGCGCACCGGGGCGCCGATCATGGATTACAGCGTGGCCATGGCGGCGGGATTTGCCGTGGCTTCGACGCTGTTCCAAAGGGAACAGACCGGTCAGGGTGCCTTCATTGATGTGTCTATGCTGGAAACTGGGTTGTCACTCATGACCTCGACCATCACTGACTACCTCGCCACCGGGCATAAGCCTGAGCCGCGCGGCAACGCCGCCAACAGTCGCAGCCCCGGTGCCGGGAATTTCCCCTGCAAGGAAGGTGTGCTGTCCCTTGGTGTCAACGAGGAAAGCCAGTTCCGGCGTCTCGCGCTTGCACTGAACAAGGCCGACTGGCTGTCCGACCCAAGGTTTGCAACCCGCCAAAACCGGCGTGAACATGCCGCAGCACTGGAAGCAGATCTCGCCGAAATCCTGAAATCACGCACCGCCCAGGAATGGGAAACCCTGCTTTTGGACCAAAAAGTCCCCGCCGCACGTCTTCGGTCCTTACCGGAGTGCCTCCAGACAGAACAGGTCAAGGCCCGAACATTTTTGCATCAGACCAAGGCAGGCGTCACGGTGCCCACCTTGCCGTTCCGGATCGACCACACCACCACCCATGCTCCGCAGGGGAGCATCCCAGAATTGGGTGCAGATACGCATTTCATCCTTGCATCGGGCGGGTTCAATGATCAGGAAATTACCCAGCTGAAGGAGGTTGGAGCCGTTGGCTGATGGGCTACTCGGGGATTACGGCTATGTTGTGGATTGGGTCCCCGAAACCCTTATAGACAATGGTCTTCATCTCAACGTCGCACGCGCAGCTTCCGTCCTGTTTTGGCTATAGATCAATGAGCCTGGAACCGAGTTCCTCAGAACCAGCATTGGCTGGCAAACCTTCACTACGAACTGTAGTCGTCGATCAACCGGTCTGGTTTGGCAAATTGTTCCAGATCCTTTTGAGATCGGATCGAGACGCTGCGCCCTTTCACCTGCACACCGTATGGGTGCAGTCCCTTGAAGGCCCGGCTTAGGTTCTCGGGCGTCATGCCCAATATCGACGCCAACCTGCGCTTTTCGTACCCCAGATCAAAAGTGTCGCCGCCACCAGCGTGTCGCTGACACCGCAAGATATAGTTGGCCAATCGCTCCAGAGATGTGCGCAGTTTGAGATCTTTTTGGGACTTCACCACGGTGCGGTAACACTGGGCCAGCTCTGTCACGATCGCACGGGCAAAGCCACTATCGGTATCAAAAACTTTGCAGACATCCTGACTTGGGATCAGTGCGATCCGGCTTTTCTCAAGCGTGCGCGCCGACATCAAATAGGGTGCCTCTTTGATCGTCGCAGCGAGAATAAAGGTCGAGATCGGACGCACGGTTGCCATGCTTGTCTCGCGATTGTTCCAACTGGAAAACAGCTCAACAGACCCTGACAGCACAACATGCAAAAAGTCTGATGGGTCCCCCTCGGTGATCAATTCGATCTGGGGCGGAAAGTTCTGAACATAAGATCCCCGCATGAGCGTTTGGAAATGTTCATCAGACATCTCGGCAAACAGATGCAGACCCCGGATATCAGGATAGTCAGATTCGGGCATTCCGATGTTCATAAACGTGGCTTCCGTCGAGGATTTGGTTAATTGATATTAATCAATTTTGAATAGGGCAAAAGTCAAGAACTCGTTTGTAAAAAGACGGATTCTGAATTGATCTTTAGCCGAGGCAGGCATGATATTTTTCCCTAAGGCATTTATTTAAAACGATAAAATTGGAAAATTGACCCACATCAAGTTTTACAACGCCACAAAGGCGCAACCCTGTCCCCAGAATTAACGGTTGGCTGATCCAACCATACGGAGGGACATTCATGGAATTTGACAATAAGGCCACGGCGCTGTGGTCCAATTTCCTGAACGTGAGGATGCCCCAGATCAGGACGTTCCATCTGACATGGTTCGCCTTTTTCTCGTGCTTCTTCGCTTGGTTCGGCATCGCGCCTCTGATGAGCGTGGTGCGGGACGAACTGCAACTGACCAAAGATCAGATCGGTTGGGCGATCATCGGGTCAGTATCCATGACGATTTTTGCCCGGCTGTTCATCGGCTGGCTGTGCGACCGCATCGGACCACGTAAAGCCTACACTTGGTTGCTCGTGCTCGGGGCCTTCCCAGTTATGGGGATTGGTCTCTCTTGGAACTTCGAAAGCTTTCTGCTGTTTCGGGTTCTGATCGGCTGTATTGGGGCTGCTTTTGTCATCACCCAGTACCACACCACAGTGATGTTTGCCCCCAATGTCGTGGGTCAGGCAAATGCGACCTCGGCGGGTTGGGGTAACCTCGGTGGCGGTGTCACCCAGTTTGTAATGCCACTACTGTTCTCGGTCTTTGTGGTTGGGTTTGGCTTTTCTGAGGCCATCGGCTGGCGTCTCGCCATGGTGGTTGTTGGTGTGATCATCTTTTTTATCGGGATCGCCTATTACTTCCTGACCCAGGATGCTCCGGACGGTAACTTTGACAAGTTGCGCGCCGAAGGCCGCATGCCGGAGAAAAAAAAGGTCACCGGCAACTATCTGAAAGCGTTAAAAGATCCGCGTGTTTGGGTACTGTTTGTCATCTATGGGGCCTGCTTCGGGATTGAGCTGACTGTCAACAACGTCGCTGCTCTGTACTTCATGGATTACTTCGACCTGAGCCTTGTTGCAGCGGGCTTTGTAGCAGCTTCCTTTGGTCTGATGAACTTGTTTGCCCGGACTTTGGGCGGCTTGTTTGGTGACAACTTTGGAGCGCTCTGGGGATTGCGCGGTCGCTCGGTCTGGCTGTTCATCTGCCTGTTCTTCGAAGGCTGTGCCTTGATGGTCTTCAGCCAGATGCAGGTTCTGTTCCTGGCTCTGCCTGCGCTCATCGTCTTCTCGCTGTTCACACAGATGGCCGAAGGTGCAACCTATTCGGTGGTTCCCTTCATCAACAAAAAGGCACTGGGAGCGGTAGCTGGCGTTGTTGGAGCTGGTGGTAACGCCGGGGCGGTTCTGGCCGGGTTCCTGTTCAAGAACATGATCGACTGGTCCGAAGCCTTTCTGATCCTTGGTATTGTGGTCTCAATCGCCTCTTTCCTCGCCTTCTTTGTCCGCTTCTCAGAAGAGCAGGAAGAAGAACAGCGTGAAGCCTTTGCAGTGGCCAACATCGACACCCTGCGCGGCAAGGCCGTGAAAGCCAACGAAGCTCTCGCAGAAGGCCTGAAGCTGGTCGAAGCCTCAAAACAGCACGCGGCCGACAAGCCCGCCTGACCCTTTCAATGGCGGGCGCTTAGGAGCCCGCCGCCTCAAGACATCTGGAGGACCATCAAAGATGGGACAAGATCTACGAAACTACACGCCGGAAGACGAAAGTTTCTGGCAATCAGAGGGCAAATCCATTGCGAACCGCAATTTGTGGATTTCCATTCCCTCGCTGCTCTGCGGCTTTGCCGTCTGGCTTTACTGGGGCATCATCACCGTTCAGATGATCAACCTCGGCTTTGCCTTTGAAAAGTCCGAGCTGTTCACCCTGGCCGCCATTGCCGGTTTGACCGGCGCAACCCTACGCATCCCGTCAACATTCTTTATCCGCATCGCGGGCGGTCGAAACACCATCTTCTTCACCACAGCTCTGCTGATGATCCCGGCGATTGGCGCAGGCTTTGCCCTTCAGAACCCTGATACCCCGCTCTGGCAGTTCCAGATCCTGGCCTTTCTGTCGGGCATCGGCGGCGGCAACTTCTCCAGCTCGATGTCAAACATCTCATTCTTCTTCCCCAAGAAGATGCAGGGCTATTCGCTGGGGATGAATGCGGGGCTCGGCAACTTTGGTGTGACCACCATGCAGATCCTTATCCCGCTGGTGATGACCTTTGGTCTGTTCGGTGGCGAGCCGATGATCCTCGAAAACACCTCGGGCACACTGATCGGGAAAATCCCCGCCGGGTCCGAAACCTATATCCACAACGCGGGCTTTGTCTGGCTGCTGTTCCTTGTGCCTTTGGCCTTTGCCGGCTGGTTCGGCATGAACAACATCAGGGATGAACATGTGTCGCCCGACATTCCAAATCCGATTGGCGCCTTCGGCACAATCACCTTCATGCTGGTCATCGGCCTTATCTGCGCGGCTTTCGGTCTGTGGCTGATGCTTCCGGCGGCGGTGGGTGGCTCGGGCTTCATGGTCTCCAAGTGGATCGTGCTGCCCATCGTCATCGCACTGACCGTTCTTGGTCTGAAAATGATCCCCGGCCAGGTCGGTCAGAACCTGACCCGCCAGTACAAGATCTTTGGCAACAAACACACCTGGGCCATGACCGTCATCTACACCATGACCTTCGGCTCATTCATCGGCTATTCGGCGGCTCTTGCGCTGACCATCAAAGTGGTCTTCGGCTTTAGCCATATCGAAGTTGACGGCGTCATGACCCATGACACCATCAACCCCAATGGCCCCTCAGCCCTGATGTTTGCCTGGATGGGCCCATTCATCGGCGCGCTGATCCGTCCGATCGGTGGGATGATCGCCGACAAACTAGGCGGCGCACGCGTAACCCAGTGGATCTCGGTTGTTATGGTCGCCAGCGCCCTGGGTGTCGCCTACTTCATCCAGCAGGCCTATTCCTCCGCAACCCCTGAGCAGTTCTTCGTTCCCTTCCTTGGGCTCTTCCTGATCCTGTTCGCAGCTACCGGCATCGGCAATGGCTCGACCTTCCGGACCATCGCCGTGGCCTTCAACAAAGAACAGGCTGGACCGGTTCTGGGTTGGACCGCAGCTGTGGCGGCCTACGGCGCCTTCATCATCCCCAAGGTCTTTGGCGAACAGATGAAAGCCGGCACTCCGGAATACGCCCTCTACGGTTTCGCAGTCTTCTACGCGGTCTGCATCGCCATCAACTGGTGGTTCTACCTGCGCCCCGGCGCCTACATCAAGAACCCCTAAATCCCAACCGGACTGCTCCGTCCATCCGGGATGGGGCAGTACCTCTAGCCAATTTGAGGACCATCAGATGAGCCACCTGCTCGACAGATTGAACTTCCTCCAGTCCAACGAACTGGAACAGTTCTCAAACGGTCATGGCCACGTGACCCGTGAAAACCGCGATTGGGAAGACACTTACCGCAACCGCTGGCGTCACGACAAAGTTGTGCGTTCGACCCATGGCGTGAACTGCACCGGTTCGTGTTCGTGGAAGATCTACGTCAAATCCGGCATCGTGACCTGGGAAACCCAACAGACCGACTACCCGCGCACACGCCCCGATCTGCCCAACCACGAACCGCGCGGCTGTGCCCGTGGTGCGAGCTATAGCTGGTATCTCTATTCCGCGAACCGCGTGAAAAACCCGATGGTGCGGGGCAAATTGATGAAGGTCTGGCGCAAAATGCGCGAGACAAAGTCCCCCATCGAGGCCTGGACCGCGCTGCAAGACGATCCAATCCTACGCAGCGCTTATGTCGAGACACGGGGTAAAGGTGGATTTGTGCGCGCGTCCTGGGACGAGGCCACGGAAATCACCGCAGCCGCCAATGCCTATACCGCGAAAACCTATGGTCCCGACCGAGTGTTTGGCTTCTCGCCCATTCCGGCGATGTCGATGATCTCCTACGCCGCGGGCTCGCGCTATCTCAGCTTGTTGGGTGGGGTCTGCATGTCGTTCTATGACTGGTATTGCGACTTGCCGCCCGCCTCTCCCATGACATGGGGTGAACAGACCGACGTGCCGGAAAGCGCCGATTGGTACAACGCCGGTTACCTGTTGCTCTGGGGTTCGAACGTGCCTCAGACCCGGACACCGGACGCGCATTTCTATACAGAAGCGCGTTATCGCGGCACCAAATCCGCTGTGATCTGTCCCGACTACTCCGAAGCCGCCAAATTTGGTGATGTCTGGCTGAACGCCAAACAGGGCACCGACGCTGCGCTGGCTATGGCTTTTGGTCACGTGATCCTGCGTGAGTTCCATCTGGATCGCCAAACCGAATATTTCGAGGAGTACACCCGCAAGTATTCTGACTTCCCCATGCTGGTGAAGCTGGAGGAAAAAGACGGCAAACTGATCCCCGGCCGTTTCCTGCGCGCCGATGATCTGGACGGTAAGCTGGGAGAAGAAAACAACCCCGAATGGAAAACCGTTGCGTGGGACGACGCGTCTGGCGGTCTGGTCGCCCCTAATGGCGCGATTGGCTATCGCTGGGGTGAAGACGGCGAATGGAACCTTGAAGAAAAAGCTTCTGAGGCAGAAACCAATCTCAAGATGTCCTTCGTCCTAGAGGATGACCATGATCTGATCACCGGCGTAGACTTCCCCTACTTCGGATCCGGAGCGACCCCTGAGTTCACCACCGGCGACAAACGCCCAGATGTTCTGACCCGCAATATTCCTGTCAAAACCATCAAAACCGCTGACGGTGAGGTGCAGGTTGCCACGGTGTTTGATCTGTTCTGCGCCAATTACGGTTTGGATCGGGGTCTGGGGGGTGATTGGGTCGCCAAAGACTTTGACGAAGACATGCCCGGAACCCCAAAGTGGGCCGAGAAAATCACCGGAGTGTCCGCAGACAAGATTGTCCATGTGGCGCGTGAATTTGCCCAGAATGCCGAGAAGACCAAAGGCAAGTCGATGATCATCATCGGCGCGGCGATGAACCATTGGTACCACATGGATATGAACTATCGCGGCGTGATCAACATGCTCGTGATGTGTGGCTGTGTGGGTCAGTCTGGTGGCGGCTGGGCACACTATGTGGGGCAGGAGAAACTGCGGCCGCAAACCGGTTGGCAGCCTCTGGCCTTTGCATTGGATTGGGGACGTCCCCCACGCCATATGAACTCGACCAGTGCCTGGTACGCCCACACCGATCAGTGGCGGTATGAAACCCTCAATGCCGATGACATTCTGTCGCCCACCGCGCCAGAAGGTGACTGGGATATCAACCTGATCGATTACAACATCCGTTCTGAGCGGATGGGCTGGTTGCCCTCGGCACCGCAGCTGAAGACCAACCCGCTTGAGGTCGCCAAACAGGCAAAGGCCGCCGGCAAAGAGATCCCCGCCTATGTGGCGGAACAGCTAAAATCCGGCGATCTTGAGATGTCGTGTGAAGATCCCGACACACCCGAGAACTGGCCGCGCAACCTGTTTGTCTGGCGGTCAAACCTGCTCGGTTCTTCCGGCAAAGGGCACGAATACTTTCTCAAACATTTGCTCGGCACTGATCATGGTGTTCTGGGCAAAGATCTCGGGGAGGAAGGTCGCCAGCTTCCGAAAGAAGCCAAATGGCACGAAGACGGTCCGCGTGGAAAGCTTGATCTCTTGGTCACCATCGACTTCCGCATGTCGACCACAGCGGTCTATTCGGACATCGTTCTGCCAACAGCCTCTTGGTATGAGAAAAACGATCTCAATACTTCGGATATGCACCCCTTCATCCACCCGCTCCAGGCGGCCGTTGACCCGGCGTATGAAAGCAAATCCGACTGGGAAATCTTCAAGGCGATTGCCAAGAAATTCCAAGAGATTGTGCCGGGCTATCTGGGTCAGGAAACAGATATCGTCGCGCTGCCTATCTTGCACGACACCCCCGGTGAACTGGCACAAGATCAGGTGCGCGATTGGAAGAAAGGCGAATGTGATCTGATCCCGGGCAAAACCGCGCCGAACTATATCCCGGTCGAACGCGACTATACCGCGATTTACGACCGGTTCACTGCGGTTGGCCCACTCTTGGACAAACTTGGCAATGGTGGCAAAGGCATCAGCTGGAACACCGAACACGAGGTTCAGCACCTGCGCGAGTTGAATGGCGTGCATGAGGATGGCCCAAACAAAGGCATGGCCAAAATCGTCACCGATATCGACGCCACCGAGGTTGTGTTGATGCTGGCGCCGGAAACCAATGGGGAAGTTGCCGTCAAAGCCTGGGATTCTCTGTCCAAGGCCACTGGTCGCGATCACACCCATCTGGCCCTGCCCAAGGAAGACGAGAAGATCCGCTTCCGTGATATTGCCGCTCAGCCGCGCAAAATCATCAGTTCACCCACATGGTCGGGACTGGAAAGCGAAAAGGTCTGCTACAATGCGGGGTATACCAACGTGCATGAGCTGATCCCATGGCGCACCCTAACCGGTCGCCAACAGCTTTATCAGGATCACCTGTGGATGCGCGCCTTTGGTGAAGGGTTCATGAGCTACCGACCTCCGGTGGACCTGCGTACCATCAATGACGATGTACGCGACGACGGCGACAATCTGGTGCTGAACTTCATCACTCCGCACCAGAAATGGGGCATCCACTCGACCTATTCGGACAACCTGCTGATGCTCACGCTGAACCGTGGCGGGCCGGTGATCTGGATTTCCGAGAACGATGCACGCCGGGCCGGCATTGCCGACAATGACTGGGTTGAACTGTACAACACCAACGGTGCCCTGACAGCTCGGGCGGTGGTCAGCCAACGCATGAAAGACGGCACCACCTTTATGTATCACGCTCAGGAAAAGATCGTGAACACACCGGGGTCGGAAAAAACCGGCAACCGCGGCGGGATCCACAACTCGGTCACCCGCACCACCCTGAAACCGACCCATATGATCGGCGGCTACGCGCAACAATCTTACGGCTTTAACTACTACGGCACCGTAGGGGCGAACCGTGATGAATTTGTTGTCGTGCGCAAAATGAAGAAAGTCGACTGGCTCGACGATGAAGCGACCCCCAGCGAGGAGGCAGCAGAATGAGAGTACGTGCACAAATCGGCATGGTGCTGAACCTTGATAAATGTATCGGGTGCCACACCTGCTCAGTCACTTGTAAGAACGTCTGGACCAGCCGCGATGGTGTTGAATACGCATGGTTCAACAACGTCGAAAGCAAACCCGGCACAGGGTATCCGACTGATTGGGAAAACCAGAAACGTTGGAATGGCGGCTGGGAGCGAACCTCATCCGGCAAGCTCCAGCCGAAGCAAGGCGGCAAATGGCGGATCCTGGCCAATCTCTTT
Source organism: Pelagimonas sp. (assembly GCA_049116335.1). Taxonomy (GTDB): domain Bacteria; phylum Pseudomonadota; class Alphaproteobacteria; order Rhodobacterales; family Rhodobacteraceae; genus CANMIH01. Next base: position 112,559 of record JAGDYZ010000007.1, on the reverse strand, counting down.
GGCAACCCGGATCTGCCCGAGATCGACGACTATTATGAGCCGTTTGATTTCGACTATGACCACCTGAAATCGGCCCCAGAGGTCAAAGCCTTTCCAACCGCACGCCCAAGATCCAAGATCACCGGCGAGCGGATGGAGAAGATCACCAAAGGCCCGAACTGGGAAGAAATTCTGGGTGGTGAGTTCGAAAAACGGTCGGAAGACTACAATTTCGAAGGCATCCAGAAAGAGATCTACGGCGAATACGAGAATACATTTATGATGTATCTCCCCCGCCTGTGTGAGCACTGTCTCAACCCGGCCTGTGCCGCGTCTTGCCCATCGGGTGCAATCTACAAGCGTGAGGAAGACGGCATTGTCCTGATCGATCAGGAAAAATGCCGCGGCTGGCGCATGTGCGTCTCGGGGTGTCCGTATAAGAAGGTCTACTACAACTGGTCGACCGGAAAATCCGAGAAGTGCACGCTGTGTTATCCGCGCATTGAAAGCGGCAATCCGACTGTGTGTTCGGAAACCTGTGTCGGGCGCATCCGATATCTGGGGGTCATGCTCTATGATGCGGATAAGATCGAAGAGGCAGCCGCAGAAACCAACGAGCGTGAACTGTATGACGCGCAGCTGGGTGTTTTCCTCGATCCGAATGATCCCGAAGTGATCAAAGCGGCCGAGGCCGATGGCATCCCGCAGGATTGGATCAAAGCTGCGCAAAGCAGCCCGGTGTGGAAAATGGCGATGGATTGGAAAGTCGCCTTCCCCCTGCACCCGGAATACCGCACCCTGCCTATGGTCTGGTACATCCCGCCACTTTCGCCGATTCAGAACGCGGCCGAAGCTGGTGCGATTGGCACCGATGGCGCCATGCCTGACGTGCGCAACCTGCGTATCCCGGTGCGCTATCTCGCCAATATGCTGACCGCCGGTCACGAAGCCCCAGTTGTCACAGCGCTGGAGCGGATGCTGGCCATGCGTGCCTATATGCGGTCGAAAACCGTGGAAGGTGTGGTGGACGAAGGGATCGCCAAACGGGTGGGCCTATCACCGCAGATGATCGAAGACATGTATAAAATCATGGCTTTGGCGGATTACGAAGACCGTTTTGTCATTCCTACTACCCACCGTGAACAGGTCGAAGAGGCCTATGATCTACGCGGCGGTTGCGGCTTTACCGATGGCAATGGCTGCTCCTCAGGAGTGTCTAAGGGCTCGCTCTTTGGCGGCTCGAAGAAACCCCTCAAAATGCCACAGGAGGTGATGTGATATGGATCGTTCTTTGAAAGCCCTGTCGTTGCTGCTCTCATACCCAACACGAGAGCTGCAACAGGCCATGCCCGAGATCGGCGCTGTTTTGGTATCAGACACCCGCCTGACCGCCGCCGCGCGTCGAGATCTCCGACCCTTGGTCGACGCCCTGCGTGATCTCGATATCTACGAGCTGGAAGAACAGTTTGTGATGTTGTTCGATCGCTCGCGCACACTCTCGCTGAACCTGTTCGAACACGTTCATGGCGAAAGCCGCGACCGTGGCGGCGCCATGGTGAGCCTGTTGGAAACCTATCGAGAGGGCGGGTTTGATCCCGTCACCTCGGAGTTGCCTGATCATTTGCCGGTACTGCTGGAATTCCTGTCGACACGTCCCTTCGTCGAAACACAGGAAACCTTGGCGGACGCGGCGCATATCTTTGCCGCCCTGCAGGAACGTCTGCAGCGTCGGGAAAGCGCGTATGCTGCCGTGTTCGCCGCTCTTTTGCAGGTCGCAGGTGTGGTGGCCGACGCCGAAGCGGTGGCCGAGCTACTTGAGCAACCTGAAACAGATCCGGAAGATCTCGAAGCGCTGGATGAGGTGTGGGAAGAAAGCGAAGTGCGCTTTGGCCCAGACCCCAACGCCGGTTGCCCTCAGGTGCGCGACATGCTGGCCCAAATGGACCCGCCCAAACCCCAGCCAGCCGCTTCAATGCCCGCTGAGTGACGGAGGAACAGATGCATAATTTCTTCTTTGGAATCTTCCCCTATATCGCCCTTGGCGTGGGGATCATGGGCACCATTGCCCGCTATGAGCGCGACCCGTTCACCTGGAAAAGTTCATCCTCACAGCTGCTACGGACCAAACAGCTGCGCCTCGGATCGATCCTGTTTCATATCGGTGTCATTGTCATTTTCCTGGGACACTTTGTCGGGCTTCTGACTCCCATTCAGGTGTTTGACGCGCTTGGTATCAGTCACGGCGCAAAGCAGGTTCTGGCGGTTGTGGCCGGTGGCATCGCCGGGATCATGGCCCTTGTCGGTGGTGGGATCCTGTTTCATCGCCGCTGGACCGACCCGCGCATCCGCCAGACCTCAAGCTTCTGGGACATTGCTATTCTCGGCATGTTGCTGGCGCAACTTGTCCTCGGCTTGGGCACCATATTTGTCTCTCTGGGGCATCTGGACGGGCATGAAATGGTCAAGTTCATGTCCTGGGCACAGGGGATCTTTACCTTCGACGGTAAAGCAGCCAGCTACATTCAAGACGTGGCTTTCGTCTTCAAGCTGCACCTCGTGCTGGGCCTGACCATCATTCTGGTCTTCCCCTTCACCCGTCTGGTTCACATGCTCTCGGCCCCTGTGCGCTATCTCTGGCGCCCCGGGTATCAGGTGGTGCGTTCTCGCCGTCAGGCCCCCCTGCCCCAGCGAGGAAAATAAGATGACCAAAGCCCTGTTCCCCGATCTCATCGTCAATGGCGAATTGTTGCCCCACTCTTGTGTGGCGGCGGAGGTGCAAAACCATCACGCCCCAAGTGGCAAGCCTGGACTTGCCTGGCGCAAAGCTGCCAAAGCCATCGTAGTCCGCACGCTGCTGTTGCAGGAGGCACAACAGCGTGGATTGGAAACTGCTCCGCAGGAGGTCGCTCCGGGACAGGTGGAAACCAAGGAGGAGGCCCTGATCCGGGGCCTCCTCCAGGAGGCCATAGTGCCGAAGGCCCCTTCAGAAGATGACGTTCATCAGGAGTGGCAAAAAGATCCGCAACGGTTCAGAGCTCCCCCGCTTTGGGAAGTCTCGCACATTCTGGTCGCTTGCGATCCACGAGACAAAGAGGCCACCGAAACTGCACGACTGAAGGCTGTCAAGATTGCCGAACAGGCGCAGGCCAACCCCAAGGCTTTTGCCAATCTCGCCAAAGAGGTCAGTGATTGTGGTTCAAAGTCCGAAGGTGGATTTCTTGGTCAATTGAGCCCGGGAGACACCGTGCCAGAGTTTGAGCAAATCTTGCATGGTTTGTCCGAAGGCCAGATCACATCTGAACCGATGCTGACCCGGCACGGCTATCACATCGTGCGCCTAGACGCCGTCGCTTGGGGTGAGACATTGCCCTTCGAGAGTGTTCGACACAAGATTGCCGATGCTCTGGAAAAGGCCGCATGGACCAAAGCTGCGCAGAGCTATGTGGCCCAGCTTATCGATGCCGCCGAGATCACCGGTGTGGACCTGAAACAGCATTAAACACGCGTCCTGCTCTGCTGAGCTACAACGGGAGTTTACACGCAAATGACGCTACATGAGACAATAACCGCCGGAAGCTGTGGATGTGACGCAGCTGAATTGGCATCAGGTTTGATCAGCTATGATGAGGCTCTGCACGCGATCACGACATTGGCAGCGCCGGAGTTGGAAATCGAAAACCTTGCTCTCTCACAAGCGCGGGGTCGCGTTCTGGCTCACTCTTGTGTCACCTCACACCCACTCCCACCTTTCGACCGCGCGGCGATGGACGGGTATGCGGTGTCATCCAAGGCCTTTCAAGGACAAGGCCCCTGGACGTTGCAAGTAGCCGATCGCGTGACAGCAGGCTCTGCCGCACGTCATGACATCCGTGAGCAGACTGCGGCACAGATCTTTACCGGCGCCCCGGTACCTGACGGCGCAGATGCCATAATCATGCAGGAAAAAGTCAATCGAAGCGACGACCACATTCTGATCGACCGCGCACCGCGATACGGTGAAAACATCCGATATGCCGGTGAGGAATGTGCCGCCAATTCAGAAGTTTTGGCCGTTGGAACCCGGCTAGGTCCCCGCGAGATCGCCGCTTGTGCGGCAATCGGTAAAACGACACTGTCGGTCAAGCGTCCACTAAAGGTCGCTCTGCTTGTGACCGGGAATGAGGTGTTAGACACCTCTTTCCCGGCAGGCCAAACACCCCCACACGCAATGATCCACGACGTGAACACACCGCTGCTTCAGGCCGAGATGGCGCGCCCTGACATTGAATTACACGTGGTGCAACACGTTCCCGACCAAAGAGATACTCTACAGGAGCTTCTGGGACAGCTCGCACAAACGGTGGATTTGATTGTCACCACTGGCGGATTGTCTGTGGGTGAAGAGGACCACGTGCGTCCCGCTTGGCAAAACCTTGGCGGCCAGATCACTTTTAGCGGTGTTGCCATCAAACCTGGCAAGCCGGTGTCATTGGGTAAACTTGGCACGTGTCACTGGCTAGGTTTGCCTGGCAACCCATTAGCGGCCTTCGTAACCTGGCAGCTCTTTGGCAAACCCCTTGTTCATCGTCTTACTCAAGCACGGGGGCACGCCGTTTCCCGGCGCCAGCTTGTGCTGTCTCAACCGGTGGCTCACAAACCTGGACGCTGCGAATTTCGACCCGCAACAATCGTGCGCTGTGATGGTTTGGGGCGGGAATTGGTCGAAGCCGACACCGCAACCCATTCAGGGCAAGTGACAGGCTTGCCCCACCGCGATGGGGTCATTTTGATCCCTGGCGATATTGACCACCTTCCCGCCGGAGCTTTGGTCGATTTCTTTCCCTTTTCAAATTGCTGAGGTGTGAGAGCTATGAAAATTGCTTACATCAAATCCGAGACCCGTGGAGAGATGGACAACGTCTTGTATGACGTCGCTCAAAAGCTTCGGGCCGACGGCCATCGGCTTGCGGGTGTTGTTCAAATCAACACGGAACGGCCCAATGGCGGACGCTGTGACATGGACATCAAAGTCCTGCCCGATGGCGCAACATTGCGCATTTCTCAAGACCTGGGGAAAGGTGCTTGCGGCTGCCGTCTGGACCCCAGCGCGCTGGAAACGGCGGTGTCACAGACCGAAGCCGCCTTGGCCCATGGCGCGGACTGCGTGATCATCAACAAGTTCGGCAAACAAGAGGCCGAAGGCCGAGGATTTCGCTCTGTCATTGCAGAGGCTCTTGCTCGGGACATTCCAGTTGTGGTTGGTGTGAACGCATTAAACTTTCAAGCCTTTGTAGCCTTCACTGAGGGGCTTGCTGAACCGGTCAACGATACCCCACAGGCCATTGAACGCTGGTTTCACAAAGAAACCGTCGCTTGCTCGGTCGAGGTCTAAAACGTCCTCGGTCAGACCCATGAATTACAGGCTTGAACCGGAAGAGAAATTGATTCTATATCCGCTGGCGCTGGTTATTGAGAGATTGGGCATTTTCAAATGGTTGCGCACTAATATTGCGATCCCAGATCGGGTGTATTTCAGAACGCGAGCCACAGCCTATCATTGATTGGATGCTGGCCAGTTACTTTTTAGACGTGCATCGGCTCTTTGGGCCGATGCTTTGGACGGCAAATGTGATTTCTCTCTTTGATATTGAATTTCAGAAAATTGAACACCAGTGCCGTGAATTTGTTGAGGCGGTGGGGCTGCCTGATGAAATTTCCTTTGAGGCGATATTTCAATCAACCAAATTCGGGTCGGTGCGCCAAGTTTTCAAGGTAACAATTGCTGGGCAGATCTTTGCACTGAAATACGACTCTCACGGCGGCGAAACCGGGCGACTGCGCGCTGAGTTTGCCATTGTTCAACGACTGTTTGAACACTTCAAATCGCAGGAAAAGGTGGCCGTGCCCGAGCCGATGTATCTGTCACCCTCGGGTGAGTTTTTTGTTTTGCGATATGTTGGGGATCGGCTCGCGACAACCACCATTTCCAACGATGCCAACTCCACCAAGATTGGACAGGTGTATCGTCGGGCCGGGCTGTGGCTGCATCATCTGCATGACTGTTCGCCCAAGCAAGAGGTTGCCCTTTTTCCGAATTGGATGCTTGAGGCCGTGTCCGAGCATATGACACAGGACCCGCAGGCTGATCCAGAAACTCTAAATCGTCATCTTGATGTATTTGCCGCAGAAGCTGCACAATTTCAGGGCCGGTCAGGACTAAAAGTGCTCAGCCATGGTGATTTCCACACCTCCAACATGATCCTTGCCCCGGGGGTCACATATGGGTTTGATTTCACAGAAACCGCCGAGAAATTGCCGGAGTATGACATCGTTGATTTCCTTAAAAGTGATGTGCTGCGCAGAGATGATGTGACCGGGGTGGATCGCAGCGGAGTCTCGCGTCATTGCAAAGATATGTTTTTAAAAGGCTACCGGCATCCGGTCGACCTTAACGTCTTGGATTTTTGTTTGCGCGGCCGCCTCTTGATCGATTGGTCCGGTATTACACAAGCGCGCTATGCCAAAAGCGCTTTTCAGCGCAACAAGTTTCATCAACTAGAGAAGCGATTGCGCATCGCGTTTGAGGCGCACCCCAGACTAGACAAGTTTAGTTCAGCCTGACGTCGGCGCACGCGAAACATGTACCAACGCTGCAAAATGGGTGTCTTTGACTGCACGGCGATTTGCGGCGCAGAGTTGAACCCTCAATCTTCATGCGCGTGTTGGTTCTGCCTTAGGAACCAGACCAGCGAGGCCGCTGAGCAGAACAAAAGTATCATCGCAATTGGATGATAAATTATCCCTGTTGGATCTCCGTTCAACAACACAAGCCCCTGCCCCAGCGAGCTTTCAAACCGTGGGCCGAGAAAAAAGGCGATAATGAAGATGACGACCGAGTAGCCGAAGCTTGTCATCAGATAGCCCAGCCCCGCAAACCCAAGCATCACCGCAACCCCAAACAACCCTCCAGTGGCCAGTGACACACCGACGATGCACAGCAGCAGAGCCGAGGCAAAGATCATCGTTTCCGGCGCGGCCACCACTTTGATCCAAAAGCGCAGCCCAACTTGCCCCACCAATAGGTTCATCAGGTTGGCCATAATCATAGCCCCGAACAAGCCATAGATCAGCCGCCCCTGATCTTGAAACAACAAAGGACCGGGCTGAATGCCGTGGATCATGAAGGCGCTGATGATCAGCGCGGCACCGACGCTGCCCGGTATGCCAAGGGTCAACAGGGGGATCAGGTTCGACCCGACGACAGCCGAGTTGGCAGATTCCGCAGCTGCGATGCCCTGCAGGTTGCCTTTGCCAAAGCTTTCAGGCGCGTCGGAAGCCGATTTGGTGGCGGCATAGGACATAAAGGCGGCAGCGGTTGACCCGATCCCGGGCATCGCCCCCAAAAGTGTGCCAATGCTTGCACCGCGCAGCATAGTAAACCGACAGGCCCAATATTCGGCCCAGCTCACCCGTCGGTCAGCGGCATGGCCGGTGTCTTTTAATTCAACCGCCGGGCGCACCCGCCCCTGCGACTGGGCCAGCCGCCGGAGAATTTCTGAGATTGCCAACATGCCAATGGCAACAGCAGCGAGTGGGAAGCCGTCGTACAATTCGAACTGACCAAAGATCAGACGCGGCGTATAATGCTCTGGGTCGGCCCCAACAGCGCCACAGAGCAGACCCAGTGTCGCGGCGATGATACCTTTGATAAGCGAGGCACCAATTAGTCCGGACAAAACCGAAAAAGTAAAAATCATCAGGGCAAAGATTTCAATCGGGCCCATCTTCAGCGCGATGATCGCCAGAGGCGCAGACACGGTGATCAGCACAATGTCGCTAAAGGTGTCCCCTGTGACCGATGAAAACAACGCCATCTTTGTAGCTTTCAAAGGCTTGCCCGCCTTTGAAAGGGGATAACCATCCAGCGCCGTTGCCGCTGCATCCGGCGTACCGGGCGTGTTCATCAGAACCGCCGGCACAGCACCGCCGACAAGGCCGCCTTTGTTCACCCCAACCAGAAAGCCAATCCCCGCCAAGGGATCCATGCCGAAGGTGAAGGGAATGGCAATCGCCATGGCCATGACCGGACCAATCCCCGGCACCGCGCCGACAAATTGGCCAACCACCACACCAAACAGGACAAAGCCAAGGTTCCACAGAGTAAAGGCGTCGGAGAACCCGGCCATCATCGTCGCGAAGTCAACCATATCAATCCTTTAAGGAAGAACCCGACCCAAGGCCTGTTCAACCACCAACCAGATCACCAAAGGGGTTCCGAAGATGCCAAGCCCAAGCCAAATTGGGCGGCGCTCGCCCATCAACAGCATCACAGAGGCCGCAAGGATCGGCGCGGCATAGGTGAACCCAAGCAACGATATCGCCGCTAATCCCAGCGCCAGCACGACAAAGTACAGCGCGGCCATGGCCATCTCTCGCGGGTTTTCAATGCGATGGGCTGTGGCGCGCAGTTGCAGCAGCAATCCACAGGCCATCAACACCAGTGCCAGAACATTGGGCAGCGAATTGGGCCGCATCCAGCCTTCGTTCACCGTCTCGATCTGCCCCGGGATGACAACAAAATAGAGCATCAGCCCAAGGACAAAGACGCCCAAACCCGACGCGCGGTCTGCATTGATCATGCCAATCGTCCATTCCAAGAGGTCCCGGTCAGATGTGCCCTGACCGGGGTGATCTTATTGACCAAAAAGGACGCCAACGTTCTGAAGCCCATCAACCATCATGGCCTTTGTCGCCTGTGCGCCAAGGTTGAGGGGATCGGTTGAGGCCACATTGCGCACAACTTGCTGGACCTCATCGCTCTCGATAGCCGCCGCAAGAGCCTCCGCAAGCGCGGCTTTGGCCTCGGGGTCTGTTCCGGCGGTGGTGGCGAAATAGAAATATGGATCAACATAGGCATCATAGCCTAGGTCATTGATTGTCGGCGTGTCGGGCGCATAGCTGTGGCGGCTGTTGTTGCCCACGGCAATCATTTTGAAGTCACCGGAGTCGAGATACTTCACATGGGTGCCTGCTGAGAAACCGGCCATGACCTGTCCGCCCAGGATCAGCTTTTGCCCCTCGGCTTCACCTTTGGTCGAGACAAAGCGGAAATCAGCCGCCTCTTTGGCATTGACCACTTCCATCAAAAGCTTTTGAGGCGCCGCGTCAAAGCTAACGGCAATGCCGCCATTCGCTTTGGAATAGTCAATCATGCCCGCCAGATCATCAAACGGTGCGTCGGCACGGGCCACAAGCGCGACCTGTGCGCGGGCAACGGTGCCCAGATAGTCGAAACTATCCAAATCAAAGGGAACCTGTTCGGGACGTTTATTGAGGTTGACCAGAATGGGCATGTTCACCCCCATGCCAATGACCGTGCCGCGAGCCGGCATTTTGGAAATCCCCGTGAACATGGCCAGACCGCCCCCGCCGGTTTTGTTCTCGGCAATCACGTTCCATCCGGTATGTTCCTTCATGACCTTGGCAATCACCCGGCCCATTGTGTCGGTCGAGCCACCTGCGGCGAAGCCGATCTGCAATTTGAGCGGGCCTTTGGGCGCCCAATCAGCCAGAGCGCCGCTGGCAAGTGTCATGCTCAGTCCGGCCACAAGGCCAGCAAGGGTTTTTCTCAATGTCATAGGGTCCTCCTCCCAAGAATAGCTAGTTCGGGTCGCCGCCCGATTTGGCAAGTTCTGCCGCCGCTGCGATGCGCTGACACATGCCCACAAACATCAGGCGTTCGTCATCCGTCAGCGCGCCATCGATGGCCTGCGAAAATTCAGTCATGGGGGCCAACAAGGCCGCATGTTTGGCGTGGCCTGTGTCTGTCAGCGCAAATGCCTTGGCGCGGGCGTCACTTTCGCTGGGTCGCGAGGTGACAAGGCCGCGATCTTCCATTTGTTTCAGCACTTTGCTGAGTTGTGCCTGTTCGGTGCGTGTGAAGTTCACAAGCTCTTTCTGCGTGGCGCTTTCAACGCGCGACAGGCCCAGAAACACCCGCCAGCCCACCAGATTCACATCCGGTTCGGCGCGCAATGTGCGGTTCACTTCCGCTTTTAGAATTTCTGCGGACCGATTGATCATAAAGGTCAAAACACCCACCCCCTGTGGGATGTCGTCCAGACTGATCCGTTCCAAATTTTGCGCGTCGCCGACCATGCTGCCCTCCTCCTTGAGCAAAATAATCGCACTTGTATGACATCTCATACTATTGCATGACATGTCATGTAAATGCTTTTCTTCTTGAGACCCCAACTGAGGCCTGTGACTGCAAGGTCGTATGCCACGGATTTCCGGCGAACGCGCGGGAAGAAAGCGATCATGAATTTGCTGGTTTGCTGCGGGGATGCGGCTAGGCTGGCCCGGATCAAGATGCAGGTAAGGCCCGTCACATGACGAAGAAAAAGAATATTCTTTTCATTATGTTCGACCAATTGCGCTGGGATTACCTCAGCTGTGCGGGCCACCCTCAACTACAGACACCGCATATCGATCGCCTGGCACAACGCGGCGTGCGATTTACGCGGGCCTATATCCAGTCTCCGATTTGCGGCAGCTCTCGTATGAGCACCTATACCGGCCGATATGTGCATTCTCACGGCGCCTCGTGGAATGGCATCCCGCTCAAGGTGGGTGAAATGACCATGGGGGATCACCTGCGCAAAGCTGGGATGGACTGTTGGCTTGTGGGCAAAACCCATATGCGCGCAGACGCCGAGGGGATGGCCCGTTTGGGGCTGGAACCGGACAGTCTTATAGGGGCGCGTGTGGCGGAATGTGGGTTTGACGTGTTTGAACGCGACGATGGCATGCTGCCCGAAGGCCCGGACGGCTATTATGATCCCGATGGAGCCAAGGCCTACAATGAATACCTGCGGGACAAAGGCTATGAAAGCGACAACCCCTGGCATGACTTTGCCAACTCCGGGCTGGACGATGAGGGCAATGTTCTCTCTGGGTGGTTCCTCAAAAACTCGACAGAGGCCGCAAACATCGCAGAACCCGACAGTGAAACCCCCTATCTGACCGGGCGCGGCATCGAGTTCATGCAAAACGCCACAAATCCGTGGTGTTGCCATCTCAGCTATATCAAACCGCATTGGCCTTATGTTGTGCCCGAACCCTACGCCAGCATGTATGGACCCGAACATGTGTTGCCCGTGGTGCGGGATGACGAGGAAAAGCAGGACACCCATCCGGTGCTGCGCGCCTTTATGGACACCAAAATTGGCCAGACCTTTTCGCGCGAAGAGGTCCGCGACGCGGTGATCCCCGCCTATATGGGGTTGATCAAACAGGCCGATGACCAGATGGGTCGGCTTTTTGCCTGGCTGGAAGAAACAGATCGCATGAAGGACACCATGATAGTCCTGACAAGCGACCATGGGGATTACCTTGGCGATCATTGGATGGGAGAAAAGACCTTTTTCCATGACACCTCGGTCAAGGTGCCGCTGATCATCTACGACCCCTCGCCCGAAGCGGATGCCACCCGTGGCACGACCTGCGATGCGCTTGTGGAAAGTATTGATCTGGCGCCAACATTTGTCGATTTCACCGGAGAATCCGTGCCCGGCCATATCCTGGAAGGCGAGAGCCTGCTGCCCATCCTGCATGGCGCGCGCTCGGATACGATGCGGGATTTTGTGATCTCAGAATATGACTATTCCGCCAGTCCCGTTGCCGCCGCGCTGAATGCCGACGTGCGCGATGCGGTGATGTTCATGGTGGCCACAAAGGATTGGAAGCTGATCCACTGCGAAGGTGGGCATCGACCGCTGTTGTTCAACCTCAAGGACGATCCGAACGAGCTGACCGATCTTGGGGCCTGCGAAGATCATGCTGCGGTGATCGATGATCTTTATCAGATGCTGTTTTTCTGGGCGCGACGACCCTCACAACGCACCACACGATCGCATGCACAACTATTAGAAATGCGCACCAACTCCCGCGGCAGGGGTGTGATCCTTGGAGTATACGATGAGAATGACACGCCTCTAGAGTTCACGGTCAAATACAGAGGGCGCAAAGCAAAGGATCATCGATCCAGCTAAAAAATTCAGCCGCGAGGCCACAGCTCAACGACCCAGTCCTCACACCGTTCCAACTCTCTGAAGTTCGCAGCGGAAAAACGGCAATGCCAGCTGAGGCAAGGTATTTTAGTATGCGTCCTCTATTGAGCGGCAAGAACCGACGCATTTCCAATTCGCTCTAACCGCTCATTTTTCGAAGGAGACAGAGGCGATAAGCGCCTCTGTCTTTTCAGTAGCGTCGGATCAAATACCGAAGGCACGGGCCATAACGCTGCCCAGTCGGCGCGCAAATTCCGCCGGGTCCGTCGGGGTTTCCCCCTCAACGATGCGCGCTTGATCAAACAGGATATGCGCCGCGTCACTCAACAGATCGTCGCTGCTCGCGCCGTCCGCTTTTGCTCGCTCGGCAAGCTTCGAAATGATCGCATGGGTCGGATTCAACTCCAGGACACGCGGTGCACCGTCCTGCAACTGGCCGTGACGTTTGAGCAGACGCTCAAGGTTCACATCCATGTCGCCGTCATCCGCAATGAGACAAACGGGGCTGTCAGTCAGACGCTTCGAAGGGCGTACGTCTTTGACGGTCTCACCCAGTTCCACTTTGATCACCGCGATTAAATCAGACAGATCCGCCTCTTGCGGCTTATCTTCTTCTGGCGTGTCATCCGGTTCGACCTGATCCAGATCGGCCGCGCCTCGGGTGATGGATTTGAGCGGTTTGCCTTCAAACTCGGTGATGTGTTGCAACCAAAATTCGTCAACATGGTCCGAGAAAAGCAACACTTCGACACCTTTGGCTTTGAAGCCCTCAAGATGCGGTGACCGAGCCAGTTTAGCTGCGTCTTCACCTGCGATATAGTAAATCGCCTCCTGCCCGTCTTTCATGCGCTCAACATAGCCGGACAGGCTGGTCAAGGCCTCATCCCCGGTTGAGGCAAAGCGGCAGATTTCCAAAATTCGGTCGCGAAGAGCGGGATCTTCGACCAACCCCTCTTTCAGAACCGCACCAAAGTTGCCCCAGAAGCTTGCGTAATCGTCTGCCTCCTTGGTGGCCTTTTTCTTCAGCTCACCCAGTACTTTCTTTGACACCTGGGATTTGATCTTGGCCAGCTTCGGATCTGTCTGCAGCATCTCGCGGGAGACGTTCAGGGACAAATCCTGACTGTCGACTACCCCACGCAGGAAACGCAGATACGCCGGAAGCAGATCCGTCGTGGTTTCCGAAATGAACACCCGGTTTACATAGAGTTTGACGTGGCTTTTACGCTCCGCGTCAAACAAATCAAACGGCTGCATACTTGGCACAAACAAGAGGCTCGTGTGATTCAACGACCCTTCTACTTTGTTGTGCATCACATGCCATGGCGCATCATAAGCGTGGGAGTTGTGACGATAGAACTCAGCGTATTGCTCTTCTGAGATATCCTTCGACGGACGTGTCCAAAGAGCCTCTGCGGCATTCAGCGTGTCATCTCCCAATTTGATTGGAAAGCTGATGTGCTCGGAATAGGTTTTGATGATGTGGCGAACACGCGCCTCTTCCGCGAACTCTCTTGCATCGTCTTTGAGATGCAGCGTCACGGTGGTACCTGCGCTGTCGCGTTGCGCAGGTTCGATGGTGAAAGCACCTTTGCCGTCCGACGACCAGAGCCAGCTTTCTGGCTCCCCTGCTTTGCGCGTGGTCACATCAACCTTGGACGCGACCATAAAGGCGGAATAAAAGCCGACGCCAAACTGACCAATCAGACCCACCTGATCTTTTTCTTCGGCTTTTAGAGCTTCAATATAGGCCCCCGTGCCCGATTTGGCGATGGTGCCCAACGTCTCCAGCAAGTCGGCGTGGTTCATGCCAACACCGTTGTCTCTGATCGACAATGTCCTGGCATCCACGTCGAGATCGAGGCCAACGGCGAAATCCTCTGAGGGGCTCAGAGTGGCATCGGTCAAGGCTGCATAGCGCAGTTTATCGCAAGCGTCAGAAGCATTTGACACAAGCTCGCGCAAGAAAACCTCACGGTTGGAATAGAGCGACCCGGCAACAATCTCCAGAAGTTGCCCAACTTCAGTCTGAAAGGAAAAGGTTTCTTTTTCAGAGGTATCCGACATGTGATATTCCTAGTGAATCCAAATTTAGCGCAAATCTATGCAACCCGCCTCATGGGTTCAACAGCGGCAGGGTGCTGACATCCGTTCAAAGCCCGTTTGGCCCAATGACCAAATGTGACCGCTGCGAGAAAGTCGGGGAGTCTCAAGCTTTGGCTGGCCCGGTTACCGGGTGACAGATCAACGACCAAAAATTTGTCAGAAACTGATGCGCTACCCTCTGGACACCACCGCGAAGCTTAGATACATCAGCCCCTACCCGAGAGCGACGCTCTCACCCAGCCCGGGTAGCTCAGGGGTAGAGCAGTGGATTGAAAATCCTCGTGTCGGTGGTTCGATTCCGCCCCCGGGCACCATTTTTTCCAAATAGTATCAAAAAATTGCGGCGAATTCTGTAACCTAAGTGGCGCGTCAGTTTATGCTTGGATATCACTGGGGTAGCATTTCAACCAGTAGGTCTTGGCGGCTCGACACATTTGGGCTCGGATGTCTTCGACATCCCCGAGCCATCCAAAGGCTTCGTCGCTACTTGTGTCTTACCTGCCAACGCTGTCGGCAATAAGGTCAACTTCATCAATACCAAGAGATGGGCTGCACGCTGCACTATTGATAGATTGCAAAACAGTAGCGATGGCCGTGTCGCCCAATCCCCGATATCTCAATGAGTCAGCTAACTTGGTTAGCTCGTTGTTCCACCACCAGCTGTATAAGTCCCTTCATTTTGAAAGCTTGTCATAGGCAAAGCGGCAGGTGGCATGGGTACAGACCAGCACCTCTGCGTCCGAACCTATGAACTCCACAAAGGCCTTCATCTTACAGTCCTCAGCGTCATCTCCGGTCAGGCAGAGGTTCCTACTTGTCCTCAACCTCCCAGTCCGCCTCGAACCCAAAGTTGGTCAGATCTGGTGAGCGAAACGACTCGCCGCTTGAGGTTTCTGGCTCACAGACGATGGTCTTATCGGGCGCCTGACGGCGCATCTTGTCGAGCGCAATATACATCTGCGCCCCGCGTTTCGAGGCCGTTGGCGGCGGCCACATCATCAGAGCTCGGCACGTGCGTTGTTTGGTGACGGGCAGAAACGCTCAAGTCACCACAAAACATTGCAAATTTTAGAAAAACAGAGAATCCGCACTGACCGACACACTATTTACACTCAAATCATCTTCGTGTCAGAGCCAACTTGTTTAAATCACAAGAGAATCAATACCACAGAATTCAAGCACACACTTCGACATGTAAGCTGCACTTCAGCAATCGAAAGAACTCTACCGCCAATCCTATCAAAGGCCTCAAGATCCCCTCAAACGATCCTTGAAACTTCATTAACTCCTCTAGCATCACCCCCTTTAGATCCAATGAGATTTTGCGTTGCAAATCAGCACCCTAGCAGAAAATTTCGCGAACATCATCATTAAGCTTATCTTGCTTCACACCGAGTAAATACCGAAAATCGGAAATGTAATACATTTCCGACTTCGCTCCCATCATCCTAATAACCCGCAACCGCGATTTCATCATGCAGATCCGCGATCTCGAATAGGAAAGATTGGTTAAATGGGAAACTCATTAGAGAATAAACTGTCACATTTCGATCTGCTTGGAGACAAGCTAAACCTTTTGCGTGAGGTCGGAGCAATTGTCATTCCTGCGCTGGATGATGTCCTTGAGTCATTCTATGACCGCGCCGGAAGTGACCCAGAGGCAGCCGCGTTTTTTGATACCCCCGAGCGCATGACCTTTGCGCGTGGGGCTCAAAAAAAGCACTGGGAACGCCTGCTGACAGGAGCATTCGACGAAGACTATCTTGCGTCCGTCGATCGTATTGGGCGCACACATGCACGCATCAACTTGCCGCTTGATATCTATATGTCGGCCTATTCGCTTGCCACATCGGATCTGATCGCTGCTCTGATCCAACGTATTCCCCTGCGCAAGAAGCGCAAACTTGCCGCAATGATCGGGGTGATGACCCGCGCCTTTGCACTTGATATTGAACGAGTGGTCCAAACCTTCTTTGACATCCTTTCGGAAGAACAGAATATCGCATTTGACAGCCTCAACACCGCGATTGATCGTTTGGCCCATGGCGATCTGACCTATAACATCCCCGGCCCCGAAGAGAGCGCCTACCCCGTACGGTTTGATAGCGTCCGGGTTAAACTGAATGATGCCACCTGTAGCCTGCAGGACATCATGGGGACGGTTACGGAATGTATGCACGCTCTCTCTAGCAATATTCAGGACGTGTCTTCGTCGACCGACGACTTTGCTCAGCGCACAGCCGGCCAAGCTGCATCGCTGGAACAAACGTCGGCCGCCGTTCACGAATTGGCCGAACATGTCACGCAATCCAGCGGTAACACCACAAGCGCTTCTTCGGTCGTCTCAAAAGCAACGCAGACAGCCGTTGAGGGAGCCAAAACCATGGTGGATGCCTCAGACGCAATGACACGCATTCACGCCGCCTCTGAAGAAATCACCAATATCATTGGCATGATTGATGACATTGCCTTTCAGACCAATCTGTTGGCTCTGAATGCAGGCGTTGAAGCCGCCCGCGCTGGTGAAGCAGGACGCGGTTTTGCAGTGGTCGCCCAGGAGGTGCGCGGCCTGGCCGCCAACGCCTCGGAGGCCGCCTTGCAAATCAAGGAGCTTGTGAACAAAAGCTCGGCTGAAGTGGCGACCGGTGTGACCCTGATTGACGGGGCGGGCCGCGAACTTGAGGCTGCGGTGACCAGTTTCAAAGAGATTTCGCGACTGACCACCGAAATTGCTTCGGCTTCAAGCGAACAGTCGATCTCGCTGCGCGAGATCAATTCCGCTGTTGCACAAATGGACGGAGCAACCCAGCAAAATGCGGCATTGGTGGAGGCGACGGCGACGGCAACCGCACGCATGCGTCATTTGGCAGGACGGGCTGAAACCGCGCTCGATAAACTCCACATTTCGGCAAAGTCGCCAACAGAGTTTGTCACTCAACCGCAGGAACACGCGGCCTAAAATCAGACAAGAGCAGTTTCCTTGGATCTGCTCTTGTTCCATGCCTCGACCAAGGTACTGGTTCTAGAAGCAAACCTTTGATAGCCATGCGGAACACTCACCCATTTTGGCGCAAAAATAATGAGCAAACGCCCCACAATTTCCGACTTGGCCCGCGAAGCCGGAGTGGGCACTGCCACGGTGGATCGTGTCTTAAACGGACGGGCCAAAGTCCGTTCGGACACCGCGCGCAAAATCTATCTCGCCGCTGAAAAAATCGGCTATCACGCAGCGCCCCTATTGCGAGAACGGCTTTACTCAGACTTGCCTGAGCGACGGCTGGGTTTATTGCTGCAAAAAGAAAATCAGGAATTCTATAAAACCTTCGCACAGGTGTTTCAGGCCAAAGCACAAGCCTGCCCGGCGGTGCGCTGTAAACCTGACATCATTTTCGCCAGCTCGCAGTCCCCAGAAGAGCAAGCCGGGCTTTTGGCAGACCTCGGGCGGCGCACCCATGCGGTCGCGGCCACAGCGGTGAACCACCATGATCTGACCCATACAGTGCGGGACCTGAAACGACGGTCCGTCCCAGTGTTCACTCTGCTCAACGATTTTGCCCAAGAGGTTCGGCATAGCTATGTCGGGTTGAACAACATGAAAATTGGCCGCATGGCCGCTTGGACTTTGTACAATACGCCTCAACCACCGGGAAAAATTGCTGTCTTTGTGGGAGGTAGCCGCTGGCATGGGCACGCGCTTCGAGAAACCGGTTTTCGAAGTTTTTTCCGCGAACATCCGGTCAAGCACAGCCTTTTGGACACGATGGTTAACCTTGAGACCAGGGCGGTCACCTATGAGGCCACATTGGATCTTTTGCGCCGTCACGCGGATCTGCGGGGTATCTTTGTGGCCGGAGGAGGCATGGAGGGCGCTATAGATGCCGTACGTGAAATGCGTCAACCCGGTGAGGTGGCCATGGTGGTCAATGAACTGACCGATGTTTCGACCCGCGCGCTTCAGGAAGGGTATCTGACGCTTATCGATAGCACCCCGCTGGACCAGCTGTGCCAAAAACTTGTTGAAGCCATGGTGCATGCCACAGGTCTCAATGCAAGCGATCCCCCAGGCCAGATTTTTCTCCAGCCTGAGATCTATATTCCAGAATCCCTGTGACGATGCAGGGCCCGCATCATGGACGATCTATCTTACAGCTGAAGCGCCACTGCTAGCGCAGCAAGAGAGTGCAAGCGCAGGCTTTCTGTCAGAGCCACATCTTCAGGGCTATAATACTGCTCTTCATGCAGAATATTGATCGTGGCGACCAATTCGCCTTTGATCAACACGGGCAGGTTCACAACCGATCCACAGCCGAGCTCGCCAATCAACTCATAATCCCCAAACACCTTGGAAATATCGTCAAGCGTATTGGCCACAAATGTCTCGTGCTTGGTGTGAACATGTTCGAACCAACGATCAAAGGTGATCGGTTTGGTTCCGGATGTTGGATAGGCGTTGGGTCGGTTGGTATAAGCGCGACGTGCCAAAAGCGCCTCCATGTCCACCGTCATCACGGTAAACAATTTATACCCAACCACCTCTTGGAACAGTGCCGACAGAGCGTCATAGGCCTGCTCGGCGGTCGCCGCTTGCGACAGGGATTGGGTAAAGCTGGCCAGCGCGGCCTGTTGGTCGGTCATAAAGTGTCCTCAGTTTCAATTTCTGCGCCACTCGCGGCGTAAAGCTCGCGGGTATAGGCATGGGCGAAATCGCCCGTATGCAGCTGTTTGGCCTGGGCGATTTCAACCACCCGGCCCTTGTTCATCACCGCCAGACGGTCACACATAAAGCTGACCACGGGCAGGCTGTGGGTGACCATCAGATAGGTCAGGTTCTGTTCCGCGCGCAGCGCCTTCAACAAGTTCAGGATCTCGGCCTGAACCGACACATCCAGCGCCGAGGTCGGCTCATCCAGCAACATCACCTTGGGTTCCAGCATCAAAGCGCGGGCAATGGCCACGCGCTGGCGCTGTCCGCCCGACAACTGATGCGGAAAGCGGAACCGGAACCTTTGATCCAGACCCACCGCATTCAGCATCTCAGCAATCCGCGCATCGCGGTTGCCAATTCCATGCACCCGCAGCGGTTCGCGCAGCACCATGTCCACGGCCTTGCGCGGATGCAGCGATCCATAGGGATCCTGAAACACCATCTGACAGGTTTCCGCAAACCGGCGGTCGGGTTTGTGCAGACAGGGTTTGCCCAACACGCTGACCTCACCGGTCCAATCCGGCGCCAGACCGGCAATGGCCTTCAGCACGGTGGATTTTCCCGAGCCGCTTTCCCCCACAAGGGCAAAGCTCTCGCCCTCGGCAACCTCAATGTTCACATCATGAACGATTTTGGTTGTACCATAGGAAACGTCGAGGTTCTTGAGAGTGATGGCGCTCATGTGCCCCCCCATGCGCTGCGATCCAGAACTGGCAAGGTGCTGCGCGTTTCTTTCATCTTCGGAACCGCAGCCAACAGACCACGGGTATAGGGATGCTGGGCCTTGTGCAGATCCTGCGCCGCGCAGGTCTCCACCACTTCACCACCGTGCATCACCATGATCCGGTCGCAATAGCGCGCCACAAGGTTCAGGTCGTGGCTGATCAGGATCAGCCCCATGCCCTTTTCACGCACCAGCGCGTCGATCAGATCCAGAACCTGCCCCTGCACCGACACATCCAGCGCCGAGGTGGGTTCATCGGCAATTAACAGATCCGGACGCGGGATCAGCATCATGGCAATCATGATGCGCTGGCCCATGCCTCCGGACACCTGATGCGGATACATCTGCGCCACGGCCTCGGGATTGTTGATGCGCACCGCCTCAAGCATCTCGATCACCCGCGCCTGCACCTCGCGGCGCGGCAGGTTTTCATGCACCTTCAGCGCCTCGGCGATCTGATGGCCAATGGTCATCACCGGGTTGAGCGAGAATTTAGGGTCCTGCATGATCATCGATATGCGCGCCCCGCGCAGATGCCGCATCTTGCGTTCGGACAGTCCCAACAGATCCTGCCTGTCAAAGCGCATCTTATCCGCCGTCAGCAGGCCGGGTTTGCGGATCAGGCGCAGGATGGCCCGCCCCGTCATCGATTTCCCCGAACCGCTTTCGCCCACGATCCCCAGACGTTCCCGCCCCACCGACAGGCTCAGGCCTTTGACCACCTCAACCCGCCCTTTGGGCGTCGGAAAGCTGACGCGCAGGTTTTCAATTTCAAGCAGGCTGTCGCTCATGATTTGCCCCCCTGTTTCGGGTCAAGCACATCGCGCAGACCGTCGCCGAGAAAACAAAACCCAAGGCTCACCACGATGATGGCAATGCCGGGCATGGTCGCAACCCACCACTGGTCAAGGATAAAGGTTCGGCCGCGCGAAATCATTGCGCCCCATTCGGGCAACGGCGGCTGTGCGCCAAGCCCCAGAAAGCCCAGACCCGCCGCGGTCAGGATGATCCCCGCCATATCCAGCGTCACCCGCACAATCATCGAACTGGTGCACAGTGGCAGAACATGGCTGAGAATGACCCGCGTGTGCGACGCGCCAAGCAAACGCGTGGCGGCAATGAACTCGGCATTGCGAAAAGTCAGCGTCTCGGCCCGCGCGATCCGCGCATAGGCGGGCCAGGCGGTGATGGCGATGGCAATAATTGCGTTTTCAATCCCCGGCCCAAGCGCCGCCACAAAGGCCAGCGCCAGGATCAGCTTGGGCATCGACAGAAACACATCGGTCAGACCCATCAGGATCTTGTCGGTCCAGCCGCCGAAATAGCCCGAGATCGCCCCGATGATCAGCCCCAGAGGCGCTGCAATCAGCGCCACCAGCGCAACAATCATCAAGGTGATGCGCGCGCCATAGACCACGCGGCTAAAGATATCGCGGCCCAATTCGTCGGTGCCCATCCAATGGTCCCACGATGGCGGCAACAGGCGGGCCTGCAGGTTCTGCCCCACGGGGCTTTCCGGTGCGATCCAGGGCGCAAAGGCCGCCGCCAGCACCAGAACCAGCACAATCGCCGCCCCCAGCATCGCCAGCGGATTGCCCAGCATCGCCAGACCCATCCGATAGGCCCTACCGGCATTTGCCTGCATCCGCGACGTGGGAGATTCGTCAAGAAGCCAGTCTTTGGTGGTCATTCTTTGCTCCTCGGGTCCAGAACGCGATACAGCACGTCTGAGATCTTATTGATGAAAATGAACACTGATCCGATCACCAGAGTGGATCCAAGAACCGCGTTCATATCGGCATTCAACAGCGCATGGGTCAGGTAGTTGCCAATCCCCGGCCAGCTAAAGACGGTTTCGATCATCACAGATCCCTCCAACAGCGCGGCATAGCTCAGCCCGATCACCGTGATCAACGGCACACGGATCGGTTTGAACCCATGTGACCAGATCACCTGCCATTCCGGCACACCTTTGACACGGGCGGTGGTGATGAATTCCTGCCCCAGCTGATCGAGCATGAAACTGCGGGTCATACGGGCGATATAGGCCAGACTGAAGAACCCAAGGATCGCCGAGGGCAACACCAGATGTGACAGCGCGTTCCAGAACACCTCGGTGTCCCCGACCAACAGACTGTCAATCAGCAAGATACCGGTGATCGGATCCACCAGACCTTCGTAAAAGATATCTACCCGGCCCGGCCCCGCGACCCAGCCCAGACCGGCATAAAAGACCGCCAGCCCCACAAGCCCCAGCCAAAAGGCCGGCACCGCATAGCCCAGCAAGGCAAAGACCCGGATGATCTGATCCACCCATGTGCCCTGTTTTGTGGCGGCCCAGACTCCTGTGGGCACGCCTAGCAGAACACCGATGATGATGCCCAAAGTAGCCATCTCAAGAGTTGCGGGAAACACCCGTGCCAGATCTTCGGACACCGGACGGTTGGTGGACACCGACATGCCTAGATCCCCACGTGCCACATCACCGACATAGGTGATAAACTGCTGCCACAGCGGTTTGTCCAACCCCATGGCGATCCGGGCGGCGTCATATTGCTCTTGCGTGGCGCGATCGCCCACGACCGACAAAACCGGATCGATGGGCACGACACGGCCAATGAAGAAAGTGATCGCCAGCAACCCAAGAAAGGTCAGCAGGACCACAATCACAAAGGATGTGAGTCCCCGCAGCCATCTGGTCACTGACGGAATTATTTTTGCCTGACTGGCCAAGTTGTTCTCCCTCGGATCACAGGACGTTTGCCCCCTCACGTCAGGGGCGGTATGTCGCGCTGAATACGCATCTGAGAGGAGATTAGCAAAAAATTTTTGCATCACAAAAATTTTTTTACTAATCTCTGAGTCGAGACGGAGGACCGATGGCTAATCCAGAGAAACAATCAACCGCGCCAATCCTAGGTGGATTGATCCGCAAACGCCGCAAACAGATGGGGCTGACCCTTCAGCAACTCTGTGACAAAGCGACGTTATCTGTGGGCTATCTCAGCCAGGTGGAACGGGACAATGCTACCCCCACCTTGGGCACATTGGCCCAGATCGCCGCCGCGCTTGAGGTCTCGCTTGAGTATTTTGTGGCGACGCCCAAACCCTCTGACGCCGTCACCCGCGCCGAGAATCGCCCGCGATTCAGTGTTCCGGGGTCCGACACCACCTATGAGGCCATCGGTGCCGAATTTCCCGGTGCGGAACTGTCCAGCTATCTGCTGCATGTGCCGCCCGGCTTTTCGTCCGAAACCGTCAGCCACGAGGGCGAAGAGATCATCTTTGTCATCGAAGGCGAGATCGAACAGGTGCTCGACGGCCAGACCTTCCGCCTGCGGGCAGGAGACAGCCTGCACTACAGCGGAAAAACCCCGCACAGCTGGTCCAATCCAACCGAGACCACAACACGTATCTTATGGACCGGCACGCTCAGCGTCCTGAAAGGCAGCGCAAGCATTGATCTGCCCGAGCTGACGGTCGTGACCTGAATAATCACAAGACTACCATCCAACGGAGGAGACTGACATGAAGCTTCTGAAATCCGCCCTGCTGGCATCTGCTTTGGCATTGCCGATCTGCGGTGCGGCAGTGGCCGAAACCCCGGCAAACGCCCTGATCGTGGCACAGAACATTGACGACATCGTCGCCATTGATCCGGCACAGGCCTATGAGTTCACCTCCGGCGAGCTGGTCACCAACCTCTATGACCGCCTTGTCCAGTATGATGCAGAAGACCCCACCGTTCTGGCGCCGGGTGTTGCCTCCAGCTGGTCGATTGACGCGGCAAGCCGCACCATCACCTTTACCATCCGCGACGGCGCCACCTTCCACTCGGGCAACGCCGTCACCGCTCAGGATGTGGTGGGCTCGCTGGGCCGCGTGATCAAACTCAACCTGACCCCGGCCTTCATTCTGGCCCAGCTGGGCTGGACCGCTGAGAACGTCGACCAGATGGTCAGTGCCGAGGGCAACACCGTCACTGTCAAATACGAAGGCGATTTCTCTCCTGCCTTTGTGATGAACGTACTGGCCGCGCGACCGGCCTCGATCGTCGACATGCAGACCGTCATGGCCAACGACGTTGACGGTGACATGGGCAATGCCTGGTTGAACGCCAACGCGGCGGGCTCGGGTCCTTTCAAACTGGATTCTTACCGCCCGGCCCAGCTGGTGCGGATGAGCGCCCACGCCGATTATTTCAAAGGTGCGCCCAAAATGGAGGCGGTTCTGATCCGTCACGTGGCGGAAAGCGCAACGCAGGAACTGATGCTGGAAAGCGGCGACATCGACCTCGCCCGCAACCTAACCCCAGATCAGATTTCCGGTCTCAGCGCTGATGAGATCAAGGTCGAAACCTTCCCCCAAGCGGCCGTGCACTTCCTGTCGTTCAACCAGAAAACCGACAGCCTGACCGATCCCGCCATCTGGGAAGCGGCCCGCTATCTGGTGAACTACAAAGGCATGACCGACACGATCATCAAAGGTCAGATGGACGTGCATCAGGCCTTCTGGCCCAAAGGCTTCCCGGGGTCCTACGACGAAACCCCGTTCAGCTATAACCCTGAAAAGGCCAAGCAAATTCTGGCCGATGCGGGGATCGAAACCCCGATCAAGGTGGAACTGGACGTGATCAACGCCGCGCCGTTCACCGATATGGCGCAATCGCTGCAAGCCAGCTTTGAAGACGCGGGCATTTCCTTTGAAATCCTGCCCGGCACCGGCAGCCAGGTCATCACCAAATACCGCGAGCGCACCCACGAGGCGATGCTGCTGTATTGGGGCCCCGACTTCATGGACCCGCATTCCAACGCCAAGGCCTTTGCCTATAACTCGGACAACTCTGACGGCTCGTATGCGGCCACCACCACATGGCGCAACGCCTGGGCGGTTCCGGATGCCATGAACACCAAAACCAAAGCGGCCCTGACCGAAACAGATCCAGCGAAACGTCTGGAAATGTATCAGGAGCTGCAGGCAGAGGTGCAGAAAACATCGCCCATCGTGATCATGTTCCAGGCGGCCTATCAGGTGGCCATGGACAAAGACGTCAGCGGCTATGTCAACGGCGCAACCTCCGACTTTGTTTTCTACCGTCTGGTCGAAAAAGACTAAGTCTGTGTAAGACGCTCCTTGTCATAGGGTCGTTTGGGGATACCCAAACGGCCCGTTTCATTTTCCCCAACATGAGATCTGTAATGTCCCTTTATGATAACCGTCTTGCTCACTTGCGGGGCAAGATGCGTGAGACCAACACCGATCTGGTCGCGCTTGGCCCCTCCAGCCATATGATGTGGCTTTCCGGTGTGAATCCGCACGGCGATGAACGCCCCGTGATGCTCTTGGTCAGCCAAAGCCACGCCGGGTTCCTGATGCCCGTGCTCAACGCCGACGCCGCCCGCACCGCCACCAATCTGCCGTTGGAAACCTGGTCCGACGATCAGGGCCCGGCCGAGGCGCTCGACACGCTGCTGGCCGCCTGCGACGTCCAAGGCCCCGGCAAATCCGTGGTGCTGGATGAAACCATGCGCGCCGATTTCGCGCTGCGCCTGCTGGACGCCATGGACAGCCCCGCCCGCCGTTTTACCGATGACACCGTCGGCCTGCTGCGCGCCATGAAAGACGATGCCGAATTTGACGCCATCAAAGCCGCGCATCTGTTGAACGACGAAGCGGTGAAGCGCGCCTTTGCCGGGTTGAAAGCCGGGATGACCGAACGCGATGTGCAAAACATCATCCGCGATCACTACAAGGCCAATGGCGCCACGCCTGAGTTTACCATTGTCGGCTTTGGTCAGAACGGCGCCTTCCCGCATCACCACACGGGTGACACCGTGCTGGAAGACAATATGGCGGTTCTGATCGACACCGGCTGTCGTCTGAATGACTATCCATCGGACATGACCCGTTCAGGTTTCTTCGGTACCCCGGATGACGAGTACAAAAAGGTCTTTGACACCGTGGAGCAAGCGGTTCAGGCCGCGCTGGCCGCCGCGAAACCCGGTGTCACCGCCGCCGAGGTCGACCGTGCCGCGCGCGATGTCATCACCGCTGCGGGCTATGGCCCCCAGTTCCTGCACCGCACCGGCCATGGGCTGGGCATCGACGTGCACGAACCGCCCTATATCACCGCCACCTCGGATGTGGTGCTGAACAAAGGCAACGTCTTTTCAATCGAACCGGGCATTTATCTGAACGGCAAATTTGGCGTGCGTCTGGAAGAGATTGTCATCCTGCGCGACACCGGGCCCGAGATCTTTTCGGAACTGCCCCGAGACATGTTCTGAAAAAAAGGGCTGGCGATCCCCTCGCCAGCCCCATCTAAACACAGTGTCCTTTTGCTCAAGCCCTCAGCGGCGCACATGCCTCTTGTGCCCAGCTAAGCGCGCTTTCGCTAAGAAACGGACTGACCCGTTTGAGCACTTCGGCATGGTATGCATCCAGCCAAGCCACCTCTTCGGGGCTCAGCGCGTCAATTATCAGCATATCCTTCTGGATCGGCGCACAGGTCATGTTCTCAAATTCGAAGAACCCATCGTCAGCCTCAATAATGGCAAAAAGGTTTTCAATCCGAATGCCATAACTCTCGGCCACATAATGCCCGGGCTCAATCGACATCACCATGCCGGGTACAAGATCAACCGGGTTATAGGGTTTGCCAATCCGTTGCGGGTGTTCATGAACGGAAAGCCGATGCCCGATCCCGTGCCCGGTGCCATGATCATAGTCCAACCCCAGATCCCACAGAGGGCGCCTGCAGATGGCGTCGATATGATGTCCCTGCGTGCCGCGTGGAAACCGTAAGCTGGAGAGCGCATAAAAGGCTTTGAACACAGCCGTATAGGCGCAATCATAGCCATCGGGGCGCGTTAAACCAAAGGAAAAGGATCGCGTGGCGTCCGTTGTTCCCGTTTCATATTGCCCCCCACTATCAAGAAGATAGGGATTTTCGGGCAGGATCTGTGCATACATCACTTCGGTGGTGGCATAATGGCACATGGCGGCATTGCCGCTGGCCGCTGAAATGGAGTTGAAACTTTCCTCTAAGAACCCCGGCTGGGCGCGGCGAAACTCCAAAATCTGTGCCTCGGCCTCGCGCTCGGTCAGTGGTGCGCCCGCCGCCGCCCTCGCAGGCACCTCACGCGCAAGCCAAGCCGAGAACTCAGTCCAGGCCACACCATCATACAGATGACAGGCGCGCATGCCTTCCAGCTCGGTGGCGTTCTTCTCAGCCTTCGCCAATGTCAGTACGCTGCGCTGTTCTATCACCTCTGTTCCCAAGGCCTCTAGAACCTGTCGCACGGCAACTGGCGAGAAATCCGGATCAACTGCGACAACGGAGTCAGATGTCGTCAGTTCCTCCAAGACATGTAAAAACGCCTCGGGTTCACGTACAGAAACCTCAGAAGGCAGTGCTTCGAGAACATCATCGGACAGCTTGCGCCTAGCCACAAACCAGAAAATCTGACCCGCACGGTTCGCAATCAGAAAGCCTTGCGGCATCGGGTTAAACGCCACGTCAGAGCCACGTACATTGAGGAACCAAGAAATATTATCAGGCTGCGTCTCAACATGCAGCGTCACCCCCTGCGCCTCGAGAGACTGCCACAGCGCCTTCGATTTCTCAGTGGTGCTGCGCCCCGCAAATTGCAGCGGCATCGCCGCGACCTGCCCCATGGGTGGGGCGGGTTGGTCATGCCAGATCACATCCACAGGATTGCGGGCGCAAGGCACAAACTGGGCGCCCACCGCCGCACAGGCCCGCGCCAACCGATCATGCCACGCCGGTGGGATATGCATGGCATCGAACCCAAGTCGCATGCCCGCTACCACATTTACGCGCACCCACTCTTCAGGCGGTGCATCAAAAATATGATGATGGCTGAACAATGGCCCGGCACATTGATTGCCAAGCTGCACAGTGTATCGCCCATCGACAAAAACCGCGACATCATCGCCCGTTACAATGGCCATGCCCGCCGAACCAGTAAAGCCGGTGACATAGCCAAGGCGTTCGTCATGTGGTGCTATGTATTCGCCCTGGTGGGCATCAAAACGCGGCACCAGAAAGGCATCCACCCCCTGTGCGCGCAACTCTTCGCGCAGCGTAGTGATGATCTCGGCGTGCGAGTGGCGTAGTGTATCAGGCATTGTGCAGAATCTTTTCGACATGGTGACAGGCGACTTCGCCGCGCCCCTCAAGTGGTCGCAGCGAGGGACTTTCACTGTGACAGCGCGTATCGGCAAACCGACAGCGTTGGTGAAATGCGCAGCCCGTAGGCACATTGAGCGGCGAGGGCAATTCACCCTCAAGTTTTACCTTTTGACCTTTGTCGTCAGGGTCCATGGAAGGAGCTGCTGACAGCAAGGCCTGCGAATAGGGATGGCTGGGGCTAGAGAACAGAGTTTCGCTGTCTCCGATCTCGACGATCCGACCCAGATAGATCACCGCAACCCGGTTCGACACATGCCGCACAAGACGCAAATCATGGGCCACAAACAGTACCGTCAAATCAAGTCGCTCTTGCAGCTCCAGCAACAGGTTCACAACCTGTGCCTGAACGGAAACATCGAGCGCAGAGACCAGCTCATCCGCGATTAAAATCTCAGGCTCAACCGCCAGCGCGCGGGCAATGGCGATCCGCTGACGCTGCCCACCCGAAAACTCATGTGGCAGCTTTTCGGCCGCGTCTTGCGGCAGCCGCACAAGATCAAGCAATTCATCGACGCGCACGGGGATCTGGTCCTCAGACCGCATCTCATGCACACGCAACGCTTCAGACAGAATTTGACCGGTGGTCATGCGCGGGTTCAGTGAAGAAAACGGATCCTGAAACATCATCTGGACCCGGCGGTTGTAGGCGCGATCGCCGCGTACCGAGGCGTCAAAGATGTCCTGTCCGTGATGGCGAACAGATCCACTTGTTGGTTCATAGAGGCGCACGATGCACCGGGCGAGGGTTGACTTGCCGCAGCCGGATTCCCCAACCACTCCAAGGGTTTCCCCCTTTTGAAGTTGTAAAGAAACGCCATTTAGTGCCCGCACAACTTTGCCCGGACGCCCCGCCACCCAGTCGGCTAGACTGCGCGAAATGGGAAAGGCCAATGACAGATCGTTGATCTCTAAAACGGCCTCACTCATGCTGCACATCCTTTGGTTTGAGTTTTTGGATTGAAACAGGCCAGTTGTCGGTCTTCAGACACCCGAAGCAACGCCGGCCGCGTGGCCAGACACGCCTCGGTGGAGGCCGCACAGCGCGGTGCAAACGCGCAGCCCGGAGGCAAATGCGCCAAGGATGGCGGCGTGCCGGGGATGGAATAAAGCTGCGTGCGCGGCGCCACCCCTTCGGGCACCGATTGCATCAACCCAACAGTGTAGGCGTGATGGGGATCGCGTAAAACCTGCCGCACCGGCCCCTGCTCCACAATCCGACCGGCATACATCACCGCCACCCGGTCACAGGTCTGGGCCACAACACCCAGATCATGGGTCACCATGATCACACCCATTTTCAAATCCGACGACAACCGCAAGATCAGATCAAGAATCTGCGCCTGAATGGTCACATCAAGCGCGGTGGTGGGTTCATCCGCCAGCAAAAGCTTAGGGCTGGCCGCCAGTGCAATCGCGATCATCACCCGCTGGCGCATGCCACCGGAAAACTGGTGAGGATAGTCCGTCAGACGCGACGCCGCTGCCGGAATACCAACAAGATCCAGCATTTCAATCGCCCGCTCCCGCCGGGCTTTGCGAGGCAGATCTGTATGCGCCTGAAGCGTTTCCACCAATTGCTGTCCCACGGTCAGCAGCGGATTGAGCGAGGTCATCGGCTCTTGGAAAATCATCGCGATATCGCGGCCTCGGATCGGGCGCAGGTCACGCTCTGACTTGGTGATAAGTTCTTGGCCCTGCCATCTAACAGATCCCGTAACCTCGCCATAACGCCGGGCAAGACCCAGTACCGACCGCAAAGTGACCGATTTGCCCGAGCCGCTTTCGCCCACAAGCCCAAGCACTTCCCCTTCGCCAACGGTAAAGCTCACATCTCGCAGAGCTGGCAGGGTCTGCCCGCCGCGCCCAAAGGTGGTGCACAGGCCTTCGACCTCAAGCATAGGTGTCTGTTCCATATCCTGCCCCTTATCCACGTGGCCGCAACAGATCAGCCAGGCCATCGCCAATCAGCGAAAACCCCAATCCGGTCAGGACAATGGCGATCCCCGGCATGAGAGAGAGCCACCACGCCGTGGTGATGAAATTGCGTCCTTCGGCGATGAGGACACCCCACTCGGCCTGTGGCGGCTGCGCCCCCAACCCGAGATATCCCAGCGACGAGCCCAACAAGATCGCCAGCGCCATATCCGTCATCCAGTAAATCAAGACAGGTGTGATCGCATTGGGCAGCAAGTGGCGGAAAATGATGCGACGATCACTATAGCCCATCACCATACCTGCATCGGAATAGTCATTGCCCATCTGGGCGATGATCTCGGCCCGCATGAGCCGGGCATAATAGACCCAGCCCACCATGGTGATCGCGATATACATGTTGATCAGCCCCGGCCCCAGAACCGCCACCACTGCGATGACCAGGACAAGGAAAGGGAAGGTGATGATCGCATCGACCACACGGCCAAAGATCATATCCGCAATGCCACGGTAATAGCCAACCAGTGCGCCAATCACGACACCAATCACCAAGGCAAATACCGTCGCTAGGATCGCCATCTGCATATTGACGCGGTAGGCATGGATCACCCGCGAAAAGCTATCGCGCCCCAGACTGTCGGTGCCAAAAGGGTGCTCCCAGCTTGGAGGCTTACGAATGGCGACATAGTCGATGAAATTGGGATCGTAGGGGGCAAAGACATGCGGCATCAGCGCGAGCAAAGCTGAAATGCCGATGATGACACAACCCAGCAGAAATCCGGGTTTTCCGAGCGCCAATTGCAACCGTGTTGGCCGCGCTGGCACGGATGTAGTGAGAGAGGTATCGCTCATGACAGGCGCATCCTTGGGTCAAGCGAGCTTTGGAACAGATCGGTGAGCAAAAAGACCAGCGACACCAGCACCGCAAAGGTCAGCGTCAATCCCTGGATCAGCGGATAGTCACGGGCAAAAATCGCCTCAAGCATCAACCGCCCAAGGCCGGGCACCGCAAACACAGTTTCGGTCACCAACGTGCCGCTCATTAGATTGCCGATCGACAGGCCAAGTAACGTCACCGTTGAAATCAGCGCATTGCGCAAAACATGACGTCCTAAAATCACCCGATTGGGCAGGCCTTTGGCGCGGGCAAATTGTACATACTCGGCGTCCAGCACTTCGATGATAGCCGAGCGGAGGTTCCGCAAGATGATCGCCGAGGTATAAAGCGCCACGGTAAAGGCCGGCAAAAACAGGTGATACAGGTGTGAGACAAAGCCCTCGCCATAGCCCCCCACAGGAAACCAGCGCAGCTGGGCCGCAAGAAAGGTCAATAGAACCAAGCCAATATAGAAAACCGGCATCGACAACCCGACCTGGAACACCGTCCGGATCACCGTATCGGGCCAGCGGCCTCGGTTCAAAGCTGCAACAAAAGCCATGGGCCCCGCAATCAACACAGAGAGGCCAACGGCGTAGATCGTCAAAAACGCGGTTGTGGGCAGGCGCTGCAAGACCACTTCCAACACCTCAGTACGCATCAGGATCGAAGTGCCCAGATCGCCCTGCACCGTATTGGTCAAAAACAGCCAAAACTGCACCCAGGCGGGTTCGTTTAGCCCCAAACGATCTCGGATCGCAGCCAGATCGGCGTCAGATGCGCGATCACCTGCTATGGCAAGCGCCGGGTCACCAGGTAAAAACCGCACCAACAGAAAGATGATCACCATGACCAGAAGAAAAGTCGGGATCATCAAAGTTAGCCGTTTCAGAATGTAATGAAGCGTGGCCATCTGGTCCTCGTGAGACAAAAATGGCCGCCGGAAGGGATACGAACCGGCGGCCAGAGTAGGCGTTTACCGCAGATCAGCGGTTAACGCTGGCTTCGTCAAAGATATTGTTGCCCAAAGGTGTCTGGACATACCCTTCGACCGACGTGGAAACCGCCACCGCAAAGGGGGTCTCATACATGAACAACAACGGTGCTGCTTCGGCATAGATGTCCTGCATCTTGGCGAATTGCTCGGCGCGTTTGGCCGGATCAAGCTCAACCGCGGCCGCTTCGAACAACCCGTTGAACTCGTCGTTGTTCCAACCGGTGCCGACCGCTTTACGAGTCGGATGATATCCCAGCCAGCCCACAACCTGACTTGGATCATTCACGTCATTCACCCAGCCATAGGTGTGGATGTCGAACTCGCCCGAGCGGTTCTTCGCCCCACGGGTTGCCCCATCCACCTGCTCGACGTTCACCTTCAATCCCAGCGGCGACCACATCTGTTGCAACGCTGCAAAAATGGTGCTGTCGTCGGCCGATCCTGCCAGAGTGGTCAGAGTGATCTCGGTTCCGGGTTCAACTCCCGCTTCTTTGATCAGCTCCTGCGCCTTGGCCATGTCGTAGGAATACAACGGCGTTTCGCCTGTCGACATCGGCGTCGCCGCCGCCATCAGAGGCGAGGTCATCGGCTTGCCTGCACCTTGCAGAACCAGCCCAATCAGCGCCTCTTTGTTAGTGGCGAAGTTGATCGCCTGACGCACCTTCGGGTCTGCCAGAGGGTTCGGCGTGCCATCTGCGCGGGTGTCACGCGTGTTGATTGGCGAATAGATGATCCGCGTCGAGGGGTAGAGGTTCATATTGATCGACTGATCCGCCTCAAGCTCACTTACGCGACTGAAGGGAATGAACTCAGCCACATCCACTTCACCGGCCTGCAGCTTGAGAATGCGGGTCGCATCATCAGGGATGATTTCGAAATCAACGCTTTCAAGATAGGGAAGCGCTTTGCCATCCGATCCCATGCGCC
The DNA here is from genome assembly GCA_049116335.1 of Pelagimonas sp. Lineage (GTDB taxonomy): Bacteria > Pseudomonadota > Alphaproteobacteria > Rhodobacterales > Rhodobacteraceae > CANMIH01. Next base: position 80,047 of record JAGDYZ010000007.1, on the reverse strand, counting down.
AGTAGTTGTCATTGGCGCAAAACTTCATGCTCGCGCCCTGCTCGAAGTCACACATGTAGAACGGACCAGAGCCCACTCCGGCACTGGCGCTTGCGAAGATCGCGGCGGATTTTTCCTGATCTGTCGCGCCTTCGGCGCCATCAAATGCGGCTTTCGACACGATGCCAGTGTTGAAGGTGGCCAGCATCGACAACAGGGTTGGGTCCGGGTTGTTGAGAGAGATGGTGACGGTGTTGCCATCCGCTGCAACCGATTTGATCGACCCCAACAGACCGGCCCAGGGGCTCAAATCAGGGTTGCGCGCGCGATCCAGCGAAAACACCACATCTGCGCTTGTCAGCTCGGATCCATTCGCGAATTTCACACCGTCGCGCAGTGCCAGCGAGACGCTCAATCCATCCTCTTAAACGGAATGGCTTTCCGCCAGACCTGCTACGACCGAGCTCCCGTCGGCACCGGTGCGCAGCAGGGTGTCAAACAGGCTCCCAACCATCCAGATATCTGGGTTGCGATCGGCGTAGATCGGATCAATCAGGCGCGAGCCGTCATAGCGGGCAAATTTCAAAGTGCCACCGCGCTCTTGCGCCATCGCTGGGGTGCAAAGAGCCGTAGCAGCGGCAAGTGCCGCCACCATAACAGTGCGTTTCATAATCGGATTCCTCCCTGGTGGTCCGTATGACTTCGTGAGTTTAGTAGTTTTTTTATTATTACTAAAAATTAGTTTAGTGATTGCCACCCGGGGCACGCAACCTTTTTTCCGCACCAAATTCTAAGTATTTTCACCGGAGTTCTCGCAATTTCGCACAGAACTACCCACCATCTGCATAAAGGATATTGTATCCAAACAGATTCGTCGTGGAAAATTTTGCGCCCGAGTGAAGTTAGCTTAAGTTGACCCAATTGGCCGGGTGGGAACCCACAGCTCTACCGAATCTTCGTCACCCAGAACCCGAGAGAAATGTGGCGTGCTGGTGTCGTGGTGCATGCTGTCCCCTGGGTTCATCACATAAACCTTGTCCCCAAGATGATATTCCACCTGACCCGACATCAGGTGAAAGAACACCTCGCCGGGATGGCACATCTTTTCAGATTCGTGTCCAGCCGGACGGTGAATGATCGTCGGATACATCAAAGACCCGGCAAAACCTGGCCCTAGTTTTTCGTAGTATCGTCCGTTCACTCCAAGAGAATAGATCTGCCGCGCATTGGCAGGCGTGTATTCACGCAGTTGATCCGGGACGCTCAGCAACTGCTCGACCGATGTCCCCAAAGCCGCCGCGATCGACATCAACGATGTCAGAGACGGTGACGAAATTCCACGTTCCACCTGGCTCAAAAATCCAGTGGTCAACCCGGCCTCTTCCGCAACGCGTCCCATCGTCTTGCCCAACGTTTTGCGCCGCTGACGAATGGCCGCTCCCAGTTGACTGGGTTGGCCTTTCGGTGGTGTGGCCGTGGATGGGGTGGATGTGGTCATAAAACTGGTCCAATTTTTGGGGTGCCCCCAGCCATACGCCAGCGCGCGGCGTCAAGTCCAGAGCTCTGCCCCCACCGTGTACAGTCGAACACCCTAATGAAGAAAATTGGTTTGGTCAAACTATCCCGTTTTGGCCATTTTAGAAATACTCACCTCATGACACACCGCCTCTAATTGGTCACTTTTGAAGGACGTTACCTATGAGCCGCTTGATGATGTTCACCTTGTTCTATCTGGCCGTGTTTTTGCAGGCTGGAGCCTATGGGCTGACGTTTTTGTTGCCCCCTCTTTTCGACGAGTTCGGCGCAAATGAGAAAGTCGTGGGAGGCATGCTGTTTCTCACCACAATCTCAACTCTGATCACAGTCTACTACGCCGGACATTTGTCAGATGTTCTCGGCAGAATGCGCGTTCTTGGCATTGCCTGTCTGGCAATTTCGGCATCTCTGGCAGCCTATGGCATAACCCACACCGTCGGCCCCGTGCTGTATTTCGCCAGCGCTGCGATGGGCTTTGGCTGGGGGCTCACCTATGCACTGACGAGCGTCGTGCTCACCAGACTGGTCCGGGCTGACGAACGCGTTCGCTATTTTGCCGTGCAATCCGTGGCCCTTATGGCGGGCTTTGGACTATCTCCCGTCATGGCCGCGCAGATAGAGCGTGCCGGATTTGCCATGCGCGACGCCTTTTTCCTGACCGCCGCACTCTGCACAATTGCGGCCTTGGTATTCTTTGCCCTGATCCGACCGGTGCGCCTGCATTCAGAGGCCTCCGGCCCAGAAGCACGCTCATCTTTGTCGCCGACCACTGTTTTCAAGATTATGGGATCACCCGCTCGGCTCCCGGTGATCATGGTCTGTATCGGAGCCTCTGTCTTTGCAGGGATGAACAACTTTCAAACTGTCTTCGCCCAGGAACGCGGATTGAACTATGCTGACTATTTTCTCGCCTACACTGTGACAGTTGTGGTGTTTCGGGTGGTCCTGGCCCGGTTCAAAGGCGGATCAAACCCCTATCTGGCAATCTGTGCGCTACAATACATCATGTGTGGGTCGGTTGTGTTATTCCTCAGTATTGGTGCCAATGTTCCGCTTTACCTTGTGACGGCTTTTCTCTTTGGCATCGGATATGGCGTGAGTTATCCAATCTTGGCCGCGATGGCCGCCAACGACGCACCACCCGAGATCCTGCCGCAGACGCTTCAGTTTTTTGCCTTGACCTACTTTATTGGAATCTTTGGATTTCCACTGGTGGCGGGGTGGATGATTGTCGAATTGGGTAGCCCGGCCTTGTTGACCTTGATTGCTGTTCTTGCCGGAATAGAAGCCACAATGGCGGCGCTGCGCGGGGTAAGGAACGCCCGGAGCAGCACAGTTTCGCTCTAGGTGTACAGCGCGGACATCAAAGGGGATGTGGCCACATCAAATGCGGTCACATCCCGGCCAATGCGAGCTGCGATCTGCGCCCCTTCAACCAAAGCCAATAGCACTGCGGCCCCGGCCTTGGGGTCTTTCGCGCCTAAAATTGGCAACATATCAGAAGGTATTTTCGACAGGCCGGCCTCCAACCAAAGACAGACCTTTTCACGAAACGCGATCATTTGGGCATGGGTGTCTTCGGGCAACCCGTCGTTACCAACCGCATAGGCCACACACAAACACAACGCTGCTCCCTCCTGAAGCGCGTCGCGGTAGAACCGGACGAATGCGACCAATTCGTTTTGCGGACTCGTGGAGGAGGCTCGGATGTTTTCCAACCTCTCCATCACTGAGCCGGAATAGCGCGCCATAATCGCGGTAAGCAGATCGCCTTTTGCGGGGTAGTGATAATGGATGCTGGCCTTGCGGATACCAATGTCCTTGGCGAGATCACCATAACTAAACCCGTCGGCTCCGGTGTGGCGCACATAGTGCTCGGCGGCATCCATCAGCCGGGTTTTGGTATCATTTGTATCCATGGCTGGCTCCCTTGGGTCCGATCGAACCACCGCTTCGTCGGATCGGCATATCACAGGGCACCGTGAGAAACAGCACCCTGTGAGAGGAGCGAAGGTTAAATGTCAGGAGCCTTGGCGTAGGGCAAATGGCCCGTTTTCATCCAGAGTTTAGCACCCTCTTGCCCCGCAGTTGCACGAAATTCTTCGCCGTCAGGCAGGCGCAGCCATGCGCCTTTGCCCAACGAAACGCCCCCTCCGACAAGCCCGCCGTCCAGTATCAGGATTTCGATGCCACCCGAGGCGGTGTGCACAAGGTCGACCTCTGGCTCTACCGACAAATAGCTGACCACCTCGCGGTCATCACGATGCAACTCGGCGCGGGCCACACCGTTTTCAGACACACCTAGCTCATCGGCCATCGACTTGCGGAACTGTGTGCGGTCGTCTTTGTCAAATTGCCAAAGTTTCACAAAGATCGTGCAGCCCTCTTCGGATCCGGGCGTATGAGACGATGTTGGTGGGTTGCGCACATAGGTTCCCTCTGGAAAATCCCCATGTTCGTCCTGAAAGACGCCATCCAATACGATGAACTCTTCACCTCCGGTATGAACATGCGGGGAAAAGGCGCTGCCTGGCGCGAAACGCACGATGGTCGTCGCGCGCGCGACCTCACCACCGATACGGTCTAACATGCGGCGCTCGACCCCTGCCATGGGCGATGCTGCCCAATCAATCTGCTCAGAATGAACAAGCGCACGTTTGGTGAAATCAGAATTCAGTTCCATGATACTCTCCACTGTCGCAGGGGGTTACGCACCGGCAATGCTCGGCCGCGCCGCCACCTTGTTGCGCCAGCTGTGCAGATGGGTCAAGTCGACCGGAATCTCAACTTTGGCAAAATCCGCAAAGGCCAGACCGGCGAAGGCGGTGATATCCGCCATCGAAAAAGCGGCGCCTGCGAGATAGTCCTGTTTTGACAGAACCTGGTTCAGATAGATCATGGTCTGTCCTGCAACTGCCTTTTGCTTGTCGCCCCACTCCACACATTGATCGGTTTCCAACTCAGGACCAAGACCATCGGTCGCGTGATGAAAATAGGTTCCAACCGCGTTCAAAAGACCAGCTTCGGCACGGATATTCATCATCGAGATCTGGGCCCGCTCTTTTGGTGTTGTCCCGGTCAGCGACGGTCCATCAAAGCTGCCATCGATGTATTCTGTGATCGCGGTGCACTGAGAAATATGCGTGCCGTCTTCAAGCTCTAGGCAGGGAACAGTGGCATCAGGGTTCTTTGCCTTAAACGCGTCAGAGCGATGCTCACCATTCATGACATCGACCGGTACAAAATCGACTTTGTCGGTTGCACCCTTCTCAGCAAGGGCGATGCGGATACGGGCAGGATTGGGAAAGCCCTCAACATCATAGATTTTCATTGGTGTGATCCTTGGTTTGATTTACACCTCCAATCTACCTATCGATAGGTAGATTTGCCAATTAGAAAATTCTCACCTTTTCGTGACCAAGGCTTGCATCACGCTTTTAGTTTCTTCCTTTGGGCCAGCAAATGGCAAGGCCAGTGGCCCTGCCCTAAACACTTTAGTCTTTCACGATCCGCCGCCCCCCAGCCGTCGTCACAACTTGCTCGATCGGGGCAGAGCGTGAGATCACCTTGCCCCTGCGCACCACAGCGATACGATGGGCACGCAGCCGGATCGCCTCAATTTTGTCACTTGCCTGCAGCAGTACAAAATTCGCGTCACACCCTTTTTCAAGACCATAGCCCTCAAGCCCCATGATCTTGGCAGAATTGCGCGTCACCGCGTCAAAACACCAATCCATATCTGCCCGGCTCGACAGTTGTCCGACATGCAGCCCCATGAAGGCCACATCAAGCATGTCCGCCTTCCCCAGCGAATACCATGGGTCTTTGACGCAGTCCGAGCCAAAGCCAACGGTGATCCCCGCATCGCGCAATTCGCGCACGCGAGTCTGACCGCGCCGCTTGGGATAGGTGTCATGGCGGCCTTGTAACATGATGTTGATCAAGGGGTTGGGGATCGCATGCACGCCCGCTTCTACCATCAATGGGATCAACTTCGAGACATAGTAATTGTCCATCGAATGCATCGAGGTCAGATGTGATCCCGCCACCCGTCCCTGCAATCCCAATCGCTGGGTTTCATAAGCCAAGGTCTCGATATGCCGACTATGAGGGTCATCGCTTTCGTCGCAATGCATGTCCACCATCAAGCCGCGATCCGCCGCAATCTGGCACAGGTGGCGCACACTTTCGGCCCCATCGGCCATTGTGCGCTCGAAATGCGGAATGCCACCAACGACATCCACACCCATATCCAATGCTCGAACCGTATTGGCCATAGCCGTGGGATCACGCAAAACGCCGTCTTGCGGAAAGGCCACCAGTTGCAGATCAAGATAATCTTTCACCTGCTCGCGCACCTGTAACAGAGCCTCGACCCCTTTAAGCTCGTCATCGCAGGTATCGACATGGCTGCGGATCGCGCCCATGCCCATGGACACCGCCATATCACAATAACGCATCGCCCGTTCAACGATGTCATCCACCGTCTGGATCGGTTTCAGCTCGCCCCAAAGCGCAATGCCCTCAAGCAAGGTACCCGAGACATTCATGCGCGGGGTACCTAAGGACAAGGTCGCATCCATATGGAAATGCGGGTCGACAAACGGTGGCGACACCAGATAGCCGTCTGCGTCGATCACTTCACTGGCCTCAGCCGCAATTCCCGCCTCAACCGCAACAATCTTTCCGCCCTGACAGGCGATATCCATCCCGGTGCGCCCATCGGGCAGCGTGGCATTTTTCAAAATCAGGTCAAACATTTCAGATCTCTTATCGTTGGCCCTTGAACCAGGGCGTCAGCAAAGCGCGCGGGTAATCCGCCGAACGGGCCGCAATCACCAGGGCAATGATCGACAGGATATAGGGCGCCATCAAAAACACCTGCCCGGGCACCAGAGCCCCCATTTCGGTCTGCAACCGCACCTGAAGCGCATCAAAGGCCCCAAACAACAGCGCTCCAAACAGGGCCTTGCCCGGTCGCCAGCTGGCAAAAATCACCAAAGCAATACAGACCCAGCCCCGACCATTCACCATGCCAAAGAAAAACGCATCAAAGGCGCTCATAGTCAGAAACGCTCCGCCAAGCGCCATCAAGGCCGATCCCGCGACAATGGCCCCGATACGCAAGCCATAGACCGACAGCCCCTGTGCGTCGACACTGTTTGGGTTGTCTCCAACCGCCTGCAAGGCCACCCCCAATGCCGTGCGGTTCATCACGTACCAGACCAGCGCGACAAAAGCCAAAGCCAGCCATGTCAGCGCAGTTTGCTGGAACAGCACCGGCCCAAGAAACGGCAGGTCCGAGAGGATTGGCAAATCGAGCGGTTGGAACGGTTCTATCCGCGGAGGCGACGAGACACTGGGAAGCGCCGTGCGATAGGTGAAATAGCTCACCGAGGTGGCGAACAGCGTGATTCCCAACCCGCTCACATGCTGGGACAGCCCTAATGGCACAGTCAGAATGGCATGCAGCAGACCAAAGAAAGCCCCGGCGCAGGCAGCCACAAGAATACCACCCCAAAGTCCAGCCCCCAGCCAAACCGCCATCCAGCCGCACATGGCGCCAACAACGAAAATGCCTTCGATGCCTAGGTTCAGCACCCCGGCCCTCTCACAGATCAGCGCGCCTAAAACGCCAAAAATCAATGGCGTTGCAATGCGCAACGACGCGGCCCAGAAGCTCTCGCTTAGCAAGATATTCAACAGGTCCATCATGATGTGGCCCCCGCTTTGTTGGACCGGATGATCCGATACTTCGCCAGAAAACCGCCAATCAACACGCACAACAGCGACATCGACACCACAAGATCAGCCAGAAAGGACGACACACCCATGGCGCGGCTCATGCTGTCAGCCCCGACAAACACCGAGGCGATGAACAAAGCGGCCACAACAACCCCTACGGGCGACAATCCCGCCAGCATCGCCACCACAATCCCGGTATAGCCAAAGCCCGGTGACAGATCTGCGGTCAGATAGCCCTTAAGCCCCGCGACTTCGCTCACCCCGGCCAAACCGGCCAACGCGCCGGAAATCATAGCCACACCAAACAGCGAGCGTTTGACATTGATCCCGGCGTGGCGCGCTGCGGCGGCGTTTTCCCCAACCGCACGCAGCTTGAAGCCCCAGACCGAGCGCGCCAGCATAAACTGTGCCACTCCCGCAAGAACCAGCGCCAGAATAAGCCCCGAATGCACCCGCATCCGCTCCATCATCGGCGGTAACATCCCCTGATCCAACACCGGCGCCGATTGCGGCCAGCCCAGGCTCATCGGATCCTGCAACGGTCCTTCCAGCATCATCTGTAGGAAAATCAAAATGATGAAGTTCAACAACAGCGTGGTCACCACCTCATCCGCGCCAAAGCGCACTTTGAGATAGGTCGGCGCCGCCATGCCAACAGCCCCCGCCGCCGCCCCGCAGACAATGATCAGCGGCAGCAAAACAACGCCCGAGACATCCAGCACACCCGACCCAATAGCAACCGACGCCATTGCCCCCAGATAGAGCTGCCCCTCGGCCCCGATGTTCCAAAGCTTGGCCCGAAAGGCCAAAGCAGCCGCCAGCCCGGTGAACATCAAGGGCGTGGCCCGTGTCAGCATCTCGGAAAAGGCAAACAGCGAGCCAAAAACACCTTTGAACATCTCGCCATAGGCCACAATCGGATTGGCTCCGGCAAAGATCAGCGGAATGGCCGCCAAGGCCAACGCCACAATCGCAGACAGCACAGGAATGCCCAATGCAAAGGCGCGCGGAGACTGCGCACGCGGTTCAATCCGGATCATTCCGTTTCTCCTGCCATCATAAGCCCAACCGTCTCACGGTCATGGGTTGCGGCCTCGATCAGCGTGCCATCGCGGATCACCACAATCCGGTCGGCCAGCCCCAAGATCTCGTCCAGATCCTCTGAGATCAAAACCACACCCGCACCGCGTTCCCGCGACTCAAGCAACCGGCGACCCACCTCGGCCGCCGCCCCCATATCCAGTCCTCGGGTTGGTTGGTTCGCTAGGATCAGACGAGGTGCCCGTTCAAACACCCGAGCCAAAATGAGCTTTTGAATATTCCCGCCCGATAACAACCGCGCCGAGGCGGTCACGCCGGGGCCCCGGACATCATACTCCTGCGCCAGGTCTTCCGCATGGTCACGGATTTCATCATGGCGCAACAAACCAAATCGCTGAACTTCGGGATCGTCCAGCCGCTCAATCACCATGTTTTCGGCCACGCTCATTGAGCCAACAATGCCCTCGTGGTGCCGATCTTCAGGAATCCGCCCGATGCCCGCCTTGACCATGGCGGCGGGGCTGGGTTTTGCGATGGGCCTATTGTCGATCGAGATACGCCCGGCACTGGGATGCACCAGCCCCGAAATCACCCGCGCCAATCCGCCCTGGCCATTGCCCGAAATCCCGGCAACCCCCAGTATTTCATGCGCGTTGACCGTCAAATCAACGTCTTTCAACGTGTCCCGTTTTGACCGCCCGGCCACCGAGATACCTGCAAGTTGCATCACCGGTTGCCCTGGTGCCAGCTCGGCCCGCGCCACTTTCGGGGTATCGACTCCCACCATCATGCGCGCAATCGACGATTCATCAGCCTCGGAGGTGGCCATTTCACCCACCTTGCGCCCATGGCGCAGCACGGCAATCCGGTCGGAAAAGGCCAGAACTTCGCGCAGTTTGTGGCTGATGAAAATCACCGACAGCCCCTCCTGCGTCATGGCCTGAACGTTCTCAAACAGCGTATCCGCCTCTTGCGGTGTCAACACGGCCGTGGGTTCATCCAGAACCAAAATCCGTGCATCACGGTACAGCGCTTTGAGAATCTCAACCCTCTGACGCTCGCCCACGGTCAGACGCCCCACAGGCACGTTCAACGGCGCATTCAATCCGCTGCGTTCTATGATGCCTTCGATCTTGCGCCGCGCCGCGGCCCGGTCGCGCTTGAGCGCAAACAGCGGTTCCGACCCAAGCGTGATATTGTCCAGCGCATTAAGATTTTCTGCCAGCGTGAAATGCTGATGCACCATACCAACACCGGCCCCAAGAGCCGCCTGCGGATGACCCAGAGGCAACGCACGTAGCGTGCCCCCTTCATCCGCCACATCAACCGAACCTGCATCGGGCAGATAATGCCCAAACAGCATATTCATCAGTGTGGTCTTACCCGCACCGTTTTCGCCAAGAAGCGCAAGAACCTCCCCCTTGTTTAGGGTCAGGCTCACATCGTCATTGGCCACAACGGAACCAAAGCGCTTGCTGAGGCCGTTGAGCTTGAGAACTGTGGAATCTGTCATCGAAATCGGGGCCAGCGCAATCGCCAGCCCCTTTCAAACTTAGTTGTCGGACACAGGGCGGTCGTCGTTCACGTTCACACGGAACAGACCATCCATGATCTCCGCCTCACGCGCTTTCACTGCCGCAACGGTCTCAGCGTCGATGAGGCTCTCGTCCATGACAAGCGACCCGCCGCCGTAGCCCATATAGCTAAACTGGCCGTAATCCGCCGCCTCAAACGTACCCGCAGCAACATTGGCCACAGCTTTGTCGATGGTGGCCTCCATTTGCCACAAGGCCGACGACAGGATGGTGCCCGGATAGTCACCCGAAGTATCGATTACATTCCCGATCGCCTTCACGCCGCGCTCAACTGCAGCGTCCGATACACCAAAGCGTTCGGCATACATGACGTCCGCACCAGCATCCATCATCGCAAAAGCGCTTTCTTTGGCTTTGGGCGGGTCATACCAGCTGTCGATAAAGTTCACGATGAACTTAACCTCTGGGTTCACGTCACGCGCCCCATCCATAAAGGCATGCATCAGTCGGTTGACCTCGGGGATGGCATAGCCCCCCACCATACCAATCACATTCGACTCGGTTGCTTTGCCAGCGACCATACCGCTCAGGTAGGACGGCTCGTGAATCCAGTTGTCAAAAACCGAGAAATTTGGGCCAACCGGGCCAAAGGACGACCCCATCAGAAATGCCGTGTCCTGATAGTCTTTGGCCACCTTGCGCGCAGCACGCTCAAGACCAAACACCTCGCCAACAATAAGCTTTTGCCCCTGCTCGGCATATTCGCGCATCACGCGTTCATAGTCAGTGTTGGCAACATTCTCTGAGAAAACATACTCGATGTCGCCCCGCTCAGCGGCGGTGTTCAGCGCCTTATGAATACGGCTGATCCATTGCTGTTCAACAGGCAGAGTGTAAATTGCGGCCACCTTAAGCTTTTCAGCCGCCGCAACCCCAGCGGTCATCAGGGTCGAGGCAGCAACCAGTGCCGCCAGCATAACCCTCCGAGTTGTCGATCGTGAATTCATTACCCTCTCCTGTTTTGCAAATCCAATTTTTATCGGTTAGTCATTTCCACACCAAAATACGAAACATTCACATATGTATTTGTAACATTTGGATTAAACTGCGCGGCACATGAATGTCACTAGGCAAATTGCCCTAATTCTAGGCACACAGATCATGACGATGTGCTCTATCAAGCCAAACTCTGGTCCGTTTTGTCAACTCTAAGACCTACCGAGACAGGAATAGTAGCTAGGCCAAACCTCTCAGCGACACAGGTCCGTTGACGTCAATGGTGCAAGAAATGCGCTGGCTGCATAATGCGCCTGTGGGCCTGAGGCCGTTGGCACCATGACCTGGCTCCACTCGGCATTCACCTGAGCAAGAACCGCAATACACCCTCCGCCCGGCTGCGTACCCAACGACGGATAATTCACACCCGGCCCGGTGCGGATACTCAGTCGATCCGCCGTGATATAGTGACTAAGAGGCACACCGCCAAAATGGCTTGATGTCCGCGTCTCTAAAGGCGAAGACGCAGGTGACATCTCGAAACTCAGCTGTGCTTTGACATAGTCCACGATGCCAACCGTATTGGCAAAGCCATAGATCAGCAGCCCAATGACGATAAAGACACTGGTGTCCCAGACCTGCTCAAGCCGCCGTTTGACTGGAACACGCGCCGGGACAACGCCCGCAGCCCCCGAAGAACGACGTCCCGATTGCGCAGTGGCTTCATAATTGGATTTACCCGTAACAGGATCGCGCCCACCTAGGGCAGCGCCCAACATATAATCTCCGCTATGGGTGAGACTGCGGTGTGAACGTTTGCCAGCAGCCCCTTCCATCATTGCTGTGGTTTTTTCGCGCTGCTCTCTCTGGCGCGCCTCCTCAGCGCGTCGCTTCGCCTCTAAATCAGCCAAACGACGCCGGTTTTCGTCCTCACGGCGCTGGATCATCTCCTGCTGTTGTCTTGCCCGCGCTGCCTCTTGTTCCGGGGACCCCCAACCTGACATGTTTACCTCCGCCGGTTTCCAGCGCTGAGTGTAGGTAGGAACCTAGGCAACGCGCCAGCCATTTTTGTCTCATTTTGCATTCGATTACCTAGCCTAAACCCCAATTCAAATAGGAACATTCTCCAACCGGGGCACCGCTCTATTGGAGAAAATTTGCGCGGTCGAGCATCTGAGCTTCACGATATTTTTCGATCACGCCTTGCCACCAGAATAAGGCATGTCTCCATGCTGGTGCCCGCTCAAACCGAAGTCGGATATGGCCTGGTTGACCCAGCATCTGAGACGGCACTTGATTTGGAAGCTGCACGGTCAGCTGCCAGCTTCGGGTACCACTTTCACGATCAAGCTGCATCACCTCGCGCAGCTCAAGCCCGGCAATATCTACGGACTGATAAGTTTTCCCAATTTTCAGATCCGCACTCTGGAGCGAAGCCTGGTAGAGAGTAACATACCGTTCCGGAACATCGCCTGTCAGATGCGCGTGACCTGTGTCGGGTAAAAAGGCTCCAACAGATTGCCCAGAATTCAGCCACTGTCCCAGCTGCAAACGCTCCATTGGAACAAACAGACCCGAGTGCGAGGCAACAAGCCGAAGATTGGTTATTTCACCTTCCAGAATATGCTGTCGCTCCGTCAATGAGATGATCTTATCTTGCGCTGCTTTTGCTTTGGCCGGGTCTTCGCCACGCACGCTGTCTAGTACCGCCTCGGCTCCGATCATCTCTTGCGCCAAAATTGCTAGATCGTCGCGCAACACAGAATTGTCTTGCAAGACCAACACAGCACCGGCCTCGACCAAACCTGAGTGAAGGGGAGCTTCCAAGTGTCCGCTGCTGCGGGCGGTCATTTGATACCGCCCACTCGTATCAACAGAAACAGGCACAACAACCGAGAACGACCACTGCACCCAAAGTCCCAAAACGGCCACCATCGCGGTCAGCCCACCCCACCAGACCGCTCTTCGACGGATACGATTGGTGTCGGGAGAGGCCCCAGACGGAGCTGCACGCATCATCGGTGCAACAAACATTACCAAAGCCCCCCAAAGCGTCAGAAGAACCCCACCCCCTAAATATTTCGGCATCAAGCCTGCGGCGATGATCCACAAGATATTAAGTCGATAGACCAAGGTCCCGAGCGCATATCCCAACATCCCGGCCTGACCCCAGGACCGAGGCAGGGCACCGTTTTGACCAAAAGACCCAAACCAGGCTGTTACATCCTTCAGCATCGACGCCGAGCGGGTATAGAAATTACGCATCCCCAAGGCGTCGAACAGGGCGTAATACCCATCCAGTTTGATCAGTGGATTGGCATTGAACAGAATCGAATTCAATGTGGAGAACACCACGATATTGCCCAAAAGCACGTGAAAATAGCTGCCCTCGGTCAAATGCCAGGCCACAAAGGCCAGGCCGCCTATAAAGAGATCGGTGACAATTCCCGCCAGGCTTATTGCAATCCGCGCGCGACGCGGGGCGGTCATATCGGCATCGGTCACATCCACAAAGGGCATCGGATAGAGCCCAACAAGCATGATCCCCGCCTGTTTCACCCGTACCCCATAACGCGTCGCCGCCAGCACATGGCCCAGCTCGTGGATCACCTTCAAAACAGGCGCAATCAGGCCGAAGCTCAGCAGAGCCTCGATCGAAAAGGCGCGCTCGAATTCTTGGGCAATCGCCCAGTCGTTTTGCACCCCCTTCAAAAAGCAGAGCAGCGCCAGGGCAAATAGCGCACCAAAGACCTGCGGGCCAACACACAGCCGTGCAACGCCTTCAAGGTATCTTTGCACTGGGCTGGGATCAAACAACGGAATATTCGCAAACAGCGGATTAAACGGCTTTCTGCGCAACAAATCCGTGGCCCGCGCGCTGCGCACCATGTGCAAAAACCCAAAAGCCTCGCGCGCTTGATCTTCGTCCAGCCGCTCGCGCACCTGAGTCGCCTGCGCGGGGTCGTTCACCGCCTGTTGAGACAGCCGCAGCGCATGGGCCAGCTTGGCAGGCAGAGTAAAAATCCGCCCGGTTGCGCGATCCTGCGCCAGATAGAGCACCCGCCCTCCTTCGGCAGAGAGGCGTAAGGCGACCTGCTTCAAAGCTGGAAGTCGAACCAGGTCCATAGTTTCATCCTGAGATATTCGCGCGCATACCGGGTCAATGCGGCAATACGAATGGTTTGACCGGTTTCGATACGGGCAAAGCCCGCAAGCCCGGCAAAGAGGCGGGACTGGTCGTCACCCGTGATCCGCGCCTGCACAACTAGTGTCTCTTCCCCCGTGGTCGGATCGCTGCGTTGCATCGGCGCGCTGATGATCTCAAAATCCCACGTCTGGCCAGAGATACCACGAAACCAAATCGATCCTATTTGCCCAGCGCGTAACAAAGGCGCATCCACCCGTGCCACAGTGAGCGTTGACACAAAACGCGCGTCGGGTTGGATCATGGCCAGAGTCTCGCCAGTGGCCTGATAGTTTCCTGCAACCTCCGATCCTAGCACCTGTACCACACGACCTGAAATCGGGGCACGCAGGTCAAGCTTGGCAATCCGGCCCTCGATCTGTTCCAGACGTTTCTGACTTTGCGCAATACGCTGTTCCGAAAGCACATAGGCGCCATAGTCATTGGCAGACAGTGCAGATTGCGCAGAGGCCTGTTCCACTGAGATCTGCAAAGCGATTTCGGCGCGTTGATCCGCCAAGGTCGGAGCGCGAAGCGTCGCTATTGGGGCCCCTTCAGTGACAACATCCCCGACACGAACCTGCACCTCCTCCAGAAAGGCATCAAAAGGCAGCGACAGAGCGCGCGCTTGGGCCGGTTGGCTGATGGCAGTCGCCGTCACGGTCAAAGGAGCGGGCAAGGTCAGCCAGACACTTGCGGCCAGGGCCGAAGCAACAAGAGCACTTCGGATCAGTTTAGCCTTTAGCGGATGCGGGGGTTTAGCAGGCACAATGGCGCCTAAAGCGCTAAGAATGCCATCCAGATGCACCTCAGCATTGGGCACAGCGCCCGAGAGCACCAACGCATAGCCATGTTCAGACTGCCCCGGCACGGCGATCACAAGATCCCCCTGCCCCAGCATGTCATGCAACAGCGCCGGATCCAGATCGGTCTCTTCCAGAGTGTCCTTTGTCACGCGCAAGGTCTGGGCGTCGTTCTGCGCAACCTGCTTACAAACATGGCGAATTTCGTCGAAGAATGTCCCAGCAGAGGCATCAGACGCCAGCATGGGTTTCAACCGCCCAGCGCGACTTCGGGCAACAATGGCCACATGGCACAGACCGGCTTCGACACAGGCATTGGCCACAATCTGAAGAACGTTTTTAACTTTGCGCCCCGGGCCGTCTCCTAGGCGCTGCAACACAACCAAAACCGCAGCTGCCCCAGTATCCTCTGCCTCGGGCTTAGCCCCAGTGACCGTCACTGAGGCCTCCGCATCCTGCGCGAGATTGTTTCGAGGGAGCTCGGCACTTTGGCTCTGCGTCGTGAGCTTCGGGCCCGCAATGCGGATCTGGTCGACCAAGCCGGGCAATTCCGTCACCGGGGGAACCTGATCGAAGACCCATGCCTGCCAAGCTCCGGCCATGGGCAAAACAATCACCAACCTGTCGCCCAGTTTGCGCAGGTTTGGCTTTTCGTCCCGATAGCTTAGCAGCTCCGGCAGAGGAATGTCAGACGGCAGCTGTCCTGACAGAACCCGCGCGGCATTTTCAGGCGCGAGTCCAAGCGACAGGACAGCTAAGGCATGATCAAGCACGTAAGAGACCTGTCTTATCAGGTTTCGATTGTGCCGAACTGCTCTTCATAGGCTTTGATCGACTGGGTCAGGATCACTGCAAGACGCTTGGCCGCAAAGGGGCTCATGACCATCCGATTGGCCAGTTTGACCTCAACTTCCGCCGTCTCTTCGCGGGTGCCGCGCCAGTGCTGGTGGGTGCCAAACAGCAGGAAAAACTCTTCGCGGTTGGCGGTTGCGGTGCCAACATTGGCGTAGGAGCTGACCATGTCTCTGTCGTCCCACTTGATGGTTGTGCCGTTCAGGGCTGCGGGTGCACCGCTTACTGTATCGCTCATTGTGTTGTCTTCCCGTGTTGATCTTATTCAGCCGCGAGGGCCAATTGCATCGGAGTATCCTCCGACAGGGTTCTAGCCTGTGCAGCCTCGGTGGCAACCCGGCTTAGGATGTGGTCGACGATCTGCGAGATCAGCTGTTCAAACGTCGCCGCATCCATGTTGGCGGCGCCTGCCAGCTGGCTCATGACCGATTGCATCAAGGCCGCGCGGGCCAGATCCAAATCAGCCCCCGCCGCCATGGTTTCAGCGAGCGCCGCCATCACTTCGGCCCCCTCTAGATGTAGCAGCACTTGGTCAATCACCTGCCCAAGTACAATCTCGGGTGCGCTCTCGGACTGATAGCCCTCGGAAATCGCACTTTCGCCTTCGATCTGCTGTTTGGCTTTCTCTTCAGGTTCTGCGCCCAGATCTTCGAATTTGAGCGGGACGCCAATCGAGTCTTTTTCTTGAGCGGCCGAGACCACATCCGTGGCGCCTGACCCCGCATAGTTAGATGTATAGAGCGCGCGGTGTGGTGTGGCGTCCGCATAACCTAGGGTGCCCCAGGTTGCGCGGAAGATCCCCGCATAGCCATCGGACTGCAACAGGTCATCCCGGGTGTTGCCAAAGAACATATCCGGTCCCAGACCACCCACAGCAATATCCGCACCATCTCCGGCATGGATAAAGTCATATCCCCCGTCGAGATAGGCAAAGTTGGTGTCGATGGTCAGCTCTTCGGTGATGGTGCCATCCGACTGCGGGACCCATGTGCGTTTGTAGATGACGGTTTCACCAATGAGGAAATCCTGACCATCCTGACCGCGCAGCGTGTCACCGCCAAACCCGCCCATGATGAAGTCATCGCCTTCAGCGCCGCTGATGCTGTCGTCAAAGCCAAGAGTTGGCTCAATGCCCACCATGTCGCTCAGGCGGTCGACCACCGATTGTCCCGGCATCACAGTCTGGTAGCTTGCAAAGGTTACAGTTGCCAGATCCCCAATCATCAGGTCGTCGCCGATCCCACCGATCATCGTGTCGGCACCGGCCTGCCCGATCAGCACATTGTCACCACTACCGCCTTGGGCTGTGATCAGATCATCACCGCCCAACGCAATATTGGTCAGCACAAGCGTTTCAACGTCCGTTTCATTGCGGAAGGTGACATCCCCGTCATCCCCCAGAACAACGTCTTCGCCTTCTTGCGCCTGAACCGTGTCATGGCCCTGTGACGCCATCACAAGATCATTGTCGGCGCCTGCATCGATCCAGTCATTGCCGCCGCTTTGCAGAACTGTTGTCTGCGCGCGCCCCAAACCTGTCGGATGCGCGGAAATCCAGCTGCCATCATCACCGACAACAAGGTCTTCGCCGGCTCCGGTCGACACACTGTCGTTGTTGGCACCCGCCAAGACAACATCCACACCTTCAAGCGTGGTCAGGGTGTCTTGCCCGCCGTTGCCAAAGTCTGCCGTGGCTGCGGTTCGGGTTGCCGCCGCCGCCAGACCGCTCTCCTGAGTAACAAAGCCCATGTCCCCGAGCAGAGTATTGTCACCCGCCCCAGCATGGATGCTGTCATTGCCCAAGCCCCCAATGATGACATCAAGCCCGGTGCCGCTCAGTACGGTATCCGCACCATCTGCCCCATCCGTCGCCTCCAGACGGCTTGTCCCGGCAAAGGACATTTCAATCCGGCCATTGTCGCCCAGCGCGCGGTTGTCGCCGTCTCCCAATGAGGCATGGTCACTGCCCACACCAAGGATGGCTATGTCATGGCCTGCACCCGAGGTCACGGTATCCGCGGCCCCAAGTGTGCGATCTGTGGCCTCAAGGATCAGCGATGTCGCATCCAGCGTCAGGCTGCCATTGTCGCCGAGCACAACATTATTGCCCTCACCCAGATCCGCCAGATCCGCGCCCTGCCCCAGCACCACATGATCGTGACCAGCCAACGAGATAACGGTGTCATTGCCACCTAGAGACGGCGATTGGGTCTCCAGACTTTCCGTCGTGGTGGTTTTGGTCAGCACACCATTGTCACCCAGCGCCAGGTTGTCGCCTGCACCAAGGCTCGCGTGGTCCGCGCCATCCCCCAGAACAATCCAATCCGACCCGGTACCGGTGACAACGCTATCGTTGCCACCAATGCTATCATCCGAAGAAGCCAGGGTTGTCGACGCGGCGGTGACTTCCATCACACCATTATCCGCCAAGGCGCGGTTGTCTCCTTCACCCAGCGACAGCGTGTCGTTTCCGCTGCCTGCAACAACACGGTCTATTCCTGTGCCTGAGGTGATGCTGTCATCGCCGCCATGATCTGCCGAACGACTGGTCAAACGTGTGGCCAAGGCATCCACTTCCAGCAGACCATTGTCACCAATCGCCATGTTCGCGCCCTCGCCCAGCGCGGCAGTGTCAGAACCCACGCCCAGAACAACCCAATCCGACCCAGTGCCACTGGTCACACTGTCGTTGCCACCAATACTGTCATCTGAGGAGGTCAGGGTTGTGGACGCGGCGGTGATCTCCATCACACCATTGTCCGCTAGCACGCGGTTGTCTCCGTCACCCAGCGACAGCGTGTCGTCACCACTGCCCGCAACAACAAGGTCAACACCTGTGCCTGTGGTGATGCTGTCATCGCCGCCGTGATCTGCCGAGCGACTGGTCAAGCGCGTGACGGAGGCATCCACTTCCAGCAGGCCATTATCACCAATCGCCATATTCGCACCGTCACCCAGCGCGGCAGTGTCCGACCCCACGCCCAGAACAATCCAATCCGACCCGGTGCCAGAGGTGACACTGTCGTTGCCACCAATGCTTTCATCGGCAGAGGTCAGAGTTGTGGACGCTGCGGTGATCTCCATCACACCGTTATCCGCCAGAGCGCGGTTGTCTCCGTCACCCAGTGACAGCGTGTCGTCACCACTGCCTGCGACAACAAGGTCAACACCTGTGCCTGTGGTGATGCTGTCATCGCCGCCATGGGGCGCATCTGTGCTCGTCACACGGGTGAGTGCCGCGTCAACGGTCAGTGTTCCATTGTCCCCCACCGCAATATTTGCACCTTCGCCAAGGTCGGCACTGTCATGACCCCAGCCAAGAACAACACGGTCGTCTCCATCAAGCGTGGTCACCGTGTCATCGCCACCAGAGGTCAGCCCATTGGTTGAGACGCTGAGCGCGCCCGTCGCGCGGGTCAGTCGAATTTCCCCTGCATCCCCCAACAGACGAGTGTGCCCATTGCCCAGAGTGGCGCGGTCATTGCCAAGCCCCAGAGCAACAAATTTTTCACCATCGCCCAGAGTGACCACATCATCGCCATCCGCATCTGCGCCTTCCGACGAAATTACACGCTCCGCAGCGGTCAATGTGACCGACCCAGAGCCCGCAAGCAGGGTCATGTCGCCATTGCCCCCTTGCACCGTATCGGACCCGGTCCCTGTCGCGATGTGCATATCGCCATCCGTGATTGTGACGTGATCCGCACCATCGGTGGCTGCTGCAGTGGTCTGAATGGAAATCCCGAGCTCAGCAGTCCGGTCATCGCGCGTCAGCGTTCCGTCGTCCGCCAAGATGACATGATCACCTGCGCCCGAGCTCAGACTATCCGCGCCCATCCCGCCGACGATGACGGCCTCACCTGTCTGCGAAGTCACGGTATCGTTGCCCGCGTTGACCACACTTGCGGCGGTGGTCATGACCACCTCGCGGCCGGTGTGGTCGCTGTTCGACGTCATCTGGATCGAGCCATCGTCACCCAGCACATACACCGCCCCATCTGCCAATGTGGCCTGATCAGAACCACCCCCCAGAACCGCTGTGACCGTGCCACCCTGTGTGGTCAGCACATCGGCACCGTCACTGGCGTGGCCTGCGCTGGTCATGGTTTTGATCAATGAGCCGATCAGGCGGCGGGTGCGGGCATCTGCATCCAATGCCTCTTGTGACGCGCCTGCCGATGGCGCGACATAGCTGCGCAGCGCATTCAGCGCCAAAGCTTCCAAGGTGATCACACCGCTGTCAGTCATCGCAGCAAGCCCTGCTGACTGCGCTGCAATGGTATCGTTGCCACCACCGGCGACAACCATATCAAACAAGTCGGGCAACGCTGGTGTGCTGTATTCACTCGGAGTATCGACACCCAAGGTGATCTGATCGTTCCCATCCGCATCATCTGCGACACCTGTGATGGTCAGGCCAGTAATATCGATCACACCAAGGTCGCCAAGAATGATATCTGCTCCCAAACCGGACTGCAGCGTATCGTTCCCTTCCCCGCCCACGATCATATCATTGCCACGACCGGTTCGGATCAGATCAGCGCCGCCATTGATCGAGGCTGTGCCGCTAATGTGTGTCGCGTTTTCTAGGATACGTGCGCCGGAAATTTGGCCGAAGTCCCCCAGAATGATGTTGTTGCCTTGGAAATCTTCCAATGTCTCGGGGTGACCTGCATCCGCAGCCCCCCCGATCAGAATGTCATTCCCGTCTTCTCCAAACAGCTGATCCGTGCCACCGCGCGGATCTGTATCGAGGATCGTAACGGCCTGTTTTGCCACAAGGCTGCTAGAAAGCGTGACGGATCCAAAATCTCCCAGAAGAATGTCGTTACCCAGACCACCCAGCATGCTGTCACTGCCACCGCCACCAATCATGACATCATCGCCATCATTACCTGCGATGGTATCATTGCCATCGGCATCACCGACACTGGACACCACCAGGCCGGACCGAAGCTGACCTGTGAGATCAATATCGGAGAGCACCAAAGTCGCGCCTGAGCTGTCCGACATATGGAAAGTGCCGCCATTGATAAGATCGTTCTCTAGGCCGCCCGACAGGCTATCGGCACCGCCGTCGCCTTGCAGGATGTCTTTGCCCAACTGGCCGAAGAAGCTGTCGTTGCCATCCCCGCCGATCATGATGTCCGCGCCATCTTTGAGCGACAGAGCAGAGAGTGCATCATTGTTGGTTGGCAATCCATCCACGCCTGCGGCCTTGCCCCAGCCCCAAACCTCGGTTTCTGCGCCATTCACCTGTATGATATCGGACCCGGCACCGCCTTCGACAAAAACATCATTGCCCCCAACGGTCACCCGATCGGCCCCCGCGCCAGACAACACCGTCACAGTACCCGTTCCACTCAACGCTCCGGTGATACGGTCCGCGCCCCCTCCGGTCAGGATGGTGTGATTGCCAGATCCAACCGTGACAGTCTCAACATCTTTGGCCGCTTTAAGTTGGGTGGTTTCAGTGTAGCTGTTTAACAGGCCATGCAAATTGACCTTCTGGCCATCGCTTACCTTATAGTTTGCACTGGCGCTGCTGTTGACTGTGCCATCGGCATTGAGCCCCAACAGGTTCAAAACCGCAGATTTGCTGACACCGCCAGTGGCAAAGGTCTGCAAAAACAGATCTCTCATCCCGAAATCTGCGTCGCCAAAATAGATCACATTGCCACTTGGGATATTGACCTGATCCGCACCGGCCTCACCAAAGATAACATAGGTGCCTGTCGAACCTGCGGGGGCTGAAATCGTATCAATCCCGTCGCCTGCGAACACGACATGCAGTCCCTGTGGCGGCAGTGAAATCGTATCCGTCCCGGTACCTGTATAAGTGATTGTGGTGATATCTTTGTTCACGCCTGCCAGGTTGACGACGTTATTGCCATTGCCAGCCGGAACGATGATTGCGCCAGCCCCTTCAGCAAAGCTCCCGGTTTGAACCTGACCATCGCTGTTGAGATGCACTTGGAACGGAGAGTTTGGCCCAGTCACCGTGATCACATCGTTTCCATCGGCTTCGATGTTCGACATGCTCGCCCCGGCACGCGCACCGACGTTGAGGATCGCGGTGTTGCCCGTTTCACTCAGATCCGTTGCAAGCTGGGCTGGGGGTTTAGATCCCCCAAAGCTGATGCTGTCTTCCAGATTGAACACGGTGGTGGACCACTTCAGATCCGGGAGTGGCCAAGGCAGACTGATGCCCGCCCAGATGCTCAGATAGATCTTATAACTTGCTGTTCCTCGGAACAAATATCCCAAAATATCCGAACCGCTTGAGGCCTCAATGAGCGCAATTAATTCGGGAATACGCAGTTTGCCGTCATCATTTGGATCGTTAAAGCTCAGCTCCACGCCGAAACCGAATGACGAGTTGATGCCGGCAAGACCCGCGTTGAGACGCAGTGAAGCCCCAAGATAGGCATCCACCAAAGAGCCCGGATCAGCGGCAATAAACACGCCATCCAGCAGGCGTTCGGGATCATACGAGTTGACGAAATTTGCCAAGCCCGACATGTCATATCCGACTTCGAATTGAGCTTTGAACCGTGCCTCAAACGTCGCCTGGAACACACTTTTGATGATACTTTTCACCCAACCCGGCGCACCCATCGCGCTGAGCACCTCATCGGCTACATCGATCACTCCGGTGTCAAAGTTGAACAGCGTAAATCGCGCCCGGACCAGATCAACTTCTTCGAAATTGCCTGTCAGAATATTGATCGCCGAAAATGGATCCGTCAGCAACGGCAGCTCGATCGACAGGCCATTGTTGGGATTTCCAAAAACACCAAATTTGGGTTGTTGCGATGCCGCCCCGGCATTTGACCGGCTGATGTCCGACTGATCGATCGAAGACACGCCTTTTTCACCGCTCTCCATATCGTCGGCGTTGCCTGAGAAATCGTAATCCCCGAAGACAACCATGCCACCCGTATTCACCAGCGTTTGCGTGAATTGCAAAACACTGTCAGAGACCTGGATGATGCTATCGACAATCTTCAAAATTGGGAAAACATTGCCCAAAATCTGCGTCAGGTAGCTGATCGGTGGATTGGCCAGCACGCTGAAGAAATCTGCGAGCGGGTCGATAAACTCTTTGATTGGGTCAAGAATGGGCGCCAACAGAGCATCGTAGAGAACCGACGCATCCAGCCGCACCTGATTGAACAATACCTTGTCGATGTTCAATCCTGTGGTCAGAGCGTAATCGCCCTGAAACACCAATTCTGTTGCGACGCTTGGGATAACCTGCGCACCCCCAAACTCGATGGGGTTGCCCGTTGTCGGATCCAGAACGTTGGCCGATAGTCCGATCTGTATATCAAATGCTGCAACAAAGTCGAAGGAGATCAGGTTGCTGGTGTCCAACTGGGCAAGATAGACCACTTTTTCCCAGTCAAGCGCTTCCCCCAGCGCATTCTTCACTTCAACACCGCTGAAATCGCGATAGGCGCTGTCGCCCGTCACTGCACCGCCGTTGGCGGGTTTGCTATTTGGGTCTTTGACCTCCAGACCACTGTCGCCATAAAGATCCGCTTGCAAGCTGGCAGAGACTTCCGCCGTCCCGCCACCACTGCCAGCGCTAGACGCGATCTGTCCGTTTTGCAGGGTCACCGCCTTGGCTTCGACACCCAGCAGATTGAACAGGCTCATCGAGCCTTCGAAACTTCCGGCGTCGACTTTAAATTCGATCTCAATCTCTGGATCGTCGGTGTCGTTGAGCAGGAAGAAGCCCTGACCATCATAGCCGAAGCCGATGTTGACCATATAATCCAAGGTCATACGCACCTTAGAGCCGTCTTCCACCTCAAGATCGAAACCGGGCAGGCCAAGGTCAAAATCAATGTCGATCATTTCGTCAAAGATCAGAGCATTGAAATTCAGCGCAACATAGAGATAGGAATCTTCGGTGGCCCCATCGGTGTTGAGGAAGGCCTGCAGATACTGCTTGCCCGACGTCCCCAAGAGATCATTCAGCGCGTCATTCACGACACCGGTCAGGAAATCTACGGTTGTGGGATAACTGCCATCCGCATTGGGCGTCTCGGCCCAGGCCAGCGCTTTGGCCACGACATTCAGACGGAAATCATCGAAGAAAGTGACGCCCGAGCCAATGGCATCGCCAATCACCGGCAGACTGATCCCGCTCAGGTAGTCATCAAAGATGGTCTGCATTTGGTTGAGCAGCATATCCAGACCGCCCAGCACCAATTTGGGGTCGTTCAGGATCGCCAGCACATTGAGGTTGGACAGGAAGTCAGACAAATCCGGAAGCTCGAGCGAAAGCTCGTTCAATCCCGTCCCGATTGCAATGTTTCCACCGTTATAGAGGTCAATCAAGACCCCTTCCATCAACGCGCTTGCATTTGCGGCCGTCAGATCTTTGAGTTTGAAATCATCCGGGGTGGACAGCAGGTCTGCGGTCCATTTCAACCCATCTGTGGTGGGGTCGAACAACCCCAGCGTATCACTCAGCGGCAGATCAACATCAATTCCGATCGCGACATCAACATCAAACAGATCAGAATAGCCGAGCGTCGGATCACTGGAGATATCAAAGATGTGGCTTAGATCGTATTGGCCCACATTGCTGTCACCATCGATATCGTTGATGCCCAAACTGATGTTGGCAGGGTCATCGGACCCGTCACCCGCATTGATCAGGGCTTTGCCATTTTCGACAAGGACTTCTATGGGACCTAATCCGAGTTTGAGCTCGAGCCCATCATTCACGCCGGCGGTGAACCCCGCGACGATACCGGTTTTCTCCGTATCCAGATACACCCGAGGCGTGCCAACCGTCACGGCTTCAAAAATCACCTCTGAAGTCAGATCACCCTCAGTGGCGCTGTCATAGGCATCAAGGCCCAGAGCACGCGCAACATTCGATCCGCCCAGGCTCTCAACTTTAAAGGCGATGTCTTTCGATACATCCTCACCAGAAACCGCAAAACCAATGGCGTCATACCCCAACGACGTCACAAAATCAGTGCCGTGCAGCTCAATATTGCCCCCTTCGAGCACCACATCGATCAGGTTTGACAGGGGCACGTCTACCAAGGATATTCCTGTGTCGCTGAGAACTCCGCGATCGATCCGGGCCTCTTGCAGAGCGGTTGTGAGCGCAGCGATAAATTCCACCTGAGTGCGGCCCACCTGCTCCTCGATGCTCACAGATACGGGCGTGTCACTGATCTCGATTGTAAAGGCCCGGGCGCTCGCGTAGTCCGTGAACCCTGCATCCAGAATGACGGTCTGCACCCCACCCACATCACTGGCCTCAACCCGATCCGCACCAAACATCGCAGTGGCATCAGCAGTGTCCACCAGCTGTGTATCGCTGTCAGACAGAGTGATCTGCCCCGTGGTTTCATCGTAGCTAAAGCTTACGGTTGCCCCAAACTCAGCTTTGACCGCGGCATCAATTGCATCAACCACTTCGCCCAGAGTTTCGGCATCATCCAGATTGATATCCGCGCGCTTGTTTGTCCCCGCTTCGGTATCATACCAAGTGATCCGCAGGTCGTTGCCCCCACCCGGGGAAAGATTGAAGTTGCTGACAGTTGACAGTTCATTCAGCGCCTGATCCCGCGCTGCCGGGTCGGTTGGCTTCACCAAGGTTGGCGACAGATCGATGCCAAAGGAAAACCGCATCGCCAGCGTCGGATCGAAAATCAGCTCACCATCACCCGATACGTCAACAAATCCACTGACCACA
Source organism: Pelagimonas sp. (assembly GCA_049116335.1). Classification (GTDB taxonomy): domain Bacteria; phylum Pseudomonadota; class Alphaproteobacteria; order Rhodobacterales; family Rhodobacteraceae; genus CANMIH01. Next base: position 54,649 of record JAGDYZ010000007.1, on the reverse strand, counting down.
TCTGCCAGATCCGCTCCAAGAATATCCTTGAGCTGATCGCCCAGAAGTTCCGCCAGATCGAGATTGAACGGCAGGCTCTTTTGATAGTCCTCAAGGAACTTGAATTCGAGATCGAACAGAATGGTTTGTGCATCCCCATCCCATGTCAGTGTCACCGTGTCATGGCCAAAGACTTTTTCCAGCTCATCATGTACAACGTCCAATCCGGACTGTGGATCGTCCCGTAGGTCTTTCAGCGCATCAATGAAATCTTTGGCGAAATTGATCTGATCCAGAATGGACAGGTTCAACAGCGGAATGTCTTCCGCGAGGAACGGCATCTTGTCGGAAAGCGTGTCCCCAACCACCACAAGCATATTGGCAATGGCCGATAGAGTATCCAGAATGTCACCATCTTCGAGCGCACTCAGACCATCGATGGCCGCAAGCGCATCTGGATTGTTGCTCAGCAGCTGAACCACCGATGTGCCACCCAGATCCTGAAGGTCTTCGATGGTCAGACTGATCCCGTCGATCAGATCCTCATTGATCCCATCGATCCCCGCGACAGTGACTTTAACATCCCCCAGGCGCAGCAGAAACTCAGCAAGATCATCCGGCGCGGAATTGTCAAACGGATCAACCGTCACCAGCTCCGCCGCATTGGCGATGGGGGCATCTGACGCGTTGAGCGCCTGCCCTTCCCCATCCACGACAATGCCGCCCTTCATGTCGAAGCGGCCCAAGAGCGAGGCAATGCCCGGCGCGGGTATCCGCACCATTTCGCCGTCAACCATTTCCAGACGCTCAGCCACTGCTTTGTGCAGCGCCCGATAGCTCAGATGTCCACCAAAGGCGCCGTCGCTGTCGCGCCCTACAAGTGTTGCCTCTAACGCCGTATCAAGCGCCAGCACGTTCTGGCTTGCGTCTTCTGAACCAATGGCGACTGATACAATACCCACATCGGCCGAGCCGACGATGTCAGTTGCGCTGCCGGACACATCGACGCGCAGAGCGAGATCAGCAAGGAATACATTGTCCAACACCAGATCAAGGGAGGAACTGTGGGTCGCAGCATTGGCTTCAACCGCATTGGCAGCACCACTTGTCCCAATCACCGCCTGAGCAAGACCGGCCAGATCAATGCCCATGCCGGAACTGAAGGTTGCACTTAGCTCCGCTGCCAGTTTGGCCTCAAGCGAAACGCCATTCAACAAGCCAAGACCTAAGTCATCGGCATTAAAGCCAACGGAATCATTTGTGGTGATTGTAAGGGTTTTTTCCAGATCCGGCAGCGAGAAGATCAACTCTCCCTTGTCGGTCAGAACAAGCTCGGCTCCGGGCAGAACTTTGGTCAATTCGGCATTGACCCACCCCATCAACCCTTCAATGTTCAACGCGCGCAAAAGATCGGTGGGGTCAACTGACAGCTCAAAAGACCGGTGCTCGTCTGCGCCCAGGTCAAATTTGAGACCATCTCCGCTGCCGTTCGAAGACACAGCAATGCCAAAGCTCTGCGCTGTCAGAGCCGCATTGAAATCACTGATAAATTGCCCCAGATCGTCGAACCCGGTTCCAGTGCTTGACGTGACATCGACCTTTTGCTCTTCGCCATCCACCATAAGGGTGTAGCGCACGGAATTCACACCGGCGAGCTCGGAAAGATCCAGCGTCCCCAACTCAAAGCTGTTCACTGCCCCGGAAAAGCGAATGGCCAAACCATTGAATTCTTCAACGGTCTCACTGCCAGCCCGCACCACGGTTTTAAGCTGACCTGCATCGAACCCAAGATCTGCAAATGTGATGCTGTCATCAGTGCTTCCGTCGGATTTCCGACGCGCGCCCACCAACGCCACAGACCCCTGAGCGGTGGGGGTCGAAGCGCTGCCAGTAATTTGCAACCCACCAAACAATGAAAGAGCGACCGTGATATCATGGCCGCCGAGAGCCGTGTTCAATTTTCCAATCAGATCCGCGATGCGATCTTCCACAGAGGCGGAACTATTGGCAACGGCCCCATCCAGAGCAACATTCAACGTCGTAAGCGTACCATCCGTTGCCAACACAGCAAGTTCGAGCTGGTCAAACGCCAAAAGCGCATCAAGCTGGGCAGCCGTCAGGCTTTGGCCATCTTGCGAGGTTGTGGCTTGGCTTAGAACACTGACAATCTGTTCTAGGTTGCCGCCGCTATCCTCTTGAGAAAAGCCAAAAGCGCCGCTGTTGATGGTAAAGCTATTGGCAAGCCCAGAGAACACATCCGAAATCTGGCCGATCACACTGCTCAGGCGTATGTCTGTGAGCGGGATAGCAAGATCAAAGCTGGCATCCCGCAATGCGCTTGAAATGGCCGTGCCAACATCATTGAGAAACCCAATGACCTCTTCGGTGCCCATGGTCGCAAGTGCATTTACGCTGTCACTGATCGCTTGCGCCAGTTCGGGTGGAAGTCCGGCATCGTCCAGCGTCAGATCAAATTCAACTTCGGCGTGCGTCACGAGCCCCTGAACACGCCCCTCGGCTCCGCTGCTGTCTAGAAGTGTTGACAGCCCAATGTCCGCTTCAAACCCCTGCGACACCCCGCCCATGGTCAAGGCCCCGGACAGGTCGACCTGAGCTAGCGCGTACCGCGCATCTTCAGAGATGTCGACATACCCAGCCCCTCCGATCTCATGGACACGGGCCGCCATATCAAGGCTGGTCCCGGGGGCATCCCCTTTCCAAGTAAAGCTGCTAAAATCCGTCGAAAAACCTAAGTTCGCGCCGGCCGAAGCCTCTACAAACAGGCCAAATTTCGCAACTTCGACCTGATCGACTTCTAGATCCAGCATGCCCAGAGTGACATCGGCATCTGCCGGCAGACCAAGTACACCTCCAACTTCAAAAATAGGTGCAAAGGCAAAATCATGAATGTCGACGCCAAACTCACTAACAGTGTTGCTGCTAATTGCGACCGAGCTGGCCAGTTCAAAGCTGATTGCTGCGGCATTGGCTCCGGCTCCGGCGATGTCCAATGGCAAAGTCAGACCTGGGACCGCCTGTTGCAGCAGGTTGGTAAAATCTGCGACCACTTGGGGAAGATGGATAGAGACATCGACCGCGTTTGCCCCATCTTGGGCAAAACTCACCAATGTATCATCACCAACAACGATGTCGTCGAGATCCAGCGAAAGTTTGCTATCTGCCAGCGTAGAAAGTGCCGCGACCTGATCGCGCATTTCCTGAATCACTGCAGAAATCCGGTCTACCATTTCGGTCGCCGGGTTCAGGTCCACCACCTGATTTACATCATCGTTTACAGTGCCCCCACGGGTATCTTCCACCAGTCCAGAAACAAGATCGAAGGCGCGGGCTGCGTCTTTCTCAAATTCCTCAAGAAAGTTTGTCAAGGGATCTAGCTGATTGGAAAATGTGGTTTGGATATTCGTCAGAACCGTGTCCAAAGCGGTTGACCCGGTGAGGTCCCACTCCAGATTGGCATCCAACATAACACGCGGTTCAAGCGGGACAGCGCGGGTATCAATTGCCAATTTAGGCACCAGTTTGGAACCCTTGGAAGTGATCTGCTTATTCTGTCCCATATCCGTCCCTATCGTCTCGCCCTGCGCGCCTTTTTCCAAGGCTTTGCGCTTCTGGCATCAGCTGCCAAAATTCGTTTAAAACTTTGTATTCAATGAAAAATAGAAGCGATTTGTATCATCACTTGGAGAGGTATTGATAGCTTTGGCGACACCAAACTCCATCGCCCCAAACCCACTATTCCAATAGGCCGAGACACCCACGCTTGACCGCCAGTTCTGAGCATCATCGATGCCGCTCACACCGGGCAGCCCCCAGGCGCTGCCAAAATCTGCAAAGAGCCCCGCTGCAAATCGCTCACCTTGTACTGGGGCTAGCATTTCAAGACTCGCGGTGGCGTATTTGGTGCCCCCAAGCGCATCGCCCGTGGTCATATCGTGCGGCCCAGCCGCGCCCCAGGCAAACCCGCGTGGCGCATCCCCTCCCAAAAACGCTCGATCCAGCACATGCACATAACCATCACTGCCGTGACCGCGAATAGCACCGCCCTCCATCGCGACGCGCCAGACCGACGCACCTAAAAAAGGCTGAGTGGTATCAAAGCCCGCACTCACACGGGTGGTCCCGCGATACCCATTTCCGTCGACGGCAAAGCGCAGAGCCGCATGGGCCGACAAGCCCGGATCAAGCAATCCGCGATCCAAGGAGGTGTCATAGCGCAAAGCCACTCCAGCCCCCGCCGCTCGGCTGGTGCCCGCATCCTGCTGCAAAACCGGCGATAGCCCGGCGTTCAGGTCGTCCAGACGATCTTGTTGCCAGAACAGGCTACCTGACCACCGCAGATTCTCTGACAGAGCGGCACTATAGCTCAGTTCGATTTTGCTACGTTGCTCTGAATAGGGGCGGTTGTCCCAGTCCGACTGCGACGCGGTGAGTGACAGAGCAAGCTCCGCGTCACGGCCCAATCCAGTGTCGCCCAGGCTCCAGCGACGGGTCACGCCCAAGCCAGAAGCACGCCCCTCAGCGCCGCCACGATGTGACAGGTTCACATCAATCCCTGTGCCAAACAGGTTATCGACATCAAACCCGATATCCGCAGTGGCTCCATAAACCGTTGAATAACTGGCACCGAGCGTGGCCGTTCCACCACCTCCAGAGGCCTGTGCCATAGCCTGCGTTGCACCTAAACTGGTAAGCAGCAGCACCAAGGCCCATCCGCGTGTCGCTCCAATGGTCATTCTGCGCCCCCCAGCACGGTCATTTCACATTTACTCCCTGGAAGCACTGCGTTGTTTTTCAGACGGAAAAATGCGCTAACGGTGTTTGAGGCAAGGTCCGCGACCGGTGAAACATGATCCAATGCCACCGATAAAGGCATGCCTTTGGCGCCATTGATCACCACCGAAAATTCCTCTTGAGCCACCAGCCCCGCCAAAAGTGCGGCGGGCACAAAAGCTTCGACCCGTAGCGGCTGATTGACATAGATAATGGCCAAAGGCTCGCCCGCGGCTGTTTCGCCCGGATCGATCAGCGCCTCGTCAAGAACCCCATCCACAGGACTACGCAGCTGCATACTATTTATAACAGCCTGCGCGCGCTGCACCTCAAGCGCAGAGAGGGCAAGTGCCTGCATTTCTCGCGCAATCTCAGCCTCAGCCAAAGCAAGTTCAAGCGCCGCTGCGTCATGCTCGGACGCAGCAACGGCCTTACGCGCCCGCGCTTGCGCCAATCGCGCCTCTTTGATCTTCGCACCGTCACGCCGCACAATCGCCGCCTCTAACCGCGTGCGATCGCCTGCGCGGGCCTCGGCTAGCGCAAGCTCGGCCCGCAGAACCCGAGTATCCAGCTCAATCAGCAAGTCACCTTTGGCCACATGCTGACCTGGACGCACATGGACTATTGCGACGATCCCTGGCGCCGGCGCCGCCAGTGCCACCTCACGCAGCGGCTTGACCGTGCAATTTATGGTGCGCCCAGCACCCGAAAGCGACGCAAAAACTTCACGGGATGTCACCTCTTGCGCAGAAGCCCCCCCAGCGAAGGTCGCCGCTGACAAGAGTATCGAAATGAGCGAATTACAGCGGCGCATTGCCTAGATCCGCTCCGACGAGATACTGCAACCGCCCCCAGGCGCGCAGGTATTCTGACTGATAGAAAAAGGCCCTCTCGCGCGCCACTTCCAGACGCAGCTTCCGAGCAGCCACAGCGATATCGGCCGACTGACCTGTTTCGCTCCGCGCCTCTTCTGAGCGCAACGCACGACGTGCGGCAGAGACGGCTCGCCCAGCCTGGCCCATGGCCTTATTCAGTTCCCCCAGTCGCGCATGTGTGGTGCGAATGCTGGTTTCCAATTCGCGCCGCTGCGCATGGTAATCCAGCACGGCGCTGCGCGCAGCCACCGTCGCCGGCAACATGGCGTAGCCTTCTCCGGTTGCATTGAACAAAGGAACTGTCAGCGCGACCCCAACTGTGGTGTCTTCGGTGACCGAGCCGCCCCCAAAGCGGCTATCTGCACGATCCTCTTTTTTGATTGAGGCATAGGCCATCAGAACCGGCGAAAAGTCATCCGCCAGAGCTGTTTTGCGCTCCAGATCAGCCCCGACGGCAGTCAAGGCAGCGGCCATAACAAGTGGATTTTCCTGCAAACCCGTCGCAACCGCCTGTGCAGCACTCACTTTACGCTCAGCGCCAACAATTTCGCGCGGCAGGCTCAATTTGGGTACTTCAGAAACCGCAACACCGGTGAGGCGCGCCAGGCTCCCCATGGCTTCCGCGTATTTTGCTGCATTCAGCGCCTCCTCTGCCGCCAAACTGGCGCGCTCAGATGCAAGTGACGACTTTTGGATCGCATCCCCCAGCCCGCTTTCGTCCAGGACCGACTGACTGGTGATCTGACGGGACAGCAGGGACATCCTGCGGCGCAGCATCTGCGACTGCGTTTTGGCCTGCCCAGCAACAACATAGGCATCAAAAACCTCAAACGCCACGTCACGCACTGTGCGGATGTATTCAACCTCGGCCAAAGACCGGGCATTGCTGGCATGTTGGATACCAAAAATGCGCGCCAGATCGAAAATAGGCTGTTCAAGGCGCAACTGCTGGGTTTTGACGGGATATTTCGCTTCACCTTGCTGGAACACAGCATTGTCGGTTTCGACGACAACCTGATTCACATTGTTCTGATCAAGGATAAGCTTGACCTGAGGCAGATAGCCAAAAATTGCGTTCAGGCGACGCGCATCTGCGAGATTGATCCCCTGCGCCGCTGCACCGATACGTGGATTGCGCTCAAGCGCTGCAACCAGAAAGGTGCCAAGTTCTTGGATATCCGCATCTTGGAGGTCGCCATGCGCACCAGAAAGATCGTTGGTTTTATCTCCCCGAGCGACGGCCTTGCTCAAGCGGGCATCAAGCCGCTCCTGCGCCTTGGCGTCCAAGCCGTTGTCCAGGAGATTCATGAGCCGCACATCGGTGGCCTTATTGGTTGCATTCTCACAACCCGAAAGTAAGACGCCAGCCAAAACCGCGCCGCACAACAACCTCTGCCTCATAATCCCCCGCAGACTTCAATTTGCTTTTGTGCGCAACACCGACGCTGAACCGTTAAAAAATCATATTTTTTCGATAAATACGCAAAATTCGAGTCACTGGTCAACATGCCCGCGCAAGAAACCCCGACACTGAGACCTTCGAGTGTGGGGGAAAGAGCCCTTGTCGGTCCACGCCGTTGACCATTGCATTTGGCATCAGAGGATACGAAGTTTAGACCGATGTCTTACCGGTTCATGAGTTTATCTTGAAAGAAACATTAAATTTGGAACAAAAAATCACTCTTTAACGAGCCGTTATTTCAGCTTGCCCAAAAATCAGGCAAGTATTTTGGAGTAATTGGTGATGACTGAACAGCGAATTTCAAAATTTGGACGATCTCTGACAATTCTTGGCTTGATCAGCGTTTTTGCGGCACTCACAACTCAGATCTGGAGCAAAAACGAAGTTTCAAAACTCGAAGCTGCATTTGAACGTCAATATCGATCCTACATTCTGGCGGACGAACTTCGCCAATCTAGTGATGATTTGACACGCCTCGCACGAACCTATGTTGTGACGGGGGATGCCAAATTCGAACAGCAATATTTCGATATCCTTGCAATTCGGAATGAACAAAGGAACGCCCTCTTCACTACAACCGCATCTACTGGGATTTTTTGGCCGCCGATCGACCGGCAACCGAGGGCAGTGGCATTACGCGATCTCTTGAAGACCTAATGCGGGATGAGGGGTTTTCAGATGAAGAGTTTGAACTTCTCTCTCAGGCCAAGGCAAATTCTGATGGCCTAGTCAGCCTTGAAGTCCAGGCAATGAACGCCGTCAAAGGCCTCTACCAAGACAGCTCTGGCGCCTATGTCATCAGCGGCGAGCCCGATATGGCCCTCGCGCGAGACCTCCTCCATTCCCCTGAATATCACGCCTTCAAAGCCGACATTATGGCACCAATCCATGATTTTCTTGGCGCACCCGAAAAGCGTCTCGGGGACAAAATTTCGGCCTTGCAGACGCGCTTTCATCAGGTTGAGCAGGCCTCGACCCTTGCCGCAATGGCAATGATGATCGTTATGATCGGAATCGCTTGGGTTCTGCTGATTGGCATGCTGCGCCCCCTGTCCAAACTCACGCAGACCCTACAACGTTTTGAAGCTGGCGAACCTGTAGACCGGGTCCGGGGGACACGACGCAATGACGAATTTGGTCAACTGGCGCGAGGTGTTCAAATCGCCATCACAAGTGCGAACCGCAATCGTCAACTGGGCCGCGAACTTCAAACCGTGGCCGAAGCCGCGCAACGCGGCGATTTTTCGGGGCGTGTTCTAACCAACGACGGCGATGCGACCTGCATCGCAAATGCCGCAAACGGACTGATGGTTCAGCTTGATGCAGCCTTCAGTGAAATCTCGGAAATGCTTGAAAATGTCGCAAAAGGTGATCTGTCGCAAAGCGTTGAAACCGGGCTTGAAGGCCGCTTTGCAGAAGTTATGCGACATGCTGAAACCGCCCGAGCGGGACTTGAACACATTGTAACTCAGGCCCGCCGTGGTGCGGATGATCTTGATTGCCGCGCAGCAAAGCTCGCTGACATGATGAAAGGCGTACAACGTGATGCCGGTGTCAATGCGACGACGATCGAACAAACCGCCTCGTCTATGGCCGCCTTGTCCACATCATTGAATAGCACCGCCGCTAGCGCCCTCGAAGCCGAAGGCATTACTGAAGAAGCGCGCACGGCTGCAGAAGCCAGCAGTGACGTTGTAGAATCCACCATTGCGGCCATGGCGGGTATCCAGCAATCGTCTGAGGACATTGTCCAAATCGTTTCCGTGATTGATGACATCGCTTTTCAGACCAATCTGCTTGCATTGAACGCAGGCGTCGAGGCGGCCCGCGCAGGCGAGGCCGGCAAAGGCTTCGCGGTTGTTGCCTCCGAAGTTCACGGTCTTGCGCAACACTCCGCACAGGCCTCCACCCAAATTCGAAAGCTTATTGAGGGCAGTTCACATCAGATCGAAGATGGCGTGGCTTTGGTCGGGCGCGCGGGAACGGCACTGCGCGGCATCGCCAACCAAGTCAAAAGCATCTCTGACCGCATCAGCGAGATTGCCAACGGAGCGCGAGACCAGGCTTCGGGAGTACAGGAGGTGAATGCAGGCGTTGCGCAGCTGGATGGGGTCACCCGCAATAATGTCGCAATGGTGCAAGAGGCCTCGACCGTCGCCGCATCCCTGAAATCCGAAGCGGCCTCTCTGGAAACTCTTGTCGCTCAGTTTAAGCTCAGACATGAAGCCACGGCAGAAAATCACTCAATTGCAGCTGAATGACGGCTCAAGCAGAAAAACCCAGCCGGAACCACAAGTTGGTGGCCCCCAGTTCCTGATTTGAACTGGGGCCACAAATCCATAACTGCGACGCCAGGGCACAGCATGTTGAGAGTGACCGCGTCGCGCCTAAAGGCAGACAGCGCTAGGAAGAGGTAACACCTCCGGTTGCCGCTGTAAAAAGAGGTGAAAGGGGATCAAAATATTAACAAATTCAAGCAGACCGATCTTGCCGTAAAGATACCGCCCCCCTACAAATACGACGAGGCCAGTCCGGCCAAATTTTCATGCCAGCAGCCGGAGCGGCCCATGACCATCACCCATCTCGTCACTCACTCGGGCGGCTTTCATGCTGATGAGTTGCTGTCATCCGTTATTCTAACCCGGCTTTTTCCGGACGCCAAGTTGCTTCGCAGTCGCGATGCTGCTGCAATCACGCCGGGTGCAAACAAAATCATCTATGATGTTGGGCGCGATTACGATGCGTCTCAGCAAATTTTCGACCACCACCAACGCCCCAATCCGCTTCGCGACGACGGCCAACCTTATAGCTCGTTTGGTTTGATCTGGAAGCACTTCGGCCATGACTATCTTCGTGTCATGTCTGTCCCAGATGCTGATGTAGATAACATTCATGCCAGTTTTGACAAAGGCTTTGTGCACCCGATTGATCTGCTCGACAACGGCGCAATGAATCCTTCGGTTGCCGGTCCTTTGGCTGGGCTGACGCTGTCATCTTTGCTTGAAACGCTCAAACCCGTGTTTGATGACCGTAGCCCGCAAGCCGACGACGAAGCGTTCAAGGCTGCGCTTTTGGTCGCCCGGGCCTTTGTCGAGGCGTCCATCAAAGGCAAAGCGGCAAAACGTCGAGCAGAAGCCATGGTGACCGAAGCAATCAACAGCGCGGGCCCCTCGCCCATTCTTGAACTCCCCATGGGTATGCCGTTTCGATCCGCAGTGGAAAAAGCAGGCGCAGATCACCTGCTTTTTGTCATTCACCCGCGCGACGATGACTGGGCTTTGACCACAATCCGCAAAGGCGGAGACACATTTGAGAGCCGCGCAGACCTACCCGCAGCCTGGGCGGGATTGACCGACACCGCGCTCGAAAACGCCACAGGCGTCAAAGGCGCTAAGTTTTGTCACAATGGGCGTTTTATTGCCGTGGCTGACACACGCGATGCGGCTCTCAAAATGGCGCAAATCGCAACGTCTGAACCAGCTTAACACCGCCATATCCAAAGAGGTATGCGAGGCCTCAATCACTCCAATACCGAAACATTGATGGTTTGTTTCGCAGGAACCGGCGCATGCACTGAAAGCGCCGGTTCCGCAGTTCTGCGGTCTTGGGCGTAAACACCAAGCGATCTTTTCCGCCTTTTCGATTGCCTTTGTATCAATAACTTGAGGGTTCGTTAGAGATCGGTTTTCGCGGAGCCACACATCTCGAACAGCCCCCAAATCCTAGGCACGTGACAGAACCAGAATGCCGGCAATGATCAGGCATAATCCGGCAAGCTTCACCAAATTAAAGGGCTCACCCAAACCCAAAACCCCAATGGCAACAACTACGATAAAGCTTAGGGCGACAAAGGGGTAAGCCAATGAAAGATCCATGTGTTTTAGCGCGAGAAGCCAGAACACTGTCCCAATCGCATAAAGCGCAAGGCCCACCAGCACCATGGGGGAAAACAGCATTGACATGACCGTACCGAGGGCTGTCTGCGCGTCACTGTCTCCTGCTCGATCAACCCCGATCTTGAACGATACCTGTCCAAAGGCGGAGAGCGTCACGCTCACAACGATGAGAATGAATCCTTGGAGTGTCATTGGAAAACACTTTCTACAGGGACCGATTTCGCCAACAGGGCAAGACCGATACACAATATCATGGTGATCTGGCTCACCCGATCTTTGAGCGCAAAGACTACGGGATCATCCTGCATCTTGTCCCTCAGAGCCCAGAGCCAGGCGCGGTTGACCCAAAACAGCATGAGCGGAACAATTAGCCAAAGCGTCATGGGCGAAACATAAACACCCGTCGCCGCCTCACTGTTGATGAACAAGGTCAGCGTCAAGATCGCCACAAGACCGCTGCCAATGCCCGTCGATAAGATCGCGGGAAGGTCAGTGGTCCAATAGCCCCGCGATTGTTGTCCACCGCGGGCTTGAAGGCGCGAAAGCTCGATGTGCCGCTTCATCAATGCGAGGCTGTAGAAAAGAAACAGAGAAAAGGTCAAAAGCCAGGTGCTGACCATCATGCCGATCGCCGCGCCGCCTGCAAAAACCCGCAGAGTGTAGAGCCCGGTGAGCACAACAACATCGATTGTTGCGTGATGTTTCAACACCGTGGAGTAGAGCGTAGTTGTGGCTATATAGAGCAGGAAAACAAAGACCATTCCCTGCCCCAGCACCAAACCGGCAGCCCCGAGACCAATTGCCATCAGCAGCGCGGATACCGCCACCCCCTGCACCGGCAATAGCGTTCCGGCCGCAAACGGGCGCTTACATTTTGTCGGGTGACCACGATCGGCCTCAATATCGAGCAGATCATTCAAGATATATATCGATGAGCTGATCAGACCAAACAAAGCACAGGCCAAAAGCGCCTGCATCACCATCACCAGATCACCGTAAGAATGAGAGGCCAACAAAGGCAGCAAGACCAAGAGGTTTTTGGCCCATTGATGCGGACGCATGGCCCGAAACACGGGGCTTGGTTTGGACACCTCAGTTTCTACATCCAATGATATCGGTTTCTCGTTGCTCAATGCCGCGCGCGTGCGCGATGAAACTCCGACCAATCCAACACGGGATGCTTCTGCCCAAATTGGCAGATCGACTTTGGCGTCACCAAGGTATTCAAATCCTTCCGGGGCTATCTCTTGTATCTTTTCAAGCTTGGCTTTGCCTTTCAGGTTATGCCCCTCATCCGAGGCAAAGACGGCGTCAAACATCCCCAGATGATTGGCAATTTTCTCAGCCACGGGCGCAGCGGCGGCAGTGGCCAAATAGATCTTGCGCCCTTTTGCAGCCTCGGCACGCAAGTACGCCAACACCTGCGGATTGTACGGCAAGGCTGCGGCATCAAATTCGGCATCTTGAGCAAGATGATGTTTGAGCGCCGCGCGGCCTTTGAACATTGCACTCAATGTTGGAAGAAACCGGCTTGGTGTACCAAGGTTTTTGACCAAAAGCTCTTGAGCCAGATCCGTGCGCACAAGCGTCTGATCAAGATCGACAAATATCGGCAGATCTTCTTGTGGCGTAAACCTATCCATACTCAAATCTGCTCCCTGGCGCTACGCTTTGCCTATATCGCTTTTCTCGCAGGAATTGTGCGAAACTTTGGCAGAAACGTGCTAATACCGCAGCAACCGTGCCCACGCGGAGCAAAAAACATGCAGGCAAAACAGTATATTCCCCTGGTTCTTCTCTTCATTTTGGCATTTGCTGTTCGGGTTGTGGGGGTCGACTATGGCTATTTCCTTGGCGACGAGAGGATCAATGATGCGGCCCGCGCCCTCGGCGGGGACCTTGTTCCGCGACAGCACTTTTACCCCCCGCTTTTCAACTACCTAAACGCAGTGGCCTTTGGCGGGCTCTTTGTTTTTGGCAAAGTGTTTGGTGTCTGGGCAGACGGAGGCGCCTTTCGTGCGCAGTATTTCACGGATCCAACCGTTTTCTTTGTGACCGCCCGTGTGGTGACAGCCGCCTGTGGCGCGGCCCTGGCGCCACTTGGATTTCTGATCGCACGAGACCTGAAATTTGATCGAAAGGCCGCAATTTGGGTCGCCCTTCTCGTCTCTCTCAGCCCGATAGCGATCTATTTTTCCTACATCGCCAAAAGCGACATACCCCTCGCCAGCGCGGTGATGTGGGTCGTCTTGATATTTTTGGCCCAGTCCCAAACTCCTGGCTCCAACCGCTTGGCTGTTTTTCTTGGTGCTGCGATTGCCTTAACCCTAAGTTTCAAGCAGTCCGTGGTGTTCTTTCTAACCCCTTTGTTTGTCGCCCAGATCGTTCTTCTTGTTCCTGTGCTTGGACTGGGTCGCTACCTCAAGCAGCTCACAGTTTCTATTCTCACTTTGGGTCTTCTCTGGCCCATTTTGAATATCGGCATTGTCCTTGATTTCCAGAACTTCCTGGAATTTCAGAAAGTTCAGGCTGTGATTTCTGTTCAAGGCAATACCGAATGGTGGTCGGGGCTGCCGGTTTTGATCCTACGGGCCCTGGACCCTCAAGCGGGTCTGGGCTGGATCCTCGCCCCGCTGTTTCTGTTTGTTCCGGTCTGGCTGGCGCGGACACCAAGCGATCTGCCGAACCGACGGACACTTAAGGCATTGTGGTGGGCAACCTTGTCCGGCATGGTCTTGTTCGCCCTCACCACACGAGATCGCCAGCCTGAACATTTTTGGATTTACTTCTTTGTGGTGGCTGCGCTGCTTGCCAGTCTTATGATCGTCGATGTGATGAAGCGCCAAAGGGTCATCGGTCTTGGCCTCGCAGGCGCTGCCTTGGTGCTGTCAGGCGTATCGATTGTTCAGCTTTGGCAGCAAACACTGGCACCGCCTGTGCGCGTTGAGGTTAGCCAGATTCTGAAAAGAGATTTTCCCGAGCGGAATGTGATGAGCATGATCGCACTTAAAATACCTCAGACTCAGGCTGCTCAGGCCTTTGAGTTTCAGCGTGCCGACCGACTGGCCGCAAAATATGAAATCTCACTACCACCGCGCGCTGCGGAACGGTATCTGACCGCCGATGTCAGCGGGTCACAATTCATTATCGACTTCCCAACCACGCTGTTTGGCCTCGAAGATGCCAGCGAAGAAGATCTGAAGGGGAAGGTCAAACCCTATGCCTGGCCCCTTCAACCCGAGGAATGGCAGCTTGCGTATTGGGTGGCGCAAGACATTGACGTTCTAGTGGTGTCTGATCTGGATCATCAAAGAACGCGTGCGCGGTCAGCCCTGTTGCGCAATTTCTATTCAGAAGTCGCTGAGACATGCCATCTGCATGCGACCCTTGAACCGGTGAAACCCCTGTTTCTAGAGCGCGAGATATCAATCTTTGATTGCTCTAGCGACTAGACCAAGACATCTGGAACGTCATACCCTTGCATCAGGTCGATGCTGCCATCTTGACCTCAGGGCTGAGCGTGCCACTCTGCGCCCATGTTTCCAATTCGTGACCATAATCCATCCGGCCGTGTGCCCTATGTCACCTATGCACTGATCGCGGCCAACATTCTGATTTTTATAGCGAACTGGCATCTACAAAATGACCCGCGTGCGCAACTAAACTTCTACGCCAGCTATGCACTTGTTCCGTCCTTCATCAGTCAGGGGTTCGGTTTTGAGGGGTTCGTGACTTCGCTTTTTCTGCATGGTGGCGTAATGCATCTGGCCGGGAATATGTTGTTCCTGTTCATTTTCGGCGACAATATTGAAGATGAACTGGGTCACTTTCGCTTTGCGCTCTTCTATCTCGCTGCGGGTGTCGGAGCCGGGTTGGTCCATTATATGTCTGGGCCATTTTCCAATGTGCCCACCGTCGGAGCATCAGGTGCGATTGCCGGTGTCATGGGGGGCTACCTTTTGCTGTTTCCAAAAGCCCGCGTCGACATCCTTTTATTTCTCATCATACTCATCCGTGTGTTCCCTGTCCCGGCCTGGCTTATGCTCATGCTATGGTTTGGCATGCAGATTTTTGGCGGCATTGGCAGTGATCCCAATGGCGGCGGCGTGGCCTATTGGGCGCATGCAGGCGGGTTTCTCATTGGATTGGCTCTGATTTGTCCAGTGTGGCTCAGACGCGGCGGGGCAGAGTTTTGGCAGCGTTCGCACGGTCATCCCCCTCATCCAGAAGCACGCTACCCGCATTCGATTACTCAGATTCCAAGGATCCCAAGAAAATGACAGACACCGTAAAAGCCACCTGCCATTGTGGGGCCGTCGAACTGCGTGTGACACTGAGTGATGACTTCAACACCGCCCGTCGCTGTGATTGCTCTTTCTGTCGACGTCGCGGAGCACCAGCCGTGTCGGCCCCAGTAGGAGGCATCGAAATCATCAAGGGTGAGGACAAGTTAACCCTGTACAGCTGGGGAACCCACACCGCCAGACATCATTTCTGTTCCGTCTGTGGCATCTACATGTACCACCGCCGCAGATCGAACCCAAACGAATATGGCGTGAACCTCTATGCAATAGAGGGGGCGGAACCAAAGGACATCGAACCCATTTCATGGGCCGATGGCGTCAATCATCCAAGTGACCGTCGCTGACCACCTGTGTGAGAGCCTGCACAGCGCGCGCTAGTGCAGGGTTGCTTTGTTGCTGCGGCATCAGCGCAAGCAATATTGCCTCCTCACATGAGGTATCGCGAATGGGGCGTGAAATCAGCCGTTTCCCATCATAGGCCGCTTTGCTAGGTGGCGTGGTATAGCTCAGCCCGATACCTTCTCCATTGGCTGCGAGCGCCCGCATAACCTCTAAAGCTCGAGTCCGGTGCCGAACAATTGGAGAGAGACCAGCCGCGTGGAACCGGTTTAGAAAATGCTGAGCTGACAACCCTTCGTCAGATAGGATCAGGGGCTGCCCAGACAGGTCCGCCAATGCAATGTCACGTGTCGCCGCCAATGGATGTCCCTCAGCCAAAAAAGCCGAAGGCTGTACCCGCTTCCAGGGATGTTTGATAAAGCGGGCGTCCAATCCAATGTCATAGGTTATGGCCAGATCTAGGACACCGCCTTCGAGATCGCGCGCAATCGTACTAAAATCGCCAATTCGGTGATCTAGTCGGACACTTGGAAGCGCTTCAGCCAAGGCACGGAGCACCGGTCCAATCCAGCGAGGAGCAAGGTCGGTGAAAAATCCGATCACAAGCTGATCACTCTGCCCTGCGCCACCTTTGGTCAGATCTGCGGCTTCGTCCAAAAGCGCCTGTGCTCGAGCAACAAAGTTTTGACCATAGGTTGTGATCGAAAGGCTTTTTCCCTGGGTCCGCAAAAAGAGACATTGCCCTAGATGATCCTCAACCTTGTTCAGCGCCACCGTAAGCGAGGGTTGCGACACATGAAGCGCATCCGCCGCAGCTTTCATGCTGCCCGCACGCGCGATCGCCACGACGTATTCGAGTTGGCGGAGTGAAACATATAACATAAAGCTATATTACAACCACAAACTCATTATTTGAAGCTAATTCACTTCTATGATGATCTGACCGGGCAAAGAAGGACGCGAACATGCATAAGCTACTGACACAAGACCAGATTGATGCCTATCAGCGCGACGGTGTTGTCCTGATCAAGGGCCTTTGGGCCGATCATGTGGACACTCTGCGCGCCGGGGTTGAGACCAATATGAAAGAGCCCGGCACCTACGCGGCGGAAAACCTAAAAGCGGGCGAAGGTGGGCGGTTTTTTGACGACTACTGCAACTGGACCCGTATCCCTGAATTCGAACAGGTGATCCGTGAAAGCGCTGTGGCCGAGGTGGCCGCGGATTTGATGCAATCAAATGGAGTACAGGTGTTCCATGACCATGTTCTTGTAAAAGAGCCCGGCACTTCCAAACCCACGCCCTGGCATCAGGACGGCCCCTATTACTTTGTGGAGGGACAGCAAACCGTGAGCTTCTGGTCGCCACTGGATCCCGTGCGCGAAGCCTCATTGCGTTGCGTTGCAGGCTCCCACAAATGGAAAAAACCCGTTTTGCCCACACGCTGGCTGTCTGAGGAAAACTTCTACCCGGACGAAGATACCTATATGCCTGTTCCTGACCCTGACGCCGAGGGCATGACCGTTCTTGAGTGGCAGATGGAGCCGGGTGATGCAGTGGCGTTTAACTATGGCATCCTTCATGGGGCGCGAGGCAATGACAGTGCGCAACGCCGCCGAGCGTTTTCACTGCGTTTGGTGGGGGACGATGCCCGATACATTGAACGCCCCGGTCGCACGTCGCCGCCCTTTCCTGGCCATGACATGGAAGCGGGCCAGAAACTGCGCGAAGACTGGTTCCCAACCATTTTCCAACGATAAACAACAAAGCCCCGGCAGATGCCGGGGCTTTCAATTGTACGGTCTGCACTAGGTATGACCAAGGCAGTCCAAATCAGGTTTCGCGAATGACCTTCGCAAAGGTGCTGAAGATATCGTTGTTGGCGCAAAGCAGGCTGCCGCTTGCAAGCGGATCCTGATCTTCACGCACACCTTCAATCAAACCACCAGCCTCTTTGACGATCAGAGCGCCTGCAGCGATGTCCCAAAGGTTGAGCTCACGCTCCCAATACCCATCGTAACGGCCAGCAGCGACATAAGCCAAATCCAGTGCGGCAGAGCCAAAGCGACGCACACCGGCACATTCTGGCATCAGACGTGCGAAATCTTTCAAGGTCGCAGGCAAGGTACGCTTCGCGGCAAAAGGCACACCCGTTGCAAATACGGCCTCGATCATCCGGCGACGACCAGACACCCGCAGGCGTTTGGAATCATTCAACCAAGCACCTGTGCCACGCTCGGCGTAAAACATTTCGTCCTTCGCGGCGTCAAAAATCACACCGGCAACAATCTCACCTTTGTGCTCAAGCGCAATAGAAACCGCCCAATGCGGCAGGCCGTGCAGAAAGTTTGTGGTGCCATCCAGTGGATCAACAATCCAACGACGGGTTGGATCTTTGCCCGCAGTTTCACCGGTTTCTTCACCCAGCCAGCCATAGTTGGGACGTGCACCCAACAGCTCTTCACGCAGGATCTGTTCGGCGGCATGGTCGGCCTTCGACACAAAGTCGCCTGCCCCCTTCATGGACACCTGAAGGTTTTCCACCTCGCGGAAGTCCTTGACCAACGACCGCCCCGCCTTGCGTGCGGCTTTGATCATAATGTTTAGATTTGCGCTGCCTTGCATCTCTGGCCCTCTAGCCCGAAGCTACCAAAATAAGGAATAGGCCGCGCGTATACGCGGCCTTTACGGAAATGCCAAGCACATAAGGCTTAACGATAGACAACGCCTTTTTCACCAACAGGCGCATAGGTGCGTGGCGTGCTCGCCCGGCGGCGTTTGACGCTGCCATGATCAACATAGGCGCCAGCATTTGGCTCACCACAGCAGATCACACCACCCATAGTGACAGGCTGCAAACCTGCCGGGCAGAAGTTTGGTGCACTGTAGGAGTGAACCAACGTGTTAGAATTGGGGTTGTTTGTACCATCCCCCATATACATGTCGCCCCAGGCAAAAGCCGCGCTTCCTGACAAGGTCAGTGCTGCGGTGATTGCGAATGTCCGGAAAATACCCATAACGTCCCCTGCTTACATGGCGAAAACCTTATTGGGCAGGCTAACACCCTCACAGGCCAAGTCAATTTTTTCCTTGGCTCAACATAACAGATTAATTGAGCTCTGTGCCTTTTCTGACTTGGGTCGGATCCGAAGGGCCTTCTTCGTTCCAGTAATCGCCCATCGCAACGATGCACGATCGGCCTGAGGCATAGGTCAAAACCATGGTCCAGCCCCCACGCGCATCGGTCCAAATCTCCATCATTTCCTCTGGACTGCGCAGACCGGTTGCACGGCGCGTCGTACCAAGTTGCTGTGTCAAACGCTGTTTCATCTGGTCAGACGGCGCACAGATCACATCGGCAATCGGGCTATTGGCCATGGCTGGCCCGCAGAGCAATCCGGCGATAAGGAAATAAGCTTTCATACCCAGCATGTAACAGATTCATGACAAATCTTCCACGCTGAAGATCTGAAACACTTTCACACGGACGATCACAGACGCTTGAGTCGGGCTTACGCGACTCGGCGTTTCAGCGCATTTTCAATCAAGCCAACTGAAAGCAGGAGCCGAGCCATGACCATTTCAAAACCGTCGACACGCCGTCAGTTCATGACCGCACTGCTTGCGGCCCCCGCTGTGATGGCTGCGCCGCGGTTGGCCTTGGCCCGGGAGCCCGAAGTTTTTGCGTCAAACGGCTACGCTATCGGGGGCATTGATCCGGTCGCATATTTCACCAAAAGCGCTCCCATCGCAGGTTCAAACGCGCACCGCCTCATGTGGCGCGGGGCGACCTGGCGGTTTGAGACCGCAGACAACGCCGCGCGCTTTGAAGCCGACCCAACCGCATTTGCCCCGCTGTTTGGCGGATACTGTGCCTACGCTGCATCTTTGGGCTACCTTGCACCTACCCGCCCCGAAGCCTGGACCGTCTACCAAAACAGACTGTATCTGAATGCCAACCTGCGCGCCCGCGAGCTCTGGCTTCAGGATGTCCCCGGTAATATTGCCAAAGGCTTAGCCAACTGGCCTGCGGTTTTAGGCTGAGCTGCGCTCACAAGAAAAAGGCCTACTCAGGGATAATTGCACCGCGGGCAGAGATCACTTTGGCTGCGAGATTGTGACCTGTTTCCAATGCAACTTGAGTGGTCTCACCTTTGAGATAGGCGGCAAGATAGCCCGCGTTAAAGCTGTCACCCGCCGCAGTGCTATCAACAACTTTGGAAACAGCTTGAAGGTCTTGTGGCGCTGCCACGCCCGACAAATCCAGGGGGCCTTCTGGGCCTCTCTTCAGCGCGCCCTGTGACACACCAAACCGAGACAATCGGGCCAACACCGCAGCTTCATCTCTGTCTCCAAACAACTCCATTTCATCATCCACCGATGGGAGCGCAATGTCTGCCGCACGCCACATCTGTTCATTGATGTCCTGCGCAATGTCCCGGCTTTCCCAAAGACGCGGTCGATAGTTGCTATCATAGGCGAAAACGCCCCCTCGACTGCGGAACTCAGCGATAAAATCAATGAACCGCTGCCGGACTTTGGGCGGCAAAATTGCCATGGTAATACCGGACAGATAGATCAAATCCGCCCCCGACATATCCGACGGCGACACCGAGCAGGGCTCAGAAAACAGCGAGCGCGCCGCTGAGTTTGAACGCCAGTATGAAAAGCTGCGCTCCCCAAATTCATCCGTATCGATCGCATAAAGACCGGGCATCAGATCAGGTCGTGTTTCAACGAGCGAAACATCCAGCCCATGATCCTTTAGCGCATGTTCAATTTTGGAAGAATATGGATCCTTCCCTAGGGCGGTGACGTAAGAAATTTCAATGGGAGATCCACGCAGCAGACGCCCCAGATACACGGCCGTATTATAGGTATCCCCGGCAACGCCGAGCTGCGGTGTCCCCCCAAGAGCGTTGGACAATTCAATCATAACTTCACCGACACAACACACACGCCGCGTCGTCGTCGCTTTGCCTTTTTGCACTAGAGGTCTCCAAATGTTTCTTTGACCTGCAACCACGCATCGGACAGATGCGCACGAAGCGCGGCTTCCGCTGCGTCTGGATCGCGCATGAGAATGGCTTCAAAGATTGCAAGGTGAGATTGGTAATTCAGTTCATTCCGATCTGGGAGCCGGGGCATTTTTGACCAATGCGGTGCAAGCCAAGAGGTGTAGGCGCGATGGAGGGCGGGCAACGTCGGGTTGCCTGGGATATGATAGAGCACCCGATGAAACTCGATATCGGTTCGATAGAAAGCGTCACTGTCCTCGATGGTTTCCCGGTTGGCTTCGAGGGCCGCTTTTAATGCTGCAATATCAGATTTACCTGCGGTTTTCGCGGCTTCACGCACCAACATCGCTTCGATCATGATGCGGGTGTCAAAGAGGTTTTTAACACCACCCTGCTCCTGCAGAAGACAGGTCACAATGCTTTCCAGGGCCCCAAAAGCGGTGTCATATCCGGGTTTGCGCACCACCGGGCGGTGGCGCGGACGCGTCTCGATGAGACCTTTGTTGGATAATGTTGCCACGGCCTCACGCACTACGGCACGGCTTAGACCAAACTGCTCCATCAGGTCGCGTTCAGCCGGTAGGGTCTGCCCATCTTTGAGTTCACCGGTTTGAATGCTCAACGCAATCTGGCGCACCATGACATCTGCGGCGCGCCCGGTGTCTTCCTCATCCGACATCTGACAACCTTTCTGCAAGCAATACCTGTCCCAGCTCGACACGCGTTTCTCCCAATGGAGTGTTCATCTCCCTATATTTGGTCAGACCAAAATATGCAATCAAATTGAAAATCCGCCACATCTCAGCCCAAAGCTCACTTTTGGTCTGGCCAAAAATCACGGGCGAAGCCCAAACCGAGACCCCTTCAATGCCAGCTCACTGATGAGGATCGTTAGGGAGGTACACAATTGAAAGGGATGGTAGCTTCAACGCCAAAGTCTCTAGATGTGTCCTCCAGCATCACGGGCGCGATCATCTAAAAGAGACCCTCATGCTTTCGTTGAAGGCAAAGACAGAGTGTTGCAAGCGTCTGGTTGCCAACGACGCCTCGTAACAGGCGCAACTATTGGCTTAAAGGAGGCCACGTTTATCTGCATCCCGATTTACAACAACGGGTTCGCGGCACACGCGGCCTCCCAAAACAGGTCGATCTTTCGCACGGGGCTACACCCCGCAGTTTCGAGATCAGATTTCAATATCTCGGCTTCGGCTATCCCCCAAGAAACACATCGCCTTTCATCGTCTCGGGAATCTCGGCCCCCAGAAGGTTAAGCACGGTTGGAGCCAGCTGTCGCTGATCCAGCAAGATGTCCTCATCCACACCCTCTGCGGCACCAAAGTAATACAGGGCGAAATCACGCTGGGTTTCTGAGTTGCCACCGTGGTGACCGCGCTCATTCTGACCATGATCTGCGGTCACAATCACTTCGTAGCCGTCACGGCGCCAGCGGGTGATGTATTGCGCAAGCTTCTCATCGAGGTGGAAAATCGCTTGATCCATCTCCTGACATTCATGGCAGAACCGGTGCCCCATGCTGTCGAGGGTGCAGGTGTGCAAGATGCCGTAATCAATGCCAAATCGCTGGGTCAACATGGTCAGGGTCGCAAACAGATCCGCATCCGCAGGCGTGGCCTGGTTGATCAGATTGTATCCGGTCATGGTGTGAAACCGGCCATGGTTGATAGTCGCGTTGTCCGGCTCGTCATATTCGAGATCCATCACTGGATCGAAAGGCGCACGGTTGAAAAACTCGGACCAATAGGAATGCGTCACCGCACCGGTCACGCCCCCGGCCTTGCGGGTTTCGCTAAAGATATCAGGCATATCCACGCGGAACACGTTGTCATTGCCGGTCACCCCATGCACCGCCGGGGCAACGCCGGTGTGGATCGAGGCATAGCAGCTTGCCGAGGTGGACGGCAGCACCGCCCGCATCTTCCATTTGCGCGCCTCGCCGGATTCAACCCAGCCTTCAAGATTGCCAAACAGCGGCCAATTGCGCCATGGCACCCCATCCAGAACGATCAGAAGAAGTTTGTTTTTCATCGCTCAGTTTCCTGCGCTTTTCATCGTTGCAGCACGCCGACCCGCACTGGATTCGGCACAAATTCATCTAGGACACAGTGGATGAAACCAAAACCTGTGCGCGCCGCGCCATAGCGCAATGCAGGGCTTTGATGCAATCTTCGCGACTGACCTAAATGCATCTTATGGGTGATCCGCCAATCTTCCGGACGATCTGCGGCAATTCATGTCGTAGATCGTCCAAAATTGGCAAGGACCCGAATTTGCCCAACCGCTCAAGAACCTTCACGGGGCTATTTGTTGTGAAAAATGAACCCGATGAAATTTAGCAAAAGTTGCGCCGCCAGGATCTGGGTGCTTTCAGTCGGATCATAGGCCGGGGCCACTTCGACCAGATCAATGCCGACCACATCTCCGCGCTGCGCCAAACCCTGAAGAATTTCGAGCACGTCATAATACTGAAACCCTCCGTGACTTGGCGTACCTGTTCCGGGCGCGATTGATGGACAGAAGGCGTCGATATCAATGGTCACATAGTACCGCGCCCTTTCCGGAATCCGATCCAGAACCGCCTCAGTGCCAAGTTTACGCACCTGTCGCACCGACAGGATATCAGATCCGCGCTCTCGGGCGTCAATGTATCCCTCTTTGGCTGTTGATGACACATTCCGAATGCCGAGCTGGGTCATGCCAGACACATAGTCTTTTTCAATGGCGCGCCGCATCGGGTTGCCATGTCCATCTGTCACGCCTCGGCGCTCATCAACAAAATCAAGATGTGCATCAATCTGCACAACATGAATCGGCCCGTTGTTGGAACAGTCCTCCTCGAAAGCACGAATACATGGGATATTGATCGAATGATCCCCACCAATGGTGACGGGAATTGCACCAGCATCAAGGATCTTCTTGACGCCATATTCGATGTTCGCATGGCTGTCTTCGGTTTTGGTATGAATGATATCGGCATCGCCCAGATCTACGATCCGCACATCCTCACCTAAGTAAGTCGCATCATCCTCATGATCATAGGCACCGGCGTGGCCAAAGCTAAAGAGCGTCGAGGCCTCTCTCACAGCACGCGGACCAAAGCGAGCGCCTGAACGATACTGGCAGCCAAAGTCAAACGGCGCCCCCAACACCGCGACATCTGCGCTGATGTTGTCCCAATCTTCGACATAAGGCTTTTTGCTAAAGGTCGCGATACCAACAAATGGCAGGTTCAGGCGACCAGATTCGTAGCCGTGCTTTGACATGACGTTCTCCTAACTTCCGCAGTTCCGGCCAAATCAGCACGCTGCGGAACACAAAGAAAGATCATGTGATTTATCTTCACATGAGTTTTACTTATGTTATTTACCGGAACATGCTTTGAAGGCCTCTGATGAAACTGCTTCGAAATCCGCTTTTGGAAACCTTTGTGGCCGTTGTCGAATGTGGCGGATTTTCCGACGCACAATACGCGCTTGGCATCACCCAATCCGCCATCAGCCTGCGCATCCGGGATCTGGAAACATCTTTGGGGTATCGGGTCTGCGAGCGCGGGCGTGGGGGCTTTCGGCTGACGGAACGTGGAGAAATCGCCTATCAGAAAATCCGCGATATCCTGCGCAGCACGCGCGACTTTGACGCTGATCTCCTAGAGCTTCGCAATGCCCTGGCGGGTGATCTCCGAATTGGCGTTGTAGACGCCATTGGGCGCCTGCCGGGATTACATCTCGTAGATGCCTTGCAACGGTTTCTCGCCCGCCCCAATGAAGTCAAAATCGATATGGTTGTGGCCTCTCCCACAAATCTCACTCAACAGTTGATCAGCGGCGGCCTGAGCATCGCCATTGCTCCGTTCCGCCAGCAGGTTCCAGAATTGACGTACACCGAGCTGTGTCAGGAAGAACACCGGCTGTATTGCGCAACCGGGCACCCCTTGTTTGGACATGCCCACGACCATGTCGATCTAAGCATCGTTAATCAGTATCACCTGTGCCAACGTTCTTATGACAGGATGGTTTCGGCTGAGTTGGGCAGGCCCGACACCAAAGCAACGGTCGCGAACATGGAGGCAATGGCCACGCTCATCGAAACGGGACATTTTCTCGGTCCCCTCCCAGTTCATTTTGCGCAACGCTTTGTCTTAGAAGGGGCCTTCCGAGAGATACGCAATCCAGAACTTCGGTGGCGTTCGACCTTCTATCTTGCAACCAGACGCGTTCAGGTGCCGAGACGCACCATTGAGCTGTTTACTCAAGATCTCCTTAAGGCAGGCCGCGACAACCTATCTGCCACCGCAGATCCGAATTCAGCACGCTAAAACACGGCCTCATTTGCAGGGTGAAACACCCCGAACTCAACATCCGGAGTACCTCACGTCACGACACCAGCGGTCATCACACCATGTTTGACGTGCGTCGTGTCAATATCGACCTGCGCACAAAGGCCAGAATAAACAGCGCTGTCAGGATCAATACGATTGTAGGGGCCGGCGCGCTATCAAGATGGAAGCTGAGGAACACGCCCCCCAACATAGACGCCATACAAACGCACACTGCGACAACCAGCATCAGATCAAAGCGCCGCACCACAAGAAAGGCTATGGCCCCCGGTGTGATCAACAAGCCAACGGCCAAGATGAGGCCTGTTGCGGAGAGCGTGGCAACGATCGTCAATGACAGGATGGCCAATAGCCCATAGTGCAACATCGCAACTGGCAGACCAGAGACTCGGGCCTGAGCGGGGTCAAAGGCGTGCAACATGAAGTCTTTCCACTTCAACACCAGAACCAGCGAGACACCGGCGGAGATAACGCCCGCAGTCCACAGATCCTCAGATCCCACGCCGAGCATGTTGCCAAAGAGAATGTGGTCGAGGTGCACATTGGTCTGAAGCCCGACATACATCACGATGCCCAGCCCAAACATGCCCGAGAACACAACGCCCATCACGGTGTCCTGTTTCACCCGGCTATTTTCAGCCAAATACCCAGTCGCGACTGCGGTCAACATACCGGCAACAAAGGCGCCGATAATCAGCGGAATTCCCAGAATATAGGCCAGAACAATTCCCGGCAGCACGGCATGACTGACGGCATCGCCCATCAGCGCCCAACCCTTGAGCACGAGAAAACAGGACAACAGAGCCGTTGGAATAGACACAATCGCCGCGATCCAGAAGGCGTTTTGCATGAAACCCAGTTGGAATGGCATCAACCAAAAGTCCATCATTGCACCTCTCCCACCGCCACGGCTTCGGCCGCCCGTCGTTTAGAGGCCAACAACCCATGTTTCGGTGCGAAAATGAACGCCACTAGGAAAACAACGGTCTGGAGTAAGACGATTACGCCGCCGGTCGCCCCATCAAGGAAATAGCTGATGTACGCGCCAAGAAAACTTGTCACGGATCCGATCAGCACGGATGTCGCAATCAATCGGGGAAAGCGGTCACAAAGAAGATAGGCTGTGGCACCCGGTGTCACCACCATGGCGATTACCAAAAAGGCACCAACCGTCTGCATCGCGGCCACCACACAGGCGGACAACAACATGAAAAACACGGCCTTCAACAGTCCGGGCCGCAATCCGATGGAGCGCGCGTGGTTTTCGTCGAAAAAGACCACCATCAAATCTTTCCATTTGAGCAGCATCACCGTCAGCGACACAAAGCCGATAATCACAAGCTGCAGCGTATCTTCTGGTGTGATCGCTAGAATATTGCCCATGGTGATGGTCTGAATGGAGACCGACATCGGATTGATGGAGGCCATAAACAGCCCCAGACCAAAAAACGACGTGAAAATGATGCCGATGATAACATCAACTTTTAATCCCGAACGATCCGACAGAAACAGCATCGCCGCTGCCGCCAACCCGCCCGAGAAAAACGCTCCAAGCGCGAAGGGCAGCCCGAGTACATAGGCCCCCGCCACACCCGGCACCACAGAATGCGCAAGCGCATCGCCAATCAGAGACCAGCCCTTGAGCATGAGATACGATGAAAGAAAGGCGCAGACCCCACCAACCAGGGCGGACACCCACATGGCATTGGTCATGTAGCCATAGGTGAAAGGCTCGAGTAGCGCGTTCATTTCAGGCCCTCGGCGCTTGCGGTTTTATCACCATATTGCACAAATGGGCGCTCATCATCGGTCAAGATCGTGACTTTGCGCGCATCGTCATCGTCATGCAGATCGGCACCACCCAATGTGATATGTCGCAGCACTCCACCAAAGGCCGCTTCAAGGTTTTCCCGGGTGAAGGTTGTTTCGGTCAACCCATGCGCCAAAACCGTCCCCTTCACCAAGACTGTGCGGTCGCAGAACTCAGGCACCGACCCGAGGTTGTGTGTCGAAACCAGCATCACGCGCCCCTCTTCTCGCAACGAGCGCAGTAGAGAAACGATTTGCTCTTCGGTCTTCACGTCAACGCCAGTGAAAGGTTCGTCCAGCAAGATCACTTGCCCATCCTGCGCAAGTGCACGCGCAAGAAACACACGCTTTTTCTGGCCGCCGGACAGTTCCCCAATCTGACGGTGCCGAAAGTCGAGCATATTGACCCGGTCCAGCGCCGCCTCTACCGCCTCACGATCGGCTTTGGCTGGACGACGCAGGAACCCCATATGGCCGTACCGTCCCATCATCACCACATCTTCGACCAATACGGGAAACGACCAATCCACATCTTCGGACTGCGGAACATATGACACGAGGTTCTTCTTCAGAGCCTCCGACATGCTGAGACCAAGCAGGCTGATCTCACCTTTGGCGACGGGCACAAACCCCATAATGGCTTTGAATAGGGTCGATTTCCCGGCGCCATTCACGCCAACAAGTGCGGTCACTGTCCCACGCGGGATTTCAAATGTGGCGTTGCGCAGCGCGGTAAGCCCATTGCGGTACGTGACAGTGACATCTCGGGCCATGATGCCAGCATCTGCGCTGGTGGTTTTGGCGGGCTGCATCTGCTGAAACTCATCTTTCATCGTGATCTTTCTACCGGAAGGGACGGCGCCCAAAGATGAAGGCTCTCTCAGATCAGAAAGATCTAGGAGAGCCTCCAATTAGTTTGACCCTGCCGTCAGGCCATTGACCACGGTCTGCGAGGTCACCTTGAGCAAATCCAGGTAGGTTGGCACCGCGCCATTTGGTTCAGACAGGCTATCAACGTAGAGAACGCCGCCATAAAGGGCCCCGGTTTCGCGGGCCACCTGCGAGGCGGGCGCGGTATTCACTGTGCTTTCACAGAACACCACAGGGATATCATTGTCCCGCACACCGTCGATAACCTTCCGCACCTGTTGGGGGGTGCCCATCTGGTCCGCATTCATCGGCCAGAGGTACAGCTCTTTCATGCCAAAATCCCGAGCCAGATAGCTAAAGGCGCCTTCACAGGTCACCAACCAGCGTTGCGCCTCAGGGATCTGGGCGATCTCCTGTCGCAATGGCTCAAGTGTCTCTTGCAGCGCATTTTTATAAGCTTCCGCATTGGCCGCATAAATGGCTTCGTTCTTCGGGTCATTTGCGACAAAGGCCGCAAGAATGTTGTCGATATAGATAAGTGCGTTTTCCAGGCCCATCCAAGCATGCGGATTTGGCAGACCTTCATAGGCCCCTTCCGCGATGGCAATTGGATGGATACCTTCGGTCAATGTCGCCGACGGCACATCGCCAAGGTTCGCGAGAAACTGTTCGAACCAAAGTTCGAGGTTCATCCCGTTCCACAGGATCAGATCCGCATCCAAGGCCCGGACAATGTCCTTTGGCGTTGGCTGATAGCCGTGGATTTCTGCACCGGGCTTTGTAATCGAGACCACATCCGCCGCATCACCGGCCACCTGGCTCGCCATATCCGCAAGAACGGTAAATGTCGTCACAACCTTCATCCGCTCTTCATCAGCCAAGGCTGGGCCAGCGAACAGAGCAGTTGCGACAGTGGCCCCCACAAGGTGGTGATACAATTTGGTCATGAAATTCCTCTCCTGGCGCATCGGCCACTCATCTTACGAGGCGCACGAAATTGCGAGTGAGTCGCAACTTGGGCGCTGTTGGGCTAAGGCCTAACCTACTTGCAATTCACTCGCAACAAAAATATCGCAAGCCTTAGGATTAGCCTTTAGCCGAGGACATTTGACGGAAGGAGGATGACCTTTCTCAAAGGCTATGTTAGGTCAGTCCTCCAGCGGGCTCGGTGCTTTCCTACGGATGATCGATCGCTTTGGGTGCGAAACATGGGTGACAGAACAGTGCCAAATCAGGAAAGTCTCATCGATAGATGCCGTCAAATCGGCCTGCGGATCACCGGCCCAAGACGTGTCATCCTTCAGGTGCTCGAAGAGGCAAATGATCACCCCGACGTCGAAGAGCTGCATCAGCGCATTCTGAAAACCGATGCTCAGGTCAATATTGCCACGGTGTATCGCACCATGAATCTCCTCGCAGAGCATGGCCTGATCGAACGGCATACCTTTGACGATGGCCGCTTGCGCTATGAGGCCGCGCCAGAGGAACACCATGACCATTTTATCAATACAGACACCGGTGAAGTGATCGAGTTTCGTTCCGACGAAATTGAGCGCCTGCAGGAAGAAATCGCGCGCCAATATGGGTTCGAAATTGTAAGCCATCGCCTTGAGATCTATGTAAAGCCGCTGCCGAAAACATAATCCTGCACCCAGCGACTTGCATTTCTTGAGGTTAGACGTACGGCCTCGCTCAGTCGGATATGTGAAGGTCCCCTGTATCCAACACCGGCGACGCGTCCATATCCTCGGCATCGAGCATAGTTGCGACACGTTCAAGGCCCGCAACAAGCATCGCCTGCTCCCAGTCTTCCATCGCTGCAAATTTACGCACGAACCGTTGCTGTAATGGGTCGGGGGCCTCTTTCAAAATGCGCCCGCCGGCTTCGGTGAGCAAGATATTGATTTGCCGCCGATCCTGAACGGACTTTTCGCGGCGCGCGTACCCTTCCCGAACCAACTTATCAACCAGCGACGTCACAGTCCCCTGTGAGACCTGCATACGGGCTGAGATCACCTTTGCGGTGGCATGCCCTTGCTCAGCAATGATTTGAAGAACGCGAAACTGCGATGGTGTGACCCCGGTGATCTGTCGGATCTCACGGCCAAATAGTTCAGTCGCCCGAACAATACGTCGCAGCGCAATCAAACTGCTATCAATTCGTTCCACGCGGCCTCCAATGCTACAACGCCCGAAGGTCTACTGCGCCTCGGCAAGCCGTCGCAAGAGGCCTGTTTATTCGACAACCGAAGGACATTCCATCCAAACCACCATAGATCTTGCGCCAAACTTGTCGAATTCCACCTAGGCGGCCCTATATTTACTTCGATCATTGAAGCTTCTTTCTCTTACTGGTACATGCCCACTTGGGCGTTCCACTCGCAGGCATCGTCCAAACCTGACATCTCCGCCTCTTCGGACCAGGTGGCGCCACAGGCTCTGTAAATTGCTGGGCCGACGCTCGACACCGCATTATCTTGCGGCGACCGCAGGCCCACCTCTTGGGCGCCGTATTCTTCAGGGCGCATAGATCGCCAAGCGAGACACAAACAATTTTGCACCGGAGCAGATAAATGATTGTACGCGACTTCAACGAAATCATTAAATCGGACCGGAATCGGGTCGTATCTGAGGCCCAATGGAGCAGCGTACGCATGCTTCTGAGCGACGACGGGCTGGGGTTTTCCTTCCAGATCACCTTTTTGGAACCCGGATCAGAGCACACATTTGAAAACAAGGACCATGTAGAAAGCGTCTACTGCATGCAGGGGGTCGGGTCGGTTACGGATCTGGGTACAGGCACAACCCATCAGATCAAACCCGGTGTCATGTATGCACTGGATAAAGGTGACCGACACACAGTTTACGCTGAAGAAGAGCTGGTTATGGCCTGTTGCTTCACCTCACCAACGTCGTCCGCTGAACCATCTAAAGACAGCGCGCCCTCCACACCGGCACCCGAGCTGCAGTCAGCATAACCCCTCAAAGGGGGCACTGACGACACCAAAGTCACCTCGGTTGGCTCTCAAGACTGCGGCAGCACTTTTGGCAGGCCTTGTTTGTCCTAGCCTAAACATCGTCGGCTCAGCGACGGTGAGCATCGCCCATTCGAAGACGCGAGACAGGATAAGTGCGCAGTTAATTTGACATAGGGCCAACAAAAGTGTCTTGACCCCGCCAGCCGAGCTTCTAAAGCAAGGATCACGTGGCGTCTCTTGGTGCGCCAGACAGGGCACCTTGCCTGCTGATTTATGGGATTTGGAATCTTCGTGATGCAACAGTTTGACCCTGCTTTGGATGCTCGCGCCTTTCGAGATGCGCTCGGCGCTTTTGCAACCGGTGTAACTGTCATCACAACTGCCAGTGAAGATGGTCCCGTCGGCATCACCGCCAGCAGCTTTGCAAGCCTGTCTCTCGACCCGCCTTTGGTGTTGTGGTCCCCGGCAAAAACCTCAAATCGCTTTTCCTACTTCCGCCATGCCCAACATTACGCCATCCACGTATTGGATGGTCACCAACAACAGATCTGTAATGCTTTCGCACGCGAGCGGCACGCATTTGAAGGTTTGGACTGGTCTGAAGATGAAAACAGCGTCCCGTTAATCGACGGCTGCCTAGCCCGGTTTGACTGCACACAAGAAGCCGTTCACGACGGCGGCGATCACGTTATTATTGTCGGTCGGGTGACACAGGCGAGCTTTCGATCTGGCCTACCACTCTTGTTTCAAGCGGGACGATTTGTCAGCATCAAGGGCTAGAATACAGACAATTCGCCCACGCAAAGCCCCGCGCTCGATGCGCTCCACGGGGACTTGTTAAAATTATCAGAATATACGTTAGCGATAACAGATCTGCATATCGGAAGCCTAACCCTTCCGTGGCAGCGACCAATGGCCTGCGTAACTCACTGTATTATATAGATTTTATCAGGCGGCCAGATTGACCCATGGGATTTGACCTAAGGCATCAATCGGCTCTCGCGTGTTGGCCGCACAACATTCTTCCGACTGAAACATGTGCATGTTTCCACCTTGGTAAGAACTTCATGCAACCGTCTTGCCCAGAATTTACTCTGGGACTTCAATTCATGTTCTCTGACAACGCCCACCAGGCAAGAGACATTACCTCGACCGGTCTTCACACCTGCGCAAATGCGTCGGGAGCCGATGTGACGCCCAATCTTCGAGCCCATTTGTGCCGCCACATCACGACCTTGCCCGCGCTTCGCCGAGCAATGCAAGACAACAGGTAAAATCATGTCAGCCGAAACTACAAAACTCAAAAGACGCTTCCGCTCGCCTCTGTCCAGCATTGGGGCTAAGTTGACACTTGTCCTGCTGGCTCTTGGAGCGGCGGCTGTGATGATCAGTGTCGTGGCCTCTTTAGTCTTCCAGAACGTGGCCCGAGACATGGACCGTCTCACACATGTCAAACTACCTGCACTAGAGCTCTCAAACAGAATGACTGCCGCATCAAGTTCAATCAAAGATGCGATGACAAAAGCCTTACTGGTTGAAACACTGGCAGAATTGGACGCGAGCGAAAGTCAGATCTCAGAAAAGGTTTCGCATCTGCGAGAGCTGGTCAGTCAAATGCCTGAGGAAACACGTAGCGAATTTTCAACCGATGTGGAGACCGCGGCCCAATCTCTCGAAAAGCTTGTGATGGTCAAACGCCAGGCCTTTCGCAATCAGGAATGGATCCAAAGCCAGGTTGCAGATTTACAGTCCCATAGCACCGCTCTCCAAAATCAACTTTCGGTATTGGCTGGCGCAGCCTATGAACACCTGAGCACCGGAGGGAACACAACAATTTCATCTGTGGGTGCAACGCTTGACGATCTGGTCAACGTCCAGTTTGGCGCATTGCAGACCCTTCTGGAAACTCAGGCAAACATCAATATGATGTCCGGTGTCGCGCTGGCGATCGGCACAGAGAAAGACGCCGAAATTCAAAATCTTCTCCG
Source organism: Pelagimonas sp. (assembly GCA_049116335.1). Lineage (GTDB taxonomy): Bacteria > Pseudomonadota > Alphaproteobacteria > Rhodobacterales > Rhodobacteraceae > CANMIH01. The sequence goes on along the minus strand of JAGDYZ010000007.1, from coordinate 21,986 downwards.
TGACATCGGCAACGCCACATCAGCGCGACTGGCAACCGTCATCACACAGCTCGAAGTAAACGAAGCTCTGATGGTGGATGTTGAGATCCTCTACAAAGCTGCGGACAGTTTCGGTCTGGCCGTTCTTATGGGTGCTGGCCAAACAACGGCTATGCGGCGCGACATTCTGAAAGCCCGTGCAGCATCAAGTGAAGCGTTGAACATGGCGCTTGACGATATGGTTATCTCCCTCAGCATCGCTGCGAGTGAGGCCAGCGATGATAACAAACAGGCCATCCAGGATCTGCTCAACAACGAGGTTGGCGTTCTGCGCGCCCTGTTGGAGTTTAATGGCTGGTTGGGTGAGTTCCAGTTGGCGGCCCTCACCGTGGTTGGAGCGAACACAACATCAGAAGTACGCAGTGCGGCCCCTGCGCTTCAAGAAGCAGCGAACTATCTTGCCGGATTGGCTGAGCTCGACCAGAGCGAGAGTATGGCTCAATCTTTGGCCGCATTTGCCGCCATGGCAGACCCAGAACAGGGGCTTGCTGCCTTCAAACAATCCGCCTTGCAGGCCAATGAAGGGGCCATGCAGGCGTCGCATGAAACCGCTGCCGCGGTGTTGCAGATTGCCAGCCGGGCCGTTGCTGCAGGCAGCGCAAGCCAGGCGGATATCGCATCTATGGCTCAGAAGATCGAAAGCGAAATCACCAGCGCAGACACCCAGATGCGGACCCTGCTAGCAGTAGCCGCCGGTGTTCTGATTGTATCGCTGTTTCTAACGCGGCTCCTCATCCAGCGCCCGCTCCGTCGGATCAGCCAGACCACCGAGCGCCTTGCTCAAGGCGATCTGGCGCCTGTGACTGGATTTGAACGCGCGGGTGACGAGATCTATCGCATTGCGCAGGCCCTATCAGTCTTCCGCAACGGCTTGGCGGAACGGGAAGAATCCAATCGCCTGATCGAAACAGAACGCGCAGAACGACAGGCGGAACAAGACGCCGCCGTCACCGCCATTGGCGCAGGCTTGGCAAGCATGTCACAGGGCGATCTCAGCGCCCGCATCACACAGCAGATGTCAGGTGGATATCAGAAACTGGCCGACGATTTCAACACGGCGATCAAACAGCTGTCTGACTCGCTGTCTGAAATCCTCAATGCCTCGAATAGCATCCACACCAGCAGCACCGATATCCAACGTGCCGCAGATGACCTATCGCAACGGACTGAGAACCAGGCCGCTGCCTTGGAAGAAACAGCCGCTGCGCTTCAGCACCTGGGTGAAGGCGTGTCGTCAGCTGCTAGCGGCACCCGCAACGTAGAAACGTCGATGCAATCTGCCAAAGCTGAAGCCGAGAAAAGCACCGATGTGATGAACACCGCAGTTGGAGCCATGTCGAACATCGAAGACAGCTCGAAGCAGATCGCGCAGATTGTGAACGTGATTGATGATATCGCTTTCCAAACCAACCTTCTGGCGCTTAACGCCGGTGTAGAAGCCGCGCGCGCTGGCGAGGCTGGCAAAGGGTTTGCTGTCGTCGCCTCGGAAGTCCGCGCCCTCGCGCAGCGGTCCTCTGAATCCGCGCTTGAGATCAAATCCCTGATCACTGCAAGCTCGGATCACGTCGAACGTGGCGTGGATTTGGTGAGCAAAGCCGGAGAATCGCTTGGGTCGATCCAGGAACGCATCGGAGAAATTTCGACCCTCATGACCGAAATCGCGGAAATCGCCAGCGATCAGTCGCATGGGTTGAACGAGATCAACACGAGCATGGATCAGCTCGACAAGATGACCCAGCAGAACGCTGGCATGGTGGTCGAAACCACGGGCTCGGCAACTCAGCTCAACCAGCATGCATCGAAACTCGCTCATCTGGCCGGTCAATTCAGCCACAGCGCGCCAGAGCTGGACGAAAGCGATACCCGCTCAGCGGCCTAATCAAACAAAGATCCCTAGCGCCTCTGCCCTCATGGTCAGGCGCTGGTGCGCACCATAAGGTGGCCATCAAAGCGGGTGAGATCCTCGGCAACCTCGCCGCCCTTCAAGACTGCGACCAAGGCATTGGCCATATCGGTCAATGGCTGACGATACGTTGTAAGTTGATAATGCGGGCCTGCGGCCTGAGGCACGTCGTCAAACCCCGTGATGGCAATGTCTTCCGGAACGCGCAGACCCAGCTCATACCGCACAACATCCATCGCCCCCATCGCAAGTGAATCGTTCTCACAAACAATCACATCCGGGCGATCAGACGGTGCCAACTGTTTCAGATAATCGCGGGTTTCAATAAACGCCAAATGCGGATCATATGCCGGTACCGAAATCCAATGCGGTGTTTCCCCCCAGGCATCGGTCCAAAGCTTCAAAAAGGTATCTTTTCGAAGCACATGCGCCGAGGGTGACTGCGGACCCGCCAAAAACAGCGGCTTTCGGTACCCTCGTTTGACCACATAATCATAAATCATGGTCATCGCATCGCTGTCATCGCAGCAAATCGAAATCGTATTTTTGTAAGCCGTGTTACGTGCAAACAGAATAAGCTTTTTCACGCGTCGCGCGCCGAGAGCCGTTTCAAGTTCGGTATGGTTAAACTTGGTTCCGATTAAAACAGCGGCATCCACGCGACGTTGACTGGCATTGAGCAAGGCCGCGGATGCATCTTCCTCGCTGATGGTATTGACCAACAAGGTATCCCATCCATTCTTTCTCAGAATACGGGTCAGACGCTCCATCATCACAAGCTTATGCGGGTTGGCGAAATCGTCGATCAACAGGGCCACAAGATTGCTACGATCTGACGCCAGGCTAGAGGCGAGAAGATCCGGCACATAGCCGAGCTTTTCCGCAGCCTCCATGACCTTTTTGCGGCTTTTGGCCGAGATCGGCGCATCTTTTTTGTAGGCGCGGTTGACTGTCCAACGCGACACCCCTGCCAACTCTGCGACATCATCTGCTGTGACGGACCCACCAACGGGCGGCTGGGGTTTTTCCTGCATAGTATCCTCCTGACACGACGCTACCGAGAAAATCAAGTCTGTCCACCAAAATGCACGCGCGAGCAAATATTTCTTGCACGCGAGTGCAAAACACTCTTAGTTGAAGCCGAACCAAGAATCAGGAGAGACTATAGTGCTCAAAATCGGGCTCATCGGCGCAGGCCGTATTGGCAACGTTCACGCCAAAGCCATCACCTCGCATCCGGGCAGCAATCTGGTTGCTGTTTCTGACGCTTTTGCAGAAAATGCTGAAAAGCTGGCTGCAGAATACGGTATTTCAGCGCGCAGTTCTGATGACATTCTGGCCGATCCGTCGATCGATGCCGTATTGATTGCAAGCTCGACAGATACGCATTCTGACCTCATGGAAGCAGCAACGGCTCAAGGTAAGGCCGTGCTTTGCGAAAAACCTGTGGATCTTAGCCTAGAGCGCGCGAAGCAGTGCCAAAAGGCCGTTGCCCAAACCGGCAAACCGGTCATGATTGGTTTCAATCGTCGCTTTGACCCGAATTTTTCGGCGCTTCAGTCAGCTGTTTCCAACGGTGAGATCGGCAAAACCGAGTTGCTGGCGATCACATCCTTTGACCCCGCACCGCCGCCTGTCAGCTATATCAAAGTCTCAGGCGGACTTTTCCGCGACATGATGATCCATGATTTCGACATGGCCAACTTCCTCATGGGCGAAGCCCCTGTCACCATCACCGCCACAGGCAGCTCGGTGGTTGATCCGGAAATTGGTGAGGCCGGTGATGTTGACACCGCCGTTGTCACCATGACCTACGCAGACGGCCGCATTGCAGTGATCAAGAACTCGCGCCGCGCTGTGTATGGCTATGATCAGCGTGTCGAGATCTTAGGGTCCGACGGTCTGCTGCAGGCGCAGAACATGCTCGAAAATACTGTGGTGAAGTCCACCGTAGACGGCGTAACCAGCGCCAAACCCACGTATTTTTTCCTTGAACGTTATATGTCCGCATATACGGCGGAATGGGCGGCCTTTGTTGAGGCCTGTGAGGCCAACGCCCCCATGCCCGCGACCTTGGACGAAGGTGTCACAGCTCTGGCCATGGCCGAAGCTGCAACGCAGTCCGCCAAAACCGGAGCCCCGGTCAAGCTCGCTGACTTCATCTAATTTCTTTGCCCCAGCCTGTTCGGCAGGTTGGGGCGAATTCCAGAATTCGGCCAAAGCCGAATGAAGAGGTGTGAAACCTCATTAAACAAAGCCCTTAGGGAGGAGCTTCTATGAATAAATTTGTGAAAGGTGCACTAGCCGCGGTTGCAGTTGCCGTTGCCGCACCAGCCATTGCACAGGACATCGTTGTTGTCGCGCATGGTCAGGCCAATGACCCATTTTGGTCGGTCGTGAAAAACGGTGTTGAAGAAGCGGGCCGTGACACCGGTGTCAACGTTGACTACCGTTCGCCGGAAACCTTTGACATGGTTGCCATGTCCCAGCTAATCGACGCCGCCGTAAACCAAGAACCCGATGGTCTGATCGTTTCGATCCCAGATGCGGATGCGCTTGGCCCGTCCATCGAGCGCGCGGTTGCCGCTGGCATTCCGGTCATCTCGATCAACTCCGGCTCGGACGTATCCAAAAGCCTTGGTGCTCTGTTGCACGTGGGCCAGGACGAATATGACGCGGGCAAAGCTGCAGGCGAAAAGCTTGCTGCCATGGGTGGCTCAAACGCCATCTGTGTGAACCAGGAAGTAGGCAATGTCGCGCTTGACCTGCGCTGTGAAGGTTTCGCTGCGGGCTTTGGTGGAACATCGACTGTTCTGCCAACATCAAACGACCCGGCTGAAGTTCAGGCCAAAGTTTCGGCGGCTCTGGCATCGGACGAAGCGATCGATACCGTGATGGCGCTTGGCGCATCGACCGCGGGTGAGCCTTCGGTTGCTGCGGTAAAAGCGTCGGGCCGTGATGTTCAGGTTGCAACCTTCGACATGTCGGCCCCCTTCCTGCAGTCGATCGTAGACGGTGACGCAGCCTTTGCAATCGACCAGCAGCAGTTCCTGCAGGGCTACCTGTCGGTGAACTTCTTGGGGCTGCACGCCAAATACGGCCTGATGCCGGGTGGCAACGTGCCTTCGGGTCCGAACCTGATCACAGCAGACAAAGCCGCTCAGGTTGTTGATCTGTCGGCCAAAGGCATCCGTTAATCGGCATGTCCGCACATCTGGGAACGGCGGATGTCGCCGTTCCCTCCATGCAGGGAGAACCGCATGAGTGACAGCACCCCACTCTCCAACGACGAGCGCCTTAAAACCGAGCCGTTCTTCGCCCGACAGATGAAACGACCCGAGCTAGGCGCGATTGCCGGTGTGGTCTTGGTCGTCATCTTCTTCTCGATCACTGCCGACGGCTCTATGTTTAGCCTGTCCGGCATTATGAATTTCATGACACCCGCCTCTCAGCTTGGCATCTTGGCCATCGGCGCCGCCCTGCTGATGATCGGCGGTGAGTTTGACCTGTCGATCGGGTCAATGGTGGCCTTTGCAGGTCTGTTCTTTGGCGTTTGTGTCGTCAATTGGGGGCTGCCGCTTGTTTTTGCCATCCCGTTGACATTTGCCTTTGCAGCAGCCGTTGGTGCGATGAATGGCGCAATCGTCATCCGCTCTGGCCTGCCAAGCTTCATTGTCACCCTCGCCTTCCTGTTTATCCTGCGCGGCCTGTCTCTTGTTGGGCTTAAGGCGGCAACCGGTGGCTCAACCCAGTTGCGCGGTGTCCGAGATGCCGTTGAAGGTGACTGGCTGGCGCCCATCTTTTCGGGCGACGCTTTGCAGGGTGTCTTTGGCTGGCTGGCGCAAAACGGTCTAGTGGCCACGTTCAAAAGCGGCCTGCCCAAGGTGCCCGGCATCCCGGTTGAAATTCTCTGGTTTATCGTCATCGCTTTGGCGGCAACCTATGTTCTGCTGCGGACCCCTGCGGGCAACTGGATTTTCGCCTCGGGCGGCGACCGCAATGCGGCCTCAAACTCGGGTGTACCGGTGGATCGCGTCAAGATCTCGCTGTTCATGCTGACCGCCTGCTGTGCGGCTCTGGTGGCGATCATCACCGTGATGGACGCAGGCTCGACCGATGCACGTCGTGGGTTCCAAAAAGAATTCGAAGCCATCATCGCAGCGGTGATCGGCGGATGTCTTCTGACCGGCGGCTATGGCTCGGCAATCGGCGCGTTCTTTGGCTCGATCATCTTTGGCATGGTTGTCATTGGCCTGACCTACACCGACTTTGATCAGGATTGGTTCCAGGTCTTCTTGGGCGGCATGCTGTTGATCGCCGTTCTGTTCAACAACGCGATCCGCAAGCGCGTGACAGGAGAACGCTAAGATGACTGTAGATAGCACATTCCATCACGGCGACCCGTCCTCAGCTGAACCGATCCTGCGCATGCAGAACATCGAAAAGCACTTTGGCAACATCATTGCCCTGGCGGGGGTCAGCTTTGACGTGCGTCCGGGCGAATGCCACTGTCTTCTGGGTGACAACGGTGCGGGCAAATCGACCTTCATCAAAACCATGTCGGGGGTGCACAAGCCAACCAAAGGTCAGATCCTGTTTGACGGCAAACCCATGGATTTCGCGACACCGCGGGATGCCATGGAGGCAGGCATTGCCACCGTGTTTCAGGATCTTGCGATGATCCCGCTGATGAGCGTGACCCGCAACTTCTTTATGGGACGCGAGCCAACCAAGGGCAAAGGGCTGTTGAAGCGCTTTGACGTGGAACAGGCCAATGCGGTGACCATGGACGAGATGCGCAAGATGGGCATCAACCTGCGTGGTCCGGATCAGGCTGTGGGGACGTTGTCGGGCGGTGAACGCCAGACCGTTGCCATTGCCCGCGCGGTGTATTTCGGCGCCAAGGTTCTGATCCTCGATGAACCGACCTCGGCCCTGGGAGTGCGCCAGACTTCGAATGTTCTGGCCACCATCGACCGCGTCCGCAAGCAGGGCATTGGCGTGGTCTTCATCAGCCACAATGTGCGCCATGCGCTGGCCGTAGGCGATCGGTTTACCGTTCTCAACCGGGGCAAAACCCTAGGAACGGCGAGCCGGGGCGACATCTCTCCCGAAGAGCTTCAGAATCTCATGGCTGGCGGGCAAGAGATGGCCCAGCTCGAAGGGTCGCTTGGGGGGACCGTCTAAAACCATAGCCAGCGCCGTTATTGGCGCTGGCCTGCTAAACTCTCCGATCAAACAGGAGAGCCAATCGCGTATTTCACCTCCCTGAAACACAGCGTATCTGCCTATGAGATCAGACCTCCGATCTGACCTCATAGGCCTTTTGCGACTTAAGAAGGCACCACATGACACAACCTTTCCAATTGGCCGCCTGCGCCGAAATGCTTTGGGCCGATAAACCGATTGAGTGGCGCGCAGCGCGGTTGACCGAGATGGGATTTGGTGTGGGCCTGTGGAATTGGCCTGATCACGATCTAGATAAACTTGAGGCTGTCGGCGCCAATTACACCATCATGAATGGTTATTTGCAGGGGCGTCTCGCGGATGATGGGGGGGCCGAGTTGCTGTTGGTCTCGGCGCGCGAGACCGCGCAGGTGGGCAAACGGCTCGGCGTGGACCGGCTGAACCTGCATGGCACCGGGCTTGGCGATGGCGGCATTCCGATTTGGCAGCACGAGACCGTGACCGGCCCTATGTGGCTGAAGGCACGCGATACCCTGAACCGGATCTGTGATCTGGCCGAAGAGGAGGGTGTCGTTTTCACCTTGGAAAACCTCAATTTGCTGGATCATCCTGGCTGCCCCTTTGGCTCGACCTCTGATGTTTTGGCTCTTGTGTCGTCAATCAACCGCCCACAGCTGCGCATCAATCTGGATCTGTATCATACACAAATTGGCGAAGGGGATCTGATCCGCTGGTGTGAAAAATGCCTACCTTGGATTGGAGAAGTTCAGGTGGCGGACAATCCAAGCCGGTATGAACCCGGAACTGGCGAGATCAACTATGCTGCAGTTGCGAGGGCGCTGAAGGACATGGGCTATCGCGGCCCGGTTGGAATGGAAGCCTTTGCGCAATCGTCCTCTGATGCCGCACTCGAGGCCTTTCGCGCGGCCTTCACACTCTAAAAGAAAACCGCCGGGGCAACACGTTGCCCCGGCGGTTCCATCTATTTCTTAAGAGTTTCTGCCATTTGGCTATGCAGCTCCTCTTGCCAGCTGTCGACACGTTCCCGGACCCGCGCAACAAATGCATCGTTTTGATGAAGTGGCACACCCACCTCATGTGCATCTGACATTTCGATCATTGTCTTTCGGTCGGCTTCGTCAAAAAAACGTATCGCCTTATCCGCCGTTTCGCGATCATGCCCAAGTGCCTCCAGAACGGACCGGCTCATGCGCAATGAACTGTCATAGGTTTCGCGAATGATATCCCGGCATCCATAAGCCCAAAGATCATAAACATGATCTCGGTCCATCGCCCGCGCGATGATATGCACCTTGGGGAAATTCAGGCTCACGTATTTCACGATCTCATCGATCTTTTCCCGATCATCAATCGCAACAATGAGAACCCGCGCCTCAGCGATCCCAGCCGCGTGCAATAGGTCAGGCCGCGACGCATCGCCAAAGTAATGCTTCAATCCGAAACGTTTCAGCACTTCCAAGCGATGCGAACTGTAGTCCATGACGGTGGTATCATACTGCGCGGCCGCCAATACTCGGTTGATCACGCCGCCGACACGCCCAGCGCCGGCAATAATGATCTTGCGTCCATCCGGCATTTCATCCGCGTCACGTTCCTGTTCAACCGAATATCGCGGTGCAATGACCTTGTCGTATAGGATGAACAGGCCCGGTGTTAGCAGCATGGAAAGCGCTACAACCAACAAGAGCTGATCCGCCAGAGCGGGTGGCAAGACCCCGTTGGCTACAGTGAAGGACAGCAACACAAATCCAAATTCACCAGCCTGCGCCAAGCCCAAGCCAAAGAGCCATTTGTCCGCCCCTTCAAGACGAAAAATGCGGGCCAAGATCAAAAGCACAAAGGCTTTCACAGCAATCAGACCAAGGGTTAGCCCCAGGATCGCGCCAAAGTTTTCAAACAGCAGGGCAAAATTGATCCCGGCCCCAACGGTCATGAAAAACAGCCCGAGCAAGAGACCTTTAAATGGATCGATGTCGCTTTCCAGTTCATGGCGGTATTCCGAGTTTGCCAGCACCACCCCCGCGAGGAATGTCCCCAATGCCGGTGACAACCCGACCAACGACATCAACACAGCGATCCCGATCACAAGCATCAGCGCCGCCGCTGTGAACAGCTCGCGCAAATTGGCTTTGGAGATGAAACGGAACAAGGGGCTGGTCAAAAGCGATCCGACGACCAGAACAACACCCACAGATGCCAGCGTAACCAAAGCGGTCTGCCAACCATTCAGGCCCGCAACCAAACTAAGTTCGGGTCCATGATCTCCGCCCTCAGCTCCATGGCTGGCCCCATGTGCCAGTGCCTCCTGCAACTCGGGCACCGCGAGAAGCGGGATCAAGGCCAACATGGGAATGACGGCAATATCCTGTGTCAAAAGAACCGAAAACGAGCTCTGCCCCCCGTCCGACCGCATCAACCCCTTTTCACCCAAAGTTTGCAAAACGATTGCTGTCGAAGACAGCGCCAGCACCAGACCAACAGACAAGGCGATGCTCCAGGGGTGACCAAACGCCATGGCAACGCCCATCACGATCAATGTCGTCAGGCCAATCTGGCCGCCACCTAAGCCGATCAAGCGGGCGCGCATCTCCCACAACCGGCGGGGTTCAAGTTCGAGCCCCACGAGAAACAACATCATCACGACGCCAAACTCAGCGAAATGCTGAAGCGAAATCACATCAACATGCAGCACACTCAGCAGAGGCGAAATCGCGATTCCAGCAATCAGATAGCCAAGCACCGACCCCAACCCAAGCGCCGTCGCTATGGGCACGGCGATTACACCCGCCACCAAAAAAATGAAACTGAGTAGTAGAAATCCGGTCATGCGTACGCCCCTCGCCACATCGTGTTTGACGGAAAGGTTAATCTGCGAAACACTTTAGAGATAGAGGGCTCAGCCAACAGTATTACCTGCATTTTTGCACACAAATTCCCAATATTCATGACGACGCCGCAATTTCGATCAAAGAGACCTTAGCGGGAAAACCAGCCAATTCGCGCCCATGTGATCAATTGGTCGTGGCACTTATCCAAGGGCCGCTATATCGTAACCTCAGGGGATGCAGTAACGACTTCAGGACATTTAGGATGCGTTTGATCCGACAGGCGATTTTCGGGCTGATGATGTGTCTTCCCAGTGTGGGTCATGCCGAAACTGCGTTCTCCCTTGAGGTTCAGGCTTCGCAAGATCCAAGTTTAGAATCCTTGGTTCGCTCCACCGTACTGAGCGCTCAGGTTTTGGATGAACCCGACATCACCGCGCAGGATATCGTGGCCGCGGCTCAAGCCGACTATGCCCGCATAGTAGAGGCGCTTTACGCAAAGGGCTATTACGGGCCTGTTGTTCGCATCCGTATAGATGGGCGTGAAGCTGCATCTATCCTACCACTTGCAACACCGGCGCAGGTGTCGCGGGTTGAAATCAATGTTGACCCCGGCCCCGCTTTTCAATTTGGCACAGCAAAAATCGGACCATTGTCCAAAGGCTCGGTGCCACCCGAAGGTTTTCAGCCGGGCAAACCCGCTCTGGCAGGAGAAGTGCGTTCAGCTGCTGTGGCCGCGATTTCAGATTGGCGCGAGACGGGTCATGCAAAAGCTCAGCTTGGTGCGCAATCCGTTGTTGCCCGGCACGATGCGGAACGCCTGGATGTGACTTTGCGTGTAGATCCGGGCCAGCAACTCCAATTTGGCGAAATCAGTGTCACCGGAGAAACCCGCGTACGTGGGTCTCGTGTGCGCCAAATCGCGGGTCTTCCCCAAGGCACGCTGTTTCGCGCTTCAGACGTTGACGAGGCCGCCCAGAGGTTGCGGGCAACCGGTACGTTTCGGTCTGTTCAGGTGGTCGAGGCAGAGACGGCCAATCCTGATGGCACCTTGGACATGACCCTTGATGTTGTGGATCGCAAACGACGGAGATTGGGGTACGGAGCAGAGCTCTCATCTACAGAAGGCGGCACGCTTACGGCCTATTGGCTACACCGCAATCTCTTGGGCGGCGCCGAACGTTTTCGGTTTGACGCCGAGATTAGCCAGCTTGGCGGTCAATCAACCGGAGGCGCAGATGCATCAATCAAAGCTCGGCTGGACAAGCCAGCGGTGCACGGCCCCGATACCGCACTGTTCGTCGTGGGCAGCCTTGACTACCTTAATGAACCCAGCTTTCGCGAACGAAAAATCAGTCTGGGATTTGGTGTCTCCCAGAAATTTTCAAAGGCGCTGATTGGTGAGGTCGGTCTGTCTGTCACGCGCACGGAAATCACTGATCTCTTTTTACCTGTCACAGCCAGCGGTTCGCACCCAAAGCGCACCATCAATTTTATAAGCCTTCCAACCGCATTAACCTGGGATACGCGCGATGTTGCGCTGAATGCCACATCGGGTGTCTTTGCCAAACTTCAATTGGAGCCCTTCTCTGGATCCGACAACACGGGCAATGGGGCTCAGCTCAAATTCGATCTGCGCGGCTATCACGCAATCGGCCAAACATCAGACACAGTGTTGGCGGGGCGGTTTCAACTAGGTGCTCTGGCCGGACCGCAAGCCGCAGATGCCCCCCCAGCGTTTTTGTTTTACTCTGGCGGTGGTGGCTCTGTACGGGGTCAGCCCTATCAATCTTTGGGCATCACCCAAGGCACGGCAACGCTTGGGGGCCGCAGTTTTCTTGGCCTCTCTGGAGAGCTAAGACAGGCCGTCACCGATACAATCAGCGTCGTTGGCTTTGCCGATGCCGGATACATTGGCAGCGAAAGCTTTGCTGACGGCAGTGGCAGCTGGCATTCCGGGGCTGGTCTGGGCCTGCGATATGAAACATCGATTGGCCCCATTCGATTGGATGTCGCGGCACCTGTGAGCGGATCAACGGGCAGTGGCATTCAATTCTACATTGGGATCGGACAGGCGTTTTGATGCGGATTATTTGCTTTTGTCTTTGTCTGATATGGCCCCTTTCGCTTGGTGCACAGACCACCGATGACGACCGTGGCTACATTCAAGCCTTGCTTGAGGACGCTCTGTCAGGAGACGGGCGAAAAGTTCAGATCACCGGATTTGCAGGTCTGCTGAGTTCCCGTGCGACCATCGAAAAGATCACCATCGCGGACGAGGCAGGCGTCTGGATGACCATGACGGATGTCGCCATGATCTGGGAGCGCACAGCTCTTCTTTCGGGTGCCCTCACCATAGACGAAATCAGTGTTGGGGCGCTCTCTCTTCCTCGATTGCCCATTCGGGTGGCATCTACCCCGTCACCAGAGGCCAAAACCAGTTTTGCCTTGCCAGAGTTACCTGTGTCAGTGACGCTTAAAAAACTGTCCGTGGAGCGCGCGGATCTCGGTGCCGAAATTCTCGGTCAGTCCGCACAGATTTCTGTCAATGGATCTGCTCAGCTATCAGGCGGAGAGGCTCAGGCAAGCCTAGCCCTTCTGCGCAAGGACAAGGGGGGATCTATTAGGTTCGCGGGGGGGTATTCCACTATTTCCAATGTGCTGGATCTTGATCTGGATATGCAAGAACCTCGCAACGGATTGCTCTCGACGGCCCTTGGACTGGTCGGCGCACCAAGTATTGATCTAACTCTAAAAGGATCGGCACCAATCGATGCCTTTCGCGCCGATATGCGGCTCGCAACCAATGACCAAGATCGGCTGTCAGGTGTGGTCACCTTAGAAACCGACGCGGATGGTGGCACACAACGTGTACTCTTGGATGTCTCCGGTGATATTTCGCCTCTTGTTCCAGACCAGTTCCACGCCTTTCTGGGCAACAATGTTGAGCTGACCGTTGCCGCCAACCGCGACGCAAATGGGGCTCTTCAACTCGACAATCTAAACCTCGCAGCCCGAGCCCTCACTCTAACCGGCACGGCGAACATTTCAGCCGATGGCTGGCCGCAAAGATTTGACTTTTTCGGCAAACTTGCCTCTCCCGATGGACCGCCGTTGTTGCTCCCCCTGCCGGGACAAGAGCTTTACATCGATCAGGCGGATTTCCTGCTCAGTTTCGATGCAGCTCAAGGGGAGCTTTGGCGGCTGAACAGTGAAGTCAAAAATGCCAGGCAAGGGAACCTTTCCACTGCGCATCTATCCCTCTCCGGTGTCGGGAAGATCGCACAGGCAACACAGGACGTGTCGGGTGATATAGCTTTGGCTGCACTTGGCCTCGACTTTGGTCAAGAAGCGCAAAACGCAGCATTTGGTCCGGCTATCAAAGGTAAGCTGCGCTTTGATTGGCGAAAGAACACCCCACTGTCGTTTAGTAATCTGGACTTCTCCGGGATTGGGTACGGTTTGACCGGCAGGGTGACCATTTCAGGCCTTACCGATCTCGCTCCGATGGTGGCAACTGATCTCAAGTTAGAAGCGTTAGATCTGGAACAGTTCAGCGCCCTGACACCCTTAGATCTTTCAGGCGCGGCCGATCTCGCCATCAAAGGGTCGATCCACCCCTTGCTCGGAGCCTTTGATCTCACCTTCAACGGGCAAACCCAAGACCTCGCCACAGGTGTGGCACAGCTTGATCCCGTGCTAGTCGGCCCTGCTGTTTTGGAATTAGGTGTCCTGCGTAACGGTGAGGGGACGCGAGTCATGCCGCTCACCATCGAGACTGAGAACGCCCGAATTGTCGGTGATGCGCATCTCGCTCAGGACAATAGCTACGCGCGGGCCAGTGTCGAGTTGGACGACATGTCCTTGGTTGTGCCAGAGCTATCCGGCGCGGCCTCAATTCTTGTTGAAGGAAAACAGACAGGTGAGGACTGGAACATTGACCTGGCAAGCACCCTGCCCGCGGATAGTCGGTTACAGTTTTCCGGTATTGTCACGAAACTGAACGCAATCTCAGGAAAAGTCACCGGCCGGATCAGTCGCCTCGCTGCTTTGTCTCGTTTGGCAAATCAAAACCTACAGGGGCGCGCCGACCTTTCTCTCTCACTCTCGGGCGCGCTGGACACCCAGCACTTCACGTCCAAAGGCACCGCAGAAATTCAATCGCTCCAAATTGGCAACCCAACACTCGACCCGTTTCTTATCGACCAAAACCAGATCGCCTTTAATGCCAAATTATCGCCGAATGGTGAGATCCGAATTGAAACTCTGTCGCTCTCCGGGTCGCAGCTGAACGGCATGGCGTCGGGATTGGTTTCCACAACGCAGAGCAACCTAGATCTTGATCTGCGCGTGACAAATCTGGGGCTCATTGCTCGGGAAATCTCGGGGCCAGCCAGCGTAACGGGCAATGCGTCACATACAGGTGGCGATTGGCGTATCGCCCTATCAGGCAGTGGGCCCGGCGGCATTACTCTATCCGCGCAGGGGACCGCGCACCAAGATTTTGGGCACATCTCTCTAACCGCCAAAGGGCGCGCACCTTTGGCGCTTGCCAATCGTCGCCTTGCACCTCGTTCGTTGGGTGGAACTGTCGAGTATGATCTGGCGATCAATGGTCCCCCGGCTTTGCAGTCGCTGTCTGGCACCGCCAAAACACAAGGCGCCCGCCTCTCGCTGCCCGCGCTTCGGATGGTCCTCGATGACCTCACGGCCCAGGTGTTTCTAACTGGCGACGAAGCCCAGATTTCCTTGGACACGCAACTTCCTGACGGCGGTTCGCTTCGTGTCGACGGCCCCATTAGCCTTGCCGCTCCGTTCAACGCCAATCTGACGGCCCAGCTGCGAAACGCCATTCTGCGCGACCCAACGCTCTTTGAGACCTCTGCAAATGGGGATCTTACTCTGACCGGTCCATTGACCGGCGGCGCGCGCATTGGGGGGCAAATCAACCTTGGCCTTGTTGAACTGCGCATACCGCAGATTGGACCAAGCTATGCGAGCCTTGCAGGCCTCAAACATCTCAACACACCAGCGGATGTTCAGCGCACGCTTCGCTTTGCGGGCCTGAGCCAGTCTTCGCAAGAAACGACGTCACCTGTCGCAAACTTCCCGATCGACCTGAACATCCTTGCCAGCAATCGGATCTTTGTTCGCGGTCGCGGATTAGACGCCGAGCTTGGGGGATCCCTACGCCTTACTGGAACAACACAAGATATCGTTCCCGTCGGGCAATTTGACCTAATCCGCGGCCGGCTTGATCTGTTACGCCGCAGACTTGAACTGACAGAAGGTTCCGTCAGCCTAAGGGGCAGTTTTGACCCTCAGCTGAATTTCGCGGCCACCACACAGGTTGACGGCACCGATATTACTATTGGGCTGTCTGGACCGGCATCCGAACCCGATCTCAAGGTGACTTCCAGCCCAGAGTTGCCACAGGATCAGGTGTTGGCTCTGTTTCTGTTTGGCCGAGATGTCACAAGCCTGTCTGCGTTGCAGGCTGTGCAACTTGCCGGTGCGATCCGCACCTTATCCGGGCAAGGTGGTCTCGGTCTGACCCAGAAAATCCGTGGCGGGTTGGGGCTCGACGATCTCGACATTGGTACTGATGACAGTGGCACAGCGCAGGCCCGTGTGGGCAAATACATCTCGGACAACATCTATACAGATGCGACGATCAACAGCGCGGGAGACGCACAAATCAATCTCAATCTGGACATCAACCAGAACCTCACTCTACGCGGGCGTGTCGGTTCATCCGGTGAAACCGGTGTCGGTATCTTTTTTGAGCGCGACTATTAAGCTGGCATCTGCTGGATGTTGACCTGAGCACAAGCAGCACGAGCGATGTCACAAAGGTGGGTATGGTGCGTGAGGTAGATCACCTGCCCCACCTGCGCCATTTCTGACAACAGTTCGAAAGCCGCCTGAGCGCGATCATCATCAAAGCTTTCCATGATGTCATCTGCAACGAATGGAACTGGCCCATGTGCCTGCACAAATTCATGATACCCTGCGATCCGCAACGCCAGATACAATTGCGCCCGTGTGCCTTCTGATAAGGCATCCGCATCTTTGGAGCGCCCGTCCTGCGTCATCGCAACAAGCACATCGCGCGCGCCATCCGGTTGTGCGACCAATCCACTATAGGCACCTCGCGTCAGACGCACAAAGGCATCCGAGGCGCGGGTGAGCATGCCACTGCGGTGCGTATCGCGGTACCGTCGCATAAGATCATCCACGGTGCGCAACCCCATACGCAACTGCAAATAGCGGCGCGTGCGCTCTTCAATCTCCAGCAACAGAGTTTGTCGCTTAACCATCAGAAGCGCAATTTCATCATCGCCCCCCACCGCCGCAAGGCTGGCTTCGGCTGCGCGAAACTGAGCATGCGCCTCTTCACGTGCACCGTGCAGCGCTTCCAGCTCATGCTGTAAAGCCATTGATCGTGCATCAAGGCTGTCGGCATCGACCTCTTCCATTCGGGATTGCGCCTCGTCAATCCTGTCGACACGCAGCTGTTGGCAAATGTCATCCTCAAGCTCAGTAATTGTGGCGTCCAATACCCTCTGCTCTCGGATCTTGACCAGTATATCTCGGCAATCGGTCCACCCCTCTACAACTAAAAACAACGACATTTCAGCAACCCGAGACTGGTGCTGGTGCGCTTCGGTTTCGGTTGTGCGCAACTTGTTTTGTGCCGTTTGAAGATTGTCCGATTGCGCCTTGAAGAGGGTTTCGTTGGATTTGGCCACTTCCAAGCGTGTGTTCAGTTCCGACCAAACCGGATCCGCGCCAAGGGTCTCGGCCAAAGCATTGAGCATGGAATTGAACTTTTTCTGATCCCCGCGCATCGCGGTTACTCGGTGCTCAAGGTCGCGCTGTTTTTCATCTAGCCCACGCAAGACACCCAACTCATCAAGCACAGATGCCACCGATGCGACGGGTCGGTCCGCAAACCACAAACCTTGCGTAGCGGCATGCCAGTCGACACGCCAGTCTTCCAAGGCTCGCTGCGCAAGGTGCAGCGCCTGTTCTCTGCGCGCATTCATCACCTCAGCCTCGGTGACCCGCTCGCCCAGCGCACGCAGCGTCGCCGCCTTATCAACATGTGCCTGTGCAAATTCGATTAGAACAACCAGTCCCGATGTGTCAGGCACCTGGCACCCGACAATGTCCATCGCCTGTTTTAGATCACGCGTGGCTTCCCGAAGCTGCGCAAGGGTCAATTGCTCTTCATTCTGCGCCTCATTAAGCGCCAACTGCGCACTCTGCGCCAGTTTGGCCGCTTCGATCCAACGCCGAAACGCGCCAAGTTCCATGTCAGGGGAAAAGGATTGAGAGACGCCGGTCACCAGCTCCCGAAGCTGCTCTTTAAAGGTCTCCGACATCGCTTTTGCGTGTTCGTAGGTCTGCTGAACCTCGGCCTGCTCTTTTTGCAGCAAGGTGAGCCTGCGGCCTGCGTCAACAGATTGCTCAGCGCGGATCAAACGTTCCGCAAGACCCTGAGCGGTCTGATCATCCAAACGCATGGACTTTTCAAATCGTTGTGCGCTTTCAGGTGTGAGATCAGACAGATGTGCCGCCCAGGCCGCTTCTCGTAAGCTCCGAGCCTCTGCGGCCTGATCCGGGCTCACGTCGTCCTGACGGTGATACAAGGCGAGGGATTGTTCGATGCTCTGAACCTCTCGCACTTTTTGCGAAAGTGCGCGCTCAAGCTCTTTCAGATCCTCTTGATTTTCATCCAGCTGCCGCTGAAGCCGGTCCAGCTGTTCAAGATCCGGCAAAGTCAGTTCAAGCACAGCCCCATGCCAAGGTGCCAGAACTTGCACTGCGCGGGTCAAATCGGCCAAACGACTTTGGTGTTTATGACGTGCCAATTGAAGCGCCGCACTGGGATCTTTCGCCCGGATCGACGCGAGGACTTTGGTCAACCCGTCAATGTCGGTCCCACCGCCAGGCTGAGCCAGTAATCTCTGTTTCAGCTCTACCAAACCCTGTGACGCCGCCGTAAGTTCCTTTTCGGCCACACCAACGGCCGCATCCAATCCTGCCCGCCTTTGAATCAGTTTGCGCAACTCGTCTCGGACTGGCGTTTGCACCAAAATATCACCTGGCCGCGCGCCACCCTGCCCCAACATCTGCAACTTAGATGCGATTTGAAGCTCCAACCCTGCCAAAGCCTCCTGCCGTCTCGGCAGATCTTGCTGCGCGGTATCTGCGGCAGAAAACAGAACCTTGGCCGTTTCAAACTGTGGCTGAACGGCCAAAACCTCGGGATCCCGTTGGATCTGATCTAATCTTTGTTTGGCCTCAACAACGGCACGGCGATCTCGTTCCAGACCCGTGGTCAATGTCGTGTGCAGCCTGTCGGTATCTTCCAGATTATCCAGCCAGACCTGTGGGGGTTCGGGCAGGTCGCGCAGATCTGTGAGCTGTCCTTTGAGGCGGTTGAGGCGGCCAAGTTTGGGCAGTACCTCTTGCATGCGACCAACAGCAACCTGGGCGGCTTGGCGTTCTTCCCAATCTTTCCGAGCCATCTCCCAGTGCGCTTGCGCTTCATCGCGGGCTTTGGCCAGTCGCGCATATTCTGGTGCGGCGACGTCCCTCTCTTTGATCCGCGCCTCGATCTCATCAAAGTCCTGCCGCAACTCCTTCAGAGCACCTTTGCGCCCCGTAGCATTCAGAAATTGATCCGCTTCTGCCCTCATGCCATCAAGCTGTGCGGTGACATCGGTCAGCCCGGCCCCAGCCTGAAACAAAAGCTCACCAAGATCACCCTGACTGGCAAGTATGCCTGCCCCGCCCTGATCCAATGTGTCGCGATTTAAAGAGAACATCGCCGAGTAGGCGTCTCGATCCAAACCCCGCAGAGCATTCGCCAATTGGGCTTCCGGCACCACTTTGCCCTGTGTGTCTTGTAGCGATCCATCGCGTCGCTTCAACCGGATCAAACTCAGTGATTTACCCTCGACCTCAAGCTGCGCCCCTAACTGCATGTGTTTGTAGTCATGCACAAAGTTCATGTTGCTGCGCACAGGGATCTGAAACAAGAGGTCAAGCCATGCCGACCAGAAGGTTGATTTCCCGGCCTCGTTTGGTCCGCAAATGACATGCAGATCTGGTGCATTTTGCGAAGGAGGCGCAAACGCAAGCCCCGTCTCGGTGAACTTACCATACCGTGTCAGGTCAAGACGTGTCAGTCGCATCAGCTGTCTGCCTCCAACCGTGTCAAAATGTCCTGCGCCCCTTGTCGAGATAATTTTTTCAGACCCGCGGCTTCTTGGGCCTCGTCGTCGCCAAACATGCCTCGCAATGCGGTTGGAAGATGGCGTCTTAGCGCGGCGTAATCCGCTCGCCCATCCGACGGCCCCTCTTGCTCCAACAACTCAAGCAGTTCGCCCACTGCGCCAACTGGGGTGGTGGCCTCGAGCACTTTTAGCCCGAGCTCAATTTTGTCTATCCAAACTGTACCCAACTGTTCGGCAACAACCTGCGCTTCCGCAAAAAGCAGGTCCTGGTCGCGTCTGGCCCGCCAATACAGAGAACTCGCCCCTCGCAAATCAATTCGCAAGATCAAATGCTCGGCCTCAAAATCACGTCGTGCCTGTCTGATGGTTCTTTGAAGCGCGTCTAGCAAATCAGACCATACTTCGATACCTTCACAGGGTAGCTCAACGCGCTCAAACTGCGCTGCACCAAGACACCGCTCGCTTAACGTCATCTCTCCAGTATCGGCAACCGAAACCAGAGTGACCGACTTCTGACCGGCTTCGCCAATGTCCCTGCCCTGCGGAATGCCAGGCATCACGACAGTTGTTGGCCCTTCATAGACTTTGCGCACATGGATATGCCCCAGAGCCCAATAGTCGAACCCCATGGCCTGAAGGTCCGGCAATGTGCAGGGCGCATAGAGATCGTGACCCGCTGCGCCTCCCAATGAGGTGTGTAGGATGCCAAGATTAAATGCACCGGCTACCGGCGCTTTGAATTTGGGCAACAGACTGTCCGGCGCATGTGGCTGGCGAAAGGAAATGCCATGCACCGCGATAGGGTGACCGTTCCAATTCGTAGACACAACGTCGGCCCGGCCGCCAAATACTTTTACCGAGCTAGGCAATTCAAGCTCCGTAGTGATTTTTGACATGGCATCGTGATTGCCCCGGATCAGAAAAACTTCGATCTCAGCCTCATCCAACCGACGCATTTCCTGCGCCAGAAACCGCGCGGTCTTCATCGAGGTTTGAGCGCCGTCATAAAGATCACCCGCAATCACAAGCGCCTGAACCCGTTCTGACAGGCAAAGATCCACGATGCGGCGCAAAACTTGACGGGTTGCGTTCCCGACCAGATCGGCCAGTCCTTGTTCTCGCATGGCCAGAGATTTCAGCGGCGAATCCAGATGGATATCGGCTGTGTGCACAAATTTAAACGCCACGCTCTGCCCCTTGTCCTTCAGCGACAGGATTGTGCGGCGCGACATGGATGAGGTCAACCAACAGGCGTCTTTTGTCTCGTCTTAGCGAAGAAAATCAATGATGGGACAATCCGGTCGCTCGTCGCCGTTACAACACTCAACAAGATCGGACAGCGTGTCATGTAAGGACTGCAGTTCGCGTTGCTTTGCACGAATTTGCTCAAGCCGATTTAAGGCAAGCGCTTTGACATCCGCACTGCTGCGGTTTTGGTCTTGATACAATCCAAGCAGATCGCGGCAATCATCTATGGAGAATCCAAACTCGCGTGCCCGGCGGACAAACACCAACTTGCGAACCGAAGCAGGATCATAGCTGCGATAGCCCGAGGCCGTTCGCGATGGAGCCTCAACAAGCCCAATCTCCGAATAATAGCGCACTGTTTTCACGGGCAACCCTGCTTCCGTTGCCGCCGCTGAAATATTCATGACCTCAAACCTTCCAGTTTATGGAAAGATAGCAATCCGATTGGTTCATCGCAAGATGGCCAACCCGCTTTTGTTGCCCACGCACAGATAACGAAAATTTCCCTACATATTTTGCTAATTTGCAGGAAAAAGTTGACAGTTTGCCCTGAAAGCACCTTAAGACTGTATATTGCACCTCTCGCAAGACAACCATAACACCGTGCAAACACCGAACTTTGAGCACTCTTTGAACCTCGCTCGGTCTGGTGTGATATAGGACAGCAGAAGATTACGAATGCCCACTTCATTGGAAATTCTGAAATTTATAGAAGGGTTGCGTCTGAAGAAGGCACGCGCTCTTGCGCTGTATTTGTTCTTATCCCCCGGACGGACGCATCGGAAAGACAAGGTTCTGGACCTGCTCTGGCGCGACTCGGACACGACGAAAGCCAATAACTCTTTTCGCCAAACCATTCGAAAAATTCGCGTCACTGCGGAAACGGAGGAGATTGATCTTCCATTGGCCACGGACCGTGGCGAAATCTCAATGGACCTCCCGAAAGAATGGGATCTAGTAGGAGAGATTTCCGCTGGATTTGAAAATCCGGACCACTTCGGCGCTATTTCCCAAGCGCTTCAGGTGTTTTTTGATGTATTGGACCTGTGCCTCAATCTCTCTGACAGTTTTGACAGCTGGGTCAATGTAACGCGCGCGCAAACGATCACACGTTTGCAAACCCTCAGCGAACCGATTGTGACAGGTCCTCAATCCGAGTTTACATATCGGGTTGCAACCTTTCTCACAGAGCTTGATCCCTATAACGAATCCTGCATTCGCGCGATCATGACCTACCACTGGCACAACAATGCGTCTGCAGCTGCGCTGGACACCTATAACCATCTCTATGAATACCTAGATGTTCACTTTGATCAGGAGCCGGAAAGCGAAACCATTGAATTGCTTGCGGCGATTAAAATGGATCCTGACGGTGGTGCAAAAAGCCCAACACCCGAACCCCGGCAAATATTGACCTTGGTGGTTGAAAGTATCGAGGCCCGCGAGGCTTCGGCGCATGATGCCAGTTTTCAGCGTGCTTTTGTCGACGACCTAACTGTCACGTCCCGTAAGCTG
>JAGDYZ010000006.1:0-61671 GCA_049116335.1 Pelagimonas sp. | reverse complement strand
GTGATCATCCGGGACGGAACACGTAATCTATGTCACGGAACGCTGTGTTATTCGGCTGACTGAAAACGGCTTGCTCGCGACCGAAATTATGCCCGGGATTGATCCGCAGACCCAGATTGTTGGGCCCTCACAGGGCCGTGTGCAAGTAGCAGGAAATGCTAAAGTCATGCCCAAATCTCTTTTGGCAGAGAAACCCATGGGGTTGGCGCTATGAGCCAGGTCACATGCACATATTCAGAGGGCGCTGCGGTACTGACGCTTTGCAATGAAGCAAAACTGAATGCGCTCACGACGGAAATGCTGGGGCAGTTAGAGGCCCATTTGGCCGACGTGGAGCGCAACTCCGACGTCCGCGCCGTTGTTCTGACTGGGGCTGGCATTAAAGCCTTTTGCTGTGGTGCTGACATCGCAGAATGGGGTCCCTTGGGCCCGGTTGAATTTGCTCGGCATTGGGTAAGAGATGGGCACAGGGTATTTGATCGACTTGCGCGTCTCTCCAAGCCGACCATCGGCGTGCTCAATGGTCATGCCTTTGGCGGCGGGCTGGAGCTTGCGGCCTGTTGTGACATACGCGTTATGACACCAACAGCAACCCTGGCGCTTCCAGAAGCAAAAGTCGGTATCGTGCCGGGGTGGTCCGGCACCCAACGTTTGGCGCGTCTTCTCCCCGAACCGGTGATCAAAGAAATGGCCTTGTTCGGGAACCGCCTTTCAGCTGATCGCGCCTACGACCTTGGGTTTGCGGCTGAGGTGACCGATGCACCACTTTCCTGGGCGCAGGACATCGTCACTTCTCTCGGCAGTATATCCCCACGTGCAAATGAGCTTGCCAAAGCCATGATCCACGCCGCCGTTGGTGAAGACCCAGGCGCCGCCATCGAAGTTCTTGGCAGCGCAGCCGCCGCCTCAAGTGCAGACCGGGTCGAAGGTGTTCAGGCCTTTCTCGACAGACGCGACCCTCAGTTTAACGGACAGTGACCTATGAAAGATCTGACGATCAACACCGCCATTGAGTTTGATCTCCCCGCGCCCTTTGTTGGCAGACATTTGATTGCTGGCGAATGGGTCGACGGTGCGGAGACGTCTGAACGCGTATCGCCCTCCCACGGTGCGGTAGTCAGCGTCTCCGCCAAAGGCGATGAAGCCATCGCAGAGCGGGCAATTAACGCGGCCCGTGCGAGCTTTGATGCTGGCGTCTGGAGCCGCATCTCTGGAAAAGAACGGGCCACCGTCTTGCTGAGGGTTGCGGATCTGATCGAGGCCAATGTTGAACGCATTGCCATTTATGAGACTTTGGAAAGCGGCAAACCGATTTCACAGTCTCGCGGCGAAGTTGAAGGGGCGGCTGATCTTTGGCGCTATGCGGCCTCACTGGCCCGCACGAGCCACGGGGACAGCCACAATACACTGGGCGAAGACATGCTTGGTGTGGTACTAAAAGAACCCATCGGTGTCGTGTCGGTAATCACGCCGTGGAACTTTCCGTTCTGGATCTTGTCGCAGAAACTCCCCTTCGCACTGGCTGCTGGCTGCACCGTGGTTGTGAAACCGTCGGAGATGACACCCTCGTCGACTGTCATGATGGGGGAGTTGCTCATGGAGGCGGGGCTGCCGGCTGGGGTCTGCAATATCGTGCTGGGATTTGGTCAGCCGGTCGGACAGGTGATGTCGATGCATCCAGATGTGGATATGGTCACCTTCACGGGCTCAACGGCTGTGGGTAAGATGATCACGCAGGCTGCTTCGGGGACATTGAAGAAGGTGGCTTTGGAGCTGGGGGGCAAAAACCCCCAGGTGATTTGCCCGGATGCCGATCTTGAAAGCGCCGCAGACGCGGTCACCTTTGGCGTTTATTTCAACGTTGGGCAGTGCTGTAATTCTTCAAGCCGGATCATTGTGCACGAAGATATTGCGGAAGACTTTGTGGCGCGTGTTGTGGCTTTGTCCCGAAAGGTGCGGTTTGGAGATCCTCTGGATCCTGAGACCCAAGTGGGGGCGATTGTCACCTCAGAACACGCTGCCAAAATTGATGCCTATGTGCAGGCGGCGGTTGCTGCGGGTGCCACTGTGGAACTGGGAGGCGGTGCTCTTCCGGTAGATGGGTTAGGTGACCAGTTTTATCAGCCCACTGTTGTAAGCGGAGTGTCCGCGGACATGGCAATTGCACGAGAAGAGGTCTTCGGTCCTGTTCTGGTTGTGATGACCTATCGCACGCTTGAAGAGGCCATCGCGCTTACAAATGACAGTGACTACGGGCTGTCAGCTGGGATCTGGAGCGAAGACATCCACACCTGTCTTGAGTTTTCGCGCCGTGCTGCTGCGGGCACAGTTTGGACAAATACCTGGATGGACGGTTATCCGGAACTTGCTTTTGGAGGGGTCAAGCAATCTGGTCAAGGTCGCGAAATTGGTCGCTACGGTTTTGAAGAGTTTCTCGAGGTGAAATCTCTGGTGATGCGCGTTGGGCGCAGCCGGGCGCCTTGGGTAAAACAGGACGCCTAATTCCGGCGTCATTTTACGAAACGCAATTTTGGGAGGAAATAATGCGTTCATTTCTGAAAACAAAGACAGCAATGGTCCTTGCGCTCACCGTTACGGCAGGCGCTGCATCTGCTGATGGTCACGGTGATGTTGAAGTACTGCACTGGTGGACCTCGGGTGGCGAAGCCGCAGCGCTGAATGTTCTGAAAGACGATCTTGAAGGGCAGGGCATTGGTTGGACCGATATGCCAGTTGCTGGTGGTGGGGGAGAGCAGGCCATGACCGTGCTGCGCGCCCGTGTGACCGCCGGAAACGCTCCGACCGCGGTTCAGGGTCTGGGCTTTGATATCATCGACTGGGCGGATCAGGGATCGCTGGCAAATCTGAATGACGTCGCTGCGGCCGAAGGTTGGGATAACGTGATCCCCGCAGCACTGCAGCAGTTCGCCAAGGTCGATGGCAAATGGGTTTCCGCCCCTGTAAACGTACATTCGACCAACTGGGTCTGGGCGAACAAGGCAGTGCTGGACGCCAATGGCATTGCCCAGCCAACCACTTGGGAAGAATTTACCGCCGCCCTTGAGACACTGAAAGCTGCTGGCGTAACCCCGATTGCTCATGGCGGTCAGGCCTGGCAGGATGCCACCGTATTTGACGGTGTTGCCATGTCCGTGCTTGGCCCGGATGGCTACAAAGCGGCTTTTGTTGATCTCGACGAGGCGGTTTTGGGCGGCGACAAGATGAAAGAAGCCTTTGACCGTATGGCCGTGATCCGCGCCAATGTTGATGACAACTTCTCTGGCCGCGACTGGAACCTCGCCACTGCGATGGTCATCAATGGCGAAGCTGGTTTCCAGATGATGGGCGACTGGGCCAAAGGTGAATTCCTGAATGCCGACAAAGTGCCCGGTCAGGACTTCCTCTGCTTCCGTTTCCCCGGCACCTCGGAACAGGTCACCTTCAACGCCGACCAGTTTATGATGTTCGACCAAGGCGGTGCGGTGTCCAAAGAACAGGCCGCGCTGGCAACAGCGATCCTGTCGCCCTCTTTCCAGTCTGCGTTTAACGTTGTGAAAGGCTCTGTTCCTGCGCGGACCGACGTTTCCGACGAAGCCTTTGATGCCTGCGGCAAAAAAGGCATGGCAGATCTGGCTGCGGCAGCCTCTTCTGGCAATCTGTTTGGGTCCATGGCCCATGGCCACGCCAACCCGGCATCGGTGAAAAACGCGATCTATGACGTGGTCACTGCGCATTTCAACGGTGAGTACGACAGCGAAACCGCTGCTCAGGAACTGGTTGACGCGGTGTCTATCGCCAAATGACCCACTCGGAAGGCGCGGCACAAGCTGCTGCGCCTTCACCTTTTATTGGGTAACGCGCTGCGTTCCCAGCGACTTCACAGATTTCTGGGAGGCAATGCATGGCACGTGCCGCGCAAGCAGATTTCAAGACGCGTCTTCAGGTATGGCTACCAAAATTGGTTCTGTCGCCCTCGCTGGCCCTGATGTTGGTCTTTGTCTACGGGTTTATCGTTTTTTCCGTGTATTTGTCTTTTACAGACAGCCGCCTTTTGCCTTCATACGGTTGGGTCGGGCTTGAGAACTATTCCAAACTTTGGCGGTTGAGCCATTGGTGGACTTCGATCAGCAACATGGCTGTCTTTGCTTTCCTCTATATTGGGATTTGTACGGTCCTGGGCCTTGGGTTGGCGATTTTCTTGGATCAGAAAATACGGGCCGAGGGCATGTTGCGAACGATCTACCTGTACCCGATGGCACTGAGCTTCATTGTAACCGGGACGGCTTGGAAGTGGTTTCTTGACCCCGGAATTGGGCTGGAAAACGTGATGCAGAGCTGGGGCTGGGTCAGTTTTGAGTTTGACTGGATCAAAAACCGGGACTTTGCGATTTACACGGTTGTTCTTGCCGCTGTTTGGCAGACCAGTGGGTTTGTCATGGCCATGTTCCTGGCGGGTCTACGCGGGATCGACAATGAAATCCTCAAAGCCGCACAGATGGATGGGGCCTCCAACTGGAACCTCTACAGACGGATCATCATTCCGCAGCTGCGCCCTGCCTTCCTGTCTGCCTTTGTGATCCTGAGCCACCTTGCCATTAAGACGTTTGATCTGGTCATTGCTTTGACCGGTGGAGGACCGGGGCGAGCCACAGAACTGCCTGCGACCTTCATGTATTCATACACCTTTTCCCGCAATCAAATGGGAATTGGCGCAGCGTCAGCCACCATCATGCTCATGACAATTGCAGCGATCATGATCCCCTATCTCTATGCCGAATTGCGGGAGAAGTCATAATGTCGGTTGCGAGCCAAGATACCGCCATTCGCACCGGTCGCGCCGTGCGAACCCTGATCTACCTGGTGTTGGTACTGTTTGCCCTGTTCTACCTGTTGCCGCTTTACGTCATGGTTGTGAACTCGGTGAAACCCCTCGAAGAGATCACAGGTGGGGGGATGATGAACTTGCCGCAGGTCTTTACGCTTGAACCCTGGGCCAAGGCATGGTCCTCGGCGCAGATAGGCGTGCAACCCACAGGCCTTTCACCCTACTTCTGGAATTCCATCAAAATGGTCGTTCCGGCCGTGGCCATATCCACGGTGTTGGGGGCGTTGAACGGTTATGTGCTGACAAAGTGGCGGTTTAAATACGATACAATCCTGTTTGGACTGATCCTGTTTGCCTGTTTCATTCCCTTTCAGATCGTTCTCATCCCTATGGCCAAAATGCTGGGACTGATGGGGCTGGCCGGAACGACCTGGGGATTGGTTTTGGTACATGTCGTCTACGGTGTTGGATTTACGACGCTCTATTTCCGCAACTATTATGCTGTTTTCCCAACCGAGCTTATTCGGGCGGCGCAGATCGATGGCGCCGGGTTCTTTCAGATCTTTTGGCGCATTCTGTTGCCCTCATCTGGCCCGATTGCGGTGGTGTCGATCATCTGGCAGTTCACCAATATCTGGAACGACTTTCTGTTTGGTGCCTCATTTGCGGGTGCCGATAGCCAACCCATGACGGTTGCGCTGAACAATCTTGTGCAGGCGAGCCACGGCGTCAAGGAATACAACGTCCATTTCGCCGGAGCGATCCTCGCCGCACTGCCAACACTTCTCGTCTATATCGTCGCGGGCCGCTATTTTGTGCGGGGCCTGATGGCGGGATCAGTCAAAGGATAAGACCGATGGGCTTTCTCGATATCGACAACGCAACCAAAGCCTATGGCGCAGTCGAAGTTCTGCACAGGGTCGACATCTCGGTTCAAGAGGGTGAGTTCCTCGTTCTTGTGGGGCCGTCTGGATGTGGCAAGTCAACGCTTCTGAACATGATTGCTGGGCTGGAAGATATCACCAGCGGTGAGATCCGGATCAAAGACACGCTGATGAATGGGGTTCACCCCTCAAAGCGTAACATCGCCATGGTGTTTCAATCCTACGCGCTCTACCCGAATATGACCGTCGGACAGAATATTACCTTTGGATTGGAGATGCATGGTGTCCGCAAACCTGAGCGCGAAAAAGCCATGAAAGAGGCTGCCAATCTGTTGCAGATTGAGCCCTTGCTGGACCGCAAACCGGGGGCTTTGTCGGGGGGGCAACGGCAACGGGTTGCGATGGGCCGAGCCCTCGTGCGCGATCCCGATGTGTTTTTGTTTGATGAACCCTTGTCCAACCTTGATGCCAAGTTGCGCGTTGATATGCGCACTGAAATCAAGAAGTTGCACCAAAAGCTGGGCACGACAATTGTTTATGTCACCCATGATCAGATTGAGGCAATGACGCTTTCGACCCGGATCGCCGTGATGAACGGTGGCTATGTTCAACAGCTTGGCACTCCGCAAGAGATCTACGATACCCCCGCCAATATCTTTGTGGCCACCTTTATGGGGTCGCCAGCCATGAATGTGATCCCAGCCAAAATTGCGATCAAAGATGGTCGGCCAATGGCGCTGGTCGCGCTGCACGATGGGTCAGAGGTGGCGCTGCCGTTCAGCCAACAGAATTTGGCGGACTGGGCTGGAAAAGAAATCTTGTTGGGCATCCGGCCAGAGACGATCACAGATGAGGACGCAGCAGACCGGAAGTCGTCCAACATTGCCCATCTGACCAACCGCATTGTCGTCACCGAACCGGCGGGATCCGATACCTTTGTGACCATGACGCTGGGGGGCAAGGATGTGATCGCACGGATGCGGTCTGATGCTGATGTGCGCCCAGGGGCCGATTTCACCTTTGCTGTGAACATGGAGAAAGCCATCGCGTTTGATCCTGCGAGCCAGAACCGGATCGCGCCCTGATGCACGCAGATGTCATCATCATTGGCTCCGGAATGGGGGGGGCGACCGTGGCTGCTGCCCTCGCGCCAACCGGACGACGTATTCTCATTCTTGAACGCGGAGCGCACCTGCGCCCTTCCGCGCGCGACCGGGATGCAACGGCAATCTTTGGCGAGGCTGTCTTCCGGTCGGATGAGGTCTGGCTTGATGGCAGGGATACGAAGTTCAATCCCGGAAACTACTATAATGTAGGCGGCAATTCTAAGTTCTATGGCGCGGCCCTGATCCGCTATCGAAAAGAAGACTTTTCTACGGTCGAGCATTTGGGCGGCCAAACGCCAGGGTGGCCCATTTCTTATGAAGACTTAGAACCGGATTATCAGGCCGCTGAACATCTTTACGAGGTACGTGGAACGCTTGGAGATGACCCGACCGAGCCTGACCATTCGGGGGGCTATCCGCATGTTGCTGTTCAAGATGAACCCGATGTTGCGGATCTGCGCGATCGGTTACGTCGTGCGGGCCTGCACCCCTCACCAATCCCGCTCGGGATCAAACTTGATCAATGGTTGGAGGGCGGACAGACCACCTGGGATGCCTATCCCAACACCTGCGGTGGTAAGTTGGATGCGGAGACTGTTGGCCTAGAAACAGCGCTGTCACACAGCACCGTCGAGCTTTGGACTGGTTGCCGTGTTACCGCGTTGAACGAAGGCCCGGATAGCCGGATTAGTAGCATCACCGTTGAAAAAGATGGGCAGGTTCAGACACTGACAGCACCGCTTTTTGTGGTTGCGGCAGGAGCCGTGCAGACCGCCGCGCTTTTACTCGCGTCGGCCAACGACAATCGCCCTATGGGATTGGCGAACCGATCAGACCAGGTTGGGCGCAATTTCATGAATCACAACTGTTCCGCTGTGATGGCGCTAAATCCGCTTCGCCGCAACCGCGCAGTGTATCAAAAGACCTTGATGATGAACGACTTTCTGTTGGCGACAAAAGATCACCCGCCACTGGGCAATGTGCAGATGCTGGGCAAAATCACCGGACCCATCTTGTCGGCAACAACGAAATTACCAAAGTGGTTGGCTAACCGGATCGCCGAGCGGAGTTTTGATTTCTACGCCATGTCCGAAGATCTGCCCACACCAGAGAGCCGCGTAACGTTAAAGGACGGGCGGATCAAACTCGACTGGCAGCGCTCCAATTGGGAGGCGCATGTTCTGCTGGTTGCAAAGCTTAAGCGGGTGCTGCGCCAGGCAGGGTTTCCGATTGTGCTGTCGCGGGCTTTCGATCGTCGCACGCCTTCTCATCAATGTGGTACAGCCCGCATGGGGACTGACCCACAGACCAGCGTGGTCGACACCTACTGTCGCAGCCACGATCACAAGAACCTGTTTGTTGTCGATGCCTCGGTCCTACCGACATCTGCGGCAGTGAACCCCGCTTTGACGATCGCGGCGCTTGCCCTGCGTGCTGGGCGCCACATTGCAGAGACGGAGTTTGCCGCATGACTGCGCAAGGGTACGACTTCATTGTGATTGGTGGAGGATCCGCCGGATCTGTCATTGCTGCGCGCCTGTCAGAAGACCCGAATGCGCGTGTCCTGCTGCTGGAGGCAGGCGGGAGTGACCGGCACCCATTTTTTCATCTCCCGGCGGGGTTCGCCAAGATGACGAAAGGGATTGGATCCTGGGGATGGTCGACGACGCCGCAGCGTGCAATGCAGGGCAAGGTCTTCAATTATACTCAGGCCAAAGTGATTGGCGGCGGTTCTGCAATCAATGCGCAGATATACACACGTGGGGCCGCACAGGACTACGACGAATGGCAGAAAATGGGGTGTGAAGGTTGGGGCTATGACGCTGTGCTTCCCTATTTCAAGAAGTCCGAAGACAACGATACCTATAACAACACATATCATGGCACAGGTGGCCCGTTGGGCGTGTCCATGCCAGCCGCGCCTCTGCCTATCTGTGATGCGTTCATTGCCGCCGCAGGCGAGCTGGGGATCCCTAAGACCTCTGATGTAAACGGTCCAAAACAAGAAGGGGCAGGGTACTATCAACTGACCCAACGCAATGCGCGCCGGTCTTCGTCAGCGATGGCCTTTTTGAGCCCCGCAAAATCACGCCCAAATCTCACCATCCAAATGCAGGCACAGGTGCGCCGGATCGTCGTTGAACACGGACGTGCGACAGGTGTTGAGATGATCGACGGTCGTCACATCACCGCAGACCGCGAAGTGATCTTGTGCTCGGGTGCGATCGGCTCGCCACGGTTGCTACAGCTTTCAGGCATTGGCCCTGCGGATCATCTTGCTCCGCTTGGGATCAACGTGGTCTGCGATCAGCCCGGTGTCGGGGCAAATCTTCAAGATCACTTGGATCTTTACGCCATCTGTGAGGTGACAGGGCCCCACACCTATGATCGCTTTGCCAAGCTGCACCTGTCGGCATGGGCAGGGTTGCAATACCTGTTCACTCGGAAGGGGCCGGTGGCCTCAAGCCTCTTTGAGACAGGCGGCTTCTGGTATGCGGATGACACGGCCCGATCACCCGATATTCAAATGCACCTGGGGCTTGGAACAGGGATCGAAGCAGGCGTCGAAGCGATGCCAAATGGTGGCGTGACATTAAACGCCTGCCACCTGCGGCCACGATCCCGAGGCACTGTGCGCCTTCAAAGTTCCAATCCCAAGGATATGCCGCTGATTGACCCAAACTATCTGTCCGACCCATATGACCGCGAAATGTCGATCCGAGGTTTGAAACTTGTGCAAGACATTCTGGCCCAAGACGCGCTTAAGCCTTTTATCATGGCGGAACGGCTACCGGGACCTGGGGTGCGCACGGATGAGGACTACTTCAATTTCATCTGCATGCATTCCAAGACCTCTCATCATTGCGCGGGCACTTGCCGTATGGGCAGCGATGCTGAGGCGGTGTTAGACCCGCGCCTGCGGTTTAACGGGATCGATGGGCTTCGGGTGGCTGATGCTTCTGTCATGCCAACAGTCAACTCCTCAAACACCAATGCCCCGTCGATCATGATCGGCGAAAAGGCCGCTGATATGATCAAACAAGACAATGGGATGACATCATGATCCGCCATATCGTTTTGACCAAGTTTAAGCCCCAGACCTCAGAAGATACCATCGCTCAGATCTATGCAGGATTGGCTGCTGTTACAGAAAAGCTCCCCGGCGCGCAGGGTTTCACAGGCGGGCGTTCAAACAGCCCCGAACAGATCGAGCGTGGTTACATGCATGGGTTCGTTGTCGATTTCGACAGCTGGGACGCGTTGCAGCGTTACGCTGACAACCCCGAACATCAGGCGCTGGGTGGGCAACTTGTCGAGCATGCCGTCGGTGGTATAGACGGCGTTCTGGTGCTTGATCTAGAGGTTTAGGTCCGTGAGCGTGCGCCAGCATTTGACATATCAACAGGACTAGTCGGACAGATGAAAACACGCCCCACCATACTGGATGTTGCCAAACACGCAGGTGTGTCGAAATCCACGGTCAGCCTTGTGTTGCAGGGGGCGTCTGTCAAAGAGAGCACCCGTCTTGCTGTAAAGCAGGCCATGGCCGACATCGGGTATGTTTATAATCGCTCGGCCGCAACGTTGCGGTCTTCGTCGTCCGGATTGATGGGGCTGGTGATCAACGATCTGCGCAACCCCTTTTTCACCGAGTTTGCCGCTCAGTTCCAGATGGAGCTGGCACGGCAGGGCTATGCAACGGTGCTTGCAAATACTGATGAGGATCCACAACTGCAGATGCGCATGATCTCGTCTCTCGCAGAACACGGCGTTTCGGGCTTTATCATCTCTCCCAGCTATGGTGGTGAACCGGAAACTCTTGCGGCCCTACATGCCTCTAACACGCCGACACTCCAGGTGTTTCGATCCCTGTCTCCTGAAGATCCGCAACTACCATTTATGGCCCCGGATTACCTTTTGGGCGGACGCCTTGCCGCGGAACATCTGCTGGAGATGGGATGCAAACGGATCGCGTTTCTGGGAGGACTAGAAGGACGAGCTGTGACCGAGGAACGGATGAGCGGCTATCTCTCAGTTCTGAATGAAAAAGGGATCACACCCGTTGTTTTGACAGGGCAGGCCACGCGGTCTTTCGGGAAAGAGATGGCTGCGAAACTGCAGGACGATTATCCCGATGTGGACGGTGTGATCTGTTTTAATGATCTGGTCGCTTTGGGTGTCTTGTCAGCCTGCCCTGAGCTTGGGATCAAGGCGGGGTCCGATCTTCGCGTGGTTGGCTTTGATGACATCGAAGACTGTCAGGATAGCCATCCGCCACTGTCGTCGATCAGTTGCAACATACCTGATTTCGCCAAGGCCACAGCCTCCCAGATCCTGGGCTGGGTCAAAGAAGGCAAGACCCCGCATATCACAGAGAGAAGCCCGGTTCATCTGATCAAACGGGCCTCAAGCGGGGCCTAGTCACAGATCAGCGGCCTTGCAAAGAATGAAAATGGAAATGCCGCTCGAAAATTGGAACGTTCCATTGGTCTTGAATGAGAGGAGATGAAAGGCATGACTGAAGTAAGGGTCGCTGTTTTGGGCGCGTCGGGTTGGATGGGCCGGGTTCATACCATGGCCTACCAGACATTCCCGCATTTCTTTGGCACCGGCGGGGGAACCGCGCGCGTGGTGGCTCTTGTTGGTGGCAAGTCCGCATCGCCAGACGAGCTTGCTCTGCGCGCTCCGGGTGCGAAAATTCTAAGGACATGGCAAGAGGCGGTGGCGGATCCCGAGGTTGATCTGATTGACATTTGCTTGCCGGATAATCTGCACTACGAGGTTGCGAAGGCCGCTTTGTTGGCTGGCAAACATGTGTTTTGTGAGAAACCTCTCGCAGATACCGCTGAACAGGCGCGGGACTTGGCAGACATCGCCAAAGCCAAAGGTGTGATCACCCGGGTGGGACACGCATTCCCACGCAACCCGGTGCATGACCGTGCAAAAGAGATCATTCAGGCCGGAGAAATCGGTGAAATCAAACTGTTCAAAGGATGCCAGCATGTTGATATGTACGGAGATCCTTCAGCCCCTTTTATGTGGCGCGCGAACGGAGATCTCGCGCCAACCGGGATCGTTGGCGATACGGGCAGTCATGTCTTCAGTTTCATGGAGGCTTTGGTAGGCAAAGTCAGGTCTCTGATTGCTGATACCTTTGTGATTACCGACAAAAGACCGGTCGTTGACGGCGTTGAATTAGGTTCGGAAACCGCGCTCACCGGCGAGGAAAACTGGGCGGATGTCACGAACCCGGATGGCGCACATATTCTCTGTTCATTTGCCAATGGCGCGCGCGGAGTGGTTGATTTTAGCAGGGTCGCAACGGGCCGAAAATTCATGCAGACCTATGAGATCTACGGCACCAAAGGAAGCTTGGCTTATTCCTATGATGAGGTAAACCGCTTGCGGTTTTATTCCAACGACGACCCGGTTGGGCGACGTGGGTACCGTGAAATCGATGTCGGTCCAGAACATGAAACCTATGGTGCGTTCTTACCTCTGCCCAATTTTGCGCTGGGGTACAACGAAACCAAGATCATCGAAGCCGCAGAGGTTGTCCGCTCCATCGTTTCGAACAAACCTATGTGGCCAACCTTTGAGACAGGTCATCACATTTGCCAGATTGTCGATGCCTGTATGGAATCCTCACGATTGAAAAGTTGGGTGGATATCTCGTGATGTTTTGCCTTAATCGAAAGGGACCGCACACATGAGCCTGTCCGTTCCACAACATATTCTAGATGCATTGACCGATGTCCCGATGCCGCGCCTCGAGAGAGAACCAGATGCGTCTGAGCTTCGCGATGTTGCAGGTTTCGCAATCCCCGTCTTTCGCTTTGAGAGCCTTGTCATCGGCAGTGGCGCCGCGGGGCTACGCGCGGCTGTTGAGATGAAACGACGAGACGTCGATGTCGCGATCATCAGTCAAAGCGCTTGGGGGGGGACCTCGGCCTGTTCGGGATCGGACAAGCAGACCCTTCATACCGCCAACACCAAAGATCAGGGTGATGACTTTCACGAAATGGCCGCTGCACTTAGGGCAGGGGGTGCCATGGATGAAGACACGGCCTATATAGAAGCGGTTGGTTCTATTCGTGCCATGGCATCGCTGCAATATCTGGGGCTTCCTTTGCCGCAAGATAAACTGGGCGGTACGCTGCGGTATCAAACTGACCATGATGAAGTTGGGCGCGCCACGTCCTGTGGCCCACGCACGTCACGCCTGATGGTGAAAGTCTTGGCCGAAGAAGCACTGCGGCTTGATACTCCATTTTTCAACCAGACGACCGCTGTCAAGGTTTTGACCACCGGATCGGGTGATCAAAAGCATGTCACGGGAGTGCTGACGATCCGTCCTAAAGCAAGTACCGAGCAAAATCCGTACGGGCTGACGCTTTACGAATGTGAGAGCCTTGTCTTTGCGGCAGGTGGTCCCGGTGAAATGTACCGAGACAGCGTGTTCCCAAACGGGTGTTTTGGCTCGTTAGGCCTTGCTCTTGAAACCGGGCTGGAGCTGGTGAACCTCACTGAAAGCCAGTTTGGTATCGGTACACCGCGTGAGGGGTTCCCCTGGAACCTGTCGGGCACCTATGTGCAGGTGATCCCACATATCTATTCTGTGGATGCAGATGGGCAGGAGCACCATTTTCTTGCGGACTATTATCGCAGCACACAAGAGATGGCCTCAAATATTTTTCGCAAAGGCTATCAATGGCCTTTCCATGCCAGCCGGATGCTCGACTACAAATCCAGCCTTGTGGATTTGGCGATATTTCGCGAGAGCCAGAAGGGCCGCCAAGTCTTTCTTGATTTCAATCGCAACCTTTTGCCGGTGCTGGGTGATCAGGAGTTTCATCTCGAGCGGCTTGACCCGGATGTCAGGGACTACCTATCGCGATCAGGTGCAGATCAAGATCGCCCAATTGAGCGCCTGCGTCATCTGAACCCGCTCGCGATTGAGCTCTATAAACGCTACAAAGTGGATATCACCGCTGATCCGCTTGAGTGCGCGGTGAACAATCAGCATATGAATGGCGGCATAGCCGTGGATAGCTGGGGACGGACAAACATCTTAGGTATCTACGCGGTTGGAGAGGCCGCAGGCACCCATGGCGCCACCCGCCCCGGAGGCTCCGCGCTCAATGCGGGACAGGTGTTTGGGACCCGGGTTGCAGAGCATATTGCCGCCTGCGATCGGGCCGGCGCACCTCTAATCACAGATCAGAGCCTTCAAACTCAGGCCGCCGTTTCAGACCTTGTAACGGTTTTGAACGCCGACAGTCCCATCTCCATGGGCGACGTGCGCCGGTCGGTGCAGGACCGAATGAGCGACCATGCAGGGATTTTGTGTTACCCAGAAGATGTGAAACGAGCGCACCACGACGCGCAGAAGCTTTCACGAGAAATCCGAAAAAAGGGAATTTCATTCGGACGCAACGGTGAAGCTGGCCGTGTATTGCAATGGCAACAGATGGCACTCGCATCCGAGGCAGTTCTTGCGGCACTCGAGTATTATATAGATCACAATGGCGGCAGCCGCGGGGCACGTGCCATATGTGATCCAAATGGAACGTCGGTGCCACAGGCGAGCAGCGGACCGCTAGCAGATGTTCGATTCCGGCCAGAGCGGGCGGAGGATATGCAGTCGCAAATTCTTGTCCGATTGGTTGATCACGCGTTGGTTATCTCGACGCGTGCAAATCGCGGGTTTGACACATCCGCCAAATCGGTTTTCGAACGAGATTGGCCGGCGTGGCTGACCGGCGGCGTCTTTGATTTGCCCAATGACCCCTGACCCAAGGTGTGACCCCGGGGTCCAAAGGGCTTCGCTAAGTCCACAGGGATATCCGGGCCGTGCACTTGAGAGGCTTGCAGGGATTTTACCCTGCAGGCTATGACGCATCAATTGAACAGACAGCCCCTCCTTGTCGGGCAGATGTACGGATCGCATCCCAAAGTTTGGCCACGCGCAGCCCCTGAGAGATCGGCGAGGGGTTGGCCAGTTTTCCTGCCACTACGTCACAGAACGTAAGCAACGGGGAGTCCAGAATTTCGGCGTCCCGGCGTTGAGTTTCATTTCCAGGCGTTTCGATTTCGACCCACTGTCCCCAAGCATCGATGCTGACCGTGGTGCGGTCAAAAAACAAAGTGATCTGCGATCCGCAGGCGCGGGCCGCATGTCCCGCTGCATTCAACGTGACTGTGGTGCCGTCTTTCAACTGCCCTGCAACGGCGGTTGTGATGTCAATATCAAGCCCATGGAAGTTCTGAAAAGCGCTGAGCCGGTCAAACTCCTGTCCCGCCAATAGGCACACTGTGTTCATTAGGTGGGCGCCTGTGTCGAACATGTACCCCCCGCAGGAAATCTTAGGGTCGTGTTTCCAGTGGCCCGCGTATTGAGTTTTCCAGGGTTCCCAGATGTTGCCCGCGATGCTGATCAACTGGCCAAAGTCGCCGGCCTGAATGCGTTTGCAGGTCTCTTGCATCAGCGGGGAAAGCCCGCCTTGGTAGGCGACGACGACTGTGGAATTTGAGATCTTTCTCGCGGCGCTAAGTGCCTCAGCCTCAACCAGGCTGGCCACCATGGGTTTTTCCAGCAAGAGATCTAGGCCTGATTCAACCACAGCCAGCGCATCTGCCCCGTGAAACGCATGTGGGGTGGCGAGGTAGATCATATCCAGCTCGGCACGCTTTGCAGCCAAGAGCTCAGCCAAGCTTTCAAAACAGGCAGGGCGCGGTGCGGATATCTGATCGAAGACGTCACAAAACTTTTCTCGTGCGCGGGCGCTTGGGTCAGCTGCCGCAGGTATTGAAACCCCAGGAAGTGCCATCCAACTCGGCGTGTATTCGAGGGTTTTCAGTCCGGTCCCGACAATGCCAATGCGCAGGCGTTCTGCCATAATGTTCTCCAAAATGTATACGTAAACAGATTCGACTGGACGCAAATCTGAAGTTATTACATTCGCTTTTTCAACAAAAATAAACGCATAAAGAAAATCGTTGACAGAAATGGGTGAATCGAAGTTTGAATAATGAAAACGTATCCAAAATACGTGAGAGACGCACGAGAGACGTGTCGCCAGAATTTTTAAGGGAGGAAAAAGAAATGAACAAAACCAAGACATCAAAATTTCTAGCCAACGGCAGCGCTGGCATTGGCAGCGGGATTTGGTGGTGCTGAACTGAGCGCCGAAACCATCCGCATTGCCGAACATCGTCAGGCGCGTATTGATGCATTGAATGTCGTTATCCCTGCGATTGAGGCAAAGCTGGACGTGGATGTTGAGCTCATCGAGTATCCAGCGCCGGAAAAAGATTATCTGACGAAATTGCTGACCGAGCTGCGTGCCGGAAATGCCCCTGATCTGTTTACTGCGCCGCGTGGCCAAGACGTGGCAGATATGGTCGCGGCAGGCTATCTCGCGCCAATCGGATCCGAGGTGCGTGACTGGGAGGGCTACGGTGATCTGTTTGATGTGGCCAAAGATCTGATCACAGGTGCAGATGGAGAAATCTATGTTCTCCCGAACATCCTGTCTGTTCAGCAAATCTATTTCCGTCGTGACGTGCTTGAAGCTGCAGGCATTTCGAGCGAGCAGCCCGCAGACTGGGCCGAGCTTCTTGAGCGCGCAAATGAGATTAAGGAAAAAACCGGTCAGTTTGCTTTGTTGTTCCCCTCTGGTTTGACCTGGGGAGGCGGGGCGTTCGGCGAAGGCTTTGGCTATCTCGTTCTGGGCAGCTCGACCAAACAGCTGGCCAATGACGATGGCACGCTTAATCTGACGGATGCCGGCATCAAAGATGTTTTTGGCTTTTATGAAGAGCTTGTTGCAAACGATCTGATGCCGATCGATCCGCTATTGGGGCCTGAGCCTTGGATCATCCCGAAGTATGAGATGTTTCCCGCGGGTGAGCTGGTGGCAACGACCTGTGGGACCTGGTGCTATATTTACGACTGGGGTCCGCAGTCGCGCAACCCGATCCCGAATGTAACATCGGCTGTGGGCACTTGGGCCGTTCCTG
This sequence comes from Pelagimonas sp., assembly GCA_049116335.1. GTDB lineage: Bacteria > Pseudomonadota > Alphaproteobacteria > Rhodobacterales > Rhodobacteraceae > CANMIH01. The sequence continues at coordinate 44,833 of JAGDYZ010000006.1, read as the reverse complement.
GAAAAGATGGTGGCCAGCACGTCGTTGTCGATATCGACAGCCCCTGGGGTGTGAATTCAAACGCGCTGAATGTTGAACTGGCCAAACAGGTTCTGCTTGAAATCGGCTCCGTTGAAAGCGGCGTTTCCTATGCCACTCAAATCGGCAACATTCCAGCGCGCCGTTCGGCAGGTGACAACGCAGAATTCCAGAAGCTGGAGGCATTGGTCCCAATCCACAAGAATGCGGATGACGGCACATTCCTGCGCACGGCAACTGGGTTCTCGGTGGTTTCCGAAGGTGTGGCCCGCGCCACCGAAGCGCTGCTTCGGGGAGAGGCCGATGCGGCCGGAGCACAGACTATTCTGGTGAAGTACAGCCGTGATCTTCTGGGAGATGAGGCGGTCAAATAATCCCCCTCATTCAGACGACACAAACGGGCGAGGCCGCTGATTTGGCCTCGCTTTTCTTTCATCACCTATCAACGGGGACGCCTTGAATGAGCCTCGCCAGTTATGAACGCCGCCGGGCCTGGCATCTGAAGCTGCTGCTGCTGCCCTCGGTGGTGCTTTTGACCGCCTTTGTCATCTATCCGGCTGTGTATGCCTTTCACCTGAGTCTGAGCAATCAGGCGTTGTCAGGGCCGGGCGCCTTTGCCCCGCGCTTTGTGGGGGCAAAAAACTATATCCGCCTGTTCACCGATCCGGGGTTCTGGAACTCTTTGATGGTCACCTTTGGGTTCGTTGTCGGGTCTGCGGTGATTGGCCAATTTGTCCTGGGGCTGATCTCGGCGGTGTTGTTGCAGCGCCCGATGCGATTGCGTGGATTGATGACCGCAGCCATCCTGATGCCAAATGCAGTGCCAGAAGTCGTCGCTGGGTTTATGTGGGTCAGCATGCTCGCAGGCGGTGAGCTGGCCACGCTTAACAAGATTGTCGCGTGGTTTGGCGTTGATCCTCAGAACTGGTTGTCCCGCTTTCCTTTGATGATGATTATCATCGTCAACACCTGGCGCGGTATCGCTTTTTCCATGATCCTGCTGACCTCTGGGATCAGTTCGATCTCAAGCGAGCTATATGAAGCGGCGCGGATGGATGGGGCCACGCCTCGGCAGATATTCCTGCGACTGACGCTACCTTTGCTTATGCCAACGATCTTTTTGTACATGCTGGTTTCGACGGTGACCACAATTTCGCTGTTTGGCCTGGTGTATGCCCTGACGCGTGGGGGGCCCGGTGGCGCGACTGAAATCATAGGGATCTATATTTACAATCAATCGTTTACCGCATTCCAACTTGGATTTGGGGCAGCGGTGGCCGTGGTCATGCTTGTGATCTCGGTGATCATTGGGATCGCCTACGTGAAACTTCTGAAAGTTGAGGTGTGAGATGTCAGGCGCACAAAAACCGGGACAAGAGAGCCGATCGATGAGTGCCGCTGTTTATGGCATCATGGCTCTGATCAGCCTCTATTGTATCGTACCGTTCTTCTGGGTGTTCCTGGCGTCTTTTGACAAAGAGCCAGACCAGTTTTTGCGATGGCCCGACGAGTTTACACTGGACAACTACATCAACATTTTTGCCGAGGACAACGGGGCGCTTTGGATCTTTAACTCCTTTGTGATTGTTGGCTCGGCAACGCTGATTGTTGTGATTTTGGCAGGGATTGGGGGCTATGCGCTGTCGCGCAGCACTGGGTGGTGGAAACGCCCATTCCTCTACACAATCATCTTGGTCCGCGTGGTGCCACCAACAGCCTTGATTGTGCCCCTTTACACCGTCTTGCTAGAGGCCAATGCGATGATCTCTTCGGTGGTGCGCGCGGTTGTACCCTCAGAACATGTGCGGTCCACCATGCACATTGTGGGATTTATTGACGGTTATCTGGGGATCACACTGGTATTGGCAGCGACACAATTGCCATTGGCCCTATGGATCATGAAAACCTTCTTTGACACGGTGCCAAGTGACTATGAAGAGGCGGCGATCATGGATGGCGCGACGATGGGTCAACGTATCCGCAAGGTGTTGATACCGCTCGCACTTCCAGGACTGGGTGCTGCGGGGCTCTTTGCCTTTATCGTGGCCTGGGGCGACTTTCTTATGCCGCTGATTTTTCTGTCGTCGAACGAGTTGCAGACGCTGCCATTGGGTTTGTTCCGCGCCTACATGCGCGTCAATCAGTTGGACTACGGTTTCATGACCGCTTTGGCGATCATCTACACCCTGCCGGCTGTGATTGCCTTTGGGTTTGCACGTAAGTTTCTGGTCCGCACCTTCAGTGGCGGCGTCAAAGGATAAAAAGGAAAACACGACATGGCGGTTATTGAGCTGAAAAACGTCAGAAAGTCTTTTGGAGCGGTGGATGTGATCAAAGATGTGAGCATCCGTATCGAAGATGGTGAGTTCGCCGTGTTTGTTGGCCCCAGTGGGTGTGGAAAATCCACTCTCTTGCGGTTGATAGCGGGGTTAGAGGGGCTGGATGGCGGTGAGTTTCTGCTGGACGGGCGACGGATGAATGACATCGCACCAGATAAACGAGGCATTGCGATGGTGTTTCAGAGCTACGCACTCTATCCGCATCTGACTGTGGCTGAAAATATAGGGTTTTCTCTTATATTGCAGAAGGTTGCTAAAGATGAAGTGCGGCGCAAGGTTGAGGGCATTGCCGAAAAACTGCAATTGACTGAACTGCTGGATCGACGTCCTGCGGCCCTGTCCGGTGGTCAGCGACAGCGGGTGGCCATTGGGCGGGCGATTATCAAAAATCCCTCGGTGATCTTGTTTGATGAACCCCTGTCGAACTTGGATGCCTCATTGCGGGTTCAGATGCGCGCTGAGCTGCAAAAATTACATCAAGAGCTTGAGGCAACGGTGATCTACGTCACGCATGATCAAGTAGAAGCCATGACGATGGCGGATCGAATTGTGGTCTTGAACAACGGTGAGGTGGCCCAATGTGATGCACCAATCTCACTCTACAATCAGCCACAAAGCACCTTTGTTGCGGGCTTTATTGGCTCACCAAAAATGAACCTTCTGCCCGGAACGGTGGCGCAGGGCGAACGTGGCTTGCTGCTTGCTTGTGACAATGGCTGGCAGGTGCCATTGCAAGCGGGTTCGGCTACACCCGGAGATTCCCTCTTTCTTGGGGTGCGCCCCGAGCACCTTCGGCTGGCTGAGGCAGGGGGGTATGAGGCGCAGGTTGCTGTTGTGGAGCGACTGGGTGTTGAATCCTTTCTCGCGCTAGAACAGCCGGGCAATGACCCGATTACGCTTAGGGTCGAAGGCGATGTTGCAATTCGTCCGGGCGATGCGCTTCGCTTGAATTTCGAAATGGCCCAGTGCCATCTGTTTGCCCGCACTTCGGGGCAGGTGTTGCAAAATGGAGCGCAATAAAATGGTTATACGGGTCACGGTCTGGAACGAAGGACGACACGAACAGGTTCACCCAGAAGTGGCGGCCCATTATCCTGATCGTATAGATGGTGCCATTGCCCAGTCCTTTGAGGGTGCCCCATTTGAGGTGTCCCGGGGGACACTGGATGATCCTTTTCAGGGGCTCAGCGACGAGCTTTTGAACAACACCGATGTGTTGTGTTGGTGGGGTCACATGGCACATGAGGAGGTAGAGGATGCGCTGGTGGATCGCATTCAGCAACGTGTTCTGGAAGGCATGGGGCTGGTGGTGCTGCATTCAGGGCATCATTCGAAAGTGTTCCGCCGCCTGATGGGCACCAATTGCAATTTGTCGTGGCGCGAAATGCCGGAAGGTGATCTTGAACGGGTCTGGGTGATTGCGCCATCGCACCCCATTGCCGAGGGGCTGGATCCTTATTTTGAGGTGCCTGCGTCTGAAATGTACGGCGAACCTTTTGATATCCCTGAGCCTGACGAACTGGTCTTTGCCTCGTGGTTTTCAGGCGGTGAGCTCTTCCGGAGTGGCTGCACCTTCCGGCGTGGTCGTGGGCGGATCTTTTATTTTGGTCCCGGACATGAGACCTTCCCGATCTACCATCAGAAAGAAATCCAGCAGGTGATCCGGAACGGGGTACTTTGGGCCCATCAACCGCATCGTGACGGCCGCACATTGCACAACTGGCACCGGGAAGACCCCTTGCATTCCCGCCCAGATGTCTGACAAAGCTCAGTTTGGAGCCAAACAGAATTAGGTTAGGCCGGGAAATAGGTGGGCTATGAACCGCAAGCGTGTGACGTCAAAAGATCTAGCCAAACTGGCGGGTGTCTCTGTGGCCACAATCTCGCGGGCGTTCACACCTGATTCCGGAATCAAAGAAGCAACGCGCAAGCGGGTGTTGGAGATTGCCAGCCAGCATGGCTATCAACCCAGTTCGATTGCGCGTTCGATGCACAGCAACCGATCTGGCCTTGTCGCGGTGGTGACCAATACGGTGGCCAACCCGCAAGAGGCGGAAGAACTGGATCTGCTGACCCACAAGCTGCAGGATCGTGGTGTTTTGCCGATTATCCTGTGTTGCGCCAACTCTGACGAGCGGTTGCGTCTGATGCGGCTGGCTTCATCGTACCAAGTTGATCATGCGATATTTCTGTCAGACATGTTCACTGTCGCGCAGGCCGCTGAAGTTTTTGGCGGATGCCCCTCCATCATGATGGCGGTCAGCGCGGATGACAATCCGCAAGTGTCCGTGATCGAGGTGGATGGTGCGGCCGCTGCGCAGGACGTGGTGGATAGGCTCGTGGCCACCGGCAGCACGCGGTTTGGCTATATCGCGGGGCGCGCCTCAAGCTGGATCGATGGTCTACGCAAGACTTGGTTCGACGCGGCGCTTGCCACACATGGCCAACACTTTGTTGCAGTGGGGCAGGGGGATTTCAGCTACGAATCCGGGCTCAAAGAAGGCATGATGCTGTTGCGCCGTCATAAAGTTGATGCGCTTGTCTGTAGCAATGATGTGATGGCCATCGGCGCCCGTGATGCGGCGAGCGAAGTGTTGGGCTTATCGGTGCCGGAGGACGTGTCGATTGTTGGCCATGACGGTGTGCAGCTTGCCTATTGGGAAAGCCATAACCTCACCACAATCGTGACCGACAACGAAGATGTGGTGGCAGCAATTTGTGGTTTTATTGATGCCCCTGAAGGGGGCACTCGTCGGGCGCAGGTGTCGTGCCGAGTGCGCTACGGAAACTCCACCAAACCCTAAGCTTGTTGTTGGTATTGCGCATGTTCGACCCACGCGCAGGATCCATATCAATTCCACGAAACGCTCCGCTCCGCAGATAACCCGCTGATTATCCCACGGCTGAAGTGTCCTTCTGCAAGCTGACGACCGTCGGACCTAGGGCAAGCGGCCGTACTCCGCTTAACCTAAGACCATGTCCACATCAGATCGAATGGACAACATCTAGGTGATATCGACATACATGATGACGTCCTGAAAATCATCGTCGCTTGTGCCACCGCTGCGAAGCAGATCTTCAAACCCGATGCGCAGCGCGCCGTTGCCATCGTCAGAGACGCCGGACAACACATGCTGCATTCCATCAGAATTGAGCGTGATATCATGCGAGAAGAAGACTTCGACATCAGAGAGAACAACGCTCTGGCTGGTCAGATCAAAGCCACCCGACCCATCGGACACAAAGTCAAATTGGTCAGCCGCGAACTCAGCAGCCCCAATTGTGTTTGCGCCGTTTTGTACAAGGAAGAACCCGAGTGTATTTGCAGGGTCGCTGATGGTCACCGCCACGGGGCCAGGAGTGGTTTTCACGTTCGCGGCAAGGATTGTGGCATTGGCCAAACCGCCTGTTGGGGTGATTTCGTAGAAGCCAACGGTGTTGTCGAAACCAGCCATGGCGTTGGCCTCAAAGCGCACTGTCATATTGTTGATATTGCTTCCTTTGAGGAACTCGGCATTCACGATGCCATTGATCGCGCTGGCCTCGACCATTGTGCCTTCTGTCAGGGAGGCGAGGAATTGTTCAAAACTCAGCGTGGTATCGGTGCTGCCGCGAGAGGCCATGAAATCTCCACCCGCCAAAGAGCCTCCAAGGGTCAGCGTGTGATCGGCGCTGCTATCGCCATCGCCGTCAATCCCTAGGGTCCCTGCACCGGAGTTGAAGATAAAGTCGTCGCCGGTGAGCAGGCTATTGGCAATCACCAGAAGATCGTCAGCACCAAGGTCTGTAACGGTGTCGCCGCCAAGTTCTGAAAGCGCGCCGCGGAACACATCTGATCCTGCGCTGCCGGTCAGTTCATCGATGCCAAGGCCACCGATCAACGTGTCGTTTCCTGCTTCGCCAAGCAATGTGTCGTTGCCAGTGCCTCCGCGCAGCTCATCATTGCCTGCGCCGCCTTCCAATAGATCGCGATCGGTACCGCCATCCAGAAGATCATCACCGCCTAACCCGCGGATGGTGTCATCACCACCCAAGCCCAAGAGGCCGTCAACAATGTCGCTTCCTTCAATCAGCTGCGCCGTAGCATCGCCGCTGAATGTCACATCGCCGGTGATTTCCAAGAGGGCGGAGCTCACCGCGTCGGCAATGTCATCCCCGGATGAAGACAGCGGAACAACAGGTGCAGGCCCATAAAACCGTTCGCTGAACCCATCATAAAATCCGGTGGCGCCTGAAGTTACCGCAAAAATAGGTGTCGCAGATTCCACACCGGCGGCATCCAGAAACGATCGGAACAGGGCGTCAGTGATCCCATCGTCAAATGCGGGATCCGTGTCGCCCATAGGGTCAGTGATTTCATCACGTAGGGTCGATCCACCGATCACGTCGATGTCATTGTCATCAAGAAAGGTCGCCAGATCCGCAGGAGAGACCCCGTAATCAGACGCCGCATGCGCACCCGCATCTGTCGCTATCAAAATGATCTTGCGGCTGTCATCGCGAAGCCCCAGACCGATGCCCTTGGCGGCGCGGTCAAGACCAAACCACTGAGCTTCAGGCCCGTCACCGCCACTTCGGGTCGATAGCCCGGCAAGTGCATTTTGGAACGCCGTGTCGTCGCTGGTCAGTGCCAATTCTGGGCGGTAGGGGTAGTCTCCGGGCGCACCAAACGGGGAAATGGGCAAGTCAATGAACGAGGCCACCGCAAATTGCGCGTTGGGATCACTGGCCCGGACGAGGCTCGCAATGGCCGGGGCGGCAGTCTGGAAATTGGGAAGGTCGTCGGCATAGGAGCCTGAGAGATCAACAAGGAAAATGAAGTCGATCGGCGGACAGCCTGGATCATCTTCGGTGAGGTCAATCTCACCATCCGTGAATTTCGCGGTTTCAACCCCCGTCAGAATATCCGTGCCATCGGCCATAGACCCGTCGACATGGCGGATTGTGACCACGCCGGTAGCAGCATCTTTGTCGATTTCGTAGTTTGTGCAGCTATCTGAGAACAAAGCCACATCTGTGCCCGCCCCACCGGTCAGTGAATCGTTGCCACCTCCGCCGCTTAACGTGTCATTGCCGGCCCCGGCTTCAAGCGTGTCATTGCCGTCTGACCCCATGAGCACATCATTGCCCGCATTGCCGGTCAGAACATTGGCGGCTTCGTTGCCGATGAGAATATCGTTCCCCGCCCCGGCAGTGGCATTTTCAATGACCACCCCATTGGCAATGGCATAGCCGCCTAGATCGGGTCCAGCCGCATCAAAGATGCGTGAAAAGAAACCACCGGCAAACCAGGAGGAATCCGCCAGATTGTTTTTCAGCTCGTTGCCCGGCAAGGCTGCGAAAGCCGAGGTGGTTTTCAGCTGGTCAATCCAGGCCTGCGTGGTGGCGTCAACTGTGGTGGTCAACGGCGCATCATTGAGATTGAGCACAACATTGTTGGCCCCTGAATAGTTGATTTCATCGGTGCCACCAGAATCCCATATGGCATACCAAGCTTCACCAATCGAAATACCGGGTCCCGTCAGATCAAGCGCCGTCGTTCCTGCGTCGGTCAGGGTATAGGTGCTGGCCGTGGCGTTGAACGCCTTGGTGCCATACATTGAGTGTAGTGCGGCGATATCAAGCGCCATCGGTGTGACGGCATGGCCGCGGGTGCGGGGCGTGTCCTGATTCAACCCGCCGCTTTCATAAGACATGATGGTATAGCGCTCGTTGTCCAACGGCACGTTGTCCGCCGGTGCGCTATTTGCTCCGGCCATTGCGCCAGAGCCGCCCCCAGTATCATGCGGATGTCCTACGCCTAGGCCATGTAGAAGCTCGTGCATCACAGTGGTGCGCGAAAAATGCCCTGCACCCGTGGTCGGGGCTTGGGTCATAATCGCCAAACCGTCGTTGAGGAGCAAAAAAGTCTCAAACTCACCGGTCAGCGCCGCGAAAAACCCATCTGGATTGGTGCCGGGAAAATTCATTGACCCATAAATCGCGCCCGAGGCTCCGACATAGCCATTTGCCCCGATGATCTTGATGTCGGCGTTGTCAAAAGACGTTGCCGCCGTGAAGGAGATATTTGTGATATTCGTAACAGCGGCTGCGGATTGCGCAAAGGCTTGCCGCATGACGTTTTCACCGGCATCTGCAGCATCAATTGGGTCAAATGTGGCACGTGGGGTTGCGGGGGCCGTGTTGGTGAAGGTGCTGCCTTCGGTGTCATCTGCGTTTATTTCGGCCAGATCCGCAGTTACGGCAAACCAGATGGAAAGACTGGTTTCGTTCCAGATCGTTGTGCCTTCGATGGTGTTGACGATGGCATTACCGGATTGAGTGTTAGATGTGGTGGTACCCATAATCTAAGCCCCTCTTACTGGGTTATGCAGTGCCTGTTCCCGCGTAGGTTACAATTGGTCCTTTTTGTCGTCTGTCAGTGCGCGCCGCAGTTTGTCTGTCAGCGCCTGTCGTATTGTGTCGCTTGCTCCGAGGTGCGCTGGATCAAGCTGGGCAAGACACAGTGCTCCCGCATTGGGCGCCGCCATTGGAATGGCCCAAGTCAGGTCATAAAGCACATCCTGTTGGACGTCGTTTGGTAGGATGGCTGCGCCCTTTGGTGTGCTGAGATTGCCCGTGATCAAAATCGGATCTGTTGCGCCCGGTAAGGGTGACATAAGGCGATATGATACAGGTTGAGGCGATTGACACCTCTGATTGGGCGCGCAGGTATTTGGCAAATCCCCTATGCGCCATGGATTGGAGGGGTCGCGAAAAAAATCGCTGACATCCAGCTCTTGTCCCTCAGCCAGACCCTGGGAAATCTTGGTTAGTCCGGGAGGGCGAAATTGCGTGTAAAACCGAAGATAGGCATCCGAAATGTCCGTCTGTGTGCTCTGTGTGGATTTGCATTCGACCAACATGGAGAACGTGGTGCTTTCGATATCGAAAGAAAGCATCTGCGCCGATAGAATACAAATTTTCGCACAGGCAAAACTCATGGTGAACTCACGAACAGCCAATCGGACACTGGCAAAACAGGACAACTGCCTTTGTGTTTGGGAGTGTCGATTTTGAGGAACTACACCTAATAAAAGGCGTGAGTCGTGCCCTTAAGTCAACAGAGTGATTTCGTCAGGTTTTCCGCCAACGCCCGCAGTTTTGCACGAAAACAGCCCCCGATAGTGAAATGGGAGCTGCTAGGTACCTAAGTATTACCCAAGAATATCAAGTGTTACGACAGTTCAGGCGAACTGTTAGGTGGTCGCAATCAAGGGGCGCACATCCGAGCGGGACAGAAATGGTTCGAGCAGAGCTATCGCTTCGTCTTCGCTGCAGCGTAACGCCAAAGGCGCGCGCACTGGACCGCAATTGATATCTGCCGCGAGGCGAAAAGCCAGTTTCATGCCCGGCAGAACTCCGGTGACACAAAGAATTTCGACGAATTCCTGCGAGATAGTTTGCAGCGCATAGACTTGTGCCTGATCTCCGGCTTGGACGGCGTGCCAAAGTTGCGCAAAGAGTCTGCCAAACAAGTTATATGTTGTGCCAATTCCTCCATCGGCGCCAAGGGCAGCTGCGGCGGAAAAAATCTCGTCGAAACCAAAATAGTAGGTTTTCTCTGGGCGAGAACGGCGCAGACAGGAAAATTTGTACAGGTCGGTCGACGTGAACTTGATGCCAGCAACATTCGGCAGGTCGAGAATGTCTTCCAGCAGGGGCTGGGGGAGGGGGCGCCCGGTACGGATCGGGATCTCATATACAATCATTGGTAGAGATGTTGCCTGCGACAGAGCCCGATAATACGCGAGAATCTCGTCGTCGGAATAGGGGTAGGCATGAGGGGGGAGCGCCGAAAGAGCGTTGTAGCCCAATCGTCCCGCATTTTTTGCCAATGCCACAGATTCAGCCAAAGATGGCATGCCGACATGGGCAATGAGATATGGATTTGTCGCCTGCGCTACGTCGCGCACAACGGCCTGCTGCGCAAGCAAAGAGGCGCAGTCCAACACGCCGGATTCGCCGCTACTTCCTCCGACATACAGGCCGTCCAATCCCTGTCCTAGGACATAGGTTGTCAGGTCCCGTTGACGGTCTTCTGAGAACTCTCCCTGGTCGCTCAGGGCGGTCATGAGAGCGGCGAACATTCCGGGTTTGGTTTGGGTCATCTGCTGGTTTCCACATCACTTGGGATGAGTCTGAAGCTGCTCATCTGTTGTGATCTGTTTAGCGGTAACAACTTTGGTTTGACAAGAATCAAATTTTGGATTTACAAAATGTCATCAAAGGTAATCCCAAAGGTGATTTGATGGCCGAGACACAGCTAGCCCCACGCCAGACGGCGGCAGATATCGCTGAGATCCTGATCGCGGAAATTCGCAAGGGTGTCATCGAAGTCGATAGCCCAATGCCGACCGAGCGGGAACTTTGTGAGCGATTTGGCCTGTCGCGGCCAACCGTGCGCGAAGCCATGATGACATTGCAGCTTCGGGGGTTCATCTCAGCAGGTAGCGGCAAGCGACCACGTGCTGTCACGCCTTCTGTAGGCAAGATCCTGTCGGGTGCGGGTGAACACCTGAAGGACATTCTGGGTGATGCAGAAACCGGCGCATATCTGGAACAAATGCGTCAATTCATCGAGACCGGCGCAGCGCGTGAAGCGGCCCGCCATGCCAATGGGGTTCAGATCGCCAAACTGCGCGTTGCGCTTGAGCAGAACCGCGAGGCCATTGGGACCGAGGAATTTGGCGCTACGGATATCGCCTTTCACCAGGCTTTGGTCGCCGTGGTGGGCAACCCGGTTATTTTGACCCTACACAGCATGTTTGTATCAGAGGTTCTCAAGCTACGTCCGAAAGACGGGGACCGTACTGCGGCGGATGCCAACACGTTCGAAGAACACCGGGCCGTGTTTCAGGCCATCCTCGACGCCAATGCCAGCCAAGCCACCGAGCTTCTGGATCAGCATTTGGAGCGCTCGTATCGCAAACGGCTGGCCATGGGCCAGGACGGATAAAACATCATAAAATCAACTCGGAGGAACCCCATGAAACATCTATTTACTGCTGCGGTCACTGTGGCGCTGATGGCAGGCGCTGCGGATGCGCGCGAACTTACCTTTGGTATGCAAGACAACGAAGTCTCCAACGTTTACAAAGGCGCACAGGCCTTTGCAGCCGAGTTGGAGAAGATCTCGGGGGGCGAACTGACCGTCAACCTGTTTCCCTCCTCCGCCTTGGGTGATTTCAAAGCCATGGTCGCACAGGTTCAGGCCGGCGAACTTGACATGGTGATGACCGGCTATCCGGATATGTCTTATGTGATCCCTGAGTTGAAACTCGTTGGCGCACCCTATGTTGTCGATAGTTTTGATCACCTGCAATCCATCATCGGCAACGAGTGGGGGCAAAGCATCGCCGCCAAGATGGAAGAGCAAAACATCCATCTACTGGATGTCTGGTACTATGGGACCCGCCAGACCACCTCGAACCGGGCGATCAATGCACTGGAAGACATGCAAGGGCTGCGACTGCGCACGCCAAATGTTCCATTCTTGATTGCCTATGCCGAGAATACCGGAGCGACCCCAGCTCCTGTTGCCTTTGCAGAGGTGTATCTCGCGCTTCAAACAAATCAGGTCGACGCAGAGGAAAACCCACTGCCCACCATCGATGCGATGAAATTCTACGAAGTGCAAAGCCACATCGCGATGACCAATCACTTTATTGCCTCAGCGGCGCTGCAGATCGGAACATCGACCTGGAACAGCCTCAGCGACGAAGAAAAAGGTTGGGTTCAGGCGGCGATCGAAGCCGGTGGGGATGTCTCAGATGGTCTCACAGTTGAAGCGGAGGCGGGCCTGGTGGCCACCTTTAAAGAACGTGGATTGACCATCACCTACCCGGACACGGCGCCGTTCCGTGCCGCGATGCAGCCCTATTACGCCGAACTGGAAGCAGAATTCGGTGAAGGTGCGATTGCCAAGGTGCGCGGCGAATAATCCGCGATCCGGGTCGGGGGCAATGCCTCCCAGCCCATCCATGTTCAAGGAGCCGCACAGGTGACCAGAAAATATGCCCCCGAGGCGGTGGCGGCCTCAATAATCTTCATCGTCTTGTTTTTCATCATTTTGTGGCAGGTCTTTGGGCGCACACCGTTGATGACAGGACCTGTTTGGACCGAAGAGCTCGCTCGTTGGCTTTGGGTCTGGATGGCTTTGATCGGCATTGGGGCGGTGGAACGCAACGACAGCCATCTTCGCATGAGTTTCTTGACGGGTCTCTTGCCTCAGGCTGTGCAGCGCAGTCTGCAAATCTTGACCGATCTGGTCTATATCGGCCTGGCGTCTCATCTGATCTGGATTGCGTGGAAATCGGTTAAGCGCACATGGAGTTACGAGGCTGTGTCGCTGCCGACTACTGACGCGGTTCTTTATGCGTCAGCCTGTGTCGCGATGATCCTCATTGTGCTGCGTGTGGCTCAGAGATTGTTTTTCTCTGTCACCGCGTTCTCCCCAAATCAGACGGATGACAGTGCCCCATGATCTTAACTAGCGTTATTCTTGGCTGGCTTTTGCTGGTGCTGCTGAACGTGCCCATTGGGATCGCCATGATAATGGTGTCGATGGGCTACTTTTACCATTCGGGCCTTGGTTTGTCGTTTGCCACCCAGCGCATGGTGGACGGGCTGAACAGCTTTCCAATGCTTGCTGTCCCTCTGTTTATTCTCGCCGCTGCGATCTTGAATTCAGCTGGGATCACGAACCACCTCTTTGGATTTGCCCGCGCTCTTGTTGGTCGGTTCACGGGGGGACTTGGCCATGTGAATGTACTGGCTTCGCTGTTTTTCTCAGGCATGTCAGGCTCGGCCATTGCGGATGCCGGTGGCCTGGGAAAGATGGAAATCGAGGCCATGCGCAAGGCGGGTTACGACGATGAGTTTGCAGGATCCGTAACGGCCGCATCCTCTATGATTGGGCCGCTTGTTCCACCGTCGATCACGATGGTTCTGTACGGGGTGATTTCAAACACATCGATTGGGAAATTGTTTCTGGGGGGGATTGTTCCAGGGTTTCTTTGTGCGCTGTCCTTGATGATCATGGTCTATGTCATTGCCCGCAAACGGGACTACCCACGTGATGCCGTCACACCTGTGCGCGAGGTTGGTAGTCTGTTTGTCAAATCGCTTCCTGCGTTGATGACCCCTGTGGTGATCGTTGGCGGCATTTTCTCGGGCTACTTTTCCCCGACAGAAGCCGCGGCAATCACCGTGCTTTACGCCATCATGATTGATTTGATGTTCTACCGAGAGCTGACTGTCCGAAGACTTTGGGATGCGATCTACGACACAACTCTCACGGCCTCATCCATTGCCACAATCATCGCTGGCGTCGGCCTGCTCAGCTGGGTCATGGCACGAGAACAAGCGCCTCAGCAGATCGCCCAGTTCTTTCTGTCAATTGCCGATGATAAACTTACATTTCTCATTGCAGTGAACATCCTGATCTTTGTTCTGGGCGCGGTCATTGAATCGCTGGTGATTTTGCTGATTGTTGTGCCGACCCTGATCCCGGTGGCGATGGGGTTTGGCGTAGATCCGGTTCACTTTGGAATTATCGTGGTCCTGAACCTGATGATTTCGATCCTGACACCGCCTATGGGAATGGCCCTGTTTGTGGTGGCGCAGGTGGGAGAGATCCCGTTCCAAAAACTGGCGCGCGCCATCTTGCCTTGGTTGATCCCTCCTTTGGCGGTGCTGGTGCTTGTCTGTACTTTCCCCATTCTGGCCACTGGCCTCCCTAGCTTACTGGACTGACGATGACAGCGCTTGACTTGCTGAAAGACGGATTGGTGGTTTCTTGCCAACCCGTGGAAAATGGACCGCTGGATTCTCCCGAAATGATTGCGGCCTTGGCGGCAGCGGCTGTGGCCGGTGGGGCCAAGGGGGTGCGGATAGAAGGGGTGGAAAACCTCCAAGCTACGCGGGCCGCTGTGACGGTGCCGATTATCGGCATCGTCAAGGAAGATTTACCCGATAGTCCGGTTCGCATCACGCCGCGCCTATCTCAGGTTCACGCGCTGGCTGAGGCAGGGGCCGATGTGATTGCCTATGATGCAACACACCGGGCGCGTCCCTTTCAGCCTGACGCTTTGCTGGAACTGATCTTATCGTTGGGCAAAATCGCGATGGCCGATTGCGCCACTGAGCATGATGGACGGCATGCCTTTGAGGGCGGGGCGCACATATTGGGGAGCACTTTGTCTGGGTATACTGACGACACCGGTCCCGCAGGGGCCGAACCGGATCTGGCTCTGGTGTCACAGTTCAAAGCACTGGGGGCCTTTGTGATGGCAGAGGGACGTTATAACACTCCCAATGCCGTTGAGGCTGCCATCCGAGCAGGGGCAGATTGCGTCACGGTGGGCACCGCGCTCACCCGGCTTGAAATTATGACACAGGATTTCGCCAGTGCCATCGAACATGCGCGTGCCTCATGCAACGTTCAGAGCTAAACGGATTTGCCGTGGATCTTGGCGGCACAAAAACGGCCGTGGCCAAAATCGAGCGTGGACAGATCACCGCACGGCGTCTTCAGACGACAGATGGTGGGTTGGATTTGGCTGGATACATTTGCAGCATTAAGCAGATGTTGCGCCGAGTTGGTTGGACCGGAGAGCAGGCCTGTTTGGGGGTTACCGTGACCGGTCGGGTGTCTGACACCGGGGACTGGGCAGCCGTCAACAGCGGGACGCTGCGCGAGATTTCTGGTGTGCCGCTTGCGAATGCGCTGCGACACCAATTTGGACCCCAGATCGCGGTGTCCAATGATGCCTCTGCAACCACCTTTGCAGAACATCAATTCGGAAGCGGCACAGGCTGTGATGGGTTCGCATACATCACTGTGTCCACCGGGGTTGGAGGTGGCCTAGTTTTGGGGGGCAAGCTCATACAGAGCCGGTCAGGCCTTGCTGGTCATTTTGGCTTTTCTACAATCTCATCAGATGGTCCGAAGTGTGGGTCGGGGCGCCGTGGTACGGTTGAAAGCCTCGCAGGGGGCCGGGCGATCGCTCAACAGGCCGCAGAGGCAGGCTACCCCGGCCATTCGGCGAAAGATGTTTTTGAGGCCGCGCAGCGGCACGAGGCTTGGGCTGTTACCATCGCTGACAGAGCGGCGGGGGCTATCGCGACGCTCTGTGCCAACCTCAAAACCATGTTCGACCCTGATCTTATTGCTCTGGGGGGCAGTATCGGTCTCTCAGACGGATTTATTGCCCGCGTCACCAAAGAGCTTGAACAAAAACCAGTGTTGTTTCAATGCCCTGTGGTTCCTGCGTCACTTGAGGGCGACGGTCCTTTGTTGGGGGCTTTGGCAATGGCAGAGGAAAGGGGCGTAAATGAAAGTCCTGATTTTTGAAACGGCGGAGGCGGCTGAGTATGCCGTTGCCGAAATTGTTGCCTCTGAGGTCAGCACGCGACCGGAAACCGTGCTCGGTTTGGCCACCGGGGGCACGATGTTGCCGGTCTATGCCCGGCTCTGTGCGCTCCGGAGCGAAGGCTTAAGCTTTGCAAAAGTGACCAGCTTCAATCTGGACGAATACGTTGGTCTGTCATCTCAACATCCTGAATCCTATCACAGTTACATGCGGGAGGTGTTGTTTGATCACATCGATATTCTCCCGGAAAACTGTCATCTTCCGAAAGGAGATGCGGTGGATGTACGTGCAGAATGTCTGGCTTATGAGGAAAATATCTTGGCCCAAGGCGGCATTGATCTGCAACTGTTAGGGATCGGCCGAAATGGTCACATTGGTTTTAATGAACCAAGTTCGAGCCTTGGTTCACTGACACGTGTCAAAACGCTGACCGAAAGCACCCGCCAGGCGAATGCGCCTTATTTCACGGATCAAGACGCGCCAAAATATGCGATCACCATGGGGATCCGCACCATACTTAACGCGCGCACCTGTGTGTTGTTGGCCACCGGCGCCGCCAAATCGCAGGCTGTTGCGCAGGCCGTTGAAGGCCCGCTAAGCGCCATTTGCCCAGCTTCTGCACTGCAAATGCATGCGGAAACAACAGTTGTATTAGACCGATCTGCGGCAACGGAGTTGCGCCACCGTGACTATTATGCGCAGGTGCATCCTCATGGGGCCGAACATGCGCTCTGATCCAACCGTCCTGCCTCGACGTATTCTGGCGCGGCAACTGTTTGATGGCTTGGGCGCAGAGCCTGCAACCGATCAGATCGTGACGTTGCATGGCGATGTTATTCATGACGTCGCTCCTTTTCGCGCGGGGCAAAGTCTTACTGAGCTCGCAGAATATGACATCGTCACGCCCGGTCTTATCGACATTCAGATCAACGGTGCGCATGATGTTCAATTCAACGCCGATCCAAGCCTCTCCGCACTGCGTCAGATTGCCAGCGGTGCGGCGCAGGGAGGCACGGCTTGGTTGTTGCCCACCTTCGTCACAGCGCATGGTCAGGCCTACGTAGCCGCGATCGATGCTGTCACCCAGGCGATTGCCGCCGATGTGCCCGGTATTCTTGGTCTGCATCTTGAGGGGCCGTTCCTTAGCCCCCATAAGCCGGGCATTCACGACGCCACCGCCATTCGTGCGCTGGATCGTGCTGATCTATCTGTGTTGACCCAGACACGTCAGTTTCCGCTTTTGCTGACCCTGGCTCCAGAATGCACCAGCCCGGCACATATTGCTGAACTCACCGCCGCAGGCGTGACAGTATTTGCCGGGCACAGTGCGGCGCGTTTCGATGAGATGAAGCTGGCGCAGGCCGCTGGGTTGCGTGGGGCTACGCATTTGTTCAATGCCATGTCGCAGATGACCGGACGTGAACCGGGGGTTGTGGGATCGGTGCTTGGCATGCCGGGGCTTTATGCAGGTCTCATCGCGGATGGACATCATGTGCATTGGAACAATATCCAGCTCACCGTGAGGATGATGCCCGATCATCTGTGTCTTGTGACCGATGCGATGTGTACGCTTGCGGGTACGTTGACTGAGTTTGAGCTGAACGCTGAAACGATTGCTTTGGAGGACGGGCGGCTTACCAATGTCGATGGAACATTGGCAGGGGCACATATTGCCATGGATGAAAGCCTGCGCAACATGATGGACAAAGGCCTTGTCTCGCCCGCGCAGGCAGTGAAATGTGCCACCAAAAATCCAGCTGATGCCCTCAACATGTCACACCGGTTGGGGCAAATAAAAACAGGATTTGCGCCGCGTCTCTCAGTATTCACCAAAGACTGGACCAGTCTGGCGGTAGTATAAGTCTTCCATTGGGCAGAAAATTTGGCCCATCAATAACATGAATAATTGCTCGCGACTTGACACGAGCAATTATTCACATTAGGCGCAATTTGTCTGAACAGGACAAATGCCAGGTCCGCGCATCGCGCCCACCAAGCCCCCAAAATCCACTAACAGTTCTTGCACCCTCCCGCTGGGTTGCAATCCCGTCCGCCTGCTTTGGAGGTCGCTATGACGCGCCTGCGCCTAAACACGCTTTCTGCCACGCTATTGGCATCCACAGTCCTTGCGCCGTCATTTGCGGCTGCGCAGGACATTGAAGATACGGAATTTCTCGGCACGCTGGTGCTGCGGACCATCAATGATGGCGGCGCGGGTGTTTCGGCCAACGAAGCTGCAAAGACATCGGGCTCGCGGGTGCCGGTGGATCCTGATGACCTGCCGCGGGCGGTGACCATTCTGCCCCGTGAGCTGTTTGAAGCTCAGGGTGCGCGCACCATGGAAGAGACCGTGGCCTATAGCCCTGGTATCGTCACCGAGACCTATGGCCAAGATGATCGCTATGATGAGTTTGTGTTACGGGGCTTTGAGGCGCAGATTGGTGGGGTGCACCGCGATGGCATGCCGCTGCGTACTGTGGACTGGGCCTCGTGGCGGACCGAGCAGTTTGGACTTGAGAGTGTCAACATCCTGCGCGGTCCCACCTCGGATCTATACGGGGCGAACCAGCCGGGTGGCCTGATTAACGGTGTAACCAAACGCCCCGAATTCTCATTTGGGGGCGAAGTGCGGGGTGTGCTGTCGAGCGACAATGGCAAAGAAATCGGTGTGGATGTCACCGGTCCGCTGTCCGACACCGTAGCCTACCGGTTTATCGGTGTGCTCAATGCGTCGGGCACCAACTATGACGCCGTTGACACCAGCCGGGTGTATGTTGCCCCGTCGCTGACCTTTGAACCCACAGATGCAACCCGTTTCACGGTCTATGGTCAGTATCAAAAAGACGATGTGGGGGACACCTATGTCTCGGTGCCGCGCTATGGCTCGCGGGAACCAAATCCCGCAGCCCATTTTGGTCCGGGCACCTATACCGGCAACCCAGACTACAACGACATCAAAACCACGCAGAACTACATCGGGTATGAGCTGGACCACGCGTTTTCGCCCTCCTTCACCCTGATGTCGCGGGCGCGGGTGTCGAAAAACGACTGGGACAATAAAACCGAGTTTGTCGCGGCCTATGTGAATGGTGCAAGCCTGTTTGGTCTGCCCGGGGCAAACCCGACGGCCATTGACACGGCCATCATGACGAAATTCGATGTGGATCAGATCGTACATCAGACCAGTGCAGACAATGCCTTGCAGTATCAATTTGATACAGGTTCGGCCAAAGGTACCGTCGCGGTGGGGTTGGATTATTATTCGGTCTCCAGCGATACGGATTTTTCCTATGGCTATCGCGGCGAGCGTAACCTGCTGACCGGGGCACTGACCAACAACTTGGCGGTGCCGCCAAACCTGCCGAGCCGTCGCGAAACCGATTTGCGGCAAGCGGGACTTTATCTAACCGGGTTTGCCGAAATCGGAGAACAGCTTGTTGTGTCGGGTGGTCTGCGCCACGACCGCATTGACTATGACATCAAAGGGTTCTCAACCTCTCCTGCGGGGCTTCAGAACTTTGATCATCAGGTGAATGAAACCTTCACGTCGGGCAATATCGCGTTGGGGTACAAAGTGTCTCCCTCGACCCTGGTCTTTGGATCGGTGGCGCGATCTTTCAACCTGCCCCCCAGCGGCATGTTGGCCAGTGGCGATCCGCTGTCGCTCGAAACCTCGCGGGCGTATGAACTGGGGGTGAAATTCGCTTCGCTGGATGGCAACACCAGCATTGGCGCGTCGCTCTTCAACATCACCAAGCAGAACGTGGCTTATGACGATCCGGCAAATGGCAACCCGCTTGTGTTTGTGCAGGCTGGCGAAGTGCGCTCACGCGGGATCGAACTTGAAGCGACGCATGATTTCCAAAATGGTCTGAGCCTCTTTGGCAGCCTGACCTATGTTGATGCCGAGATCACCAAAGACCCGACCTATCAGGGCAATCGCCCGGGGCGCGCACCAAAGATTTCTGCGGCAGTATTTGCGCAATATGAGGTGCCTCAGGTGGATGGTCTCGCAGTGGGTGCAGGTGTGCGCCATGCGGGAACGCGCTATGCGGATGTCGCCAACACCATCGAAATTGAATCGATGACCTTGTTCGATGCCTCGCTGAGCTATGACACCGGCGATTGGCATGTGCAGCTGGCAGGGCGCAATCTCGCAGACAAACAAAGCGTAAGCTACTGCACCGGGGCCTTCCTTCCTTTAACTGGGCCTGCCGCTGGCTTGAATGCCTATTCCGGCAGCTGCGTATATAGCGCTGGCCGGGAAATCTCGCTGACTGTTAGCCGCAAGTTCTGAGCCAGAGGTCCCACATGCGTTGGATATTTGGCATTTTGATGCTCGCATTGGTTTCGCCCGCTTGGGCGGAGCCTCGCAAAATTGCCCATCGCTATGGGGTGACAGAAATCGACGGCACGCCTCAGCGTGTCGTCTCTGTGTCTTTGATCGGGCATGATTTTCTTCTGGCGCTGGGGGTCAAGCCCGTGGCGTTGAGGCATTGGTTTGGCACACATGAGTTTGGTGTCTGGCCCTGGGCGCAAGAGGCGCTGGGTGAGGCTGAGCCAATGGTGCTTTATGGCGATATCGACATCGAGCGCATTGCGCTGCTCAAACCCGATCTGATTGTAGGGCAATGGTCGGGCATGTCTGAGGCAGAATACAATCTGCTGTCGCAGATCGCGCCAACCGTTCCCCCGGCCGCTGGGGAAACGGATTATAGCTCGTCCTGGCAGGTCATGACCCGTCAACTGGGGCTGGCCTTGGGGAAAGAGGATCAGGCACGTGTGTTGGTTGCTGATCTGGAAGATCGCTTTGCCGACATTCGTACGGCCCATCCCGAGTGGCAGGGACAGTCCGCCGTTGTCGCCTGGCCGCCGCGTATTGGGGTGTTCACAAGCCTCGATCTACGGAGCCGGTTCCTGCAGGATCTGGGATTTGTATCACCGCAGGCGGTGGATGACCTGCCGGGGTCTAACGCCTTTTACATCACATTGCCGCAGGAAAACGTCGCCCCGATTGATACGGATGTCATCGTCTGGGTCTATGCCGCCAATCTGGAAGAGGCGCTTGGCAATATCATCCTGCGCAAGACCATGCGCGCATATCGCGAAGGGCGCGAGTTGCACGCATCGTATGACCTGACCGCCGCGCTTGCCCATTCTAGCCCGCTGTCGCTGACCTATGCGCTGGACCAGATCGTGCCGCTGATCGAGCAGGCGGCGGATGGGGATCCGCTGACGCCGGTGGATGGGTTTCCACAGCCGGAGGGGTTTTGAATGACACAGAAATTACCCGTTATCTTGGGCGTCATGGCATTGGCGCTTGTGACCGCAGCTCTGTCGCTGCGGCTTGGGGTGCGTCCCATTGGTTTTTCGACCATTTTTGAGGCCTTCACCACCTTCGATCCAACCAGTGCCGACCATCTGACTGTGCGACAGCTGCGCGTGCCACGGGCAGTTGCCGCGCTGATCGGAGGGGGATCCCTGGGGTTGGCAGGTGCTTTGATGCAAGTTCTAAGCCGCAATCCCCTGGCCGATCCCGGTTTGCTGGGTGTAAATGGCGGCGCTGCGCTTGGTGTCGTGATCGCCATCTGGGGGCTAGGCCTGACGGCGCAGGGCGCGCTGGTGATCCCGGCGCTGATTGGTGCGGCTCTTGCGGCGACGCTGGTGCTGTTGCTCGGGGGAACGGTGCAGAAAAATGGCCCAGGCCCAACCCGGCTTATTCTGGCCGGTGCCGCGGTGGGCACGCTGTTTCTGGCTTTCACATGGGCGATCCTGATCCTCAGCCGCGAGAGCCTTGATGTCTATCGGTTTTGGGTGCTGGGCGGGTTCACCGGGATTGAGTTAAAAGATCTGCTGAGCCTGATGCCGCTCTACATCATTGCTGTGCCGCTGGCCCTGATCTCAGCGGTGATGCTTGAGCCGCTGACGCTGGGCGATGATGCCGCGCGGGCCTTGGGTGTGCGTGTCGGACTGACCCGTGTGCTTGCGATCGCCGCAATTGTCCTTCTGTGCGGCACCACCGTGTCGATGGCAGGCCCCATCGCCTTTATCGGTCTTCTGGTCCCGCATCTGGTACGGCCCATTCTGGGCGCCGGGGTCAAACAGCTGGCCATCGGGTCGCTGATCTTTGGCGCTATGCTGGCTGTTGTCGCGGATACGCTGGGGCGGGTGATCCTGCCGGGTCAGGAAATCGAGGCGGGCGCCATGATGGCACTGATAGGAGGGCCAACATTGGTGCTTCTGGCCCGCAGACGTCGTGAGGTGGCGCTATGAGCACTGTTGCACTGCGCCTCTGCGGCGCGTCCTTCCGGCTGGCCCGACGAGTGGTTCTGGTCAATCTTCTTTTGGCGCTAAGCGTGCTTGTTTTGCTGCTATCCGGTCTGGTGGGGGGCACCTATCCCATTGCGGCCGCTGATGTTGTGGCGGCCTTTCAGGGGGCATCCGACCCGATCACCTCGATGATCGTGTTGGAAAACCGATTACCCCGGGTTGTCACAGCCCTAGGCGTTGGTTTGGCCTTTGGTTTGGCGGGAGAGATGATGCAGACCTTGCTGCGCAATCCCATTGCCTCGCCTGATATCATTGGATTTACCGCTGGGGCGGGTTGTGGCGCGGTCTTTACTGTGGCCTTCCTTGGGACATCGACATTGGTCGTGCCCGGAGCCCTAGCCGGAGGCTTACTTTCGGCGGCTTTGGTGATCGGGCTGAGCTGGCAACGCGGTATTTCTCCCGGTCAACTGGTGATCACTGGCATTGGTGTCACTATGACCCTTGGCGTTGTCACCGACCTTTTGATGACCCGCATGGACGCCACGGCGGCGGCGGCTTTGGTCAAATGGCTGGTGGGCTCGCTTCAGGCGCGCAGTCTGGTTGAGGCCAAGATGCTGTGGATCGGGCTGGCCATCTTGGGGCCGCTTGCGCTGCGGCATCAATTTGCTTTGGCGCGCGTGTCAATGTCAGAAGAGGTCGCCACCAGCCTTGGTGTCGACATCACGCGGGCACGTCTGATCACGCTTGGTCTCTCGGTGGCGCTTGTGGCGCTGGCCGTTGCGGCGGCGGGCCCGTTGCCCTTTGTCGCATTTGTTGCTGGTCCCATTGCCCATGGTTTGAATGGCAAAAACCGCCCCACTTTGCTCACCGCCGCTCTGGTCGGTGCGATCATCACTCTGTCCGCAGATGCGGTCAGCCAGCTTATGCCCAATGGGTTTGGATTGCCTGCGGGGGTCTTTACCGCGCTTGTCGGCGCCCCGGTTCTGATCTGGGTCCTTTTGGTTCACTATAGAAAGCAAAGCTCATGACCGCGCGCCTGTCTTGTGAAAATCTCACGCTCTCTTATGGCAAGGTGACCGTCCTCAAGGATGTCTCCTTGACCCTGCCAGAAGGCAAAATCACCGCGATTGTCGGCCCAAATGCCTGCGGGAAATCTTCGTTGTTGCGCTGTCTGTGCCGGTTGCAATCCCCTTCGCAGGGGCAGGTGAACCTGAATGACGCACCGATCCATAAAGTCAACACGCGGGATGTCGCCCGTCAGGTGGCGCTCTTGCCGCAGAAAACCAATGCGCCCGAGGGTATGCGGGTGCGGGATCTGGTGATCCGGGGCCGCACGCCGCATCAATCTCCGCTGCGTCAGTGGTCACATGCGGATCAGGCTATCGTTGATGAGGCAATGGACCGGGTTGGCCTGACCGCCCGCGCCGAGCAGCTTTTGTCGGATCTGTCTGGCGGGCAAATGCAGCGCGCCTGGATTGCTATGGTGCTGGCACAGGACACGCCTATTCTGTTGCTGGATGAACCCACCACCTTCCTCGATTTGCCGCATCAGCGCGACATTCTTCAACTGGTGCGCGACTTGCAGCGAGACAAAGGCTTGACGGTGGCTATGGTCCTGCATGATATCAATCTTGCTGCACGCTTTGCCGATCAGATCGTCGCGTTAAAGCAGCAGAAAATCGTCGCAGCCGGTGCCCCGATTGAGGTGGTCACTCAGCCAAATATCTCTGAAATTTATGGGCTGGACTGCGCGGTGATCCCGGATCCGCATTACGGCCATCCCCATATCATCATGAAATGAGACCTTGGATGAGTACATCTCTCGAAGTTTTCGCCGATGTGGCCGAACTGACCTATCCCGCCATGCGCAGCGTGTTGCTGCACGAAGCTGAGAACCACGATCTGCCAGTGTTGTCACAGGACGAAGGTAGGATTTTTGTGGGCACCGAAGAGGCGGCGTTTGGTATCACCCCGGCTGAGGGCGCGGGGATCCGCCTGCATGTCTCGGCACGCGACAAGGACATGCTGACCTCGGTGCGCGAAGAGGTGCTGTCACACCTGTCGCATCTCGTGCCGGATATCGCCAAGACCATCCGTTGGTCGGATTCTCTGGTCGAAGGCGCGCGCCCGGCGAATTTCCAATTCGCGACCGTGGTGTCGTCGTCGGTGCTTTGCGCAGATTTCCTGCGTCTTGAGCTGGCCGTGGATGCGCTTGAAACTTACTCAGACGCATCCATTCATTTTCGCTTTGTGCTGCCGCAATGCGATGATCCAGAATGGCCCAGCCTGAAAGCCAATGGCTCGATCCATTGGCCCAGTGGGGATAAGGTGCTGCATCGGCCGGTCTATACCGTGCGCTATCTCGACAAAAAGGCCGGACGGATCACCGTGGATGTCTATCGTCATGACGGGGGGCGCATCATGGAATGGACCAAGGCCGCTCAACCGGGAGACAGCATTGGTCTGCTTGGCCCGGCAGGCGGCGGTGTGCCCGAAAGCAAGGATCTGATCCTGTGTGGTGATGAAACCGCGTTTCCTGCAATTGCGCGGATTCTACAGGCCCTGCCAGAAGACGGTACAGCGCAGGTGTTCTTGCATGCCTCTAGTGGGGCATCTGATTATCCTCTGCCCAAGCATGCAGGTGTTTCCCTCACCTGGGTGGGTGCAGGGGATGATCTGGTTGCGCTGGTACAAGACGCCTTTCAGCAAAACCCAGATCGGTTTTTCTGGTTCGCCGCCGATGCGGTGCGTGTCACCAAGATCCGAGCCTATGCTGCGGCACAGGACATTCCCAAAGAAGCCCGCTATCTCGCGACTTTCTGGACACCAAACGCCAACTAGCGCGCCTCGGTCACATGGTATGACACGTGAGGTAAGCGATAGACTTGCCTCGCGAAGCGAAACATCTTGCCGCCAGCGGCGGCAGGACTTTGATCCAAGCAATCGGGCGCCTCGGCGCCAAGCCAGACTGATCGTATGACTCAAAGCTCAATTTCCCCGCGCCGTGCCGCGCAGCAAAAACGTTCCCGTGAGAAGGTCGAGAAAATTCTCGCGACCACTTTGAGTTTGCTCACCGACAGACCTGCGGATCAAGTGAACACCAACCTGATTGCAGAGCAGGCGGGCGTAAGCGTTGGCACGCTGTATCAGTTTTTCCCAAACAAAGAGGCCATTTTCCACGCTCTGTTTCAGCGCTGGCTGGCGATCACGCTTGAAGTTTTGGACAAGGTACAGGCACAATTGCCGGAAGATGCATCCCGCGAAGACTGCGTCGATGTCTTTCTGGAGGCGTTGACAGAGCCAACTTTGAACTCCAAAGAAAACTGGAAACTTCGCTGGGCCATGGGGACGTCTCCGAAATTGGCCGAGCTCGAGGCCGAGCACAAAGGCGATGTGCTGCGCCGGATTGTGGCCTTGCAACAGCGGTTTGGCGATGGTCCACCGCCTGAGTTTGGGCAAGAGCTCATGCTGCTACAAAATGAGCTGATCTTGGCGTGTTTGTATTCATTGTCGCTTTGTGAGGCGTCTCAGAATCGCGACCAAATGCTGAGCCTATGCAAAAAGCTGGTGCTATTGATCTTTGATTTCCCGAGATGGAGTGCGCTCTGAAGGGCGTGGCAATGACGTGCGCCCAAAAAATACCCACTCATAGGTGGTTGAGGTTGGCACTTGTAACCCTTTGTCGTGTGGGATCTTTCAGTTCAAGAATAGAGCCTCCTTCCCATTCCCCGCCTGTTTTTGTAAGGTTTTATTTCGTTGCCTCAATACCTTAGGTGCGTATCCTAATTTCGTCAGCGCCTTTCTTCAGGAGAGAAGCGCTAGCCATTGGGAGGACACGCTATGAAAGGCGACAAGAAAGTCATTGAATATTTGAACACCGCTCTAAAGCATGAGTTGACCGCCGTGAGCCAGTTCTGGCTGCACTATCGGTTGCAGAATGATTGGGGTGTGACCAAGCTTGCCAAAAAGATGCGCGAAGAAAGCATCGAAGAAATGGAGCATGCGGATAAGCTCATTGACCGGATCATCTTTCTTGAGGGGATGCCCAACCTTCAATCTTTGAATGCTTTGCGAATTGGTGAGAATGTCCGTGAGACTTTGACCTGTGATCTAGAGGTCGAAATGGAGGCCGTCGCGCTTTACGCTGAGGCACGCAAATATTGTGCAGAGGTTGGGGATTTTGCCTCGATGCATCTGTTTGAAGAGCTGATCCTTGACGAGCAGGGGCATGTGGATTTTCTGGAAACCCAGATCGGCTTGCTAGACGACATTGGGGCGCAGAACTACAACCAGCTGAACGCTGATAGCGCGAATGATGTAGACGGTTAAAGTAGCGGATTAAACGAGAAAGAGCGCCATCTCTGGCGCTCTTCGCATAATTTAAGGATCGCGGCGGCTTGAAGTTGGCGCGCCTTTTTCCAGCGGGATGGGCCGGTGCAGATTGGACAGATTGTGCCCGTCGCGATGTGGCTCAGCGGCCCAGCGGATACCGTTGCCAATGACCTGAATGATCTCAGGTTGGTGATAAACCGGAAAAGTCTCATGGCCGGGGCTGAAGTGGAAAATGCGGCCACGCCCACGGGTCCAGGTACAGCCGCCACGAAACACTTCGCCGCCCTCATACCAGTTGATAAAGACGATATCATCGGGCTTAGGAACGTTGAACGGCTCGCCGTACATTTCGTCTTTGGGGACATCAATCCACTGCGGCACGCCCTTTGCGATGGGATGTGACGGGGTCACACACCAGACGCGCACGCGCTCACCCTCATCTGCTTCCCGCCAGGCCAGATTGCAGTTGGTGCCCATCAGTCGCTGAAACACCTTCGAATGATGGGCGGAATGCAGCGCTAAAAAGCCCATGCCCGCATTCACCCGTTCGTTGATCATCTCAATGATGCGCGGCTCGACCAGATGGTGCAGCATATGCCCCCACCAGACCAGAACATCCACGTCATCCAACACACCGTCCGGCAGCCCCTGATCGGGCATGTCCATTGTGGCGATCGAGATATCCAGATCCTCCGCAGCGACACCCTCTGCAATGGTGCCATGGATGCCTTTAGGGTAGATCTCGGCCACTTCGGGGTGGATTTTCTCGTGTTCGTTTTCGTTCCAGATCAGAACCTTAAGCTTGCTCATATTATCCTTCCATATCCTGGATCGTGACCGGTTGACCGGCATTGGCTGCGGATTGACGTGTGGCGGCCCAGAGGCGCGCGAACTCGATGTTCCGGGCAATCGGTGAGGGGTTTTCGATGCGTCCGGCGCAGACGTCGATGAACAGGTCGACCAACTGACGGGCCGGGCCCGAAGACAGTTCGCGTTCGCCCGAGGCGTCCCGCACGATTGTTGCGCGCTTCCCCCAGGGATCGACCGTGAGAACGGCGGTTTCGCAAAACAAAGTCAGCTGCCCCAGACAGGGAGGTGCTGTGTCGCCACAGGCAGTCAGGCTGACCAGAGTACCGTTCTGCATGCGACCCGAAAGAGCGGCTGAGATTTCAACGCCGGGCTTTTTCTCGCTGAACTGGGCCGAGACGCTTTCAATGCCGCAGCCCGCGACATCAATGATTGCGTTCAGAGCATGGCTTCCGCTGTCGAGCAGAAAACCACCGCCAGAAATATCAGGATTCTGTTTCCAATGACCGTCGTAGAGCCCCGCCCAATTCTCGGAAACCAGTGCCGAGATGGTGTGGATTTTGCCGAACTCACCTGCAGCCAGTGCCTCTGATGTCACCCGCAGATGCGGCGAAAGCGACCCGTTGAAGGCCACCACAAGTGTGGCCCCGCTGGTTTCGGCAGCTGCCTCAATAGCGCGCGCATCGGCCAGATCAAAAGCCATGGGTTTTTCAAGCAAGACGTTTTTGCCCGCAAGGAGCGCCGTCTTGGCCTGTTCCGCGTGAAAGGCGTGAGGCGTGGCAATGTAGATGGCATCCACTGCTTTGCCGTGATCCGCCAAAAGGACCTCCAGGCTTTCGGCCTGCACGGGTGGGGTGGGAAAGCTCTTTGCAAAACGGTCAAATTGCGGCGCATTGGGTTCAACCCCGGCCACGACGTCGACCCGCCCTGCGGTCTGCCATTTCACCACTTGCTCGGTGGCGATATGGCCGCAGCCAACCACCCCGAGGCGCAAAACTGTCGCTTCGGTCATTTTATTTTCCTTGTCTGAAGGGGATCAGGCCCCGGCGTTGATCGCGTCGAGCACGTCCAAAAGCTGGTGGGGCAATTTGATTTCGAAATCTGGCTTCTCAGCCTCGTTGGCGGGTTCTGTTGGATAGTTTTTGGTCCAGCTGATCCAGACAGAACGCATGCCCAATCGGTTGGCACCGGCGATGTCGCGCTCAAGATTGTTGCCCACCATGACACAGCCTGCGTGGTCTGCTTCAGTCAGCCCAAGGCCATCTACAGCGGTGAGAAACATTTTGGGGTCAGGTTTGTGGACACCCACTTCTTCTGAGATTGAGCGCATGTCGAAATCGTCCCAAAACCCCATCGCCTTGTGAACATTCTCGAAACTCTCGGTCAAACCATCTGCCACGAGGGCAACAAGATATCCGCGCTTTTTCAACTCAGCCACCAAGCGATCCCCACCGGGGATGGGATTGGCCTGCAACACCAATTCGCCTTCGACAAAGACCTGACTGTCTTCGTCTATCAGAGTGTCTCCGCTGTCGAGGAACACGGCTTTCACCCCTTTGGCCTCGCCACGCAACCGAGTGAGCTGTGACAGAACGCGACCTGGAATAGAGGCCAGAAGTTCCTGCCAAGGCATCAAAGGAACATCGCGCAGATCAACCTTTTGATCGAACCGGAAGCTGGGTTTGAACGCCTGAGATTGCAAATATTGACGCGCCAGATGGTGGTCATAAATGGTCAGGTCATCCAGCGCACCGTTCAACAGGGCAGGTGCCAGAATATCGGCGTCCCCGGCTTCATCTCCGCACCACAGAGTTGTGATAGCAAAATTGGCTCGCAGGGGCTCGGGGTCCGCGGCAAAGGCATGTTTGCCGGGCTCAGAATACAATGTCACCCGGCCATCCTCGAGCGGCAGCGCACCCATGCGGGACATCTCACCGATACAGCCGTGCGCCGAGCTTTCCACCCGTGTCACCTGATCCTCGGCGTCGAGGTAGACCCAAATATGCTCAAGCTCATACAGGTGCTGAATGTCCCAATCCCACCAGATGGCAAATTCGATGGCTTTGGCTGCGCCCTTGAGCGTCACATCGTGGTTGGCAGAAACCGATGGCGCATCGGCTGTGTAAACCGTGTAGCCAACCGCCTGCGGCAAAAACGGTTCGTTTCTGTCAAAGCGGATCACAGGCAGGTGTTGGCTCACCACATCGGATGTGAGCATGGACGGCGTGGAGGTCATGAGGCTGTTTTCTCCTTCTTGGACCAAAGGTCAGATCGATAGAATTGGGGTGCGGCGCGGATGTGAAACTGAGCTGCG
The DNA here is from genome assembly GCA_049116335.1 of Pelagimonas sp. GTDB lineage: Bacteria > Pseudomonadota > Alphaproteobacteria > Rhodobacterales > Rhodobacteraceae > CANMIH01. The sequence continues at coordinate 15,338 of JAGDYZ010000006.1, read as the reverse complement.
TTCACAGAGCTTCACAGGCAGAACCATCTGGCGCGGCTGCATGTCGGGGTCGCGGATGGCTGCAATCAAAGTGCGTGCGGCTTCGGCGCCCATATCCGCAATTGGCTGGGCCACGGTTGTCAGCGGCGGAACCAGCGTCTCGCCAAGTGGCAAACCGTCGTAACCTAGGATCGAGATGTCATCAGGAATGCTCAGCCCGAGATCCATAACCGCATGCATTGCTCCAATGGCTGATGTGTCGGTCAGAGCGAAAATTGCAGTAATCTCTGGATGTTGGCGGAGCAGGGCCGTGGCGTTTTCATAGCCAAGTTCGTAACGTGACAGATCGGTTGGGGGGGCAAGGTGTATGTTTCCCTCAATCCCATGATCCCGGGCCACTTCAAGCAATCCGCGCAGACGCAGGCTAGCGGATCGTTCATGACGTGCGTCCTGGTCGTTGCGGGTCGCCACAACACCAACGTGACGGTGTCCCTGAGCCACAAGATGCTCCATGCCAAGCCTGCCGCCACCAAGGTTGTCGCAAATCACAAAGTTGTCCGACCGGCGGCTGCCGACGGCCATGTCGATATAGACGGTCTGCATATCGTGACTGTGCATGCGTCGGATATTGCGTATGGTCTCAGTCATCGAGGTGGTCGGCCGCACAATGGCTCCGGCTGCGCGCATTTCAACCATGGCCTGAACATAGCTACGCTCGTGTTCGGAACTGCTTCGGGTGCAGCAGGTTAAAAGTTGAAACCCTTCGGATTGCATGACCTCTTCCACTGCCGAGTACAGCATGGTGGCAAAGGGTGATTTGTGGTTGTCAAGAAACAGCGCCACGAGGTTCGAGGTGCGCCCGCGTAGGCTCGCTGCGAGACGGTTCGGGCGATAGCCCAGCTCGGCAACGACACCGAGCACCCGGTCGCGTGTGGCGGCGCTCACACCGCCCCCATCGTTCACAACCCGCGACACAGTGGCGATAGACACGCCTGCGGCTTTGGCCACATCTCGAATGCTGCTCATGCCTGGTTCACCGAAACTGTTGCGCCCTGAACCGCATCCTCAAAATGACAGGCAAGCGCTCGGCCATCGGCCATTTCGGTCAGAGCCGGATCTGTTTGATTACAAATTTCAGTGGCATAGCGGCACCGCGGCGCAAAAGGGCAGCCCGGAGGCAGGTTCAGAGGATCCGGCACATTGCCGTCAAGCCGAAGTTTGTCATCGTCCCGCTGGCTACGCGGGGTCGGCTCCAAGATCGCACCAAGTAGCGCCTCAGTGTAAGGGTGGCGCGGATGGTCAAAGACCTGCGCGGTCTCTCCAAGCTCGACTATGCGCCCGGCATACATCACCGCAACACGGTCGCTTACATGGGCTACAACGCTCAAGTCGTGGCTGATGAAGATATAGGTCAGCCCAAGCTCATCCTGCAGTTCTTTCATCAGGTTCAAAATCTGCGCCTGTACTGAAACATCCAGAGCAGAGACAGATTCATCGGCAATCACCAGTTTCGGATGCGGAGCCAAGGCGCGGGCAATGCCAATCCTCTGACGCTGGCCACCAGAAAAGGCGTGCGGATAGCGTTTGAGAAAGCTTGGGTCAAAGCCCACCTGTGTCATGATCTCACGCACCCGCGCCTCAATGGCGGATTTCTCCGTAAGATCATCCCCCATGCGCAACACTTCAGCGACAATATCGAAAACGGTCATACGCGGGTTGAGCGATGAGTTGGGATCCTGAAAGATCATGCGCAGATCTTTCCAATGGGGTCGAAGGGCTTTGTCCGAGAGCCCGGCCAGGTCCGTCGGGGTGCCATACGGAGCAAAAGTGATCTGTCCTGCAGAGGGGCGATGTAGACCCATGATGGTTTGACCCAGCGTGGATTTACCACAGCCGGATTCCCCAACCAATCCAAGAGTTTCGCCTTGCCAGAGATCAAGTGAAACTCCGTTCAGCGCTTTGACATGGGTCTTGACCCGGTTGAACAATCCACCCCGGACGGGAAAGTGCTTTGCCACATTGCGCAGACGCAGGATCGGCTGACCTTTGCGATCGATCTGGCGCGGAGCTTCGGCGACGGCGGTGTGATCATTCGTTTGTTCGGTAATCGGGTTGAAACAGCGTAGCCCATGACCGTTGGGCTGATCCACCAGTTGCGGGCGTTCTACTCCACACTGGGGCAAAGTCTGTGCACAGCGGGCCTGAAACGCACAGCCTGAGGGCCGGTCGAACAAAGACGGCACTGTGCCCTGGATGGTGTGCAACTTACCGCGCTGACGCCCGGGCAGGGAGGCCAAAAGCCCACGTGTATAGGGGTGCTGTGGGTTCGTGAGGATCTCATCCACCGTGCCGCGTTCCACCACGTTCCCGAGATACATTATCACCACTTCGTCGGCGATATCGGCCACAACGCCCAAATCGTGGGTGATAAACAGCATCGACATCTCACGCTGTTTCTGAAGATCACGCATCAGATCCAGAATGATTGCCTGTGTGGTCACGTCCAGCGCAGTGGTCGGCTCATCCGCGATCAACAGACGCGGGTTCGACACCAGCGCCATGGCAATCATCGCGCGTTGGCGCATACCGCCGGACATCTCAAATGTGTAAGCGTCAAAGCGCTTTTCTGGGTTCGGCAGACCTACCTGTCCCAGCACTTCGACGGCGCGCGCGCGCGCCTCGTCTTTGCTGTAAGATCCATGCCAATGCAGCACCTCGGTGATCTGGTTGCCAATGGTATAGAGCGGCGACAGGGCGGTCATCGGTTCCTGGTAGATCATTGAGATCTCGTTGCCCTGAACCGATTTAATCGCTTTGGAGGTCGCAGATCCGTGCGCCAAATCCATCACATCCCCATCGGCACGATGATAGAGCATTTCCCCCTGATCAATCGACGCGTGATGATCGAGAATGCGCAACAGGGCTTTGGCCGTCACTGATTTCCCGCAGCCAGATTCACCCACCAGACAGACGGTTTTGCCCGCTGGGATGTCAAAGCTGACCTTGTCCAAGGCGGTGACTTTGCCGTCGTCGCCACTGAAGGAAATCGAAAGATCGCGGACTGAAAGTAGAGATGTCATCACTCAGATCTCCTTATGTTGCATACGGGTCAGCGGCATCGCGCAGCCCATCACCGAGAAAGTTCAGCGCCAGAACGGCAACCACCACCATAAAGCCGGGCCAGAACAACCAAGGGGCTGTGGAAATGGCGCGGATGTTCTGAGCTTCTTGCAGAAGCACACCCCAACTCACCACCGGTTGTTGAAGTCCGATACCCAGAAAGGACAGCGAGGTTTCGGCGACAATCATGCCGGGGATCGCAAGGGTCACCACCGCGATGATGTGGCTGGCAAAGCTTGGCATCATATGGCGCACCAGAACCCGAGGTACAGAACAGCCATCCAACCGTGCCGCTTTGACAAAATCCTCGGTCTTGAGGGACAGGAACTTACCCCGAACCACACGCGCTAACCCGGTCCAGCCAATGATCGACAGGATGACTGTGATGAGGAGATAGGTCTGCAAAGGCGGTGTACTAGCTGGAATAGCGGCGGCCAAACCGATCCACAGCGGGATCGAGGGCAGGGATTGCAGAAACTCGATGACCCGTTGGACCACAAGATCCACCCAGCCGCCGAAGTATCCCGAGGCACCGCCCAGAAGCACACCAAGCACAAGGCTGAGCGTAACCCCCACCAGACCAATCGACATCGACACGCGGGTGCCGTAGATCATCCGGCTCAGCACATCGCGACCCAGACGGTCCGCGCCCAAAAGGTACATGCGATCGCGAGATTTCACCGGACCAAACAGATGGCGCTCGGTCGGGATCAGGCCAAGAAGTCTGTATTCATGTCCTTTTACAAAGAACCCAACCGGGATCACCTTGCGTGGGTTTTCCTCAAAGGTCCGACGGCCCGAGTCGTAATCAATCTTGGTTTTGTACCCAAGAACATGGGGTTGAAAGCTGCTGTTGCCCTCCTTGTCCGTCACGAAGAAATGCAGGCTTTGAGGCGGTGCATAGGTGTTGCGTGGGGAGATGGCATTAGGATCTGACGGCGAGAGGAACTCGGCAAAGACAGCCACAAGATAAATCGCGGCAGTGACCAAAAGTCCGGCAAACCCAAGTTTATGTTTACGGAACCGCCGCCAGATCAGGCGCCACTGGCCGTCATAGTCTGCGTTATGCGCCATATCAGGAGCCTCCGCTCAGTTCACGGCGGATCCGCGGATCCAGCCAGGCCAGAAGGATGTCGGAAAACAGCGTGCCAATTACGGTCATAAAGCCGAGGAACATGATCAGCGTTGCGGCAAGGTACATATCTTCCTGTTTGAGCGCTTCGAGCAGCAAAGGCCCGGTGGTCTGCAGCCCCAGAACCACCGACACGATGGTCGAGCCCGAGACGATCTGAACAAAGATTTCATTCAGCGAGGACACAAAGGGATTGAGCGCGTGGCGCACGGGGTACTTCGCCAGAACCCGGTACTCAGGCATGCCTTTGGCGCGGGCAGTTGTGACATAGGGACGGTGCAACTCGTCCAGAAGATTGGCGCGGATGGTGCGGATCACCGCTGCTGTTCCAGCGGTGCCCAGTACAATCATTGGAATCCAGATATGCGCCATCAGGTCACCAAACTTGGCCAAGCTCCAGGGCGCGTCGATGTATTCAGGAGAGAACAGGCCTCCGACGCTTAGCCCAAGATAGCGGAACGAAATGTAGAGCAGCGCCAGCGCCAACAGAAAGTTGGGAATCGCGAGGCCGATAAACCCAAAGAAGGTAAAGACATAATCGCCCAACGAATATTTGCGCACGGCGGAATAGATGCCAATGGGAATGGCGACAATCCAGATGAAGACAAGCGTCAGGATCGACAGCAGAGAGGTGAGGCCAAGCCGGTCCCAGATCAGCTGGTCGACCGGCAGGGAATAGAAAAAGGAGGTGCCAAAATCACCACGGCTTACCATACCCCAAACCCAATCCGCATATTGGACCAACAAAGGACGGTTCAACCCATAGGCTTCGCGAAGCGCGCTGATTTCGGCATCGGTCATGCGGTCGCCGTCCTGAGCGGCAGTGGCCGCGATACGATCGACAAAATCGCCCGGAGGCAGGGTGATAATCAGGAAGGCTACAAATGAGATTGCAACCATGGTGGGGACCATCAAGAGCGCTCTCTTGATCATAAACTGACCCATATCCCGTCCTTTTTCAGGTGGTCTTGAATGTGATGGGCGGGCCCAGCCAAACCGGCTGGATCCGCCCTAACTCGGGAGGAGACCCTGAGTTATTCTTTGATCCAGAAGGTGGCGAAATCGACCGGAGATGGCCCCGGATAGAGCCAGCCTTCCAGAAGCGTATCAGGCACGTTCTGCAGTCGGTTCGACACCGAACGATACCCGCCACCGGGAAGCGCGACGCCGAAGGTGATGAACTCATCAGCTGCGATGCTGTTGAACTCATCCATCAGCGCGATTTGCGCGTCAGCGGTGCGCAGCGGGATCTCATCGCGGATCTCGAACATGCGGGTTACATTGGCGGGTGGTTCCATCGGTGTCACACCGTCCGCAGGCTCAAAACTCGCATCCAGAGACTTGGCGTACCAAGCATCCCAGTTATCCCAGTTCGCATAGCCACCAAGGTTGGTGAACCGCTCCAGATTGACCACTGGGAACTGGCCACAGCCGTTTTCACCCACCCAGAGGAAAATCTCACGATCAGGATCCGCGCGACGTGCCTGACCAATTTCATCCGAATGCACATCCAGCACAACCTTCAGGCCAAGCTCGGCCCAGTTGGCGCTGATGATCTGCATCATATCGACCCAATCCGGGCGGAAACCCTGGTTGATATGTACGGTAAACTCAAAGGGCTTGCCGTCGGGACCAACCCGCATGCCATCCGCACCCATTGGCAGGATTTTATCGAGATGTTCGGCTGCCAGCTCGGGGTCGAACTCGGTAAACTGACGCGCCAGATCTTCATCATAGAAAGGCGATTCAGGGCGCGCACCAATCTGATAGGGTTCACCCTGGCCGAGATAAACCGCATCGATCACCGCCTCGCGGTCCATGCCAAGCGACAGGCCAATGCGGAAATCTTTGTTCTGGAACACCTCGGCTTTCACCGGATCCGGGTGGCTCATCGACGTCATGAACTGGGCGTTGTTGTAGTTACAGCTGTTCGCTGTCACCAGACGATAATCGCCACGTTCCTTGTTGTCGAAGAACACCGCGCGGTTGGGTGGGGTCGATACATTGCGGGGGGACAGGTCAATCTCGCCCTGGATCACCCGCAACAGGGCAACTTCAGGGTCTGAGGAGAGAACAAAGCTGCGCTCATCAATATAGGGCAGTTGGTTACAGTCGCTGTCGACCTTCCAATAATAGGCATTGCGCTCGAATGTGAAGCGCTCTTTGCCCGCAGGGCTATCTGTGGGCACCCAGGCATGGATGCTCGGCCGTGCCGGATCATAGTATTCCGCGTTTTGACCATAGGTGCCAACACGGCCAATCCACCACTGCGTGTAGTCTGAGGCACCCGCTTCTTCCATCATCTGCGCCACACCTTCGGGGTTCAGGCCTTTGATGAACTGGCTGTGGTAATGTTCGGCAAACTGCACCACGCGCTGACCATAGGGCGACGCCATATCGAGCAGAAACACCCCGTTTGGCGAGGACCATTTGAATTCGATGGTGTAGGCATCAAGCGCAGTTACGGTCGCGGCTTCGCCATTGACCACAAACATCTTGCGCGGGCCTTTGGGATTGATGTCAGCATTGGTCTCGACATGCTCCCACCAGAACACGATGTCCTGCGCATTGAAATCTTCGCCATCTGACCACTTCATGCCGGGGCGCAGGTTGAAGGTATAGGTGGTGGCGTCATCGCTCACCGACCAGCTTTCGGCGATGTTTGGCATGACTTCGCCGCCATCGGGCGACCAGCGCACAAGAGGTTCATAGCCATAGCTGCGGAAGTCACCGATGCGGGTGCCGCCATAGTGGCTCACCATCTGCCCGCCATAAGAACCGGTGCCGTTGACGCCGTCGCTGACCAGCGGGGCCTGAGGCAAACGAGAGGCAAGGGCCGGAAGGGCTCCGTTTGCAACCGCGTCGTTGAGCATCGGCGCCTGTGTGTATTCTGAGCATTGCTGCGCCAATGCTGATGTCGAAACCAGCATCAAACCAAGCGTTGCAGCGCCCTGCGCAGCTTTGCGTATTCCTGACCAAGATTGGGTCATCATCATTCCTCCTCCGTGCCTCATTCGGCAAGTGACAGTATGAGGAAAGATTTACAGAGCACCCAGAGTTGCTTTTGTGAAACCTAGGTGAAAATTTCAAACCTCACACGGTTCTTTTCTGGCGCTCTGTTACATGCTGGTTCCATAAAAAATGCCTAATTTTCATGATAATTCACCATTTGTGGAAAATGTGGAAATGAAAATCATCTGGAAATCTGAGATCTCTGTTTACGAAACGTTTTCACAAAAACTCGGGTAATTTCTTCCATTTTGGTTCCCACGCTGGACGTGATTCAACAGGTCTTTTACGCTGGAGCAAACCGAAAGAGGCCTTATGACAACCATCACCCAAATCGCAGAACATGCCGGTGTTTCGATTGCCACTGTCTCACGAGTGGTGAATGGAACTGGATATGCCTCCGCGGAAACCAAGCGTAAGGTTCAGGCGGCCATCGCTGCCCTAGATTACCGCCCGAACACCATCGCTTCCAGTATGCGCCGACAGGAAAGTCGCATCATTGGTGTGCTGCAAACCGATCACCGCACGTTTTTCAATTCAACCTTTGCGGACTCTGTCGAAGCGCATCTGTTCAAGCGGGGATACGTTACCATCGTCAGCAACACCATGGGGCGACATAGCCAGTTGGAACAGCGGGTTGATTACCTTTTGGGGATGCGTGTCGCGGGATTGCTTGTTCGCCCCGGCGCGCATGTCGATCAAGTTCCGGATCTGGCGCGGCGCTTGCGCAAGATGGGCGTGGCCTCGGTGTTTGTGGAGACGTTCCCAAACCTTCCCGATCAATTTCATGTCCAGATCAACAACCAAGTTGGAGCGGGCTTGGCCTTGCAGCATCTGATTGAGCTGCGGCATCGCCAGATTGGAGTGCTTGCGCCCATTGATACGGGACAGGAAAATAGCTCCCACGCGCACCGGTTACATGAAATCAAACGTCTGGCGCGAGAACATCCTCACGATATCCATTTGGAAGTTGTTCAGGATGGGGGCAGCTCAAGATTTGAGTTCGGCCGGAGTGAGACCCGTAAATTGCTGCGCCGCCGCCCCCAGCTGAGCGCGTTGATCGGATTGACCGATCAGATTGCCGTAGGCGCCATGCATGGGGTGCGTGATCTGGGGCTCTCTGTCCCCGAAGACATCTCGATTGTCGGCTATGACGATTCAGATGTGGCACGGTCGGTGCATCCCCGCCTGACCACAGTCCATCAGCCTGTAGAAGCCCTGGGGGCCTCTGCCGCGGCAATGCTGATCGATCAGTTTGAGAATACGCAGCTGCCCGCCCGTGCGCTTGTTTTGTCGCCTCGATTGATTGTGCGGCAAAGCAGTGCTGCGCGATAAGAAGACGGGATTTCGGGAAAACCTGACCTGACTTTCCAGTCCGTCTTCGAGACACTCCCGGAAAACGTGAGGGTGTGTACATGGAGATCTGGGTTTTTCTCATCTTGGGGACTGCAAGCCTAGCCGGATCGGGCTTGATCTATCTGGCGATGCAGCGCGGGAGGCACAAACAACAAGCCTATGAGGCCTTCGCCACCGCTCAGGGGTGGCAGCTTGAAACTGACTTGGCTGGCCGGTCATCGATACAGAGATTTCGCGATCCAGTTGATGATTGGACCTTGGACGTTGTTTTTGTGGGAGCTGGGGCTTCGGGATGCTCAACGCGGCGGCGCGTGATCTGGCAGAGCCCGCAAGGCGCGTTGTGTTCAGGCGAGGCGGTTCTTGGCCTTCCTCTTCCGGAAAAAGCCGTTGCTGTGTTGCAGGGCGGTGGTCTCATCGCTCAGCAGGTTCTGAAAGGGGCTTTGAAGGCGACCATTCAGGCTCTGGGGCAAACCAAGTTCGACCTCGTTTTGGACGAAACCTCGGCCGGTGATCCGGGCGGCGTGGTCATGGCATCCGGTGGTCAGGCCGATGCGATGGACAGAGTAAAGCAAAGCCCTGAGCTCGCGCAGTTTCGCAAAGATCGAAATCCGGCCGAGGTGCCTGTGATTTTGCGCGATACGTCCGGTTTTTCGTTGCGCAGATCCGGCCCGGTCAAAGATCTGACCGAACTTGTGGTCATCGTGGAGCTTGGTAAAGCTTTGAGAGCCCGAGTGACGTAGCCTTTAGTCGTCGTGATCCTGTAGTGAGGAATCTTTCTGAGAACCAGACCGGAGGAAAAAGTCATAGGCGCAATAGGCGCCCGCTGTTGCGAAAAGAATGGCCCAGCCCGGAGACCCGGTGAACCATTCCACGCCAGCCCAGCCTAGACAGACTGCAACAATGGTCCCGCGCACCCTACGGGGTTTGAGCCAAGGGTGCGAGAGATCAAAGAAAGACATGAGGCGTCCTGTCGATTAGATGATTTCCGACAGCGCAACTGCGCGGCCTTCTGCCACCGACATAAGCGCGGCTTCGGCCAAAGCCAAGGCAAGATGCCCGTCTTTGCCCGAAGGTGACACCTCGGCACCTGCGCTGATCATGCCGATAAAGGCCGCGATCTCAGCAGCATAGGCCTCGGTGTAGCGGGTCATGAAAAAATCGTGCAGAGGCGGGCGAGTGTATCCCCGCGCCGAGGCCACTTCAATCGACACCGGGCGCTGGTTTTCAGCCGAAACCATACCCTCTGAGCCATGAACCTCGATCCGCTGGTCATAGCCATAGGAGGCACGGCGTGAGTTCAGGATGGTGCATTGCGCGCCGCTTGCGGTAGTCAATATGACCGAAGCGGTGTCAAAATCATTGTGCTCGGCAACCTTCGGATCCACCAGAACCGAGGCTGTGGCCTGAACCGTGGCAATCTCTTCGCCCAGCAGGAACCGCGCCATGTCAAAATCATGGATTGTCATATCCCGAAAGATCCCGCCTGAGACGTCGATATAGTCAAAAGGTGGCAGACCGGGATCGCGCGAGGTGATAGTGACCTGCTCCACCTTACCGACCTGTCCGGCGTCAATTGCGGATTTCACAGCGGCGAAATGTGGATCAAAGCGGCGGTTGAACCCCAGCATCAGCGGTGTGCCACATTCGGCCACCACCGCGAGGCAAGCTTCCACACGATCAAGATCGAGATCAATGGGTTTTTCGCAGAACACGGCTTTGCCGAGGCGCGCAAAACGTTCGATCAGGTCCGCGTGGGTGTTGGTGGGGGTGCAGATCAGCACTCCATCTAAGTCTGTTAGCGCCGAGATTTCGTCGATGGATTTAACAGCGCAGCCATAGGTGTCCGCGATGGATTGTGCGGCGGCGGGCACGGCGTCGGCCACGGCGACAAGCGTAGCCCCCGGGGTTGCGGCGATGGCGCGGGCGTGAACTTGACCGATGCGGCCGGCGCCCAAAAGCGCGAGTTTCTGTGTCATTTGAGGAATCCTTGGTAATGCTTTGTGAGACCTCGGCCTCGTTACTCCGCCTCAGCGTATTCAGGTTGTGTTTTCGCACCGGTGATATAGGCGACCACGTCCTGCCCATCGGTGTCTTCTTTGCGCAGATTTGCGCAGATGCGACCACGGCGGAATACAATAATGCGATCCACCAGGTCAAACACCTGTCGCATATTGTGACTGATCAGGATCAGCGGCTCGCCCGCCTCTTTCAGAGTGCGAATGATGTTCTCGACCTGCGCGGTTTCCTGCACCCCAAGCGCCGCCGTGGGTTCATCCATAATGGTCAGCTTTGAGTGAAAGGTCGCGGTCCGGGCGATGGCCACACATTGACGTTGGCCACCCGACATATTGCGGATTGGGTTGCGCAGGTTGGGGATTTTCACGGCGGTTTTCTCAAGCCCGGCCATGGTGGCGTCACGCATGGCTTTGTAGTCCAGCAGACGGAAGGGGCCAAGCCAGTCCCACTTGGTCTTTTCGCGCCCCAGAAACAGGTTGTCGGGCACATCCAGATCATCGGCCAGCGCCAGCGTCTGAAACACGGTTTCAATCCCTGCTTCACGCGCATCCAGCGGGCCGGCGAACTGCACCGGCTGGCCGTCAAAGATGATCTCTCCTCGGGTGCGTTGTTCCACACCGGTGATCTGGCGCACAAAGGTGGATTTGCCCGCCCCGTTGTCCCCCATGATCGCCACATGTTCGCCTTTGCGCAGGGTAAAGTTGGCCCCCTCCAGCGCGTGAACACCGCCGTAATGTTTGGTCAGATCGCGGGTTTCCAGAATGATATCGTTGCTCATGTCAGTCGCCTCACGATTTGGATGCTGCGCGGCGCTGACGCCACTGGTCGAGCACAACGGCTGCGACAATGATCACGCCTTTGACCATCTCTTGGTAATAGGCGTCGAGCCGCAGAAAGGTGAACCCAGAGATGATGACGCCAAAGATCAGCGCGCCAAGAACTGTGCCAAGGATCGACCCACGGCCCCCGGACAGAGACACCCCGCCGATCACTGCCATGGCGATGGCGTCCAGCTCGTAGACAAGCCCCATGCCCGCCTGTGCGGTCAGGTTCTTTGAGCTCAGGATGATCGCCGCAAACGACGCCAGCATTGCGGCGATGACATAGACCAGCACCTTGTGACGCGCGACATTGATCCCGGCCATGCGGGCGCCGTCCTCGTTGGACCCAATGGCATAGGTGTGTTTGCCATAAACAGTGTACTTCAGGATCAGATGAAACAGCATCGCCAGTGCGACAAACCAGACCACTGGCATCATGCCCGAACCGATCCCGGCGTAGCTTTCGGTTGGGAAGGACACGGGGTTGCCTTTCGACCACCATTTGGCCACGCCACGGGCGGTGACCATCATACCCAGCGTGGCAATGAAGGGTGGAATGCGCGTGTAGGCGATCAACATGCCATTGATCGCCCCGGCAATCACACCACAGATCAGACCCACTACAATGGGCACCAGCACGGGCAGATCCATCAGACCCGGCCCAAAGATCGCCTTGGGGTTGGGATAGCCGTTGACTTCAGCCACCTGTGCAAAGCTCATCGCAATCATTGCCGTGGCGCCCACGACCGAGCCTGAGCTGAGGTCGATGCCTCCAGTGATAATGACCTGTGTCACGCCAATGGCAATGATGCCAATGATTGAGACCTGCAGAATGATGATGCGCAGACGCGCTTCGTTGAAGACGCTGTCAAAGCGGTCGTTGCTGTCAAAGAGAAAGCTCTGGCCCATGAGATAGGCCCCCAAAGCTTCGAAAATGACGATGATCAGGACAAGCGCCCCTAAGACGTTGATCTCATTCGGCCAGGCCCGTTTGGACCGATCGAAGGTGAGACCGCCAATGCCATGGCTGTGATCGGACATGATCGCGCGGCTCCGATGGTGTGTGAGGAGAGAGGGAAGACAAACGAGCGGCCCCCAAAAGGCGCCGCTCGTCTTTTGTTGTGTATTTGGCTTAGTTCTTCGCCATGTAGCCGCCGATGGTGGCCGGGGTCACAAGCTCAAACGGGATAAAGATCGAGCGCGCCACATCTTCGCCTTTTGCCAGCGACAGCGCTGCATTCAGCGCGCCCGAGCCTTGACCCGCAGCGTTCTGGAACACGGTCACATCCAGATCACCCGCCTGCATCGAAGCCAGTGCGTCCTGCGTTGCGTCCACGCCACCCACTTCGACATCGGCCATATCAATGCCGTTGGCTTTCATTGCCTGAATGGCACCGATTGCCATTTCGTCGTTGTTGGCAAAGACGGCGTCAAAGGGTTCACCGGTCGACAACCAGTTGGTCATCAGATCCTGCGCTTCGTTGCGCGACCAGTTGGCGGTCTGTTCATCGATCAGGGTGATGAACTTGCACATATCCATGCCGACCACGTCATGCACGTCTTTGCTGCGCTGGATTGCAGCCTGGTTCGACAGCTGACCCATCATCAGATAGGCGCGGGCGCCATCGGTTTTGCCCGCAGCGCGCAGGTTCTGACAGATCTGGAACGCCTCAAGCGTGCCGGATTCGATCTCGTTCGAGCCAACAAAGGCCTGATTGTCGGGCAGGGTGTCGAGGTTGATGGGCTGGCGGTTCACGTAGACCAGAGGCACGCCTGCGGCTTCAGCGGCGGCGGTCATCGCGGCGGTGGCCGACGTGTCAACCGGGTTCACGATGATCGCATCCACACCCGAGGCCACAAAGTTATTGATCTGGTCCAGCTGCTTGGCCACATCGTTCTGAGCATCTTCGATCTGGACATCAACGCCGTCCATCTCATTGGCCATCTCATCGATGCCATTGCGCAGAACGGTCAGAAAGTTGTCGTCGAACAGAGCCATCGATACGCCGATGTTCTCGGCCATGGCATTGGTGCTCATCAGGGTGGCCAGGGCGGCGGTGGTCAAAAAGCGCTTCATAATATTCCTCCACTATTGTTTTGAAGCTTGGGGTCAGCGTGCGTTGGCTGACGCATCGGCGGCTGTGGTTTCCTGTAGAAACTTCAGCGACGATTTCAGTTCACCGACCGGGTCGGCAAAATCATGAACGATAGGCGAAAAGGCCTCGTATGAGATGGGGCCACAGTATCCGCCGTCACGCAGGCGGCGCAGCTGTGCGCTGTTGCCCAGAATGTCATCGGGCCCGACCAGAACACGGTGTTCGTCACCGATCTCGCCCAGAGCCAGTGTTTTGTCCTCAACGCCTGAGACATGCACGATGCCGGTGTGATCGGGATAGAACTCGGTCTCTTCCGCCAGATAGTGGTGGAAGGTATCATGCACCAGTTTCAGATGCGCCTCGCCGTTCAGGGCGGTGATCACATCCATGGCCTCGGATTTGTAGCGCAGCGAGGAATGGCCAAAGCCCAAAGGCTCAACCAGACCCACCATATTGGCGTCCTGCAGCATCGGCAGGATTTCCTTCAACGCCAGCCGCAGATTGGCCTGCCGCTCACCATTGCCACAGCCCAGACCATCACAGCGCGGGATCAGGCTGATGGTTTCAGCGCCAATCTCTTTGGCGATGGTCAAAAGCGCGCGGGCCTCTTGGGCTTTGGTGCTGTCCCAGACGTTGAACATCTTGACCTCGGACAGACCAAGAATGCGCAGACCTTTGGCATGGGCCAGCTCGCGGACCTTTGAGGGCGCATCACCGCTAAACAGCTCGCCGGGCAGATCGTTGCGGAACTCGACACCCACACAGCCCAGTTGCGCGGCAATGTCCAAGGTGGTGGCATAATCCGCTTTGGCAACGGACATGTGGTTGAGCGCGAAGGGCAGGGTCATGAGGGCCTCAAAGCTATCTGAATTGGCGCTACGCTGACCTGTCTTTCGTCTGCGGATCAATCAAAATTCGAGCCAGAAGCTATCATATATGATGGAAAGAGTACTCAAAAAATGATGCTTTTGCATCATTGGAATGTGTTCGGCGCCATGGCAGGTAATCCACAGAAAAAGCCACCCGCATGAAACGGGTGGCTTTGGTCATTTGTCACTTGTGTTCAGTGTGGCGTTACCAACTGTTTTCGAAGATCCAGTCTTTGCGCTCGCGGTACAGGTCGTCGTCAATGATCTCTGCGATCCGTGCTGCATGGGCCTGATCGGCCTTATTCTGGAGCTCCATTAGTGGGACATCGCTCTCGAACAATTCGTGATACAGAGCGCGCGCGCGGGCGATCCCTGCTGTCATATCCGAAGTCTGATTGTCGTTTTGATTGCGCAGCCGCCAATAGCGCTGGGACACCATTTTGCCGCCAATAACAACATCGCCGCGATCCATCTTGATCAGGTAGGAATCGAGAGCGCGCAGCGGGTAATGGTCGAGAACCACGTGTTTGTAGGTATCACGCGTGTCGAACCCGTTGCTTTGGGGGTCATCGCGCAACACAGAGGTTTGTTTGCCAGACCCATTGAGCCATACGGACTCCGGCGCAACATCAGGACGGTGGTTGCGAATGCGGTGCACGTTTTCAGACAGACGGGTAATCGACTTTACACCTCGAGCCGCTTTCCAGTGGCCCGGCTCTTCGGTTTGATGTCCGGGAAACTGCTCGGTCACCCAACCGGGCTCGAATTCTTCGCGCGCATTGCTGCCGTGATTGAGCTCGGACATCGACAGAACGTCAAACGGTCCAGTGGCATCAAACAGAGCGGACAGCGTACCTTCACCGCTGCGAATGTTAATGAACTCATCCACATCGATCGAAATGACAAAATCTGCGCCTAAGTGTCACGTCCCGTAAGCTGG
>JAGDYZ010000005.1:0-159998 GCA_049116335.1 Pelagimonas sp. | reverse complement strand
TGCTCTCGGCTATCGCCCACCGGCATCGGAAACCATCGTCCAGATGGACCAAAGGCCAATCATGCACTAACAATCAAATTGGACCACTCAGGTGGGGCTGATCAGTATTGATTGACGAACTTGACTCGGACAACCTCAATCCTAGCGAAACCCATCCCAAGGCGGCAACGAGAGTATTTCAGCTACTTGGGCATGTGGGTGATATGTGGTCCATTGGCGCGTCGCTAAATGCAGACAATCTGCCTGATGCTGAGTGTACTCAGGAGTTTGCGAAAGAGGTGATTTTGCCTGCCTATTTTGATGCGGTTGAGATGGCAAAGTCAGCCGAGGCAGAAAATCTCATCCTTGATCTCTGTGACCCTGAGGTGTTTTTTGCAGATATCGCGCATGCAAAACTTGGCCGCTGGGGTCAGCTGCAAACAGTTGGTGCCAAGGAATGGTCGGAGCTGAAAGGTGCCAATGAGCGAATACTGCCGCTAGTTTACAAATTTCAGACTGAGAATAAAACGTCGATATAATGCAGATTTGCGGCTTGGCCGATATCCTTAATGTCGGGTGTGCGGGGTAAGTCATTGGCATTTTTCGAGACAACGAAGGCGAAACGATGTATATCCAAATCACTTTCTTCGGTAAGTCGTTCAATTTCTCCATTTATATCAATTGGAAAATGTGCTTCGTCACTTTGTAGCAGAAAGGTATGTGAGCCGTTCGGGCCTAACGGCATCACGTGCCATTTCTCTTTGTATCGCTCAAACCCGATAGCATGCGTGCGGAGGTCGGATTTCAGGAAAAAGCAGAACTCCTCACCAAGTTTGAGAGTCGCATCAGGCGCATCGCGAACCTTGACCTTTTTGATGAGGTTCAATTCATTCTTGGCAAAACGTTTGATCTGTAGCTTGCCGCGAATGCCGTGCGTCTCGATATAACTGTCCCATGCATCGGTATGCGGAAGAGGGAACAGATCTGGTGCAATATTGTTGGCTGTTTCGATGTGGTTTCCAGCAATCCAGCCATGGATCAACTTGGCATAGGACTTGCGAATTTTACCTCCGCGGAAGGTGGACATGTAGTCGGTGCCCATCAGCGCTTTGCGCCCTAGGGCGGCGTCCATGATCTCTTCAACCGTTGTGTTGCCAGCATCCGCGACGGCACGGGTTGCCACATAAAGCTGTTTGCGCTGGTCTTCGCTGGCCTTCAGCCAATCAATATCCACAAGAAAATTCCCGAACAATAATACCCGTTTATACCCGCACTCTGCCTCGTGTCGTGCGCGCATGGCCAGCCTAATCTGAGGTTACCAACCGCTGCACATACAAAATTCCGCTTTGGGTATTGGGAATTTTATCCTATGATGTTCCACTTATGTTCCTTCATGGTGAAGGTTCGGAAAAGGAGATCCCCAAAACAGAAAAAACGCCAAGAGGCAGAAAGACGAGGCCATGACCGACATTCCCCCTGAATTTAATCCCGAAACCGCTCCGCCGCGCCTGAGCATCGATTGGGACGCCTATCTGCCGTTTCTTGAGAATGAGGATATCTCCGAAGAGCAAAAGCACGAGTTGATCGAAGCCCTGTGGTCTATCATGGTCAGCTTTGTTGATCTGGGCTTTGGCATCCACCCCATCCAACAGGTCTGTGGACAAGACATCTCTTTGGCTGAATTGCCCGCTGCCGATGTGCTAAACTTGGGCAATACCACATCAGAATTTGAACCAGCAGCAGCCCCGCAGGAAAGCGGGAAACGGGAAGGGAGTCTTTGATGACAGCAAAACAACAAGCACTCATATACTGCCGTGTCTCATCACGGGCACAAGAAGCTGAAGGTCACGGGCTTCAATCTCAGGAAACCCGATGCCGTGAGTTCGCCGCGAACAAAGGTTACGAGGTAGCCGCCGTCTTTCCTGATACCATCACGGGCGGCGGAGATTTCATGAAGAGGCCCGGAATGATGGCTTTGCTGTCATTTCTTGATGCCCAGCCAGATCAGAAGTTCGTGGTGATCTTTGACGATCTCAAACGCTTCGCCCGTGACACACGGTTCCACCTCGATCTGCGCGAAGCCTTTCGCAAGCGGGACGCAACCATTGAATGCCTGAACTTCAAGTTTGACGACACGCCAGAAGGTGAGTTCATCGAAACCATCATGGCGGCTCAAGGTGCTCTAGAGCGCAAACAAAATGGTCGGCAAGTAGCGCAGAAGATGAAAGCCCGCATGCAAAATGGCTATTGGGTGCACAACGCTCCTGTTGGCTATCGCTACAAAACCGTGAAAGGGCATGGTAAACTATTGATCGCTGACGAACCGCTGGCCAGCCTCGTGCGTGATGCTTTTGAGGGCTTTGCTTCGGGGCGCTTCCAAACGCAGGCGGAAGTAAAAAGGTTCTTTGAAGCCCATCCTGATTTCCCGCGCAACAAACACGGTGAGGTCAAACAGCAGCGTGTCACCGATATTTTGAACCAGCCGCTCTTTGCAGGCTACATCTGTAGCGAGACCTATGGCCTGAACTGGCTCAAGGGGCAGCATCAGCGGTTGATCTCGCTAGAAACCTTCGACAAGGCACAGAAACGCCTGAAGGGCACGGCCTTGGCTCCTGCACGCAAAAACATTGGCGAAAGCTTCGCCTTGCGTGGCTTCGTGACTTGCGGAGACTGCAATGTACCGCTGCGCTCTTCATGGTCCAAAGGCAAATATAAGCACTATCCGTACTATCTGTGTCAGACGAAGGAGTGCGCCAGCTACGGCAAATCCATCCCGCGTGACAAAGTGGAAGATGCATTTGGCGAGGTCATCAAAACGCTAGAACCCAGCCCGACAATGTTTGCACTGGCGAAAACCATGTTCCATGCAGCGTGGGATGGCAGATCAGAACAGATGAAAAAATCGACGGCGTCTGTTAAACGGCAAATCACTGAGGCTGAAAAGCAGATCGATTCATTGCTGACGCGGATCATCAACGCGACCAATGACTCTGTGATCAGCGCTTATGAGAAAAAGATCGCCAAACTGGAGAGATCCAAGGTCAGATTGCAAGATTCTCTAATCCATCACGCCCCAAAACAAGGGAGGCTGGAGGAGATGCTAGAACACTCACTTCAGTTCCTCGCAAGCCATTGGAAACTATGGGATAGCGGAAATATCACTCTGCGAAGAATGCTGCTCAGGTTGGCCTTTGCAGACCGTTTTGCGTACCATCGGATAGAGGGAGCTAGAACACCAGAATTATCCATACCATTCAAGGTGTTAGGTATGTTTCAGTATGGGGAAAAGTATAATGGTGCGGGTGGGGGGACTTTACCTACGGTTTGCCCCCGTCTTTTGCCGTAGAATACCCCGTTGAAATCACTGTATGAAAACGAAAACTGCTCCGGTGGAATCTTGGAAAATACGCCTCAAGCGACGGAACAAGTGGGGGTAAAAGTGGGGGTGGAATGGCTAAGAGCAAACTGAAAGCGCTCGACGTTAAGCGAGGCGAGGGCAAGCTATTTGATGGCGGTGGATTGTATCTGACAAAGCCAAATCCTGACAAGGGGCGTTGGACCTACCGTTTTAAATTGAATGGTAAAGCGCGCGAAATGGGCCTTGGATCTTTCCCGGCCAATAGCCTCGCAGATGCCCGCAAGTTGCGTGATGAAGCTGAGGCCGTGCTTCGCTCTGGGTTGGATCCGATCATCGAGCGCAACCGAGAGCGAGAAGACGCTCGCATCGAGAGCAGTCGCAAAGATCCAACATTTGCTGAAGCTGCGGAAATCACCTTCGAAGCCAAAAAGGCCGGTCTGCGCGGTGAAGGTAAGTCAGGTAGATGGATGAGCCCAATTCGGCTGTACATGCTGCCGGCGATCGGGTGGCGGCGAATGTCCGAGATTCATCAAGCCGATATTCATGCTGCGCTGTCTCCGATCTGGAAGAGTAAACACCCTACGGCTCAAAAGGCGATCGATCGCACGAAGAAGATCTTTGAACATATGCGCCTGTCCGGTGTCGAGTGTGACCCGTTCATTGTGGACATGGCAAAGCACATGCTTGGCGAATACCACCACGAAGTTGTCAAAACGCCGGCTTCTGCTTGGCAGAGTATTCCAGAAATTTACGCGGCTCTCGATCGAGATGACCCATCGCACCTATGCTTGCGATTTAAAATCCTAACTGTCGTTCGATCGGCTGGCGTTCGAGGAGCGCGATTTGATGAGATCGATGGGGATGTGTGGACCGTCCCAGCGGATCGCATGAAAGGGAATGTGGGCAAGGTAAGTGATTTTCGGGTTCCACTCTCAGACGCGGCGCTTGAGGTGGTTGAACGGGCGGAAAAATGGCGCCAAGGTCCTTGCTTGTTTCCAGGTCAAAGCGGGGTAGGGGCCTCTCGTGGAGTTTCAGAGGTTGCAATCAACAAGGTGTTCAACAAGGTCGATCCGAACGGTACGCCCCATGGTCTTCGCACCAGTTTCAGAACATGGGTACAGGACACCGACGCCGCCTCTTACGATGTCGCTGAAACCGCTCTTGCGCACATTATCGGCGGTAAAGTCGAACGCGCCTATGCGCGTTCTGATCTCCTCGAAAGGCGCCGAAATTTGATGCAGGTCTGGGCGAACTATGTGACAAGTGCTGCAAAGAACAGAGACAATAATCCCTGTTAGATAGTAGTTCTTGGCTTTAGACTGAGCATCGATTGGTGAACATAATGGACTTTGCGATTTCTTTCAGTTTCTTTTTGGGCCTCGTGTTCCTCTGGATGTCTGGATTTAATCCAGCTCGGACCCCTCTTTGGGGTAAGCCTAAGTTTGCGAAGTTTAATGACTTTTTATATGGTTTCCTTGTCAAGATGAATCCTGAATATTTTCAGAAAGAATGCACTCCACCATATCGGACTTGGGTTTGGTATAGGGTCGCATATTGTTTTATTCAGGCAACGTCCTCGTCCGACGATACGAAATCAGAAATACATGCAAGATATATCTTTGCATTTCATGGGTTCGCATGTTTTTTTGCTGCGTGGTTGCAATTGTTTTCTTCAGAAATTGACGATGTGGATTGGATGAATGACGAGACGATCGAGTGATGAAGCTCGGTGCCAGTTCGGACATCTGTAAGACGAGAGTTCTATGTGGTTCCCCTACCAGCAGCGTTCGGGCCAAGATCGTGTCTGTATAGCGGTCGACAATTTAGTCGACTTGTTCGACATACCTCAACTCGTGCACCACAGGCAAAAGGCGATGTCAGCATAGAAATGACTAGCTACGCAAGATTAGGATACCTGAGACATCTTGCATGTGTTGAATGTCACTGAGAACTGACCCGGTAGAGGTCAGAATTGTCACTGAGAAATGACCCATGTGTAACCGTGCTCCTGACGGGATGTGTTGGGGGTTATTGGAGTGATAGACATGGGATTTTTGAGCGTTATTCGACGGTGGGCACTGAGGGACAAGATGCCCATTCGCGAAATTTCACGGCGAACTGGGCTGTCTCGCAATACCATCAGAAAATACCTTCGTGAGGGGATTGTTGAGCCGCAGTTTCGAACACCTTCGCGGCCAACCAAGCTGGATCCTTACGTGGACAAGTTGTCGACCTGGCTGGTGACGGAGCAGCGCAAATCGCGCAAAGACAGGCGCACGGCCAAGCAGATGCATGCCGATCTGGTGAAGCTTGGCTTTGATGGGTCGTATGAGAGGGTCGCGGCCTTTGTGCGGGTGTGGAAGGTGGATCGGCAGCGTGCGCAGCAAACGACTGGGCGGGGGACATTCGTGCCGCTGGTGTTTCAACCTGGCGAGGCGTTCCAGTTCGATTGGAGCGAGGATTGGGCCATTATCGGCGGTGAACGGGTCAAGCTTCAGGTCGCCCATATCAAACTGTCACATAGCCGGGCGTTTCTGGTGCGGGCCTATTTGTTGCAGACACACGAGATGCTGTTTGACGCCCATTGGCATGCTTTCCGTGTCTTTGGCGGAATCCCAAGCCGCGGCATCTACGACAACATGAAGACGGCAGTGGACAAGGTTGGTCGTGGCAAGCAGCGTGATGTGAATGCGCGCTTTCTGGCCATGACCAGCCACTACGTCTACGAGCCTGAGTTTTGCAATCCGGCCGCGGGCTGGGAGAAAGGCCAGGTTGAGAAGAACGTCCGCGATGCGCGCCATCGTCTGTGGCAGGTCGCTCCAGAATTCTCTGATCTTGAAGCGTTGAACAACTGGCTGGAAGAGCGCTGTAAGGTACTTTGGGCAGAGACGGCACATGGTAGCTTACCCGGTAGTATTGCCGACATCTGGGAGGCTGAGAAACCTGCGTTGATGCCATTGCCAACGGCCTTTGACGGCTTTGTTGAGCAAAGTAAGCGGGTGTCACCAACCTGCCTGATCACCTTTGATCGTACCCGATACAGCGTTCCGGCGAGCTTCGCGAACCGTCCGGTCAGTTTGCACATCTACCCCGAGCAGTTGGTCGTCGTGGCCGAAGGGGCCGTGATTTGCAGGCATGAACGCATCATTGAGAGGTCACACCGTCAGCCTGGCCGCGTCATCTATGACTGGCGGCATTATTTGGCTGTGCTCCAGCGTAAGCCGGGCGCGCTGCGCAACGGTGCCCCGTTCATGGAAATGCCCGATCCCTTCCGACAATTGCAGGATCTTATGATGAGAAAGCCGGGCGGTGACCGAGAAATGGTCGATATCCTGTCGTTGGTTCTGCACCATGATGAACAGGCCGTGCTCTGCGCTGTAGAAATGGCGCTGGAAGCGGGCGTGCCGACCAAGACTCATGTGCTGAACCTGCTTCACAGGCTGGTGGATGGCACTCCGACCGACCAACCCGATGTAACGCCACCTTCAGCCCTGGCCCTGGACAAGGAACCTGAGGCCAATGTCAGCCGCTACGACGGGCTGCGGCAAGGAGGTACGCGTCATGCGTCATGATCCTGCCGGTGCCGCCATCATCATCATGCTGCGCAGCCTGAAGATGCCGGGCATGGCGCAGGCCGTGGGCGATCTAATCGAACAGGGGGCACCTGCATTCGATGCAGCCGTCCCCATACTCTCGCAGTTGCTCAAGGCGGAAATGGCCGAACGAGAGGTGCGCTCCATCGCCTACCACATGAAGGCAGCGCGCTTTCCGGCCTACAAGGATCTGTCCGGCTTCAGCTTCTCCGACAGCGAGATCAACGAAGCTCTGGTCCAGCAACTGCATCGCTGTGAGTTCATGGAAGGGGCTGAGAATGTTGTTCTGATCGGAGGGCCAGGCACAGGGAAATCGCATGTTGCGACCGCCCTCGGCGTTCAGGCCATCGAGCATCACCGCAAACGCGTGCGCTTCTTCTCAACAGTCGAGTTGGTTAATGCGTTGGAACAGGAAAAGACCCTCGGCAAGGCCGGAAAAATCGCTGAGGCACTGGTGAAGACAGACCTCGTGATCCTTGATGAACTTGGATACCTGCCGTTCAGCACATCAGGCGGCGCGTTGCTGTTCCACCTTCTCAGCAGACTCTATGAGCGCACCAGCGTGGTCATCACCACCAACCTCAGCTTCAGCGAATGGGCAACGGTGTTCGGTGATGCCAAGATGACGACTGCTTTGCTCGACAGGCTTACCCACCGCTGCCACATTCTCGAGACTGGCAATGACAGCTATCGCTTCAAAGCCAGCTCCGAGATTGCGAAACAGAAACGGAAGGAAACACCAGCATTGACCACATCATGACGAACAAAGCATAACGACTGAGCGGGTCAAATCTCGGTGACAATACCGGGTCAGTTCTCAGTGACATTCAACAATTTTAGCTATAAGCGCCCGGTCCTCGAGGAAATGGCTAAGACTGCTCGCTCTATTTTGGTTCTCGACCACCACGAGTCAGCTGAAAGAGAGCTCGCAGGGTTTCCATTCGCCAAAAACGTTGACGACTACCACTTTGGAGCCGGCATAACCGCTCAATTCGACATGAGCCGTTCAGGCGCCCAATTGGCTTGGGACTTTTTTCGCCCCGGTTATGGCCCCAGGCGCCCCGCCTTGATCGACTATGTAGCCGATCGGGATCTCTGGCGCTTCGAACTCCCGTCAAGCCGCGAGATCAATGAGGCCATTAACAACCTGACTTTTGACTTTGACGTATGGTCCGACCTGTCAATCGACATGCAGGATTTCAGTTATCGGTCCTCACTAGCTCGCTCCGGTGCGGATCTCATGAAGCGCACTTTCAGCGATGTCACCCAGATTATCAGCCTTACGGAGCGCGACATGAGGATCGGGGGCCACGTTGTGAAGGTTGCCAATTGCCCGAAGCGGTTGGCGTCTGACGTAGCGGGCGAGCTGTCTCATGCTGGGGCTTTTGGTGCTTGCTACTACGACGGCCCAAAGGGGCGCGTGTTCTCCCTGCGGCAACGATCCGACGGAATCCCGGTAAATGCAATTGCAGAGCTGTACGGGGGCGGAGGCCACCCCAAGGCCGCGGGTTTCACCATGCCGATCGGCTGGGAGGGCGACAACTCCCTTTCATCGATCAAGATCCCCCATCGCGGCCCGATCGCCCTGAGCGAGAAAATCCTCTGAACCTCACGCCTTTCTTGGATTGCCGCTTTGCGCGGGCGGCAACGCTGGAAAGCTGGAGAGTAACAATGGCTAAAGTCTTGATTGGATGCGAGACGAGCGGCATCGCCCGCCGTGCCTTTGAGGCGCTTGGGCATGATGTGTGGTCTTGTGACATCGAGGCCGCGGAGGACGGTTCAAACCGTCACATCCGTTGCGACATTCGTGATGGCATCCTGCATGAGGGTTGGGATCTGCTCGCGGTCATGCACCCCCCTTGCACCCGCCTGTGCCGTTCTGGGCGTCGTTGGATGAGCGGCAAGGGTAAATGGACACAACCAAAGCAACTCCCAAAGGGGCGCACCCTCGAGGATCTCCGCGAAGAGTTTGAAACCGGCGTGGATGTGTTCACCACATGCTGGGCAGCGCCCATTGACTGCGTGGCAATTGAAAACCCCGAAATGAATGATCTCGCTTGTGATCGCATGCCGGACAGCCTGCCACGCCCCCACATGGTGCAACCCTTCTGGTTTGGTGAGCCCGCTTACAAAAACACCGGATGGTATCTGCGCGGGCTCCCCCAGCTCAAAGAAACCAACCGCCTGGAAGAGCCGGAACGTGGATCCGATGAGTGGAAAGCCTGGAACCGGATCCACCGCATGCCGCCAGGACCGGAGCGCGCACGCCTCCGCAGCCGTTCATTCCCCGGGATGATGCAGGCCGCCGCGGCGCAATGGGGGCGGCACGCAAGCCGGAACTACGACGAAAGGAAGGTGGCATGAAAAAATCTGGAAAGCGCTTCCAGATGATCTTGCCCCCGCAACATCGAAACGAAACCAACACAACGGAGAGAAAACAATGAGAGCTCAATCCATACCAGCAGACGCAAAATTCATCCGTGGGCACCAGGCCTTCAATTCTGGCCGTTGGCCCATGCGGCGTGATACATTTTACCGTCTGGTTCGCGAAGGTCACATAACGAGACGTTTTCCGATGCCAGGTGGCCGGCCTGTGTTTAGTGTCGAAGAGATAGACAGCCTGTTCGCCGACGAACCCACAGAAAGTACAAATTAAAAGGTGGGGGTAAAAGTAGGGGTAAAAATCCTCTCTATTTTCTCGAAGTTATATTTTTCAAGAGGTTAGAGAGGATCTTTGGTGCGGGTGGGGGGACTTGAACCCCCACGCCCGTGGGCCAAGCATTTTAAGTGCCATGCGTCTACCATTCCGCCACACCCGCACAGCGCCCTCCTTATCGTGAGGAGCGGAGTTGGTCAACGTCTTCCAAATACGCAAGAACTTGTTTTGCTCTCGGTTGTTAGGCGCATACTTCTCTGGCATTTCCCGCAGCCGATCGGCTTCAATGAGCCGAGGGACGAAGCTGCTCTTGGAACCGATGTTGCAACAGGGTATGTGACAGCGCATCTTGCTATGAAGTATCGTCACATAGGACACGGGTGTGAGCACAACTGAATCAGGTTCCGCTGAGACCAAACGAGTGGCCACTACGTCGGACACTTTGTCCATTGCTAATCGCCTCTTGCGGGAGGCGCTTGCCTCGCGATGGCGTCTCTATCTGGTGTCTTTGGTCTGTATGATCGGTGTTGCCATCTTTACTGGTGCCTTGGCCTATACCACGCGGCTTATCGTGAATGATGTATTCGTCTCCGATAATACCAACGCAGCCTTTGGGGTGGCTGGATTGGTTGTCTTCGTGGCTTTCTTTAAGAGCATTTTTCAATACGGGAACTCGGTCATCATGACGGTTTTCCAGCGCTCTGTCTCGGTATCCTATCAAAAGCAGCTGTTCGACAAACTGATCCATGACGATGTCCGACGGTTTTCGGGTCAACACGCGTCAAACCAGATGTCACAGCTTCGCCTATTCGGAACCGCCGCCGGAAATGGTGTGATCAACACGACCAACAAACTGCTGACTGATACACTCACCTTGTTGGCGCTGTTTGGTGTGATGGTCATGCAGGATCCTTGGATGACACTGGGATGCCTCGTGATCATTCCGGTTATCTTTTACTTGGTGGCCTCGCTGTCTCATCGTATTCGTGAAGCTGCGGACGAAGAGGCCGACCTAACAGGCGCATTTTTTGAGGTCGGGGTCGAGGCCTTTGATGGGATCAAAACTGTCAAAAGCTATCAACTTGAAACGCGTACATCAACGCGTTTCAACGCGGCGATTGAGCGGCTTGAAGAGCGCCTATTTGGCATTGCCAAGGTGACCGCCGCAACTGTTCCCATTATGGAGTTTTTGGGTGGGCTCGTGATCGGAAGCTTTGTTGTTTATGCGGCCTGGCAGACCATCAGCAATGGCAAAACACCGGGTGAGTTCACGGCCTTTATCACGGCATTCCTGATGGCCTATCAACCGGCGGAGAGGATATCGCGGATCTGGGTCGAACTGCAAAAGAGCATGGTACAGACCGGGAAAATGTATGAACTGCTTGATCGGAAAGATCAGGGGCCTAAATCTGGCACGCAAACGATTGGCGCTGATGCGCCAACTGTGCGGTTTGAAAAGGTCAGCTTTTTCTATTCGCCAGAAGCGCCCGCGCTGACTAATGTCGATGTGTCGATCCGGGCGGGAGAACGGGTGGCCATTGTAGGCCCCTCAGGGGCAGGCAAAAGTACGTTTATTGATCTTTTGCTTCGGTTCTACGATCCGACGGGTGGTCGGATCTTGATTGGTGAAACGGATCTGCGAGATGTCACGCACCGCTCGCTGCGTGACTCAATTGCATTGATTTCGCAGGATGTTTTTCTGTTTGATGGCACTTTGCGCGATAACATTCGCGATGGGAAGTCTGACGCGACCGACACTGAGATCGAAATCGCCGCCCAGCGTGCTCAATTGGGTGATTTTTTGGCAAGCCAAGAACTTGCGCTAGACACACCAGTTGGGCCAAATGGTCGCTTTCTGTCAGGGGGGCAGAAACAGCGGGTTGGCATAGCGCGTGCATTGGTGAAACAAGCCAAGGTACTGGTTTTCGACGAAGCCACCAGCGCATTGGATGTCGAAAATGAACGCCGGATTATGAACATGTTACGGGATGAGCTCCGAGATCCCACTGTGTTCTTTGTGACCCATCGACCTGCTACTTTGGCTTATGTGGACCGCGTGCTCATGTTAAAAGCTGGCGAAGTTGTGGGCTTTGACACCAAATTGGCCCTAGAGACGGAAAATGCGGCGTTTCATGAATTGTTCCAACCCGCAGGCGAGGCGTGATTTAGCCATGTGAGGCCAATGGCCCCGCCGCTGTTCCGCTGGCAAGTTTCAACGCCTGATGCAAATCTACCTTTTTGATGGGTTTAGATAAAAAGGCATCCATTCCGGCCTCAAAACAGGCTTCACGATCGGCGGAAAAGGCATTTGCCGTCAGGGCAATGATGTGCGGCTGTGGAATTTGCTGTGACCGTATCATACGGGTCGCGGCCAGCCCGTCCATTTTAGGCATAGACATATCCATGAGGATGATATCGGGGTTGTGATGGCGGCAGTGTTCCACCGCCTCGATTCCATTCACCGCGTCGATTACGGTGGCACCTGTGTCCTTCAGAAAACGATGAACCAGCAAACGGTTTGTGGCGTTGTCTTCGGCGAGAAGAACAGTGTGGTTTTGTAGGAAGTTGAGCCCATGAATAGTGGGCGGTGCGGGGGCTACCTGCCCAACTGGCGGACGGGTTTGAATAATGACCTGAAAACAGCTTCCCTTTCCGGGCTCAGATTGCACGCTGATCCGACCACCCATGAGTTGAGCTAACATATTGGAAATGGTCAATCCCAACCCCGTGCCGCCGAAGACGCGAGTTGTTGCGGCATCAGCCTGGGAAAAACGATCAAAAATACGGGCGGCTTTTTCAGCAGGGATGCCTACTCCGGTGTCCTTGACATCGATCATTAGCCGATAGGGATCAGTGTCGGCACAGCGCACACGAACAGAAATGACACCGCTGTCGGTGAATTTGATCGCGTTTCCAATGAGGTTGACCAAAATTTGGCGCAACCGATCATCATCTGCTCGAACAACTTCTGGAACGGAGCGGGAGCAGGAAAGATCGAGTACGAGTCCCTTCTCGCGCGCCTTTGCACCCAACAGAGTGGCCGTGCCTTCGACACACTCAAGCAAATTGAAATCAACGTCAGTGATGTCAACTTTTCCGGCCTCTAGGCGTGAAAGATCGAGAATATCGTTGATGATTTTGAGCAAAGAGTGTGACGAGTTTTGAATGACTTCAATGCACTGCTGGCTGTCGTCCGGCAAATCTGCTTCTGCAAGTAGGTCGGCCATGCCGATGATTCCGTTCATCGGGGTGCGGATCTCGTGGCTCATATTGGCCAGAAAATCTGTTTTTGCCTTGTCGGCCTTTTCTGCGGCTTGCTTTGCCTCAGCAAGTTCCCTTTCGTGCGCTTTGGCGAAAGTGATGTCGCGCTCGATGGCCATGATCATCGCGACCTGTCCATTGGGTGACAGAACAGGGACGATGTTGGTGTCGACCCAAATCAACTCTCCGGATTTCGTCTTGTTGAGGATCTCGGTGTGAAACGGTTCGCCTCGACGTTTGTGGTCGTTGATGGCATCGATGGTTCGTTGACTGGTTTTGCCACTATTGAGTAATTCACCAGGTTGGCAGCCAATGGCTTCGTCAGCCCGATAGCCTGTCATACGCTCGAACGCGGTGTTGACCCATAAGATATTGGTGTCAGGATCTGTCAAAATGATGCTGTCAGAGGCATGGCGGGCCACCAAAGACAGACGTTCCAGTTCGGCGTCGCGGGTTCGCAACGTTTGAATTACGTTTTGGCGCCCGACAGAGATTTGGCCGGCAATGAAGGTTGGGATAACAACAAACAATCCGGCCAGAAGATAAAGGGCGCGGTTCTTCCAAAGGTTGTCAGGATGGGTTGGCCAGCCGCCTTTGGGTTGGATCGCCATCAGCCATGAGCCGGTGGGTAAGTTGACGGTTATGTATTCTGGATTGTTCTCCAGTAAACTGGGGTCCCCAAAAAAGATATTGCCCTTGGCGCCGGTGCCGTCCTCGCCGATCAATGCGATATCGAGATCAAGGGATGGGTTGCTTAGACCTGCCTCGGCATAAATCAGATCGACATCAAGGACAGCAGAAACAATGCCCCAAAAGCGTCGAGGCCCATCCGTTGATGTGAAAACTGGAAAACGCGCAATAAACCCTGTTCCGCCCTGAACCAAGTTTACCGGCCCGGCCAGAACGATTTCACCGGTATCTCTCGCGTGAAAAGCAGCTGCTCGTTGCGCAGGGTTCTGATTGTAATCCAAACCGATAGCGGCTCGGTTGGCTTCAATGGGGTAAACGAGTGACACAACCAGATCGGGGGCCGCAGCAACGTTTAAGAACTCCAGCCGGTCGCCCACAACAAGTTCTACCAAGGTCGAGTATTCTTCTTGATCCGTAATGGGATGTGCCGACAAAATGGCCGTCATTCCTTTTATCAACTGTATGTCGGCGTTAAGAAAACCCTCAAGCCGGGACCGGATTAAGTTGCCTTCGACTTGGGCGTCGGCACGTTGTTCTTGATCGAAGATCTTGAAGTTTTGACGGTCAAAAAGAATAGAAACGACGACGACCACCACGATCGCCAGCATAGTTGGGATGTAACTGCGCAGCCGTGCACCACGACCAATTCTTTCGTTCGGTTCATTTAGCGCGCGCATCAACGGCCCTTTAACTCATCCTCAACTCTCCGATAGAGGAAAGATTGCACATAAAGAGTTCCAACTCCGTTAACCATGGAGAGGAGCAGAACCTGTCGCAACGAGATTGCGATTTGGGCACAATAACGAGTTCAGATCATAAGCAACAACCCTCAAAGTAAGTCACATTGAGGGTTGTTAAAATGCTGTTCTTTCCCGCATTCGGTCGGGGCAGAGTAAAGTGCAGCGGATAAGCCCAGGTGGACGTTAGAACGAAAGCTCAGCCAGAATTGTGTCCATCACATGAAGGATCATCTCGACATCCTCAGCTTCAAACGTCAGCGGTGGCCGGATCTTCAGGATGTTATCTTTTGGTCCTTCGCTGCCAATGAGGATGCGATGGTCGCGCATGCGGTTCTTGACGTATGAACAGAGTTCGGTTGCCTCGGATCCATCCTCATTGATCAGTTCAAGCCCGAGGAACAGCCCCATGCCGCGGACATCGCCGACGCAGGTGTACTTTTGTTCCAGCGTCTTTAGCCCGTCCATCAACAGAGCACCCATATCGCGGGCATTGGCCTGCAGGCCTTCGTCATCCACGATATCCAGCACCTCTTTGCCAATGCGACAAGACAAGTTTGATCCGCCAAAGGTGGAGAAGAACTCGATGCCGTTGTCAAAGCTTTCGGCAATCTCTTTGGTGGTGACCAGAACACCCAAAGGGTGACCGTTGCCGATGGGTTTGCCCATGACAACGATGTCCGGCTCGGCGCCCTGATGTTCAAAGCCAAAGTAAAAGTCGCCCAGACGCCCCAGCCCGGTTTGGACTTCATCCGCGATGCAGACCCCACCAGCGGCCCGGATCTTTTCATAGACCGCGGGCAGATAGCCTTTGGGGGGAATGATCTGTCCCCCCACGGACGGGAAGGTCTCTGCGATAAAGCCTGCCAAGCCGTGGCCTTTATCTTGCAAAGCGGAAATGGCGGGATCTACCAGATCGGCAAATTTCTGTGCGCGGTCGGCATCCTCTCGTTTGAACGAACCACGGTAGTCGTCTGCGACTTCGACCAATTCGACCCAATCCGCCTGACCGACGCCACCGGGTTTGTTGAATTTGTAGGCTGAGATGTCGATCGTCCCAGTGGTGTTGCCGTGATAGCCGTGATCCGGCGTGACCATGCCTTTTGCACCGGTGTGGGCGCGGGCCAAACGGAGCGCCAGCTCGTTGGCTTCTGTGCCGGAGTTTACAAAGAAACAGACCTCAAATTTTTCGGGCAGTTTCGACAGCACCTTGTCGGCAAAAGCGGTTTGGGCAGGATGCAGGTAGCGGGTGTTGGAGTTCATCCGTTTGAGCTGATCCGCAGCCACCGCCTGAATGCGCGGGTGGGCGTGGCCCACATGAGGCACGTTGTTATAGGCATCGAGATAGGGGCGGCCCCATTCGTCGAACAGATGGTGCTTCCAGCCGCGTACCAGCATGACCGGATCTTTATAGGTCAGCGACAGGTTGCCGCCGAAATGGGCGCGACGCTTGTCCAGAATTTCGGCTTTGTTTGTCGGTTCATAGAGAACCTTGGCGTCAGGCAGGTTCAGCAATGCCGCCGGGTTGGGGCAGATGGCGCGCCATATATACATCTCATCCGGATCCCCCACACCGGGCCAGTCGGCTTCGATACCGTCGGTGGTCAGCGCCAGCTGGAAATGCACGTGAGGCGCCCAACCGCCATTTTGGCTGGCGTTGCCCAGACGACAGAACTCTTCGCCTTTTTCCACCACATCGCCGGGTTTCAAGCGGTCCATGAACTCGGGGTTCAGGTGGCCGTATAGGGTATAGAACGGGTCTCCGTCGGGCGTTTCGTGGCGCAGAATGATTACACCACCGTAATCGAGATGGCCGGTGCGGTTTTCGGCAATAAAGACTTCGCCGCGTAGCGGGGCAAACATGGGAGTGCCCGCCGGGGCAAAGGCGTCAACAGCCAGATGCACCGTGCGGCGGTCGCTGGCCTTCCATGGTCCTTTGCGGAAGGCGGGCTCTGCGTAGATCAAGCGGGGTTCGTGATAATACCCCAGCCAGATACGGCCATTGTCTTCGAACTCTTCACCAACAACGGCTGCCTCTTCCAATGGCATATGGAACGGATTCTGTGGCCAGGTGCTGTTCTCAACCGACAGCGAACCCAATGGCGCATCAGACAACTCTTCGCCCACCAGCGGGGCAAAATTGCCGCGCTCAGCTTCGAGGAAGGCCAATACACGATCCGCGCCGTCAACCACGGGAAGGCCACAGGCGGCGCGCAGACGTGCGGCGAGAAGGCCGGGATTGAAATTGTGGGTTTCAAGGAAGCGCCAGGCCGGAGCCTGCGAGATTGTCACATAAGGGTCATCTGGATTGTCGACGGCCATCAGGGTCGAGTTGACCACGCTGACGGCCAGTCGCGCCCGGAGCAGGGGCCAGAGCAGATCAACTTCCTGCGCGTCCAACGGATAGGTCGAATGGAACCCGGCGGTGATATTGGCCAGTGCGGCCTCTGGATTGGGGTGGTCCAGCACGATATAGGCCGCCGCGATGGCGAGATCGCAGATGCGCGGGGCCGCGCACATATCGCCCAGATCAATCAGACCTGACACCTCTGGCATGCCCAGCGTGCCAGAAACAAGGATATTATAATCATTGGCGTCATTGTGGATCGCCTGTTGGGGCAGAGCGTCCAGCGTCGGTTTAACCGCTTCAAACGCGCCGTGGATCTCACGTAGCAAGGCGTTGCGGGCAGGTTCGGTGACGCAGTCGAGATCCGCACCTATCCAACCGGCGCGCATCAGATCCCATTTGAAATCGCGCTCCATCTCCGGATGTTGGAAATCTGCCAGAGCCTTGGCCGTGGCGCCAAGGGTTTCGCCCACTTGGTAGATCAGGGCATCGGATTTTGAGGCAGTCAGAGCATAGCATTTTCCGGCCAGTCTCTCGATGACCCAGACGAGTCGCTCGGCCCCCTGTTCATCCGCAATCTTTAGAAATTTGTCGCCAGAGTTAGTGGCAATCACCTTGGGGCTTGGTATTTGCGGGTCTGAGACCGTGATATGATCGAGAGCCTTCACCTGCATGTCGACAAGCCAGTCCTCGCATCCGGGGCGCATAGCTTTGACGACGTAGCCGGTACCATCAGGAGCTTCGGCGAGGAAATTGAGGTCATATTCACCGTCCAAACGGCGGAGTTCAGCCGTGATGCCCCAGTGAGCCTGCAAAACCTGTGTCCAATGGTCCATTATGTATCCCCGCAGTTCGGACAAAATCAGAGGACAGGGGGTGGGCCCTGTCGTTTCCGAGATTGTATTTCGTATCCAAGCGGCCAGTTCAAGAGCTGGTACAAGGGGGGCGACGTTGCGCCAATGCAGACCGTCAGATTGCCGGGTTAAAACCCATCGTCTTTGACGGATTGCATCGAGACATGGGTTGAGGTGCTTGCAACATGCGGCAGGGTTGAGATCACTTCGCCCAGAACCTCGCGGTAGTTCTGCATATCTCGGGTGCGCAGCTTCAGGAGGTAATCGAAAGCGCCTGC
This sequence comes from Pelagimonas sp., assembly GCA_049116335.1. GTDB lineage: Bacteria > Pseudomonadota > Alphaproteobacteria > Rhodobacterales > Rhodobacteraceae > CANMIH01. The sequence continues at coordinate 142,245 of JAGDYZ010000005.1, read as the reverse complement.
AATCATGTGGCACTGTTCGATTTCGGGTACTTTTTGAACCGCTTTATTAAATGCGGTCAGAGCGGATTCTGTGGTATCCTTGAGGCGCACCTCTACAAACACCACCTGTTCCAGCCCCAATTTTGCGGGATCAAGCATGGCCTTAAAGCCGTGAATGTACCCGTCGGCCATCAGGCGTTTCAGTCTTACCTGACAGGGTGTTTTTGATAGTCCAACCTGAACTGCAAGCTCGGTAACAGGAAGGCGACCGTCTTGGCTCAGAATGCGGAGGATCTCATGGTCGTAACGGTCGAGTTGCCCGGATTGTTTCATAAAGGCCTCCAAGGTGTTTGTCGTGACTTGTATCTTAAGGCATTTGGACTGCAAATTCCAGAAATTTAGGCAAACAGTCTGTCGCTAACATGGTAACTTTTGGGTCAAACCCGATTTCAGGAGATCTCATGGCCAATCTGACCGACATCCGTGCCGCTTTGCGTGACAATCACCTTCGCAATGAAGCTGATGTGCTGCAGGATCTAACTCAGCAGTTTGCTCCGACGGCTGTTGAGCGCGCTGTGGCGCAGAATCGTGCCGCCGATCTGGTGCGTCAGATCCGGGGGCATTCCAACCCCGGACTGATGGAGGTCTTTCTGGCGGAATACGGCCTTTCGACCAATGAAGGCGTGGCCTTGATGTGTCTTGCAGAGGCATTGTTGCGCGTACCAGATGCCGAAACAATTGATGCGTTGATCGAAGATAAAATTGCGCCGTCGGCCTGGGGGCAGCACCTTGGCCAATCCTCCTCGTCGCTGGTCAACGCCTCGACCTGGGCGCTGATGCTGACCGGCAAGGTGCTGCAAGAGGGCCATGGTCTTGTTGCGACGCTGAAAGGTGCGGTCAAACGTCTGGGCGAACCGGTGATCCGTGTGGCGGTCGGTCGCGCGATGAAAGAAATGGGCGCACAGTTTGTTCTCGGGCAGACCATTGAAGAGGCGGTGAAACGCGGCAAAGGCAAAGAAGCCGAAGGGTTCACCTATTCCTATGACATGCTGGGCGAGGCGGCTCTGACTGCCAAAGACGCGCAGTCATTTCTGACCGCATACTCCGATGCCATTGCTAAGCTGGCAGGTGAATGCAACTCGGATGACATTCGCAAAAACCCGGGTATTTCGATCAAACTGTCGGCGCTGCATCCGCGCTATGAGGTGGGTCAACGCGATCGTGTTATGGCGGAACTCGTGCCGGTTACCTTGAAATTGGCGCAGCAGGCCAAAGCCGCTGGTATGGGGCTGAACATCGACGCAGAAGAGGCCGATCGTCTGGACATCTCGCTTGATGTGATCGAAGCGGTTCTGCGCGACCCCTCGCTTGCGGGCTGGGATGGCTTTGGCGTTGTTGTGCAGGCCTATGGCAAACGTGCCGGTCAGGTGATCGACTGGCTGTACACCCTGTCGGATGAGCTGGATCGCAAAATCATGGTGCGTCTGGTGAAAGGAGCTTACTGGGACACCGAAGTGAAACGCGCGCAGGTTGAAGGCCTGTCGGGGTTCCCGGTCTACACCCGCAAAGTGGCGACCGACATTTCCTACATTTGTAACGCTCGCAAACTGCTGGGCATGACGGACCGGATCTATCCGCAGTTTGCCACCCACAATGCCCACACCGTGGCCTGCATTCTTGAGATGGGGGCCGATGCCAACAGCTATGAATTCCAGCGTCTGCACGGCATGGGGGACAGCCTGCATGATCTGGTGCTGACCCAAAATGGCACGCGTTGCCGGATCTATGCGCCCGTTGGGGCACACCGCGATCTCTTGGCCTATCTTGTGCGGCGCTTGCTGGAGAATGGGGCCAACTCGTCCTTTGTGAACCAAATCGTTGACGAAAATGTCCCGGCTGAAACCGTGGCGGCGGACCCGTTTGAGGCTTGCGGCGTAGGGGCGCGCAATGCGGCGGTGTTGCGGCCCAAAGATCTCTATGGGGCTGAGCGGGTGAATTCCAAAGGCTGGGATCTGCATGCTGAGGATGATCTGGATGACATCCACGCCAATCGCTCGCCGTTTGCGGATCACCAGTGGCAAGTTGGCCCGATGATTGCCGGTGAAGTTGTTGGTGCGGACACCACCGAGGTGCGCAACCCGGCGCTGCCCGCTCAGGTGGTGGGTACGGTGCTGCAATCCGCACCCGAAGATGTGGAAACGGCCCTGGCCAATGCCGCCCCTTGGACCGCCTCTGCGGAGGAGCGTGCCCAAATCCTGAACCAGGCTGCGGATCTATATGAACAGAACTTTGGTGAGATTTTCGCAGCGCTGACACGCGAAGCGGGCAAAACCACGATGGATGCCATTGCCGAGCTGCGCGAAGCAGTGGATTTCCTGCGCTTCTACGCAGCGCGCGGCATGGAAAACCGCACCGGTGCCCGGGGAGTTATGACCTGTATCTCTCCGTGGAACTTCCCGATTGCGATTTTCTCGGGGCAGATCTCTGCCGCCTTGGCTGCAGGCAATGCGGTTGTCGCGAAACCAGCGGAACCCACCGGGATCATTGCGTCGATTGGGGTGCGTCTGATGCATGAGGCGGGTGTGCCGAATTCGGCATTGCAGCTTTTGCCGGGGCGGGGCCGCATCGTGGGCGCGAAACTTACCGCCGACCCGCGGATTAGTGGTGTCTGTTTCACCGGATCAACAGCCACAGCCCAGACCATCAACCGGGCCATGGCCGAGGACATTGATCCCGGTGCGCCGCTGATTGCGGAAACCGGTGGGCTGAACGCCATGATCGTGGACAGCACCGCGCTGCCGGAACAGGCGATCAAAGACATTGTGGCGTCGGCCTTCCAGTCAGCGGGCCAACGTTGCTCGGCCCTGCGCCTGCTTTATGTGCAGGAAGACGTCGCTGATACGTTGCTTGAGATGCTCTATGGCGCGATGGATGAGCTGGTTTTGGGCGACCCTTGGGACATGCGCACCGATGTGGGCCCGGTTATCAACCAGGGTGCTTTTGACGACATTACCGGTTATGTGGACGCTGCGCGGGCGGAAGGGCGTGTACTGAAAGAACTGGCGAAGCCCACAGACGGGATCTTTGTGGCACCTGCTGTGCTCAAGGTGTCGGGTATTGCTGATCTCACCCGCGAAGTCTTTGGGCCGATCATGCATGTGGCGACCTATAGAGCCTCGGAACTGGATCAGGTGGTGGCGGCGATCAATGCCACCGGCTTTGGTCTGACCTTCGGCATGCATTCTCGGATTGATGACCGGATTGAGCAGGTCACAAGCCAGCTCAACGTCGGCAATATGTACATCAACCGCAACCAGATCGGCGCAATCGTGGGCTCGCAACCTTTTGGGGGCGAAGGCATGTCAGGCACCGGCCCTAAGGCGGGTGGCCCAAATTATGTGAAACGTTTTGCTCAGATCGTACGTGAAACTGTCGCAGATACTGGCGAAACCTCGGTGTCTCTGGCTGCTGTAAAAAGCGCGCTCAGCGCGACACCTCGCCCAGAACGCCTTGCCCTGACAAGCAGCCAGTTGCCCGGCCCAACCGGCGAATCCAACCTGCTATCGACCTATGGGCGGGGCGTATTCATGTGTCTTGGGCCAACCGCCGAGGCCGCGCGCAAACAGGCCGCGATTGTGCGGGCGCATGGATCGACCCCGCTGGTGGTTGCCTCAGGGGCCACGCAGGAGGGTGAAGTGAACGGCGTGATTGCGGCTGCGGATCTGGAAACCCTCAGAGGGTTTGATGCGGTGGTGTGCTGGGGCGGTGAGGCGGTTCTGCGTCCATTGCGCAAGGCGCTTGCCGCCCGGGATGGCGCGTTGATCCCGCTGATCAACGATGCGGATTTCGGTGACCGCTGCATTTTGGAGCGCCACATTTGTGTCGACACCACCGCAGCTGGTGGCAACGCCAGCCTGCTTGCCTCGGCCAGTTAAGTATGAAGGGGAAGGGTAGCTTCCCCTAAAAACAAACCGCCCGGCCGCAGATGCACCGGGCGGTTTTTTCGTGCCTTCATTTACTGTTATGGCGCGGTTGATGCGCCTAGCAAGTCTTGGGAATATTCATGTGCCGGTTGCCCCGCGCGCAGGGTTGCCGCATCCATGATCTCGACAATCTCACCATGACGCATCACCGCAAGCCGGTCGCACATGTGCGCAATCACCGCCAAATCGTGTGACACCATAAGATACGTCAACCCGTGTTCTGCCCGTAGATCCGTCAGAAGATTGAGGATTTCGGCCTGAACCGACACATCCAGCGCCGAGGTTGGTTCGTCCAGAAGCAGTATGTCTGGTTCACCTGCCAGCGCACGGGCGATGGCAACGCGCTGCCGCTGCCCGCCCGAAAGCTGGTGCGGATATCGGAAACGGAAACGGCGGTCCAATCCCACGTCTTTCAAGAGCTGCTCAACGCGATTGTCGATATCGCCAATACCGTGCAGTTGCAGCGTTTCACTGAGAACCTGATCCACGGTGTGGCGGGGGTGAAGCGAGGCATAAGGGTCTTGGAACACCATCTGCACGGAGCGGAAAAACCCTTTGTCGCGCTTGGCCCCGGCGAGTGAGGTTCCTTCGACGGTGATATTGCCTGACCATGTGGGAGCAAGCCCGGTCATGGCCCGCAGAATGGTCGATTTGCCCGAGCCGCTTTCGCCAACAAGGCCAAAGCTCTCGCCCTTTGCCACGGTAAAATTTGCGCCTTTGACCGCATCCACGCGATCTGCACCATCGCCGAACCAGACGTTCAGGTTTGAGATTTCAAGTGCCGACATCTCAGCCCCTCACACTTTCGGCGTCTGACCACGCGGGATCGCGGTTCAACACGCTCAGATGGGTTTCTTCCTGATCCAGCCGTGGCAGCGAGTCGAGCAGACCACGGGTGTAGGGGTGTTTGGCCTCATGCAGCTTGTCCGCATCACAGACTTCGACAATCCGGCCCGAGTACATGATCAACACGCGGTCACAGAATTCGGACACCAGATTGAGGTCGTGACTGATGAAAATGAGCCCCATGCCGCGCTCTTTCACCAGCCCATCCATGATGTTGAGCACCTGACGTTGCACTGAGACATCTAGAGCCGAGGTGGGTTCATCTGCGATCAGGATCTTGGGATCGGGGATCAGCATCATGGCGATCATGATCCGTTGTCCCATCCCGCCTGACACCTCATGCGGGTAGGCGCGCATGACTCGTTTCGGGTCGCGGATGGAGACGGCCTCGAGCATCTCAAGGGCCTTTTTATAGGCCTCAGATTTCGACACGCGATTGTGCTGGCGGTAGGCTTCGATGATCTGCGCCCCCACGGTGGTCACTGGGTTAAGCGAGAACTTGGGGTCCTGCATTACCATCGAAATCTGTTTGCCACGCACATCGCGCATGGCGCGTTCGCTCATTTCCAGAAGGTTCTTACCCTCAAGATTGATGTGATCGGCCTCAACAATGCCCGGGTTGCGGATCAGGCGCAGGATGGCGCGGCCCGTCATCGACTTGCCCGAGCCACTTTCCCCCACGATCCCCAGACGCTCTTGCCCGAGGCTAAAGGAGACACCACGCACCGCATCAAACACACCCTGACGGGTTGGGAATTTCACCCAGAGGTTTTCAACGTCCAACAGGCTCATTGGCCGCCCTCCTTCGGATCAAGCACATCGCGCAACCCGTCTCCGAGCAGGTTAAAGGCCAGCGAGACGGTGAAAATGGCCAGACCGGGCACGGTGGCAACCCACCAGTGATCCAGAATAAACCGCCGTCCTTCTGAGATCATCGCACCCCACTCAGGGCTTGGCGGTTGAGCACCGAGGCCGAGAAAGCCCAGACCCGCAGCCGCGAGGATGATGCCCGCCATATCAAGCGTCACACGGACGATCAGAGATGAAATGCACAGCGGCCAGATGTGTTTCGTGATAATGCGGATTGGGCCTGCGCCCTGCAAACGCACCGCATTGATATAGTCCGAGCTGCGGATGGTCAGGGTTTCAGCGCGTGCCATACGGGCATAGGGTGGCCATGCGGTTAGCGAGATCGCGAGAACTGCGTTTTCAATCCCGGCGCCTAATGCCGCCACAAAGGCCAGCGCCAGTACCAGACGCGGAAAGGCGAGGAAAATATCGGTGATGCGCATCATCACGATATCGACCCAACCCCCGGTATAGCCTGCAACCGTGCCCACCAAAAGACCAGCAACCGGCGCAATCAATGCCACGAGAGCGACGATGTATAGCGTGATCCGCGCGCCATAGATCAGACGTGAGAGGATATCGCGCCCCAGACTGTCGGTGCCAAGGATATGGCCCTCGCTGCCCAGCGGTTGCAGGCGATTGGCCAGATCTTGGGCAAAAGGATCATGTGGCGCCAGAAGCGGGGCCAGTGCTGCGGCGAGCACGAGAACCACCAGAATGCCCAGACCAAACATGGCCATAGAGTTCGAACGGAGGCTCAGCCAGCCTTTGTAAAAACTGGCCAGCCGGGCATGGCGACGCGACGTCGGTGCGTCGGTCAACAGCCATTGCCGCAATGTCATATCTGTCATTTCGACCTCGGGTCAAAGACGCGGTACAGCAGATCCGAAAAGATGTTCAGGCAGATGAAGATCAACCCGACCACAACGGTCCCGCCCAATACGGCGTTCATATCGGCGCTCAAAAGCGCGGTGGTGATATAGCTGCCGATGCCCGGCCAGCTGAAGATGATCTCGGTAAGCACCGAGCCTTCCAGCAGGTTGGCATAGCTGAGCGCAATCACGGTAATCAGCTGCACGCGGATGTTCTTAAACGCATGCCCCCAGATCACCTGACGCTCGGACAGGCCTTTGACCCGCGCGGTGGTGACATATTCAGAGGACAGCTGTTCCAACATGAAAGATCGTGTCATGCGGCTGATGTAGGCCAGCGAGTAATAACCCAGCAATGACGCAGGCAGCACGATGTGGGAGAAGGCATTGCGGAACACCTCCCAGTCGCGCGCCAGTGCCGCATCAATCAGGATCATTCCGGTGCGTGCGGGGACGATGTCTTCATAGAAAATGTCCAGTCGTCCGGGGCCACCGACCCATCCGAGAATGCCGTAGAAGACCAAGAGGCCCATCAGGCCCAACCAGAAGATGGGCATGGAATATCCAACAAGCGCCACAACACGGGCGATCTGGTCAATCCATGACCCACGGCGCACCGCGGCGATCACGCCCAGTGGAACACCGAGAAAAATACCAACAAGCACACCAATCGTCGCCAGCTCCATGGTGGCGGGGAACACGCGTGCAATGTCTTCAGAAACGGGGCGCGCGTTCAACAGGCTGTCACCGAAGTCGCCGTGCAGCACGTCCCATATATAGTACCCGAATTGAACCATCAGCGGCTTGTCCAGCCCAAGCTCATGGAAAACAGCGTCATAGGTCGACTGGGAGGCGCGTTCGCCCACAATCGCTAGAACTGGGTCGATCGGCATGACCCGTCCGATGATAAACGTCACGAAGAGCAGGCCAAGCATTGTCACACAGATTGACAAAAGCGTGGTGGCCGTGCCCTTCAGCCAAGGGGCAAGAGGCGCGCGAACGCGCCCCTTGGTTTGAGTGTCGGTCGCGGCCATTTACTTGGTCACCGGCCAGTACGATACAGCCGTGGTCGCGCCACCCAGGTTCAGGTTCTGTACGTTGTCACGCACGCCGGCCTGTTCGATTTTCTGGAACATCACAGCAAACGGCGAGGTGTCGCGGAAGGTCGCTTGGATTTCACCATAGAGTTTCGCGCGCACAGCGCGGTCATTCTCGATCACGGTTTTGCCGACAATGTCAGTCAACCCACCGGTGTCCCAGCTGTTGCGCCAGGCCAGAAGGCCGGTGGCATTTGCCGCGTCCGAGTTGTCGGGGTTATAGGCAAAGGTGCCTGCGTTTGTGTGGGGATCGGGATAGTCTGGGCCCCATGCACCAAGATACACATCCAATTCGCGGGCGCGATAACGGCCCAGAACCTGTTTGGCGGTGCCAACAGTGATGTTCAACTTGATGCCAGCTTGACCGAAGGTGTTCTGCATCGACTGAGCAATCTCGATACGGTCTTGCGATTCACGCACACCCACTTCGAGCTCGAGACCTTCAACGCCAGCTGCGGCAAGAAGCTCTTTGGCTTTTTCGACGTTCAAGTCGAACGGGTTCTCATCCACGGCACCCAAGAACGTGCGCGGCAAGAAGTTTTGGTGGATGACGTACTGACCGTTCAGGAAGCTGTTTTGCATGCCATTATAGTCAATCAGATGTTTGATGGCCTGACGCACTTCCGGCTTAGACAGCTCGGGGTGTTTCTGGTTCATCGAGATATACATCAGACGGCCACGCATTTCGTCGTGAATGCGGACGTCGTCTGCGGACATCGCTCCTTTGACGTCTTCGGGGTTCAGATCGCGGGCGATGTCGATGTCACCGCGTTCCAGCAACAGGCGCTGCGACGCGCTTTCCTGAACGTGGCGGACAATCACGCGCTTCATCGCCGGAGCACCCAGATAGAAATCAGGGTTCGAGGTTAGTGTGACACTTTCATTTGGCTTCCAGCTTGAGAGCTTATAGGCGCCTGAACCGGCCGAGTTGGTTTTCAGCCATTCGTTGCCCATGTCGCCGTCAACTTCGTTAGCCATCACGGTCTTTTTGTCAACGATGCCACCGATGGTCGCGGTCAGGCAGTTGAGAACAAACGACGTTGCATAAGGCTGATCGGTCACGATGGTGACGGTGTTGCCGTCGGCCTTGATGGTGTCCGCAGCATTGTCCGCGGTGAAGCCGAATTGGGTCAGGATGAACGACGGGGTCTTGTTCAGAATAACCGCGCGCTGCAGCGAAAACTCAACATCTTCGGCGGTCACGGGATTGCCCGAGTGGAAGGTCAGACCGTCACGAATGGTGAAAGAGATGGTTTTGCCGTCCTCAGACACGGTCCAGCTTTCGGCGACTTCGGGCTGGTAACCGCCATCGAGGTTCGCGGGGTCAAAGTTGACCAGTTTCTGGTAAATGTTGCGGCTCACGTCTGAACCGGCAAATTCAAAGCTTTCGGCCGGATCTAGGGTGGTGATGTCGTCTATGCGGTTGGCGATAACGAGCATGTTTGGGGGTGTTTCGGCAAAAGCGGCACCTGAAGTGACGGCCAGGGCCAGGCCCATAGCTGCGCCGGAAAGCATTTTGGTAAAGACAGTCATGTTGTCCTCGCTGTTGTAATCATTTTGGTGTTGAGGTCACGCGCCCCAGGTCTTTTCCAGAACCCGTAACCAATTTTCATGGCAGAGCTTCTTAATGAGCTCATTGCCATAGCCATGGTTTTGCATGGCTTCGCAAAGACGGGGCAGGCCTGCTGCCGTGGTCACATCCTCGGGCACTTCAGCCCCGTCATAGTCCGAGCCAAGACCAACGCGGTCTTCGCCCAGAATTCCAATCATGTGGTCAATATGCCGTAGCATCTGCTCAAGCGGCACGTCGGTCAACATCCGTCCGTCTTCACGTAGAAAGGCAACGGCAAAGTTCAGCCCGACCATGCCATCACTTTCGGCAATGGCGCGCATCTGGTCATCGGTGAGATTGCGGGCATGAGGGCAAATTGCGTGCGCGTTGGAATGCGTAGCAACAAGAGGAGCATCCGACCGTTTGGCAACGCCCCAGAAGCCCTTCTCGTTGAGGTGAGATAAATCCAACATGATTTTCAATTGGTTACAACGCTCAACCAAGCGCCGACCATGCTCAGTCAACCCACCGCCGATGTCAGGGCCTGAGGGATATCGAAACGGCACACCCTCGCCAAAAATGGTTGGGCGGCTCCAAACTGGCCCGAGCGATCGCAGGCCCGCAGCATGCAACACGTCGAGGGCGTGCAGGTCGGGGTCGATGGCCTCGGCACCTTCGATATGAAAGATCGCCGACATGATACCTTGCGCCATGCAGTCGCGAATCTCTGCGGTGCTTCGAACAACTTTCAAAGCGCCCTTACGTTCCAATTCGAAGAGGATGGCGGCCTGGGAAAGCACAACAGGCAGAGCCTCGTTTGCGGTGATCAACTCGGGAAGAGGAAGGTCGTATTTTTCCGCCGCCATTTTTTCAAAGGCGTCATCGACATCCATGGGCGAGGGCACCCAGACTGCGAAGAACCCACCACCGAACCCACCTTCTTTGGCAGAATGAACATCAATCGCGCCTTTGCGCCCGGTCAGAAAGCTCTCAGTAGCTGACAAGCCGCCGTCGCGATACAGGTTGGTGAGCACATCGTTATGGCCATCAAAAATCAACGGGAATTGGTGTGTCACAGCATAGTCCTGTCAGATTGCTTCGCGCGGGGAAGCTAGAAAAATTTTTTTTGTGAGAGCAATGGAGCGCAAAAATTTGTGGAAGTATAGCCCTTTGTTTGAGTTGACCGAGGCCTTTTTCGCCCGGGAGCAAGACCGATTGGCTGAATCAGGCTGTATCTCGAAGCACGGTCAAATTCTTATCTATTTGTTTTTGAATGTAAAAATCTGGGTCGCCATCTTCATCCAGCGAACTCACGATAAGAAGCTGAAATGGTCGAATAAATTAGGCTGAACTTGTTTTTCTGTATTTAAAACAGAAAGTCCCGATGCAGGTTTGAGCATCAGGATGTCAGTTTCGGGAAACGACGAGGCGAAAACCAATTGAGAGTCTAGTGCGTGCGACGCAACCGGATCACCACGTCAATCGACGCAATCTCTGCCCCGTCAGGCGCGTTGGGCATACTGGCGATCACCAGCTGGTCGGCAGGTGCGTCGGTTAGCTTTCCATCATCCTCCCAGTAGAAATGGGGATGATCATGGGTATTGGTGTCAAAATAGCTTTTTGACCCATCCACGGTGACTTCTTGCATCAACCCAGCGGAGCAAAAGGCTTTGAGCGTGTTGTAGACAGTTGCAAGAGAAACGGCCTCGCCCCGCGATTTGGCTTCGTCAAACAACCACTCGGCGGTGACATGACGATTCTTGCCGTCACCAACCAGAAGCGACGCCAGTGCAACGCGCTGCCGGGTGGGGCGCAGTTCAGATTTGGCCAGCCAGTCCTTGCCACGAGCTATCGACTGAGAGTTCATCACGCAAAACGCCTTTTTTCCATCTGAATGACATATAAAGGACTGCGGCCCCCCAATTCAAATGAATTTCGCGTTGCTCAGGCTCGGGCCACGCCCTTGCATGGAGCTTGGGGCGGGTGCTAGAGGTGGCTGAACAGTAAACGAAAAACATAGGGGCAAGCCTGAATGGCCCAATTTCCGACCAGTTTTGACAAGGAAGATCTTCTCAAATGCGCGCGTGGCGAGCTATTCGGCCCGGGAAATGCCCAGCTGCCAGCCCCGCCCATGCTGATGATGGATCGCATCACCGAAGTCTCTGGCGATGGTGGAGCGCATGGCAAAGGCCACATCGTGGCTGAATTTGATATCACCCCCGAGCTGTGGTTCTTTGACTGCCACTTCCCGGGCAACCCGATTATGCCCGGGTGTCTTGGCCTTGATGGTCTGTGGCAGTTGACAGGGTTCAACCTTGGCTGGCGTGGCTGGCAGGGGCGTGGTTATGCGCTGGGTGTCGGTGAAGTGAAGCTGACCGGTATGGTGCGCCCTGACCGTAAGATGCTGACCTATAAAATCGATTTCACCAAAGCGATCCAGACCCGTCGCCTGACCATGGGTGTGGCTGACGGTATCGTCGAAGCCGACGGTGAAGTGATCTATCAGGTGAAAGATATGAAAGTGGCGCTGAGCGAAAGCTAAACCCGTCTTTCTGACGCGAAACAAGAGGCCGGTCCATTTGGATCGGCTTCGCTGTTTTAGAGAAGTTGACCATGACCAAGGATGAAGTGACCGCCTGCGTCAATGCAGCTTTTCCGCTTCCGGCGCTGCTATTTTGTTTCGGTGCTTTGGCGTTGACTCTTTATCTTAAACGCCGTCATCAGCTTAGTTTGGCTGCGACATTCAAGGTCATGGTTGGTGTTGAGAAGGTCAAACACAATAAGGTGTCTGCCGCGATTGCGATTTTGACCCTCATTGTGCCTCTCGCGCTTTGGGTGCTGCTGGGGCATCGCTGCGGGTAAGGTGTTTGGGCGAAGTCGTGCGTTGCTATGAATGCCTCACTTTGTCGGAATATTCACGGCAGAGCGATTTGGATCATACTGTCTATTCCGCGATAAAACCTGCTCATACTTGCACCTGACCGTTGCAATGTCCTAGTAAGGCTTAAGCAAATTTAGGAGGCCGCATGCGCCGTGTCGTCGTCACCGGACTGGGGATTGTCTCGTCCATCGGTAACAATGCCGAAGAGGTTCTGGCCTCGTTGAAAGCCGGGAAATCCGGGATCACTGCCAATGAGGCGATGAAGGAACATGGGTTCCGCAGCCAGATCGCTGGTGACATCAAGCTCAATGTTGCGGATCATATTGACAAGCGGACGTTGCGCTTTATGGGGCCCGGTGCCGCCTATGCCTATATCGCCATGCAGCAAGCCATTGCGGACTCTGGCCTTGAACAATCGGATGTGGTCAATCCCCGCACAGGTCTTGTGGCCGGGTCCGGTGGCCCTTCCACCAGCGCAATGCTTACGGCACATCAGACCGTGCTGAAAACAGGTGCAACCAAGCGCATTGGCCCGTTTGCGGTGCCAAAGGCCATGTGTTCGACCGTATCGGCCAACCTGTCGACCGCGTTCCAGATCAAAGGCATCAACTATTCGATCACCTCGGCCTGTTCGACCTCGCTGCATTGTATCGGCAATGCGGCTGAGCAGATCATGCTGAGCAAACAGGACGTTATGTTTGCGGGTGGTGGCGAAGAGCTGGACTGGACCCTGTCCTGCCTGTTTGACGCGATGGGTGCGATGTCGTCGAAGTATAACGACACGCCTGAAAAAGCTTCGCGTGCCTTTGATGCGGATCGCGATGGGTTTGTGATCGGTGGTGGTGGCGGCATTCTGGTTCTGGAAGAGCTGGAACATGCGAAAGCACGTGGTGCCAAAATCTATGCTGAGGTCACCGGCTATGGTGCGACATCAGATGGTGCCGATATGGTGGCGCCGTCGGGTGAAGGTGGCGAGCGCGCGATGCGCGTGGCGCTCTCGACGCTGGGTGACGACCGCAAGGTCAGCTATATCAACGCCCATGGCACATCGACCCCGGTTGGCGATGTCGGTGAAATTGAAGCCGTGCGTCGTGTTTTCGGTGAGGGGGCCACACCGCCCGTGTCCTCGACCAAATCCATGACGGGCCACAGCCAAGGTGCGACAGGCGCTCAGGAAGCCATCTATTGCCTGCTGGCGCTTGAGCATGATTTCCTTATCCCGTCGATCAATGTTGAGACTCTCGATCCCGCATTGAAGCCTGAGGAAATCGTGACTAGCCTGGTGGAAAACGCGGGTCTGGATAGTGTCATGACCAACTCGTTTGGCTTTGGTGGCACCAATGGGTCGATGATCCTGTCTAAGTATCGCGGTTAATTGCCAACTCCTGAATTAAAACGGGCATCTTTGGGTGCCCGTTTTTTGTGTCCGCACTGTGGATAGAGTTTCAGGCCAATGAGGGGTCTTTCAATCCGTTTGGCGTCAAAGCCGTTTGCAGCACATAAATTAGATCGTCATGTGCTCCTTGCTCAGTGACGATTCCGGAAGGAATGCGCCCCACCTCGCGAAATCCAAACCTTTTGTAGAATCGCTGGGCTTTAGGATCGGCCGCTGCCACATGCAGTTCGATTTGCCAAACATTTCTATCAGTTGCCCAAGCGAACATGGCATGCAGCAATTCGTCTGCTGCGCCTGTTCCGTGGGCTCTTTTGCGTACATACACGGCTCCGATTTCGGCACGATGCTTGGCGCGCGAAAAGCTAGGCTGGGTGATCGCTGCGATACCTACACATTCTGTGCCATCGAACACACCAAACCGCCCACCATCTTCGAGAAACGATGCGTCGACTGTTTCATCAAATGCGCAAGCTTCTGCATAGGTCGGGTAAAAGGCGAGGGGGAACTCTCTCGTACCTTCCTGTCGCAAACGACGCCAAGTTTGAACATCGGATGCGGTTAGTTCGCGCGCCGTTAGAACCACTGACCGGGCTCCATCAGGCCAAGATCAAGCAGTTGGCGCGAATGCCACTCGAAGGGCGTGGAATTGTACCAGCGAAAATTGCGAATATCATAGGTCGATCCCGGGTTCAGTTTGAGCGCTTTTGCAGTCCGGAACGACACCACTGCCGCCGTCAGGTTGTTGTGCCAGGGGCAGGCATAGGTGTTATATTCTTCAACATTGAAGGTGTGGTTCTCCAGCAGTTGGAGGCCTTTCTTAGAGCGGAACAGCGCGATGCGGTCGATTTTGCGCCGCTCGTAGGGGACATGTTCTTCATACCGCCACCGCAATCCACCATAAAAGTCGAGCTGCCTCTCTTTGGGGTGGTGATGATTGGCGGGGTCGCTTCGCGCCAAGGCATAATAGCCTGACCGGTCGAGAAAGGCGTCATCTAATGAGACCGCATTGGGGTGTTGATCCAAATCACCGGCATAAAGGTCGACCACATAGGTCAGCATGGCATCCCGGCGTTCTTCAGCATGGAACGACAGCATCTCTCCAATCGTGCGCGTTTCGCAGAAGGGATAGAAGAGGTATTCGGCGTTATAACAGTAGTACATCCAGGTGTTGTCAGGGGCCGCTGCAATGATGGCATTGACGGCATGGGGCAAGGCGCCTTCGTTGGCCACATCATAGTCAATGCGATGCACTTTGTTTTCGAGATCCGGTGCAAGGTCATGCCGTGTGGACATGAAGCACAACACAGCTTGAAAACCCGAATGCCGCACGTGGCGCAGTGTCGTGTCTAACTCGACGTCATCTTCGGCAAACACCAAGGCGATGGGCCCTTTGGCCAAAACCGCGGTGCTTTGATTTAGGAAGTGGTCTAATCCGTTGTATTGCATGCCTGCCTCAATACTTCATGCCGGTGCAGAATCGATGAAAATCTGCTGCATTGCAAGCAGAGGGTGTTATGCGGTATGTCCGGCCCCTGATGGACGGCAGAGGTGCCGTTAGACTTTTCTGCGCGAACGGATCCCTGACCATGAGCACGCCCAAGAAGCTATACATAAAAACCTATGGCTGTCAGATGAATGTCTATGACAGTGAACGTATGGCCGAGGCCATGGGCGGCGACGGCTATGTGCAGACCGATACGCCAGATGACGCGGATATGATTCTTCTGAACACCTGCCATATTCGCGAGAAAGCTGCCGAAAAGGTCTATTCTGAGCTAGGGCGTTATAAAGGTTTGAAGGCCGAAAAGCCCGATTTGAAAATCGGTGTTGCGGGTTGTGTGGCGCAGGCCGAAGGGCAGGAAATCATGCGGCGTCAGCCAATGGTTGATTTGGTGGTGGGCCCTCAAAGCTATCACCGTCTGCCACAGCTTGAGGCCAAAGCGCGCGCGGGCGAAAAGGCCGTGGATACCGATTTTCCCGAAGAAGATAAATTTGCGCATCTGAAAGGCCGCCCCAAAGCCAAGCGCGGTCCAACGGCGTTTTTGACCGTTCAAGAGGGGTGCGACAAATTCTGCGCCTTCTGTGTGGTGCCCTATACACGCGGCGCAGAGGTAAGCCGTCCCTCCCAGCGGATTATGGGTGAGGCGCGGGATCTGGTCGAACGTGGCGTCCGCGAGATCACTCTCCTTGGCCAGAATGTGAACGCCTACCACGGGCACGAGAAGGGCCTCGGTGGTCTGGTGCGAGAGTTGGCCACCATTGATGGCTTGGAGCGCATTCGCTTCACCACGTCGCACCCAAACGACATGGATGACGATCTGATCGCGGCCCACGCAGACTGTGAAAAGCTTATGCCGTATCTTCACCTCCCGGTGCAGGCAGGCAGCGACAAGATCCTAAAGCGGATGAACCGGAGCCATACCGCCGAGCAATACATTCGTCTGATCGAACGTCTGCGCGAAGCGCGTCCTGACCTGCACCTGTCGGGCGACTTCATTGTCGGATTTCCCGAGGAGACCGAGCAAGATTTCCTCGACACCATGGCATTGATCGAAGAGGTCAAATACGGTTCTGCCTTCTCATTCAAGTATTCCGAGCGTCCTGGGACTCCTGCGGCTGAGCGTCCGCAGGTTCCAGAAGATGAAAAAGACGATCGTCTGCGTCGGCTTCAGGCGCTGCTTGGACAGCAGCAGCGCGATCTCCAGAACGCGATGGTTGGTCGCGAAGTTTCGGTCTTGTTCGAGAAAAAAGGCCGTTTGCCGGGGCAGATGATCGGCAAGTCCGAATATCTGCATGCGGTTCACGCGGTGGTCGAGAATGTCGAAGTTGGCGATCTCGCAAAGGTCAAAATCGTCGCGTCTCAGTCCAATTCCCTGACGGGCGAGTTGATTTAATCCAATTTGGAAACAATCAACGCATTGTTTCTAAGCTGAAATCCGTCGCAGCCCTGAATGCGTGGCCAATTGGCTGCGCTGAGCCCTCTGTTGTTACATTTCCCCTGTGTTTTCGCTTCACACGGGGGAATTGTTTGCTAATGTGTTGATTATAGTAAATTTGCGTGTAGCCGCTGCCATTTTCTGGTTGCACGTGTGGGGGAAACACCAATCAGGGGACAGAGGCTGTGGCGACACGCATGACCAAAGCCGTAGGCGCATTGGCGCTGGCTGCGCTGGCGGGACTGTCAATGACGGCGCCCGCCGTTGCAGGCAACGCAGAGCAGAAGACACCTTTTCTTTCGACGCAAAATACCCGCACGATTCAGGGTGAGCAGTATATTCCGGGTATCTGGGTGGATCCCGATGGATGTGAACACTGGGTGATGGATGATGGTGTGGAGGGTTACATGACCCCTCACGTCAACCGCAAAGGTATTCCGGTCTGTAACCGAGGCAACACTTGCGGTGTTCTGAACACCGATCAGTTCTTTGCCACTGACAGCCATCGGATTTCTCCGGCGGGTCAGCAGCGTCTGTCGGAGTTCTTTCAGAGCGCCAACGCGATTTCTTATATCATCACCGGTCACACCGATAGCCGTGCCTCGGATTCGTATAACATGAAGCTGAGCTACAACCGTGCTGTTTCAGTTGCGCGTGTTGCGCGGTCGACTGGTGCGAGCATCGTGGATATCCGTGGATATGGTGAACGTCAGCCGGTTGCCAGCAACGGAACCAAAGACGGTATGGCGCGCAACCGCCGCGTTGAAATCATCTGCATTCGCTAAGGGGCCAAAGATATGAACGTACTCAAAATTGGTCTTGCCTTGACGGCTGCTGTGGTCGTTTCGGGCTGTGAAGTTGTTGATGGTTTTGGCGCGCATGGTCCGAACAAGGGCATCGACCGCGGCATTGACGCCGACGATCTGAGCCAGATGCGTGCAGGTATTTGGGTTGACCCAAATGGCTGTGATCACTGGATCATCGATGATGGTGTTGAAGGCTATCTTTCGGCGCGTCTCGACAAATACGGCAAACCGGTCTGCTCGGGCACCGCGCCTCCAACGATCGCCACAGGTGATTTCAAAGGTGGATCAACGTCGATTATCGGCGATCCTCTTTAAGATCCCAATTAGAAAGAACATTTTGCCAGCTGCTCCATAGGTGTGGCTGGTTTCTTTTTTGGGGAACGGCCGCTTCGGCGTATCAATCGCGTGACATTTGGCTACCGCCCCTTGCCTTTGCCCTCGCGACTTGGCACCCTATGTGTGCAACCCAGCGCAGGAGACATGCGTGACAACTGGCACTGTTACCGAAGCCATTTTGGAATTTCCCGATAACCGCCTGCTTATTGATCTTTGCGGCGAATATGACCGAAACCTGACCGATATCGAAGTGCGCACAGGCGTTCAGATTTTGCGACGCGGCAATCTTCTGACGATTCACGGCGAGCCTGAAGCTCAGGCCGAAGCCACCGAAGTTCTTCGGTCGCTGTACGAACGGCTCGAACAGGGGCGCGAGGTGGCGGCAAGCGACATCGATCGCGAGTTCCGCCTTGAAGAACCGGGCCCGGATTCTCAGCTTGAGATGTTTGGTGGCGGCAAGGTTGAGATCAAAACCCGCAAAAAGCTGATCGAGCCGCGCACAGAAGCCCAAAAAGCCTATGTTCAGTCGCTGTTCTCCAACGAACTTGGGTTTGGCATCGGCCCGGCCGGGACAGGCAAAACCTATCTCGCGGTAGCTGTTGGTGTGAACATGTTGATCACGGGACAGGTCGACAAGATTATTCTGTCGCGCCCAGCGGTCGAAGCCGGTGAAAAGCTTGGCTACCTTCCAGGTGACATGAAGGAAAAAGTCGACCCCTACATGCAGCCGTTGTATGACGCGCTGAATGATTTCATGCCGGGCAAACAGTTGGCGAAAATGATGGAAGAGAAAACCGTCGAAATTGCGCCGCTTGCCTTTATGCGTGGTCGGACCTTGTCAAATGCCTTTGTCGTTTTGGATGAGGCGCAGAACGCTACAACCATGCAGATGAAGATGTTCCTGACCCGCCTGGGGGAAGGGAGCCGTATGGTGATCACCGGGGACAGGACGCAGATCGACCTGCCGCGTGGTGTGCCGTCGGGACTGTCGGATGCGGAACGGTTGTTGGATCAAATTCCGGGCATCGCTTTCAATTACTTCACAAGCAAAGACGTCGTGCGTCATCCGCTTGTCGCCAAAATTATTGAGGCTTATGAGAGCGATGCGCAACAATCCTGATCTTTCGAAGATCGGATTAGAGACTGGGAGTGCAAGGGGTGACCTTGCCGGAAGATTATGCTGACTGACACGATCATTGAAGACGGACGCTGGGAGGCGGTGGGCCTTGTTGAGCTGACCGAAACCGCGGCTCAAGCGGCATTGTCTCATCTCAATATCGACCCGTCAGGCCACGAAATTGTGGTGATGGGCTGTGATGATCAAAGGATTATGGCGCTCAATGATGAGTTTCGTGAAAAAGCGAAACCGACCAATGTGCTGAGCTGGCCTTATGAAGATCTGTCTGCCGAAGCGGATGGGGCCGATCCGTTGCTGCCTGAAGAAGAAGAGCTTGGTGATATCGCAATCGCTTTTGAAACCTGCACGCAAGAAGCAGACGAGCAGGACAAGCCATTTGCCGCCCATGTGACACATTTGATTGTTCATGGGGTGTTACATCTTATCGGCTATGACCATATCCGTGACGCAGATGCCACGCTTATGGAACGGTTAGAGGGCGAAATACTTGGCAAACTTGGCCTGCCCGACCCATATAGGGAAGACGACGCGCCAACTGGCGCCTGAATGGTATGGATTGATGGGCGAAAACGACGGCTCGTCTAATGCAGCGCAGAGCGCGCGCATGACGAAGCAAAATTCAAATGACGACACACTGGGTCAGAGGCCTAGCTTTTTGCGGCGGCTGTTTGGCCGTAGAGCGCCAGACATTTTGCCAAGCGTTGAAGCTGGGGCGCTGACCCATCAGCCGGCGCCGCAAACTCACGGTATGATCAATCTGCGCCGCATGCGTGTAGAGGATGTGGCGGTGCCCAAGGCGGATATCACAGCCGTATCGATGTCCGTGAGCAAAGAGGAACTTCTGGATGTCTTCCGCGAGAGCGGCCTGACCAGATTGCCGGTCTACGATGGGACGTTGGATACCCCGATGGGGCTGGCCCACCTCAAAGATTTCGCATTGAGCCATGGGTTCAACGGCGATGGGCCAGAGTTCGATCTTAAAAGCATGTTGCGGCCTTTGCTGTTTGTGCCGCCGTCGATGACCATTGGTGTTCTCCTGACCAAAATGCAGACCGAGCGTCGGCATATGGCATTGGTGATCGATGAATATGGTGGCGTGGATGGCCTTGTGACCATCGAGGATCTCATTGAACAGGTCATTGGTGAGATCGAAGACGAGCATGATGCAGAAGAAGACAAGTTCTGGGTGCGTGAGCGGGCAGGGTGTTATCTTGCCTTGGCAAAAACGCCGCTCGATGAATTCGAACAAGAGCTTGGCCAAACTCTCACAGATCATGAGGACATCGACGGAGAAGAGATCGACACCTTGGGTGGATTGATCTTCATGCTGGCGGGGCGTGTGCCTGCCCGGGGTGAGATGGTTGCCCACCCGGCAGGTATTGAGCTGGAAGTTGTCGACGCCGACCCGCGCCGTGTCAAACGGTTGCGCGTCAGATTGCCTGAGGCACGCCGCGTAGTCCCGACAGCGACTGCAGTTTCCGCTTCGGGATCCGAGCATGTCTGATGGCGCGCTTGTCGCGTCTCGGTCTCTTCCGCTTTGGACACGTTTGCCCCTGGCTTTTGGGGCTGGGGTTTTGCTTGCTCTTGGTCAGGCGCCATATAATCACTGGTATCTTGGTCTGGCGGCACTGACGCTGGTGTTTTGGCTTTTTAATGCCTCGGCGAAAAGCACATCGGCCGTTGGAACCGGCTGGATGATCGGGTTGGGGTATTTCGGCGTTACCCTGGCGTGGATTGTTGAGCCGTTTTTTGTTGATGCGGCCACAACCGGTTGGATGGCACCGTTTGCCCTACTTGGGATGGCCGGGGGGATGGCTTTGTTCTGGGCGCTGGCCTTTTGGGTCGCGGGACATGCCGTCGGCAGGTCTAGTCTGGCCCTCGTCATTGCCTGGACCGCTGCGGAGCTTGCCAGAGCCTATGTACTGACGGGATTTCCTTGGGCTTTGGTCTCTTATCTTTGGGCGCCGATCGATGTGATCCAATGGGTCTCGCTTGTTGGTCCACACGGATTGAACTTTCTCACCTTTTCGGTCGCGGCGCTTTTTGCCGTTGCCCTATCCGGTGGGGTGCCCCGTGTTCTGCCCGCAGCGCTTGGAATTACAGTTCTATTGGTTTTGCTGTCTGTTGGCTGGATGCTGGTTCCTCCCGAAGAGGATCTGTCGCAGCGCCCCGTGGTGCGGCTTGTTCAGCCCAATGCTCCTCAGCATCAGAAATGGGACCCAGATCTGGTTTCGATGTTTTTCGATCGTTCGGTTGGCTTCACGGCAGAACCCGCACAGCAGGATGCACCAAAGTTGGTGGTCTGGCCTGAGACAGCTTTGCCGATGCTGTTGCATCGCGCAGGAAATGCTCTTTCAGTTGTGTCAGGTGCAGCTGGCGCAGCACAGGTTGTGACGGGTGTTCAGCGTCTCGAAGGAGACCGCTTTTTCAACTCGCTTGCGGTGGTGGATGATCAGGGCCGCCTGTCTCAGATCTACGACAAACATCACTTGGTCCCCTTTGGAGAATATATGCCTGCGGCAGCCGTTTTTGAGCGGTGGAATATTGCAGGACTGGCGGCCCGAGCCGGGGGGGGCTATTCTGCGGGGCCAGGGCCGCGCCTGCTCGATCTGGGGGACCTAGGCAAAGCCCTTCCGCTGATCTGTTATGAGGCCGTGTTTCCTCAAGATGTATATCGTTCTCCGGAACGGGCGGATTTCTTGCTTCAAATCACCAATGATGCTTGGTTCGGTGAACGATCTGGACCGTATCAGCATCTGGTTCAGGCGCGTATTCGAGCAATTGAACAGGGTCTTCCGATGTTACGCGCAGCCAATACTGGCGTTTCTGCCGTCATCGATGGGGCAGGTAGAATCATTGCACAGCTTGGCCTAGGGCAGGCTGGATTTGTGGATGCTCCGTTGCCATCGCCCGCGCGTTTAACGTTATATTCAAAGGTCGGTGATCTACCGGTGCTCATCTTGCTCTTTCTTGCCTGTTTTGGTCTCTTTCGGCCATTCCATCGCGATAAAGATTGACTGCCCCCGAAACAGGCTCTAGTGGCCGCTCATCATTCTGTCACAACGGCTTCCTGGCGTGACAGCGACTTTCCAATGGAGCAATCATGTCCAGACTGAACTATACTTTCACCTCTGAATCCGTGTCAGAGGGACATCCCGATAAAGTGTGTGATCGCATTTCTGATGCCATTCTCGACGCTTTCTTGGCGCAAGATCCCTTGGCGCGTGTGGCCTGTGAAACTTTTGCAACCACCAACCGTGTTGTAATTGGTGGCGAAGTTGGTCTGACGGATCAAGACAAGCTGACCGAATATATGGGCAAGATCGATGAGATCGCACGCGCCTGTATCAAGGACATTGGCTATGAGCAGGACAAGTTTCATCATGAAACCTGCGAAATCACCAACCTTCTGCACGAACAATCTGCGCATATTGCGCAGGGTGTGACGGGCGAACGCGGGGACGAAGGCGCCGGTGACCAAGGGATCATGTTTGGCTATGCGACCAATGAGACCGAGGCGCTTATGCCCGCTCCTATTCAGTACAGCCACGCAATTCTGCGTCGTCTTGCTGAGGTGCGCAAAGATGGCACTGAGGCTGTGCTTGGCCCAGATGCCAAGTCCCAGCTGTCGGTCATCTATCGCGATGGAAAACCCGTTGGTGTGAGCTCACTTGTGCTGTCGACCCAGCATCTCGATGAAACCCTATCCAGTGCGGATATCCGCGAGATTGTTGAGCCTTACATCCGGGAAAGTCTGCCGGATGGCTGGCTGACAGATCAGACTGAATGGCACGTCAACCCGACAGGCAAATTTGTGATTGGCGGGCCAGACGGTGATGCCGGTTTGACGGGGCGTAAGATCATCGTTGATACCTACGGCGGTGCCGCGCCTCATGGCGGGGGGGCTTTCTCGGGTAAAGACCCAACCAAAGTCGACCGCTCAGCGGCTTATGCGGCGCGGTATCTGGCAAAGAATGTTGTGGCCGCTGGTATGGCGGATCGCTGTACGGTTCAGTTGTCCTATGCAATTGGTGTCGCCAAGCCTCTGTCCATCTATGTTGATACCCATGGAACCGGGCAGGTCGAGGCACGTGACATTGAACAGGCCATTCCTCAGATCATGGATCTGACCCCTCGGGGCATCCGCACACATCTCGAGCTGAATAAACCGATTTATCAACGCACCGCGGCCTATGGCCACTTTGGCCGGGCCCCTGAGGCCGATGGCGGCTTTAGCTGGGAACGCGACGATCTGGTTGAAGCCCTGAAGCGCGCGGTGTGATCCAAATCACCTCGTTTCTGAAACATCAAAAAAAAGGCCGCGCTGAAATGCGCGGCCTTTTTTTTGAGCGTATGTGGATTGTGGCCTGCTAGGCAATCTTTTGCCATTCCGCGTCAAGGTGATCTTCGTCGGCAGTCGGAGACGCCGTAACATCTGTCAGTTTGAACTGCGCCACAATCTCGGCAAGTTCACCTGCATCGCGCTGCAGGAGCTGACAGGCGGCGGTTGATTGTTCAACCATAGCAGCGTTCTGCTGGGTGACGGTGTCCAGGTGAGTCATGCCTGTGTTGATTTCTTTCAAACCAGAGCTCTGGGTCGATGCACTCTCGGCGATGCTACTGATCTGCTGGGCGATGGCAGACACCTGACCCCGAATATCGGCCAAGGCTTTGCCGGCTCGACCCACCTGTTCGACGCCTTGTTCAACATGGCCCGCACTTTGATCGATCAGGGCTTTGATTTCCAGAGCAGACTCGGCCGATCGCTGAGCGAGACCGCGCACCTCTGAGGCTACAACCGCAAATCCGCCACCGGCTTCACCTGCGCGTGCCGCTTCTACACCTGCGTTCAAAGCCAAAAGGCTGGTCTGGAAGGCGATGCTGTCGATGACGCCGATGATCTGCGAGATCTGGGTGGCGCTGGTCTCGATTTCGTTCATCGCCTGAACCGCTTCTTGCACCACAGATTCGCTCGTCAGAGTTTCTTCGCGGGCGGTGTTCATCTGGCTTTCGACCTGCTGAGCACCTTCCGCAGCTTGAGAGACCCCCGAAGTCATTTCTTCTAAAGCAGCCGCTGATTGTTCTAATGTCGCGGCTTGGTTTTCCGTGCGTTGGGATAGATTTGTCGAGGCCGAGCTAATCTCTGTGGCACCGCGGCGAATGTTGCCAGCGACAGAGGCCAAGCGGTCCATAACCACATTCAGATTTCCAACGGTCTGATTGAAGTCTATCCGAATCTGGTCTTGCGCGTCGGGAAATGGAGACTGGATTTGAGCAGTGAGATCGCCATCGGACAAACGGGCCAGATGATTTGACAGTGTCGCGACGACCTGTTCGGTTGCCACACGACTTTCCGTAGCTTCCTGTCGCGCCTCCTGAGCCAGTCGTGTCTGCTCCCGTGCGGCTTCGCTTTCGGCTGTGACGGTGCGGTCGGCGGCTTGTTTTTGATAAATGCTGATGGTGAGTGCTGCGGTTTCCGTGACAACGACAACGGCGTGGAACACGGTACGTTGGACGTTCGACATTAAGGTGCCATCTGGATAGACCAATATCGGCAATGCAAAAGTCAGCGTCAGGTGATGCACTGCAATGACGCCTGCCGTGAAGAGCAAAACATTGCGATCATACATGGTGGAAGAAATCGCGATCACGACAAAGTACAGCATGTGCGAATCGATCTGCCACGCATGTCCCGCCAGCGATGCCGTGAACAACACACATTGAGTGACAAGGCCAAGAGCGTAGAGATATTTGGCTATTTCATCTCCAAATTTGTGGGCGGAAAGCGTCACGGCAATGACAACCAAACTGCAGATCGTCAAACCCATCCAGCCAACTGCTGGATTCAGAAAAAGCGCAACCAAGGTGGGCCATGGTGCGAGCAGAATGCTGCTGAAGATCTGAATCTGTCTATTTTGCTTCACTCCCGAAGCAGCCGAAGTCATTGACATAATGCCGCAATCCTTTTCCCATCCAGCAACAACCACGCCCCGTTTTCTCTCAAACGACCTGCATCCGAAGGGGTGCTTAGCTGTGTCAAACCACCGAGGGGGGCTCGCACAGGATAAGTCTCATTCAATCCAGAGGATTGAATGATGTCATGGGCTTGTGGCCCCCAAGGTGCTGCAACAACTAACACTAGGTCACCCGCTTCGAGACGAGTCGCGGTCAGCGAAAGGCCAACGGAAACCATAGTCAAAACGAGAGCAACACCAGTTGCTGAGAGCAAAGAGAGAACAGGGGTCATGCTGGGAACGTGATATTCATGTAAGCAGCCCTATCCAACGCGGGCTTAAAATCACGTAAAAGCCACTGGCCGGATTTGGGTCAGTTTGAGCTATTTAGGATAGGATTGTGCTGGGCCGTTGCTTGGGCTAAAGGGCGGCATGACCACCTCAAACAAACATCCCGACGCGCCATGGCGCAACTTTTATGGCCGTGTGCACGGTAAGACGCTGAAAAAGGCGCAGGTGACCTATCTGGATGAGGATCTGGCCGAATTGTCGCCGGGCCCTGTTGATTGGGATGTCAATCCTGACCGCAATCCTTTGGACCTTGATGGGATGTTTCAAGGCAAACCCGTATGGCTCGAGATCGGGTTTGGTGGAGGAGAGCATCTTGTTCATCAGGCGGCCACCTATCCTGATGTCGGCATCATTGGGTGCGAACCCTTCATGAACGTCGTTGCAATGTTGTTGGGCAAAATACGAGCGCAGGAATTGACCAATATCCGTGTTCACCCAGGTGATGTGCGGAATCTGTTTGATGTTCTGCCCGAGGCATCTTTGGACAAGGCCTTTTTGCTTTATCCAGATCCCTGGCCGAAAAAACGCCATCACCGCCGGCGCGCGGTCACCCAGGAATATCTGCAACCGCTGGCACGCGCGATGAAACCCGGTGCCGAGTTTCGTGTCGCGACCGACATCCCAGATTACGTGCGTCAGACGCTGATTGAAGTGCCCAAAGCGGGTTTCGAATGGTTGGCAGAGGGGCCAGATGATTGGCGGACCCCATGGAGCGATTGGAATTCCACTCGCTATGAGCAAAAGGCTCTGCGTGAAGGTCGTACACCGCACTACATGACATTCCGCCGTCTGTGATTGTGCGCATCTAGTGCGCCACCTCTTTGTAAGGTTCTTACGTCCTGAAAGAAGGGGAGCAACAGTCTTGCTTTAAAGGGTTGGTTCCCTTTCGTGTTTCGTCGCATGGACAGGGCCGCAGACTTGTTTTATCACCGAAACGACTGCGAATAGGAGACCGCCCAACAATGTCCAGCCATGGTGCCCCGATCCCGATGACTTCCCGCGCCTGTGGCCCTTTGAAGGGCGAGGCGCATGTGCCGGGGGACAAGTCCATCTCCCATCGTTCTTTGATTTTTGGGGCCATGACCATTGGCGAAACCAAAATCACTGGCCTGCTCGAAGGGCAAGACGTCCTTGATACCGGCAAAGCCATGCAAGCGTTTGGGGCATCCGTCGAGAAGCGCGGCGACACCTGGCATGTGCAGGGTGTGGGTGTTGGCGGGTTTGCAGAGCCTGAGAATGTGATTGATTGCGGCAACTCGGGCACCGGTGTTCGTTTGATTATGGGGGCCATGGCCACCAGCCCGATCACGGCCACATTTACCGGTGATGCCAGCCTGAACAGCCGCCCTATGGCGCGGGTGACAGATCCTCTAGCGCTGTTTGGTGCCAAGTCATATGGCCGCCAAGGGGGGCGCCTGCCTATGACTGTGGTTGGTGCGCGTGATCCAATGCCAGTTCAGTATGATGTGCCCGTGCCCTCGGCTCAGGTGAAATCGGCAGTGTTGTTGGCCGGCTTGAATGCGCCGGGTGAAACCGTGGTGATCGAAAAAGAAGCAACACGTGACCATTCAGAGCGTATGCTCGCAGGGTTTGGGGCGAAGATCGAAACGGTCGAAACCAACGAAGGCCGCGTCATCACGCTTCAGGGGCGCCCCGAGTTCAATCCTTTGTCCATCGTTGTGCCACGTGATCCCAGTTCGGCGGCGTTCCCGGTTTGCGCTGCAATCATCACCGAAGGCTCGGATGTGCTGGTACCGAATATTGGCTTGAACCCAACGCGGGCGGGTCTGTTCACCACTCTGAAAGAGATGGGCGCGGATCTGACCTATGAGAACCTGCGCGAAGAGGGCGGTGAACCCGTGGCCGATTTGCGGGCCAAATTCTCACCCAATCTTAAAGGGATTGAGGTGCCGCCGCATCGTGCGGCCTCGATGATCGATGAATATCCCATCCTGTCGGTTGTTGCCTCTTTTGCTGAAGGCAAAACCCATATGCCGGGCGTTAAAGAGTTGCGGGTGAAAGAAAGCGACCGGATCGATGCGATGGCCACAGGCCTGCGCGCGGCGGGTGTTGCCGTGGATGAAGGTGAAGATTGGTGGACCGTCTTCGGCTGTGGCCATGGTGGTGTCAAAGGCGGGGTGACTGTCCAAAGCCACCTTGATCACCGCATTGCGATGTCCTTCATGGTTCTGGGCTTTGCCACCCAAAATCCAATGTCGGTGGATGATGGTGGACCAATTGCCACGTCTTTCCCGATTTTTGAAAATCTGATGGGTGGCCTGGGCGCCGATATCACCCGGGATGCTGTGCCCGCATGACCCGGTTGAGCGCCCTGATTGCGGCGCTCACTGCCGCCACCTATGTGGTTTTGGTTTGGATGCTGGTCTTTCAAATCAAGCCACATGCGGGTGGGAATTTGCCCTTTGATCTACTCCTGTTGGGGTACACACCGGATGACGCGCGGGCGTTCCTGCACCATCTGGATCCGATGGGCCGCATGATTTATCAGAACCAAGTCCGCTGGGTGGATACGGTCTTTCCCGTATTGCTTGCCTTTGTACTTGGCCGCTTGACCTTTCTGACGTCATCCCAGTTTCATCTCTGGTCGCGTGTTGTTCTGTTGGTGCCCGTCGCCGGGTATGTCGTGATGGATCTTTGCGAGAATGCTCTGATCCAGGAACTGCTGCGTGCGGGAATGGTTGATTTTTCGCAGGAAACGGCCCGCTTGGCGTCTCAGTTCACCACAACAAAGTTTGTTCTCCTAAGTGTTTCGATTGCCCTCGTTTTATGGCTGGTGGTGCGCAAGTTGAAACAGGATCGGTTTGCGTAGTAGCGCGAGCATTACTCTTGTCTTAGGAGCGCGGGTGATCTAGCCAAAGGCGGAAGTTCAGGAGGCCAAAATGGCGTTTACAGTGGCGATTGATGGGCCTGCGGCGGCAGGTAAAGGCACGATTAGCAAAGCAGTCGCTGCGCATTTTGGGTTTGCCCATCTGGATACCGGGCTGCTGTATCGCGCTGTGGGGCGTCGGACGTTGGATGGGGTTGAGCCCTTGGTCGCCGCAACCACGTTGACTGCGGAAGATCTTGACGCATCTGACCTCAGATCTCCTCAGGTTGCACAGGCCGCTTCAAAAGTTGCTGCAATTGGCGACGTGCGGACCGCCTTGGTGGATTTCCAGCGAGTCTTTGCACGTCGAGCCGGGGGCGCCGTGCTGGATGGGCGCGATATTGGGACGGTTATCTGCCCCGATGCCAATGCAAAGCTCTATGTTACGGCCTCTGCCGAGGTGCGTGCCCAACGGCGGTTTGCAGAATTGGCGGCCAAAGGGCAGGCGGACAATTTAGCGACTGTTTTGGCCGACGTGAAAGAACGTGATGCGCGGGATGCGAACCGCGCCGACGCCCCGATGAAGGCGGCCGAGGATGCCACGATATTGGATACGTCGGACCTTTCGATCGAAGATGCAATTGCTCAGGCAATCGCGGTTATCGAGGCATGCCGCTAGGCATCAACACCCACTTCTGCGTCAAAGCGTTCGCGAGAGGCGTCAATTTCAGGAAGATTATCGAGAGCCCACTTGCCCAAGGCTTTGGCAGGTTCTTTGAACGACTCGCCCAGCGGGGTAAGTGTGTATTCCACTTTGGGTGGGATGGTTGGGTATTGGGCCCTGTTGACCATCCCGTCTCGCTCTAGGTCCCGGAGCTTGAGGCTCAGCATACGCTGAGAAATTCCCAGATTGCGTTTGAGTTCGTTGAACCGCAAAACGCCGTATCTTTCGAGCGACATAACAATCAAAAGGCTCCATCTGTCGCCCACACGGCTCAGAACGTCATTGATCCTTGAACATTCAGGGCAGGCCTGCCCGATCTTAGTCTCAACGGTCATAGTGGTTCCCTTTGTGTAACCGGGTTACGAAGATGTGCCTTCTTGCGGCGCATTCGGTATGGAATATATAGCCAGTCACAAACTGATACTACCCTTGGAATTCGAGAGACTGACATGAGCATTCCCCTGCTGGAAAAACTGAACTGGCGTTACGCAACGAAGAAAATGGATCCTTCGAAAAAGGTCGAACCGGAGAAGCTTGAGCTGATCCTTGAGGCGATCCGCATGGCGCCGACATCATCCGGCACACAGCCGTTTGAGGTGTTCGTCGTCAAGAACCCGGAGCTGCGTGACAAGATCCGCGCCGTGGGGTGGGATCAGGCGCAGATCACCGAAGCGTCGGATCTGTTGGTTTTCGCCGCCTGGGACAACTACTCGACAGATCGTATCGATGGCGTTGTCGCACAGATGGAAGACGAGCGCGGCAAGAGCGAGATGCTGACCGGGTATTTCGAAAACCTCAAAGGCATGTATCTGCCGCGCGACGCGGAGGTGAACTACAACCATGCGGCGCGTCAGGCCTATATTGCGCTTGGGTTTGCTTTGATTGCGGCGGCAGAAGCGGGTGTGGACAGCACTCCAATGGAGGGATTTGATCCCGAGCAGGTTGATGAGATCCTGGGCCTTAAAGAAAAGGGCCTGCGTTCGGTGATCTTGCTACCGGTCGGATACCGTCAGGAAGACCAGGACTGGCTTGTGAACATGAAGAAGGTTCGTAAGTCAAAAGAGACGTTGATCACCGAGATCAACTGATGTGTTTGGGCCGTCTGCAAGGGCGGCCCGATTCAATTTAGGTCAAGAAACATACGTCTGTAGGGAATGTCGCGTTTGAAAAAACGTGTACTCTCCGTTTCGAATCCGAACCTTGCATAAAACGGCATGGCGCTTTCACGCGCATCAAACCAAAATCGCGCGAAACCCTGTTGCCGCGCATGAGTAAGCAGATGAGACATCATCGCACTGCCTACGCCGTTCCCCTGAAAATCCCGAAGCGTTGCGAATTTGCGCAGCCGGATCTCGGTCTCTGAGGGGAACAGAGATGCCACGCAAATGAGGTGGTCTTCTTTGAACCCTCCGAAATGCTGTGCTGTCTCATCTCCGTCGACTTGACTGGCTTCGATTGGATGGTCTGGCCAAAGCACAGCTTTGCGAATGGGCAACGAAGCCTCGGATGTAATGCGATGAATTTCCATAAGAGCTGCTCAATAGGAAGAGGGGGCCAAGTTCTCGTATACTTGGCTGAAGCGGTTGGAAAAGAACATAGGGCTTGCATCAGGAGTGATATGTTATGATATAACGTATCGCAAACGAATGAGGCCCCCCATGATTGACACCCGACTTCCCGTAACTGTTCTGTCCGGCTTTCTAGGTGCCGGGAAAACCACGCTTTTGAACCATGTTCTCAACAACCGAGACGGCCGACGCGTGGCTGTCATTGTAAATGACATGAGCGAGGTCAACATCGATGCAGATCTGGTGCGCAGCGGCTCCGAACTGTCTCACCAAGATGAAAAGCTGGTCGAAATGACCAACGGCTGCATTTGTTGCACCCTGCGGGACGATCTGTTGCAAGAAGTGGGGCGACTGGCAAAAGAGGGACGTTTTGACTATCTGCTGATCGAAAGCACGGGCATTGCCGAACCGCTTCCAGTTGCGGCGACCTTCGCATTCCGGGATGAGCATGGTCATAGCCTGTCCGACACGGCACGATTGGACACCATGGTTACAGTTGTTGATGCCGTAAATCTGCTTGCAGATTTCAGCAGCCATGATTTTCTCAGCGAGCGAGGAGAAAGCCTTGGAGAGCAGGACGACCGGACGTTGGTGACATTACTGACGGAGCAAATCGAATTTGCAGATGTGATCGTTCTCAACAAAACCACGGACGCAGGCCCGGAAAAAACTTCAGCTGCGCTGACAATCATCAAAGCCCTGAATCCAGACGCGAAGGTGATTCAAACAGACCAGTCGCAGGTCGACGCGGGGGACATTTTCGACACTGGCCTGTTTGACTTTGACACAGCCCATGAGCACCCGCTGTGGGCAAAGGAACTGTATGAGTTCGACAACCATGTTCCCGAAACCGAGGAATATGGCATCTCATCTTACGTCTACCGGGCCAAGCGTCCGTTTGATCCAGAGCGAATCCATCACGCGTTGAATAAGGACATGGCGGGTGTCATTCGGGCCAAGGGGCATTTTTGGGTCGCGTCGCGTCCCGATTGGGCCATCGAGTTTTCCCTCGCTGGCGCGGTTTCTTCGATCGGTCCGTTGGGCCGCTGGTGGGTGGCCGTGCCGAGGGCGCGATGGCCACAGCACCCCTCGGTGATGCAGGAGTTGGAAACACACTGGACTGAGGACTGGGGGGATCGTCGGCAAGAGCTTGTATTCATTGGGGTTGGTCTAAATCCGGAGGAATTAAAGCGGACTTTGGATGCATGTCTTGCTGACGAAGACGCGCCTCAGGCGGTCCTAGATCGCTGGGCGGGACGCAAAGATCCTTTCCCGCAATGGCAGGCAGCATAAATCGCGTCTCTGCCCAATGAACAAAGGGGCTCGGGGGTTGATCCTAAGGCGCATCCCCCGTATAAGCCGCGCTGTCAACAGAGATGCGGTAAACGCACGGACGACAATATGAGCAGGGTCGGGGCAACCTCCGGCCCTTTGTGTTTGTTTGCTCACTTCGTTCCGTGTTGCCCAATTGCGGGCGGCGCAGCTTGAAAGACCAACCCCAAGACCGGCGGAGACAACCGCTCGGCCAGCATAGTGTTACAAAGGAAAATAGCGCCAGATGGCTAATACAACCATGGAGGAATTCGAAGCCCTCCTTAACGAAAGCTTCGAAATGGACACCCCCGAAGAGGGTTCGGTTGTCAAAGGTAAGGTCATTGCAATTGAAGCAGGCCAAGCCATCATCGACGTTGGCTACAAAATGGAAGGCCGCGTCGAACTTAAAGAATTCGCAGAACCTGGTGAAGCTCCGGCTGTTGCAGTAGGCGACGAAGTCGAAGTTTACCTGCGCGCAGCTGAAAACGCTCGCGGTGAAGCGGTTATCTCGCGTGAGATGGCCCGCCGCGAAGAAGCGTGGGATCGCCTGGAAAAAGCATACGCAGACGATGCACGCGTCGAAGGCGCGATCTTCGGTCGCGTCAAAGGCGGCTTTACTGTCGACCTGGGTGGCGCAGTTGCATTCCTGCCCGGCTCGCAGGTTGACGTACGTCCCGTACGCGACGCAGGCCCGCTGATGGGTCTGAAGCAGCCGTTCCAGATCCTGAAAATGGACCGTCGTCGTGGCAACATCGTTGTGTCGCGTCGTGCAATCCTTGAAGAATCGCGTGCCGAACAGCGTGCCGAAGTTATCGGCAAGCTGCAGGAAGGTGACTCGATCGACGGCGTTGTTAAGAACATCACCGAATACGGTGCGTTTGTTGACCTCGGCGGCGTTGACGGCCTGCTGCACGTCACCGACATGGCATGGCGTCGTGTGAACCACCCGTCCGAGATCCTGACCATCGGCGAGACCATCAAGGTCCAGGTGATCAAGATCAACAAAGAGACCCACCGCATCAGCCTCGGCATGAAGCAGCTGCAGGAAGATCCATGGGATCTGGTTGGCGTCAAGTATCCGCTGTCGTCGGTCCACAAAGGCCGCGTCACCAACATCACCGATTACGGTGCATTTGTTGAGCTGGAAGCTGGCGTTGAAGGTCTGGTACACGTTTCGGAAATGTCGTGGACCAAGAAGAACGTACACCCAGGCAAGATCGTTTCGACTTCGCAGGAAGTTGACGTCATGGTTCTGGAAATCGATGGTTCCAAGCGTCGTGTTTCGCTGGGTCTCAAGCAGACCATGCGCAACCCGTGGGAGCAGTTTGCCGAAACCCACCCCGAGGGCACTCAGGTGGAAGGCGAAGTCAAGAACATCACCGAATTCGGTCTGTTCATTGGCCTCGAAGGCGACATCGACGGCATGGTTCACCTCTCCGACCTGTCGTGGGACGAGCGTGGCGAAGAAGCGATCCAGAACTACCGCAAAGGCGACATGGTTTCGGCCGTTGTTTCGGAAGTTGACATCGAGAAAGAGCGCATCTCGCTCTCGATCAAAGCTCTGGGTGGCGACAAGTTCGCAGATGCCGTTGGCGGCGTGAAGCGTGGTTCGATCGTAACCGTTGAAGTGACCGCAATCGAAGATGGCGGCATCGAGGTTGAGTACGAAGGCATGAAGTCCTTCATCCGTCGTTCCGACCTGTCGCGTGACCGTGCTGAGCAGCGCCCTGAGCGTTTCAACACCGGTGACAAACTGGACGTTCGCGTAACCAACATCGACAGCAAAACCCGTCGTCTGGGTCTGTCGATCAAAGCGCGCGAAATCGCAGAAGAGAAAGAAGCCGTACAGCAGTATGGTTCCTCCGACTCGGGTGCGTCGCTGGGCGACATCCTTGGTGCGGCCCTCAAAGGCGGCGACGACGAGTAAGTCACTCGATCGTTTTGAATTTGAAAGGCCCGGCGAACGCCGGGCCTTTTCCTTTGCAGAGGCGTTGGATTTTTGCGATCGAGGCGGAAAGCCCGTTGGGCGAATCGACGCAGTGCTAAGCTGATGTCAAAACAGGCACTTTTGACGGAATTCGCGTTATTCGTGCGCGCCGACACAAATGATATCGCTAAAGTGGCCCAATTCAGCGATATTGCACCTAACTTACAGTTTTCGGATGCGCCTCAGCACCTTATAGTCGATCCTTACAAACCAAGTGCATTGTGGATTACAGGGGAGTGTGGCCCAATGATCAGGTCGGAATTGATCCAGAAGATTGCAGATGAGAACCCGCATCTGTATCAGCGTGACGTAGAGAGGATTGTGAATACGATCTTCGAAGAAATCACCAATGCTATGGCTCGGGGCGACCGGGTCGAATTGCGGGGCTTCGGGGCATTTTCTGTCAAGAAGCGGGACGCGCGCACCGGCCGGAACCCCCGTACAGGGGATTCGGTAGAGGTCGAGGAAAAGCACGTACCGTTTTTCAAAACTGGAAAGTTGCTCCGGGACCGTCTAAACGGAAACTAAGTTTATGCGTTATTTTCGGTATGCTGTTTACGCCGTCATCGCGGTGTTCCTGATCGTAATCGCTTTGGCCAATCGTCAGATGGTTGAGCTCCATTCGTTGCCCACTTCTTTGCAACAGGCTCCTGGCGCTGAGGCCGTGACCTATTCCATCTCATTACCACTGTTTCTGGTGTTTTTTGGCGGGATCGCTTTGGGGCTCGTTATGGGCTATGGCATTGAATATCTGCGTGAACACAAGCATCGCGCCGAGGCGTCACGAAAAGGCGCAGAGGTGCGCAAGCTCGAGCGGACCCTGAAGAAAACCCAGGCCGAGCGCGACAAAGACAAAGACGAGGTACTGGCGCTGCTGGATCAAGCAAGCTGACCGGCACTGAGTGCGTTTTGAAATAGGAGGGAGGGGCCACGCCTCTCCTTTTTTGACGTTTGAAGGAATGCGCGATGGAAGTTCGCACCAAAATCTGTGGATTGACCCGGCCCGAGGACGTCGCTGCCGTGGCCGATGCGGGGGGCGCGTATTTCGGGTTGGTCTTTTTTGCCAAGAGCCCGCGAAATGTGTCAATTGAAACCGCACGGGAACTGGCCTTTCTGGCGCCTGTCGGCCTCGCTAAGGTGGCCTTGACCGTCAATGCAAGTGACGCTGAGCTTGAGGCGATCACGCAGCGTGTGCCTCTGGATATGATCCAGCTGCATGGAGCGGAAAGTCCGCAGCGTGTGGCAGAGGTTCGCTCGAAATTTGGCCTACCCGTTATGAAAGCTGTGGGCGTGGCCGATGCGGATGATCTGCTGAAACTGGACCAATATTCTCAGGTAGCGGATCAGATTTTGGTGGATGCAAAGCCGTCGAAATCTGCAGACCTGCCAGGAGGCAACGGTTTGACCTTTGATTGGCGATTGATCGCTGGACGTCGTTGGAGCCGCCCTTGGATGTTGGCAGGGGGGCTTACACCCGAAAACGTGCAGCGTGCAATTGAATTGACGGGCGCAAGCCAGGTTGATCTTTCCTCTGGTGTCGAAAGCGCGCCGGGACTGAAAGACGCGGGGAAGATTAGGGCCTTTATCAATGCCACAAAAGGCGCGCAGGAAATTCCAAAGCTTTGAAAGAACGCCCCAAGTCAGGGGCGTTTTTTGGCTCTAGAGGATATCAAGAACCTTCTCCGGGGGCCGCCCGATAGCGGCTTTGTCCCCGTTGAAAAATACGGGCCGTTCAATTAGCTTTGGGACTTTGACCATCGCCTCAAGCAGCTCAGTTTCTGTGCTGTCTTGTGACAGGCCCAATGCTTTAAACTCGACTTCTTTAGTCCGCATCATTGCGAGGGCCGGTACCTTGAGCGATGTCTGCGCCGAGGTGAGCTCAGCCAAGTTTGGGGCATCTTCGAGATATCGGCGGACCTCAAAGACCACGCCGCGTTCTTCCAAAAGAGCAAGTGTTTGCCGAGATTTTGAACAGCGCGGATTGTGCCACAAAATCATAGCCATGCGTCACGCCCTGTTCCAACCGCCTCAGATACGTTGGCGAAACCGTCTCGGGCCAGGAGCGCGTCGAGCCCTCTGGCGACATCAGCGGCAAGGCTCAGGCCACCAAACACCAACGCGGTGTAAAGCTGGACGGCCGAGGCACCCGCGAGGATTTTGGCATAGGCCTGTTCTGCGGAGCCAATGCCACCAACACCAATGATTGGGAGAGTTCCGTCAGTCAGCTTGGAAAGACTGGCCAGAACACGTGTGGATTTCTCGAACACTGGTTGGCCGGACAAGCCACCGGCTTCGCCCGCGTGCGATGATTTCAATCCCTCACGGGAGAGAGTGGTGTTTGTTGCAATGACACCCGCAACACCAGAAGAGAGAGCGACTTCGGCCACATCTTCAATGCCTTGTGCATCAAGATCCGGGGCAATTTTCAGAAAGACCGGAATGGGAATTGGCAATTCGGCACGTGCTTCCATGACACCAGCCAAAAGCGCGGCCAGAGCATCTTTGCCCTGTAGGTCACGCAGCTTTTCGGTGTTTGGAGAGCTGACATTGACGGTGGCAAAATCAACGTGCCGGCCACATTCGCGCAACACCATGGCGAAATCGGCGGCGCGATCGGTGCTGTCTTTGTTGGCGCCAAGGTTAAGGCCAGTCACTGTGCCTTTCGGGCGATCAGCAAGGCGCGCCGAGATGGCTTGCATCCCGTCATTGTTAAAGCCGAACCGATTGATGGCCGCCTGATCTTCGGTCAATCGGAACAGCCTTGGTTTGGGGTTGCCAGGCTGCGCGCGCGGTGTAGCCGCGCCAACCTCAATAAACCCAAAACCAGATTTCGAGAGCCCATCAAGCGCAGTGGCGTTTTTGTCGAACCCGGCCGCCAGTCCAACGGGGTTGGGCAAAGTGAGACCTGCGACCTGCGTGCGCAGACGGTCTGATGTGACAACACCGGGTGTCGGGGCCAATCCCATCTGAAGCGCCTTGATGGCAAGCCCATGTGCGGTTTCAGGGTCGACTTTATGCAGCAGCGTTAGCCCGGCCTTTTCTAACAAATTCATGTGGCACAGTCTCCTAAGTCATCGAACGCTTTTGCGTCTTCAAGCGCTGTCTCGATTTTGGGTTTGGTTAGGCGAAATCGGTGGGAAACTCATGGGTATCGCCAGCCAAAGGAAGGGGTTTGGACCACAACACGTCGACAAGCCGCAGGGGGCCATACAGATGCGGGAACAAGGCACCACCTCGAGATGGCTCCCACTTCAGAGGTGACAGCGCGTCCGCCTCAAGTGCGAGAAGGAGCAACCCATCTTCACCGGCAAAATGTTTGGCCGCGGTTTCCCGGGCCTGATCGGCAGTCGAAAAGTGGATGTAGCCGTCAGCTACATCAATAGGAGCGCCAGCGGTTTCAGCTTCGGCTTGCAACTGGGCCCATTCGGGCGCGCGAAGAATTTTATAGATCAGCATAGGCTTGAGATGCCGCGCCTGTGCCGCGGGGTCAAGCGCTGTTACGGTTGTGATGCGGGCGTCAAACCAATTTTCTCCTTTGACTCTGCCCCGTCGAGTAGGCCAGTTTCAAGCCACAACAAACTGACAGTGAGGTCCACAATGTCATTCCGTCTTTTGACCGGCGTTGCCGCTTTGGCGCTTTCGGCCGGCGCCGCTGCTGCCGATTATTCGCTAACCATTTTGCACACCAATGATTTTCACGCCCGGTTTGAACCGATCAGCAAATACGATTCAGGCTGTTCCGCTGAAAGCAATGCGGAAGGCAAATGTTTTGGTGGGTCAGCGCGTCTTGTAACAGCTGTTGAAGCCGCACGCGCGCGATCGACGAACTCCATCCTTGTTGATGGTGGGGACCAGTTCCAAGGCACCTTGTTCTACACCTACTATAAGGGCAAGCTTGCGGCTGAGATGATGAACAAGATGGGCTACGACGGTATGACTGTCGGCAACCATGAGTTTGACGATGGTCCCGAAGTTCTTCGCGGGTTCATGGATGCTGTGGATTTTCCTGTATTGATGTCGAACGCCGATGTTTCGGGTGAAGCGATGCTGCACGGCAAGCTTGCCAAGTCAGCAGTTATCGAGCGTGATGGTGAAAAACTCGGCCTGATTGGCCTGACACCACAGGACACCGATGAACTCGCCTCGCCCGGACCAAACGTCATTTTCACTGATCCGGTTCAGGCGGTGCAAGGTGAAGTTGATCGTCTGACCGCTGAGGGTGTGAACAAAATCATCGTTCTGTCGCACTCCGGCTATGGCGTCGATCAGCATGTTGCGGCGAACACGACCGGTGTTGACGTGATTGTTGGGGGTCACTCCAACACATTCCTCTCGAACACTTCTGAAAAAGCCAAAGGTCCTTACCCAACCATGGTAGGCGACACGGCAATTGTTCAGGCCTACGCCTATGGTAAATTCCTGGGCGAGCTGAACGTCACCTTCAACGATGCAGGTGAAATTGTCGAAGCCAAGGGAGAGCCGATCATCATGGACGGTGGTGTGCATGAGCACGAGGCCACCAAAGCGCGTATCGCAGAGGCTGCAGCGCCTCTGGAAGAGATCCGCAACCGGGTTGTTGCGGAAACCGCCGAAGCGATTGATGGTGAGCGTGGCTCCTGTCGTGCGGTCGAATGCTCGATGGGCAACATCATCGCGGATGCGATGCTTGACCGCGTGAAAGACCAAGGCGTTGAAATCGCGATCCAGAACGGCGGCGGCATTCGCGCGTCAATCGATGCGGGTGAAGTCACCATGGGTGAAGTTCTGACGGTTCTGCCGTTCCAGAACACGCTGTCGACGTTCCAGGTGACCGGGGCGACCATTGTTGCGGCGCTGGAAAATGGCGTTAGCCAGCACGAAGAAGGCGCAGGTCGTTTCCCGCAGGTTGCTGGGATGAGCTTTACCTTTGACGTGTCGAAACCCGCCGGTGAGCGTGTGTCGGACGTGATGGTTGGCGGTGCAGCGATCGACCTTGAAAAGACCTATGGTGTTGTTTCGAACAACTATGTGCGCAACGGCGGAGACGGGTACAAAATGTTCCGTGACGCTCAGAACGCCTATGACTTTGGCCCGGATCTGGCTGACGTAACCGCCGAATACATGGCGAAAATGGGCCCGGTTAAGCCCTATACCGACGGTCGTATCACTGCGAAGTAATCGCAGATTTCTATGATCATGAGGCCCCCGAATAGGGGGCCTTTTTTGTTTGCGTCCGGGCTCATCCTGTTCGATCTTTGGGCTATGTGTGGACGTCTTGCTGTCACTCTTCCCAACGATGCCATGGCTCAGCTCTTTGACGCTGCGCCAGCCAATGATTTGCCCGCTACCCCAAACTTTAACGTGTGCCCCACAACCCAAATCCCTGTTGTCTTGGCCGGCACAGAGCGACGGCACTATGCGCCCATGCGTTGGGGGTTCATTCCAAGTTGGTACCAATCTCCAACGGACGGTCCGCTGCTCATCAACGCCCGTGCCGAGACGATTGCCGAGAAACCCGCTTTTCGCGAGGCCTGTCGTCAGCGGCGCTGTATCATTCCGGCATCCGGGTTCTATGAATGGACCAAAGATCCCGTTGGAAACCGTCTGCCCTGGTACATCTTCCGCAGTGACGGCGCCCCGCTGGCCTTTGCGGCCGTCTGGCAGGATTGGCGGCGGGGCGATCTCGCGTATCGGAGCTGTGCTATCGTGACGACGGGGGGCAACACGTCATTGGCAAAAATTCATCACAGAATGCCGGTGGTTTTGGAGCCAAAGGACTGGGGAAAATGGTTGGGTGAAGAGGGGCACGGGGCTGCGCCTTTGATGCGCGCCGCAGATGAGGATCTGCTGTCCTTTCACCGGGTCGACCCCGCTGTGAACTCCAACCGGGCCGCGGGGCCTGAGCTGATCGAAGTGATTGAACCGTTTTGAGCCGCACTTCAGAACCGTAGGTATCACACAAAAAAGGGGCAGGACACTGTCCCACCCCTCAGTTTTCGCAATGTTTCTTTAGATCAACCGCCGAAGTCATCCAGCATGATGTCTTCACGATCCACACCCAGATCCACCAGCATGTTGATCACGGATTGGTTCATGATGGGCGGGCCACACATGTAAAATTCGCAATCTTCAGGCGCCGGGTGGTTCTTCAGATACTCTTCATAAAGAACGTTGTGGATGAAGCCGGTGTAGCCGCTCCAATCGTCCTCGGGCATCGCATCCGACAGGGCCACGTGCCAAGTAAAGTTCGGGAACTCTTCGGCCAGCGAGTCGAAATCATCGACGAAGAACATCTCTTTCTTCGAGCGCGCACCATACCAGAAGGTGATCTTGCGATCTTTGTTCTTAAGACGCTTGAGCTGGTCAAAGATGTGGCTCCGCATGGGGGCCATACCCGCACCACCGCCAATAAAGACCATTTCTTTTTCGGTTTCGCGTGCGAAGAATTCGCCAAACGGACCGGAAATGGTGACTTTGTCACCGGGTTTGAGGTTGAAGATGAAGGACGACATCTGACCAGCTGGAATTCCTACCGAGCCCGGAGGTGGCGAAGCCACACGGACGTTGAGCATGATAAGGCCCTTTTCGTCCGGGTAATTTGCCATCGAATAGGCTCGTTCGATGGGCTCACTGACTGCGGAATTGTACTGCCACAGGTTAAACTTGTCCCAGTCTTCGCGGTATTCTTCCTGAATATCGAAGTCGGTGTACTTCAGCTGGTGTGCAGGTGCTTCGATCTGAATGTAGCCCCCTGCGCGGAAGTTCACGTCTTCGCCTTCGGGCAGTTCGAGAACAAGGTTTTTGATGAAGGTGGCAACGTTTTCGTTCGAGCGAACGGTACATTCCCATTTCTTCACGCCGAAGACCTCTTCGGGGACTTCAACTTCCATGTCCTGTTTGACCGCAACCTGACAGGACAGGCGGTCGCCACAGGCCGCTTCACGCTTGGTGATGTGGCTTTCTTCGGTGGGCAGGATCGATCCCCCCCCCGCATGAATTTTCACACGACACTGCGCACAGGTGCCACCACCGCCACAAGCAGAAGGGACAAAGAGTTTTTGCTCAGCCAGCGTTTGCAGCAGCTTGCCGCCCGCTGGAACCGAGATGGTTTTTTCACCGTTGATAGTGATGTTCACATTGCCGGTCGACACGAGGCGCGAGCGGGCGGCCAAGATCACCGCGACCAGCGCGAAAACGATCAAGGTGAACAGAATGATGCCGAGGCCAAATGTTGCCATAACCCGAGCCCCTTAGAGTTTCACGCCGGAGAAGGACATAAAGGCCATGGCCATCAGTCCTGCGGTGATGAAAGTGATGCCTAGGCCCTGAAGACCATCGGGAATGTCTGAATATTTGAGCTTTTCGCGCACGCCGGCCATCGCAGTGATCGCCAGTGCCCAGCCAAAGCCAGACGAGACGCCATAGGTCGCTGCCTCGGCAAAATCGTAACCCCGTTCCACCATGAAGAGCGAGCCACCCAGGATGGCGCAGTTCACGGTGATCAGTGGCAAGAATACACCCAGTGCATTGTAGAGCGGCGGGAAATACTTATCGAGCACCATCTCAAGGATCTGAACCAAAGCGGCGATAACACCGATGTAAGAGATCAGACCAAGGAAGGTCAGGTCAACATCGGGGAAACCGGCCCATGCCAGCGCACCGGGTGCGAGCAGATAGGTCAGGATCAGGTTGTTGGCTGGCACAGTGATCGCCTGAACAATCATGACCGAGATACCAAGACCAATCGCTGTCGAAATCTTCTTGGACACCGCAATGAAGGTACACATACCAAGAAAGAACGACAGAGCAAGGTTTTCAACAAAGACTGCCTTGACCGCAAGTGAAAGCAAACCTTCCATCAGTGACCCTCCACCGATTGAATTTTATATTCACGCTCTTCCACCTGGTCTGTTTTCCACGAACGGAACGCCCAGATGATCAGACCGATGATGAAGAACGCCGACGGCGGCAGAAGCAGCAGGCCGTTGGGGACATACCAGCCACCGTTGTTGACGGTTTCCAGAATGGTCACGCCAAACAGGCTGCCTGAGCCAAAGAGTTCGCGGATCACACCAACCATCATCAGGATCAACCCATAGCCCAAGCCATTGCCGATGCCGTCGATGAAGCTGTCCAGCGGTGGGTTCTTCATCGCGAATGCTTCAGCGCGACCCATCACGATACAGTTGGTGATGATCAGACCAACAAAAACCGACAAGGTTTTTGAGATCTCAAAGGCGTAGGCCTTCAGCATCTGGTCGACCAGGATCACCAGCGAGGCGATGATGACCATCTGAACAATGATCCGGATCGATCCGGGGATCTGGTTGCGGATCATCGAAATGAACATCGATGAGAAGGCCGTTACCAAGGTCACAGCGATGGACATCACAAAAGCGACTTGCAACGAGGATGTCACAGCAAGAGCGGAACAGATGCCCAGAACCTGAAGAGTGATCGGGTTGTTGTCGACCAGTGGATCGACAAGCATATCTCTACGTTTATGCGCCATTACACTTTCCCCGCCTTGAGATTATCCAAGAACAGTTTGTAGCCGGTTTCACCCAACCAGAATCTCACAAGATTGTGGACACCGGCTGTGGTGAGGGTCGCGCCTGCCAAAGCATCGATGTGATACTCGGGCCCCGCAGCCGGAACAGCTTTGGTGACACTGATTTGCAGCTCGCCGCTGTCATCCGTCAGTTTTTTACCGGCCCAGAGCGCTTTCCAACGAGGGTTGTCAACTTCAGCACCCAAGCCCGGAGTTTCTGCGTGCTCGTAGAACTGCAGGCCAAAGATGTCGTTGCCGTTCTCTTCCAGAGCGATAAAGCCATAGAGCGTTGACCACAGACCGTAGCCATGCAGCGGCAGAATAACCTTATCAATCTCACCAGCGTCGTCACGCAGCAGATAGACGGTGACGAATTTGCCCTGACGGCCAATGCCTGCCGGGTCATCG
Source organism: Pelagimonas sp. (assembly GCA_049116335.1). Lineage (GTDB taxonomy): Bacteria > Pseudomonadota > Alphaproteobacteria > Rhodobacterales > Rhodobacteraceae > CANMIH01. Next base: position 99,911 of record JAGDYZ010000005.1, on the reverse strand, counting down.
GTCAGAGCAGCGGAGGTCGCGGGATCGTCTGCGGCGGTGCGATCGTCAAAGGTGGCCGGATCGAACTCGGTTGTGAACGTTCCAGTAGCCAATTCAAGGATGCGGGGTTCAAAGGCCTGAAAGGCCTCAACCACATCTTCGCTTGGATCGTAAATGCCTGCGACCTGCAGAATGTTGATCTGCTTGTCTTTGAGCGCGTTCACTTCCTGCAGCGGACGCAGCGCAACCGCGGCGGCCGAAACAATCATCGACGCCACAAGACACAGCGAAATCGCAACAAAGAGGGTTTTCCCGACGGTATCCGGGGGAGCGGCCAGAAAACGGCGGATGAAGCCTTGGGGCTGGGACGGGGTCTGTTGTTTATCAGACATGACGTTTTGCCCTGCGTTTGATGTTGGCCTGAACAACAAAGTAGTCGATCAGCGGCGCAAACACGTTGCCGAAGAGGATGGCAAGCATCATGCCTTCCGGGAATGCGGGGTTGATGACGCGGATCATGACAACCATGAAGCCAATCAACGCACCATAGATATAACGCCCCATATTGGTGTGTGCGCCCGAAACGGGTTCGGTCACCATGAACACCAGACCAAAGGCATAGCCACCCACAACAAGGTGCCAGTACCACGGCATGGCGAACATCGGGTTGCTGTCAGAACCGATCCAGTTCAGCAGCAGAGAGAAGCCAATCATGCCCGCCATACAGCCTACAACCATGCGGTAGTTGGCGATTTTGGTGGCGAGCAGGAAGGCCAGCCCCAGCAATGCTGCAAGCGTGGATGTTTCGCCCATGGAGCCCGGGATAAAGCCAAGGAAGCTGTCCCACCAGGTCACGCCACGTGCGGCTAGCTCTTGGAACCCATCCGAGGCCGAAACCGCCAGTGCTGTTGCGCCGGTGAAGCCGTCTACGGGCACCCAGACGCTGTCACCGGACATGGCCGCAGGGTAGGCGAAGTAAAGGAAGGCACGGCCGGTCAGGGCCGGGTTGAGGAAGTTTTTGCCAGTGCCGCCAAACACCTCTTTGCCGATCACCACACCAAAAATGATGCCCAGAGCCACCTGCCAGAGTGGGGTGGTTGCGGGAACGATCAGCGCATAGAGCATCGAAGACACGAGGAAGCCCTCGTTCACTTCGTGTTTGCGCACGGTGGCAAAGATGACTTCAAAGACACCGCCTGCAACCAGTGTCACAATGTAGATCGGCAGGAAGTACAGCAACCCGTGCAGCATGTTGGCAATAGGGTTTGCGGCGTTAAAACCGATCCCCAAGCCTTCGATGATGGCAGCGCGCCAGCCAGAGGCACCAAAGTCAGCAATCGCAAGATTGGTCTGATACCCAGTGTTATACAACGCCATCAAGATACACGGGATCGTTGCCAGCACCACGTAGGTCATGATGCGTTTCATATCGATATATGAACGCGCATGTGGTGCAGCGGTGGTCACCGTCTTCGGCGTGTAAAGAAAGCTCTCGACCATCTCGTAAATTGGGAAATACTGTTCCCATTTGCCGCCTTTCACAAAGTGCGGCTCGATCCGATCGAAGAAGTTACGCAAGCCCAAGGTTTACCCCTCCTTCTCGATCTTAGATAGGCTATCGCGAAGCGCGATGCCATATTCGTATTTGGCTGGGCAAGCAAAGCCCACCAGCCCAAGATCTTCTTCATCTAGTTCCATCGCACCCAGTGCCTGCGCCTGATCGGTGTCCATGACCAACAAAGCACGCAGCAATTGGGTTGGCAGGAAATCCTGCGGCATCAGCTCTTCGAAGGTGCCAAGCGGTACCATCGCGCGGCGTCCACCGTTCATGTTGGAGGTCAGCGGGAATGTGCGCTTGGACAGCGCAGAACCCAGAACCGGCTGAATGGCGTATTTCGCAAACATCGGACGAATCCAGCCCATCGGGATCTGTTTGCGATCTTCCTCGATCAAAGTGATCTGTCGCGCATAACGCCCCAGATAAGCCGCCGGGCCTTCTCCTGCGCGGCCGCTGAGAACCGAGCCCGAGATCACGCGAACTGGCAGATCCTGCGGCAGAACTGATTTGGTGACGTCAGCCATCGACGCCCCGGCAACGGTGCGCACCAGACGGGGATCTTTGCAGACCGGACCAGCAAGCGAAATCACGCAGGAGGCGTCATAGGTATGTGTCAGAAGCAGTCGTCCGATGACGATGACATCCTGATATCCGATGGTCCAAACAGTCTCATCGCCCTTCGGAGGAGCGAGGAAGTGAATGTGTGTACCTGCAAGACCGGCTGGATGTGGTCCAGAAAAGGCGGCGGCCTCAACACCAGAGAGGTCGCCGCCGGGCACTGTCGCACCATCTTCATGGCACAGATAGGTTGCACCATCGGTAAGTTTGGTGATCGCCGCCAGACCAGCCTCAAAGGCGGCTTTGTCTTCTGCGATAATTAGCGCGGGATCAGCCGCCAATGGCTCGGTGTCCATTGCGGTGACAAAGATAGCCTTGGGACGTGTGTCAAACGCAGGCACCTTGGAGTAGGGCCGGGTGCGGAACGCGGTCCATAGACCGGCTGCACAGAGACGCTCAACCAGACCTTCCGCCGTGGATACATCGCCAACCGACGAAAAATCGACGGGATCAGCAGATCCTTCGATCACCTCGATCTCGATGCTGATCAGCTTACGCCGTGCCCCGCGATTGATCGCTTTTACACGACCGGCCACGGGTGAGACGATATTCGCCTCAGGCAGATCTTTATTGATGAGAACCGGGGTGCCTGCGGCTACCGTGTCGCCTTCGGCAACAAGGATGCGCGGTTTAAGGCCGATGTAATCGTCACCCAGAATCGCAACAGTGCTCACAGGTGGAGCAGTGTCAATTTCGGTCCTGGGTGCGCCTTGAATGGGCACATTCAGGCCTTTTCTTAGCGGAAAGCGCGTCAACGTCATGAACCTCTAGCGGAGTTTTGTTGGGCTTATGCGACAAGTGCGTGTCGGACGAAAGCAGAAATTTCTGAATCGCTGTCTGCGATTTTTGGGTTGAAAAGGCTCTGAATGTCGCCGAAAAGCCCTTCAAACTGATATCAAAGCCCAATCGACCGAGAAAAGGGGTTTCTTCCTTGTCCAACCCGATCGCGTTCTCCCGCCGCACTTTCATGCTGACGCCTCTGGCGCTGGCAGCCTGCAAATTCGGCTCTAACGTCCTTGAAATCGCTGGTTTTACCATGGGCACCACATACAATGTGGTTGCTGTAGATCCGTCGGGTTCTGTCGATGAAGCTGTCGCTCAGGCGCGAATCAATGACGCTTTGGCGCTAGTGAATCGCCAGATGTCCAACTGGGATGACACCTCAGAAATCTCGCAGTTCAACGCCCAGACATCGACAAACACAATTTCTGTGTCTGAAGATCTCGCAAAAGTGATGGACGCGGCCGAAGCCGTTCACATCGCAAGCGAGGGTCGTTTTGACACTACTATGGGTCCGTTGATCGAACTTTGGGGCTTTGGCGCCAAAGGCGACAAGACCATGCCGAGCGCTGAGGCTGTTGCCGAGGCCAGCGCACGTGCGGGTCACGCCAATACCCTGCGTGTAGAAGGCGGTGCGCTGCGCAAAACTCAGGCAGACGCCAATGTCTATCTCGCCGCGATTGGCAAAGGCTATGGTGCGGACAAAGTTGGTCAGGCGCTCGAAGAGTTGGGGATCACCGACTACATGGTTGAGATCGGTGGCGATCTCTATGCATCGGGACGTAACCCAGAAGGTCAGCCTTGGCAGATCGGGATCGAGAAGCCCGCGGCACTCTCGGGTGGCGTTCTGGATGTTGTAGGCGTTTCGGGTCTGGGTCTGGCGTCGTCGGGTGATTACCGCAACTACTTCGAAGAAGATGGTCAGCGGTTCTCGCACGTGATTGATCCAGTCACAGGCCGTCCCATCACGCACAAAACAGCCTCCGCGACTGTTCTGGCAGAAAACGCAATGATGGCAGATGCTTGGGCAACCGCGATGCTGACCCTTGGGCGCGAGCGTGGCCTGGAAGTGGCGGATGCACATAACGTTGCCGTGTTGTTCATTGATCGTGACGAAGCAAGCACCGATCTTACGTTCAAGACCACAGCAAGCGCACGTTTTGCCGAGCTGACAGCATAACTTAGACATAAAGGCGTAGCATTCATGGCCACGTTCCTCTTCACCTTCGGTTTTCTTCTCATCATCATGCTGGGCATGGCGCTTGGCGTTATTTTGATGAACAAGACCATCAAGGGAAGCTGTGGTGGCCTGAATGCGATCAGCGGTGCAGACAAATGTGTTGTCTGCAGCAAAGACGTCGACCCTGACAGCCCTTTGCGCGACCGGCTTCAATGCCCTCGCGCAAAGAAAATGCTAGAGAATATGGAAGCCTCTTAAAGAGAGGTGCCCATTGGCACAAAGCCAAGAAACAGCAGCCCAAGAGCCGCAAAAGCCCCATAGAGCCATAGCTGCCATCGCGGTCCTTCCGCCTTCCAGACCCGGCGATATTGCATGCCGCACAGGCAATCCAACGTGAAAATCACGGTTGCGATCATTGGGCTTAGCGTGATCTCAGGCAATTTTAACTCCGCCAAAACTGATTTTGCGTTATGCTGCTAGCTATAACCAATGAATTTCTTTTGGGAGGAGCGTGCAGCCATGCCAACGTCATATCAGGCACCGATGCGCAAAGATCAAGCCAAGTCCCGCAGCCAGAGCCAGAGTTCTGAGACAAACCTGAATTCTGAACTGGCGACTGTTGCAGATGTTTTGGGTCGAAAGGGTGGGGACGTCTTTTCGATTTCCCCTGATGAGACATTGCATCATGCGGTCGAAATTCTCCGCGATAGACATATCGGCGCATTGATGGTGACCGATGAGACAGGCGCGCTTTGCGGCATCTTGTCGGAACGGGACATCGTCCGCAAATTGGCGGATACGCCCGGGCAAACTCTGCCACAGCGTGTTGGAGATGTTATGACAATCGAGGTTGTGACCTGTGCCAAAGGCGATCCGCTGGTCTCGGTCCTCAAACAAATGACCCAGGGCCGTTTTCGCCATATGCCGGTTGTAGAGAATGCTTCGTTACTTGGCATGGTGACCATCGGCGACGTCATCGGATTCCGTTTGAATGAACTCGAGCACGAGGCGCTCCAGCTCAAACAGCTCATCGTCGGCTGACACCGGTGTGTGATTGCTGAAATTGTCACCTCCCTGACTGATTTAAGGGGGGTGGTTTCTTAGTTACAATGCCGTGCGTGCCTCTCAAACCTGTGATTTTGGCCAAAGTCAGGTTTTGGTGCATACTCAAATGATGATGGCACGCGCTGTAACCTTTTTCGCTGTCGGGCATTTCGCCTTGGCCACCGCGGCTTGGGCAGATGGTTGCCCCGCTGCGCCCGATCACAACGACGCGTTGCAACCCTTGTTTGAGGCGTTGCAAACTGCGCAGGGCGATATGGAAGCCCGGCAAATTTCAAATCAGATGTGGCAATATTGGGCGGATGCACCGGACGAGCCCAGCCAATCGATGTTGGACGAGGGGATGAGCGCGCGCGGTGTGTTTGACTTCTTCCAGGCTTTAGAACGGTTTGACGCGCTTGTCGCCTACTGTCCCTTTTACGCAGAAGGTTATAATCAGCGGGCTTTTGTGAACTACCTACGCCAGGACTATGAGGCGGCCTTGCCGGATTTGGATCGGGCTATAGAACTTAATCCCCGGCACATAGCAGCCTTGGCAGGGCGCGCCTTGACCCTGATCGCATTGGGGCAGGAACTGGAAGGGCAGAAAAGCCTACGGTCCGCATTGGCTCTGAACCCCTGGCTGAGCGAACGTGTCTTACTGCGACCATTACCCGGCGAAGAGCTATAGCCAGAAATTAGTGTTGGGTTTCATCCACTGTGTCGACGGTGAAATAAAAATCTTCCGCATGATCCCCCCAAATCACATCATCCGGCACACTTTCGGGTCCTGCCAGAAACACATTTGACCCAAAAAATCCGTGCATCCGGGACAGACGCTCCATACGGGGGCTTGTCAGTTGGTCATAGAACACTTGCTGGTCAGGTCGTTCGCGAAGCTCATCGATTTTCGCGCGGTGTGCCGCAACACAGGCATGATGTTGCGCGGCAATCTCCGGATCGGCCATTAAGGCGGCCAATTTTTCTTCCATCATGGGAATACGCGTCATGATCGAGCGATCTTCGGTGGCGTTGTTGTTCATGCGAAACCAGTAGGCGAGACCCTGATCACGATCTACATGGTTCACCCGGCCACGATCCCGTTTCACTAGAAAGCTTTCAGCATTTCGCACCGCGTAGTGGTTGAGCGACACAAGATCATACCCATAGGTTTCGGTGGTTGATCGCCAAGCGTTGCGAAATTCTTCTTTCGGCAGAGGATTTCCGGACCCATTGACCCAGTTGATCTCTTCCCAGAGCTGCGGCCGAAGCCCTTTGGGTCGATGAACACCCATCTTCTTAAAGATACCGATGTTGCGGAACAGGGTTTTAAACCCCCAAGCCTGATGCGGTTTGGGCGAAAACTCAAAGGCACAGCGGTCAAACTGGCCAATGGTATGAATGTCCTCAAACAGATGGAGATCGGAATTGCCAAACAGCCGCCAGGTGCAGCTGATCATATTGGCATCACCCACAGCGTCGTAGAGCGCGCCAAGTGTCCCATCCCCAACTTTGACGTTGAGGAACTCGTCAACATCCATGCAGATCGCCCAATCAGCGGTGGTCATCATGGGTTCCTCTTCCGCAGCCTGAAGTGCTGCGTGCTGAGGTTTTAATCCAACCTCGCGAAAGGGGTTCTCGCGGTGCTGCAAAATGCCTTTGCTCTGCAGCAAATCAAACATGGTGTCCGTGCCATCGTCACAGTCATTGGTGTAGACAAGGAAGTTCTGCACCCCAATGGCCTGGTGATAGGCGAGCCACTCTAGGATAAACGGGCCTTCGTTCTTCATCGTCGTGACAATTGCGGTGCGTACATCTTTTTTCGACGCGGATTCGGCTTTGATCCGAGGCAAACGAACCGGTTTGAACTGGTGAAGGCGTTTCGCCGTTTGTAGCAATAGTTTGTTTTCGACCAGCGATGTTTTCGGCACGATCAGGCTGGCGCGGTCCGAGGGGTGGCGAATGGCCATATATCGGAAAAAGCTCGCTTCGCCGCAGACCTGTGTTTTCGGAATGCGGCGGGTCAGCAGGAGGCTTTTCTCTCGCAGCTGGGGAAGGGCGACACACCATCTCTGACGGAATTTTGGATTGTCGAATTGCGTGCAAATATGATCGGCATAGCTCGGAGGTTGGGACTCGCGCACCCGCCACGGATAACAATGTTGTCCCTCAAGTAAAACAACCTGCCCGGGATGGGCCAAGGCCATGTCAAACGGGGTCTGAAAAACGCGTTTATTAATCAACTTGCCGGGAACTTCGAAAAGCAGGTCACATATGTCGATGTTCGCGGCGGCTAGGGATTCGCCCAACCAACGATGTCTCGCGATTTCATAGATGGCTGTTTCGAAAAGGGGAGAGACCCATGGATCGGAAGGCGGAACCTCCATTCGGTCGTGACCGGGGGCTTCTCGAACACACCAAGGGTGTGCTTCTGCGGGTTTGGTTGGATCCCCTAGCGGGATAGGGGATCCAACCAGAATGGCCCGAAAGGGGATCTTCAACGCGTCGATAGCCAACTTTAAATTAGCTAACTCGGAACTCTCAGGTGCTGAGCGATCAAAAATCACGGCTCCGGACAACTTGAAATGGATGTGGTGGTACTTGATCCATTCCAGAACCGTTTCAATCGGTTCCCCATTTCGCGTTGCAATGGCCACGTTGCGGCCGGCAAGAATATCGTTTTCCGGGGTGCAAGGTCTTAGCCCATCCGGCGTCGCGTCAAGCCGGGCATAGGCGCCACCGTTCAGGGACGTCGCATCACCACTATCTAATCCCAACGCAGTCTCAGCTTGCGGGATCGTAAGGGTTTTGGGAAAGATTGCGATACACCGGCCATCTGAAAGCTCAATGGCTTCCAGTAGGCGTACGCCACCAAACGTTGGTGCAGACAATTGCCGGATATGCGCCTGGCCCATAATGGTACTCATCTCTGGCTCCTCCAGTTAGACATCTTCGGTTTGAGGATGGTCTTTAAGGTCTGAACCAAATTCAGTCGCGGTCGTATATCCTGTGTCGCGTGCCCGGTTGGGGTGGCTGCGCGCATGTTGCCTCTCAGTCCGGCCATGTCCGGCTGGGTTCCCTTGGCATTCTTGATGATGCACTTGGGATCATATTGCTCTTTCGTAAATCGTATCAGCCCAGGACGAAGCTGGCCAGAGATCTGTTCTTTTCGAGATCAATGCGGAAAACGGAAAGCAAAAAGGGCCGCTGGTGCGGCCCTTGTCTGGTGTTATTCCCAATCTCCGGAGAACCCTTTGGGCACCATGAGAATGTCTCGGTCGACATTGGTGATGTCGGTATGCCCGGTGAGAGCCATGGAAATATCCAATTCTTTATGGATGACCTCCAAGGCCTTGGTGACACCGGCCTGACCCATGGCCCCAAGCCCATAGACATAGGCCCGGCCAATCATGCAGCCCTTGGCTCCCATCGCGACGGCTTTCAGCACATCCTGCCCCGAGCGAACGCCGCTATCGAGATGTACTTCGATCTTGTTTCCCACGGCATCAAGAATGGCGGGCAATGCTCGGATTGAGCTGAGCGCGCCGTCAAGCTGGCGGCCACCATGGTTGGATACGACGATCGCATCTGCGCCAACGTTACAGGCTTCAATGGCGTCGCGCGGATCCATAATACCTTTGATGATCAGAGGACCATCCCACATTTTACGGAATTGCCGGATACGGTCCCAATCCAACGACTGGTCAAAGCTTTCGGCGGTCCATGTTGTGAGCGACGAAGCATCCGTCACGCCTTTGGCATGTCCAACGATGTTGCCAAAGAACCGGCGTTTGGTTTGCAGCATACCAAGCCCCCAGGAGACCTTGGTCATCATGTTCGCCACGGATTTAGGGGTGAGCTTTGGCGGGGCGGACAATCCGTTTTTCAGGTCTTTGTGGCGCTGACCCAAAAGTTGGAGATCAACTGTGATGACCGCCGCCGAACACTTGGCGTCTTTCGCGCGATCAAACAGGCGCTGCATATAGTCATCGTCTTTCAGCGTGTAGACCTGCATCCAGAACGGCGCGTCGGTGTTTTCCGCCACATCTTCAATCGAACAGATCGACATGGTGGAGAGGCAATAGGGAACCCCGAACTCCGCGGCTGCTTTTGCGGCTTTGATTTCCCCGTCAAAGTGCTGCATGCCTGTGAGGCCTACAGGGGCCAGTGCGACGGGCATGGCCACGTCCTGACCTATCAGTTGAGTCTTTGTTGACCGTCCTGCCATGTCCAAGGCGACGCGCTGGCGCAGGTAAAGTTTGTCAAAATCGCTCGAATTTTCACGAAAGGTCTGTTCGCTCCAGCTGCCAGATTCGCAGTAATCGTAGAACATTTTAGGAACTTTGCGACGATAGATCCGTTTAAGGTCTTCGATTTCAGTGATGACAGGCATGAATTCCGCTCTAACTGGCTAAATTGGTAAGGGTTGATTACCAAAGAGGGTGGTCAATGGCAAGTCACTGATGGAAAAGTGGACGTTGGCGTTAACAGGGAATTCACGCGTCTGCCTATACATAAGGCTACACGCATTGGAGGGCTGTATGAGAGGCCTGATTTTTACAGAATTACTGACCATGGCCGAAACAACCATGGGTGAGGATGCCGTAGATGACATCCTTGACGAACTGCCGTTGTCTACGGATGGCGCCTATACCTCGGTCGGGAATTACCCTGGAGCCGAATTTTTGGCTATTGTCTCGGCGATTTGTATGAAAACTGGTGCAATAATCGACGATTACCTGCAGCGATTTGGTAGCTGGATGATGTCGCGTATGTCACAAACACATAAGACGTTTTTTTCTGAAAAAGATGATGCACTTGCGGCGCTTGAGGCCGTGGATGGCGAGCTTCGGACCGAAGTGCACAAGTTATATCCAGACGAAATTGTACCAAATTTGAACACCAAACGAATTGACGAAAACGCAATAGAGATGACGTATCACTCCGACCGCTCCTTTTCAGCATTCCTTCTGGGGATGGTGCAGGGGTGTGTGGATTTCTTTGGTCAGACGGCCGAAGTGACAGCCATAGAATTGGCTGGGGGATCACCCGGAAACGCGGCGTTTCAAGTAAGGTTGAAGGGATAGATCGTGAGTTTTGTCTCAAATGACGCGTCCGATGACCGGGTGTCGCGCAAGCGGTATCTTCGTGAGCGACGCGCGAGAGAAGAAGCCGAGGCGCTGCTCGAAGAAAAGAGCCGTGTGCTTTTTGATGCGAACCAAGAGCTGAAGCAACAAGCCACGGAACTTGAACGGGTCGTGCGAGAGCGAACCGAGGAACTTGAGCGCGCAAAAACTGCGGCTGAAGAAGCCAATGAGGCAAAAACCTCGTTTTTGGCAATGATCAGCCATGAAATTCGGACGCCACTGAATGGTGTCCTGGGTATGGCGTCGGCCTTGTCCGAGACGGAGATGGACGAAGGTCAGGACGCCATGGTCGACCTGATCCTGTCCTCGGGTCAGGGTCTGTTGACCATGTTAAACGACTTGTTGGATTTGACGAAAATCGAAGCCCAGCAGATGGACTTGGAATCCATCTCGTTTGACCTTCCCAAACTTATCCGAGAAGTCTTTCAGCTATTTTCAGTCACCGTGAGTGACAAAGGTTTGCGCTTTGATCTGGATTTGGGGCCCGGGGCCCAAGGCCGCGTCAAGGGGGATCCCACACGAATTCGTCAGGTTCTGTCCAATCTGATGTCAAACGCTGTGAAGTTCACGGAAACTGGTGGTGTGTCTCTGGCCGCGAGCGTGGAAGACGGGTTCCTGACGCTTGAAGTTACCGATACCGGTATCGGAGTCCCCGAAGAAAAGCGAGACAAGCTCTTTAAGCCGTTTTCGCAAACGGATAGCTCGGTCAGCCGCACGCATGGTGGGACAGGTCTCGGGCTGGTTCTGTCGCAGCGGATTTGCCGCATGATGGGAGGCGACCTGTCTTATTCGCCCGGGGACGGTCGGGGATCGGTCTTCACAGCAACCGTGCAAATTGCCGCGACTGAGGAGCCTGATCAGGTCCCACAGGATCCGGCCTTTGATGCGGATGCTTATCTGACAAAGAAAACATGGCGCATTTTGGCGGCAGAAGATAATGAGACCAATCGCAAAGTTCTCGAACTTTTGCTCAAGCGGTACGAATTCGATCTTGAGATTCTGGAGGACGGGGCACAATTGGTACGCCGTTTCCAAGATGCCCCGTCAGATCTGGTTCTGTTGGATGTGAATATGCCAGTTCTGACTGGCCCCGAAGCAGCGGCCCGGTTGCGTGTCTTTGAGCGAGCGTCGCGCAGAAGTCCGGTCCCGATCATTGCCCTGTCTGCCAATGCGATGACCCATCAGGTGCAGCAATATCTGCGTCAAGGCATTGATGCCCATGTCGCCAAGCCCGTCAGCCGCGAAGATCTGGCCGCTGAAATGGCCAGACTGCTTCGCAGGGTGCATGGCGATTAGGCTGAATGGGCGCCGTCAGCAAGTGAGCGGACAAACTCAAGAACTTCGGGCACCGGTTTGCCCGAAGCCATTTCGGATACGATAGCAGATCCGACAACACAGCCATCTGCCACCGACGCGATGTCGCGGGAATTGTCTGGTGTGCGAATGCCGAAACCTACGATGACGGGCAGATCGGTTGCTGATTTGATGCGAGTGACCTCTGGGGCCACGTCGCTGGCTGCAGCGGCCGCTGCGCCCGTGATACCGGTGATCGAGACGTAATACACAAAGCCAGAGGTGTTCTGCAGAACCTTGGGCAGGCGTTTCTCGTCTGTGGTAGGGGTCGCTAGGCGGATGAAATTCAAACCCGCCGCTTGAGCCGGAACGCAGAGTTCGCTGTCTTCTTCGGGTGGCAGATCTACGATGATCAGACCATCAATGCCCGCTTCATTTGCATCCGTAAGAAACTTGTCGACGCCGCGCGAGTAGATCGGATTATAGTAACCCATCAAGACAATCGGGGTTTCTTGATCCGTTTTGCGGAACGCGCGCACCATCTCGAGAGTTTTCTCGAGTGTCATGCCTGCATCCAGGGCGCGCTGCCCGGCCAATTGGATGGTTGGGCCGTCGGCCATTGGGTCGGTAAAGGGCAGGCCAAGCTCGATGATGTCGACACCTGCATCAGGCATGCCAAGCATAAGCTCCAGCGACCGATCCATATTCGGATCACCGGCCATCATATAGGCAACAAAGGCTTTTTTCCCGTCTTTGGCCAGCTGGGCAAATTTTGTGTCGATACGTGTCATGTTGGTCTCTCCGCACTTCACTTGATCTGTTGCCGGAAGCGCCGGGGAAAATCAATGGCGTCGCTTGGAAATTGCGCGAAGAACAAAAATTACCTCTCTATGTGACGCTTTTTTGACAGGGGTCAAAGTAGGGTTGCGTCGCATTCGATAGGATTACGCCATAACGAGAAAAGGAGATTGCATGACCTCGACAGTGACCCCCATCGCCCCGGAACTTGGACAGGATTTACCCGAAGAAGTGCGCAAAGCTGCAGCTGAGGCAAAGGGTGAAGCGCCCGTAAAGGTACAGCCTAGCGAGGTCCAAGCGCCGCGTCCTGCAGTCAAAACTCAGCCCTCGCCTGACGACATTCGTCGTGCCTTTGAAACCGGGGAATATCCGTACACAAAGAAAATGCCGCGCCGCACATACGAAAAGCAGAAGGCTGAGTTGCAGGCTGAGCTTTTAAAGGTGCAACATTGGGCGCTGGAAACAGGTCAGAAATTTGTGCTGCTGTTTGAGGGGCGAGATGCCGCCGGCAAGGGCGGGACGATCAAACGGTTTACTGAGCACTTGAACCCACGGCATGCGCGCGTCGTCGCTTTGAATAAGCCGACCGAAGAAGAGAGCGGTCAGTGGTATTATCAGCGGTATATCAATCATCTACCCACGTCAGGTGAGATCGTTTTGTACGACCGGTCGTGGTACAACCGCGCGGGCGTTGAACGTGTTATGGGGTTCTGTGAACCGGGCCAATATCTGGAATTCATGCGCCAGACACCCGAGTTAGAACGGATGATGGTGCGGTCCGGCATTCGTCTTTATAAATACTGGTTTTCAGTGACCCAGAATGAACAGCGCGACCGCTTCAAAAGCCGTGAAACCGACCCTCTGAAGCAATGGAAGCTTAGCCCGATTGACAAGGCATCGCTGAGCAAATGGGACGATTACACCGAAGCGAAGGAAGCGATGTTTTTCTACACCGACACGGCCGATGCGCCTTGGACGGTGGTGAAATCGGACGACAAGAAACGTGCGCGCCTGAATTGTATGCGTCACTTCCTCTCGACTTTGGACTACCCGGGCAAAAACCACGAGATTGTGGGCGCGCTTGATCCGCTGATCGTGGGCGGGGCCAACCATGTGATCCACCGATCGGACCATATTCTTGGAACCGCGCTGCACCCGGATGCCCGCAAAAGCTAAAGCTCCTGTGGTGGGAAAAAGGGGCCGTGATTTTGCATCATGGCCCTTTTTGAATCGTCTAACGCAGCGCCCGGCTCAAAATGTCTTGAATGTCACTCAGTTCATCGAAGGTGTTTTGAAGGGCAGCCAAGGGGTTCGCAGTGAGTTCTTCATCAAGATCGTCCGCCCATGCCACAAGCCCTTTACGTCGCAGCAAATCCGACTGGGGGTGATCCTGAGGGTAAGGGGCGGGAACAGTTTTGAGGGCGGGAGGGTCAACGCGCCACGGCCCTGAGAGAAATGCTGCGGCCTCTTCGCCCAAGGGGCCATCCATCGCAGCACGCCATTGGTCAATCTGATGGCGTTCGAACTGCATAATTCCAGCACCGGCTGTGGCGTAATCTGCTGCAATCCCCAAGTACCACGCGCGCCCATCAGGCAAAGACCACATGACGTGTAGATGTGTGGTATAGGGCGTTTTGTCGTCGGAAAACCGCACATCTCGGTGCGGACGAAACAGCTTGCTGCGCGGGGCGGCACCGTATCGCGAAGCCAGCCAAGATGTCACTGCATCTGCCAGACGTTCGGTCGGGCGCTTCACCTCGCTGTCGTAGCGGTTTCTGTTTGCGTTGAACCAATCGCGTGAGTTGTTTTCGGTTAAATCTTCTAGGAACGCACGTGCCTTTGGCAACAGGTCAGACATATCAATCGGGACGGCCATAATACTCCTTTCAATCGCTACTCAACGATCCAAGAGTACCATAGAATCCACGTGCCAGTTGGCCGGCTATGCTTCTGAGAAGGAATCCTTGCCTTAGGATATGTGCAGGCATAAGGGCATAGTATGACTTCTGTACCTATGACATATCGCCAGCATACCAAAGCGGTGCTGGTACTCGGCCTGCCGTTGATTGGTGGGCAGGTTGCTCAATTTGCGATTGGGATGACCGATACCATCATGATGGGATGGTATGGTGTGCCTGAGCTGGCTGCGCTGACCTTGGCGACCTCCGTTTTCTTTGTTTTGTTCCTGCTGGGGTCGGGATTCGCCTTTGCGCTGATGCCACTTGTGGCGACCTTTGCAGCGCAAGAGGATGAAACCCAGATCCGCCGAGCCACACGCATGGCGTTGTGGTGGTCGATCGGCTATTTCGTTCTCGTGATGCCCATTTTGTGGTTCTCTGAACCCATTCTACTGTCACTTGGTCAGGAGGACGGTACCGCGAGACTCGCGCAACAATACCTTCGTATCGCTGGCTGGGGCATGCTTCCGGGGCTGGGCATGATGGTCTTGCGGAACTATCTGTCTGCACTGGAACATGCCAGTGTCGTGCTATGGGTGACGATTGCCGCAGTACTGGTGAACGTTGTTGCTAACTACGCTTTGATTTTCGGAAATTTTGGACTGCCTCGCTTGGGGATCGATGGGGCCGCGATCGCGTCTATTGTCGCTCAAAGCCTGATGCTATTGCTTGTTGTCCAATACGCGATCAAAGTTCTCCCGGAACATCAGCTCTTTGTCCGGTTTTGGAACCCGGACCGCGAAATGTTGGTCAAAATCTTCGCAATCGGGTTGCCGATTGGCCTGACCACTTTGGCGGAATCTTCATTGTTTTCCGGCGCCGCAATGTTGATGGGGACCCTTGGTGAGGTGCCCTTGGCGGCGCATGGCGTGGTTTTGAATTTGGCGGCGCTAACTTTCATGCTGCAACTCGGCTTGTCTCAGGCGGCCACAGTCCGAGCAGGGAATGCTTTGGGGCGTGGAGATGCCCCGCATCTTCAGGCAGGGGCCAAGGTTGTTATCGTGCTGAGCCTCGTGGGGGTAGCCCTGTCTATGGTTCTTTTCCTGAGTTTCCCGGACCAGCTGATCAATCTATTCCTGAGCCCGGATGAACCCAAGCGGATGGCTATTCTTGAAATCGGTCGCGTTTTATTGGTGATGGCTGTGCTGTTCCAGTTGGTGGATGCGATGCAGGTTGTGCACTTGGGCTTTTTGCGTGGGTTGCATGACACTGGCATCCCGATGGTGGTTGCCGTCATTTCGTATTGGGGGATTGGGTTCCCGGCGGCTTGGCTGTTTGGGACCCAGATGGGCTTTGAGGGTGTTGGGGTTTGGAGCGGTCTTGTTCTCGGCCTGAGCGTCGCTGCTTTGCTCCTGGGGTGGCGGTTCTGGACCTGGGGAACCTCGCAGGTCAAACCTGTTTCATAGCGCGTCTTGCGCCAAAGGGTGCTTCGGACTAGAAGCACCCGCGTCAATCACTAATGGAGAGCGTCAGATGGGCTTTCGAATGGGTATCGTGGGTCTGCCGAATGTCGGCAAGTCGACCCTCTTTAATGCGCTCACCAAAACCGCCGCAGCGCAGGCGGCCAACTTTCCGTTTTGCACAATCGAACCGAATGTCGGTGACGTAGGTGTGCCTGACGCCCGGTTGGATACGCTGGCCGCCATTGCCAAATCGGCGAACATCATTCCGACGCGCATGACCTTTGTGGACATCGCGGGCCTCGTGAAAGGCGCGTCAAAGGGCGAAGGTCTGGGCAACCAATTCTTGGCTAACATTCGCGAAACAGACGCCATTGCCCATGTGCTGCGGTGTTTCGAAGATGACGATGTCACACACGTGGACGGTCGTGTTGATCCGGTTGAAGATGCGGAAACCATCGAGACTGAGCTGATCATTGCCGATATGGAAAGCATCGAGAAGCGTCTCGTGAACATTGTGCGCAAAGTGCGTGGCGGTGACAAAGAGGCGGTTCAGCAGGAACGTCTGATGAAGATGGCGATGGAGATGCTTGAGCAAGGCAAACCCGCGCGTCTTTGCGAAATCGACGCTGAGGATATGAAGCAGTGGAAGATGCTTCAGCTCTTGTCGACCAAACCGGTCCTCTATGTCTGTAACGTGGATGAGGGCGAAGCCGCTGACGGCAACGCCTTGTCTCAGCGTGTTGCTGAGATGGCCGCAGCACAGGGCAACACCCACGTTGTGATCTCTGCCAAGATCGAAGAAGAAATCAGCCAGTTGGAAGCCGAAGAAGCTGAGATGTTCCTTGGCGAACTTGGTCTGGAAGAGGCGGGTCTCGATCGTCTGATCCGTGCTGGCTATGAGTTGCTCCAGTTACAGACCTATTTCACCGTCGGCCCGAAAGAGGCACGCGCCTGGACGATTAAAGAGGGCACACTTGCGCCACAGGCCGCGGGGGTGATCCATGGCGATTTCGAGCGTGGCTTTATCCGCGCCGAGACAATTGCCTATGATGACTATGTCGCATGTGATGGCGAAGGCGGAGCCAAAGACGCAGGCAAAATGCGCGCAGAAGGTAAGGGTTACGAAGTGAAGGACGGCGACGTTTTGCACTTCTTGTTCAATACCTGATCACAGATACCACGCCGATTTGTGACCCCGCAGCGCTTGGCCCTGCGGGGTTTTTTGTATTTTGATCCTGGTCAAAGTTTACAAAGCCAAAACATTCCAATAATGATATGTGAAACCTCAAACACGAGACCCAAAGATGACCCAAGGCGTGCCCAAATCAGACGATGTGAGTCTGGAACATTTTCCGGTGACGTTTTTTGCCACGGTGATGGGACTGGCGGGGATGACGTTGGCCTTACACGTGGTGGAGGCACGGTTTGGATGGGGCTCGGGCGCCTCTACCCTCTCCCTGTGGGTGACAATCGTTGACTTTATCGTTCTGGCTGCGGTCTATCTTTTGAAAGCGTTTCGATATCCCCATGCGGTGGTCGCTGAGTGGCATCACCCTGTTAAGATGGCTTTCTTTCCGGCGATCTCCATTTCGCTGCTGTTGATTGCAACGGCACTGCGTGACCAGATGCCAGATTTGGCGCTGGGGATTTGGTGCGTCGGAGCTATCGCTCAGGGCGGATTAACTTTGGCCGTTATCTCAGGATGGATTGGCCGTCGACCGTTTCAACCGATGCATATTTCACCGGCTTGGTTCATCCCGGCCGTGGGCAATGTCATTGTGCCTGTGGCCGGTGTGCCGTTTGGGTTTGTTGAGCTGTCATGGCTGTTCTTCTCAACCGGTGTTCTGTTTTGGATCGTGCTTTTAACGCTTGTCACGAACCGGTTGATTTTTCACGATCCTTTGCCCGGTCGCTTGCTTCCCACTTTGGGGATTTTGATCGCCCCGCCGGCGGTGGCCTTTTTGGCCTGGTTGCAGCTGAATGGAGGCGAGATCGATGCTTTTGCCCGTATCCTCTACAACGCGTCTTTGGTGTTCGCAGCTATTGTGGCACTTCAGGCGCCGGGATTTGCCAAGCTTCCCTTTGCGCTTAGTTGGTGGGCGTTGAGCTTTCCGGTTGCGGGTCTGACGCTGGCAACAATGCACTTTGGACGTCTGACAGGGTCGTCCACACATGATGCGCTGGGACTGGTCTTTTTGTCTGTCCTGCTGCTGATCATGGCAGGACTTATCGTGAGAACGATTCTTGCAAAAGTGCGGGGCGAGTTGTGTCGCCCCGAGTGAGGTTTAAGGCAGGGCCGAGTGTATCGCATCTGCGAGACGCGAAACTGCGTCTGATAGCTCTGCTTCGCTCGCGATAAAGGGCGGGGCCAGCAAAATGTGGTCGCCGTTCATGCCATCTCGTGTTCCGGGCATCGGATAACAGATCAGGCCCTTGGCGAAGGCCGCCTTTTTGATCTTCCCTGCCAGGCCCAGTGATGGATCAAATGGGGTCTTAGTGTCGCGATCCGCGACAAGCTCGATTCCACGGAACAGCCCACGGCCACGGATATCCCCAACATTGGGGTGGCTACCTAAGCTTACGCGAAGGGCGTGATCCAAAAACTCACCGCGTGCCGTGACCTTCGGCAACAGGTTTTTATCGAGCATTTCAGTGAGAACGGCGAGGCTCGCAGCGGCTGCTACTGGATGGCCCATATAGGTGTGGCCATGCTGAAAAAAGCCCGAACCTGAGGCAATGGCATCGTAGATTTTTGCGGTGCACAGCATGGCGCCAATCGGCTGATATCCTGCACCCAACCCTTTGGCGATACACAGGATGTCAGGCGATACCCCATCGTGGTCACAGGCAAACAGGTGGCCGGTGCGGCCCATGCCACACATCACTTCATCCAAGATGAGCAAGACACCGTATTTATCGCAGATTTCGCGGATCCGCTTGAAATACCCTTCGACCGCCGGGACCGCGCCAAGCGTGGCACCAACCACGGGTTCAGCAAGAAAGGCCATGACGCTGTCTGGCCCGCAACGTAGAATTTCGTCTTCCAACTCGTTGGCGACCCGTTGCCCATAGGCAACAAGATCTTCTTTCGCCCGGCGTTCGGCGTATTCGTAGCAAGGTGAGATATGGCTCACATCGATCAAGAGTGGGTCGAATTGCTGACGGCGCCAGGCGTTGCCCCCGGCTGCTAGAGCCCCAAGCGTATTGCCGTGATAGCTTTGACGGCGGGCAATCAGTTGACGCCGCTGTGGTTCGCCATTTTCGATATGATACTGCCGGGCCAGCTTGATGGCCGCTTCTACGGCTTCGGATCCCCCTGAGACCAGATAAACACGGTCCAATTCTCCGGGTGCATGGGCGATGAGGAGATCCGCCAATTCTTCTGCAGGGTCGGAGGTGAAAAATCCACTATGCGCAAAGGCGATCTTGTCCATCTGATCCTTGACAGCCTGCGTTACACGGGGATTTGAGTGCCCAAGACAGGAAACCGCAGCTCCGCCTGATCCGTCGAAATACCGTTTGCCGTCAGCATCAACCAAAAAACAGCCATCCCCTGAGACGGCACGTGGCAGCGAAGAATGGCAGTGGCGGGGAAAGACGTGGCTCATTAGAAATGTCCTTGTTGCGACGGAGGCAAGGTTGGTGAAAAATCAGTTTCAGTCAAATCACAGGTGAGATAACATATGTTATTTCGCCCGTGTCTGAGGTTACTATGGATCCATCGCAAAAACCCCGTATGATTTCAGCGCTTAAGCGAGAGATCCCTTCGCTTAGCCCTCGGTTGGCTCAGGTGGCCAAGTACATTCTTGATCATCCTTCTGACTTTGGGCTCGACCCGATCAGACGCACCGCCGAGAAGACCGGGGTGAGCACCTATACCCTGATCCGGCTGGCACAGCATTTTGGGTTCGAGGGATTTGAGGAACTCCGGGCGCCCTTTCGGCACGCGCTTGTCACTACCTCGGCGCAGGCGGATCATCCCACTTGGATTGCGGGTATTCAGGAGCAGGGAGAGATGGGCCGCGCGCAGGCAGAGGCGGCCCTCAATAGTCTGTCGATTGTGCAGAGGTCGCTACATCAGGATGCGGATAAAATGCAGCATGTGGTCCGTCTTCTGCTTGGGGCGAGCCATGTCTACCTGACCGGGGCGCGGGCCAGCCATGCTCTGGCATATTATTTCCACTACGTAGGGCGCATGGCCTTGCCGACGTTGGATTTAATTCCTCGTCTCCACGGAAGTGCCCTGGATGATCTTAACCTTGCAAAGCCAGGTGATGTTATCATCGCAATCGCTTTTGCTCCCTACTCTCGCGAGACCATTGACGCCTGCCTGTTTGCACAGGAACGGGGACTGGGGCTGGTGTTGATTTCCGACAGCGAGATCATAGCCCCGGAAGTGAAACCTGATGAGGTCTTGGTGGCCTCGGCGGTCACGACACATCGGTTTGGGTGTTTTGCCGGTGCAATGGCTTTGGTGGAAAATCTTCTGGCTTTGTTGATCCAGCAGGGCAGTGACGCAGCCCAGGAACGAATCGAAACCTATGAGGTGCTGCGCCAAAACCGGGGTGCCTATTGGAGTGGACGGAAATAATTTTTGTTATTCACGTCTACTGGGACATTTCTGCCTGAAGCCAGCGGCGGAGAGCTTGGTTTTCGGACTGAGCGGGCCCGGTGGTGTCGTTGAAGACCATGTAGAGCCCCTGATCAGATTTAGGCCGCGCTTCTAGGGCTGCGACCAGCCGACCATCTGCCAAATAGGGGCGGGCGAAAATCTCTGACACGAGGCATATCCCCATACCTTGGGCCGCTAGGTCGAGGGCGGTGACCGATTGATCCACCTGAAGGATTGGAGGAGGGGACGATTGCGCGACACCCTGCGATGCAAAAAAGCTGTCCCAGGTGTCGGCCACACCGGAAATTTCGATGAGAGGTTCTCGGATCAAGGTCTGAGCGCTCATCGCCTCATATGCCAAAGTGGGCGCGCAAAGGGGGATAATTTCGGGATGATTGAGCAGTTCAACAGTCCCATCCGTCCATCGGCCATCGCCGTATCGAATATCCAGATCAAGCTGTTCCGCATCCATGGCACCAGACCAAGATCCGGTATTGATCTGCAATTGCAGACCGGGAAGCTGGGCATAAAGCGCGGGCAAGCGCGGCACCAGCCAAAGCAGAGCGAAGCTTTGAAGGCACCGAATGCGGATCAAAGTTGGGCTCGACTTGCCAAAGACCCCCGTGGTTGTATTGGCGAGATCTGCAAAGGCGCGACTTACACCGGGCAGATAAAGCTGACCCAGCCGGGTCAGCTCTAACGCACGGGTTTTACGGATAAACAGTGGATACCCCAGCTGCGCTTCCAGCGCGCGGACCTGATAACTGACGGCGGCGGGTGTCAATCCAAGCTCCTCGGCAGCCAATGTGAACGTCCCCGCGCGCGCGGTGGCTTCAAAGGCTAGAAGCCAGGGAAGGGGAGGGAAGTTGTAGCTCATGATCACCTTCAAAATTTTTCGAGTCATAATCAAAAAATTCTTCGTTTGTCTACTGACGGCTGCGCCCTCTATCCCTGAACCTCAGTTTCGGCGGAGGACGGATGGAGCAGTTCGATTACATAATTGTCGGCGCGGGTTCGGCAGGGTCTGTGTTGGCCGACCAGCTGAGTGCAAGCGGACGCCATCGTGTGCTGGTGCTGGAAAGTGGCCCCAAGGATCGCTCTCCTTGGATCCATGTGCCTGCGGGCTACGGTAAACTCTTCTACCACCCTCAGCTCAATTATGGCTATCATTCTGAGCCACAACCGACGCTTCAAGGACGACAGGATTATTGGCCAAGGGGGCATGTGGTCGGCGGGTCAGGTGCCATAAACGCGATGGTATACTGTCGCGGCATGGCAAATGATTTCAACGATTGGGAGCGGGCAGGCGCCACAGGTTGGAATTGGGCGGCGGCTAGAAAAACCTACGGTGAAATCGAAACGCAGGTTGCTCCAGATGGCCAGACACAAGGCGCGGGACCGATCCATGTGAGCGATGTGCGCCGCAAAATTCATCCCGCCAGTCGCTATTTCTTCGATGCGCTCAATACGCAGCAATTGCCGCAAACAGAGGATATGAATGGAGATGCTCCAGAAGGCGGAGGAGTATATCGACTTAACACGAGAAAGGGCCGTCGTTGCGCCGCAGCTCAGGCGTTTCTCAAGCCCGCGTTGAAACGGAAGAACCTTGAGTTGCGCACGGATGCCAAGGTGCAACGTGTGCTCTTCGATGGAAAGCGCGCGACGGGGGTCCAGGTGATGTCTCGTGGTGTGTTACATGAGATCAAGGCAGGTGAAGTGATTTTATCGGCGGGCGCGGTGCATAGCCCCCTCATCTTACAGCGATCGGGCTTGGGCTCATCCACACTTCTGCAACGTCATGGTGTCGACGTGATTGTTGCCAATGACAACATCGGCGGGAACCTTCAGGACCATCTGGGTATAAATTACTATTTTCAGGCTACAGAACCGACTTTGAATCAGGTGCTTGGGACTTGGCTGGGAAAAGCGCGTGCTGCCCTGCAGTATGCGTTGACCCGAAGCGGTCCGCTGTCTCTAAGCGTCAATCAGTGCGGTGGCTTTTTCCGCAGTACACCGGATCAGATAGCACCCGATCAGCAGCTGTATTTCAATCCCGTGACCTATACGACCACGCAACAAGGTACGCGGAATGTAATACACCCCGATCCGTTTCCGGGGTTCATTTTAGGGATGCAACCAACGCGACCAACAAGCCGAGGACGGATCGAAATGACCGGCACGCGTCACGAAGATGCGCCGCGGATTGTGCCAAACTCTCTCGAAACAGACGCCGACCAGCAAATGGTGATCAACGGCGGGCGTCTCTGTGCCAAAATTCTGAACGCCCCGGCGCTCCAGGGCCTGATCAAAGCGCCCATGTACGTGGATGTACGCGGAATGAAGGATGGTGACATTCTGGAAGATTTCCGCGCCAGATGCGGGACCGTGTTTCATCCGGTGTCCACCTGCCGCATGGGGGACAGTGCAGCGACAGCGGTGATTGATCCAAAGATGCGGGTATTTGGGGTTGAAGGGCTTCGGGTTGTTGATGCCTCGGCCTTTCCCAACATCACCTCAGGCAACACCAATGCGCCGACTATGATGCTGGCCCACCGGGCCGCAAAGTTAATCAAAGAGACGAGCACCAAATGAAAATCACCAAGTTAGAAACCTTCGCCAATGAATTTGTTGGGTTTGTTCGTGTCACCGTAGAAGATGGCAGCAGTGGCTGGGGGCAGGTCTCAACCTATAATTCCGATATCACTGCGCAGATCTTGCACCGGCAAGTGGCCCCTTGGGCGCTTGGCCGGTCTCAAGCTGATCTTGAAAGCTTGATGCGTGAAATTCCAGAGCGCGAACATAAGTTCCCAGGCTCCTATTTGCGCCGCGCGATGGCTGGCTTGGACACAGCCATTTGGGATTGGCGTGGCAAGCAGGCTGGCAAGCCGGTTGCCGAGTTATTGGGGGGCTCAGCGGGGCAGATCCGCGCCTATGGATCGTCAATGGTGCGCGACATCACGCCCGAAGACGAGGCAAAGCGTTTGGCAAGGCTGCGTGATGAAAAGGGCTATGACGCGTTTAAATTCCGTATCGGCAAAGAAAATGGACATGACGAGGATGAATGGCCGGGTCGCACTGACGCCATTGTGCCTGCGGTACGCAAAGCTGTGGGCGACGACGTGGCGCTGTTGGTGGATGGAAACTCCGGATACTCCGCACCCCGGGCAATTGAAGTTGGCAAAATGCTTGAACAAAATGGCGTCGAGCACTTTGAAGAGCCCTGTCCATATTGGTTGATGGAAGAAACCAAGAAGGTGACGGATGCTCTGACACTTGATGTGACAGGCGGGGAGCAGGACTGTGACCTGCAACACTGGAAGCGTATGATTGCAATGCGAGCCGTGGACGTCATTCAGCCGGATATTTTGTACCTAGGTGGGATACACCGCACCATGATGGTGGCCAAAATGGGCGCAGATGCAGGCCTGCCGTGCACGCCGCACTGTGCAAACTTATCAATGGTTACGTTGTTCACCATGCACCTTTTACGCGCGATCCCCAATGCGGGAAAGTATCTCGAGTTTTCGATTGAAGGTGACAACGTTTACCCGTGGCAGCGTGACCTGTTCGTAGAATGCCCCTTTGGTATCAACGATGGCAAAGCCACGGTAACCGACGCCCCGGGCTGGGGAGTGGAGATCAATCCCGAGTGGCTGGCCAAATCCTCTTACCAAGTGAGCGAAGCATGACCCTAGATACAATGGTGCAAGACTACCGCAACGGGGCGGATCTTTCCCTGCCGGACGGGCATTTCATCAACAATAGGTTTGTCTCTGGATCGACCGGACAGCGGATGGAGAGCTTTGATCCAGGGCTCGGCGAGGCTTTTGCCACCTTCGCACTCGGGCAACACTCGGATATCGACGCGGCAATTGAGGCGGCTGAGCGTGGTTATGAAATTTGGCGCAAAGTATCCCCGGCCGAACGCTGTGCCATGCTTTTGAAAATTGCCGAGGTCCTTCGGGTCAATGCCAATCGTCTTGCGCTGATCGAAACACTTGATAGCGGGAAAACTCTTGGCGAGGCCCAAGGCGACGTCGCCGGCTCTGCGCGGTTGTTTGAGTACTACGCAGGTGCGGCGGACAAGCTGGATGGGCGGAGCGTCAATTTGGGGCCGGACTACACTGCCTTTACACGGCGAGAGCCGATTGGTGTGACGGCGCATATCATTCCTTGGAATTACCCAACGTCGACCTTCGCGAGAGGCGTTGCGCCCGCACTTGCAGCGGGATGTTCCGTGGTTGCCAAACCTGCGGAAACCACGCCATTCACCGCGCTTATCATGGCAGAGCTGATGGCAGAGGCGGGTTTGCCTGAGGGTGTCGTTAATGTTGTAACCGGTTTGGGGCGCGAGGCCGGGGCGGCTTTGGTTGCGGATCCACGGGTGCGCCACATCACTTTTACCGGTTCGTTGGCGACGGGGGTTGCGGTGGCACAAGCGGCTGCACCAAATGTGACTCGGCTGACGCTCGAGCTTGGCGGGAAATCACCTCTGGTGGCTTTTGCGGATGCGGATGCGGAAAAAGTGGCCGAGGACGCCGCTTGGGCCATTTTCTCGAACGCCGGGCAAATCTGTTCTGCTGGATCTCGGCTGATTGTCCAGCGTGCCCTGCGGGATGAGGTGATGGACCGACTGCTGAGCAAAGCGAAGGCGATCAAATTTGGTCACGGCCTCAGCGGAGCAGATATGGGGGCGATCAACTCGGATCTGCATCTTGGGCGCATCGCAGCCCATGTTGATGCCGCGAAAGCGCGCGGGTGTGATGTGGCGACGGGTGGTCAGGTGGCAACAGACCCTGAGACAGGCAAAGGCTGGTTTTATGAACCGACGGTGATTGCAGATCTTCCCGCCGAAGACCCCGCGGTTCAGGATGAAATCTTTGGCCCTGTTCTCGCGGTGCAGGTCTTTGATAGCGAAGACGAGGCCTTGGTGCTGGCGAATGGGACGGAATTCGGACTTATGGCAAGTATTTATACCCGCGACATAGGTCGGGCATTGCGTCTATCTGGCGAGCTGAACAGCGGACAGGTCACCGTGAATGAATACTGGGCTGGAGGTATCGAACTTCCCTTTGGTGGGAATGGGAAGTCCGGCTATGGGCGTGAAAAAGGGATCGAGGGTCTCGACGCGTATACCACCACCAAAAGTGTGACGATGAGTAACCTCTGACGGCACTCAATACCTTGTCGCGCCTCTTGGGGCGGCAGGTTATTGGGCGTCCAAACGGGCGTTGCAGCGTGCGTCGCGTGCTGCAACGCTTTCATATTGAGATGTCCCCACAGGGGTCGTGGCCAATCCAAAACGGTTGATCTCACGTGGGCTCATCCAGTGGATACCTGCGGCAGACGCGACTTCCAGGGTGTACCAATAGAAATCTTCCGGAATGCCCATCTCTTTGTAATAGTTGAGGTAAAGGTCGTGGGCTTCATCATCTTTCGGAATATCGCGGCCTTCCACGACGCCAAACAGGCCTCCGGTGGCCCAGCTGTGAACCCCTACGCAGGCACCGTCTTCAATCTGACGTTTTGCTCCGGCTAAGAAGAGGTCAGTTCCCCCAGAGGCAACTACGCCGGAGGCCGGAACGCGGGTTCCTATGCCGACCTCACGCACCGTGCGTGCGGCCGAGATGTTGGCATCGTCATCAATTGAACCGGGGATGTTTTGCAGCAAGATTTCAGTTGCAGCGGTGTTCAGTGCCAGAGCGTTGGTGAGCTCACCCGGGGTGCTGTCATCGATGACACCA
This sequence comes from Pelagimonas sp., assembly GCA_049116335.1. Lineage (GTDB taxonomy): Bacteria > Pseudomonadota > Alphaproteobacteria > Rhodobacterales > Rhodobacteraceae > CANMIH01. The sequence goes on along the minus strand of JAGDYZ010000005.1, from coordinate 73,800 downwards.
ACCAGATGAATCGCATTGCCGTCAGGTGTAGCCGTCAGGGGCATCTCACCACTACAGGCCGCAGCAAAGAGCAGCGTAGCGAATAGGATAGAACGAGAGGCGCGCATACTGTTGGGGCTCACTAAATCGTGTGTGTTGGCCCCAACATGCTACCGGAAAATGGAAATTACAAGTTTTTTTGCGACTGTGGCTCAAAAGCCATGCATGCGCTTGGCCCATTGATAAGCAACAACAAGTCCTTTCATGCGGGGAAGCATGAACAGCGAGGCAGAGACCGTCACGATCATGAGCAGGATAGACAGGGTCAGCGGGTCAGGGCGCAGCGCGACATAGATGATGTGCAGCGCGAATCCCAGAATGTGACCGACAACAAGAATTGTCAGATAGGCGGGGCCGTCATCTGCGCGCTGGTGGCTGAGATCTTGGTCGCAGTGACTGCAGCGATCGTTCACCTTGAGATAGGAATGCAGCAGTTTTCCCTCGCCGCAATTTGGGCAGCGCAGTCGCAGGCCTCTCCAGATTGCTGGCTTGAGGGGGCGGATGTCCTCTTGGGGCAGGCTGGTGTCAGTCATGGTGATTCCTATGTGATCGTAGGCCGTAGATAGGGGTTTATTTGATTGCAATCAATAGTGCGATCAATTTGGTTGCCAATTTCGTGTCGCTTACTTAAGTTCGGGCAAGATACGTCTATGGCGTTCATAGATGGATGAGACAAAAGAGCCGACTATGAAAGACTGGGTTCCGACCTTCGAAAACACCGGTGCGCCACGTTATGTTGAAATTGCCGAGGCCATTCGTCGTGACGTGGCCAGTGGGGCCCTCCGTCCTGGAGATAGGCTTCCGCCCCAACGGGGCCTGGCTCAGGAGGTTGGCCTTGATTATTCAACTATATCAAGGGCATATGCCGAGGCGGTGCGTCGTGGTTATATCGAGAGCCATGTTGGGCGCGGATCATTTGTAAAGGCGTTGGATGTAGCTGCGCCCGATCCGCGCCGGTTGGCTGAAGAAGATCCGATGATGAATATGCCGCCGGAGCCGACAGATCCTCATTTGATTGGGCGCATGCAGCAAGGGGTGTCGCATGTCTCGGCCAATCTGATTTCTTTGTTGCGTTACCAATCTGTTATGGGCGGTGCGCACGACCGCGAGATTGCAATTGATTGGATGCAATCAAATGGATTGCCTGCGCAAAGTGATTGCGTTGCGATCACGTCGGGCGCGCATTCCAGCCTCTACGCAATTTTGTCTTTGATGTCGGACCCCGGCCTTCCTCTGCTATGTGAGGATGTGACCTATCCCGGCATACGCGCAATCGCTGCCCGGCTCGGAGTGCGTTTGATTGGTGTGAAAACAGATGAGCATGGCATGCTGCCGGATGCGCTCGAAACAGCGATCCGGGAAAATTGGCCGATGGGTCTTTATCTGAACCCAACCTTCAACAATCCAACCACCACCACGATACCTCTAGAGCGTCGTGTTGCTCTTGCGGAGGTGTTGCAGCGTCATGACCTCCCGCTGATCGAAGATGATGCCTATGCGTTTGTAGCGTCTAACGCGCCACCGGCGATGGCTACTCTGATTCCTGAGCAAACCTGGCACATCGCGGGTGTGTCGAAGATTTTTGGCGCTGGATTGCGTCTGGCCTATACGACAGCGCCAAAGCCCGAGTTGATTGGTGCGTTTTCTCAGGCCCTGCGTGCGATCAATGTAATGGCCTCTCCAATCAGTCTTGCGCTGCTTGGGCACTGGATCGAAGAGGGCGTTGCTGCGGAAATTCAGGGTTTTGTGCGCAAAGAGGCCACCGCGCGACAAGTTTTGGCGCGAGAAACGCTGACCGATTGTGTGTTTCAGGGGGACGATGAAGCCTATAACATCTGGCTCACCCTGCCAGAGGGCACAAGTCGGGCTGAGATCATGGCGCGCATGGGATCGCGCCAAATCGGGTTAATGCCAAGCGATGCCTTTACCGTTGCGGGCCCGATCCAAGACGCGATCCGGGTTTGTCTCGGCGGTCCGATCGAGCAATCGGCGCTCCGATCAGACCTTATTGCGCTCAACGACGCCGTCGCGCGGAAAGACTGGCTAGGTTAGCCGCGCAACCGTGTGAAAGTTGTGCATGCTTTCAAAATCACATAGCTCTACGGGGCCAAGTGGGATTTTGCGCAGGCTCTCGGGTAAGCTGGCGCTGAGCTCAAGGCTATGATCGATCATCTCCTGCGCTGTGGTTTGGCTCACGTAGGTTATCGGATACGCTAAGGTGATGTGGAACACATAGCTGTCAAAATCAGGCGGTGTCAGACCAGTCGCCTGACGAAGCTGGGTACGTGCTTCTCGTAGGGCCGTTTCATCTTGCGATGTGACGCCGCTGACCGTGAGGCTATGCAATGCATATAAGTCGTGGACCGACACTTCGAAGGACGTCGCGAGGTCAAGCGGGGCAGTGCGCGTCTTGAACTGCTCCGTCAGTTCGTCACGCGATTGGCCGCGATCCTCTGGGATCAAATGGGCGTCCGCTAAGTCGGGCGCAAACCCCTGAAACACCGTCATGTGAAAACTATGCGGTGGCAGGAACGTAAAAAAGCGCTGAAACGGACCTTGTTTGAGCTGCTCCTGCAGGTACCGCAGGGCTTCAAACGCGGGGCTGGAGCGGGGGATGTGGCAGATAAAGGTATTGCCGGGCCAGACAAGCGCTTCACCACTGGTCGAAAACTTACTGTTTGGCGCTCCGGGGAGAGAAATGGCCGGCGGCAAAGGTTGATCTGATTCCGCACCGGTTAAAAGCACTGTGGGGTCGAGTCGGGGTAGGGGCTGCATGAACTCTCCGTCAAAAATGGACTGGCTGTGAATTTGTGAGCTGAAAACTGGTTGGGTTCGGCCTGGACCGTGATCCAAAAGCGAAGTCCACGCAATCAAATCCGTCACGTTTTCGGGCCAGATGGCGAATGCGAACAACTTTTTCGCTTAGGGCGGAATCCGTGTTTGACAAGGCCCAGCTGTCTTTGGCATCACCTCCCTCGTGAACGGTTCTGCCCGGCCCCGTGTCGTGCAGGAGTAAAAGGGAACATGGTGCGGCCTACGCTAAATCCATGACTGCCCCCGCAACTGTAAACGACGCGCCCCTCCGGGATGCCACTGGGAAACCCCGGGAAGGTTGGAGGTAGGCACCAAGTCGTGAGTCAGGAGACCTGCCGTCGCTTCCCCATTTGGGGTATTCCAACCGGACGCCGGGGTACGCGTCTGGCTCGGTCTGGTCATTTATGGTTCGCCGCGCCACATTTCCCCGTCTGTCCATTCATCCTTGGGTGTAGGCCCAATGTCTGAATGAGGACGACATGAAAAAGACTCTCCTTGCGGCCGCAGCCGCAGCTTTGATCCCTGCCTTTGCACAGGCGCATTTCCTTCTGGAGTATACCGACAACACCATGATCGAGCGTCCCGGTGACGTGCCGGTTAAGCTGATCTTCTGGCACCCATTTGAAGCGGGTCACGTGATGACGCTGGAAAAGCCCGAAGAATTTTATGTGATCCACCGTGGCGAAAAAACCGACCTCATGGGCACTCTGAACGAAACCACGTTCGACGGCCCTGACAACACCGCCAAGGCATTTATGGGTTCGGTGCCGGTTAAGCGCTCGGGTGACTACGTTGTGGTGACAAAACCGGCCCCTTACTATGAAGAGTCAGAAGACATCTACATTCAGCAGATCACCAAAACCTATCTGAATCGCAATGAGCTGCCCACCGACTGGGATCAGCCTCAGGGGCTGGCGACCGAGATCCTTCCGCTGAACAAACCTTACAACATCATCGCTGGGTCGACCTTCACCGGTCGCGTGCTGAGCGAAGGCAAACCAGTCGCGGGTGCAGAGATCGAGATTGAATACATCGCTGCCACTCCGGATATGGCAGGCACAGGCGCCCAGCCAGCTGTCGTTTCCCCCCTGCCTGGCGGCGCCCTGGTCGCCATCTCGGATGACAACGGATACTTCACCTTTGGTGTACCCAAAGCGGGGTATTGGGGCTTTGCAGCTTTGGGTTCCGGTCCGGTTACTGAGCATGAAGGCAAAGAGTTGAGCCAGGATGCGGTGATCTGGATCCGCGCTTGGGATCTGCAGTAAAGGACGCAGAATGCATATTGTAGACGGGGCTCTGGCCAATTCTGTTGTCGCGGGTGGTGCGGTTGTCGCTGTTGGGGGCATCGCCCTTGGCTTGCGGCATTTGCCCATAGAGAAAATTCCGGCGGCAGGAGTGCTGTCTGCCAGCTTTTTTGTCGCGTCGTTGATACATGTGCCTGTGGGCCCGTCTTCTGTGCATCTGATCTTGAACGGTCTTGCCGGGCTTGTGCTTGGCTGGGCCGCCTTTCCGGCGTTGTTTGTTGGATTGCTCCTACAAGCAGTGTTCTTTGGCTTTGGCGGACTGACGGTTTTGGGCATCAATGCCGTCAATATTGCCATGCCAGCGGTCATCGCAGGATTGGTTTTCCGCCCGATGATTGGTCGCGGGTCCCATGTGGCCGGTGCGATCTGGGGAGGGATTGGGGGCGCCTTTGCCATCACTTTAACCACCCTAATGGTCGCAATTTCGCTCATGATGTCGGGCGAAGAATTTAATGCCGCCGCAAAATTGGTATTCTTTACACATATTCCGGTCATGGGGATCGAGGCTGTTCTGACCGCCGCTGCCGTTTATCTGGCGCGCACAGTCAAGCCCGAGCTCTTTTCGACCATGAAAGGACCAAACGCATGATGCGTGCCTTTGTTTTGACCGCAGCCCTTGTGCTGACACCTCTGCCGGTGTTGGCGCATAAGGTGATCGCGTCGGTTTTTCCCTCTGGGCAGGCCATCGAGGGTGAAATTGGGTTCTCCAATGGCGACATGGCCGTGGATAAGACCGTAGCTGTTTATGATGCGGATGGTACTAAGCTTGGTGAGACCAAGACGGACGAGGATGGCTTTTTCCTGTTCACACCTGACACCCCTGTTGCGCATATATTCCGGTCTGATCTGGGGGCCGGGCACGTTGCCGAGGTGACAATGCCTGCGGATGAAGTTGCGGCCATTTTGGGGGTAGCTGCGGCTGAACCAAGTGCGCCTGTTGCTCAACCGACGGCGGCGGGTGCGGTCACCGTTGCCTCGTTGTCGCAGGCTGAACGCGACGCCATTGCAACGATCGTACGCAATGAAATGCGCCCGCTGCGTCGAGAGATCGCGGCCTATAAGGAAAAGAACAACCTCCAGACCATTCTTGGTGGGATCGGCTATATCATCGGTCTCTTTGGTGTTGGGTTTTACCTCGCCGCCAATCGCAAGCTGAAACGGGTGGCCTGACAGTATGGGGCATGTCCTATCCTCCGGGGAAAAGACCCTGTCGGAAACCGGGGCCTCGCTTGGCGGTGGTCGGATCGGGATGCTGGATGCCCGGATCCGCATTGTTGTCACCATGGCCTTTGCGATTACGGTCGTTGGTCTGTCGCAGATCCCGGTTTTGATCCTAGCGCTATGCGTGTCACTTTTTCTGCTTACTCAGTCCAATCTTCCGGCCCGCCGTACGCTAAAGCGGATGGCGATGATGGATGGGTTTATCTTCTTTATGCTTGGGCTGATGCCGTTCACCACACCGGGTGAGGCAATGTTCACGGTGTTTGGATTTCCTGCGACATGGGAAGGATTGTTCCTTGCGATTGAGATCGGGCTGACGGCCAATGCCGTTGTGCTGGCTGTGCTGACTTTGCTGGGGACACTGGAGCCGGTCGCATTAGGCCATGCGCTGTATGCGCTCAAATGCCCCGAGCGTCTGGTGCATCTACTGATGTTCACGATCCGCTATATCGAAGTGTTGCGCGAAGAATATCTCCGCCTGCGAACTTCGATGAAAATGCGGTGTTTTCAACCACGTACCAATTGGCACACCTATCGCAGTTACGGGTATCTGGTTGGGATGATGCTTGTGCGAGCGGTTGAGCGATCCGAACGCATTCTGGGCGCAATGAAATGCCGTGGATTTACGGGACGGATCATTCTTCTGGAACAGTTCCGTTTGTCGCGTTATGACCATATCTTCGCGACCTGTGCCGCGCTTGTTATGCTCTTGCTGATCGGATTGGAATTGAGCCATGTCTTTGCTTGAGCTGGACAAAGTCAGTTTTGCCTACCCCGGACATGCGCCTGTTTTAAATGAGGCGAGTCTGTCCTTGGCACCGGGAGAACGGGTTTCCATCACAGGGCCGAACGGTGTTGGGAAATCCACTCTGTTGCGGATAATTGTAGGATTGCTCTTTCCAGATAGAGGGCAGGTCAAGCTTGACGGGAAGGTCTGTACAACTGAGCGCGACTTTACCGAAATGCGCCGACGCGTGGGCATGGTTTTTCAAGACGCGGATGATCAGTTGTTTTGCCCTACAGTGGCCGAAGACATCGCTTTTGGTCCGTTGAACCTTGGGAAATCCCGGGATGACGTTCTGGATATCGTCAAAGATGTCCTGACCCGGTTGAACCTGATGCATCTGCGAGACCGGGTGACCCATAAGCTGTCTGGTGGCGAAAAACGCTTGGTGACACTGGCGACAGTTCTCGCCATGGATCCTGATGTGTTGCTGCTTGATGAGCCGACGAACGCGCTTGACGTGGAAAACGAGGCGCGTCTTGTTGAGATCCTGAACGGTCTGCCCCAAGCGATCATATTGGTGACTCACAATCCCCAGTTCCGGGACAAGGTCGCGCCTAAAGGGTATGGGCTTGTTGCTGGTCAGCTTCAGCCGGTCTGAACATTGCGTTCTGAACAAAACTGATTTCGACATTCCGTGTGTAGTGCAGATGCCCGGCGGGCTCCATATCGGTCACATCTCGTGACCTTTGAAAGGAGCCGCCATGTCTTTCCTCAAGCGCCAGCAACCGCCTGTGCCCGTCAAAACAGCCTTGCTCGCAGGATTTGGGGGAGCAGCTGCGATTGGTGTTCTGGGCATGGCTTCAACGATTGGCACGCCCTTGTTGATGGCGCCCTTTGGCGCAAGCTGTGTTCTTTTGTTCTCAGCCCCGCAAAGCCCGTTGTCTCAACCGGCGAATGTGGTTTTTGGTCATGCGGTTTCGGCATTGGTGGGTTTGCTTTGTCTTGCAATGTTTCCAGCGCATTGGGTGACGGTCGCGGTAGCAGTCGGCATCGCGATTACCGCCATGGCCCTGCTGCGTGTCACACACCCACCAGCAGGGGCCAATCCCCTCGTGATTTTCGCCACCTCACCAAGTCCTGACTTTTTTGTGTTCCCAGTTGTGTCCGGCGCGGTGTTGTTGGTAGCCGTTGCATGGTCATATCATCGGATATTGAAGTCAGATTATCCCTCATAACGGACAGGCCGCGCCATGGACATGTTGCACGCGATGAAGCTTTTTCAGACAGTGGCTGATGAAAAAAGCTTTAGTGCGGCAGCGCGAAAGCGGGGCGTCGCACCCTCTGTGGTGACACGCACGATCAACGGGTTGGAAGATCATCTGGGGACAATGCTGATGATCCGCAGCACGCGTCAGCTGCGTTTGACGCCAGCGGGGGAACGCTATCTGGAATGCTGTCGACATTTGTTGTCAGAGTTCGAGGCCGTGCATGAGGCTTTTTCAGATCAATCTCAAACGCTTTCGGGCAAGGTGCGTCTCACAGCCCCGCATGCCTTTGGGCATGCATTTATCCAGCCCCTGATCATCGATTATTTGGATGCAAACCCCGATATGCGGGTGAATGCCTCGTACTCGGACCAGCTTGAGGATGTGGTCGGCGACCATTACGACGTCGCAGTACGCATCGGTGAGCTGCAGGATTCCAATCTGCGTGCAATCCGACTGGGATGGGCCTGTCGGGTTGTCTGCGCTTCACCGCGGTATCTGTGTGGCAATCCGGCTGTGACCGAACCCCAACACTTGCGCCATCATAGAATTGTGGCCGCGACCTCGAAACGCGGGAAGGTGGACTGGAGCTTTGACCATCCAACGCAGGACCATGTTATGCTTGAGCCGCATCTCGCAGTGTCAGACAGCGCGGCCGCCATTGACGCCGCGCTTGCAGGGTGGGGAATAACGCGGGCGCATTCTTATAAAGTCGCCGGCCTGATCGCGGATCGAAAACTGGTGCGGCTGATGCCAGAGTTTGAACCGCCCTCTATCCCCATTCATTTGCTCCACCCCTATGGGGCGCGTCCACCCAAGCGGGTGCGAAGCTTTATTGATGAGCTGGTCTCAAAGCTCAGAAGTGATCCGACCTTGCAATACGGCAAGACCATGAAGGACGCGGTTGTTTAAAAAGGGGCGGCGGACCTGAACCAAACTGCAGCACGGTGGGACAACAATATCGTGCCAACACAAGAAGATCCGCACACCCCAAGACGTGATGCGCAATTGCTAGGATGAACTGGGGAAGGGCTCCTCTTCCGCTTCCACAGAAGCAATGGCACATACCGTCAAGATGCGCCGATGACCGCATCTATGAGGAGAGGCATCCGAACACCGGTCCGGATGCCCAATAGGACTTAAAGTTCGGACGGCTTGGCGTCGCGGATCAGCGGCCAGTTGACATTGGCTGCTTCGGTCATGTTGTCGTGATCTTTCAGGAAGGTCGTCATGGCCTGATCGTTGATGTAGAGATACAGAACGCCGTCAGCGATACGCCAGGATTTGGGATCGATGTCCAGTTTTTTGTTGATCGCAGCGCCGGTCTGGCAGAAGCCGCCATAAGCAGGTGCATATCCTGCTGGATTCGCAACAAAGCGCGAGCGGTTTGCTTCGCTGGTGAACTGGTAGGTTACGCCTTCGAACTCAGCAGTGAATTCTGCCGACCCTTCCTGCGGCACACCCACGCTGTGGTAGGAAACTGGGTCGTACCCTTGCAGACCAACGCCAGCGGTGTCGACGTTCACCGACGCGGTTGAGTTTTCATCATAGGCAAATGCAGGCGCTGCTGCCATGCCGCTTAGGGCGAGAGCGGTCGTCAGAACGAAGGTGCGGGTCAGGGTTTTCATATCTGTATCCTTTCAAAGCTCTGGGGTGTTTCCCCGTTACGAGAATGGATATGGGGAGATTTTTTCACTTCAGAATTGCCATGATGCGCAAGACACTATTGCCAAGATCGCAAAGATACGTTGATCAGATTGCTTTCTGATCTGGTCTGAGCATATCGTTTGAATTCGGATGATTTTAAAGGGCCAAATTCATGACATCACCTGCCTGGATCGGGTTTTCGATCGACCGAAGTCTCTCTGAGCCTGTGTTCGAGCAAATCTGCTCGGCCATACGATCGAAAGTTGTGGCGGGGGCAATCTCAGCTGGGGAAACGGTTCCTCCAACACGTGTGTTTGCCACGGAATTGGGTGTCTCCCGTTCGACCGTCGTGACAGCCTACGAACAGTTGGTGGCAGAGGGATATCTCACCTCGCAGCAGGGATCGGGCTATCGTGTCTGTGCCTTGGGCAGCGTAGAGATGGTGCGCAAAGAACGTCAGCCTTCTACGGCTCCGGCCTCTAAATCCATACCCCAACTCCGCCCTTTTTCTGCGGGGTCTCCGGATATGCGCCTGTTTCCATATGCGCAATGGGCCAAAACTGTCTCGCGTCTTTGCCGTAAAGACCCTCAAGCGATGTTGGGCGGGGGAGGGCGGCAAGGCCACGCAGATTTGCGCCGGGCCATTGCCGCGCATGTTTCTGAATGGCGCGGGATCGAGGCGCATCCGGATCAGATCATTGTCACGGCAGGGGCCTCTGATGGAGTGATGTTATGTCTACAGGCGCTCATGCAGCGCGGGGATACCATCGGTCTGGAGAACCCTGGTTATGCACCGTTGCTCCATATGGCCGAGTTGCTGGGGCATACTCCGCAATGGCTTCAAATGGATGCGCAGGGCGCGGTGTTGCCACAAGGCAAGGGGCCGCGAACTGTGGTTTTGACCCCGTCTCATCAATATCCACTTGGCGGTGCTATGTCGCCGCAGCGCCGGTTGGATTTCATCCGCTGGGCAGAAGAAAACGATGGTTGGATCCTTGAAGACGATTATGACAGTGAATTTCGGTATGCTGGGCGGCCCATTCCGGCAATGGCAGGTTTCGATCAACTGAACCGAACGATTTACATCGGCAGTTTCTCAAAGATTTTTTCCAACACATTGCGAATGGGGTACGTGGTGGCGCCCCAGGCGCTGGTTCCGCGTTTGATGCAGGCCCTTCGGCGCTATGGCAGCAATGCAAGTGCGATGCCACAGCCTGCTCTGGCGGAATTCATTCACGCGGGTGAGTTCTATCGACACCTGCGGCGGGTGCGGCGTGTCTATGATGTGCGGCGACAGTTTCTTTTGGACTGGTTGGCCAAACACTGCGCCGAGTTTGGACATTGCATAGACCACCAAGCGGGCATGCAGGTGGTGTTCTTATTGCGCGCTGGATTGTCCGATCAGGTAATCCAGCGCAAGGCCTTAGCACGTGGTGTGGATGTAGAGGCGCTCTCCTTGGCCTATGCCGCAGGTACACCTTCGCGACAGGGGCTCATCATGGGAAGCTGCGCGGACACAGAAGACGAGATGTTGCCAGCGTTAGAAATCATTGCCGATATCCTTCGTGACATCCGCCCGTGAGTAACTTGTCGCGAAGATAGAAGCTGATAGGCTCGCCGAAATTTGAGAAAGGACATCTTATGCCTGCGCCTAAAAAAAACCCCTTCAAAGCGGCTCTAAAGGCCGGTGTTCCCCAAATGGGGTGCTGGATGGGGCTTGCCGATCCCTATGTGTCGGAAATCACAGCGGGCGCTGGATTTGACTGGGTTGTTGTTGACGGAGAACATGCTCCAAATGATCTTCGGTCTATTACGGCGCAGTTGCAGGTGATGGCAGCGCGGGACTGCCACCCGGTTGTGCGTCCGGTGATTGGCGAAAGCTGGATGATCAAGCAATATCTGGATGCCGGGGCACAGACGCTTTTGATCCCACTTGTTGAAAGCGCAGAACAGGCGCGCGATCTTGTCCGCGCCGTCACATACCCGCCTCACGGCATTCGGGGGGTCGGCGCGGCTCTGGCACGCGCATCGGATTTTGGCGGCATCCCCAACTATTTCGAAACAGCAGGTGATGAGATCTGTCTTCTGGCGCAGGTTGAAAATCGTGCGGGTCTAGCTGCACTTGAAGATATTTTGAAAGTGGATGGGATTGATGGTGTGTTCATCGGCCCTGCGGATTTGGGGGCTGATCTTGATCTGCGTGGCCCTGGTCAGGCGGATGAGCTGAAAGCCGTAATCCTGGATGCCATTTCGCGAATTGCGGCGGCGGGAAAAGCACCGGGCATACTGACACTGGACGGGGGTCTACAAAAGGAGTGTCTAGAGGCAGGTGCTTTGTTTGTTGCGACCTCTATAGACGTCACGGTGTTCGCAAGCGGCATACGGAAGGCTGCAAGCGACGCTTTGGCTCTGGTGGATCGTAGAATCAATTGACAGGGGTGGAGTCATCATGCACCCCTAGATATAGATGGTTTCGGATGCGGTTAGCCCCAAGTCTGAATGAAAAGGGAACGCGGTGCGGTGATCACTCACCAAGTCCGCGACTGCCCCCGCAACTGTAAGCGGCAAGTGCCCCGTCACAGCCACTGATTCATCTGAATCGGGAAGGGACGGCGAACGATGACCCGCGAGTCAGGAGACCTGCCATCTGTAACTGAAACTTTAATCCGGGCGGGGTGCCACGGAGGAGGATCACAGATGGACAAAACGGCTGCGGCCCGCATCGCGATTTTCATGCTCCCGCTTAGTGCGCGGAGGGCGACATGAACCGGTCAAACCATAGAATTACATTTTCTACCTTTACTGATGACGCAGGAGTAGGCTGTCAGGCGGGATATCAACTTTTGGCTAAGCTGCGCCATGCGATTGATCTTGCGGGTGACAGTGTTGCAGATGATTTTGAAATCGACGGTCGGGTTGAAATGGAAGGTCGGGATGGCCCGTGCCTGCTAGCCTGGCGGGGCACACGCAAAGCCGCCTATCTGTTTGGAGATATTGATCCAAAAGACAATATCGATGATCTGGTACGGTACGCCAAGAAGAGCCTTGAGCTTGAAGGCCTTTCTGGATCAGTGGAGCACCACTTGATGCGCGAGCCAGCCGCCGTGATGGTGATGGAACAAGGCGCGCGCTTGAACTAGCGTTCTTGGCGAGTGCTTTAGCCAAAAGCCTGCATTACATGCGGGCCTTTGTTTCGAAATCAGCCCCCTAGCGACACCCAGAGCACCTTTGCATCTTCGTCGCTTATCGAGACACATCCGTGGCCCATGCCGCTGTCATAATAAACTGAATCCCCAGCCTGCATTTTCAGCGGACGGTAATGTTCGGTGTACAGGACCAGTTCGCCGCTGATCACATACATGAACTCTTCGCCTTTGTGCCGGACCCAGCTGTCATATTGTGTGACATCACGGGCCTTGATCGTGCTGATATACGGCAACATACGCTTGCTGGCGAGTTCGTTGCAGAGCAACTCATGATGATATGTCGGTGTTTCGCGGATTTCACCATGACCGGTGCGCGTATAGTCACGTCGTCCACTGATGTCGCTTTGGGCGCTTTGTACAAACAGCTGTGGAGTTTCCAATTCGAGCGATTGCATCAAGCGGCGCACAATTTCGAAACTTGCGTTGGTTTGATTGTTTTCGATCTTGGAAAGCGTCGAGCGCCCGATGCCCGCAGATTTGGCCACATCCTCTAACGTCAGGCCCTTTGCTTTGCGCGCATCACGAATCATTTTCCCCAAAGCTTCCCCATCAGGTGCTTCGGATGTGTCGCTTGCTGGCGCCGGGTCGTCGTTTTGTAGTGGTTCCATGGACAATTTTCTCCTGTTCCCCCGAAGGTTAGGCGGGCTTCCTGTTTCTGTCAAAAAAACGTGTGCGATCAAAAGTTGATCCGCTCATGGAATTCCACTATAGGAAACAAATCTCATTACGGGAAACTTGTGGTGGGGATAAGAAGTCTGGAGGAGAACGCGGAATGTTTGATCTGATTGTCATCGGAGCTGGCCCCGGCGGCTATGTTGCAGCCATCCGTGCCGCGCAGCTGGGACTGAAAGTTGCCTGTGTCGAAGGACGCGGATCGCTTGGTGGCACTTGCTTGAATGTCGGCTGTATTCCTTCCAAGGCGCTTTTGAAATCCTCCGGTAAGTACTCTGAAATAAAAAAACTTTCTGATCATGGCATCTCCGTCGGTGACGCCGAGGTCGACGTCAATGCCATGATGGCCCGTAAAGATAAGATCGTGGATGACCTGACAAAGGGCATTGGCTTCTTGTTCAAGAAGAACAACGTCGAGCTGATCGAAGGTTGGGCGACGATCTCAGAAGCTGGAAAAGTTTCTGTTGATGGAAATATCCACGAAACGAAGAAAATCCTGATCGCTACCGGGTCTGAGCCAGTCTCACTGCCGGGCATCGAGATCGACGAGCAGGATGTGCTGTCCTCGACTGGTGCGTTGGCGCTGACCGAAGTTCCCGAACATCTGGTGGTGATTGGGGCTGGGGTAATCGGGCTCGAACTGGGGCAGGTCTGGGCGCGTCTGGGTGCCAAGGTGACTGTCGTAGAATATCTGGACCGGGTTCTACCCGGCATTGATGGCGAGATCGCGAAGCTCTCGCAGCGGGCTCTGAGCAAGCGAGGCCTGAAATTCCAGCTCGGTCGGGCTTTGAAAACCATCACGAAAACAGAAAGCGGTCTAGAGCTTACTTTGGATCGGGTGGGCAAAGACAAACAAGAAACACTGTCGGCCGATAAGGTGCTCGTCGCAGTTGGCCGCCGCCCGGTGACCACTGGACTGGGTCTTGAGGCGCTGGGTGTTGCCGCCAATGCGCGTGGTTTCATCGAGGTAGATGGCGCATTCCAAACGTCGGTCCCAGGCATTTATGCGATTGGCGATTGTGTGCCGGGCCCAATGTTGGCGCATAAGGCCGAGGAAGACGGGGTTGCCTGTGTGGAGACCTTGGCCGGTGAGCACGGTCACGTTGACTATGGCACAGTACCGGGCGTTGTTTACACCGATCCCGAAGTGGCTTCGGTTGGTCAAACCGAAGAAGCTTTGAAAGAGGCTGGTGTTGAGTACACGGTCGGCAAGTTTTCCTTCATGGCAAACTCGCGGGCGCGGGCGACAGGCGAAACCGATGGCGCCGTCAAAGTTCTGGCTGATCCTAACGGCAAGATTCTGGGCGCGCATATCTGCGGAGCTTGTGCCGGTGACCTGATTGCCGAACTCACGCTTGCGATGACCAAAGGTGCAACGGTTGAAGAGGTCGCACGCACCTGCCACGCGCACCCGGCACTGGCAGAAGCGGTGAAAGAGGCCTGTCTTGACGCGCTTGGCCGCGCGATCCACGCATAAGAGGTTTGTCATGAACGTCCCGCGCCTTCGCCATCCTGAGAAAGCCAAACGCGCCGACACGCCGATCCCCCGGAAACCCAAGTGGATCCGGAAGAAGAAGATTGAGAGCGCCGAATATTACGACACGCGTCGCCTGATGCGTGAGCATGAGCTTGTGACCGTTTGCGAAGAGGCGGCCTGTCCGAACATCGGCGAATGCTGGTCGAAACGCCATGCAACCATGATGATCATGGGCGAGATTTGTACTCGTGGTTGTTCGTTCTGCAATGTTGCGACGGGCCGCCCCGATACATTGGATGCCTTTGAACCCGGCCGTGTTGCGCAGGCGGTCAAAAAGCTTGGACTGCGCCATGTTGTGATCACCAGTGTCGATCGTGATGATCTCAAAGACGGCGGTGCAGAGCATATTGCACAGACCATTCGGGCTGTCCGGCATCAGAACCCCAACACAACGGTCGAGGTTCTGACACCGGATTTTCTGGGCAAAGGGGATGCGGCCAATGCTGTGTTTGAGGCTGCGCCAGATGTGTTCAACCACAACCTGGAAACAGTGCCACATCTTTATCCAACCGTACGGCCTGGAGCGCGGTATTATGCGTCTCTGCGTCTTCTGGATGATGCAAAACGCGCCAATTCGCAGATTTTCACCAAGTCTGGACTGATGGTCGGCCTTGGAGAGACCATGAATGATGTGCGTCAGGTCATGGATGATCTGCGTGCCGCAAATGTCGATTTTCTCACGGTAGGGCAGTATCTGCAGCCCACCGCCAAGCACCATTCGATTGACCGATTCTGGACCCCGGAAGAGTTTGACCAACTCGCGCAAATCGCGCGGTCAAAGGGGTTCCTCAAGGTCTCGGCAACACCACTTACTAGGTCTTCGTTCCATGCGGATGAAGATTTCGCCGCTCTGAAAGAGGCGCGTCGCGACGCGTCTTGATCTGAGCACCTCGAACGCTTTTAGGGAGGGATACTATGGAAGCGTTAAGTAGCGTCGTTGGCTGGGTCAACGGCATCGTATGGGGGCCACTGATGTTGGTTCTCATCTTGGGGGTAGGTCTATTTCTTCAGATTGGTCTGAAGCTGATGCCGATCCTGCGTATCGGTACTGGGTTCAGCCTTTTGTTTAAAGGCCGCGAAGAGGGGGCTGGAGACGGCCAGATTACACCCTTCAACGCCTTGATGACGGCCCTTTCGGCGACCATCGGGACAGGGAACATTGCCGGTGTCGCAACCGCCGTTTTCCTGGGTGGACCGGGTGCTTTGTTCTGGATGTGGATGACGGCTTTGGTCGGCATGGCGACCAAATATAGCGAAGCTGTTCTTGCCGTGAAATATCGTGAGCAAGACGAAGAGGGCAACTTTGTCGGCGGCCCGATGTACTACATCAAAAACGGTCTTGGCGAAAAATGGGCTTGGCTGGGTGTTGCATTCGCTCTGTTTGGTGCGATTGCAGCCTTTGGCATCGGCAACGGTGTTCAGGCCAACGGTGTGGCTCAGGTTCTGGAAACCAACTTTGGCTTCAACACCTCGATCACCGGCGTTGTTCTTATGGTTCTTACCGGTGCAGTTATTCTGGGCGGCATCACACGTATTGGTGCGGTTGCGGGTAAACTGGTTCCGTTCATGGCGGTCAGCTACATTGTTGCGGGTCTGATCGTTCTGGTGATCAATGCAGGCGAGCTGGGCAATGCCCTGTCGCTGGTCTTCACCCACGCCTTTACTCCGTCGGCCGCCGAAGGTGGTTTCGCGGGTGCGGCTGTTTGGGCTGCGATTCGTTTTGGTATGGCACGTGGTGTGTTCTCGAACGAAGCGGGCCTCGGGTCTGCTCCGATCGCACACGCTGCTGCTGAGACCAAAGGTCCAGTAAACCAGGGCCTGATCGCGATGCTTGGTACCTTCATCGACACCATCATCGTCTGCTCGATCACCGGTCTGGCGATCATTGCATCGGGTGCATGGACGTCGGGTGAATCTGGCGCGGCTCTGACCTCGCTGGCCTTCGAAACCTCGCTTCCGGGCATCGGTGGGTATCTGATCGCGATCGCTCTGTCGATCTTTGCCTTCACAACCATCCTGGGCTGGTCCTATTATGGCGAAAAATGCGTGGGTTACCTTCTGGGCGCGAAAGTGCTGATCGGGTACCGTGTATTGTGGATCGTTGCGATCTACTTCGGCGCAACCGCGGATCTGGGCTTTATCTGGCTTCTTGCGGATACGCTGAACGCGATGATGGCTATTCCGAACCTGATCGCTCTGGCCCTGCTGAGCCCTGTCG
This sequence comes from Pelagimonas sp., assembly GCA_049116335.1. Lineage (GTDB taxonomy): Bacteria > Pseudomonadota > Alphaproteobacteria > Rhodobacterales > Rhodobacteraceae > CANMIH01. The sequence continues at coordinate 57,150 of JAGDYZ010000005.1, read as the reverse complement.
TCTTCAAAGTGACGAAAGAGTTCTTCGCCAGTGGCGGAAAAACCGAAGAGCCCGGCGGCGCAGCCGAGTAAATTCTAAGGTGGGGCCAGGCAGTTGGCCCCACTCTCCCCCAATTCCTGATCGCCCAATGCGGATCGCAAATCAGAGAGAGTTGCAATGACCGACGCACCCAAACGCACCCCGCTTTATGACCTTCATGTCGAACTTGGTGGCAAGATTGTTGATTTTGCCGGCTGGGAAATGCCGGTTCAATACCCAATGGGCATCATGGGCGAACACAAGCAGTGCCGCGAGAAGGCCGCTTTGTTTGACGTGTCCCACATGGGGCAGGTGATCCTAAAAGGTGACAACGTTGGTGAAAAGCTCGAAGCCATCTGTCCGCAGGCCTATGCAACCCTGAAAGAGGGCAAGGCGCGCTATGGTTTCTTCACCAACCCCGAAGGCGGCATCATGGACGATTTGATCGTCTCGAATGCTGGTGATCATTTCTTTGTCGTGGTGAACGCATCGATGCGTCATCAGGATATCCCGCACATGGCGGCCAATCTCGACGGCGTCGAAGTGATCGAAATTTTTGACCGCGCACTTGTTGCGGTTCAGGGTCCGAGCGCAGAAGACGTTGTTGGCACTCATTGCCCTGCAGCGCGCGACATGAAGTTCATGGAAACGATTGTCGCCGAAATTGGCGGCATCGAGTGCCGGATCTCGCGTCTGGGCTACACCGGCGAAGACGGGTACGAAATTTCGATCCCCGAAGACAAAGCGGTTGAGGTCAGCAAACTGTTCCTTGCACATGACGACTGTGAACCTGCGGGTCTTGGCGCACGGGACAGCCTGCGTCTCGAAGCGGGGCTTTGCCTTTACGGCAATGACATCGACCAATCGACCTCGCCAATTGAGGCCTCACTCAACTGGGCGATCCAGAAGCGCCGCAAAGAAGAAGGCGGGTTCCCGGGTGCGGATCGCATCCAGAAGGAACTGGCTGATGGCGCTGCCAAAAAGCTGGTTGGCATCAAACCGGAAGGCCGTGCGCCTGCCCGTCAAGGTGTTGAAATTCAATGTACAGAAGGCAACACTATCGGCGAAATCACCTCGGGTGGTTTTGGTCCAACCGTTGGTGCACCTGTCGCGATGGGCTATGTCTCGAAGGGCCACGGTGCCCCCGGTGAGAAAGTGAATCTGATCATTCGCGGCAAGGCCCAGCCTGCCGAGATCGTCGCGCTGCCGTTTGTGCAGCAGAACTACAAGCGCTGAACCAGCGCCCCGAAACACTACGAAACGGAGAACTGAACCATGACCACCTATTATTCGGAAGAGCACGAGTGGATCACCGTTGAAGGCGATGTTGCTACTCTGGGTATCACCCAGCACGCGGCGGACCAGCTGGGTGAAGTTGTATTCATCGAGCAGAAAGAAGCCGAAGATGAGTTCGAAAAAGGCGATGAGATCGGTGTGATCGAATCCGTGAAAGCCGCTTCGGAAATCTACGCGCCTCTCGATGGCGAAATCGTTGAAGTCAACGAGGCGCTGGCAGACGCGCCTGCTTCGTTGAACGAAAGCCCCGAAGGGGATGCCTGGATCTACAAAATCAAGCTGACCAACATGGATCAGCTGGAAGATCTGATGGATCTTGACGGTTACAAAGCCCTGATCGGCTAAATTGCTCTGCCCGCCGGGCCAACCGGCGGGTTTTCTCTCGCAACAGGGACATATGCACATGGCCTTCAAACTTACCGATTACGAAGCGTACGACTTCGCCAATCGCCGTCACATTGGCCCGTCGCCTGCAGAAATGCGCGATATGCTCAAGGTGATCGGTTTCAAAACGCTCGACGAATTGATCGACGCAACCGTACCCCCCGCGATCCGCCAGAAAGCGGCTTTGGATTGGGGCCCGGCAATGACCGAGCGCGATGCGCTTTTCCACATGAAGGAAGTCGCGAGCCAGAACAAAGTTCTGACCTCGCTGATTGGTCAGGGCTACTACGGCACTACCACACCGGCACCGATCCTGCGCAACATCCTTGAGAATCCCGCATGGTACACGGCCTATACGCCGTACCAGCCTGAGATTTCGCAAGGTCGCCTCGAAGCGTTGCTGAACTTCCAGACCATGGTCAGCGATCTGACCGGTCTGGATGTGGCCAACGCATCGCTGCTTGACGAAGCAACAGCCGCCGCTGAAGCGATGGCAATGGCCAAGCGCGGCGGGCGTTCAAAGGCGAACAACGCAGCGTTCTTCGTCGACCAGAATTGCCACGCTCAGACCATCGCCGTCATTAAGACCCGCGCCGAGCCTCTGGGTATCGATGTGCAGGTGGGCGACCCTGCGGATCTGGAAGCTGGTGCCGTCTTTGGCGCGATTTTCCAATACCCGGGCACCAACGGACACGTTCAGGATTTCACCGCCCAGATCGCGGCGCTGCATGAGCACAAAGGCATTGCCATTGTTGCCGCAGACATCCTGTCGCTGGCTCTGCTGAAGTCACCGGGCGAAATGGGCGCCGACATCGCAATCGGCTCGACCCAGCGTTTCGGCGTTCCGATGGGTTATGGTGGTCCGCACGCGGCCTATATGGCGACCACGGACAAGCTCAAACGCTCAATGCCCGGTCGTATCATTGGTGTGTCGATCGATGCGCGCGGCAACAAGGCTTACCGCCTTGCGCTCCAGACCCGTGAACAGCACATCCGCCGTGAAAAAGCCAACTCGAACGTCTGTACCGCTCAGGCACTTTTGGCTGTTATTGCGTCGATGTATGCGGTTTACCACGGCCCCGATGGCATCAAAGCGATTGCTCAGTCGGTGCACCGCAAAACATCGCGTCTTGCGGCGGGTCTAGAAGAGGCTGGTTTCCAGGTTGAGCCTGAAGTCTTCTTCGATACCATTACCGTTGAAGTCGGCCAATTGCAGAACACCGTGATGGAAGCGGCGGTTGCCCGTGGTATCAACCTGCGCAAAGTGGGTGAGACCAAAGTTGGGATCAGCCTTGACGAACAGACGCGTGCTGAGACCATCGAAGCGGTTTGGGCGGCATTTGGCATCGACAAGCAGGACGACAGCAGCAATGCGACCTACCGTCTGCCCGATTATGCATTGCGCGAAACCGAGTATCTGACGCACCCGATCTTCCACAAGAACCGTGCCGAAGCTGAGATGACCCGCTATATGCGTCGTCTGGCCGACCGCGATTTGGCTCTTGATCGGGCGATGATCCCGCTGGGCAGCTGTACCATGAAGCTGAACGCGACCATCGAGATGATCCCGGTGACTTGGCCGGAATTCAGCAATCTGCACCCCTTTGTGCCCGTTGATCAGGCGCAGGGATATCATAAGATGATCGATGATCTGAATGATAAGCTGTGCCAGATCACCGGCTATGATGCGATCAGCCAGCAGCCCAATTCGGGTGCGCAGGGTGAATACGCGGGCCTGTTGACCATCCGCAACTACCAGCGCGCAAATGGTCAGGGGCATCGGAATGTCTGCCTCATCCCAACCTCTGCACACGGCACCAACCCGGCGTCGGCGCAGATGGTGGGCTGGAAAGTGGTTCCGATCAAAGCGGATGATGATGGCAATATCGATGTCGCGGATTTCCGGGAAAAGGCTGAGAAACATTCGGACAATCTTGCCGGATGTATGATCACCTATCCTTCGACACATGGCGTATTCGAAGAAACCGTTCAGGAAGTGTGCCAGATCACGCATGACCATGGTGGTCAGGTCTATATCGATGGCGCAAACATGAACGCGATGGTTGGACTGGCGCGTCCGGGTGATGTGGGCGGTGACGTCAGCCACTTGAACCTGCACAAAACCTTCTGCATTCCACACGGCGGGGGCGGCCCCGGCATGGGTCCGATTGGTGTCAAAGCGCACCTAGCGGAGCATCTTCCAGGTCACCCAGAATACGGTACCGCAGTTGGTCCTGTTTCGGCCGCGCCATTTGGATCACCATCGATCCTGCCGGTGTCATGGGCTTATATCTTGCTGATGGGTGGCTCGGGTCTGACCCAAGCGACGAAAGTGGCGATCTTGAACGCCAACTACATCGCAGCCCGTCTGAAAGATGCCTATCCGATCCTGTACACCTCGACCACCGGTCGTGTGGCCCATGAATGTATCCTCGACACCCGCCCATTGAACGACGATGGCGGTGTTTCGGTGGATGATGTGGCCAAGCGTCTGATCGACAGTGGTTTCCATGCTCCGACCATGTCCTGGCCGGTAGCAGGGACGCTGATGGTAGAACCGACAGAGTCCGAGCCGAAAGAAGAGCTGGATCGCTTCTGCGACGCCATGCTGTCGATCCGTGCCGAGGCACAGGACATTATCGACGGCAAAATCGACGCTGAAAACAACCCGCTCAAACACGCGCCACACACTGTGCGTGATCTGGTTGGCGACTGGGATCGTCCGTACACCCGCGAACAGGCCTGTTTCCCTCCAGGTAACCTGGGCGTAGATAAGTACTGGCCGGCGGTTAACCGTGTCGACAACGCCTACGGCGACCGGAACCTGGTGTGCACTTGCCCGCCGATGGAAGCCTACGAAGACGAGGAGTGAAATCCATCCGGTCAGGGTGCGATCTAGACGCTCCTCCCCGGTCGCAAGACAGGCCGCGCCCACACAGTGAGGTGGCCGGATAAAACACTCCCGAGTAGCCCCGACCCCACGGTCGGGGCTATTTTTTTGATTGTTGGTTGGCCACTATGTCCGTGAGGCTTTTCCTGAAACCTCAGCCGGTCACCTAATTCAGTTCCAGCGTTTTCTCGTCCGTATCGCTCCACGCGAAAGCAAGCGGCTTCCCAGAAACTCGCACGTCGTCAATTTTCTTCTTGTCGAAACCGGTTTCGGAATTGAGTTTCGAAATTGGGAGGACACCGTGACCGAGTCGAAACACATCACTGCCGAAGAAATCAAAGATGTGCAGGGCCGTCCTGCGCGCGTCACAATTGATGTGCTGGCGCAGTCTTTGGGATTGACCAAAGGTACTGTTTCAAAAGCTCTGAATGACTATGCGGATGTCTCCGAGAAAACGCGGAAACGGGTTCAGCTCGAAGCGCGACGTCTTGGTTATCAACCTCTAAGCCATGCACAGGCCATTCGGACGGGGCGCGTGCGGGCTCTTGGTCTTGTGTTGAGCATTGATGCGCATGACGCCTCGCGTCCCTTCCTGACTGATTTTCTTGATGGGGTCAGCCGCTATGCCAGTGCCGAGGGCTGGACACTCACAATCGCCACAGCAAACAGTGACAGTGAACTGCTGACCACAATGATCCGACTGATCGATGATCGCAAAGCCGATGGGTTCATTCTGCCGCGAACGCTGCATGAAGATCCGCGTGTCGCTCTTCTGACGAGATCTGAGGTGCCCTTTGTTCTCTATGGCCGGTGTGCGGGATGCGAAAACTACGCCTGGTTTGATGTTCTGGGCGAAGACGCGATACATCGCGCCGTGCTTCGCCTTGCTGATCAAGGGCACCGCCGCATTGGGTTTCTAAATGCGAGTCACAAATTCGAATTTGCGCGCCTTCGCGAAACCGGTTTCTTGGAGGGCATGTCGAACGCTGGATTGGATGTTGACCGTGATCTCATCGTCACCGGATGTCATACCTCCTCCGATGGCGCACGTGCTGCCGCTGATCTCCTGGCACAACCCTGTCCTCCAACGGCATTAATTTGTGCAACTGATATGGTCGCCCTGGGAGCCTATGAGGCGGCGCGCCATTTTGGCCTGGAGATCGGGCGGGATTTGTCCGTGATTGGCTATGACGGCATTCCCGAAGGGCAGTATGCGCATCCGACTTTGACCACATTTAATGCGGACAGCCGAGACGCTGGAGAACGTCTTGCGCGCCTCTTGATCGAACAAATCAGAGGCAAATCTGCACATGAATTGCAGGAAACATCCTGCGCCACCCTGATTGCACGGCAATCGGATGGACCACCGCGCCTCACGTCTGATGAGCTCGCGACGTACTTGAAACAAACGCCATAATATAGGGAGAAGGATATGATGCGTTTCACTGGTAAAGGCCTTTGGGCCACCACCGCCTTAGCACTCGGGTTGTCGGCAATGGCCGCACAGGCTGACATTCGCTTCTGGACCACAGAAGAACAGCCAGAGCGCCTGGCAAAGCAAGAAGCGATGGCTGCAGACTTTGAGAAAGAAACTGGGATTGCCGTCGAAGTTATTCCTGTGACGGAATCTGATCTCGGCACGCGCGCGACAGCTGCGTTTGCCGCCGGAGATTTGCCGGATGTGATCTATCATCCGCTGCAATATGCGTTGCCTTGGGCCGATGCCGGTATTCTGGACACGGATGCCGCGACAGAAGTTATTGAAGACTTGGGCTTGGCAAGCTTTGCTCCGGGCCCTCTTGCGATGGCCGCAGTTGAAGATGGATCGGCTTCGGTTCCGGTTGATGGTTGGACGCAGATGGTGGTCTATCGCAAGGACCTGTTCGACAGCATGGGTCTCGAAGCACCCACAACCTATGCCAATGTTCTAGCAGCGATTGAAAAGCTCCATAATCCGCCGTCGATGTACGGGTTTGTGGCTGCTACCAAAGTTGATGAGAACTTCATGAGCCAGGTGCTCGAGCATGTGTTCCTCGCGAACGGCGTTTCGCCCGTTGGGGCGGATGGGTTCCAGGCGCTGGACGAAAAGGCCACTATCGAGGTTCTGGATTTCTACAAGGCAATCGCCAAGGCCTCGCCTCCGGGTGAATTGTATTGGAAGCAGTCGCGCGAGCTGTATTTCTCAGGTCAGGCCGCGATGATCATCTGGTCTCCTTTCATTCTGGATGAATTGGCAGGTCTGCGCGACAGCGCTCCGCCCACCATCAACGAAGATCCAACCTCGGGTGAGTTGGCGTCGAAAACCGGGATTGTCACAACCTTCGCAGGTCCCTCCAATCCGGAGGGCGCCGCCTGGGGAGATGTCCGGTATTTTGGTATCACCAACGATGCCGACACCGATGATGCCATGGCCTTTGTGAAATACTCGATGGATCAGGGATATACGCAGACCCTATCGATTGCTCCGGAGGGTAAGTTCCCTGTCCGTCGCGGCAATGATGACAGCTCAACTGCTTATGTGGATGCGTGGTCGAAACTTCCTGTGGGTGTAGATCGCAAAGCGCCTTTGTCTGATCTCTATGAGGCCAGCATGATCGATGAGATCGTTGGTGGCTTGGATGTTGCCAAGCGTTGGGGCGTGTCCGAGGGTCAGTTGGCTCTAGCGTCCAAGATGATCAACGCTCAGACCGTCAACCGGGTGGTGCGAGAATACATCGATGGTACCATAGATGGTCCCGCGGCAGTGGCCAAACTGAACGAAGGTCTGGCCAAGATCGACTGATCGTCCAGTGTCTTTCCATTTGGGCGGGCTGTTTCATTGGCCCGCCTGATCTCTACAGGAAAACTTCATGACCTCTGCCGTACCGCCGAAAGGCACCGGCCCGCTGGCCCGTCGCGAAGCGCGATTGGCCTGGGGGTTGCTGCTCCCCACTGTCATTTCTGTTTCGCTGGTGGTGGTCTTGCCGCTTTTGGCGATTTTCTGGATCAGCTTTAAGCCTATCGAGCTTGCTGACCTGCGAGCACCGACACCGATCATCAAAGAAAGCCTGCGCGGCAAGCCGAGTGACGTAGGCGATACCGGCACGCTGGAATACAAACTGCGCAACTCGTCTCGTGACAAAGCGATTACGGGAGTGACCCTAACTGACCAGATCCCAGAGGGATTGGTTCTGGGGGAGCTTGATGAGCGATGCACTGTGACTGCGCTGGATCTGTTTTGTGATTTTGGTGACCTCGCAGGAAAACAACGCGAGAAGATTTCCATCCCGGTGACGCTGACACAGGCCTTTGTTGATGCAGGGGTTCATCCAAAAGACAGCATTCCGGTGATGACCGGTGATGCCGAAAACATCCTGACAAACTTCGAGTTTTCTTTGGAAAACTACGCGCGCGTTTTTGATGGCGATGAATTCTGGACGGTGTTCTGGGTGACGCTGTTTTACACCATAGTGGGCACGGTGGGTGCGCTTGTGTTTGGATTATTTGCAGCGCTTTTGTTGAACAAGAGCTTTCGCGGGCAGGGGATCTTACGTGGGCTGTATCTGTTCCCTTATGTGGCGCCCGTTATTGCGGTGGCCTTCACTTGGGTGACATTGTTCGATCCGTTTTCCGGGTCGGCCAACGCCTTGTTGCTGCAAATGGGAGTAACACAGGAAGCGATCAACTTCTTTGGACAGCGGCCACTGGCGCTTATCATGGTCACCGTGTTCGAAATCTGGCGGTATTTCCCCTTGTCGTTCCTGTTCATCCTTGCGCGGATGCAAAGCATAGATACGGACATGTATGAGGCGGCAGATATGGACGGGGCCTCTCCGTTCCAGAAATTCTGGTACCTCAGTTTGCCCCAATTGCTTGGTATTCTGTCCGTGTTGTTCCTTCTGCGCTTCATCTGGACCTTCAACAAATTTGACGACATTTTTCTGCTCACCGGGGGCAACGCCGGTACGCGTACACTGACAGTGAACGTGTATGAACAGGCCTTTGCTGTCTCAAACATTGGGGCTGGTGCGGCGGTGGCCGTTGTCATCTTTGGCTGTCTGCTGGTCTTTTCATTCTTCTTCTTCAAATACGTTAGCCGGGAGGAAGGACTATGAGCCTGCTCCGATATGGACATATTACCGCGCCGGTGCTGGGGGCGCTCTGGGCCGTCATCATGGCTGTTACGCTTGCAGTTGGATTTAGCTTTTCGACTGGCATTGGGTTTCAACCAAGGGTTCTGCTCTCGCTGATTTTCGGCCTAATCGCCGGAGGAGCGTATCTTACTGGCGCGCGCCAATCTGTGATCCTTGTCGCTATGGTGGTTCTCGGGATTCTGGTTACCCTCGCGGGCTTCGGCCCGATCCGGGTGAGCGGTCAGGGCGGGTCCTTCCTTTCCGTCCTGACCGGCGTCGCTTTGGGGCTGGCTGTCGCCTATCCGCTTGGCGCGATCTTGAACGAAGTAACCCCCGGCGCTCTGACACGTCATGTGTTCGAAGAGGCCGTGATCCGGTTCCTGACGGGGTTTGGCTACATCTTCTTCACCGCGATTGTGGTGATCCCGTTTTACGTGATGGTGATGACAAGCCTGAAATCTCAGCAGGAGCTTCTGCAGAACCCACTCGATTTCTCAATTGATCTCAGCAAGGGCACAGATCTGTTCCGCTCTTATGCCGAGCTGTTCGCCGATTTCAATTTCGGCAGTTATCTGGTGACCAGTCTCTTCATCTCTGTGATGACTGTCTTCATCACCTTGGCGTTCTCCGTGCCTGGGGCCTATGCGATTGCCAGATTGAGGTTTCGGGGACAGGCGACGTTTTCGCGCTCGATCCTGTTGATCTACATGGTGCCAATGATCGTTTTGGCGCTGCCGATTTACATCGCCTATTCCATGACGGGTCTGCGAAATTCGGTGTTGGGCATTGTTTTGATCTACCCGGTCACCACCATTCCCGTAGCTCTCTATATGTTGCAGGGCTATTTCCGGGGCTTGCCCGCAGAGGTGGAAGAGGCGGGCCTGATGGATGGGCTGTCGCGTCTGGCTGTGATCTGGAAGATCACCTTGCCTCTTTCTCTGCCGGCGCTGGCCTCGGTCTCGCTTTATGTCTTCATGATCGCCTGGAACGAGTTCCTTCTGGCCTTCATGCTGCTTGATGACCCTTCAAAGTTCACGCTCACCCGTGGGGTGGCGATGCTCAACTCTTCAGAAATTCCCAGACAGCACCTTATGGCGGGGGCCGTCGTGGCCACCGTACCGATCATGGCGCTGTTTCTGGGGCTGGAAAAATTCATGACCAAGGGCCTGACCGCAGGCTCGGTGAAAGGATAAGACTGTGGCAACAGCAAACACTCTTGAAGCTCTGGATCAACGCGCAATCGAGATTCTGCGCGCCAACGACAAAGGCGGATACACCATTCCGACGGCGGGTTTGTATCCGTACCAATGGAACTGGGACAGCGCTTTTGCGGCCTTTGGATTTGGTACTTTTGACCTGCCGCGCGCTTGGGCTGAGGTGGAGACACTTTTCAAAGGCCAATGGAACAATGGCATGGTGCCCCATATCCTGTTTCACCAAGTCGACGAAGGTTACTTCCCCGGACCGGACGTCTGGGGGTGTACCGGCCCCATTCCCTCCTCAGGCATTTCGCAACCTCCGGTGGCCGCGATCTTTATTCGCAAAATCTGGGAATGGGATAAGGTCGCGGGCCACGATCATATCGCGGCACTTTACCCAAAGCTGTTGAATTGGCATCGCTGGTTCATGACGTGGCGCCGGGAACGGGCCTTGGACGATGCGCAGGGGCCAGGCGCGATCTGTATCACCCATCCGTGGGAAGCGGGTCGTGACAATGCGCCAGACTGGGATGATGCGATGGCTGGGATCACGCCAGAAGGTGTCGCGCCCTATACCCGTCGAGATACCAGTCATGTCGATGCAGATATGCGGCCCACCAAATATGACTACGACCGTTATATCTGGCTGGTTCAACTGGGGCGTGAAACAGGCTGGGACGAAGCGGAAATCCTCGAAAAATCGCCATTCCGGGTCGCGGATCCAACCATGACCTTTACACTGCTGCGGGCTCATCGTGATCTTTTGGCAATGGGGCAAGGTCTCGGCCATGATGTCACCGAAATCGAGAGCTGGATTTCGGATTTGGAGCAAGCGGCATCGACGCTTTGGAACCCAGAATTGGAGTGCTACGACTCCCGGAACGCGCGTACCGGTAAATTTGCCGGCTCGGTTTCAAATGCCTCCTTCCTTTGTTGGCTTGGCGGACTGAATGACGACCGTATGCTCTCACAATTCGACCGGGTTATGGACGCTGTGCCCTATGGTTTGGCCAGCTATGACCCCGAAAGCGAGAAATTTGATGGCCGTCGGTATTGGCGGGGACCGATCTGGGCGGTTGTGAATACGCTCATTGGGTTGGGGTTGGAAGAGCAGGGGCAGGGTGACCGTGCCAGACGCCTGCGGAACAGCACCCAGGATCTGATCGCTGAAAAGGGGTTCGCTGAGTATTTCGATCCCACTGATGGTGCGCCAGCTGGCGGGGACAGCTTCACTTGGACCGCCGCCGTTTGGCTGGCTTGGATCCGTGGCGGGAAGGTTTAGACCATGGGTGCGATTGAACTGAAAGCCGTTGAAAAGTGGTTTGGCCCTTTGCAGGTCATCAAAGGCGTTGATCTTGAGATCAACGATGGCGAGTTTGTTGTCTTTGTTGGTCCGTCCGGATGTGGGAAATCCACACTTTTGCGGATGATCGGTGGGCTGGAAGAAACGTCGCGCGGTCACATGTTGATCGATGGCACCGAAGTCACGGATCAACCTCCCTCAAAACGGGGGTTGTCGATGGTGTTTCAGTCTTATGCGCTTTATCCGCATATGAGCGTGCGCGACAACATGGGCTTCTCGTTGAAGACGGCTGGTGCTCCCAAAGGCGAAATCAAGGAAAAGGTCGACCGGGCCGCAGAAGTTCTCAAGCTCGAGGCCTTTCTTGATCGGAAACCCAAAGCCCTCTCGGGAGGCCAACGCCAACGTGTCGCCATTGGTCGTTCGATTGTGCGAGAACCGACGGCATTTTTGTTTGACGAACCCCTGTCAAACCTAGACGCCTCGCTTCGGGTGGACATGCGGCTGGAGATTGCCAAACTTCATCGATCTTTGAAAACCACCATGATCTACGTGACCCATGATCAGGTCGAAGCCATGACATTGGCCGACCGGATTGTCGTCTTGGAATATGGTGTGATTGCTCAGGTCGGCACCCCGCGCGAGCTCTATGAACGCCCTGCCAATCTGTTTGTGGCGACGTTTATCGGCAGCCCAAAAATGAACATTATGCCCTGTGTGACACAGGCCGGTGAATTCCTGCTTGATGGAGCCGTGAAGGGAGCGTTTTCGGGCACAACACCTGCGGAGCATCTAGGAATTCGGCCTGAGCATATTTCAGTAACCCAACCTGACGCAGGTCACTGTAACGCACGAGTGGACGTGCTGGAGTATCTGGGTGCGGACACATTTGTCATCTCCGATGCTGGGACACTCGGTCAGATCACGTTGCGCATCACCGGTAGCACGGATTTGCAACCTGATGACGTAGTAGGTTTGAGCTTCGCCTCCGAGCACCTGCATTTCTTTGACGCAGATGGTTTGCGGTGCGGAGACTAAAGTGAAGCGGTCGGAAATTAATGAAATCGTTGCGCAGGGTCATGAGTTCATCCGGTCCTTCGGTGTGGTCCTTCCACCTTTTGCGGATTGGACGCCTGAGCGTTTGAAGCGTGATGATGCGGCTCTGATCCGGTTACGTGGTCTAGGGTGGGATATCACCGATTATGGCGCTGGCAATTTTGCCGAAATGGGCTTGTTCCTTTTCACGACGCGCAATGGGAGCGCCGCTCATCTCAGCGAAGGGTGTGGGATGCTCTACGCGGAAAAGATCATGATCTCGCGCCGAGATCAGCTTTCCCCAATGCATCGCCATGTAAGTAAAGCTGAGGATATCATCAACAAAGGCGGCGGTGATCTGATTATCGAGCTCTTTGCTTCGGACCCGACCGGCGGAATAGATCGTATCGCAGACGTCACAGTGATGAGTGACGGTTGTGCCGTGACCGTGCAAGCTGGTGGTAAACTTAGACTACAACCGGGGCAAAGCGTCACTTTGATGCCCGGGGACTGGCATGCCTTTTGGGCTGAACGTGAGGACTGCCTAATTGCCGAAGTGTCGACCGTAAACGATGATAAAACCGACAACATCTTTGAGCAGCCGATTTCACGGTTTGCACAAGTGGTCGAAGACGTTCCTGCGACACGCCTTTTGGTCTCGGACTACGCCTAAATCAGCGTAGCTTACTCGCGATTGTGGAAAGCGGCCCTGAATGCGGGCCGCTTTTTCTTTTGTTGGCGCAGTCTTTCTGCTGCGGCCTGACATTTGTTGTATGTCGAGGCAGAGTTGATCATTGACTCCTTCGTTGGGTCAGGTCAGAAATATCCAACATTTTTGCAAATGAGCGCCAAAATGATCTTTCGCCAGGGTTCAAACGACGACGAAACCATCGTGCACATGCTTGCCTCCGCGTTGCGGCGTGACATTTCGTTCGGGGAGCTGCGGCCAGACCAAAAGCTCAAAATCAATGAGCTGCGCACGCGCTATGGAGGCTCCAACCATTCGATGCGCGAGACACTGCGCATTCTAAGCTCTGAGGGACTGGTCGAGGCAACGTCCCAGCGGGGGTTTCGCGTCACTTCTGCCACAGAGGATGATCTAAGAGATATCGCACTTGTGCGCAGTGAGATCGAGAAAATCGCAGTTTGCCTCGCTTTGCAAAAAGGCGATGTGGCTTGGGAGGGTCGCGTTGTTGCTGCGCATCACGCCTTGCAAAAGGCCGAGACTGCAGTTCGAGAGACCTCTGACGACCTAACGGCGCTGGAGTGGGATGCCGCCTGTTGGGGATTTTCCGCTGCGATTATAGAGGGGTGTGACAGCCCCCGGTTGATCCAGATGCATCGCCGGTTTTTTGACCAAAGTCGCCGGTTCCGTTTGGCCCAATTGCGGGAAGGGCAGATTGATTTTGACGCGCGGAAGCTGCGGCAAAAGTCGCTTCTGGATGCGGTTCTGGAGCGGGATGAGGCTCAAGCGCTTAAGTACGTGCAAAACGAAATTGACGCAGATCTCAATCCACAGATTTAAACGAGATCATAGGGAGGACATCATGATCAAATTCAACCGCCGTCGCGCGCTGACGCTCTTGGGGGGCGCCGCAGCTGCCAGCACTTTGGCCGCCCCTGCCATTGCAGCAAACAAGAAAATTAAGGTCGGCGCATTGCGTTTCACCTCCCATTCCGGGTCGTTCATCGCATATGAGCGCGGCTATTTTGCAGATGCAGGTCTGGATGTTGAGTTCCAGTTTTTTCAGGCCGCCCAGCCTATGGCCGTGGCCATCGCCTCTGGCGACATCGATTATGCCGTGACAGCAATTTCTGGAGGGTTGATCAGCCTGGCCGACAAAGGCGCGATCAAAGTGATCGGCGGTGCCTTGAAAGAAGAGGCGGGCATCGACGGTCAGAAGTATCTGATCTCGTCGGGGTCCTATGATGCTGGCGTTAAATCGCTCAAAGACCTAGATGGCAAGAAGTATGCCGTCACACAGGCGGGGTCGTCGTTCCACTATATGGGCGCCAAGATGGCGGCGGCTGAAGGGATCTCGCTGCGTTTCACACCGCTGCAAAAAGTCGGTGCAATCATTGGTGCGATGAAATCTGGTCAGGTTGATGGTTGGTCGATTGTCCCGCATATCGCCAAACCACTTGCAAAAGCAGGCGCTTGGAAGATTGCAGGAAATGTTTCGGACTATATTCCAGATTATCAGGTCACCACGGTGTTCACCTCGGCCAAGAACGCGGCGAATGAACGGGGCATGACCGAGAGCTTCCTACAAGGGTTCTCACACGGTGTAGATGATTATGCTGCGGCGATGATCGACAAAACTGCAAGCCAGGATGAGATGATCGATCTGATCCACAAATACGTTTACACTGATCGGGAACGTGCAAAGGCGGCCCCGTCTATCATCAACGGAACGATGCGTCTGAGCAGCGGTGCGGCACTTAATCTGGCATCGGTTCAGGATCAGCTGAGCTGGTTCCAGTCCGAAGGTCTTGTCGGGGAAGATATCACGCTCGATACCTTGGTAGACAGCTCCTACGTCGAGACGACTGGCGCGTAAAGCACTCGACCACAAGGCGCGATCTCGCGAGCGCGCCTTGTTTTGACGAAGGGTCAAGAACATGGACATACGATTGGACGGTGTAGGCCATTCCTATGGGGATGCCGAAGTGATGCGTGACATCACGCTTGATATTGCGTCAGGCCAGATCGTTTGCATCGTGGGACCGTCGGGATGTGGAAAATCGACATTATTGCGATTTATTGGCGGTCTTGAACGTCCCGATCTTGGTCGTATCCTGCAGATCGGAACGCCGCCCGAGGGGTGTCTGAACCCGCTGACCTATGTGTTTCAGGATTTTGCTCTGCTGCCGTGGCGGTCAGTCTTCGGAAATATCTCGTTGGTTCTGGAGGATCATGGCATCCGAGGCAAAACGGCCAAGGCCATAATTGACGATGTCCTCGCGCGCACGAAACTGACCGATTTTGCCAGTGCTCTGCCGCGCCAGCTTTCTGGCGGTATGAAACAACGTGTGGCCATCGCACGGGCTTTGGCGGTGAAACCTGCTGTGATGTTGATGGATGAACCGCTGAGCGCGTTGGATAGCCAGACCCGTGAGCTTTTGATGGACGATCTGGTTGATCTCTGGACACGGCAACCCTTTACCGCCGTGTATGTCACCCACAACTTGGCCGAAGCCGTTCGTCTCGGCCATAAGGTTGTGGTTTTGTCGAGGCGCCCCGGCCAAATCCGAGAGATTGTGGACATCGATAAACCTCTCGGTGATCGCGAATTTGGGGATGCAGAACTGGAGGCCCATCAGAAACACCTATGGCAATTGATGCGCGACGAAGCGCGTGCTGCGGATGCGGAGCTTCTTCATGTCTGACATTTCTTCCAAATCCTCGTCCGATGGCAGAGCAGTGTCTTTTCGCGGCGGTGGTTTTGCACCAAAATCCCATCGCTGGGTTGGGTTAGCCGTTTTTGCCTTCCTTATTCTGATCGCAGAGTGGGGAACGCGGTCAGGCTGGATCTCTGCGCTAACATTGCCAAAACCTTCTGATGTGTTGGCCACGTTTCACGAGCTTTATCAAAGCGGGTTGCTCTTCAAGCATCTCGGGCTGTCGCTTGGCCGTCTCGTGGTCGGGGCCGCCATCGGCGCGAGTATTGGGATCAGTGTCGGTGTATTGATCGGGTTGTTTTCTTACATACGGTCCGGGCTTGTCCCGGTGATCGCGGCCATCTTCCCGATCCCCAAAATCGCGCTTTTGCCGCTGTTTGTGATCTGGTTTGGGATTGGTGAGGGATCGAAATATGCGCTGATTGCCTTTGGCACCTTCACCCCCACGGTCGTCGCAACTTATGGGGCCGTGGACAATGTGGATCGTACGCTGATCCGGATGGGGCAAAGTTTTGGACTGTCGTGGTGGTCTATTGTGCGCAAAATTGTTCTGCCCGGGGCTATGCCTGGCATTCTGTCTGGGCTTCGCATTTCATTTGCAATTGCAATCATTCTTTTGGTTGCAGCCGAGATGCTAGGCGCCGAATACGGCATCGGGGCCTACATTCTTGAGGCAGGCTCTCTGTACGATCTGGAGAGACTGTTTGCAGGCGTGGTGATCCTGTCCCTGCTTGGGGTCTTGGTCAGTGGATGTATCGGTGTAATTGAACGACGCGTTCTTGGCTGGAGGTCATAAACAAACTCCGCCGTTCTTTGTGATCGTGGCAAACCAAGGGCGATCTTGGTCCAAGGTTTGTCAGATACCCATCGTCAAGATGGGGCTTGGCCTCCCGTGTGTTTCCGAGAATAGTATCCCCACTGTTCGTGAGCACACGGGTGCGCTTTATTCTCGCAGACCATCCAACAGCGCGATGGGTGTCAAAATCCCCCCAATCAACTGCAAGCTGGGCAATATCTCTGCAACCGCCTGGTTCCAAGTTCCGAGAGGGGTGTGAGGAACGTAGACAACATCACCAGGCCGCAAGGGAAAGTCCAACTTGTCGCCGACCAACATGGCGGCAACATCGACAACGATCAGCTCGCCTCGTGTAGTCGACAACGATCGGATCACGCGGACCTCTTGCAGCTGAGCGGGGGGTTCTTTGGGACCACCTGCCAAAGCGAGTGTTTCAAGCATGGTGCGCTTTTCGGCGCCAAAGGCATAGCCTCCGGGGGATTCAACCGCGCCAAGGACATAGACACGCATGTCTTCGCGGTTTGGGGCAAAAATGACATCCCCTGAGCGCATCCAGACATTCTGTCTGAAATCACCGTTTTTGAGCAATGCAGCAAGATCAACCGTACAAACACTGTTTCCTCGAATGAGGCGCGCTCCGGGAAGATAGGCGTCTTCTTCCAAGCCTTCGGCCAAGGCGAGGGCCTCAATAAGCTCGGTTGCAAACTCAAGGTATTTGACACCGGGCTTACGAAACTCGCCTAGGAAATAAATCGGATGGCTTTCTGCTTTGGCCAGTTCGACAGTAACCCAGGGGTCATTGAACTCAACGGTATAGGCCTGCTTCAACTCGGTTTGAATCTGGCGTGTCGTCAAACCCGCGACGCGCGTGTTTTCAATAATGGGCAGCTGGACATACCCTTCTGCATCGACACGGGCAGTGAAGCCGTCCATGCCCTCTTCACCGAAAATATTAAATCTTAGATCGTCACCGGGACCAACTTTGTAGCGAAGATCCACCTCGCCGCGGGCCCTGACGAGATGGTCGCCTTTGCCACCATAAACCGCACGCGTTCCACCACAATGCGGCCCGTCAAACCCCTCAGGCGTGCGCCCAACAACCGTCATGCGGGATACTACACCATCATCAACCAGACGGCTGTGATCAAGCGCGTCGGTACAGCTGGCAAGCGCCAGAATGACCAAGCCGAGGGACAGGCGCTTCAACGCCCGAATTGACGAAAAGTCTGACAGCATATGCGTAGTCTGCCTGTATTACACCTCGCCTTTTTGCGGCAAGGCCACTGCTAATTGTTATTTGTACATACTTTTAGACAGTCACCTAACCCCTTGCCAAGCCCAGCTCTCTTTCAAAGCACGTTAAGAATTTAACTGTGGCTTTTGTTGATTGTCGAAGGAGATTTCAGATGGTTGTTTTGTTAGGTGCAGCTCCGGACACAGGAAATCGGGGGGTCAGCGCACTAAGTTCTGCCGCAGTGGCAGGGCTCAAGATGCGGGGCGTGCCCGATATTACAATTGCAGATCATGGTCGCGGGCTGAGGGTGCAGGATGACGGTTCTCAACGCATCGGGCTGACCCACAGCCGCCGGATTTGGCGCGGGGACAGCCTGACAGCGGTTGCCGCCAGCGCGCGGATCGGGGGTTTGGGAAATCCAACGGCGTCTACCCTCTTAAAGGCATCGGCAGTTTTAGATGTCTCTGGAGGAGATAGTTTTACTGACCTCTATGGTTCGCGCCGCTTCACCTCGATCACATGGCCAAAGCAAATCGTATTGAATGCAAAACGGCCACTTATTCTTCTTCCGCAGACCCTTGGGCCTTTTGAGCGACCTGAAAATGTTGCAGCGGCAACAAGGATTTTGGCTCGTGCGAAATCTGTTTGGGTTCGGGATCGACGCAGTGAGGTTATCCTGCAGGATCTATTGGACGAGCTTTATGATCCATCAATCCACCGTCGCTGCCCGGATATGGCGGTCTTGCTGCCAGCCAGACGCCCGACCGTTCTTTCGATTGCCCTGGCGTCTTGGCTGACCGAAACGCGCGATTTCCCGGTCGCCGGTTTGAACGTCAGCGGGCTGTTGTGGCAGGGTGATAAAGAGGCGCAAGCACAGTTTGGACTGAAGTCATCCCATCGGGATCAAGCTATTGCCATCGCGACCGCGATCTTAGAAAGCGATCCCCTGCTGCGCCTGTTGCTTGTGCCACATGTCAAGCGTCCAACTGGTGATCCTGAGAGCGATCAAGATGCCGCAGAACAGCTTTTGCAGCACCTGAATGTACGTTTTCCCGGTCGCGTTCAGGTCGTTCCGCAGGAGTTCGACGAGTGTGAACTCAAATGGATCATTTCGCATCTAGACTGGTTTGCCGGTGCACGCATGCATTCGACCATTGCGGGGTTTTCTTCTGGGGTTCCAACGCTTGGTTTGGGATACTCTGACAAAGCAGCCGGTGTCTTTGCCGAATGTGGTTTGGGTCAACATGTGATGGATCTCCGTACAACGGAGACATCAGAAATCGGTGACCGTGTAGCTGCCTCTTTGGCAGCACGCCTTGAGACGCAAGCTCAAATCAGCGGCGAAATCACCTCCGTGAAAACGCGCGCCGAAGAGGCAATGGATGCAATCGCAGCAGATGTTCTGGGCGTTCCGGCCCGGGGACATGCAGCATGAGCGCGACGGGTTCCCAGAAAGCTCTGGCCTGGAGCGTGCCGCTTTTTGCGGAAGCCATCGCGCTTGGCCGTTCCATTCTTCTTGCTCGGTTTATCGGGGCTGAGGAACTGGGCCAAGCGATTGTCCTGGCGGTCGTTCTACGGTTCGCCGAAATGATGAGTGACTTTGGTTTAGAGCGGCTGCTTGTGCAGGCCCACGATGGAGATGAAGCCGATCTTCAGGCCAATTTGCAGGGTGCTGCACTGCTTCGTGCGATTGGGTTGTGCGGGTTGTTGATGGTGGCGTCACCGCTTCTCAGTGCGGTGTTTCCCGATGGGCCATCGGTGTTCAGCTACATGTTGCTAGCGCTGGTTCCTCTGATCAAAGGAGGGTTACACCTTGATTATCGCCGCGCTGAACGCCGTTTTGAGTATCGCGGCCTGGCTTACGTGGAAACAGGGGCTGCAATTGCGATGCTGGCGGGGCTGGCAGTGGCCCTAACCGCCGGTTTTCAAGATCACCGTGTTTTGCTCGGGGCATTGCTTGTGCATGCCTGCACGCAGGTGGCATTGTCTCATTTCGTCGCCAAACGCCGTTGGAACGTTTCGTTTCAGATTTCCTATCTGATGCGCATTTGGATCTTCGGCGCACCTCTGGTTGTCAATGCCGGTCTGATGTTTCTGACCTTGCAGGCGGATCGGTTGATTGTTGCGGTTGCCTGGAGCTGGCAGGACGTAGCCGTCTATGGAATTACCGCGCAACTGGCGTTTTTGCCGGCTCTAATTTTCGGACGCGCGGCCAATTCCCTTCTGCTTCCAAAATTCAGTGCCACCTCAGTGCACAACCAAGAGCCTTTGCTTACACGAGTTGTGACCCATTCGGCAGGTGCAGGGTGTCTCTTTGCGTTAGCATTCACACTTGTCGCGCCCACAGCCATCGGGTGGATTTATGGCGACGAAATCGTGCCTGCAGCAGCGCTTGCTCTGGTGTTTGGCATTGCGGCGGGCGCACGGATTGCACGTACACCTTGGTCGGTATTGGCAGTAGCAACAGCACGTACCGGCGACACCGCCCGCGCCAATCTAATTCGGGCCGCGGCCCTTGTTCCGGCTGTTGCCTGCGCCTTTTCCGGTCAATCAATCGTGATTTTTGCACTTTGTGCAGCCTGCGGAGAGATCGCAGCCTGGGTGGCCGGATGGTGGTTGTTTAAGCGTAATAATTTCAAAGAGGTATTGGTATGAGCAGCAAAGTTGACACGATTTCTAAGGTCGTAGAATCCAATCTATGTAATGGCTGTGGGGCCTGCGCAGGGGCTTTCCCCAATGCCTTCAAGATGATCGATGATGCCATTGAAGGGCGCCGCCCGGTGGCGCTGTCACCCAATGGTTCCGCAGATCGCGACGCGCTCGCGGTATGTGGTGGCCTTGGCCTGGCACCATTGCCCGCAAAAGACAAAGTCGAGGCGGATTGGGGGCCGGTTCTGGCCTGTTGGGAAGGCCATGCAGCGGATGCGGAAACCCGATTTCGTGGGTCATCGGGGGGGGCTGTTACGGCTTTGGCCACATTTCTGCTAGAAAAAGATCAGGCCGGAGCAGTGGCACACATTCGTGGTCGCCGAGATGATCCTCGCTTTAACGAAGCGACTTTAAGCACCACGGCACAGGACATCCTGTCAGCCGCAGGATCGCGCTATGCTCAGGCAAGCCTCTTGGATGTTTTGCCGCAGGTGCGCGAGGCCCCGACCCAAGTGGCCTTTATCGGCAAACCTTGTGACATCACCAGCCTGACAAAGGCACGCAAGTTCGATCAGGAATTGGATAGGCGCGTGGGTCTGACAATCGCGATTTTCTGCGCGGGTGCACCAAACCTCGCGGCAACGGAAACGCTTTTGGATCGTCTCGGTGTTCCCAAAAAGGCGAAACTAACGGATCTGCGGTATCGCGGATTAGGGTGGCCGGGAAAAATGCAGGCGCGGTGGATTGATGTCGACGGAACCTCACATGTGTCTGCCGCAATCAGCTATGCAGACGGCTGGGGAAGTGTCTTGCAATCGGGACGTCGTTGGCGTTGTCGGATTTGCGATGATCATACCGGTGCTTTTGCCGATATTTCCGTAGGCGATCCCTGGCATACGCCGCCTCAGGGGCAAAAAGACAAAGGCAAGTCGCTAATTGTGGCGCGCACGGCCGCGGGCAAGGCGCTAATCGAAGAGGCCATTGCAGCAGGTGTTCTGATTGCGACCGAGGCCCCGCGTGATGTGATCGCCGCAGCGCAACCCAATTTGTTGCAGACCAATGCTGCGGTTTGGGGACGACGTGTCGCAATGACCTTGGTAGGGATGCCGACCCCATTGGCGAGTACATCTTCAAGCTTTGGCGCCTGGCTCAGACAGCTGAACACCGTCAATAAAGTCAAATCCATTCTGGGCACCATCAAGCGAATTTGGCAAAAACGGCTGTTTCGTGCGGTCCGCCTGACACCAGTTCAGCGCGATCAGTGATGGCCATGACGGTTGCTTTTCAACCTTCATTGGCTGCGCAGCAGCGGCCAGGACGTCGCCTTTGGGGGGTGCCGCTTCCGGTTGTGTTTTTCTTTCTCGGAATGATTTTGCCAACTGCGATTTCGGTCAGTGTGGGCGGCATGCGGTTGTCAGCCTATCGTATCGTTTTGCTTGTCATGTTTGTTCCTATGATCTGGACTTTGGTGACGGGTGCGAGAGGAAAGCTGAACATTTTCGATGGTTTTGCCATAGCGCATTCGGTCTGGGCGTTGCTGGCGTTGATCAAATGGGGAGGGCTTGCTCAGGGTTTGGAATCCGGCGGGATCTATGTCGTAGAGGCCTTGGGTGCCTATCTTATCGGTCGTCTCTATATCCGCAGCTATGAAGACTTTCGGGCAATGGCCACTGCGTATGTCGGCACTGTGGTTGGCATGCTCGCCTTTACCATCCCCGAAGCCTTGACTGGCACCCATTTTCTAAAGGACACGGCGGCTTCGTTGTTTGGGGGCGCGAAGGCCCATTTCATCGACAAACGTATGGGGCTTGAACGCGCCTTTGGCTCATTTGACCATCCCATCCTTTATGGGGTCTTTTCGGCCTCTGCTTTTTCGATGGCCTATTACATCTGCGCGGGCCGTTCTCTGAACAATATGCGCGGTATGTTGAAAGTCATAGGGGTAATTGCCGCCACTTTTATCTCCGCCTCAGGTGGGCCCTATGTTGTTCTGTTGATGCAGATTTTTGTCGCAGGGTGGGATCGCGCGCTGCAATTTGTCGGTCGGTGGAGACTGTTGTTCACCCTGATGGGCTTGACCTACGTAGGTATTGATCTGTTTTCAAACCGCACCCCGTTTCATGTGTTCGTGTCTTATTTCACCTTCTCGGCACACTCGGCGTACAACCGCATAAACATCTGGATTTATGGCACTGCTGAGGTCGCCCGCCATCCGATTTTCGGGATCGGGCTTGGGGATTGGATCCGCGCCCCTTGGATGTCGGATTCCATGGACAATTTCTGGCTGTTGATCACAGTGCGATATGGGGTCCCAGCGCTTCTGTTCCTGCTTGCCACAGTTTTTGGGTTGGTGATTGCGGCGGGGCTGCGCAAAAATCTTCCACTTGAGTGGCGTCACGCCCGCCATGCATGGGCGTTCACGCTGTTTGGTATCTCCGTTGCGGCGGCGACGGTGCATCTATGGAACGCTTTGTTTGTGCTTTTCATGTTTCTTGTTGGGGCGGGGGCCTGGATGGTTGATCCATCTGTGCGCCCCAAGTCGCGTGCCCTTCGTCCCCAATCCAAACCGCGCCGCGCGCCAACGTTGTTTTGAGTAAGGAGACCAGATTATGGATCTGTCGATTGTCATTGTGAATTGGAACACGCGGGACATGTTGCATGAGTGCCTGTCCTCGACATTTGCGGGGTTAGGAGAGCTCGAGGCAGAGGTCTGGGTTGTCGACAATGCCTCAACAGATGGCTCTGTCGAGATGGTAAAAGATGATTTCTCTCAGGTTAGACTAATCCAGAATTCGGAAAACCGGGGGTTTGCAGCAGCGAACAACCAAGCCCTGCAACAAGCCGTAGGTCGTCATGTTCTTCTGTTGAATTCTGACACCGTGGTTTTGGAGGATGTCATCCCAAAATCGGTGTCCTGGCTGGATGCCCATCCGGAATTTGCTGTCATGGGCTGTCGTGTTCTGAATTCAGACAAATCGCTGCAAATCACGGGGTCGCAATTTCCGTCACTTCTCAACCTTGCACTGCAAGCCTCGGGGTTGTCCCGTCTTCCGGGCACATTCTTTGATCGATATCGAATGACGCGTTGGGATCGGCGGGATACCCGTGAGGTTGATGTAGTTTCCGGCTGTTACATGTTGGTCCGCGGCCACGCGATGCAGCAGATCGGGATGCTCGACGAAGATTTCTTTTTCTACGGTGAAGAAACCGATTGGTGTCGCCGTTTTGCGAAGAATGGATGGAAGCTGGCTTTGGCGCCTGTTGGCGAGATTATCCACCATGGCGGAGGATCCGTGCGGGCCCTGAACCACAGACGAGATGTGATGCTGACCCAGGGCACCGTGCGATTGCACCGCAAACATTTTGGGGTGGCCGGTGGTGTCGCGTGTTGGGGGCTGTTGATGGCGTTTAACGCGGTACGCGCAGTCACCTGGAGTGGGCTGTCACCCATGCTGGGTGTTCAAGCCAAAGACCGCGCCCGGCATTTTCGCCGGGTCACGCGAGACGTATTCACCGCCGGTCTCCAAGTAGAGTGAGGGTAACTTATGCGTGTTTTTGTGATGGCTCCAAACATTGACGGAACGGACGTCGGAGAGGCTTATGTGGCGTTTAAATGGGTCGAAGCTCTGTCGCATCGCGTGGACCTGACCATTGCCAGTTTTGAGCGTCCAGGCCGGGAACCTCTCGCTCAACAGTTGCCAAAAGCAAAGATTGTGTCTTGGCCTGAGCCGAGGATTGCACGTGTGCATGAACGGCTGAACGCTATGGCCAAACCCGCCTGGCCTGTTTTTGCGGCGCGAGTGCGTAGGTTTTTGAGGCAAGAAATTCAGGCGGGGCGTCGCTTTGAACTGGCGCACCAATTGATGCCTCAAGCAGCACGCTATGCCTCTCCACTTCGACATTTCGATATCCCGTACATCATTGGGCCGCTCGGAGGCGCGTTGGAGACGCCGGGGGCTTTTCGACATGAAGCTGGGAGTGCTCCACTCTTTACACGGTTACGTGCTTTGGATGCGTGGCGGTTTCGGAATGATTGGGCTCTGCGCTCGAGCTACTCTGGTGCTGCGGCTGTGTTGGGAGTTGCGCCATACGTGAAAGACATTCTCGCGGATGTTCCTCTCAAACGGTTCGAAGCCATTTTGGAGCTGGGCATCGAAGAATTGGCACCAGACGTCGTGCGTCGGCCGGTCGAAGGTCAATTGCGTCTTTTGCATGTTGGTCGTGGGGTTCGGACCAAAGGACTACGTGATGCTGTCCGCGCCTTGGCTAAGTTGAAAGACCATCCGGAGATTACACTGACGAGCGCAGGCGCCGGGGAAGAGATCGAGATCTGCCGCAGAGACGCGGAGAGACTGGGCGTTGCAGACCGCGTTACGTTTTTGGGCCGTATCCCAAGGGCCGATGTAGAAGAACTTTACCGGTCACATGACGTGTTCTGTTTCCCCTCGTTCAGAGAGCCCGCCGGGGGTGTTCTCTATGAAGCCATGCGGTGGGGGCTGCCGGTTATCACAGCGGCACGCGGTGGGCCCGATTGGATTGTGGATGGTACCTGTGGGATGCGTATTCCGGTCCCGACCCCAGAAACCTTTGCAAATGACATTGCTGAAGCGGTGTTAAAACTGGCGCAGAATATCGAGCTTCGTCAGTCGCTTGGCGCTGGCGCGCGTGTCAAAGTCGAGCGGGAAGGGCTTTGGCCAGAAAAGGCCGACAATCTCGTTCGGCTATATCAAGAGTTGATTGGACCGAAGAAGGTTTGTCTTGGTGAACAAAAGGTTAGCTCGCTGACCATGCGTGCGTAGATCTGAGCCCTTTGTGAGCTCAGATCTACGCGGCTTCTACGATAATCTGAAACCAGAGATTAGACTTAGGAGCAGAGTGACATGACAGGGCCTTCACACGTTTCACCCCCTCGCGTTCTTGCCATCTCATCAGGTGGTGGCCATTGGGTTCAACTGCTCCGGCTTGCACCTGCTTTTGAGGGGGCCGAGGTGCATTATGCCTGTACCGATGCGGACGCTGCAGGAGATGTCTCAGCGGCCCCGTTCTACAGCTACCCGGATGCCAACAAGAACCAACCTATCAAGCTGGCGCTCACTGCGATCCGTATCGCCTGTATCATCGTGCGCGTGCGTCCCGACGTCATCGTCAGCACTGGCGCGGCGGGTGGTGGACTTGCAGTCATGATGGGACGCTGGTTGGGCATCAGATCTCTTTTTGTGGATTCAATTGCCAATGCCAAAGAGCTTTCGGTTTCTGCCAAACTTGCCTTGCGGGCTGCAGATGCTGTGTTCACGCAATGGCCAAAGGTAGCGGCCCAAACGCCTGCGGTTTTTCGCGGCAGTGTGCTGTAACTCGGAGGATTTTTTATGATTTTTGCTACTGTTGGAACGCAGCTTCCCTTTGATAGATTGCTTGGTGCCCTCGACAGTTGGGCAGGGGGGCAGCACAGGACTTCGGTGTTCGCTCAGACCGGGCGGAGCGGGTCAGATTTTCACAACTTGGAATGCACGCCGTTTATGGCGCCTTCGATGTTTCGCGATGCGGTGGAACGGGCGCGAGTGATCGTGGGTCACGCAGGGATGGGCACCATCTTAACTGCGGCGGAGCTTGGCAAACCTGTGATTATCATGCCGCGACGTGCCGCGTTTGGCGAACATCGAAACGATCATCAGCTCGCGACGGCGTCAGAAATGCGCAAATTGCCGAATGTCTTGGTCGCAGAAGATGAGACCCAACTGTCAGAGGCACTTGGCCTGGCAATGTCGGAAACAAGCGGGCACGGCGGTTGCATTTCTCCCTATGCGTCGCCGGACCTACTGTCCGCTGTTTCCGATTTTATACGTGGGGGGCACGTCGAATGAATCGTGCTCTGGCGACTATTCTTGTTCCTGCATTCAATGAAGAAGCGGTTATTCATCGTAGTCTTAAGCCCTTGGCGGCAGCGGCGAAAGACGGGCGGTTCCAAGTGATCGTAATTGCAAATGGCTGTACGGATCACACCATTGAAGCCGCGATCGCGGCCTGCCCTGATGCTGAAATTCTCGAGTTACCTGAAGGATCTAAAGTTGGTGCTTTGAACGATGGTTCGAAACGTCGCCATGGTTGGGTCACCGTGTGCCTTGATGCAGATGTCGAGATAACGGAAGAGGCCATCACGCGCCTGATTGAACCGCTTTTGGTGGACCAGGCCGATTTCGCATGCGGCCGAATGATTGCCGACCTCAAAGGGTCATCTCAATTGGTCAAAGCCTTTTATCGGGGGTGGATGTTAAACCCCTACTTCGATGCGGGCAAACCCGGTGGTGTTTATGCGATGGCCGATTGGGTCACCCGCGAACTCTTCCCAATGCCTCGGGTTGTCGCGGATGATGAGTACATCGCCCGACGGACCGAAAAGTATCGGAAGGCCTATGTGTCTTTGGCGACGTTTCGGGTGCATGCCCCGAAAACACTGACTGCGCTTCTGCAAATCCGACGCCGCAGTCGTAGAGGAACCAGAGCCCTAGAAACGTCTGGCCTAATTTCCAGCCGACCGAGCAATCATGCCGGGGCGTTGCTTGCCCTGAAACGCGCATGGCCTCAGCCGTGGCGCCTATTCGATGTCGCTGTTTATGTCTCAGCAATGATCTGGGTGCGGGTATCTCTTTTTTCATCGATCACGCGATCAGCTTCAACTTGGGAGCGGGATGAAACAAGCCGAAGTCCAGATGGATCCAATGAGGTGACATCATGACGCTGGGAATGACGCGTTCGTTGACCGAGAGCGCAGAAGCGGTTGCGTTGCCGCCCGACACTTGGGCACCAGTTGAGCAAAACACACCAGCGGCGAACCCCCTAGTGGGATTAATACGCGAGATGCGGTGCCGTTGGTCCCTTTGGGTTCTCGTCTCGACCGCGCTGGCTAGTGGGCTGGGGGTCGCGGGCTATCAAATGGGAACGAAAACATTTGCGAGTGAGGCCGTTCTTCGGGTCTATCCAAGTGAAACGGGTATTCTCTATGCCTCGCGTGATGACAGTGTACTCAAAACCTTCACCAGCTTTATCAAGGCCGAAACAGCGACGGTCGCGAGCCACCCGGTTATGTCGCGTGCAACCCATCACCTGAACGAGGCGTATCCTGTTCTGACGGAAGGCATGCAGGTGCCAGACCTGCGCGGGTCGATTGAAATCAAACGGTCCGAAAGCCTCATTGTTCTCAAAACCAAAAGTAAGGACGCGGGCTTTGCCGCCGCTAAGCTGGACGCAGTGACAGGGGCCTATCTCGCTCTCTCTGCCGAAACCAAGCTGGATGCGATGCACCAACGCTCAGCTGAGCTGTTGAGAAGAGAAGCAGAGCTTTTGGCGCAGCTCCAGGAACTGGATCGACGTCGATTGGACGTTGGCGGAGAGTTTGGCAGCGGTGCAATCGTCAAGGCGCATGTTGAGAAAGTTGCGCAGATCGATGGGCTTTCGACCCGCCGGGCCGAGGTTGAACGCACGCTGGAATCTATGCGTCGCAATGAGGGTGGCGCCAGCGCAGACATGAATGATGAGCATATTCTACGCGCCACTTTGCTGGATCGTGGCCTGGCAGATCTGAACATTGAAATTGCCCGTCACAAAGCGCAGTTGGCAACACTTAGAGAGCGGTACACGCCGCGCGCTCGGCTGGTAAAAGACAAACAACAGCAGATCGATATCCTGGAGGCTGCGCAGGCAGACAGACGCGAACAGATCCAGGTTTTGGGCCAGACTGGTGCCTTGACGGACCAGACCGAGCGCGGTGAAGAGGAAAGCTTGGCAGCAATTGAAGCGCTGCTTGCTAAAGTCACTGGCGAGCTTGAAGCCGCACGTAAAGAAGCGCGAGACTTGAACGCACGGCGCGTCGAGCTCGCCTTTCTGGAAGAAGAACGCGATGAAACGAGGCGAATGCTGGATGATACGCGGTCTGCGTTGGATGAAATTCAGATCGAAAGCCGCAGTGAAACCGGATTGGTCGAACTGATGTCACCGGCCGTTGTTCCGGTGGAACCTGCAGAGGACAGTTCCAAAATGCAAGCCTTGCTTGGGGCTGCTGCGGGTTGGTTTTTTGGTACGGCACTCATCTTTGGAGCGGCTCTTACACGAGCGCGTGTCGCCTGGAGTGACAGTCTGGGGAAAACTGCGCCAGAAATGCAGGTGATGCGCGTTCTGGGTAAGGGCATGGCCTCCAAGGGGCAGAGTTATGCGCATGCGATGGATCGGTTGCGCACGAAAATTCAGCTGGTACCAACTGCGGTCCGCGAAAATGAAGCGCGCAAATCTGCAAGATGCCTAACGGTGTTGCGGGCGGGCCGAGGTGACGCTAGATCGGTAGCGCAGGGGCTTGCCAAGAGTTTCGCGCATACCGACCTAAAGGTTCTCTTCGTCGAAGCTGATGCGCAGGCGGCGCCAACAGATGAGAAAGGATGGCGTGATCTGGACCTGAAAAAACCCATCGAGCCAATGCAAGATGAAGAACTATACATCTTACCCGCAGGGCAACGGACAGCCGTCGAAGCCCAATCTTCTTTTTCCTCGCTCCGCAAAAAGCTGGGACTGTATGACAAAAAGTTCGATGTCATTGTGATACATGGTGGCGCAGTGACAGGGTCCATCGATGCGGAACTGTTTGCGAGCGCCAGTGACTTTACTTTGGCCGAGGTGCGTCGAGGGGATCGCAAACAGGTTGTCGCTAAGGCGCTGAACGCAATTTTTGATCGACCGCGCCACGGGGCCGCCATTGTTTTCAGTCAGGCCCACAAGCGCGATCCGGGATTGGTAAGTTAACTCTCAGATCAGAGCCGTATCATTGGAGTGCCCGGAGCTTTTGCACCGGGTTTTTTTGTTCACGTGTGTCAAATCGAAAGTATATAACTTACTGCTATTGAAAGAAAAAACATACGTTTCGCCATTCGAAACCCACGCTCGCCTCTGACAAGATCAATTTAGTGAAAATTGGAGATTGTGATGCAGAGGTCTGAATTTTTTGCCGACATGGGTTCACCGGTTTCAGTGGAGGGAACCAGGCACGCAGGTCACGTACCGTCCTTCAAACGCCCTTTAGATTTGCTGCTGCTTTTTGTTTCATTCCCTATTGTATTGGTCATCGGAGTTTTTGTTGCAATCGCCATCCGGTTCACCAGTCCCGGACCGGTGTTCTTCCAACAAACGCGGGTGGGCTATCGTGGCCAGACTTTCACCATGTACAAGTTTCGCACGATGTATGTTGATGCGGAACAGCGGTTGGCAACGTTGCGCGCCCAAAGCGATCGTGACGGCGTTTGTTTTAAGCTGCGCCAGGATCCTCGTGTGACGCCCATCGGAAGGTTTCTTCGCCGTGCTTCGCTGGATGAACTGCCTCAGCTCATCAATGTGTTTATCGGGCATATGTCGCTTGTTGGTCCACGCCCCGCGCTGCCTTGTGAGGTTGCTCAGTACTCTCAAATTGCGCATGAACGGCTGAAGGGGCTACCGGGTTTGACAGGGCTTTGGCAGGTGAAAGGGCGGGCTGATATTCCGTTCGAGGAAATGATTGCGCTTGATCTTGAGTATCTCGAAACCTGCAGTCTGCGAACCGATCTCTATATTTTGGCCTGTACCTTTGGGGCTGTGGCATCAGGGCGAGGCGCGTATTGATCGCGCCACGTGCCTATCGGTGGGGTTGGCTCAATTCCTGCTAATGGTTTGCGGAACTCTGCTTAGGTTGTGTTGACTATGTCGGGTAAAGGGCTTTCGTCGCTTTTCCGCAGTTTGGTTAATCTGCTCAGCATTTAACAGAGATTTTCTACGGATTTACGCCCAATAGGATCATGTGGCCCGAGTATCGGATGTATCTCACACCCCCAAGAAAAGACGTGTGGTATTGGATTGGGGGTGTGAAATTAATTTACATATTTTTTACTTGTGGGCACTTAGGCGACTTTGAGATTCCGGGATATGAGGAAGTCGATGTCACTTTTGGTTTGATGAACAATATAGGTGCGAATTGGTAGGTCACTATCGAGGCGTTGCCAGGTCAAGCAATCCGGGCTTGCATGAAAATATCCCTGTCGGCTTGGAAGCCCCTTGTCGCCAAGCGCTTTCGTCATGATGCCGACAAAAGCATCAGCTTTCAGTCGCCGAACACCAGCGACAAAGTTCAATGCACCGGTCAAACCGATGGCGCGGCCACCACGATATTGCGGATTGTTCTGAAGCCAAACCTCCCCATGATAACAAACAGTTCCGGAGAGGGACACCAGGTTTGGGTTCAAGACGAGTTCGGAATTTTCAAAGTCGATCGGGAGCGCAGGTGGAGGGAAATTATGGAAGTTTCGCTTAAAATAGTTCGCGAAGGAAATGCTGGCCGGACAAATGCTTCGCGTTGCTTGTGTGTGAACAAGTGCGTTGTCATCGTCAAACCCTGCGATCCAAATGGCGGGCTGACTGGCGAATATTGAATCTGCACGAAAAGGTAAAGTTGTTGGTCGGTCCGGGTCATGGTCGTGTACGATCTGACGGTACTCTGACATATCGGTGCCTATTTTGATGCGGACCCCCAGATCACGGAGTTGATCGATATAAAACTGTTCTGCTTCCAGATACCGAGGGTCTGCGTATGCGGTGTCATCATGTGAGGGGTGCAGTTTTGCGTAAGATTTAGGCACAATTTTTCTCCTGAGTTTGCGGAGAACTCCGCCCGGCAAATTTAGAAGATCAATTGAAATTTAATAGATTGAAATTTGAGTAAAATTTGATTTTGCCGGCTGCGACTCGGCGATATGCAAAAAATTTTAAGTAATATACCTCAAGTTGCGAGTTGATTTTGCCTTTTCAGCATTGGTTGCTAGGGGCGAATCGCTGAGGGCATCGCGATAGTAGACCCAGTGGAGGGGCGAGCTAGAGTAGACGCAGCGTGCTTATTGAAATCCCTTGACAATATCAGTCGCGAAAGTCTCTGAATTCACAAGGGTTTGCTTGCTTTGCACTGCTTTAGGCTGCCTTCACATAGCTACACACCGGAGTCCCTTCATGCTGCTGCCTCGCGTTACACTACTTGGATTGATGATGTTTTCCGGCGGTCCTCTGCTCGCGGATAGCGGTGGCGTCGCAGGGGTGAGCTATGGTCCACGGCCCTTTTACCTGATCGATAAGATGGAAGAGGGCGCTCTGAAGCAAAAGCTCTCGGCATGTATGGGGCAGGCCGCTCAGCAAACCAAATTTTCGATTGGTCACCGAGGGGCACCGCTTATGTTCCCTGAGCACACAGTTGAAGCCAACAAGGCGGCTGCGCGAATGGGCGCGGGACTGTTGGAATGCGATGTGACCTTCACCGCTGACAAGGCGCTTGTCTGTCGCCATTCTCAAAATGATCTTCATACCACGACTAACATTGTTGCAACCGCGCTTGACGACAAGTGTACCACACCATTCCAACCGGCATCGGACGGGGGTAAGGCCAAAGCTGAGTGCAGGACCAGTGATCTGACGCTTGACGAATTTCGCACATTGAAGCCGAAGATGGACGCAGCCAATGTCGCGGCGTCGACAGCGGAAGAATACCTGAACGGAACGGCCAGTTGGCGGACTGATCTCTTTGCGTCAGACGCGACGATGATGACCCATTCGGAGTCCATTGCTCTGTTTGACAGTTTGGGTGCAGATTTCATTCCTGAACTCAAATATCCCGCAGAAGCGATGCCCTATGACGGGATGTCCCAAGAAGACTATGCGCAAAGTCTGATCGATGATTACAAAGCCGCCGGAATTGATCCCTCACGGGTCTGGGCCCAGTCGTTCAATCTGCAGGATGTCTTGTATTGGGTGAAGGCGGAGCCCGAATTTGGCAAGCAAGCCGTTTATCTCATGAGCAATTTTCGCGATCCGGCTTACGACGCAAACGCACCCGACACCTGGCCCAACACCATGACCGAGTTGAAGCAAATGGGGGTAAACTACATCGCGCCGCCGATGTGGATGTTGATCACCTTGGAGGAGGGTAAGATTGTCCCCAATACCCTAGCCAAAGCCGCACAGGAGGCGGACCTGGGCATCTTCACCTGGACACTTGAGCGGTCAGGCTTCTTGAGTGGGGGCGGGGGATGGTACTTCCAATCCGTGCGCGATGTGATCGATGTTGAAGGCGACTATTATGAAGTTCTGGATGTGCTGGCACAGGATGTCGGGGTGAAGGGGGTCTTTTCGGATTGGCCTGCCACCGTGACCTATTACGCCAACTGCATGGGCCTCTAAGGCACTTCGTGAGACCCCTGTGGCGCGGATTAAAGGAAAACTCTGAACCGGCGGGGCCGCCGGCTCAGTCATAGTTCTTACATTTCCAAGATGTCTTTGGTGTTCATCACCGCAGCGATTTCTCCCTCAAGCGTCGCCATGCTGACTGAGTGGATCAACTCTGCGCTGTGTGATGTTCCATCAGGGCCAATAATCCCGTAGGTCCAAACCGCATCTCCGGCGTAGATCGGGTTAAACCCCAGGTCTGCTGCACTGCGCGTTGTTGATTCGACACAGTGGTTGGCCGTCGCCCCGCAGAGGATGACCCGCTTGATGCCATTTTGCTCCAGCGTTTTTTGCAGATCCGTTCCAACAAATCCGCTGCTGCCGGTTTTCACCACGACGGGTTCGTCTGGCGAAGGCGCGGCGATAGGTTGCACAGCTGACCCCGGGGCGTCCGGATGGAACGGATCCTCATGGTCTGTTACATGGTGATGAATATGAACAACGGTTTCACCTGATTGGCGGAATTTCTGCAACAGCGCAGCGATGTTGTCTTCTGCTTCGGGACAGGATCGTTCGGTGCCAGACGCGTCCTCGTGGGCGAGCGCCATTTGTACATCAATAACGAGCAATGCCAGTTTCATTTTAGGTCCTTATCCGGTTGCCTGTGCCTTACGGCTGTTCAGAATGGTTTCTACCCGTTTGCCATAGATGCGAACGTTGATATCGTCCTCGATCACGCGACCGGGTTGTTCGTCATATGTTAAAATGGCGGAAATACGAGGGCGGGTGCCGTTCACTTTGGTCACGCCATGTAGGGAATACCCGCCCCGGAACAACGTAAACGTGCCTGCCCCGCGAGAGAATGTCTGAGCCTGAGACATGTCTCCCGCCAGAACTCGGTCAACAGCTTCTCGATCTTCTGCGTCATCAGTGCGTGAGTTAGGAAGGAAGGTAAACTCACCTCCGTCTTCAGCGGATTGTAGTAGCAGTGTGACAGTGCACTCTGTGGTGTCGTAGTGCCAGGCGTGCCAGCTTTCGGGGTGTAGCGCGACCACGTTAAGGGCCTGAAATTCATCGGCACACCGGAACAACCTGTCCTTCATCTGAACGCGGCGCACAAACTCGGTCAGAATATCGGAATGATAAAGCTGTTTGACGCGCGTGGTTTGCGGGATTTGATCGTCCGCAAGCTGGACCGCGATATGTGTGAATTCCTGCCGCCTCGGATCATCTTCTGGCAGGGAAGGGTCAATCGCACCCTGATAAATGTTGCGTTTGACGTGCAAAACTTCGGCGGTGGGCAAAAGCGCATTGGCTTCGAGATTTAGCTGCTCAAGCGCGTCAGGGCGGATGAACCCATCCAGATTGCACCACCCGTTTTCTTCCATGCTTTGCTGACATGTACGCAGGAACTCTGCTCCCGGACCTCTGTCCAGATCGGCGATGGGGTAGCGCTCAAGATCGACAAGCTCCAAGGCGATGTCATGCGAGGTCTCGGTGGAAACGGTCATGGTGATCTCCTGCACGTGCATTGAGGGGGGCCAAACGGATGGGGATCACTATGAGAGCGCTTTTGATTTGACAAAAACGAATAAAAGACCGCCCATGACCATAGAAAACTTATGGATAAGCAATGCGGCACAATCTGAATCTCAATTGGTTGCGGAGTTTTGAGGCCGCTGCACGCCTGCTGAGTTTTACCGCGGCGAGCCGCGAGATCGGACTGACGCAGACCGCTGTTAGCCAACACATCAAAGCGCTTGAGGCCCAATTGGGGGACCAATTGTTCTTGCGCCGCGCCAAAAGCCTGCATCTGACGGACGTGGGAGAGGCCTATCTGGTTACCGTGCGTGAGGCATTGGATACGATCGGAATGTCGACCACGGGGCTTTTTGGACCACGACAGATCAGCACCTTGACCCTACGAGCGTCGATGGCCTTTATCATGTGGTTGTCTCCAAAATTGGATGGGTTTTTGCAGGCGAACCCTGACATTGGGCTGAAATTGGTGACATCGATCTGGCAGAAGCCATCCGAGCAGAACCCGGTGGATGTCGATATAGTTTTGGCACCTATCGATACAGGCAAATCAGATTTTGAGATGCTGTCAGAAGAAGCGATTGTGCCGATATGCGGCGAGGCTAAGTTAGCGCAGATTGCATCACCGCTCGAGCTGTTGGAACAGCCTTCGATCTATGTGATGGGCTTTGACGATCATTGGGCGCGCTATCTGTCTGCCTATGAGCTCAAGCCAATTCGAGCACAGGGCCGTTTGGTGACCGACACGTCTACAGCAGCGATTGAAATGGTGGCATCTGGTCTGGGCTGTGCGGTTGTTGTGGAACGATTTGCGCGCCAGGCGATTGATTGCGGGCAACGCATTGCCGTGGCTGGTGATCCGGTTGCCTTGGGGCAGGCGCATTTCCTCGTGAAGTCCCGCGCTCGCGCTGGTCTGCAACCGCATGTGGAAACGTTTATATCGTGGCTACGGGAACAGTTCTAATGGAAGGCTTTTGAGCCTGTCCGATGACCAGACTAGAATAATCCCCGTGC
Source organism: Pelagimonas sp. (assembly GCA_049116335.1). Lineage (GTDB taxonomy): Bacteria > Pseudomonadota > Alphaproteobacteria > Rhodobacterales > Rhodobacteraceae > CANMIH01. Next base: position 22,066 of record JAGDYZ010000005.1, on the reverse strand, counting down.
CTATTGCCGGCCTCTTCGTGTCGACAACAAAAGATTGGTCTCCGACCGAATGATGCCTTCCATGCGGCGGATAGCAAAAAGCACCTGGTCGAAATCTTCGAGCGTTTCGGTGCCAATTTCCGCAATGAGATCCCAGCTTCCGTTGGTGGTGTGCACGGCTCTGACTTCGGGCAGCGCGGCAACCCGTGCCATCAGGCGTTCGGTGCCACGGCCTTCAATGCCCAACATCATCATGCCACGCACAGGATTGGGTGAGGCGTCGCGGCGGGTCACGACGGTGAAGCCTACAATCTCACCTTTCGCCTTTAGTCCCTCCATGCGCGCCCGCACGGTGGCGCGTGTGACACTTAGCTGATCAGCAAGCTCTGAGATCGAGGCCCGCCCGTCTCGGTCGAGACATGATAGAAGCCGTTTGTCCAATTCGTCCATCAGGATTGCTCATTTTGGATAACTCACGCTCATTTTGCGCAAAGTAGTCACTTCCTGCAAGGTGATCTTTGGAAGACAAAAAGAAGATGAGCACAAAAGACATCATTCTGGTAGGTGCCCCGATGGACGCTGGCAAGCGTCGTCAGGGCTGTCGTATGGGCCCCGACGCGCTGCGCGTCGCGGGGCTTGAAACTGCACTGACCGATCTCGGGCATCGGGTTGAAGATCTGGGGCAGATCGGTCCGGATCCGGTGGATATGCTTGAGCATGACCACCTTGTCGCGCTGCCTGAATGTATCGGTTGGACCACAGCGTTGACACGTGTCGCGCAACAGGCCGCTGCGAAGGGCATGCCGATTTTCATGGGCGGTGACCACGCGCTATCGATGGGCACCGTAGCTGGTATGGCGGCCCATGCGGATCAGGTCGGTCGCCCACTGTTTGTTTTGTGGCTGGATGCGCATAGCGATTTCCACACACCTCAAAGTACCGACAGCGGCAACCTACATGGGACCCCCGTCGCCTATTTCACCGGGCAGGCAGGGTTCGAAATGTTTCCCAAACCACCAGCTTTGGTGCCTACAGATCAGGTTGGCATGATCGGGTTGCGTTCGGTTGACCCAGCCGAGCGCCAGGCACTTGAGGCCGACAATGCAATGTTGGCGGATATGCGGGCTATTGATGAGCATGGGATCAAAGCGCCCCTTGTTGCGTTCCTGGATAAAGTACGCACGGCAAATGGGTTGCTGCATGTGTCCTTTGATGTGGATTTCCTTGATCCCGCCATTGCACCCGCTGTTGGGACCACCGTGCCCGGTGGCGCAACTGAGCGTGAGGCGCATCTGGTGATGGAGCTTTTGCAGGACAGCGGGTTGGTCACGTCGCTGGATCTGGTTGAGCTGAACCCGTTTCTCGATGAACGCGGACGCACCGCGAAACTGATTGTCGATCTCGCCGCCTCACTGATGGGGCGTCGCATTTTTGATCGTCCCACACGTAGTTTTTGAGGCCTGAAATGACACAACCTTCTGATAAAGCCCTCGTACCGTTTGTTTCCGTCGATCACATGATGCAGCTCATTCATCATGTCGGGCTTGAAGAGATGATCCTTGGGATCGCATCTGAGATTGAGGCGGATTTCAAGCGATGGGAAAGTTTCGACAAATCCCCACGTGTCCCAGCGCATTCGCCACATGGTGTAATTGAACTGATGCCAACCTCGGACGGTGAGGCCTATGGGTTCAAATACGTCAACGGCCACCCCAAAAACACGTCAGAAGGGCTTCAGACGGTGACGGCATTCGGATTGCTGGCGGATGTCTACACAGGGTATCCAACGCTTCTGACCGAAATGACCATTCTCACAGCGCTGCGGACTGCGGCGACGTCGGCCTTGGTGGGCAAGTATCTTATGCCCAAGGGATCGAAGGTCATGGCGATGATTGGCAATGGCGCGCAATCTGAATTCCAGTGCCTCGCCTTCAAAGCCATGTGTGGCATCGAGACCGTACGGCTCTATGACACTGATCCTGCGGCAACTGCCAAATGTGCAGCGAACCTTGCGGGGAAGGGGCTGACCGTTGTGACGTGTAAGAGCGGTGAGGAGGCCATCGAAGGGGCCGATATCATCACAACCTGCACGGCGGACAAGAAAAACGCGACGATCCTGACGGATAACATGGTTGGGCCGGGGGTTCACATCAATGCCATCGGTGGGGATTGCCCCGGCAAGACCGAACTGCATGTAGATATCCTGCGTCGCTCGGATATTTTTGTGGAATACCCTGAACAGACCCGCATTGAAGGTGAAATCCAAGCTCTGGAAGAAGATCACCCCGTGACCGAGATGTGGCAGGTGATGACGGGGCAGGTTGCCGGTCGGCGGGATGATCGCCAGATCACGCTATTCGACAGTGTTGGTTTCGCGATCGAAGATTTTTCGGCACTGCGTTTCATCAAGCGCGCGATCGAAGGCACCGAATACTTTGAACCGCTGGATATGCTGGCAGACCCGGATGATCCGCGTGATTTGTTTGGTATGGTTCAACGCGCCAAGTAAAGAATAGCCCCGGTTCAGCCGGGGCTTTTTTACAGCACGTCGAGAGAGACTTTGACCCTGTCCATCACCACGGCGGTTTTAAACCGGCTGATGTTGGAATGATCAAAGAAGTGCTCCTGCGTAAACTCTTCATATTCTTTGATGTCGTGCACAGTTAGGATGAGGGTGAAGTCACCTTCTCCTGTGGTGTAGTAGCACTGCTGGACACAGGGCGCATTGCGCATCCGGTGTTTAAAGGCATCAAGGTGGGCGCGGCTTTCTTTCTCCAGCGTCACTTCGACAAGAATGGTCATGTCACGACCAAGCTTGGAGGGGGACAGAACGGCGATTTCCTTTTCGATCACCCCGGTGGCGCGCAACTTCTGAAGCCGCTTTTGAACGGCGGCCGGGGAGAGGCCAACCTCGGCGCTGAGGCTGTCTGCGGTTAGTCGGCTGTTGCGCTGCACAAGGTGCAGAATCTCAAGGTCTTTGTCATCCATGGGTATGGATTTAGTCCCCGATAGACATACTGGCGAGGAAAATAGTTTCATTTACGAAAAATGGGCGAAATTTCCTCATGGCGCACCGCTAAAGTTTCGGGACTGACCTATGGTGTGAGATCCTGAAATGACAAACTTAGATCAAGCCCTGGTGGCGCTTCGCCACAAGCTGCACCAGATCCCGGAACTGGGGTTTGAAGAGGTGCAAACCAAGGCTTTGGTGGCAAAAACTTTGCGCGAACTGGGGATCGAGGTTCATGAAGGCGTTGGGGTCGTTGGTATCTTGCGTAAGGGAGGGGGCAATCGCGCAATTGCCTTGCGGGCTGAGCTTGATGCGCTGCCGATTACCGAGGTTCCTGGACCGAACTATATCTCGCAAACCTCCGGCAAAATGCATGCCTGTGGGCATGACGGTCATATGGCCATGTTGCTCGGTGCAGCCAAACGGTTGGCGCATACCGAAGACTTTGATGGCACAGTCGTTTTCATTTTCCAGCCCAACGAAGAGCATGGGCTCGGTGCACAGGCGATGATCGAAGAGGGTGTGCTCAAACACCATCCCGTCGACGAGATCTATGCCATTCACAACTTGCCCGGCGCCCCGCTTGGACAGATCTCAACCCGAACGGGGCTCATCTGTTCAAGTGAGAGCCTGTTTGAAATCACAGTGAAGGGGCAGGGTGGGCATGCCTCGATGCCGCAGGTTGGGGTTGATGCGATCACTGTCGCTTCCGAATTGGTTTTGGCACTACAGACGATTGTCGCGCGCAAACTGGCCCCCGGTGCGGGTTCAGTTGTGTCAGTTACCGAGTTTCTGACCGATGGTCAGCGCAATGTTCTTCCCGGTCAGGCGGTGCTCAAAGGGGACGCACGCGCGCGTTCACCTAAAGACCGCCAAGACATCGAACGCTTTATGCGCCAGATCGCGTCAGGGGTTGCACTGGCTCATGACGTCGAAATCGATGTTTCTTTTAAGACTGAGTTCGTCGAAACGCTGAATGCCGGTGCTCCGACGGAGGCGGTGTATCGTGCTGGCGACGCTGCGACTTGTGATGTGCTGCGCGACAGAACGCCGATGAGTTTTTCAGAAGACTTTGCCCATTTCACCAACGCCGTCCCGGGGTGCTTTCTGTTGATAGGCAATGGGGAAACGGGTCGAAATGGCCAGCCGCTGCATTCAGCGGACTATGATTTTAACGACGCTCTGCTGCCCATCGGCGCAGAGTTCTGGGTGCGGCTGGTACAAGACCGCTTGCCCGTATCGAAAGGATGACCATGTTGGATGTGTTTAAAGTTTCGCTCCCCCATGTAGCAGGGGCTCCTGCCGATCGTGGAGCTGCTCAAGCGGTGCTGAGCCCGCAGGATTTCGCGGCCTCTTGGAATGAGATCACCAAGTGGGATGGATATGCGCCAACCCCATTGGTTGCACTGGACAAGCTGGCTGGTGAAACGGATGTGGCGCAGATCGCATACAAACACGAAGGGCCACGGTTTGGTCTGGGCAGTTTCAAAGCGCTGGGCGGATCCTACGCCGCCATGGGTGTGTTGCGACGGGTGCTGAGTGAACGCCTGGACCGTGATGTTTCGATGGAGGAAATTCGCAACGGAGATGTTGCGGAGGCCTGTGCTGAGGTCACATTGGTTTCTGCCACCGATGGCAACCACGGCCGGTCTCTGGCCTGGGGCTGTCAGCGGTTTGGGGCCCCCTGTCGTATCTATATCCACGCAGAAGTGAGCGTTGGCCGCGCCGAAGCGATGCGGGATCTGGGAGCGGAGGTCATTCGGATTGAAGGTGACTATGACGCCTCTGTGGCCCTCGCCCGAGAAGAAGCAGAGGCCAATGGTTGGTACGTAGTGTCAGACACATCCTGGCCGGGATACTCTGAGCCGCCACGGGATGTTATGGCTGGCTATGGTGTAATGACGCGCGAAGCCTGTGAGGCGCTGGAGAAAGCCCCGACACATGTCTTTTTGCAAGGTGGCGTTGGTGGGCTTGCGGCCTCTGTAGCGGCTGGTTTGCGCCAGTTCTGGGGCAAGGATGCGCCACGAGTGGTAATAGTTGAGCCCGATCTGGCGGCCTGCCTGTTCGAAAGTGCCCGTTTGGGCAAAGCCACAGCTGTAGACATCGAACAAGAGACGATCATGGCAGGTCTGTCTTGCGGAGAGCCCTCCGAAATGGCTTGGGAAATTCTTGCCGACGAAGCCACGGATTTTCTGATGATCCCGGATAGCATCGTTGCGCCTACGGTGCGGATGTTGGCCAACGCGGAGGCAAGCGATGCCCCGGTTGAGACAGGGGAAAGTGCGGTCGCTGGACTGGCAGCTTTGATTGCGGCGCGGCAGGACGATGAATTGTCAGCGAAATTGGGGCTCAATTCCGAATCCCGAGTTCTTCTTATCGGTTCCGAAGGGGTGACAGATCCGGAGATTTTCGCGCGCATCATGGAGGGGCATAATGCCTGAACGCGGGTTTTCAGAGGCTGAATTCGCGGCGCGCACTGCCAAGGCGCAACTCCAGATGGCCACTCAGGGAGTGTCGGGTCTGCTGTTGTTGACGGAACCTGAGGTACGCTATTTCAGTGGCTTTCAAACGCTGTTTTGGCAAAGCCCCACGCGCCCATGGTTTTTATTTGTGCCCGCAGAGGGCAAACCCATCGCAATTATCCCTGAGATCGGCGCAGATTTGATGCGCCGTACCTGGATTGACGATATCCGGACCTGGAGCGCACCAGCGCCCGATGATGACGGGATCAGCCTGCTCACCGAGCTTTTGTCGCCCTATGCTGCGCGGGGTGAGACTATTGGGGTGATGAAAGGGCATGAGACAGCGCTGCGGATGCCTTTGGGCGACTATGAGCGCCTCATGGCTGGGCTAACCGGTCTGAAGATCACAGATTGCACCGAATTGGTGCGAGGACTGCGGACGGTAAAGTCAGAGGCAGAGATTGAAAAGCTTGCGCATATCTGCGCCATTGGCTCAGCGACCTTTGCGGAGCTCCCCAACATTGCCTCTGCTGGTATGCCGCTGGAAGATGTGTTTCGAGCCTTTCGCCGTGAGGCTCTGGCGCAGGGAGCGGACGACATGCCCTACCTTGTCGGTGGTGCAGATCAGGGTGGATATTCCGATGTCATCTCCCCCCCGTCATCGCGGCCTTTGCAAAACGGGGATGTCCTGATGTTGGACACCGGGGCCGTTTGGGATGGATACTTTTGTGATTTCGATCGCAACTGGGCGATAGGGCGTGCAGATGATGCGGCGAAGCAGGCCTATGATGTGTTGTGGCGCGCCACAGAGGCGGGACTTGCAGCCGCACGTCCGGGCGCCACATGTCGAGAGCTGTTTCAGGCGATGAATAAGGTGATTTCTGAGCTGGACGATCAAGGCGGCGATGTAGGCCGTTTGGGCCATGGGCTCGGGATGCAATTGACCGAATGGCCGTCTCACGCGGCTTGGGACGAGACGGTGCTTGAAGAAAACATGGTGCTCACGCTTGAACCCTCGCTAAGCTATGGCGCTGGGCATATGATGGTTCATGAAGAAAATCTCGTGGTGCGGGCAGATGGTGTGCGGTTGCTGTCGTCACGCGCGGCACCCGAACTTCCGGTGATCTGAGGGTGTTATGCGGTTAGAGTTTTCGACAGACGAGGGAATTGGAACGCGCGCCAATCTGGGGTTGGTGATCCTTGAAACAGATGAAACCATTGAGGCCGAATTTGCGCGTCTGATGCGGCTGGATGGAGTCGCACTGTACCATACTCGGATCCCGATGGTGTCCGAAATTCGTCAAGATACTCTGGCGAAGATGGAGGCGGATCTCCCGGCGTCGGTGCGTTTGTTGCCACCCAGTCTTGATTTTGACGTTGTGGGATATGCCTGCACCTCGGCCTCTTCGGTGATTGGGTCGGATCAGGTGGCAGCGGCAATTCAGACGGTCTGTCCAAATGCGAAGGTCACCGATCCGCTGGCGGGGTTGATCGCGGCGGCGCGGCATGTGGGTGCAAAGAAACTTGGTTTCGTGACTCCTTATGTCGCTGATGTGTCGGCACGGATGCGCGGGCGTCTGGAAGAGGCGGGTTTTGAGATCGCAAGCTTTGGCAGCTTTGAGGAAGGGCGCGATCCTGTTGTTGCACGGATCACAGAAGACGCGATCAAGGCCGGTGCGATTGCTGTGGCGGGTCAGGCCGATTGCGATGCGATTGTGATTGCCTGTACCAATTTGCGTTGCTTGTCCGTGATCCCAGAAATCGAAGCGGATATCGGCATTCCTGTGCTGTCAAGCAACCAGGCTCTGGCCTGGCATATGCAGCAGCTGGCAGGGCTTGATAGCAAACAGGCAGGTATGGGCCGCCTGTTTGCTGGAGATGGGTGACACGCCGTAGGGTTCTGATTTACAGCAAATAGCCACAGAGCAGCATGCACCGTTTTAGGTCATGCTGCTCTGAGTGATTGTGATCCTTAAGGCGTCTGGACAATCAGTCCTTCAGCGCAGCCGGTTTTCGGTTTTTCCGTCGAAGAAGAGCGCATTGGAGGGATCAAAAGTAACCGAGACACGGCTTCGTTCCGGTATCTCTTCGTCACCGCTTGTCTCGACAACAATTTTCTCGCCACTCTCAGTGAGCAGATAGTCATAGGCCACGCCACCCAAACGCTCGCGAATGTCGAGCAGCAACGCGTCTCCGTCAGAAATGTTCAGGTGTTGAGGTCGGACGCCAACAAGAACAGGTGCTCCCTGTTGAGGTAGCGAAACAGAGGCCGGGATCGTCTGTTTCAGAGCCGGAATGTGCACCTGATCCCCGTCTACGACACCATGAAGAAAGTTCATGCTGGGTGAGCCGATAAATCCCGCAACAAACCGGTTGTCTGGATCTTTATACAGCTCCATGGGGGCGCCAACCTGTTCAACCCGTCCGGCACGCAGAACCACAATCTTGTCGGCCAGTGTCATGGCCTCGACCTGATCATGGGTCACATAGATCATCGTGGCGCCAATTTCTTTGTGCAGGCGCGCGATCTCAACCCGCATGTCGACGCGCAGCTCAGCATCAAGGTTCGACAGGGGTTCGTCGAACAAAAACACCTCTGGTCCGCGCACGATGGCCCGCCCAATGGCAACACGCTGACGCTGACCGCCGGAGAGGGCTTTGGGTTTGCGTTTGAGATAGTCATCGAGTTTCAGGATGCGGCTGGCCTCGCCAACCTTCTCCTTGATCTCGGCCTTTGGGTGGCCGTTCATGCGCAGCCCGAACCCCATGTTTTCTTCAACCGTCATATGAGGATAGAGCGCATAGGTTTGGAACACCATCGCGACGCCACGGTCCGAGGCGTCCATGGTGGTCACATCGCGCGTACCAATGTTGATCTGGCCGCCGCTGGTCTCTTCGAGCCCTGCGATCATGCGCAGCAGGGTGGATTTGCCACAGCCTGAAGGGCCTACAAACACACAGAATTCACCCTCGTCGATTTGCAGATCAACGTTGTGGATCACCTGTGTTTCGCCGTAGCGTTTAACAGCATTGTTCAATGTGACGCCGGACATGGGGGACTCCTGTTTAACCCGGAAACTGCCAAGAGGCGGCGGCTTCGGCGATATCAGTTGCGGTTTGCGTCAGTGCGGGCTGCAGGGTGCGCAGGCCGTCCAACGTATTGCGTTGCGTGGATGTGGTGATCGACATCGCGCCAAGAACGCGACCTGTGTCGCTTATGATCGGGGCCGCGATGCAGATAATGCCGGGTTCGTGCTCTTCTCGGTCAAAGGCGATCCCTTCGGCCCTGATCTGGTCGAGATCCGACAGCAATGTCTCAGGCGTTGTAAGTGTATGATCAGTATGGCGGAAAAAGCTCTGTTTCTGCACGGCTTCAGCCCGCTCAGCGTCGCTGAGAAAGGCCATCATGGCTTTGCCTACTCCGGTGCAATATCCAGGCCCAACCTTGCCAGCCGCCGAGAACATCTCAATCGGTTTGGTGGCATTGCGTTTGTCGACATAGAGAACTTGACCGCCGTCAAGTTGGGCGAGGTGAATGGTCTCGCCAACCTCAGCGGACAGAGCATCCAGAAAAGGGCGGGCAATCGGCGCAAGCGAGCTTTGTTGCCACGCCGCATGGGCCAGGCGGACAAGTCGAAGACCGGGAGCATAGGTCTGCCGGGCCTCGTCATAGGCCAGCATGCCCTGATTGGTGAGCGTTTGCAGCAATCGATAAAGCGTGGCTTTGGGATGTGGTGAATCGCTTAGCAATTCGCCAAAGCGAACTGGGCGGCCATATCCCGCGACCATATCCATAATCTCAAGGGCCTTGCCCACGGTTCCATCCCCCGTGCGCTGTGGCTTGGTTTCACCCATTTTGTCGTCCTCCCGCTCTCTCCCCCAGATACTTCGGTGAAGAGAGTGTTGACAGGCTTAGCGCGAATCTCGCATAGTTTCAATAGTTGGAAATTGGTTTCATTATTTGGAACTGCCAGCGTTTGGACCTTGGGAGGATACAATGCTAAAATCTTTTACCAAAGTTGCCGGGGCTCTGGCCCTGACAACGGCTATGGTGATGCCTGCAACTGCCGCTGAATTGAGCGGCACCCTGCGCATTATTTCGGACATGTCGAACCCGGCGCCGCGCGCGATCATGGAAGGTCTGGCGGCCGACTTTGATGCGATGCACCCAAACCTGACCGTCGAAGTTGACGTGGTGGACCGCGAAGCCTGGAAAAGCCAGATCCGCAACGCCCTGACCGCAAACCCACCCGATGTGGTGAACTGGTACGCCGCAAACCGTATGGGCCCCTATGTCAAAGCTGGCCTGTTTGAAGACATCTCAGACATGTATGCCAGTGGCGATCTTCCGGGGTTGGACAGCGTCAAAGGCGCCATGACCCTCGACGATAAACAGTGGGGCGTGCCCTATACCTACTACCAGTGGGGCATCTATTACCGCGAAGATATCTTCAAAGAGCTGGGGCTGACTGAGCCCGCCACCTTTGACGAAGAAATTGCCAACTGCGCCAAGATCGTTGAATCCGGCCGTAAGTGTTACACCATTGGGTCCAAGTTCCTTTGGACGGCCGGTGGTTGGTTTGACTACATGAACATGCGGACCAACGGCTTTGATTTCCACATGCAGCTGGCGCGTGGCGAAGTGTCGTGGACCGATGATCGTGTGCGTGAGACCTTTGCCAATTGGCGCAAGCTGATTGACATGGGGGCGTTCATTGACGACCACCAGACCTATAGCTGGCAGGAAGCGCTGCCCTTTATGGTCAAAGGCGAAGCAGCCGCTTATCTGATGGGTAACTTTGTGGTGCCGCATCTGCGTGATGCGGGTTTGTCAGATGAACAGATTGATTTTTATCAGTTCCCGCTGATTGCGGATGTTCCGATGGGCGAAGATGCACCGACCGATACGTTCCACATCGCCTCGGGTGCGCAGAACAAAGAAGCGGCGCGTGCGTTCCTTCAGTTTGTGACGTCGCCAGATGTACAGACTAAGATCAACGCCGGCGCTGGCTTGGGCCAGCTGCCTGTAAACGCTGCGGCCTCGGTTGATGATGACGAGTTCCTGAACCAAGGCTTTGAAATGCTGTCAAACAATGCCACAGGCGGCATTGCACAGTTCTTTGACCGTGACTTCCCCGCTGAGATGGCCGCGCTTGGGATGGAAGGACTTCAGGAGTTCATGGTGTTCCCAGACAATCTGGACGATATCCTAGCTCGTCTCGAAAGCTCGCGTCAGCGGATCTACAAATAGTCCGATTTCTGGGCGGAACGCTGTTCTGCCCAACGCTTAACGTGCGAGGCGCGCTTATGTTGCGCGCCTCGCCTGCCTCAAAGGTTTGCCCATGGCCGACATGACTCACACTTGGATGCGCCGCAATCGCATGACCATCACACCGCTGCTGTTTTTGCTGCCGGGGATGCTGTTTTTTGCGGCCTATGTGATTATCCCGATTTTCCAGAGCTTCAATATCTCGCTTTATGAGTGGGACGGTTTGGGCAAGGCGACCTTTGTCGGTCTGCGCAACTACGAAGAGCTCGCCACGGATCGGGCGTTTGAAATCTCGCTTTGGAACAACGTGAAATGGTTGCTTCTATACCTACTGGCGATCCCGGCGGGGCTGTTCATTGCCCTGTTCCTGAACCAGACGGTCACGGGCATCCGGCTTTATAAGTCGCTGTTTTTCTTTCCATTTGTGATTTCTCAAGTTGTTGTTGGCCTTGTTTTTTCGTGGTTCTACCTGCCCAATGACGGCTTGTTTGACATTATCTCGGGTTGGTTCGGCATTGATGTGCGCGGTGGTGTGTTGGGCAACCCCAACACGGCAACCTACGGTATTATTGCCGCTGGCCTTTGGCCCCAGACCGCTTATTGCATGATTTTGTATCTGACCGGTCTGAATGCGGTTGATCCTGAACAGGTTGAGGCCGGGCGTTTGGATGGGGCCAAGGGCTGGCGGATGCTGTGGCATGTGATCCTGCCTCAACTGCGTCCCGCGACCTTCATTGCCTTTGTCGTCACCATCATCGGAGCTTTGCGCTCGTTTGACCTGATTTCGATCATGACCAATGGCGGGCCCTTTGGGTCGACCCGAGTGCTGAGTTTCTACATGTTTGAAAAGGCCTTGTCGGAATATGGTTTCCGCATGGGGTATGGCTCGGCCATTGCCGTTGTCCTCTTCTTTATCATGTTGTTCTTCATCGCCTATTTCCTGTGGTCGATGTATCGCGACGAACGCGCAGCGCGTCGTTAAGGGAGGAAAAGACATGTTTCCGACACCGATCCAAAAACAATCGCGCACGGCACAGCTCACCTATCAGTCCTTGCTGCCGCTGGCCCTGATCATGTGGCTCTTGCCACTGCTCGCCGTCATGTTGTTCTCGATCCGGCCCTTGGCCGATTTCACCAATGGCAACTATTGGGGGGTTCCCTCATCCTTTGAGTTCTTCAACAACTATGGCCGGGTGTTTTTTGAAAGCGACATGCCGCGCTATCTGTGGAATTCTCTGTTGATCACAGTGCCAACTGTGATCGGTGCTGTGGCTCTGTCCTGTATGACCGGGTTTGCGCTTGGCATCTATCGGTTCCGGGGCAACCTGCTGATCTTCTTCATGTTCATCGCAGGGAATTTTGTGCCGTTCCAAATCCTCATGGTGCCAGTGCGCGACCTGACTGTCTCGGCGGGTTTGTATGATACCAAGTTGGGGTTGGTCCTGTTCCACATCGCCTTCCAGACCGGGTTTTGCACGTTGTTCATGCGCAATTTTATTCGCGCCTTGCCTTATGAGTTGATCGAAGCGGCGCGAGTTGAGGGCGTGGCGGAATGGCGGATTTTCTGGTTTGTTGTGCTTCCCCTGATGCGCCCGGCGATTGCGGCGCTCTCGGTTCTGATCTTCACCTTTATCTGGAATGACTACTTCTGGGCCGTCGTTCTGACGCAAGGCCCGGATGCCCAGCCTGTGACCGCGGGTATCACCTCGTTCAATTCGCAGTTTGTCGCGCAGTATCACTTGATGAGCGCAGGCAGCATTGTGGCTGCGATCCCTCCGGTGGCGATGTTCTTCCTGATGCAGCGCCACTTTATTGCCGGACTGACACTGGGGGCTGTGAAGTGAAGACTTGGCGCTTTGATACACCAAGCCAGACCTTGGTTCTGGCCTCCGAGGGTGGGGTGCCCCATGCCGTCTATTGGGGCCCATCCTTGCCTGAGTGTGATCTGGCAGAGATTTCCAAAGCTGCGCGCAGCGATGTGACCGGCGGCATGATGGATCACCTGCCGCCCATCTCTCTCTGCCCGGTTGAGGGTGACAGCCTGCATGCGCAGCCGGGATTGATGGCCTACCGCGACGGGAAATTGATCAAACCGAAGTTCCGGCTTACGTCCGAGGCTGAGGGTGGATTTGCATGTCAGGACGACGATCTTGGCCTGTCCATGCACCTGAAATTTGAGGTGAAAGGCGAGGTGATCGAAGCCTCATCTCGGATGGTTTCCGAAGACGTTCTGACGGTTCACCACTTTGCCGCGCCAGTTTTGCCGGGACCTCAAGGTGGCGAGATCCTGCATTTCTCGGGCCGTTGGATCGGTGAGTTCCGGCCGGAGCGCAGCCCTTGGACGCCGGGGATTATGACACGCGAAGCGCGGACAGGACGCTCTGGCCATGAGCACCCACCGCTGGCTTATTTTTGTGAGGCGGGTGCAACAAACACACAGGGTGTTGTCTTTGGCATGCACTATGGGTGGCCCGGTGGTCATGTCATGCAGGCCGAAGAACTTCCTGATGGGCGGCGGCAAATCCAATGGGGCCACGCACGGGGCACATACGGATCCGGAACGGAGTTCGAGACCGGCGTGTTGGCGCTAAGCGTATCCAATCGCGGCTTGAACGGCTGTGCCACCGCGTTTCAGCGTCATTTGCGGGATGAAGTCGTCACCTGGCCTGATGAGAACCGCCCACGTCCTGTGCATTACAATTGCTGGGAAGCGATCTATTTTGATCACGACATCAATGTATTGAAGGATATCGCCGACCGGGCCGCAGCACTTGGGGCGGAGCGGTTTGTGCTGGATGATGGCTGGTTTGGCAAACGCGATGACGACACGTCCTCTTTGGGGGATTGGGACATCGATCCGCGCAAATGGCCCGAGGGTCTCGCCCCTTTTATCGCGCATGTTCAGAGCCTTGGCATGACGTTTGGACTTTGGTTTGAACCCGAGATGGTCAATCTCAACAGCGATCTGGCCCGGGCGCATCCTGATTGGATTCTGGGGCCTATAGATCAGGTAGAAGGGCGCCAGCAACGTGTGCTGGACTTGGCCAATCCGGAGGTTCGGGAGTATCTGTTTGATAAGCTGGATGCCATCCTAACGACGGAAGACATCGACTATATCAAGTGGGATCACAACCGGCTTTTGCCGGCTCCAGATGCGGCGCAGGCGCGTGGCCTATTAGAACTTTTGTCGCGTCTCCGTGGGGCGCACCCTAACGTCGAGATTGAAAGCTGTGCTTCCGGTGGTGGACGCATCGATGCGGGCATCTTACGCCATACCCATCGTGTTTGGATGTCCGATAGCAACGACGCCTTGGAGCGCCTGCGGATCCAACATGATGCCGCACTAATGTTGCCAATGGCTCTCACCGGAAGCCATGTCGGCCCGCGTGTTTGTCACACATCGGGGCGCACAATCGATATGAAAATGCGGGCTTGGGTGGCGGCACAGAGGCACATGGGTTTTGAGATGGACCCGCGCGAACTGACAGACAGCGAAGCAGAGGTTCTGCGCGAGATCACGCAGTGGTGGAAAGATAACCGCGAATGGCGCATGTCTGCGGATATCCTGCGGCTGGAATGTTCCGACCCGGCAATCATTGCGGAAATGAACCTTGCCCAAGAAGGGGATCAGTTTGTTGTGTTTGTGGGCCAGGCCCAAAGCTCGACGCAGATCCTCCCGCGCCCGGTGCGCCTGACCGGGCTTGACCCGCTTGCTGAATACACACTCGTGTTGCGAACCCGAGCTGATGCACCAAGTTTGTCTCGCGAAACTCCGGCACTGAAACAAGAAGAGTTGCGGCTTAGCGGCGCTTATCTCATGCAGCAGGGGGTTGTTCTTCCGTGGAGCTTCCCCGAAACGATGCACGTGCTGGAAGGCACGCGCGTTTCGTGATGCAAAACAAAGAGCAGGAGATCACCATGCCTCATTCAAACCAACTTGCCTGGGTCGCCGTAGACTGGGGAACCTCTCATGTGCGGGTGTGGTTGATGGATGCTGCGGGTGAGGTGATCCGTCAGACCCAATCCGACAAAGGCATGGGCGCGCTTGAAGCAGCGGATTACGAGCCTACGCTTCTCGAGATGTTGGGAGATGATCTGAGCGGGCCTGTTCCTGTGATCATTTGCGGGATGGCTGGATCGCGTCAGGGCTGGGCCGAAGCCCCTTATTCGACGGTTCCCTGCAAAGCGCCGTCTCTTGAGGACGCAACGAAAGTCGAGACTCAAGACGTGCGGCTACAGGTCTACATTCTGCCCGGGATCAAACAAATGTCGCCCGCGGATGTGATGCGCGGCGAAGAAACCCAGATCCGCGGTTTTCTGGCTGATAATCCCAAATTCGATGGCATTCTGTGTCTGCCGGGAACCCATACAAAATGGGTTCACATCAGTGCCGAAGAGGTCGTGAGTTTTCGCACCTTTATGACCGGCGAAATGTTTGCTCTTTTGGGTGAACATTCGGTCCTGCGTCATTCGGTTGCGACCGACGGTTGGGTCGAAACCGCCTATTTGGCGGCCATCGACGATGCAATGTCACGTCCCGCCTCGATGGCCGCTGAGCTGTTTTCCCTGCGCGCGGAGGGGCTTTTGAACGATATGTCCGCCGAAACTGCGCGGGCTCGCCTGTCTGGTCTGTTGATCGGCGCCGAGCTCGCCGCGGCACGCCCCTATTGGTTGGGGCAGGAAGTTGTTGTTCTGGGGGCGGCGGGTATTGCCCAAGCCTATCACACTGGTCTGCAGGCGCAGGGAGCGTTTGTGCGCACGGTACCCGCGGACGAACTTACTTTGGCGGGGCTGAGATCCGCCTGTTCAAAACTTGAAAGCATCTAAAATGTCTCGCGAAATCATCGCCATCCTGCGCGGTCTGGAACCGCATGAAGCCCCAGCCATCACAGAGGTTTTGATCGACGCTGGAATTGCCAAGATCGAAGTTCCACTGAATTCTCCGCAACCCTTCGACAGCATTGCATCGATGCTCAAACTTGCCGGGGATCGCGCTGTTGTTGGGGCGGGAACGGTTCTTGAGGTGGCAGATGTTGCGCGATTGAAAGACATTGGCGCGCAGATGGTGGTGTCTCCGGATTGTTTTGCCGATGTGATCCGCGCAACCAAAGCCGCAGGCATGCTGTCCTATCCCGGAGTGATGACCCCATCCGAGGCCTTTGCAGCATTGCGCGCCGGGGCTGATGGGTTGAAGTTCTTTCCCGGATTTAAACTTGGTATCGATGGGTTCAAAGCTCTAAGCGCGGTATTGCCCAGCGGGACAAAAACCTATGCCGTTGGCGGTGCGTCACCCGAAAACTTTGCCGATTGGGCCGCCGCAGGGATTACCGGTTTTGGCATTGGAACTGCCATTTTCAAACCGGGATTTAGTCAGGCCGAGGTTGCAAAACGTGCGGCGGAAATTGTCTCGGCCTATGATGAGGCGCTGGCATGAAGCGCACGCTGGGAACGTGTTACTACCCTGAGCATTGGCCAGAATATGTCTGGGAACAAGATGCCGCCCGTATGGTTGAGGCCGGTCTGACCTGGATCCGCATAGGCGAGTTTTCCTGGTCAAAGATTGAACCGACCCCGGGGGATCTTCATTGGGACTGGCTCGATCGCGCGATTGAGGTATTGGGGCGGGCAGGTCTTAAAGTTGTACTAGGGACACCAACCGCAACGCCGCCACGCTGGATGATCGACAAACACCCCGACATGGTGGCCGTCGATGCGGATGGCAACCCGCGTAAATTTGGATCGCGTCGACATTACTGTTTCAGTCACGCTGGATATCTTGAGGAATGCCGTCGCATCGTCGGATTGATGGCCAAGCGTTATGGCAGAAACCCTTATGTCGCTGCGTGGCAGACCGACAATGAATACGGCTGCCATGACACGACCATCAGCTATTCTGACGCGGCTCGGGTAGCTTTCCGCGATTGGTTGCGGACGCGATATGCGTCGATCGATGCGCTGAACAAGGCTTGGGGCAATATTTTTTGGTCGATGGAGTACAATTCCTATGATCAGATTGACCTGCCCAACCTGACCGTGACCGAGCCTAACCCAGCGCATGTGCTCGCGTTTCATCGGTTCAGCTCGGATCAGGTGGTGGTCTTCAACAAAGCTCAGGTGGATATCCTGCGTGCGCATTCGGCGGCGCCGCTGGCCCATAATTATATGGGGCGGATCACGGATTTTGACCACTATGACGTGGGTGATGATCTCGAAATCGCGAGCTGGGACAGCTATCCGCTTGGGTTCTTAGAGGATCGTGTCGGGGCTTCGCCCGATCAACAACGTGCCTATGCGCGGCAGGGTGATCCCGATTTTCAAGCGTTTCATCACGATCTTTATCGCGCCGTTGGCAGGGGACGTTGGTGGGTGATGGAACAGCAGCCCGGCCCAGTGAATTGGGCGCCGTACAATCCCGCGCCGTTGCCTGGCATGGTGCGCCTTTGGTCGTGGGAGGCCTTTGCCCACGGGGCCGAGGCGGTGTGTTACTTCCGCTGGCGACAGGCACCTATGGCGCAGGAACAGCTGCATGCAGGGCTGCTGCGCCCGGATAGTGTTGATGCTCCGGCGATGGGGGAGGCGCAACAGGTTGCGCGCGAAATAGCGGAGGCCCCAGAAGTGGCGCCGCATCAGGCTCCGGTTGCCCTGATCTTTGATTACAATGCCGAGTGGATATGGACCGTTCAGCCTCACGCTGCTGGGGCGCGGTACTTTGATCTTGTGTTGGATACCTATCGGGCGTTGCGCCGAGCGGGGCTGAGCATTGATATAATCCCGCCTCGGTCCGAGGCTCTTGCGGGATACAAGGCAATCTTCGCTCCGGGGCTCATGCATATGGACCCTGCCTTGAAACAGGCGCTTGTGGTCAGCGATGCAGAAGTGGTTCTCGGCCCCCGCAGTGCGGCCCGGGATCAGGATTTCTGTATTCCAACGCCGCTGCCTCCTGCCATTGAGGGCTTGGACGTAACCGTGTCACGCTTGCAAAGTCTCCGTCCGGATATGCCGATTGCGCTCAGGGGGGAAGGGGCGGTGAAGCTTTATCTCGAAGAGCTTGAGGGCTCTGCCGAAGCCCTCTTGACGACTGAAGCGGGAGAGCCTGTTGCGGTTTCAGCCACGGGTGTGACTTATCTCGGCGGTTGGTTGGATGCTAAGGCGATGGATCGCCTGGTTTTGGAAATTGCTCGGCGCGCAGAGTTGACCACCACCCAGATGCCCGAAGGGATCCGCATGCGAGAAACGGCGACCGAGCGGTTTTTGTTCAATCATACCACAGAAACCGTTGTCCATCAGGGGCACGAACTGGCCCCGGCTGGTGTGGTGCGTATCGCGCTTTAGGTGTTGTATCGCCCCCCGGGACAGAGCCGGGAGGCCACTATTTCATGCCCGCTTCAGGCGCAGAGCGTTGGTGACAACAAAAACGGATGACAAGGCCATGGCCCCGGCGGCCAACATCGGCGACAACAATACCCCGAAAAGAGGATAGGCCAACCCTGCTGCGACCGGGATCAGAGCCACGTTGTAGCCAAAGGCCCAGAATAGGTTCTGTCGAATATTGCGCATCACCGAGCGGCTTAGATGCCGCGCCGTTCCAACCCCTTGCACATCGCCCGACACCAGAACCACGTCCGCGCTTTCGATGGCCACATCGGTGCCGGTTCCGATGGCGAGGCCCACGTCCGCCTGTGCCAAGGCAGGCGCGTCGTTGATACCATCGCCAACAAAGGCAACCGCGCCGAACCGGGACTGCAGCCCCGTGACAGCCTCGACTTTCCCCGCGGGCAGAACTTCGGCAACGACTTCTGTGATCCCAAGGTCGGTGGCAATGGCCTGAGCGGTCGCCTTGGTGTCCCCTGTGATCATCGCGACCTCTAGGCCTTGAATTTTCAATGCTCTCACCGCGTCGCGCGCCTCGGGCTTTACCGTGTCGGCCACTCCAAAGGCACCTGCAATCTGCCCGCCAATGGCCACAACAACAGGTGTTTCTCCTGTCTGCGCCATGTCGTCGATCTCGGAGCTTAAAGATCCCAGAGAGATGCCCTCTTGAACCAGAAGCCGAGGCGCACCGACAAGAACGGCGCGTCCGTCCACTGTCGCCCGCAGGCCCATTCCGGGAATAGCTTCTACCATCTCCGGCGGGAGCAGATCCGAGAGTTCCCCCTCCAACGCCCGCGCGATGGGATGCTCTGACCCCTGTTCGGCGCTTGCGGCAAGAAAGCGAACGTGGTCCGCATCAAATCCTGGGGCGGCAACGCTGCGCACCAGTTCAGGGCGTCCCATGGTCAATGTGCCGGTCTTGTCAAAAGCCACCACTTTGACATCATCCAATCGCTGAAGCGCTTCGCCTTTCCTAAACAGCACGCCTTGCTCGGCGGCACGACCCGTTCCGACCATGATTGACACCGGGGTGGCCAGTCCCATGGCGCAGGGGCAGGCGATGATCAAAACGGAGACGGCCGCGACCAGAGAGAAGTTCAGGGTGCCAAATGCAATCCAGATCAGGAACGTCGCTGCGGCCAGTGCCATCACCGCAGGCACAAACCACCTGATTACCTGATCGGCCAGCGCTTGAATGGGCAGCTTGGCCCCCTGCGCCTGTTCCACCATGGAAATGATCCGGGCCAACATCGTATCCGCGCCCACCGCTGTCGCCTTGAATACAAGGGCGCCCTGTCCGTTGACTGTACCGCCAACAACTGAAGAGCCTTCGGTCTTTTCAACGGGGATGGGTTCGCCGGTGATCATACTTTCGTCGACAAACGAAACCCCTTTGGTCACGGTTCCATCGACCGCAATACGTTCGCCAGGTCGCAGATGAACAAGGTCGTTGCGTTTGACCTCTTCAATTGCAATTTCAACCACTTCGCCGTCACGCTCAATACGCGCGGTGTCTGGCCGAAGGCCGATAAGTTTGCGGATGGCCTCGCCCGTCTGTCCTTTGGCACGTGCCTCCAGAAATCGACCCAACAGAATAAGCGTAATGATGACGGCGGCGGCTTCGAAATACACACCACGCGCAGTGTCGGGGAGGAGGTCCGGCAAAAACAACGCGACAGTGGAATAGCCCCAGGCTGCCAAGGTTCCCAAGGCAACCAAGGAATTCATATCAGGGGCGCCTTTGGCCAACAGCGGCAGGCCAATACGATAGAAGCGGCGTCCGGGCCCAATCATGACAGCACTGGTAAGACCGAACTGGATGAGCCACCAACCAAAGGTGCCGATCGAGGTGTGGAGCGCATGATGAAGCGGTGCATATATATGTCCGCCCATGACCCCCAAAAACACAGGGAGCGTCAGGAGCGCAGCCCAAAGCAGATCCCGCTTGAGACCGTCCATTTCTTTCGCCTGGCGATCGTCTGCTTCGGCGGCATTGTGCATGACTCGAGCCGGATAGCCTGCAGCGGAAACGGCATCGGCCAGATCCTGTGGGTCTACCGCACCAGAGGTGAGACGGATCTCTGCAGTGTTCTTTGTCAGATCGACCCGCGCAGACAATATGCCTTCGATGCCATCAAAGGCGGTTTCAACACGACCTGCACAAGAGGCGCAGCTCATCCCATCGATAGCGAGTGATACCCGGCTCTCAGCAGCGGGATAGCCGGCGGACGTGAGCGCCTCTCTGAGCGTGCTTAAGGTGGCAGAGCCGCGCACGGTTGCCATCTTATTAGCGAGGTTTACACCAACCTCGTCAACACCATCTACGGCGGCCAATGCCCGTTCGGCCCGACCGGCACAGCCCCCACAATTCAGTTTGGTGACTTCGAAACGATAAGTTGTCATTGGATGTGTCATGGCCCGACTTTCTTCTTTCGGACCAGACTTAAGGTTTCCAGCTACGGGAAGGTCAAGCCATCAAATCACATTTTGAGATCAGCTGAGACCGGCATCCGCCTCAATCTGCTTTCGGCTTTTGCGCGCGCGCTCGGTTGCGGATTTCAACTGACCACAGGCTGCCATAATGTCCTCACCACGTGTCTTCCGAATAGGTGAGGCATAGCCCGCCTGGTAGATGATATTCGCAAAAGCATGGATACGATTGTTGGAGGACCGCTTGTAGGGCGCGCCGGGCCATTCATTAAACGGGATCAGATTGATCTTGGCCGGAATGTTATAGCGCTTGATATGCTCAATGAGACGATGTGCATCTTCGTCGCTGTCATTCACGCCGTGCAGCATGACGTACTCAAAGGTGATACGTTCGGAATTGGACACCTTGGGATACGCGGCAAGCGCCTGCAGCAACTCGTCGATTTTCCAACGTTTGTTGATCGGCACCAGCACGTCGCGGGTTTCATCGGTTGTGGCGTGGAACGAAATGGCCAGAAGACAGCCGATTTCCTCAGCGGTACGTGCAATTTCTGGCACAACACCTGAGGTCGAGAGGGTGATGCGACGGCGAGACAGCGAAATGCCTTCACCATCCATCGCAATCAGCATCGCATCACGGACGTTGTCAAAGTTGTACAGGGGTTCACCCATGCCCATCAAAACGATGTTGGACAACAGCCGGGTTTCGTCCTTAGGCGCTCCGGGTTCGGGCCATTCGTTCAGATCGTCCCGTGCCATCATGATCTGGCCAACAATTTCCGCCGCTGTCAGGTTGCGCACCAGTTTCTGAGTGCCGGTATGGCAGAAGCTACAGGTGAGGGTGCAGCCAACCTGAGACGAGATGCACAGAGTCCCACGGTCGTCTTCGGGGATATAAACGACTTCTACTTCATGGCCCCCGGCGATGCGTACCAGATATTTCCGTGTGCCATCTTCAGAGACTTGTTTTGACACCACCTCGGGAATCTCAACCACGAAATTATCTGCCAGAAGCGCACGATAGGGCTTGGCGAGATTGGTCATCTCGTCAAATTCACGCACACCCCAATGATAGATCCACTGCCAGACCTGGTTGACGCGCATTTTGACCTGCTTTTCTGGGGTCCCGGCAGCCAGGAGCGCCTCCCGCAGTTGGGGGCGGGTCAGGCCGACGAGATTGGTCGGGCCAGCAGGTAGCTTGCGAGGGATCGTCATCACATCCTGTGTGATCGGCGCGTCAGCGGGCATGTCAGAGTCTCCGGGAAAACAGGCGGCGTTCCTACACCATTTTTCACAAAAAGAAAATGCCGTAGCGGTAGGTCTGCTATGTTGTTGTTGCAAGTCCGAGGCGGACAGGATTGAGGTGTAAGCAGTCCGATATGGAAGGGTTTTTGCGACCAATCCGGGGGCATCCCCTGGAGGCGCTATGAGATCTGCAAACTGGTCTGAGGGGCGGGTTGATTCGGCTGCGAAACCTGGCGGACGCCATTGTAGCGTAGAAAAAAATTGTGAGATTGGGGTAGGTGTTCCGTCCCGGATGATCAC
>JAGDYZ010000004.1:0-36280 GCA_049116335.1 Pelagimonas sp. | reverse complement strand
TCAGCCCGATTTGTGCAACAAAGCCACTCGAAACGGTCATTGCGCGTAGGACCTTCAAGGGTCCAACATGCACCATGGACAGCATTGGGCTGGCCCTTCGGGGTCTTTTTCTGTCTAGGGGCCGGCCCAAATAGACCGGCCCCTGTGTTGGTTCAGATCACTCGAGATCTTCTGGAAGGATCAGGTTCAGAAGGATCGAGAGCGCCGCTGCGGGCAGCAGGCCTGAGGTCAACAGAATCTTGAGCGTGCTGGGCATATGCTGCAGCGCGTCAGGTTCCAGCTGAAGCCCCAGACCCACGGCCAGCGAAATGGCAAAGATCACCATGTTGCGGCGTGTCCAGTTCACGTCGGACAGCATGTTGATGCCCGCTGCGGCCACCATGCCGAACATGACAATCACACCACCGCCCAACACATTGATTGGGATGGTGCGGATGATGGCGCCCACCATGGGCACCAGACCACAGATGATCAGGAACAGCGCGCCAATGGTGACCACATGGCGGCTCATGATGCCGGTCATCGAGATCAGGCCAACGTTTTGCGAGAACGAGGTGTTCGGCAACCCGCCAAACAGACCCGCAATGGCGGTGCCCAGACCATCGGCATAGGTTGCCCCGGCGATTTCCTTGTCAGTCGCCTCACGACCCGCGCCACCTTTGGTGATGCCCGAACAATCGCCTACGGTTTCAATCGCCGAGATGATGCCCATAAAGGCCATGCCGATGACAATGGCCCAGTTGATCTCAAAGCCCCATTTGAAGGGTTCGGGCAGCGCAAACAACGCGGCTTTGCCCACATTGCCAAAGTTCACCTGCCCCATCATCAGGGCCACAACATAGCCAACCATGATGCCGACAAGCACCGCCGCGACGCTCAGCATGCCGCGCGTGAAGAACTTGAGCGCAAGAGTAACAGCAATCACCACCAGTGCCGGGAACCACATGGCCCATGTGCCATATTCCGGTTTACCTTTCAGCGGCACGCCGCCCGCAGAATACTGGATGCCCACTTTGACCAGAGCGAGACCAATCATCAGCACGATCAGGCCCGTGACCAGCGGCGGCAGGGCAAAGCGGATTTTCCCGATCACCGTGCCCAGCAGAAAGTGGAAGACACCGCCAATGACCACACCGGCCATCAGACCGCCCATGGCGTCGGGGCCTTGCCCGGCCACGGCGGGGATCATCACCGGCAGGAAGGCAAAGCTTGTGCCCTGTACAATCGGCAGACGGGCGCCCACCGGTCCCATACCGATGGTCTGAAACAGAGTGGCGATCCCGGCAAAGAGCATCGACATCTGGATCATATAGGTCATGTCCGGAAAGCCCAGCGCGCCCTGATCTGATCCAAAGCCAAAGCCCGCTGCACCGGCGATGATGATCGCGGGCGTGACGTTTGAAACGAACATGGCCAGAACGTGCTGGATGCCCAGCGGGACGGCCTGTCCCAAGGGCGGTGCGTAGTTGGGGTCAGCCAACTGCTCGGGCGTGCCGAGCGAGGATGCATGTGTCATAGTTTACTCCACTGTCGGTAAGTGCGGCCGCCCTCTTTGTTGGGGTGATCCACACGGGGGGGTGGGCCTAGGGCCCGGTGATACTGACTGTTTCCTTCAGCCAGAATTCTTGCAGGTTGGGGGTGTCGCCAATGCGGTCCACCACCGCAAACAGCCCGGGCGCCTGCAACGGGGTCAGAACCCCATGCCAGGTGCCGCGGTGAAAATTGATCGCCTGACCGGGGGCCGCGATAAAGGCATGGATGGGGCCGGGGATATCGCCCGGTTCAGCCACAATCACCAGCCAGGGATTTTGATGCATCGGGATGAAGGTCTGACAACCTTCGGGGTGCCGTTCGACCATTTCAAGCTGATAGGGCAGCGTGCGGGGCTCGGCGTTGAAGAGGCTAACACCGGCGCGGCCCTCAGGGCCAAAATCCAATTTGGCCCGGTCATGAAACCGCCCGCAGAGCCCCTGATTGATGATCTTGTCGGGATCCCCCGCACAGTCCAGCACATCACCAAAGGACGCAAAGGCGCGGGCCGTCAGGGGCAGGGCTTGGATCTGGGCCATCAGGTGTCCTTTCAAGGCGGAAGGGGGCGCTGCCCCCTCTGGCCCGAGGGCCATTCACCCCCGGAGTATTTTTGAAAAAGAAGAAATTTAGAGGGTCAGGCTCGGGTGTCGGTTGACGTCTTTGTAGAGCAGGTAGCGGAAAGGTTCGTCTCCGGTGGCGATACAGGCCTGCGGGCAGAAGGCGCGCAGCCACATGAAGTCACCGGGGCCAACCTCGACCCAGTCTTTGTTGAGCAGGTATTTGGCGGTGCCCTGCAAAACATAGAGCCCGTGTTCCATCACATGGGTTTCCGCAAAGGGGATGCGGCCACCGGGGTGAAAGGTCACGATGTTCATATGCATGTCGTGGCGCAGATCTGCCGGTTCGACAAAGCGCGTGGTGCCCCATTTGTCGGTGTTGGGCATCCAGTTGATCGGCGTCTCGGCATCGGAGGTGACAAAGGCGTTGGGTTTCTCAATGCCCGGTGCCGGTTCCCAGCGTTTGCGGATCCAGTGGAAACACAAGGGCTCAGTGCCGGAGTTTTCAATCGCCCACGCGCAACCCGCCGGAATATAGGCGTAGCCGCCGGTACTGAGGCTGTGTGTTGTCCCGTCGAGCGTGAGCTGGCCCGTGCCCGAGGTGACCAGAAGTGTCGCTTGCGCCGCAGCATCCGGTTCAGGGGTCTCACTGCCGCCCCCGGGGGCGATCTCAACCGCATATTGGGCGAAGGTTTCGGCAAAGCCGGACAGGGGCCGGGCGATGATCCAGACGCGAGTGTCCCGCCATCCGGGCAAGAACGATGTTACGATATCGCGCATGGTGACGGCGGGGATCACCGCATAGGCGTCGGTGAAAACGGCGGTGCCTTCAGGGTTCACCGATTGCTCGGGCAGACCGCCGGGGGGAAAGGCATAGTTGCGGGGGCCGATGTTCTGGTCGCTCATAGCAGATCCTCCAGGCGCAGGCGCGCGATGCGTTCGACCTGACGGCAGGCCTCGGCAAATTCGATGCCGGTGTCGTTGGAGATGCGACGTTCGAAGGCGGCAAGAATGCCCGCCTTGTCGTAGTCACGCACGGCAATGATGAAGGGAAAGCCGTGTTTTGTGGTGTAGTCGCTGTTAAGCGCGGTAAAGCCTGTGCGCTCCTCATCGGTCAGGGCATCCAGACCGGCGCTGCTTTGTTCTGAGGTGGATTCGGCGGTCAGGCGTTTGGCCTGCGCCAGCTTGCCCGCCAGATCGGGATGGGCGTTCAGAACACCAAGGCGCTCTTCGTGGCTGGCGCTGCGGAACATCCTGGCCAGCGCATTGTGTACACCAGCGGCACGGTCATGCGCCGGGCCCAGCTCCAGATCAAAGGCACGTTCGGCAATCCAGGGCGAATGTTCAAACACGCCGCCAAAGGTGCCGACAAAGGTTTCGCGATCCATGTGTGAGGCGCGCGGTTTGCGTTGAGGCGGATGGGTGGCCGCCCAATGGTCAGCGATATCAATGCGGCGCGGGCACCAGACGGCCTGGTGTTGGGCGATGTGATCCAGAAAGCGTTTCAGACCGGCAATCTTGCCCGGACGCCCCACCAGACGGCAATGCAACCCGACGCTCATCATCGCAGGTCGCCCTGCCTCACCTTCGGCATAAAGCGTATCAAAGGCATCAATCAGATAATCACCGAAATCCTGACCAGTGACCCATCCCGGCGCTCCGGAAAAGCGCATGTCATTGGCCTCAAGCGTATAGGGGATGATCAGCTGATCCCGCCCGTCGATGTTGCGCCAATAGGGCAGATCATCGTCATAGGTGTCTGAGATATAAGCCATCTGACCGGTCTCAGCGACGAGTGGCACGGTGTTCATGCTGCAACGCCCGGTGTACCAGCCGCGTGGAGCCTCGCCGACCACTTCGCTGTGCAGGCGGATGGCCTCGGCGATCTGGGCGCGCTCCTCCTCTTCGGGCATGTCGCGATGTTCGACCCATTTCAACCCGTGGCTGGCAATCTCCCAGCCCGCGTCTTTCATCGCCTCGACCTGTTCCGGGGAGCGTGCCAAAGCTGTGGCTACGCCGTAGATCGTCAACGGGATAGCGGCACCGGTGAACAGGCGGTGTAGCCGCCAGAACCCAGCGCGCGCGCCATATTCGTAGATGGATTCCATGTTCCAGTGACGCGCACCGGGCCAGGGCGCAGCACCGGGGATATCTGACAAGAACCCTTCTGATCCGCTATCGCCATGCAGCAGGCAGTTTTCCCCACCCTCTTCATAGTTCAGCACAAACTGAACAGCGATCTTGGCCTCTCCGGGCCATTTCGGATCGGGGCGGTTGGGGCCATAGCCAACCATATCACGTGTATAGCGGGTCATCGGGTGTCCTCGAGGATGATGATCACCAAGAATACCCAGATAATCGCGAAACATTGTCAAAAAAATCCGAAAGGACTTGTAGACCTGAGATGCACGCGTTTTGCTCTGATTTCAGATAGAAAGGCCCAAATTCTGGGCTGACAGGAGATCACATCATGGCCGAGGGCTATCTGACCACCCATATTCTCGACACGGCAAAGGGCACACCCGCGGCGGGTATCAAAATCGCCCTGTATAAAGTTTCGGGCAACTCACATCGCAAGATCGCGGAGACCGTGACCAATGCGGATGGCCGCACCGATGCGCCGATCCTGCCGAAAGAGAAGTTTGCGACGGGCACCTATGAGCTGATCTTCTTTGCGGGTGACTATCTGCGCGACACCGGTCAGGCCGCCGAAGATCCGCTGTTTCTCGACCAGATCCCTATTCGGTTTGGCATGGCCGATGCGGAGGCGCATTATCACGTGCCGCTGTTGCTCTCGCCCTATGGATATTCGACCTATCGTGGATCCTAAAGCGGAACCCGCTCTGATGTCAGAGCGGGTGTCTTTGTGTGACCTGTTGGATCAGGTCTGGGGCACAGTTGCCTGACCGGTGATCTCTCCCAGTGCGAGATCGCGGTAATGCAGAGCCACCTGCGCCACTGAGGGGCACCCGCTGTCATCCAGCCCAAAAGCCCGCGCGGATTCTTTCACCATGGGCAGGCTCACCGCATTGATCCGTTTGCCCTCTTCCAGTTCAAGCGCCACAGTGGCGACAAAAGCCTCGATTGCACCGGCGCCCAGGGCAATGGCCGCGGTCTGGGCCATCGGATGGCGAGTCACGGCGCCCGAGGTCAATGTGAGTGCCCCACCGGGTGTCAGATGCCGGTGACCAATCCGCGCAAGATTGACCTGACCTCGGATTTTGCCCTCCAGCGCCATATTGTAGGCACCGTCATCCTCGGCATCAAAGGGTCCAAAGGTGCCGTCTCCCGCTGCACTGATGATCGCATCAATTGGGCCAACCTCGTTGAAGAACTCTGACAATGCCTTGGCGTCCGTCATGTCCACCTGACGATCCCCTCCGCTGCGACCAACCGAAATCACCTCGTGACCATCTGCGCGCAACTGAGTTACAATGCCGGACCCAACCATCCCGGTTCCGCCGATTACAACAATCTTCTTCATGATCTGCTCCGTCGATCTATTTGCGTTGACCCCGAGCTAAGCCGACAAAGCGTCACAAAAAAGCATAGCCTTCCGATCAAGATGGTCGTAAAATTTGACCATGATCAATCTAGACCACCTCAATGTCATCACCACCATCATCGACACGGGCAGTTTTCAACTCGCCAGCGAAAAGCTCAACAAGGCGCGCTCGGCCGTGTCTTATTCGGTCAAACAGGTCGAAGAGCATCTGCAGGTGCAGATTTTTGATCGGTCAAACTATCGGCCCAGCCTGACACCGGAAGGACAGGCCATGCTGCCCGAAATCCGGCAGCTGCTGAAACACGCCCGTGGCTTTGAAGGATTTGTTCAGGAACTTCGCGGGGAGAACGAAACCGAATTGCACCTGGGGGTCAGCAGCATCTTTCCCGTGGCGCGCCTATCGGGCCTGCTTCAATCCCTGAGATCGCAGTTTCCTGCAACCACCCTGCATCTCGAATTCGAGGTGGCTTCAGGTGAACGGCTGCTGCTATCCGAACAGGTGGATCTGGCAATTTTTGCCGCCCCTGTGCGCAATATGGCCCTGGAATACCGGCAGATTGCCTCAATGGAGGTGCCTCTGGTGATCGCAAAGGGCGTGATACCCAGTGATCCGCAGGCCGTGACACGCGAAGATCTGGCACAGCACCCTCAGGTTGTTGTGAAATCCACCGACGAAAAATCCCCGGATACCGGACTTCTGGAGGATGCGCCGAAATGGTTTGTGACCGAGCTTGGCGCGAAAAAAGATCTGATCTGCGCCGGTCTGGGCTGGGGGCGACTTCCCTCTCACATGATTGCCGAGGAAATTGCTCAGGGGGATCTGATGGTTTTGCCGACTTTGGGCGACATCACTTTGCCAATCTGCATCTGCAAACGCAGCCATCAGGATCTTGGCCCAGTCGGGGCCCATATCTGGAAGTTCTTTGACCCGCCAACCGCGTGATATTGGGATTTTGGAACCAGCAAAAAGTCTTATGCCGGCTAAACTGCCACCTGCACAAAGTTCGGTCATCCGGCGCGGCCCAAAGGTCAGTGAGTGCCCCTGCTGGTGCGCAAGCACCGACACTCAATCGACTTTCAGCTGACTGAAAAACTGTCAGTTGGTCAGGCACCTCAACGGCAGGCCCGGCCTGGTCTTGTTACGTCACAAAGCGCATGGCAATGCCGCCCAACTTTGACATGTCGGTAGCGATCAGCTTGCCGTCGATTTCTATTTTTTCGACGAGATTATCGCTCTTAGCAGCCGCAAGATTTTCGACCTGAACATCCAACGCCGCAATTCTCGGCCCCTGCGCCAAAAAGCCATTTGGCACTTCCACCCTAAAGAGGGCTTGAAATTGCCTGGGCTCGGTGATCCGCCAAAATCCTTTGGTTGTCTCGACGCAGTCCACCCCCTCGTCATCTTTGGTCGCGGTAACGTGGTGAACACGCGTCAGCCAATCCAGAACTGACGCTTTGTTCTCGGTCACAATAGTCGCCGCTGCAAAGCCAAGTGCGCCGTTGGGGTGAGACATCCGGTCAGGGAATTCGAGCAGATCTCGCCGATGTTGGTGGCAGGCAAAGACCGAGAGCCGTGGCATGGTTTCATTCTGAAAAACCTTGAGCGTTGTTTTGGTTCGATCAGGCTGTCCATCGGCCCGGACAACATCGCGGCCAAAATTTATGGTCCCCGTGCACGGAATGCAGCGCTCGGCCAATCGGGCCTCAGCCTCTTCCGCGTCTTCTGTGAACAAGGCGGTGAGCGCAACACCTTCGGAATCGTTCAAGAACCTCTCAACATGTCGCCCAAAGCGAAAACCACCCGTTTCATAGCCATCCAGCAAAGACGCATCGCCAATACTGACGATTTCGAGAATTTGATGATGGAACAAAGCCAGTGCAGTAGAGGTCCCCCATGGGTGCTGCCCAGGTGGCGCAATAAAGAACCCCAAACTGCGGTAGGTTTCGATTGCGTTGTCCAGATCACGAACGGCGATCAGCGGGTGATCTATGCCAAGAAATGCCATGTGACCCCTTTAGGTGAATCCGTTGAAGCTGTTGGGTTTGCGGTCGTGGACGATGCCTTTGGGACCAAAGACTGTTTTGCCATCGGGAACCGATTTGGTGACAATTGCACCTGCGGCTACGACGGCATTTTCGCCAATATCAATGCCACCCAAAATAATCGAATGACCGCCCAGCACCGCCCCCCTTCCGATCCGCGGATGGCGGCGATTGCCCATGCTGACGAAGTTTGACCCGAGGGTGACCCCGTGCCAGATGCTCACGTCATCTTCGATGATCGACGTGCGCCCGATCACGACGCCAAGCCCGTGATCGAGCCAGACCCGCCGTCCAATCTGCGCCTCTGGTGCAATGTCCACACTAAGCTGCCGCCCAAGCAAAGCCTTCACTGCAGCCGCTGCCGTATCCCGTCCCGACATGAGCAGCGCACGCGAGGCGCGATACGACAGAAGCCCCTGATAGCCGGGGGCAAACAGCAGTACCCGAGCGACATCAGTGCTGAGGTCACGTTCAGCGGTGGCCACGAGGTCTTCCATGGCAATAGCAACGGCCTCTGTGTCCGTTGCAAAGGCTTCACCAACCAGCTCACGCACCCTGTCCCGCGCCTGTGGATCCGGGACAAGTCCAGCTAGAACGGCCGCGAGCAACTCGGAGGCACTTTGCACCGCTTCGGGCTCAAACCCGTAAAGAGCAGCCAACGCTGGTTCTTCGTGAAACAGGCGGGCGGTGTTTTCGATCAGGTTCATGTCATTCGCTTGGGGCATAGCCAAATGCCACGCGTGGCACCTCTGCTGTTTCGACCCAGACACTTTTGGGTTCTGTGTATTCCATCAGCACATCCAATCCTGAGGATCTCCCGAATCCGGAAGAGCGCGAGCCACCGAAGGGCGTGGAGACATGGATCGCCTTGTAGCTATTCACCCAAAAGGTGCC
Organism: Pelagimonas sp.; assembly: GCA_049116335.1. GTDB lineage: Bacteria > Pseudomonadota > Alphaproteobacteria > Rhodobacterales > Rhodobacteraceae > CANMIH01. The sequence goes on along the minus strand of JAGDYZ010000004.1, from coordinate 27,751 downwards.
GGCCCGTACATTCGCGGCCATGCGATGAGCGAGGCTGAGATTGTTGGTCCAGACTGCGCCTGCAAGGCCAAAATCTGTGTTGTTGGCGATGCGGATGGCGTCAGCCTCGTCTTCAAAGCTTAGGGCGGTGATCACCGGACCAAAAATCTCTTTCTGGGCGGCGTCAGCTTCAGGAGCGAGATTGTCAAGGATCGTCGGCGGCACGATAAGTGCATCCTTAACAGTGCCAGAGCCCGTGAGCACCTTTGCACCGTCTTGGGAGGCCTGTTCAACCATCGCAGTGATATGTTCGAACTGGCGCAGATTGCTGATCGGACCGATCTCCGTGGCCTCATCTAGAGGATCACCAACCCTGAGCCTCTCCATGCCCTCTGCCACCATGTCAATGAACTGCTCTTTGATAGAGGCCTGCACCAAGAGCCTTGATCCAGCAACACAGCTTTGCCCTGCGGTCGCAAAGATTGCTGCCTGGGCACCTTTACAGGCGGCCTCTAGGTCGGCGTCTTCGAACACAATATTCGCCGACTTGCCGCCGAGTTCCAGAACAACAGGTTTTAGGGCTCTGCCCGCAGAAGTCGCGACGACACGGCCTGTTGCCGGAGAGCCAACAAACACCACCTTGCGGGTCGCATCATGCGCAATCGCCGCTTCGCCTGCTGTCGGGCCAAGTCCTGCAAGCACGTTAACCAATCCCTTTGGGGCCCCTGCTTCTTCGCAAATGGTGGCCAGAGCAACAGAGGTCAGCGGGGTCAATTCGCTTGGTTTCAACACCACGCCGTTCCCACAGGCCATTGCAGGTGCGATCTGCCAACCAGCGGTGAACATGGGGGCGTTCCATGGTGTTATCTGGAAAATGACCCCCAAAGGTTCGCGGATCGTATAGTTCAGATGGCCGGAGGGAACCGGGATCACCTCGCCATGTAGCTTGTCCGTATAGCCGGCATAATAGCGGAACATTTCGGACACTTTCGCAACCTCAACCCGACAATCACGGATAGGTTTACCGGACACGACCGCCTCAATCTGGGCCAAGGTTTCGTGCCTTTCATCGACCAAGACTGCAATCTTTTGCATGATGACGCCGCGGCCCGCCGCAGTGAATTCAGTCACCCATTTTTTTTGAGCAACCTCGGATGCAAGGCAGGCCTGGTTCGCAACCTCTGCGCCGCAGTCGAGATATTCAGTGAGGACCGTACGAGAAAACGGGTCCTCCAAACAGATCCTCGCGCCGTTTCCAGAGACAAAAGCACCACCGACATAGCTTTGCGGGGTATCTGACAAGCCAAGCTCGGCGCAGAGCGATTTGTAGTGGGCGATACGATCAAGCATTGGAACGTTTCCGATATTTGAAGATTTCGTTGAAGTCGGCACTATCATCCAGCATGTCGCGGCTGTTTTCCCAGATAGACGCGATCGTCTCAGTTGCTGGCAATTCGATGCCAAGCCGCGTCGCCAGCCCAGTGGCCAGGCCAACATCCTTGCGCATCAGCCCCATGGTGAAGCCTGAATTGTAAGCTTCGTTGGTGATCCACTTCGGGAAGTTAACCTCGCTGACACCTGACCGGCCAGATCCCGCGTTAATACCTGTCAGCAGCTCGGACAAAGTAATCCCTGCCTGTTCAGCCATCTGAGCCATTTCGCTCATGAGAACGAGGTTCGCAGCGCACAGCAGGTTGTTCGCGATCTTGACCGTGTGACCTGCACCCGATGGGCCAATATGGGCCAATTTGCCGGTCATGGTTTCCAGCAATGGCCTCACCTTGGCAAAGGCGGCGGCGTCCCCGCCGACAATCATTGTCATGGTTCCCGTACGTGCACCAAGAGGACCGCCACTGACCGGGCCATCAAGAAAGGTGTAGCCGTTGCTTTCCGCTATAGCCGCCAGTTGTTTTGTCGTATCCGGTTCCGACGTTGAGGTATCCACTATGACTGTGCCCGGCTTCAGATACGGTCCAAGCTCATCCATCACCGCCGCAACAATTGCAGCCTTTGGCAAGGACAAAACAATCGTGTCGCATACATCACCCAATTCACTCAACGCACCGGCAAATTTGGCCCCAGAAGTTTCGGCGCGGACGCGGGCTTCTGGCAGTGCATCGTAGCAAAAGACCTCGTAATTCTGCTCCTTCAAACGCGCAAGGTATCCGCCCCCCATCGCTCCCAACCCGACCAATCCAATCATGATACGCCTCCAGTGTTTCGGAGGAGCGTATGTCGGCTTCAGGCATCCGTGAATTGCAGCGCAGCGGATAAAATGTTGCGCGACACGCAACACCTGCGCGCAGCTAGACCTGAAACGCCTGCATTGAGCGGATCGCATGATTGGCAAGCTTCATCGCCACCTCGGGCAAGCGTCGACCCGCACGGGCAATCAAACTGACCTCACCCTGCGCAAATTCCGGCGCATCCAAAGGTAAGCCCACGATGGTGCCATCCGCAATCTCTTGGGCAACCACAAAGGCGGGTAGGACAGTGACACCAAGCCCTTCACGAACAAAATCTCGAACGGCGACCAGCGAATTGGCGTCCATTGCGCGATTGAGCCGCACCCCATACCGCGCCTCAACTTCTCGCACCATTGCCCCAATGCCAGAACCGGACGACAAAACGGCCGATTGCATTGCGGCAAGGCTGCTGATTGAAACAGGCGTGGCTGTTTTCGCCCAGCCCGACGTCGGATTGACCAGCAACTCCAACGGCTGAGCCACATGTGCCAAGACCTTACACTGACGATCTGGTATCGCATTGAATACAAACCCAAGATGGGCCACGTCATTCTGGATGTCTTGCACAACCGCATCGGTTGACCCGCTGCGAATGGTAAGGGTGATCTCAGGATAGGCCTTTTTGAAACCGGGGAGCGCGTTCTTGATCAAATCGCTGAGAAACCCTTCGCCAACCGCCAGCGAAACACGGCCCCGCCGCATGCCGCGCAGAGCGTCGAACTCGGCTCTCAGCGCCTCAAACTCCGCCGCCTGACCCCGCAAATGGCTCAAAAGCAATTCGCCAGCCTCAGTAGGTTTGACCCCTTTTTTGCGCCGTTCGATCAGTTGAATGCCAAGCTCATTTTCCAGAGCTGTCAGCCTGCGGCTAATCGTGGAGGGTTCTTGCTCCAGCGCAATTGCAACGGCTCTTATGGACCCCTGTTCACAAACACGCTTGAAGGTTGAGGTGAGTTTGTCGTCCATTTGGCCCGTTTGGTTGCATATTTTGCACTCATTTCTAGATTAGTTACCCCAAAAGACAACGGATTTGCGCAAAGCAGCGAGATCACTTTAATTCCACCGCCCAACTTCGGGTCACCGAACCTCAAGAAAGCCCTAAAAATAACGTAAGCGCTTGATATTTTGGTGATCCCGGTAGGATTCGAACCTACAACCTGCCCCTTAGGAGGGAATCGTTCATAGCGCTATTCCTTCTTTAATTTCTGCTGCTTGGCTGTTTGTACAGGGTCTTCCTGTACATGGTTTGTACGAAAACGGGCCCTAACATCAGCCTCATCCGTCTCGGCGTGAGCATAAATGCGCATGGGCAAATTTGGGTCAGCCCAGCGACCAGCTTTGGCCGCAGTTACGGGATCGACACCCTGCCGGACAACCAATTCAGTGAAGAACCCATGACGCCCTGCTTGGTGCGCGGATAGGTATTGGATGCCAGCCCGCTTGCAGATGGTTTTCCAGCGTGTGTTGTACCCGGTCGAGCTGCCATAGCCAAAAACGCGCGGCTTCATGAATTTAACGGTCTTGCGGTTCTTGGGTCGCTTTGGTGGCAAGGCCAACAACTCGTCCATCATCTGTGGCGAAACGGTGATCCAGCTTTCTGGATGCCCCTTCTGCGCCTTTACTCTGACTTTGTTCTCGGCCGGGCGCAGATCGTCAGGCTCTAAAGAGACAGCCTGATCGATCCGTGCCGCCGTCTCAAACATGAAACGGACCAGCGCGGCGTTGTACGGATCAGCGGCACGGCAAAATGCCTCGATCCATTCCTTGTCAGCTGGCGTTCGCTCGACGCGGCTAAGCTTCCCCCGCCGCTTGTCCTGGGCGATACGCTCAAATTTGTCGTAGGGCTTCACCCGGATCAGAGGCGTGCCTTCCAGCTCATGCGCATTGTTGATCACCGCACTCGCGGGCGTCACGATTTCACGCCACCAGGTATCGGTCGACGCTTTGGGTTTCAGCTTCGGCCCAAGGCTTTTCAGTAACGCGCCAGATATCGCACCTAACGACAGGTCGCCGATCACTTCGACAATCGGGATCAACTGCTTTGCTGCTTTGGGGGACGCGTTGTAGAGCATGATTGCATCAGAGAACGTCTTGCTCGGTTCGTCGCCCACGACATAGCGACGGATCTGACGTTCGGTCTCATGGTTTATCCAGTCCCGTGCGCCCTCTTCTGAAGATGCTTTAGTGCTTCGCCGGTATGGGCCGGCGATTGGCCTGCCGTTGTATTCAATCCACCCCTTGGCCCAGTAGACACGGCCCCTCTTGTAAATTTGGAGCGGCATGACTGGCCTCCTTCAAAAATCGTATCAATCTGCGCGGGCGTGATCAGCATGGTTCGCCCAAGGCGATAGAATGCGCCCGTCTCATTTGCTCGCTCGCGCAACGTGCGTTCCGAAATATCGATCCCCATCCCAGCCATGACTTCGACCCACTGCGCGGGTGTTTTCCCGAGCCCCAGGATCTGCGAGCTGTCTGAATAGTTGGTCTCTGCCATTTCAGTCGTCCTTGTCCGCTTAAGTTGAATCGGCGACACGCATGGAATCGCTTGTTCTGCACCTTCTGACGTGGTCAGATGGGATTAACTGGAATTTTATGTCATTTTGTGCAGTTTCGCGCAATTTTACAGTCACGTCAATGGGAACCTTGCATGGCGCGGGATTTGAAGGCTGTCTTCTCGGCAATGGGTGCGCGACTTGCGATCGCGCGCAACGAAGTCGGCTTGACGCAAACCGCCATGGCGGACGCGATCGGCGTCTCACACCGCGCCTATCACAGCTACGAAAAAGGCCAGCGCGGCCTTCCTGTTGAGGCCTTAGTAACGATTGCCGATAAGTTCGATGTGGACGCAGCATGGATCCTTTTGGGTACAAAATCTGTCAGGGCCGCGCATGACTTCGAAGCGCTAAAGAGGATCGAGATTTCGCTCGATCAACACCTCACTGAGGAAAACATCAGAATTAAGAGCGAGAAACGCGGAGCAATCGTAGCTCGCTGGTATCAGTCACACGTCGAAGGCCGTGAAGTCAGTGACGACGATGTGCACACGTGGATTGAATTGGTAAGGGATTAAGATTGTGAAGCATGCGAGCAAAAATTGGCGCCAAGTCAGACGTGCTACGTTGGAACGGACGCAAAGAATTATTATCCACCCTTTGTTGTCTATCCAGACCGCCTTTTTGGTTGCTATCTCAATCTACTTCGGCGGGCTTCTTCGCTTCTCAATCTTTTACACCGGCCCTTCCGAGTTCTTCTTGTTCGATGTTTTTCAGGCTGTCACTTTAGTGGCTGCTTCGATCGCAATCATGCTTCTGCTCGGTCCCGTCGTTATTCTGGGTATGCTATCTCGACGCTTTGAGCGCCTTCTTGGGGAACAGTAGGATCCGTAAAAAGCACGTCTCAGATGCCATTCTCAAAAGAGCGAACAGAACTCATACTGTCCCGCATTAGGGGCAAGCTAGACTCAGATTCAGTAAATGATTGGGAACGATCATTCCTTCAAAACATGGAGGCGCTGTTCTTGCGGCATGGGCCCAGGACCAGCCTTAGCAAGGCGCAATACTCGAAACTCCACAAAATTCTGAAGCTCGAACGCCCAAAGAGCGACGACAAATCCACTGCTGTAACTCCTCAACAGGTTGGGAAACCAAACTCCCCTTCGGCGCAAAGGCCCGCCGTTAGCACCGTACAGCGACGATCTCGGCCTCGGAAACGGACTGCGTCACCGGCCCAAATCGTCTATGCGCCCAAACGGGCAATTCGTAGAGCTCAACGAAAGCTGTTTTTCCCCATCGTCCTCGTTATGGGGATTTTGGGCCTGCTGAGCGCTTTGTTTGATGGCGGGTCATCCAGCGTTCAAACTCGCCCAGCCGATAGTTCGACATACGCGATTGTAACCGGGAGTAGCGTCAATCAACGTGAAGGCCCTTCAACCAACAATCGGGTGATGGGCCAGCTGCCAGCGGGCACAAGAGTACGCGTTCTCACCGTTCAGAATGGTTGGTCGCAGATCGCCTCTCCACTCGGGACGGGCTGGATGTCATCAAGCTACCTAGCCGCATCAGGAGGAAGTGTTCCCACGCTAACAAATAATCCAAACAGTAGAACGGTCAGCGCATCTGAAGTTCGCGTCATTGACGGCGATACCGTAGCAATAAGAGGTCAGCAGGCAAACGTTCGGTTGGTTGGGTTTAATGCACCAGAAACCGGCTCCCCTGCATGCAACGCTGAGCTCCAGCGAGGGCAGCAAGCGACCAATCGTTTGCGAATTCTTTTACGTGAAGCTGAATCGATTCACTTTCAAAGAGTGGCGTGCTCTTGCCGCCCGGGAACCGAAGGAACACGCGAGTGCAACTATGGTAGACAATGTGGTGTGCTCTCAGTGGATGGCAGGGATGTGGGAAGAATTCTGATTGGTGAAGGCCTTGCGGTCCCCTACCGCTGTGGTGCAACGAGCTGCCCGCCACGGCCGGGAAATTGGTGTCGATGAAGCCAAGATCCGCTTCCTAAAGCGAAGATTATGGCGCCATCGCTCCGACCCAACTTTTACCGGGTACGCATGAACGGCCCACGCCGAACATTGGTAGGTTCGTTCGACGCCGTACCGCAGCTCCCTCTATCCCGACATTCGCTTGGCTAGAAGCGAAGGTTCGCTATTTGGGATCGCCTTGCCGATCGGCCAACGAGTTGGGGATCGAATGTGTGCGCTTTACAATCTTGCCTCTGCGGTTCTTATGCTCGGTAAAGATAAATGGGATATCTGTGCGCTCACGGATATTCGCAACGAGTGTCTCTTTATTGTACCAAAATCCGATTCCACAAGCCCAGTCGCGAGCGCTCATGAGCCAGACATCTTCTCCGCCGAAATCAAATGCGACCATCACCTGAAGATCGAACCACTCTTCAATCAAACGCACGTCGTAAGGTGACAGTCGCGAAAGAGTCCGTTTTTCAGGCCGCCTCCAAAATTCAGACCCAAGCGCTTTCTCGAACTGGGTCTTATCAGTTTTGCGTCGAAGGCCATCAACTACCCAAATCATGGGGGCATGAAACAGAGTGCGCTTTTTGGCTTCCACTGACTTGATAGCGGAATGCTGTACCTCGACCACGAGACCATTAGGAACCTTCACGTCGGCGATATGCAACTCGCCGGCCCTATCTCGGGAGGGAATCTCTTGCCAATCGGCGGGAAAAAAGTTTTTCCACGATCTGTGCCAATCGGTTTCAGGCTCCCACCAATCATCACAATGGCGTTGCCCCTTATGGGCCCAGTGCCAGACTTTCTTCGAGCCGCACTTTGCGATCAGCGCTGCTCCGCACCCGGGGCAGAGACCAACAGCTCCGGGAGTGGCCTCTATTCGTATGTTTTCGGAAAGCGCAAATCTCATCTTGAAAACCTAGGCATGGGGTGCGGGAGCGACAAGGTTTAGTCGACCGATATTCTACAAAGCCTTGATGTCCTATGAACTCACCAATTTGCTAGAAGTTTCAGCCCCAAAAACAGCCCGAATCCATTCGGCCCTAGTAAGCGTTGCGACGTGTCTTGGATGCGGCATTGCAGCGCTAGCAAGCAAGGCGGACATGTGGCAACCGCATCGAGTAGATTGCACCGTCACTCTACAGCGCGCTCAATTTCCTTGATGAGCTTATCGAGAGTCCAGGTTTCGAAAGTCGCATTAAGTAGAGCGGAAATTTCAGCTGTAAGAATTGGATGTGCTTTGCCCTCCCGGCTCCAGTCCTTTTTTGTGTCGTTCGTAACCAGCACAACGTGTGAAAACTCTCCACCTTCAAGTTGCAATTTCCGGAGCCCATACAGGAGATCTGCCCAAATAAAGAAATCGCCATCTCCTGGGTCTTTGAAGCCTGGAGGTGTCTTAGTGCTCTTGCGGTGCGCGGCAATATTGTGAATCATAGGCCGCGGACAATACGGAACGACCGCCTTTTCTTTCAGTATCGTTAAGAAATCACTCGTCTTGGTAACGGTGGCGCCTTCATATATGTACCCGTGCTTTTCACTAAATTCATCGAGCAGCGCGTTCATTCTACTCGTGAATTCCGACAAGTCGTCGGGGACTTTGTCGATTTGAGCCCTAAGGCTGTCAAAAGATTTTTTCAGCTTAGTGGCGATGGTGTCGACGGCATCAATCTGGTTGTTCCAAAACTCTTGGACAGCCTGACCCGGCAGTACTAGCGGGGCGGAATGCTGGCTAGCAAGATAATCGATTATCAGCGTGCTCTTTGAATGTGTAGAAACGCGCATGAATACGTTAGCGTCGATTGCGATAGCGGTCGAAGCAAGGTCTACAGCGCCTCCACCGGAGGCTAAAGCAACGATGAGCGCGGAAAGCCCATCAACCTGCCCCCGCCTCTCAAAGAGTTCGATGATGTTCTCAAGCGGATCGGGATCAGAACCAGACATCTGCTGCCCGCTCCGCCATCTCGCGGCCAAATTCCTCAATTTTTTGAACATTCCAATCTCCGACATGTTCAAATCGTGGCTTGTCCTCATGCACGATTGCGCTCGTCAATAGGTGTTTTCTGAAGCCATCCCAGTTGGTAGAAGCATCTTTCGGTCGAGCGCGTTCTTCCGCAAGGATTGTATTGCCAAGGGTCGATGCCCAATAACCATCTTCCTCCGAGAAGCCGGTCCAAGTTTCAGTATTTCGCGGCCAGACAAGATGCAGCACACCTTCAGGGTCTGGCGTCGTGGTGTTTTGAATTGCTGACTGACGTACAAACCTAAGGATGTTCTTGTTTAAAGATCTCTTGCGAAGCTGCTCCACAAATTCGTCTCTTTCGTGGTCAAGATCACCGAGTTCACGACGGAGAACTTGCCAATCGCGCTGTTCAACAACTTTCCGTGCGGCTTCTGAAAAACGCCGCTCAATGTTGCCTGTACCCAAGTTGCCGACGACCACCCGACGGACCACTAGCCGCAACAAGTATTCCAACCCTTGATGCGTTTGGTCCACGTCATGCAGAGCCAAAAGGATGGGCCTGACAGTGATGATGTTCAGTGAGTTTAGTGCTGCAAAGACCCTCAACTGGTGCATCTCCGCAGGACCGGAAGACGTCGGGTCCATCATCTGCCGATAAATGGGCAAACGTTCTTCTAGCATCGTCATCAGTTCTGGCGGCGAAGGTGGGGTTTTGCCCGATTGAACACGGCGGTTCGCCAAAAAGTTGAATAGGTCCTTGGGAAGTACGTGACCAGAGTGGACAGTTACGACATGTCGGATGAACTGAACAAATGTGCTATTGGAACCGTCTTGAGAAAATGGCTTAGCAAGGCCGCGCCATTGCTCGTAGCGCTCTGTTCGCTCATCGGCACCGAATTGGCTAAGTAGATAATTCTTGAGTAGATCCGCAGTCGTCAGTTCACGACCCCGAGTATTTACGACTTCGAAGACTTGATAGGCTGATGCTGCGTCTGGATGGATAAAAACGGCAAAGTACAGTTGATCGGTGATAAACTCTGTCCATTTTCCTAGCCTGCGAAATGGATCCTGCTTCAGATCTGCTTTAAGCTTAGTCCTTAAGAAATTGAACGAACGCGCAATTCGAAAGGAAACACTATCATCAAGGAAACCCTCTGTGGGTGCTTCTCCTGTGTTTAGAATTTCTTGAAGCGTTCTGTTGTCATCCGGATCCGACAAAAAAACCCGTGCTTCTTGCTCGTCAGTTTCGTAATTGACCGATCTTAGAAAGTCGGCTTCGATTCTGAGCGCCAGTGCTTTTCGACCAAGAGATAAGGCCTCGTAGTATAGTGCGGTTGCAAGAAGTGTGAGCGTGACTAAACGTTGTTGGCCATCGACGACTTGCTTGATGCCGTTTTCTTCAGTCAAGATGATAAGGCCCAAGAAATACTCACCTGTCTCGAGGTTGTTTCTAAGATCACCCCAGAACTCCGATACTTGGTCGTCCTCCCAAGAGTACTCTCGTTGAAACTGAGGCACCTCAAAGCGATTGTTGGAAACAAGAGCTCCAGCTTGGGTTGCCGACGCATTAAGAAGGGCTGACAATGCTCTAGTCCTTTTTTTGGATCTGCTATTTCTACAGTTTCAAACTACGTGACCAATGACAACTGAAGGAGTGAATATTCAAGACAAGATCTCAAGTTGCTGCGACAAACTTCTTCAGTTTTACGGTTAGAAGCCAGTAAGTTGAAACCACTCAGACAGCTAAAGGTCCGCTTCCGCAGTCGACCAAGGATGCCTATGCTTACGCAGCGAACTTCCAGTTTCCGCCCCAACCGGAACGCACAACACTCCATCGTTGATGATTGCCTGTATCTTGGGTGGACCTTCAGTGACAGGAGGCTCAAGGTCACTATGAGAATTTCGATAAGGTTAAGAGAAATTGAGCAAAGCGTATTATCAAGCACCAGTAAGCGACTTCTGCGTTGAAGACGGATCGTCCATTTTAGGGAAACTCACCACCCATCACCGGCATGAATTGGAACATTTGCAACGTAATGCATGGATAGACCAGATTCGATACCTTCAACTTGCACTGGCATCTATTTCTTCAGGGGTGCTTTTTTTTGAGTTCATCATTCCCCGCATGGGCAAGCGCGCCGATTGCATTCTTGTTACAGAGGGGATCGTCTTTGTCATTGAATTCAAAGTCGGCTCGTCTGCCTTCGATCGACATGCCATCGAACAGGTGTACGACTACGCGCTGGATCTCAAGAACTTTCACGAAGGAAGCCACGCTGCCGCAATTGTTCCAGTGTTGATTGCCACGAACGCCAATAAGGTGGATTTCGTGCTGGAGCTCGGGGCGGATGGGGTCGCAGCTCCGATCTGCATAGGACGATCTGGCCTCGACGACCTTTTCGCTCAAGCTTCGGGCATACCGCATGAGAAATCTGTTTCATCACCCAGTTGGGAGGCGTCCGGATACAAGCCAACGCCGACCATAATCGAGGCTGCACAGGCTCTCTACAAGTCGCACGATGTTACCGAGATTTCCCGTTCAGACGCGAGCGCTAAGAACTTGAGGGCGACCTCTGACCGTATTGCTGAGATCATCGAGACGTCCAAACGCAACCACAAGAAGTCTATTTGCTTCGTAACTGGTGTACCAGGCGCCGGAAAAACGCTCGCGGGGCTGAACATCGCGGCAAGTCGTGCTGAGAGGCATGAAAACGAAAACGCGGTTTTCCTATCTGGAAACGGTCCTTTGGTCACCGTACTGCGAGAAGCTTTGGCTCGTGACAAGGTTGAGCAAGGAAAGGTTAGCGGTGAAAAGATCTCAAAGAAGGATGCTGAACGGGAAGTAAGCCTCTTTGTTCAGAATATTCACCACTTTAGAGACCACTACCTAAACGATCCAGAAGAACCGTTTGAGCATGTGGTCGTCTTTGACGAGGCTCAACGCGCATGGACAACAGATCAGGCCTCAAAATTCATGCAAGCAAAGCGGGGGCTGTCAGAGTTCAATCAGTCTGAGCCAGAATTCTTGATTGGAGTCATGGATCGTCATTCCGAATGGTGCACGATCGTTTGCCTTATCGGTGGTGGCCAGGAGATCAATACTGGCGAAGCTGGGCTTGGAGAATGGTTGAGAGCGGTCGAGAACCGTTTCTCTGATTGGGAAGTGCATGCGTCAACCCTTTTGGCAGATCCGCACTATACGGTTTCTCAGGACGCCGTGGAGCTTCTGCGCTCGCCCAAGATCACAAAGCACGAAGATCTCCATCTGTCGGTTTCGATGAGATCCTTTCGCGCGGAAAGCCTCTCTTCTTTTGTGTCATCTGTATTGGATGGCGATGTATCGTCGGCCTCTGAAGCTCTGGCTAGCTTGGGCGACAGATACCCGATACTTCTTACGCGCGACATCGCCTCTGCCAAGAATTGGTTGAACGGCAGGGCGCGTGGAAGTGAGCGGACAGGCCTGGTGGCATCTTCAGGCGCTCATCGTTTGCGCCCCGAAGGCATACATATCAAGTCCGCGATTGATCCCAAAAGCTGGTTCCTGAACGACAGCCAGGACGTGAGATCCTCTTACTACCTGGAAGATGTCGCAACAGAATTTGACATCCAAGGCCTTGAGCTGGATTGGGCAGGCATGTGCTGGGATGCAGATCTTAGAATGGTGGATGGCTCCTGGCGGTTCAATGCATTCAAAGGAAGCAAGTGGCAGTCCGTAAAGTCTCCCATGCGTCAGTTGTATCTGCTCAATGCTTACCGGGTTCTTCTGACAAGAGCCCGTCAAGGCATGATCATTTTCGTCCCGAATGGCGACCCTAAGGATCCAACTCGGCCACCGGATTTTTATGATCAAACTTATGATTTCTTGCGTGAGTGTGGGATTCCTGAACTCAAGCAGAACGACAGTCTTTAAGCACGACAAGCACCTGTCCGACCTGCAACTCCTTTGCGTTCAAATCTAGCTCACGGATCACGTACTGGCCGGCACGGCCCGTAATGTGGCGGCGATAGGTTTGACCATCCTGATCAATGAACAAACAACGTATGTCGCTGTAGTCGCCCCAGACACCTGCGATTGCCATTAGCGGGATGCCTTCGGGCAAGCGATCGACTTTTTGAAAGTCGCGATAGTCGATGCCGTGATCTAAGGCTTGGCGGAAACCGAGCGTGAAATGGGCGTGGTCGAACTGCATCTAGTGCCTTTCTGCAACTTGAAAATCGTCAGATCGAGTGCCTCGCGCTGCGGTGGCTAGCCCGTGCATCTAGTTCTCGCTCAGCCGCTTCTCGGCGTCTTTCGCTAACTTCCAGCTGGTCTCTAGTCCCGCCTGAAGCGTGTCGTAATTCTGCTCCTCTCGCAGCAAGTCGGCCAATGTGGTGACGGACGTGAGATGTGATTTCATCAATAGCGCCACGCAGTGCGCCAAGCCATTCACCTTGCTTTCGATCCTGCCGGTCGAGCGTTTCTCCAAGGCGTGCAATTCCTTGGCTGAGCTCTCGCACGCCGTCACCAACCGCTCGACGGATGCGAGCAATTCGCGTTCCAATGCTGTCAGGGTAGGTGTCATCTAGGGTTCCTTGATCTCGATGCAGATGATCGGCCTCTGCGCAAATGTGCAGGTCTTCAATTCGGTCCGGTCGGGGTCCAGCGTCACCCATGTCTGCCCGGCCTGTTCGATCCGTGTCAGGCCAAGCCGCGTCATTTCCGAGCGCGTGATCAAACCCGTCCAGAACCAACTCGCGATCAGCACCGTCGCGATCCAGGCTGAGACCATCCCCACGATCACCCACGGCGAGATCGTCAACCAGCGCCTGATCGTCTCGCTCCGCCTCTCCAACTCGCTCTTGCTGTCGCTCAGAAAGAACCTGATATCGGTTTCGATTGTATGCAGCGCGCTGGTCGCAATGCTGCTGAAATCGCTCCTGAAGCTCTCTAGCTGAGATGCCATCAAGGCGGCGTGGTCGCTGCGTACCGCCTCCAGGTCCGCGTTCAGTTTCTCGGCGAGGCGGTTCGGCTTGCCAGTCGTCATGGAAAATCTCTCCTTTCAATCGCCAGCGCTCGCCGGTGTCGGGGTCTTGGGCGGTGATGTAATTCTTGCTGGCACGGGGGATATCGAATCCCGCGTCAGTGAGTGCGTCGATCATGCTGGCACGGTCAGCAATGGTGCCGACGCTGATCTGATCGAGGATCCAATCGTGCAGCGCCTCGCGCCCCTGTGCGCGGGTAGGGGCCTCAATCGTCGCCCTTACCTCCCGTGCGCGTTCTGGGTCCAAAGGGTCTGCCCAATCGTGCGTCTTGTTCAACAGGTCGCGCAGGCTGGAAAAGGCGTTCTCATGTCCCGGCGGAGCGATGTTCAGCGCCTTGCCGGTGCTAAGCTCAAGGCGTGGCGCGCAGAAGTGCAGCTCGACATTGCCCTCGTGCGAGTGGCGCACCCAAAGGCAGTCGTATTGATCCCTGTCCAGCCCAGCAAAGGCCAGAGCCTCAAATAGCTCAATGGCCTCTTGCTGGGCGGCGGGACTGGGATAGTCGTTGTCGGCAAAGCTGATGACGCCCGCCGTGTAGCTCCACTTGTTGGGGCTCGCATCAATCAGGTCGCGGGTCTGATCGGGATTGCCGTACAGCACCTCGGGCAACGGGTCGCGGATCTTGGTTTGCGGCTGGCCGTTGTCATCGCGGATCAGATTGTGGTTCTCGTCGTAGGCCAGAACTTCGCGCGCGATCAGGTAATCCACGGGGGCCGCACCGCCACCGGTGCCAGTGGAGAAGAACGAGATGATCATTCGCTGCTCCCGCCTGTGTGTGCCGCCACGATCTGCGCCAACTGCCGTTCGATGACCACCAGCTGAGCCGCGACCTTGAGCGCATCGATCTGGCTCGCGCGGCCAGATTTGACCGCGCCGTTGATCCAACGGGAGAGCTGGTTGAGGTTGCCGCCGACACGGGCAATCGCAAAGGTCAGCTTTGGGTCAACGCGAGGGACGGGCTTGCGCCGACGTACCTCGGTTAGCCCCAAGGCCTCACGCATCAGCGTGGCATTTGGTAGACCAGCGGCGCGCGCTTTGGCCACAAGCGCTGCCTTTTCCGACGGGGTGCATCGAAAGATCACACTTTCGGAAAGGCCCTCTTTGACGCCGCTTGCGCGCGTCTGGTTGGGGTTTGAAGGGGAGGCTTGCCGCCCCTCACAAGTCCCGCCGATGTAATCGGAGGGTAACCTTGCTCTCTGTTCTTTGTGGGGGGCTGTCGTGTTCATGATCTCAGCCCCGCCGCTTCGATTTCAGAAGGGCTGACCAGGTTTGCGGCCAGCAACGCGGTCACTTGGCCGGGTGTTATGTGGCGGCAAAGGGGGTGCTTGTCCGTGACCCAGTCAGCCAAACCTTTCAGCAGTTCGACCTCTTTGGCTTTGCCCGCTTCTCGCGCCTTCTCAACGTCGTGAAGGTATTTCAGCCAGCGGCCAGAGGAGAACCAATTGTCGGAGAAGCACACCTTGGAGCGGGTGAAACCTTCGCTCTCGCTCGCATAGGCCCGCACTGCTTCCTCGAGGTCTTTAGCGTCCACTCCGTCGGCCAACGCTTGGCGGATTTGTGAGAGGCAAACCGCTTCGCCGCGAACTCGATCCTCCGGATAGGCGGACAATATCTTTTCAGAAAATTCATCCTCCACCGCCGCCTTCGCGTGCGAAGGATTTGGTTTTTGATATGGTTTATATCTGTTCTTATAGGATTTGCCCTCTGGGGCAGATGGCTTGCCCTCAGGGGCAAATGCATCATTTTCCCTTTCGGTCGGATCGATTTGCCCATTTGGGCAAATGGAGTTGCCCAGAGCATACCAACAGGTCCGGTCATAGCGATCATCGCTGAAATTGCCTTTTATGATCAGCTCTGCGCTGACCAGCTTTTCGAGCGCTGTTCGGATCTGCTTCTCGCTCAGATAAGGGAACAGTTCACCGAAGGCCGAGATGGAGTTGTAGGTCCAGTAGCGATCGTCGCGCAGGTTGCGGCGATTGGCTTGGTTCTTCTCGATCCAGAAGGTGATGTTCTGGAAAATCACCGCTGCATTGAGACCCACACGTCCGGCGATTTTGGGATCAAAGCTATGGCGGCTCATGATTGGCCCCCGAAATACGCACAAACGTGCGAATTTTGTACAGGTTTTGTACGAGAAATCGGCCGTTTCAGCCGATTTCGCCGCGAAAGCCGACGGGCGTTTCTGCACGCATCCGCACAACGTCCTGTAAATAAGCTATATTTTTCAGGTAGTTTTGGCGACCCCGGCAGGATTCGAACCTGCAACCTGCCCCTTAGGAGGGGGCTGCTCTATCCAGTTGAGCCACGGGACCGTCCAACCGTCTGTCTAACGGGACATTCAGAGCTTGTCATCCCGCCTCTGTGGCGCATTCGTCATCTTGTAACTCTGCAACTGAATGCGCTACGGTTTTCCGAGTACAAGAGGAATTTTGCCCGTGCCGAACGATGCCACCCGTCCGCTAACGCTCCGCGATGTCTCCGAAGCGTCTGGCGTTTCCGAAATGACCGTAAGTCGGGTGCTGCGCAATCGCGGCGATGTCTCTCAGGCCACACGCGAAAAGGTGCTCGAAGCCGCCAAGACCCTTGGCTATGTCCCTAACAAAATCGCCGGCGCACTGGCCAGTCAGCGGGTCAATCTGGTGGCTGTGGTCATTCCGTCTCTGCGCAACATGGTGTTCCCCGAGGTGATGTCGGGGATTTCCAAGGTTCTGGAAGAAACCGATCTTCAGCCCGTTGTCGGGGTGACCGACTATATGCCGGAAAAAGAAGAACGCGTTTTGTACGAGATGCTGTCCTGGCGGCCATCGGGCGTGATTGTTGCCGGCCTGGAACACACCGAAGCCGCGCGCGCCATGTTGAAGGCCAGCGGCATTCCCGTGGTTGAGATTATGGACACCGATGGCAATCCAATCGACAGCGCCGTGGGCATCAGCCACCGTCGCGCGGGCCGCGAAATGGCCAAAGCGATCCTAAAGCAAGGCTATCAGCGCATTGGGTTTATGGGCACCAAGATGCCGCTGGATCACCGCGCCCGCAAACGGTTTGAGGGCTTCACCGAAGCTCTGGCGAAAGAAGGCGTCGAGATCGCCGATCAGGAGTTCTACTCCGGTGGCTCGGCTCTGGCCAAAGGGCGCGAGATGACCGAAGCCATGTTGGAGCGCGATCCTGAGCTGGATTTCCTCTATTATTCCAACGATATGATCGCGGCGGGCGGCATGTTGCACCTGCTCGACAAAGGCATCGACATCCCCGGACGCGTTGGCCTGGCGGGGTTCAACGGGGTTGAATTGCTCGAAGGTCTGCCCCGTCGGTTGGCGACCATGGATGCCTGCCGCAGCGAAATTGGCATGCGGGCGGCGCAGATCATTGCCCAGCGCGTTGAGGATCCAAAGGCAGAGCTGGACCCGATTGTCGAACTGACCCCAACCATCGCCCATGGCGACACATTGAAACGTCGATAACCCATGCTGCGTCTGGACAATGCCCAGGCGCGCCGCCTGTTCTTGCACAAACACGCGCTGGCCGAGCCACCCACCGGCCCGGCCAAAGGCGCGGATCTTGCGGATCTGATCACCCGTCTGGGATTTGTTCAGCTCGATAGCGTGCGCACCGTTGAACGGGCGCATCACATGATCCTGTTTTCACGTCGCCAGTCGTATCGCCCTACGCATCTCGCACCGCTTCTGGATCGCGACCGTGCGGTGTTTGAGCACTGGACACATGATGCGGCTGTGATCCCCATGGCCTTCTACCCCTATTGGCAGATGCGCTTTGCACGGGATGCCGAACGCCTGCAACGCCGCTGGAGCAAAGACCGACGTGAGGGGTTCACCCAGAAATTCGACGAGGTTCTGACCCGCATCCGCGACGGCGGGCCCTGCTCCTCGTCGGATGTGGGCGAAGGCGAAACCCGCAAATCTGGCGGATGGTGGGATTGGCATCCATCAAAAACCGCGCTGGAATATCTCTGGCGCAGCGGATCGCTGGCGGTGACCCGGCGCGAGGCCTTTCGCAAAATCTATGATCTGACCGAACGGGTGATCCCCACCGAGCACACCCAGCTGCCGCCCGAAGATCAGGCCGCCGATTGGCTTAACAACGCCGCCCTTGATCGTTTGGGCTTTGCCACGCCGGGTGAACTCGCCGCCTTCTGGGACACGCTGCGCCCAGCGGAGGTCAAAACCTGGGCCGAGGGGGAACGCGCCGCCGGTCAGTTGATCGAGGTTGAGATCACCGGGACCGACGGCACTCTGCGCACTGCACTGGCCCGTCCCAATGTGGTCTCTGAAGCCGAAGATGCGCCAACTGCGCCCAAACGCATGCGCGTGCTCAGCCCCTTTGACCCGGCCCTGCGCGACCGCAAACGTGCCGAACGCCTGTTTGGCTTCCACTACCGGATTGAAATCTTTGTCCCCGCCGCAAAACGCCAATACGGCTATTATGTTTTCCCGCTCATGGAGGGCGATCGCTTGGTCGGGCGGATCGACATGAGCGCAGACCGCAAAACAGGTGTGCTGCATGTCACCGCGCTCTGGCCTGAAACCGGGGTGCGCTGGGGCGATGCGCGTCAGAGCAGATTGGAAGCCGAACTCGCCCGCGTCGCCCGATTTGCGGGTCTAGACCAGATCACATGGGCGCCTGACTGGAAAAGATAATTTCGCGGGGGGAGGCGTTCCCAGACCACCGCACGGTGGTCAAACCCGCCCTTTACCACACTCACAGAAACTCTCCCCCGGTACCAAACAACATCGGATCATTCCCCGCTCAGGGGCCTGTCAGATGTGCACATCTCATGCAGGGCGACGCCCTGAGCGCGCGGGATCTGGCACCCCCGCAACCTGATCCACCCTGTCGGTGGCCACCGCTTTCCCTAAACTTGCAACACCGCCGCAGTCTTAGACTGTCGGCGGCGTTCCCACATGCGCCGGTGAAAGGGGCATCTGCGGGAGGGTGGGCGGGGCGAGGTTGCCACAGGCAACAAGCGTCCGTCCCTCCCTCAAATGGGCTCAGGCCACCGCCACACCGCGCGACCAGACCCCACGCAACATCGGCACAGTCCCGGCCAGTCGGAAACGGATCAGATCGGCACGCATACCCTTCGCCACCACCCCACGATCCGTCAGGCCAACGGCTTCGGCTGGTGTCTTGGTCACGGTGGCAATCCCGCGCGGCAGATCCTGCCAGATATCGCCCAGCTTCACCGCCGCCTGCAGCAAGGCTGCGGGGACATAATCCGATGACACAATATCCAGCAGGTCCAGCTCGGCCAGCTCAGAGGCCGCCACATTGCCGGAATGTGATCCCCCCCGGATCAGGTTTGGCGCCCCCATCATCACCGCAATACCATGATCATGACAGGCCCGCGCCGCTTCAACCGTGGTCGGAAACTCGGCCAGCTTGATGCCATACTGGGCCGAGGTTTCCACCTGCCCGCGTGTGGTGTCATCGTGGCTGGCAAGGGTCGCGCCAAAGCGCCCGGCCTCTGCCACCGCCGCGGCCTCATGCACCTCGCCCACACGGTCCCGCATCGCCTTCAACTCGGCCACATGCTCCAGAAACTCATCGTCGCTCATGCCGCGCTTGCTTTTGACATATTGCTCAAGCTTTTTGATATCGCGGAACTGGCGTTGCCCCGGCGTGTGATCCATCACACTCACCAGACCCACGCGGTCCTCTTCGCCAAATTCGGCCAGCTCCTCCGCCAATGTCTCAGAACAGACCTCGGCGCGCAGGTGCAGGAAATGGCTGATCTTCAGCATGTCTTTGGCCCGTAGTTCCAGCAACTCACTGGCCAGCGACCGCGCATATTTCACATAGCGCCCCTTGCCACGCGGGATCGATCCAACGCGCATGGCATCAAACACCGTGGTGATCCCGGTTGAGGCCAGCTCGGCGTCATGCGCCACAATCGCCGAGGCATGTGGCCAGTCAACACCGGGGCGCGGCTCGATATGGCGCTCCAGATTGTCGGTGTGCAATTCAACCAGACCCGGGGCAATAAAATCGCCCTGACAGTCAATGGCACCGGCAGGAACCTCATGGCCCTCGCCCAGTGCAACAATCCTGTCACCTTCAACCTGTACCCAGCCGGTCATGGTTGCCTCTGGCAACACCAATGTGGCATTCGCCAAAACAAATCCAGCGGTCACCGAGGTGCCGTTGGCCGAACTGCCTGCCGCCGCTGCGGGGGCTTCAAGAACCGAGGTTGTCATGGATTTCTCCCGTTACGCCATCTATCTGACCCTGCCTGAGGGTCCTTTGTCCGAATTTGGTGTGGCCTGGCTTGGCTGGAATGCTGCCACAGGCCGCGAAACTGTTGCACCCGAGGTGGACGGCCTGCCCGCCCCCGCGCATGACATCACCGCCACGCCCCGCAAATACGGGCTGCATGGCACGATCAAACCGCCTTTCCGTCTGGCGGAGGGCGCGACATATGAAGAATTGAACGACGCCTTTGCCACGCTGTGCAAATCCTGCAGTCCGGCCACGACCGGTCCGCTTGAACTGGCCCGGTTGGGCAGCTTCCTTGCGCTCATTCCCACCGGTGATACCACCGAATTGGCCGATCTGACCGCGTCCATGGTCAAATCGCTCGACAGCTTCCGCGCCGCCCCCACCGAAGCAGAGCTTGAGAAACGCCGCAAAAGCCGCTTGAACCCGCGTCAGGACGCGCTTCTGACCCAGTGGGGCTACCCCTACGTGATGGACCAGTTCAAATTTCACATCACGCTGAGCGGCAGGCTCACGAAACAGGACGCGGAACAGACCCATGCCGCGCTGTTGTCGCATCTGGCCCCGCATCTCACCGAGCCCTTCCGCGTCGATGCTCTGACGCTCTGCGGAGAAGATGAACAGGGCCGGTTCCACGAGCTGCACCGCTACACCCTCTCGGCCTGAAGCGCGGCGCGGATCGCGCGCACCGTCTGATCCAGCGGGCCGGAATTGTCGATCTCAATGATCGGCAGGCCCGCTGGAATATCAAACCGCGACCGACGCAGCCGTGCGGCAATATCCTCGGCACTTTCACGCCCGCGACCGGCCAACCGCTCGGCCAGAACCTCATCCGGTGCGGTCAGAAACAAGACGTAAAACCGCTTGAACCGCAGATCCGCCTCCACCAGCATCCCGCGTGACAGATTGGCGAGAACATCCTGCCCCGCTACCAATTGATCCCGCACCGTGTTTGGCACGCCATAACACAACCCGTGGGCCCGCCAGCTCAGCACAAACTCCCCCGCTGCCTCGCGGCGCAGGAATTCCGGCTCCGTCACGGGAATATAGTCCTCGCCACCCGCCTCTGGATCACGGGTGATCACCCGGGTCAGCAGAGCAAACCGAGGGTCCGCAGTGGCCAGCGCCGTCATGACGCTGTCTTTGCCGACCCCTGACGGCCCCACAACCGCGATGAACCGCCCCTCTGCCATCACGCCGCCGCCTTTGGGGTAAAGTCTGAAACATTGATCTCGCGGTCACAGACCCGATCGCGCGCCGCCTCATCATGGAAAATCCCGATGATGGCCGCCCCGCGCGATTTCGCCTCTTCGATCAGCGACAAAACCGTCTCGCGGTTCTGCGCATCCAGCGAGGCCGTCGGTTCATCCAGCAACATCGCCGGATAGGTATGGGCAAAGCCGCGGGCAATGTTCACGCGCTGCTGCTCACCGCCCGAAAAGGTGGTGGGCGAGAGGCTCCAGAGCCGCTCGGGGATGCGCAGCTGCGCCAGAAGATCCCGCGCCCGCGCCTGCGCCTCTTCCGCAGGCACCCCCAGCGACAACAGGGGCTCGGCCACAACATCCAGGGTCGCCACACGGGGCACCACCCGCAGGAACTGGCTCACATAGCCCAGAACCTCACGGCGCAGCTGGATGATCTCACGCGGCTCGGCGGTGGCCACGTCCACATCCCCCACAAGGATCCGACCCGAGGCCGCCAGATAGTTGCCATAGATCATCCGCATCAGGGTCGATTTGCCCGCGCCCGAAGATCCGGTCAGCGCCACACATTCGCCCGCCGCCACACTGAGCTGCGCCCCATCCATCACCTGGATCACCGCGCTGCCCTGATTGTGCAGGGTGAAGGTCTTTGAAACGTTCGAAATCTCGATCATCGTCTCTTCTCTTTTTCGAAAATACTCTGGGGTCTGGGGCAAAGCCCCAGTCCTCTGCTCAGACCTGCAGAACGCTGGACACCAGCAACTGGGTGTAGCCATGTTGCGGATCATCCAGCACCTGATCGGTCAAACCGCTTTCCACCACGTGGCCGTCTTTCATCACCATCAAACGGTCCGCCAAAAGACGCACAACCGCCAAATCATGGGTGACGATAATGGCGCTTAGCCCCATCTCGCGCACAAGGCTGCGCAGCAGGTCGAGCAGGCGTGCCTGAACCGAGACATCAAGACCACCGGTGGGTTCATCCATGAACACCAGACGCGGGCCGGTCACGAGGTTGCGGGCGATCTGCAGGCGCTGCTGCATGCCTCCAGAAAAGGCGCTGGGGCGGTCGTCGATGCGGCTTTCCTTGATCTCCACCCGGTCCAGCCAGTCAATCGCGGTGTCGCGGATCTCACCATAGTGACGCGCCCCAACCGCCATCAAACGTTCACCCACATTGCCACCGGCGCTGACATTCATGCGCAGCCCGTCGCGGGCATGCTGATGCACAAAGGCCCAGTCGGTGCGGCTCAGCATCCGGCGTTCGGGTTCCGACATCTCAAGCGTGTCTTTCATGCCTTCACTGCGGGTATCAAACATCACCTGTCCGGCGTCCGGGGTCAGATGCCCGGCCATACAGTTCAGCAGCGTCGATTTGCCCGAGCCGCTTTCACCGACAATCCCCATCACCTCACCGGGATAGAGATCGAAATTCACATCACGACAGCCAATGTGGTTGCCGTAATTCTTGGAAAGGCCTTTGACCTGAAACAGAGGGGTCATGCTGCGTCCTCCTGCGCCATGCCAAGTGCGCCCACATGACCGGCTTCGCGCCGCGAACGGCAGTAATCGGTGTCGGAACAGACAAACATGCGTCCGCCCTGATCATCGGTGATGACCTCATCGAGATAGCTGTCTTCCGCGCCACAGAGATCACAGCAGGCATCGGCTTTGCTGGCCTCAAACGGGAAATCCTCGAAATCAAGGCTGACCACCTTGGTGTAGGGCGGCAGTGCATAGATCCGCTGTTCGCGCCCCGCACCAAAGAGCTGGATCGCCGCCATTTCCATCTTGGGGTTGTCAAATTTCGGAATGGGCGAAGGATCCATCACATAGCGGCCCTCAACCTTCACCGGATAGGCATAGGCGGTGGCAATCGCGCCATGGCGGGCGATGTCCTCATAGAGCTTCACATGCATCAACCCGTATTCCTCAAGGCTGTGCATCTTGCGGGTCTCAATCTCTGAGGGTTCCAGAAAGCGCAGCGGTTCGGGAATTGGCACCTGATAGACAAGGATCTGATCTTCGGTCAGGTCTTCTTCCGGAATGCGGTGGCGGGTCTGAATGACCGTGGCCTTCGCGGTTTCCTCGGTGGTGGCCACCCCGGCGGTGCGCTCAAAGAACTTGCGGATCGACACGGCGTTTGTGGTGTCATCGGCACCCTGGTCGATCACTTTGAACTGATCATCGGGGGTCAGCGTCGCAGCCGAAACTTGCACGCCGCCGGTGCCCCAACCATAGGGCATCGGCATTTCGCGGCTGGCGAATGGCACCTGATACCCCGGAATGGCGAGACCCTTGAGGATCGCGCGGCGGATCATGCGTTTGGTCTGTTCGTCCAGATAGGCGAAGTTATAATCAGACATGGCTGGTCCTTTCAGCCGTTGTATTTTGTTTTGGGAGATTTGAGAGATGGGCGAAGATCTGATTGTGACCCTCGGCTCCATAATTTTGGGAGTTGTCGTTGTTGGTGGCGTGCTGTGGCTCTCGCTGCGAAGCCCCGCAAAAAAGACCAAACCGCATGCCACACGGGCGCGCATCACGGCGCGACGCGACAATGATCGCAACACCCCGCCGGACACCTTCTGAACCCGACGCGTGTTTAGACTGTAGAGGAGTGGGAAACCCTAGCCGCGATAGACCCGCAGCACGATCACGCCACAGATCGTCGACATGGCGGCCGCCACTTTGCGGAAATTGACCCGCTCGTGAAACACCACCGATCCGATGATCAGCGCAAAGACGATGCTGGTTTCGCGCAATGCGGTGACCATGGCGATGGGCGCAAACATGAAGGCGTAGACCACCAGCGCGTAGGCCACAAACGATGCGCCCCCGCCCAGAACAAGATGGGTCGGCAGACGCAATGCGCTGCGCACCGATGCGGGCCGCACCATCAGAGACAGGACGGTAAAGATCACTCCGTTGATGGCGGCCTGAAGCCCGAAGTAGCCCACTGCGGTGCCCCCCGCGCGCGCACCCAGCCCGTCGACCACGGAATAGCCCGCGATAAAGGCCCCGGTGATCAGCGCCAGCACTGCGCCCTGCCACTGAAACGTGCCCTCGCCATTGCGCACCAGTGAGATCGACATGATCCCAATAGCAATCAGGCCAATGGCCATCAGCTGCACCGAGGAAAAGCTCGCTCCGAGGAGCACTATCGACACAGCCGTGACCAACAGAGGCGCCACGCCGCGCGCAATCGGATAGACTTGGGTAAAGTCGCCCATGCGATAGGCCGCGATCAGAAAGCTCTGATATCCGACATGCAGTGCAATGCTGTAAGGCAGATAGGCCATGGCCTCGGCGGCGGGCCAGCTGACAAAGGGCAGAACCAGCAGACCGGCAATCCCCTGACCGATGGACACGGCGATCATGGCCGCGCCCTTTTCGGCCCCGCCCTTGACCAAGGCGTTCCAGCCCGCATGCAACAGGGCCGCAAATAGAACCGTCATGAAGATGCCAACAGTCACGCCCTGTGCCTCGCGTCAGGAAAGGAGAAGTCTCCGCTCTCCTAACGCAGTCACAGCCGGAGGTCTGGCCCGGTTGGACCACTCCGATGTCGTTTGTGACACTTTTATGACAGAGGCTGCGGATCACTCTGCCGCCTCCGCCAGATTGGTCTCGGCTTCGCGACGCAGCTTGCGCACCAGTTCCAGCTCTGACTGGAAATCGACGTAATGCGGCAGCTTGATGTGCTCAAGAAAACCGGTCGCCTGAATATTATCCGAGTGGTACAGAACAAATTCTTCGTCCTGCGCCGGGGCGCCCATGTCGTCTTCGCCCAGCTCGCGCCAGCGCAGCGCCCGGTCCACCAGCGCCATCGAAATCGATTTACGCTCGCACTGGCCCATCACAAGACCATAGCCTCGCGTAAACTGTGGTGGTTCCGATTTGGAGCCGGTGAACTGGTTCACGGTCTCACATTCTGTGACTTCGATCTCGCCGATCTCGATGGCAAAGCCCAGCTCAGGGATTTCCATCTCAACCGCCACATCTCCGATGCGCAGCTCGCCCACAAAGGCATGGTTGCGCGCATAGCCACGCTGGGTCGAATAGGCCATGCCAAGCACAAAGCCCTCATCGCCGCGGGTCAGCGACTGCAGACGTAGCGCGCGGTTGCCCGGAAGCTCCATCGGCTCACGTGTCAGATCCGGCGGGGTGTCGTCGCTCTCTGCCTCTTCCTGAATCAACCCTTCGCGGCCAAGGAAATCGGCAATGCGCGGTGTGGGCTCCGTGCGTGGCGCGCTTTCGGGTGCCTCGGGTACCTCGCCATCCGCAGCCAGTTTGAAATCCAGCAGGCGGTGCGTGTAATCAAAGGTCGGCCCAAGCACCTGACCACCGGGCGCGTCTTTGAAGGTCGCCGAAATACGGCGGATGCACTCCATGGCACCGGTGTCGATGGGGTTTGTGTTGCCAAAGCGGGGCAAGGTGGTGCGATAGGCGCGGATCAGAAAGATCGCCTCGATCATATCACCACGCGCCTGTTTGATGGCCAGCGCCGCCAGATCGGGATCATAGAGCGAGCCCTCGGCCATCACGCGGTTCACCGCCAGCTTGAGCTGCTCTTTGATCTGATCAACCGACAGCTCGGCCACGCTCAGATCCCCGCGACGCTCCTCAGCCAACCAGGCGTGGGCGTTGTCGATGGCACGTTCGCCACCTTTTACGGCTACATACATCGCTTAGCCCTCAACCTTTGTTGTGCGTGGCAGCGCGGCAACCTGATCACCGGCGCAAAAGAAGAAATCCAACCCCAGCGGGAACAGCAGAGCGTTGTTCTGGAACACTTCAACCTCGGGCAGTGCCAGAGACGCGGTGTCTTTGATGCCCGGGCCGCTGAGCCTGTGACCTTCGCCCAGCGCATCACATTCCACAATCAACGTGGCCGAGCGGTCGGGATACTCCGGTGTGCCGATGGCAAAGCGCGTGACCGGCGTCAGGTCCTCCCAACACCCGATGGCGAACATCGCCTCGTCTGCATCAACAAAGGGGGCGCCGGTGTGGAAGGTGATCCAGTCGCGCACCGGCTGGCAATCCAGCGCGCCTGCCAGATGCACGGGCGTTTCCGGATCACACAGCGTCAGCACCAACACCCCCGCCGCAACCGACATCGGCGCCGGTGGCTTTCCACCGCTCACGGTTTCGATACAACCAGGACGCGCCATGACCTGCATCGCGGCCCGAAAAGCCACAGCCGCATCAATCGGCGCATTGGCGAAACCGCCTTGCAAAACCTCTGCCTGCATCAGTCTTCTCCTCGGGCCATGGTGAAGAAATCCACCTTTGTTGCCGCCGCTTTAGCGGCGCGGGCAGTGCGAGCGCTGGCCATCTTGGCGCGCAGAGGCTGCAACAGCGTCATATCGGTTTGGGTGGCGGCCTCGGTCTGCATCAGCGCATCCACCAGCGCAGCCCGTTCCGCATGGGCCTTGTCGCGCCCCTGCACATAGCCATGCCCAACTGTGCCGCAGCCCAGCTGCAGCGAGCAGCGGGTCACGGTCATTTCCCCAAGGTTGAAAGGCGCACCAGTGCCGCCCATGCGGCCCCGCACCATCGCGGCACCGATCTCAGGCGCCCTCAAATGGGTAAACTCGGGCGCGTCTTCCATGCCCTGCCACAGCTCAGCCAGGACACCCGCAGGCGCTTTGGCCAAGAGGCTCATCCAATCTTTTCTGGCGGTTTGATCGACCATCTAGACACCTTGCCTATTTGTCTGAATTCCTATACAACTAGACAAGTCTGTAGTCGCTCAGCCCCACTCTGAGCAAGCATCTTTGAGTGAAAGTTTCATGACATGACGCGCCGCGCGATCTGGAAATCCATTGCTGACAGCCTGACGACTGACCTCGCGGGCGACAAATATGCGCCCGGAGATAAACTGCCGACTGAGGCGGAACTCTCGGCGCGGTTTGGGGTCAATCGCCACACCGTGCGCCGGGCGCTTCAGGACATGTCAGAAAAGGGGCTGGTGCTCTCGCGCCGGGGTGCCGGGGTGTTTGTGGCCTCCAAGCCGGCCGATTACCCAATTGGCCGCCGGGTGCGCTTTACCCAAAACCTGCGTGCCGCCGGGCGCAGCGCCAGCCGCGAGATCATCGTGCTTGAAACCCGTGGTGCCGACATCCGCGAGGCCGAGGCGCTCAACATCACGCCGGGAGACCCCGTGCATGTCTATGAAGGCCTGTCAAAAGCAGACGGCCAACCCATCGCACTAGGGCGCAGCGTGTTTCCCGCCGCACGCGTGCCCGATATCCTGTCCGTGCTTAACGACGTCAGCTCGGTCACCGATGCGCTGGCACGCTGCGGGATCAGCGACTATACCCGCGCCTCCACCCGCCTGACAGCTAAACTCGCGACACCGACACAGGCGCTGCACCTGCGCCTGCGCGACAACGCCCCGATCCTGCGCACCGTGAACATCAACGTCGACCCTAACGGCGTGCCCATCGAATACGGCCACACCTGGTTCGCCGGAGACCGCGTAACCCTGACGGTTGAGCTCTGATGGCATTACACAGAGCCTCATTGCGCGGGATTTACTCTGTCAGATCGTGGCACCCGTGTTTGGAGGCAAAATCAGCCGAATAAGCATAGAACGCATTACCCCTAGTCGCTCTTTGGCCTAACTGTCACGTCCCGTAAGCTG
>JAGDYZ010000003.1:0-408136 GCA_049116335.1 Pelagimonas sp. | reverse complement strand
GATCATCCGGGACGGAACACCTAACTAATCTGAGAATACGGCCCGCGAAATACTTCGCGGGCCAGCTTCATTAGGTCATTTCTACCGAATACATTACGTCAGTCCGCATAACATATTTGCGACCCGAGACGACTGGATCTCCGCGATGCATGATCGGATGATAAAATACGAGAGCAGACCCTTTTCTTGGTGTTACACAGAAATCAGGAAAGGACCGCCCTGCAAAGACATCTGAGAACGATGTTCCACCACCTTCAAAATCGTCATTTAGGTAAATCATGAAGGTAAACAGACTTCGTTCGCCGTTCTGACGTTCAAAGTAGCCATCCTGATGCCAGTCGAATTTCTGTCCGACATCGTATCGGTAAAACCTGAACCGCTCATTCAACCCAACCACCTGACGTTTGCGAAACGTCTCTGATAAATGAGGAAGAAGTTCCCGGTACAGCGCTTGCCCAGTCTGCGGATCATCCCGGATCAATCGATCGTTGTTGCGTATGTCCGGACGACGCGCTGCTCCATGCAGGCCGTTGATCAGGGCAGGCTCAAATCCGTCAGCTTCAATTTCAGCAATCCACTGGTCACAAACGTCATGAGGCAGAAATTTGGGCAATTCAAAAACATAGTTATCGAGGTGTTCTACGCATTTCATAATGGAAACCTTTAAGCACGCACTTCGCCCGTGCATTGGGCAGTGTTGGCATTATTTTGAGAAATGGGGTGTTCTAGCGCAATTCTACGCTTGTGCCGCGATGTCAGTTATCGACCGCAAGCCCTTTGCGAAACGAACGCGGGTACAGAAGCGAATATATCATTGGCTGACCCTCCTCGTTCAGATAAATTAACC
The DNA here is from genome assembly GCA_049116335.1 of Pelagimonas sp. Taxonomy (GTDB): domain Bacteria; phylum Pseudomonadota; class Alphaproteobacteria; order Rhodobacterales; family Rhodobacteraceae; genus CANMIH01. Next base: position 407,289 of record JAGDYZ010000003.1, on the reverse strand, counting down.
ACCAGTGGCAAGAGCTACCGGCAAGCCAACCATTTTGTCAAATGATTTATTTCACCCGATGAACTCGGTACCGACAGGTTTGCATATCATGGCCTAGAGTAATTTCTCAAAAAATCCCTCTATCTGAGCAAAGGGTGAAACATCGACTTGTTTTTGAAACTTCCACCGCAACATTTCAGCGCCAGGACTCTCTGAAACTCGTGAGAAATATCCTAATAAAGAATTCCGAGGATTTAGAAATAACTTTGGATCAACATTCTTTTTTGCACGGGCATTTGAGTTTAGCTGAGCACTCAACTTGATGAACAGCTACCTTCGCGCGCCCACCTCTGCTCTTTCACAATAGACGGATTCCCAGTTGACAAAGATTTGATATCTAAAGATTTATCACTTACGGACGAATAAAGACGCCCCACAACCCACTGGCAGAACGAGCGCGCACTAAACCTGTTTGACGTGTGATGCCCTTGGGCCTACACCCCAAAAACCCGGTGCGAGATAGCGCGCCTTTTTCCAGTACGTGGTGTTTGTGCCATTTCAGGGCGATCACCAAACAACGAATGACATACTACATGAAAAAAATATTGGCCTTTACCGCAATCTTGGCGGCATGCGCGCAGTGCATGCAGGCGGACACAACTTCGACATCAACCACACCGGTCTCATTGCAGCAGGCGCTTTCGGGCAAACGCGTGTCAAGCGACGATGCCCCTAAGGGCTGGTTTTTGACTTTTCGGCGAGGTGGCGCACTTAAGCGGGAACGCCCAGGTATTCCTGATGAGATGGGTCAGTGGGCCGTTCAGGGCGAAGGCCTGTGCCTGACCAACGAGCAACGCTCCGATTGCTTTGACGTGATCAAACTGACCGACCACGAACTCGTCTTGCGCAACCAAAAACACGGCGACAAGGGCCGTCTTATGGACATGCATTTTGTGAACAAACAGGGCGTGGCGTTGCGCGATGTCATTAACTTCGACGGTGTTCTGGCCAAAAAGCTCTTTGGTCGTGTGATCACCGTTGAGGACGAGAGCCCCTCCCCCAGCCTGAAAGGCAGCAAGACCGTCTATGAGTTTGAGACACGCAGCACCGTAACCGTTGGCATTCTCAGCGCCTCCGGCTTTCCCATGCCGTTTGGCGGTAAACTGCCCTATAATTCGGTGGGAAATGACCTCTGCATTGAGAATGACAAACAAAAGCAGGTTTGCGTGCGTGTGGCGATTTCCGACGACAAGGTGCGCCTGACACCAATTGAAAATGGCGCTCTGCTTGAAAAAGAGGCCATGGTCGGCACCATCGAATAACGCTCAGCACATTGGCGCCCCGCACTGGGGCGCTTTTTCTTTAGGCCGAGTGCCGCATTTTGAGTTCACTCTTCTTCAAAGGCGCAACCCGTCACAGCGCAGACAGGTATTTGACATCGAGTTTCAGCGCAAATGTCACTGCCACGACATATAGACTGGTTAGACAAGCGGAACATTTCCCGTTCCGAGATGATCCATGTCTTTGTTACCCTGCTCTCTGCGTCTGACCGGCGCAACCGTGTTACGTGATGGCACGCTACAGAACCGCTCAGTGGCGATTGAAGAGGGGCGCATATCCAAAGGCCCTCTGCCCGAAGTTGACCTGCGCGGATATTATATTCTGCCGGGTATCATTGACCTGCATGGCGACGCCTTTGAGCGCCATCTTGCGCCACGCCCCTCCGCCCCGTTCCCGATCCGCACAGCGCTGCGTGCCACGGCACATGACGCAGCTGCCAATGGCATCACCACCGCTTGGATGGCACACAGCTGGAGCTGGGAGGGGGGCTTTCGCGGGCCGGATCATTGCGAAGCGTTTCTACAGGCGGTTGACGATTACGCGCCTGAGGCCCTGACCGACCTGCGGGTCCAGATCCGGTGTGAAACCCACACCGTCGACAGCGGTGAGCGGCTTTTGGCGGCGATCCGGCGGCATCAGGTCGACTATGTGGTGTTCAACAATCACTTGGATGAGGCACTCCAGCTCGCAGCGTGTGACCCGGAACAGCTTGGGTTCTGGGCCAGAAAGTCGGGGCATACCCCGCAAGAGCATCTCGCCAATATTCGCGCGGCGCATGATCAGGACCGCGATGTCCCGCGGTATCTCTGCCGCCTCTCAGAGGCCTTTGACACCCTCGGGGTCACCTATGGCAGCCACGATGATGGCGACGGCGAGACCCGTGAAATGTATTCGATGATCGGGGCAAAGATCTGTGAATTTCCGACCCATCGGTCTGCTGCAGCTTTGGCACGCGCTGTTGGGGATCCGGTTCTGATGGGAGCACCCAATGTTGTGCGGGGTGGGTCACAATCCGGCAACATCGCCGCCACCGACCTGATCCGCGCCCGGCTCTGCGACGCCTTGGTGTCGGACTACTACTATCCAGCTTTGCATCAGGCGGCGTTCAAGCTTGTTGATGACGGGTTGATGGATCTGCCCGCCGCCTGGGAGATGATCTCAAAGACCCCGGCGGATATTCTGCGTCTGCCAGATCGCGGCGTGATTGATTATGGGCGTCGCGCGGATCTTGTGGTGATCAATCAGAAGACTCGCTGCGTGGAAGCAACTTTGAGCCAGGGAAGAATCACACACCTTTCAGGCGAAGCGGCACAGCGCTTTCTAGGGGCGCGGGAATGCCTGCCAATTGCGGCTGAATAGGGTGGATTTCACGCGGTATTCACGCGGAAACATGCCTCCGCGTTACAATTCCGTCACCGCTCAGCGTTAAACATGGCCTTGTGAGTGAGACGCCAGGATCTGACAATTTGGTCAGCACAACACGGCTTCGAGTATTGAGTAAAAAGTGTATTTTAGCAGCTAAATGGGCGGTCTTCGGACCGCCCTAATTGTTTTCAGAGTTTGGCGGGGCCTAGCCGTTGTATTTCTCAAGGAACACCTCAACCGGCAGAGCGCGGAAATCCTCCAGCGCGTGGCGCAAAGCCTGGTGGTCCCAATCCCACCAGCCTAGCGCCTGCACCCGGTCCGCCAGATCAGAGGCCAGCCGCAGGCGTACCGGCTTCGCAGGCACCCCCGCCACGATGGTGTAGGGCGCCACATCTTTGGTCACCACTGAGCCCGAAGCAATCACCGCGCCATTGCCGATGGTGACCTCGGGTTTGATCTGCGCGTTGTGGCCAATCCAGGTGTCATGCCCCACAACCAAACGCCGGGCGCGGCGCTTTTCGAACCACTCCGCATGGTCCTCTGCATCGTCCCAGTAGGACGCTGAGCGGTAGAGAAAGTGATGCAGGCTTGCCCGGTCCAGCGGATGATCCGTAGCCCCAAGACGGACAAAACTGGCGATGTTGGAAAACTTGCCAATGGTGGCATTCGCGATGTCGCACACCCGGTCGCAATAGGAATAATCGCCAAACTCGGAATAGGCGACGCGGCTGTTTTCGCCCACTTCGGTATAGGCACCAAATGTGCTGTCGGTGATGGCACAGCCGGGGTTCAGGGTGGGTTCGGTGGCCGAGAGTTTTGCCATGTCAGGCTCCCTTCAGAATCGATGAGGCCGAATTTCCCGCGAAATCCGGCCCCTTTTGAGAGTGCTGTTTGAAAGGCGCGCTTAGTGCCCGCTCTCATCCCCTTTGATCAGGCGGCGGCGCAGGTGGCCCGAGACCCAATCCATGAAGATCACCACAAGCACGATCAGCGTGATGTAATAGGTCACCTCTTCCCAATCCTTCTGGGTGATGATCGCCTGTGTGAGCAGCAGGCCAATCCCCCCGCCGGTGATCGCGCCGATCACCGTCGCGCTGCGGGTGTTGGATTCGAGGTAATAGAGGATCTGGCTCAGCAGAACCGGGGTGATCTGAGGAATGACCCCAAAGCGATAGCGCTGTAGCGGTTTTGCCCCAGTCGAACGAATGCCTTCGATCTGCTTGTCATCCACATTCTCAAGCGTTTCCGAGAACAGTTTGCCAAACGACCCTGTGTCGGTGATCAGGATCGCCAGAGCGCCGGTCAGTGGACCAAGCCCAAAGGCGCGGGTCAAAACGATGGTCCAGATCAGCGCGTCAACTCCGCGAACGAAGTCAAAGAAACGACGGGTGGCAAAGCGGACGGCTATTAGCGGCGCAAAATTGCGCGCGGCAAGGAAAGACAACGGCAAAGCAAGCATCGCAGCGCCCATGGTACCAAGGAAGGCCATCAGCACCGTTTCAAAGATCGCCCAGACCACATCCTTGTGGCGCCACATCTTGTTGTTCCAGATGTCGCTGAGAATGGCTCCGGCTTCTCCGCTGACAAATTTGCCTGCCAGTTCACCAAAGCCCATGCCGTGATAGGGGCTGTCGAGGGTGAAGAAGAACAGCTCCCACCCGGTGAAATACCGGAACACTTCGGTGCGGTTGCGGGTGATGCTCAGACGGCCCGCTTCGGTGGTGATCGCCACGCGGTTCTTTGAGGCATTGATCCACTCCGGCAACACATCTACCGGATAATCGGCCACAACGCCACGCGACCGGGACACCTCAAAGGTCATCAGGCCAAAGTCTGGCACATCATAGGTGATCTGGTCCGGGCTATAGGTGATGATGTGACCGTCTTCGAGGTCAATCACCGTGGTCTCCCCCAGATCAACCCAGGCTGGAGCCGTACCTTCGGGATAGCGGCCTTTTTTCTCACCTTCGATGGCCACAGACACGGTACCCGAGCGGTTGTCGCGGGTCACATGGGTTTTGTAGCTATAGAGGTCAGAGACCAGCGAGCGCGCGTTGTCGGCATTGGCCCGCGCCCAGAGACCCGGCACGTCAAAGGCAAAGAAGATATAGGTCAGATAGGCCAGAATGACCGCCGGGATGGCGAAGGTGAACAGACGCTTGCGGCGAAAGATGCTTTCGGTTTGGGCCCGCAGATCCTGGGTCGCGTCGAGCATGGTCATGGGTCTTACTCCTTGCCCTTGGCGCCGTGCACCAGTTTGTCTCGGTAGTGGCTGCTGATCTGGTCAAAGAAGACGATGGTCAAAAACAGCATGATGAACATGGCACCGGCCTCGTCAAAACGGCCCTGTCCCCATTGGATGGCAACCTTAAGCTCATAGCCCAGACCACCCGCACCTACGAAGCCAAGGATGGCTGAGGCGCGAATGTTGATCTCAAAGCGCAGCAGAGCATAGCTGAGCCAGTTGGGGGCAACCTGTGGCACAACCCCGAGCAACATGCGCTGGGTCCAGTTGGCGCCCACGGATTCAAGACCTTCGAGCGGTTTCAGCGAGGCGTTTTCGTTCACTTCCGAGAAGAGCTTGCCCAGCGCACCGGCGGTGTGAATGGCGATTGCAATCATCGCCGGCACCGGGCCACCACCCAGCACAAAAATCAGGATCAGCGCGACCACAATCTCGGGCACGGCGCGGGTGATGTCCATCATCCGGCGGAACAGGCCAATCAGGCGTGGAAAGCGTGCGAGACCTCGGGTCGATAGAAGCGACAACACAATCGCCATCAACGCACCGATCAAGGTTGCCACGGCGGCGATGTTCACGGTCTCAAGCAACGCCGGGAAATAGGTGGCGAAATGCGCAGGCATCTCAGCAGCCTTGCTTGCGGCCTCGGCCACCACTTCACCAGGGTAATCAAAGAAATTGCCGATCCCGCCCCAAAAGCTGCCGCCGTTGCGTGACGATGCCAGATTGAAGCCCGAGATCATCAGCAGGACAAAAACCAGCATCGTGATGCCGGAATAGAGCCGCTTGCGGCCCACCTGCGCCATATAGGACGCTTGGATATCGTTTACCCGCCCGGGGTGTTGCGTCAGATCGGCCATGCCTGCCTCTTGTGTCACCGGCGTAAAAGCCCGGTGATGTGGTGTGAAAGGGAGGCGCCCACTGTGACATGGGCGCAGCTTTCGAATGAGGGAGCGACAGAGCCAACAGATCTGGGAGGATAGATCTGCGGGCCATGACGGGCATTCAAAAGCGAAAGGCGGGCCCGCAGTGGAACCCGCCCCAAAGATCGAACCGACTTAGTTCGATTTTGCTTTGCGTGCTTCGATGATCGAAACATAGGCGTCGTGGGTGATCGGGTCGAAGCCCAGCGATTCACCCGCCGCAACACCATAGGCGCAATCGGCGTCTGCTTCGTGCAGGCCGTCAACCAGAGCGATCATTTTCGCTTTTACGTCAGCAGGCAGCGATTTGCGCAGAACAATCGGGCCTTCTGGGATTGGCTTGGATTTCCAGATCTGAACCAGATCGTTCATGTCCACCAGACCGGCATCAACCGCGCGACGCAGTGCGCCCGAGTTGTAACCATCTTCCCATGCGCCCTGACCGTCGGCCCAGGTTACACCACCGTCGATGTCGCCATTGTTTACGGCTACGATGGTCTGCTCGTGACCACCGGTGAACTTCACCTCACCAAAGTACTCACCTGTTTCCATGGTGATGCCGTCTTTGTAGGTGGGGATCTCGATCGATGGGATCAGGTAACCCGAGGTCGAGTTCGGATCGCCAAAGCCAAAGACTTTGCCTTCCATCTCGTCAAGGTTGGTGACGCCGCTGTCTTTGCGGGCAAAACCGATCGAGTGGTAACCGTACGAACCGTCGAGGTTGATTTTCACCAGAACAGGCTCAACAGCGTCTGCGTCCTGCAGGTAGGTCGCCGCGTAGGACGACGCGCCCAGCCATGCCATGTCCAAGGTGCCGCCAACGAGGCCCTGGATCACACCGGCGTAATCCGCAGGGGCGAACAGCTTGGTTTCAACACCCAGAGTTTCCTCGGTGTAGGCGCGCAGGCATTCGTTGTTGTTCAGACGGTCCTGAGCGTTCTCACCGCCCAGAAGGCCGATGCGGAACTGAGTGATGTCTTCTGCCATTGCCGGTGCGGCCAGAGCAGTGGTTGCCACGAGGGCTGCAAGGATCTTTTTCATCGTCGTTCTCTCCGTTGACTGAGCCCCGCCATCCCAGCGGAGCGATGAAAACTTGGGGTTAGGCCGGAACCGCCTCAGGCGTGTTCAGGGCTTCAATTTCGGTCGAGGTCGCGGCCTCAGAAAAACCAGCACCAGCGCCATAGATGTCGCGGGCGACACCGGTGGTGAGCTGTTCGGGCGTGCCATCAAACACCACGCGACCCTGACGCATGCCGATCACGCGGTCGCAGTAGCGGCGAGCGGTGTCCAAGGTGTGCAGGTTGGCAATCACCATGCGCCCATCTTCTTCGTGAATGCGGCGCAGGGCCTCCATCACGATCTGAGCGTTCATCGGGTCCAGCGAGGCAATGGGTTCGTCTGCCAGAATGATCTGTGGGTCCTGCATCAGGGCGCGGGCAATCGCCACGCGCTGTTGCTGACCACCCGAAAGCGCCTCGGCACGTTTGGGCGCGTGCTCGGCAATGCCAAGACGGTCGAGAATTTCGATCGCCTTGTGAATGTCCTCGGTGGGGTAGAGGTTGAACAAGGTCGCCAGCGTGCCGCGCTTGTTCAACGTCCCGTGCAGAACGTTTGATACCACATCCATACGTGGCACCAGATTAAACTGCTGAAAGATCATCGCGCATTCGGACTGCCATTCACGTTTGGCTTTGCCCTGCAGGCGGGTCACATCATGTTCGTTGAAAAAGATCGACCCTTCGGTCGCATCGTTCAAACGGTTCAGCATGCGCAGCATGGTCGACTTGCCTGCGCCCGATGCACCGATCACGCCGATCATCATCGGTTTGTCGACGGTAAAGCTGACATTGTCGACAGCGCTATTGCTGCCAAAACGTTTGGTGAGATTTTCGATCCGAAGCACAAGCGCCCCCTGTTGTCGTCTGGGGGTCAGCTATTGGGCCGTGTTAAACCTACTGTGACGGAACCGCTAAAGTTTTGTGACAGGCCAATTCGAGGGTGAAGTTGTCTAAGTTTTACACAACTCAATTCCCGCCCAACGTGCATTTGTCACGCGAACCGCCACATGAATGCGCAGGAAGGAACCTGTCCAATCCCGCTGAGAACCCCAATTCTCTTTACGAGAATCGCATCGGCGGATGGCGTTTGGCTTAAAGTTTCATAAACAACCAGACACTTCCCAACCCCGTTTCGAAGGTTGGGTTAAGATTTGGACAGTCTTCTTTAATCAATCGATAATGTAAGATGTTGAAGGAGTTTCTCGATGACCCAGCCCACGCCACACCGCTCGTTTTTTGCCACCCTGTTTGGTGGGATGTTTGGCACCCGATCGGCGAAGGCAGAGGCGCAGGACATCGACGAGGGCCCGAAACACATCCCTTATGAGCAACATCGCGGATCCGTCCCACTGGGCGCTTACCGCAGCGCATTTTTTGTCTGAAGTGAGAGACAGGCAAAACGCGGGTCCGATTGTGTACTCTGATCCGTGGAAGGCCGCTCCGGTTGGGGCGGCCTTTTCTTTGTCTGAAACCCGTTGAGGCGAGCCCCGCGAAACGTCCTGCACGCGGCCGCGCCACATATCGTGGGGCTTTAGTCGGCAGATGCACCGTGCGACCGCAACAAGGGGCAGTGCTCAACCCCCTCTTCCATATTGTCGGGATCAAATTGCATCACCGAAAAATACTGACCGGCGGCCTCTGACGACTGCGCCCGTTGAAACACCGCATCGGCCTGGGCCTGGCTTTGCCAACGAATGATGTCGACATAGGTGCCATCCCGACGTCGCACCAGATCGCGCCCTTTGAACCCATCCTGACCATTCAGAAACGCGGCCTGAAACTCTTCTGATGCGGCCAACAGATCGGTTTCGGTTTTGCCCGGGGCCAGACGGATCTGGGCCAGCTCTACGATTTCCTGAGACATTACTCTTTCCTCATTCAGAATCTCTGCCTCTCAATGTCTATTCACTAATACGACAAATTATGTCCTATTATTTGAATGGAAACTCTCTCACGTATGGACCGACTGGATCGGCTTGAACATTGGCTGAAGTCGGACGACTCGTTGATCCTGCGCGATGCTGCAGATGAGCTGGGGGTGAGCCTTCGCACGATCACCCGTGACATCGAACTGTTGCGAAACCGGGGTGTGCCCATAGAAACCGAACGTGGTCGTGGGGGCGGCGTTCGGCTAGAGCGCAACTGGGGCGTCGGTCGTCTCAATCTGAACTACGCCGAAGCGGTTGACCTTTTGATCAGCATTGCGGTGGCGGAACAGATGGGATCGCCGCTATTTCTGGCCAATCTGGCGTCCACACGGCGTCAGTTGATTGCCTCCTTTTCCGCCGACAAACGCGAGAGGGTAGAGGGGCTCAAATCGCGCATTTTGATTGGCTCAACGGCCTCAACCATGGTGCAGGGGTCGCTGGACACCGCGAACCATCGGGTCATTCAGAAACTGCACCAGAGTTTTCTCGATCTCAGGACCATTACAATCACCTATCAGGGCGGAACAGGTGAGATCACAAAACGCGAGATCGAGGCGCATTACATTCTGCTCAACTATCCCGTTTGGTATGTTCTGGCGTTCGACCATCTGCGCAACGATCTGCGCACCTTTCGCTGCGACCGCATTCAAGGGATCGAGACCTCAGAAACCCGGTTCCGCCTCTTACCGAAAGAGCGATTTGATCCGTTGATCGAGGGAAATGTTGCGTTGAAATAGCCAGGTGGGCGCTTCGCCACGAACACCACCTGGCTTTTTACAATCGTCAGGCCAAGACGTGCCAGAAATCAAGATCGACGCTTGCCGGATCAAACATGTTCAGTAACGGTAAACAGGAAGGTTCCTCCAAATATCCGTTACAGACCTCACGCGCCGCGACTTCCGTTTCGACAAAGGCAATCTCTGAGTAAGTTGTGTCGTCGATACGCGCCATAAAATGGGCTTTGGACTCGTCAAAGCGAGACAGGTAGTCCTGCCTGATCCGCTCTGCGGCCATCTGGATCGCATCGTCTGAGACGCCCGTTTCCTTTGGTGAAAAGCTGCCAAACTCGATACAGGCAAACCCCTGCGGCACGTGCTGTGGACCACCCAACAACATGTTCTGTGTCAGACGGATGCTGTCTCGGTCCAAAAGCTCCATAAATGCCCCTGACGAGGGCGCCGAGGCATGGGCCTCGGCCATGGCCATAAAGCTCGCGGGGTCGGTGGCCAGAATGGCATCCGCGAAGTCACCCGCGTGATTGCCCAGAAAACAATGCATGGCGATGCCGGGTTGGTGCGCCAGAAAATCGCGCTGCCACACCCGTGCGGCAGCAATCAGATCCGCCGGGTCAACACCCTCTTTGGCCCGATAGCGGGCAAAGCCCATGACGGTGACGGGGCCGAGGTCTCGCTTCAACATCTTTGATCCTTTCAACTTGACGTTGGCCCCGGAGATAGACCACCTGATTGTCAGTTTCTGTCAGGGTGTTCCATGCGCACAATCCGTCTGTTTTCGATCCTCGATGTTCTACGCGGCCGCAAACGACCTGTGTCGGCGCAAGTACTGGCGGACAGCCTGGGGGTATCCGTGCGCACGATCTATCGCGACATTGCCACGCTGCAGTCCATGGGTGCGCCGGTCCGGGGGGAAGGTGGCGTAGGCTATCAAATCGAAGCCGGGTTCTTCCTTCCACCGCTCCATTTTGAGCAGGATGAACTTGATGCCTTGCTGTTGGGCATTCGGATGGTCACGGCGCGGGGGGACGACACGCTTGGAGCCGCAGCGGCGCGCGTGTTGGGCAAGATCGAAACCGTGCTGGGCGACACGGAAACCTCACTAAATCAGCCACTTCTGGCGGTGGGCGCCGGGCCGCGGCAAGCGAAGAGTTCAGGTTTGACGGACCTGAAGTCCGCGACTCAGAGGCGGCTAAAAACCAAGGTCATTTATAAAGATGATCGCGGCCAGCTCAGTGAGCGAGTCGTGCGCCCCCTTGGGCTGACAGCCTTTGAAGCGGTCTGGGTTTTGACCGCATGGTGTGAGACCCGAGAGGCCTTTCGCAACTTCCGGCTAGACCGGATCGCCTCCTTTGAGATCACAGACCAGCGGTTCAAACGAGAGCCGGGCAAAGAGTTCAACGACTATTTGCGCAGCCTATAACGCTACCCCGGTATGTGTTTGTTTTTGTAGTAATATGTCCGATCGTGTTCGCCTATTTCGCGCAACACGCGGCACGGATTGCCAACCGCCACCACATTGGCGGGAATGTCTTTTGTCACAATGCTGCCGGCACCGATGACCGAGTTTTCTCCAATTGATACACCGGGAAGAAGAACCGCATTTGAGCCAATCCAGACATTGTCGCCGATGTGAACCGGCATATTGAATTGGTGCGTAGACTTGCGCAGCTCGGGCTCGACGGGGTGCCCAGCGGTGGTGATTGTGACATTTGGCCCAATCAGAACATCGTCACCAATATGCACATGCGTGTCATCGACCAGGGTCAGGTTGAAATTCACATAGACCCGATTGCCCAGATGGGTGTGCCGCCCCCAGTTGGCCTGCAACGGCGGTTCAATGTGGCAGTTGTCTCCGAGGCTACCCAGAAACTGTGCCAGAATCTTTTGCCGCTTCTCACCTTCGCTCGGACGCGCATGGTTGAAGTCATACAACAACTCCATGCACGCCTGTTGGGCCGCAACCAGCTCCGCGTCGCCGCTTTGATACAGCTCACCAGAATGCATCTTGTCCGTCAGGCTCATCCGTCTCTCCAAATCTATCGCTTAGGGATAGGTCGCATCAGATCGCATGTCACCCAAGACAAAAGGCCAGCACCAAACGCAAAAAGGCCGCCCCGGTGAGGAGCGGCCTTTTCGTATTCGATCGGCTCAGACTTAGTTCTGAGCGTAGTATTCGATAACCAAGTTCGGTTCCATGACGACCGGGTATGGTACGTCGGACAGACCCGGAGCGCGAACGAAGGTCGCGGTCATTTTCGAGTGGTCGGCTTCGATGTAGTCAGGAACATCGCGCTCCGCCAGCTGAACAGCTTCCAGAAGAACAACCAGCTGCTTCGACTTGTCGCGAACCGAAACAACGTCACCTTCTTTAACGCGGTAGGATGCGATGTTGACGCGCTTGCCGTTCACTTCCACGTGGCCGTGGTTCACGAACTGACGTGCTGCGAAAACAGTTGGTACGAACTTGGCGCGGTAGATAACCGCGTCCAGACGGCGCTCGAGCAGACCAATCAGGTTCTCGCCGGTGTCACCCTTTACACGCTCAGCTTCGGCGTAGATGCGACGGAACTGCTTCTCGGTCATGTCGCCGTAATAGCCTTTCAGCTTCTGCTTGGCGCGCAGCTGAAGACCGAAGTCCGACATTTTACCTTTGCGGCGCTGACCGTGCTGACCCGGGCCGTAGTCACGGCGGTTCAGAGGCGACTTGGGGCGACCCCAGATGTTTTCGCCCATGCGACGGTCAATTTTGTACTTGGCAGACGTGCGTTTGGTCACGGCTGATCTCCTTCGTTTACGTGTTTCGAAGGGCGTTGTCCTCTTGAGGTCTCCCCCATGACAGGCATCCTCTTGCGAGGGCCACCAACACCAATGAAGGCGCGCTTATACGCCGGATTGATCCAGAGTCAACGCCCACAAATCGGAAAAGACTAAATTCCAAGATATTCTACTTGGCTACAAATCGAATTGTTAAGGCAGGATTCACCCATAAGGCGCAAAACTGTCATCAGATTCGACACGGTATAGCTACGGCAAACATCCTTATGGACACAATCGGCAACCCGCTTAACGCACTTGATCATGCGATCAGCTCTCGCGATGTAAATACGCTAGAGATGGTGCGCAACGCGATCCAGCACCGCAACGTGATGTTGGCGTTTCAGCCTGTCGTACAGGCAAACGCCCCTGATCGCGCAGCCTTCTACGAAGGTCTGATCCGCGTACTCGACGACACCGGCCGCATTATCCCTGCGGGCGAATTCATCGAAACCGTTGAAAACACGGAATACGGTCGTTTGCTTGACTGTCTCGCGTTGGAAAAAGGTCTCGCTGAATTGCACCGCGTGCCTGATCTCAGGCTCTCTATCAACATGTCGGCCCGATCGATCGGCTATGCCAAATGGATGCGGTCGCTCAAACGCGGCCTGTCCTTGGACAAAACCATCGCCGAACGCCTGATTCTCGAAATCACCGAAACCTCGGCCATGATGGTGCCCGAACTGGTGATCAGCTTTATGGACGAGTTGCAGTCCATGGGAATCAGTTTTGCCATCGATGATTTTGGGGCCGGATACACAGCGCTGCGTCATTTCAAAGATTTCAGATTTGATATCTTGAAAATTGATGGTGAGTTTTCGCGCAACATTGCCAATGACCCGGACAATCAGGTTTTGGTCTCGGCCATGCTATCTATCGCGGAACAGTTTGACATGTTCACCGTCGCGGAAATGGTTGAAACTGCTGCAGATGCTGAATGTCTGCGCGCGCTTGGCGCCAACTGTTTGCAGGGGTATTACTACGCCGCGCCAACCACAAAACCCGCCTGGCGGGCTGAGGCCGAAAAGCGACAGGCCTGATCTATCTTACCCTGAGACACCCTGTCGGGTTTCGCTGCACTGCAGCTTAGTCTATCCACAGGCTTCGAGAGGCGCGCTTTTGCCCCGTCTTATCGTGGGCTCGCTGCTGCGCCGTCGTTTTGGCTTGGCTGGAGGACCACATGACCAATGTTGTAATCGCAAGCGCCGCACGGACCGCCGTGGGCAGCTTTAGTGGCTCGTTTGCCACCACCCCTGCACATGATCTTGGTGCTGCTGTGCTCGAGGCCGTTGTCGCCCGCGCCGGCATCGAAAAAGGTGAAGTGTCAGAGACCATCATGGGGCAGGTTCTGACCGCCGCTCAGGGTCAGAACCCCGCACGTCAGGCCCATATTAATGCCGGTCTGTCGCAGGACGCCGCCGCCTGGGGTATCAACCAGGTCTGTGGCTCGGGTCTGCGGGCCGTCGCTCTGGGTGCGCAGCACATCATGCTGGGCGATGCCTCGATTGTGGCCGCTGGCGGTCAGGAAAACATGTCGCTCTCGACTCATGCTGCACATCTGCGCGCCGGACACAAAATGGGGGATGTGAAATACATCGACACCATGATTCGGGACGGCCTCTGGGATGCCTTCAACGGCTACCACATGGGTCAGACCGCCGAGAATGTTGCCGCCCAGTGGCAGATCTCGCGCGACATGCAGGATGAATTCGCTGTTGCCTCGCAAAATAAGGCCGAAGCCGCTCAGAAGGCAGGTAAATTCGCCGACGAGATTACCCCGTTTATTGTAAAGCACCGCAAGGGTGACATCACCGTCGACAGCGATGAATACATCCGTCACGGCGCCACTATGGCAGCGATGCAGAAATTGCGCCCGGCCTTCACCAAAGACGGGTCGGTCACCGCGGCAAATGCCTCGGGCATCAACGATGGCGCCGCCGCCACACTCTTGATGAGCGCAGACGAAGCCGAAAAGCGCGGCATCGAACCCCTGGCCCGCATTGCTTCTTACGCCACCGCCGGTCTGGACCCGTCGATCATGGGTGTTGGCCCGATCTACGCGTCGCGCAAAGCGCTGGACAAAGCTGGCTGGTCGGTTGGTGATCTGGATCTGGTGGAAGCCAACGAAGCCTTCGCCGCTCAGGCCTGTGCCGTGAATAAAGACATGGGCTGGGATCCGGCCATTGTGAACGTGAACGGCGGCGCAATCGCCATCGGTCACCCCATCGGCGCCTCGGGTTGCCGGGTGCTCAACACCCTGTTGTTCGAAATGAAGCGTCGCGATGCAAAGAAAGGTCTCGCGACCCTCTGCATCGGTGGCGGCATGGGCGTCGCCCTCTGCGTGGAGCGCCCATAAGCGCCCCGCCCACACACATATTAAAGGCGCCACTGAGGCGCCTTTTTTTATGGCAAAACGCCGCGCTGCGGCAATTTCATCGCGAAACTTTGTTGCGCAACCAATGTTTCGCGGATAACAAGATTACCAAAAGACTTCCAAGTTACGGAGAATATCATGACACGAGTTGCACTGGTTACCGGCGGAAGCCGCGGCATCGGCGAAGCGATTTCCAAGAAACTGAAAGCCGAAGGCTATCAGGTTGCCGCGACCTATGCGGGCAACGATGAAAAAGCTGCCGCCTTTACCGAAGCCACCGGTATCAAGACCTACAAATGGAACGTGGCCGATTACGAGGCGTCCAAAGCCGGTCTTGCTCAGGTCGAAGCCGATCTTGGCCCCATCGACGTGGTTGTCGCCAACGCGGGCATCACCCGCGACGCTCCGTTCCACAAAATGACCCCCGATCAGTGGAAAGAGGTGGTCGACACCAACCTTACCGGCGTGTTCAACACCGTCCACCCGATCTGGCCCGGCATGCGCGAGCGCAAATTCGGCCGCGTGATCGTCATCAGCTCGATCAATGGCCAGAAAGGTCAGTTCGCTCAGGTGAACTATGCCGCAACCAAAGCGGGCGACCTCGGCATCGTGAAATCTCTGGCCCAGGAAGGCGCCCGCGCGGGCATCACCGCCAATGCGATCTGCCCCGGCTATATCGCCACCGAAATGGTGATGGCAGTGCCTGAAAAAGTGCGCGAATCGATCATTGGCCAGATCCCGGCTGGCCGTCTGGGGGAACCGGAAGAGATCGCCCGTTGTGTGGCGTTCCTGGCCTCAGACGATTCTGGCTTTATCAACGGGTCAACCATCTCGGCGAACGGCGCTCAGTTCTTCGTTTGATGTGACTTAGGACGCGCGGCCCTCATCGCGCGCCCGTAACGGGACGGTGGGCGGGGCGAGGTTTCGGTTTCCGAAACAAGCGCCGCACCGTCCCTCTTTCTCTTTACACCAAATCCCCTTACCCCCTCAGGCATGACACGTCGTTCCGCCACAGCCATTGGTTTTATTGCCGTCCTGCTCTGGGCCCTTCTGGCCCTTTTTACTGTCGGCTCTGCGCCAACCCCACCTCTCCTGCTCAACGCGCTCACCTTTGCGGTCGGAGGCAGTCTTGGGATGATCTGGGTGACAGCAACCAGAGGCTGGCCCGCTCTCCGCAAAACCCCGTGGACGGTCTATGCTTTTGGCACACTTGGCCTGTTCGGCTATCACGCGCTCTATTTCTCTGCGCTTCGCCTTGCGCCCCCTGCCGAAGCGGGTCTGATCGCCTACCTGTGGCCACTGCTGATTGTTCTGTTCTCAGGGCTTCTTCCGGGCGAACGTCTGGGGGCCCTTCATATACTGGGGGCCATGGTGGCTTTCGCAGGCGCCGCTTTGATTGTCCTGCGCGGCGGCGCCGATTTTGACAGTGCGGCCCTTCCGGGTCTTGGCCTCGCCTTGCTCTGTGCGCTGACCTGGTCCGGATACTCTGTTCTCTCTCGCAGATTAGGGCATGTGCCAACAGAATCCGTCGCGGTGTTCTGCGTGGCCACCGCTATTCTGTCCGCGATGGCGCATCTTCTCGTCGAACAAACCCTCTGGCCCACCGGAGTAATTGGTTGGGGATCCGTTCTTGCGCTCGGGCTGGGCCCGGTTGGGCTGGCGTTTTATGTCTGGGATATTGGTGTCAAACGCGGCGATATCCAACTGCTGGGCACCGCCAGCTACGCCGCCCCATTGCTCTCGACGCTGGCGCTGATTGCCGCCGGTGTCACGCAGGCGAGCCTGACCTTACTCATCGCAGCCGGGTTGATTGCAGGGGGTGCGGGATTGGCGGCCTGGGGCAGTGCGCGCATGACCCGGACACCTGCGCGATGATGCACAGACCCGGCGCGCTCTTGGGCATATGACCGATCAGTTTACCTGCCTATCTTTAAGCCCACACGCTTTTGGAGCCCTCTCATGACCACCTATCATTTTGAAGAAACACAAGGCACAGAGAATGCGCCATTGATCTTCACCTTCCATGGCACAGGTGGGGATGAACAGCAGTTTCATGGCATCGCAGACGCCTTGATTCCCGGATCACATGTGATTTCCCCACGGGGGGATGTCCTTGAAAATGGTGCGCGGCGCTACTTCAAACGGCAGGGCTGTGCTCTTTATGATATGGAAGATCTGGATCAGCGCATTGCCGCCATGTCGCAGTTTGTGACCGAGGCCAAAGCGCGTCTCACGCCCAAACGCGTGATTGCCATTGGCTATTCGAACGGCGCAAATCTGATCACCACAATGGCCATGCGTCATCCAGATCTCTTTGACGACCTGGCATTGCTGCACCCCATGATACCCTGGGACCCCGCCCCTCAGC
The DNA here is from genome assembly GCA_049116335.1 of Pelagimonas sp. Lineage (GTDB taxonomy): Bacteria > Pseudomonadota > Alphaproteobacteria > Rhodobacterales > Rhodobacteraceae > CANMIH01. The sequence goes on along the minus strand of JAGDYZ010000003.1, from coordinate 390,160 downwards.
CCGATCTCGCAGGCACACGCGTGTTGATTGCTGCAGGAGAGCGGGACCCGATTTGCCCCGAGGTCAACACCCGTGACCTGATGGCCTGGTTCAAAGCGCAAGATTGCGAAGTTTACGATCTCTGGCACCGGGGTGGACATGAAATCACGCAAGCCGAATTTGCCGCGCTGCGCACATTCCTGCAGGGATGCCCGGGCTGCAACTGACCCGATCGGTAATAAGCTCAGGCACCCCCGCAGCCTCATGCGGTTCGGGGATGCCTGAAATGCGCGTCAGACACCGGCGGGATACATCCTGCGGCTTCGTTTACGCGCAAAAATCATCTTCCAGAGATCGACAACCATCGCACCCCGTGCTGTGTGGGCCGCCTGAATCGCTTTGGCATGGCGGGTATCTTGAGCAACTTCAAACATGTTCGCCTCCTGGAATAAGTTTAGCTTTCCTTGACTGCCCTCAACTTAGCGTCCTAGGTTGCGAGCGACAAACGAGACTTCATCGAAGTTCAGTTAAGGAAAACTAATCCATGGCAGAGCGCCTCCCGCCTCTCACTGCACTGCGCGCCTTTGAATCTGCGGCGCGCCACATGTCTTTTGCCAAAGCGGCTGAGGAACTTCATGTCACCCCTGCGGCCCTGTCGTTCCAGATCAAGAACCTTGAAGAGCATCTAGGCCAGCCGCTGTTCCACCGCCTCAACCGCGCGGTTGAACTGACCGAGGCCGGGCGGCTGTTGTCGCCTGGGGCAAGCGAAGGATTTGAGCGGCTGGAAGCGGCCTGGCGCGCAACACGACGTTTGCAGGACAGCCGTGTGTTGTCGGTGACAGCAGGCCCGGCTTTTACCGCCAAAATCCTTGCCCCCAATCTCTATGCCTTCGCCCTGGCGCATCCCGAAATCGAGCTGCGATTCGCCGCGAGCCTGCGCCGCATGGATTTCCAGCGCGATGAGGTGGATGTGGCCGTCCGCTATAGCCTTGACCCCGAGGAGGACCTGTTCAATCAGCCGCTTATGGAAGAGGCCGCGATGCCGCTTATGCGGCCGGAACTGGCCGGGCGGTTTCCCACTCCGGAAAGCCTAATCCAGGCACCGCTGATCTACGACGATTCGCTGATAAACCTGCCCAGCGCCTCCCACTGGGATCGCTGGGTGCGGGCCGCCGGCTTGACCTTCACCCCGCACCCAACCGCCAGATTTTCACAGGCCGATCACGCGTTGGATGCGGCCCTGTCGGGCAGTGGCGTGGTGTTTTCGCGCAGCTCAATTGCACGCCGCCTTCTGGCGACAGGTCAGCTTGTGGCACCCTACCCGATCGCCCTGCGCACCCGCGCCCGGTTTCGGGTGCTTTGCGTACATGGCACTGAAAACAGACCACAGGTCGCTGCCTTCCGCAGCTGGCTGGTGTCAGAGTTGGACAAATTGCCAACAGGGCTTGAGGACAAGCTTTTACTGGATGAAGCAGAGTATGAATAAACAAAAAGGGCCCGACCCAACGGTCAGACCCCTACGATGCCTAGCCTAATGGCGAAGAATCACTGCGTCACAGTAAGGCGCGTGATTTCTTCTTTCAGGCGGAGTTTCTGTTTCTTCAGGTCTGCTATTCGCAGATCGTCAATTCCCGGCGCGCGCTGTGCTTCCTCAACAGCGTTCGAAAGCGTCTGATGCTTCTTCTTCAGTTCCTGCAAATGCGAACTCAAGCTCATCGGGATCCTCCATGTCATTGTGTACAGGTTGAGTGCAGCACATTCCCGATCAGCTGTCACGCCGCAGATGCAAAAGAATTATGACAATCCGGCAGATTTTTGCTCGTTAGGCGGGAAAATCCAATGCCGCACCATCCCGCATCACCTTTTCGACCCGTGGGCTATAGTAGGTTTCGCTGTCGCCATGGTTTTCGCCGTCATGAAGAATCAACGGTGCGTGGAAGCGGAAAGGCGTGCGCCCATCTTTGCGCGCACGGATCAGAATAAGCCGGGGCGGGCGGCCGACGCGCGGCACGAGCGGCAAAAGTTCAATCGCGCCCAGATGGCTCTGCATTGCTGTCATCAACTCCGGCAGACGCTCAGCCCGCTGGATGATCGTCAGGTATCCGCGTGGCTTGAGACGTTTGGCCCCAATCTCAACCCAAGAGGTCAGTGGGGTTTCCCCAGCCAGCGCAATTTCGCGCCCACCGTCCTCGGCCACAATGCGTTTTCCCGCCTCAAAATAGGGGGGATTCGCAATCACGTGGTCAAAGCTTTCGGCCTTCATCTGCGCAGGTGGGTCGGAAAGATCCCCCTGCCAAATCTCACCTTCGAGTCCATTTGAGGCCAAGTTTCGCCGCGCCAGATCCGCGTATCCCGGCTGTAATTCTATCCCGCGCAGCCTGAGCCCCGGCGCGCGCACGCCAAGACAGCATAACCCCGGCGCCGCCCCGCACCCAAGTTCAAGCACGCTTTGCCCCGCGTGGGCTGGGATTGATGCGGCCAAAAGCACAGGATCCGTCCCCGCGCGGTACCCCTGTACCGGTTGATGGACCTGTACCAACCCTCCCAGCATTGCATCCACCGACAGATCGCTGTCGGCAAAAGCCTCAAGTCTCAAATTTCACCCCGTATTCCCATAGCACATGACGTGCCCGCGCAAGTTGATCACGCGGCACCATAAGCCGACGCGGCAAGATGCCGATTGACCCTTCCAGCACGCTCATATTTACGTCCAATTCAAAGCTGTCTATACCCGCCTCATCCAGAAGGGTCTGGGCCAGCGGGATCAAGGTGATGTCGGTTGTGCGCAAGAGCTCTTCCATGACAGCGATGTAAGATCAAGCGGGTCGAAATGTCGAGCCGCACACGGGGGTGTGATGAGCGTGGAACAAGTGAAAAGCAAGCCACATGAACGTCTGGCCGAACTATTGGCCGATGAAATGGCGTCGGTGAACACGCTGATCCGCGAGCGGATGGCCTCAAAACATGCGCCGCGCATCCCAGAGGTGACTGCACATCTGGTTGAGGCAGGTGGCAAACGTTTGCGTCCACTGCTGACCTTGGCGGCGGCAAATATCTCAGGATATGACGGCCCCTATCACGTGCATCTGGCGGCAACGGTTGAATTTATTCACACCGCGACCCTGCTGCATGACGATGTGGTGGATGAAAGCGCCAAGCGACGCGGCCGCCCCACCGCAAATCTGCTATGGGACAATAAGTCGTCGATTCTGGTGGGTGACTATCTGTTCTCGCGTGCCTTCCAGTTGATGACCGACACCGGCAACCTGCGCGTGTTGCGCATCCTGTCGGACGCTTCCGCGACCATCGCCGAGGGCGAAGTTCTGCAACTAACAGCCGCGCAGGATCTGGCCACAACGGAAGAGATCTATCTTCAAGTTGTCCGCGGCAAGACCGCTGCGCTGTTTTCAGCGGCTACCGAAGTCGGCGGCGTGATTGCCGACCGCCCTGATGCGGAAACACAGGCGCTTTACGCCTATGGCGATGCGCTTGGGATCGCTTTCCAGATTGTTGATGATCTGTTGGACTATTGGGGGTCTGACGCCACTGGGAAAAACGTCGGTGATGACTTCCGGGAGCGCAAACTGACCCTGCCGCTGATCAAAGCTGTCGCCAAAGCGGATGCGGAAGAGCGTGCTTTCTGGTCGCGCTCCATCGAAAAAGGTGACCAGCGCGAGGGTGATCTTGAGCACGCCATTGCCCTGCTGAACAAACACGGCGCTCTAGAAGACACCCGCCAAGAGGCACTGGCCTGGTCGGCCAAGGCCAAGGCCGCGCTTCAGGTCTTTCCACAGTCTGAAATGCGCGATCTGCTGATTGACGTGAACGATTATGTTGTTGCGCGTGTGAGCTGAGCTGCGGTGCGTATGCCCTTATAGAACAACACAGCCCCGGAGCGATCACGCTGCCGGGGCTTTTTCCATGGCGCCCATTAACTCAGGGTCGCGCTTTGCACCCACCAACTGGGGTATTGGGTCGCGAGCATCTGCGCCGCATGATCGGCCAGCGCACGTGTTTCAAAGAGCGCAAAACAGGTGGCCCCGGACCCAGACATGCGCGTCAGACACTGGTTTGGCATCTGAGCCAAGGCATCGAGCGTGGTCTGGATTTCAGGGGCGAGCCCTGCCGCTGCGGCTTCCATGTCATTCCGCTGAGACGACAGCCAAGCAAGGTATTCGCCCCCCGGGATCTCCCCCATCGGCGGATTGTCTTTGGTTGGCAGCGCCTTGAACACCGCAGGTGTCGGCACGTCGACCCGAGGATTGACCAAAAGCGCATGAACGGCAGGCACGCTCAGCCCGGTGATTTCCTCACCAATCCCGGCCATACGCGCCGCAGAGGCGTGAAGACACACCGGGATATCTGCGCCCAGTGTCAGAGGATCGCCACCAAAGGGGCGTTCAAAAAGCTGTTCCATCGCACGCAGCACCGCCGCCGCATCTGAGGACCCACCGCCTATGCCAGCGGCATGCGGCAGATGTTTGTCCAACTCGATCGCAACCGGTTCACCAAAAGCCTCAGCCGCACGCCAGCACAGATTTCGGGCATCTTCGGGCACCCCATCCGCAAGGGGGCCTGTGACACGCAGTGACATGTCAGCGGCCTTGGTCACACGCAGATGATCCCCAAAATCCGCGAACATCACAACAGAATCGAGCAGATGGTATCCATCTGCTCGTTGTCCTGTGACATGAAGTGTCAGATTTACCTTGGCAGGCGCAAAGACCTCAATTGCCATTGGCCACCTGCAACGGGGGGGCGCCTTCTTCGGCCAGAACCTGATCCAGGCCGACTTCAATTTTTCGGCGGATCCGATCAACATCCGCCTCTTCCGAGGCCTCTTCCCAATCGGCGAACGACAGCGCCCGTTTCCACATGAATTCGGCCTCGCGCACACGGCCAACCGCCCAATACACATCGCCTAGGTGATCATTCACAATGGGATCAATCGGCATCAATTCTGCCGCGCGTTCCATCTGGGGCACCGATTCTTCATACCGGCCAAGGCGGTACAGCACCCAGCCCAGACTATCGATGATGTAGCCCGCATTGGGTTGAGCCGCCGCCGCGCGCTGAATCATATCCAGCGCCTCATCAAGCTTCATCTTCTTCTCGACCAGAGAATAGCCAAGATAGTTCAACACCTGAGGCTGATCCGGGCGCAGCTCAAGCGCTTTGCGGAAATCGGCCTCGGCCTTGTCCCACTCCCCCTGACGCTCAAAGGAAATGCCGCGTGTGTAATACAGGTACCACTGCCGGGGCGTGACCTCTGCAAACAGATCAAGCGCCTGCGTATAAGATGCACTGGCAGCTGCAAAATTTTCTTGCTGCCGCTCCAAGTCGCCCAAAGTCGAATGCACGATGGGCAATTGCCCGTGTGTTTCGGTCAATGCGCGCAGCACATCGGTTGCCTCGCTCAGCTTATCCTGAGCACGCAGGGCACCGGCGCGCCCCAGTTCTGCGGCGTGAAACGATACATCGTCTGCCGGAACACGCGCATACGCGGCCACAGCGAGATCAAACTGCCGCAGGCTTTCCAGAACTTCGGCGGACAACAACATTGCGTCCACGCTGGCGGGATTAAGATGCTCGGCCATACGCGCATAGAGCAATGTCAGCTCGTCGTTGCCCTCGGTCGAAAGCGCGCCGGCGATGGTGATAAACACCTCGGCCATGCCATCGCGTGGCGACCGCACATGGGTAAAGGGGAGTTTATCCCCGGCCTCAAGCGCGGCACGAATTTCGGCCAATTGCGGATCAACATTGCTGCCAAAGGCGCGATCCAGCAGCGCGACGGCCTCGGTATTGCGATCCAGCTGGCTCAGAATCTCGGTATGGGCAATCACCCCCCGGCGCGTCAGGCCAAGCCCGCCTGCCCCATCGGTGCCCAAAATCGCATCTGCGCTTTCAAAATCCCCAATCGACGCCAGAGCCAGCGCTTTGTGATAGCTGGCAAAGGGCGCAAGACCCTGCACTTCTTTCACTGCGTCGAAATCCAACAGCGCACCGCTCATGTCGCCCTGACCCAGCTGCGCCCAGGCCCGCACAAGCCCATCCGCCAAAGGCCCAAGGCCCCGTTTGTCTTCAATGGCTTTCAGGATGGCCGCATAGTTCTCGGAATCCGCATCGCGGCTGACCAAAGCCATATGCGCCAGTTGGCTTGGCAATCCCTGCTCGACCAGACGATCCGCCAGAACCGAAGCCAGATCGATTTCACCCAAGGCGATATTGGCCAGAATGGCGTTTTCCAGCAGCTCGGGTTTTCCGGGCTCGAACATCAACGCCCGCCCATAATAGAGCGCTGCCGCCTTGAAATCCCCCTCAAAGCTGGCCTGCCGTGCGGCAAGGTAATCGCCGGAAATTCCATTTGCGGCAGTCATCTGCGGCAGAGCAAGCCCTGCTGCCATCACCATCGCGCGAACTGTGTTAGCCCAAAATGCCACTGTGCTTTGTCTCCTCAGGGATCTGGTGATCAAAGCCTAGAGCGCGACAGATGGCAAGGCAATCGCACAAGTCTGACAAGACTGTCATTCCTGACCCCAAAGCGGTCAGTTTAGAAATAATCGCGGTATTGACGCAGGTTGGCCAGCTGCGCGGCGCTGATTTCCCCTTCAAAGGTGAAGGCCCCCCCGGTCTCCTCCCGTCGCACAAGGGCGGCGTGCACCGTTTGGCCCATAGCCCGCAGCCGTACTGTCTGCCCCACATCCGCGGGCAGATCACCGATAAATTTGAACCCCGTCTCCGAGACATTCATAATTTTAACCGGGAACTCGGCCTGATCCGTTTCAATGTTTAACGCCCAGTGGCTGGGCCAACGTTGCGCGCGCGGTTTCATAGATCACCTGTGTCGTCTGTGGTGACAACCATGCCAGTGATTTCTAAACCCAGCCCTAACCCTTAAAATCGTTGAAACAAATTTGACCAACGACAAACGCCGGGAAGATCTCTCTTCCCGGCGTCGCAAATTGTGGATCGCAGATGCGATTACATGTTGGGATAGTTCGGACCGTCGCCGCCCTGTGGAACCGTCCAGGTGATGTTCTGGCTCGGGTCTTTGATGTCACAGGTTTTGCAGTGCACGCAGTTCTGGAAGTTGACCACGAACTCCTGATGGCCATCTTTCTCAACAACCTCATACACACCCGCCGGGCAATACCGCTGGGCCGGTTCGGCGTATTGCGGAATGTTGACCAATGTCGGCACCATCTCATCGGCCAGTCGCAGGTGAGCGGGCTGGCTTTCTTCGTGGTTGGTGAACGAGAAGGACACGTTGGTCAGGCGATCAAACGAGATCACGCCATCTGGTTTCGGGTAGTCGATCGGCTTGTGTTTGAACACGCTTTCGGTCGAATCCGCGTCGTTTTTGCCATGGCCCAATGTCCCGAAGAACGAGAAGCCCAGCAACTCGTTGGTCCACATGTCCATGCCGCCCAGCGCCAGCGAGGCGGTGAGACCCCACTTCGACCAGATCGGCTTAACGTTGCGTACTTTTTTCAGGTCATCGCCAATGGCGCCTTCGCGCACTTCGGTTTCATAGGCGGTCAGCTCATCACTCGAGCGACCCGCTTTGATCGCATCATAAGCCGCTTCAGCCGCCGCTTTGCCCGACAGCATTGCATTGTGGTTGCCCTTGATGCGCGGCACGTTGACCATGCCCACCGAACAACCCAACAGCGCCGCGCCTGGCGCCACCATCTTCGGCATCGACTGATAGCCACCTTCTGAAATCGCACGCGCGCCATAGGCCACACGCTTGCCGCCTTTCAGCAGCTCTTCGACCATCGGGTGGTGCTTGAAGCGCTGGAATTCCATGTAGGGGAAGAGATGCGGGTTCTTGTAGTTCAGGTGAACCACAAAGCCGACGTACACTTGGTTGTTGTCCAGGTGATAGATGAACGATCCGCCACCTGCGTTCGATCCCAGAGGCCAGCCCATGGTGTGGGTCACGGTGCCTTCTTTGTGTTTGGCAGGATCGATTTCCCAGATCTCTTTCATGCCCACACCGAACTTCTGGGGCTCTTTGCCCTCCTGAAGGTCGTATTTGGCAATGATCTCTTTGGCGAGCGAGCCGCGCACACCTTCCGAGATGAAGACGTATTTGCCCAAAAGCTCCATGCCGGGCTCATAGGCGGGACCCTGGCTGCCATCGGCTTCTTTGCCAAACTCACCAGCGACAACGCCGCGCACTTCGCCATTTTCACCATAGACCAGCTCGGAACAGGCCATGCCCGGGAAAATCTCAACACCCAGCTCTTCGGCCTGTTCTGCCATCCAGCGGCAGACATTCGCCATCGAGACGATGTAGTTGCCGTGGTTGTTCATCAACTTGGGCATGGGTGCATTGGGAATGCGGATTTTGCCCGCTTCACCGAGGAAGAAGAAGTTGTCTTCTTTCACTTCCACATTGATCGGCGCACCTTTTTCTTTCCAGTCCGGGATCAGCGCATCAAGGCCACAGGGGTCAAGCACAGCACCCGAAAGGATATGCGCGCCCACTTCCGAGCCCTTTTCCAGCAGGACAACTTCCAGATCGGGGTCCAGCTGTTTCAGTCGGATCGCCGCAGACAGACCAGCCGGTCCGCCGCCTACGATCACCACATCATATTCCATTGATTCGCGCTGTACGTCGCTCATATCTGAGTTCTCCCGGCCCCAGGCAAAAATTGTCCGGCCAGACCTAGCGCGGCAGTGCAGCACGGGTCAATCGGTACGCGGCGAAACCTATCGGGAATGCGACAGAATACGTCAGTTTCTGCCGCATCCCGCGCAATTTCATTGCTGACAAAATCCGTCAGAATAGGCGCCAACAGACCGTATGACCTCGCTTTGGGCCGCTTCAACCCGTTTCCCGGTCAATTCACTGGCCAATACGCGGGACAGGAGAGCTTTCAAACGAGTCACACGATAGCAGGCAACCTTGGGTTCCGCATGGGCCTGCCCCACACCAGAATCATCGGTGAGAAACAGATAGCGCCCACCGCTGACCAAGGAGGCCTGACGCATCAGGAACTCGGCTTCGTCCCCGACACCACTGGCCCCGAGGCCAAAGATCTGCACACCTTTCCCCGCCGCGATCTGCGCTGCACGGGTATAGGCAAGACTATTGCTCTTATGGGGCGGCGCATCCGCGACGTGAAAAATCAGACGCTCACCTTTGCCGCGTTTCCAGTTGAGATCCACAGCGGCCCGCAGGGCCCGGTCTGCCGCTTCGGGGTAATCGCCACCACCATCGGCATTTAATCCACGCAGCCAGCGCTGCATCTGGCTTTGTTTGAGGGTGAAGCCATAGTTCTGCACCTCATAGGCATCGCCCTTGTCGCGATAGGCAACCAGGCCAAACCGGAAATCCGCCCCCGGTGCAGCTTGTTTAGCCCTAGAGACGATGCCTTTGAACTCTTTGGTCAGCCAAGCAAGCTCGTCCCCCATGCTGCCCGTGGTATCAAACACAAAGACGAGATCCACAAAGTCAGGACTGTACTTGGCGTCTTCATACCGCCTGACCCGCTCCCATCCTTGCCCTGTGGGGACCATGGTTTTTCTCATTGTCCCAATTTCTGAAAAGGTGCGCAGCTCAACCTTATTGAGCCGTCCCTGTCCCAGACTGGCGGGAAAGACCGAAATCCGCCCGTCGACGCCCGCATAGCCACTGTGAAACGGCTCCGCCTCGCCGGGTTTGCGCAGAGTATAGTGCATGCCCGGCAGCGGTTTGTTGTTGCGCCCGACCAATTGGATCTGCACCGGTGTCCGCAGATTGGCCCGCTTCAGACCCAAGGCTTTGCTTTGCCGCGCCTGATAGCGTGAGAACGCCGCAAGATTGAGCGTGTCATCAATGTCGCCCGCCGTCACAACGCCTTGGCGGGCGGGACGGCGCCCCAGTCCCACGCTGGCACGCTTTTCAACAAGGACCGGTTCCATCATCACCTCGGCCATCGGCGTGTCTGCAACGATGACCGGTTCGACAGGGGCTTCACCGACAATCGCTGCGTCACACCCCGCAAGCCCGACCCCCACACACAGGGCTTTGATCCAACTCTGTTTCATACTCACTCCGCAAAATGTGTTTTTTGCACATTTCACGATTCGCATTGCCCTCGTCAAGGAAAATGTGCTTTTTACACATATGGCGGATAAATTTGACTCTCTCCTTGGCCCATTGGCGCAGTTGATGGTGGCGCAGGGCATTGGCTTTCCCGAACTGGCCGAGCGCCTTAAGGGGCATTACGTGGCCGCGGCCATGGCACAGTTGGACGGCAAGCAGACCGACAGCAAACTCTCGGTGATGACGGGGTTGCAGCGTCGCGACGTCGCCCGCCTGCGCGCCTTTGAGCGCAAGCCTCCCAAACCTCATCCGCTGACCCGGCTGGTTGCCCTGTGGCAGACGCATCCGGACTATTCCGATCACGGCACCCCCCGCGCCCTTGCCCGCTCCGGCCCAACCGGGTCCTTCGACAGTCTCGCCCGCGAGGTGCGTCAGGACATCCACCCCCGCACGCTTTTGGATGGGTTACATGAGGCCGGCATGGTCGAGGGCGAAGATCCGATCACTTTAATCAAGCGGGCCTACACACCACCCGGCGGCAGTGAAGAACAGGTCTCTTATCTGTCGGAGAATGCAGGCGACCACCTGTTGGCCGCAGTGGAAAACATTCATGCCCCGCAGCCTCCGCATTTTGAACGTGCCCTGCATTACACAGGCCTGACAGAAGAGGGAGTTGCCCAGTTGAAGCAGGCCTTTGACCAGGCGCAGATGACACTATTGACCGATCTCAATGCTGAGGCTGCTCGACTAAAAGCCAAGGCACCCGCCGGATCGCCCCACCGCATTCGCCTCGGCGGTTATGCCTATTCCTCAAAGGACAGCTCTGAATGACGCGCATTCTCTGCATTTTTCTTGGCCTGGCCCTCGCGGGCTGTGCCGTTCCGAGGCAAGCCCCCCTTGTCTTGGAAGAACCTGTCATCATGGCGGAAGAGGCCCTGTCGCCGGAAGACTGCGACATTGGGGACGACGGAATAGGCGGAACGGGGTGTCCTGAGCGCTAACAGCAGGGTTTTGCTGGACATCCGTTTTGCCCTGTTGCAATGCACCGGGGCTTGGGCACATTGTGAAGCCATAAAGGGACCGGGCCGTGGACAAACCACAGGCCCCGACAACGACGGAAAAAAGATCCTATGGAAAAGATCCCGATGACCCGCGCGGGTTTTGACGCGCTGGAAGTAGAATTGAAGCAGCTCAAAACCATTGAGCGCCCTGCCATCATTCAGGCCATCGCCGAGGCACGCGAGCTGGGTGACCTGAAAGAAAACGCCGAGTATCACTCGGCGCGCGAAAAGCAGGGCTTTATCGAGGGCCGTGTGGGCGAGCTTGAAGCCATTATCAGCCGCGCCGAAGTGATTGATCCGGCCTCGCTGTCAGGTTCGATCAAATTCGGTGCCACGGTCACTGTGGCAGATGAAGACACCGACGAAGAGAAAACCTGGCAGATCGTTGGCGAATACGAGGCCAATGTCGAAAAGGGTTTGTTGAACATCAAATCCCCCATCGCCCGCGCTTTCATTGGCAAGGAAGAGGGTGACAGCGTCGAAGTACGCGCACCGGGCGGTATCAAGTCCTACGAAATTCTCTCCGTCGAGTTCAAGTAAAGCGCGTTATGGCCGAGCCTAAAGAAACCCGCCGCCCCAGTCCGGGGCTCTATGATCGCTCCGCAGCCAGCGGCGTGTCGGCAATCGAGGCTGCGGCATCGATTGCGACGCTGGTCTGGCTGCTTATCGCGGGCGGGTACTTTCTGTTTGGCTTTGGAACAAGCAGCGACAGCCTGCTTTTCCTGCTGACCGTTATGGTGATTGTGCTGCCGATCGCGCTGATCTGGGTGGCGGCCATCACCATTCGGTCGTCGCGGGTCATGCGCTCTGAAAGCGCCCGTCTTGCCGCTGCGATTGATGCGATCCGTCAGGCCTATGTGACACAGGCGCAAAACGGCCAGAGCACCGCACCACATCCCGCCCTGCTGAGCAGGCTTGATGAAATCGCAGGCACCCAGCGGAATTTCGAGGCCACTCTGGCCATGTTGGGCGGGGTCCGTCAGGCCGAAACGGCGCAGGCACAACTCACATCCAACGTGGCGCCTTCTGAGGCAGACGACGAACAGCCCACCCTGTCACTGGGCACCTCAGCCGAGGATATGGCCGCGCCACTGGCCACCGAAGATTTCATTCGCGCCTTGCACTTCCCAGAGACGGCAGAGGACACCGAGGGCTTTTCTGCGCTGCGCAGAGCGTTGAAAGATCGTCAAACCGCAAAACTGATTCAGGCCGCGCAGGATGTTCTGACCCTGCTGAGCCAGGACGGCATCTATATGGATGATCTGCGCCCCGATCTGGCCCGCCCTGAAATCTGGCGCGCCTTTGCGCAGGGCACCCGTGGGCGTGAAATTGCAGCGCTTGGCGGAGTGCGGGATCGTTCGTCTCTGGCATTGGCAGCTGGTCGGATGAAGCAAGATCCAATTTTCCGCGACGCCGCACATCACTTTTTGCGCCGGTTCGACACCAACTACACAATTTTCGAGCAAAACGCCTCGGATGCCGAGATCAGCGCCTTTGCTGGCACCCGAACCGCCCGCGCCTTTATGCTTTTGGGCCGCATCGCCGGGACTTTCGACTAGCATCTCTCAACGGTACGAAAAAGGAACCCCGGACGCGCGCGCCCGGGGTTTTGTATTAGCCGCCAAAGGCCGCATGAAACGCAACCGCGCCCTGGGACACCTCTGTGGTGAAGGGGAGTGCCTGAAAATACTCAGGCGGCACCCCCGCGAGGGTCAATCGCGGATCGTTTCGAAACCCGAAGCGGCCGTAATAGGCAGGATCGCCCAGCAGAACACAGCCCTGCGCACCCAGCGCCTTGAGCTGTGCCAGCCCCTCACGGATTAACCCCGCGCCGATGCCCTGCCCCTGATGATCAGGCGCCACCGAGACCGGCGCGAGACCGTACCAATCGCACGCCCCCCCCTCGACCGTTACCGGGGAAAACGCGATGTGCCCGGCAATGGCCCCGTCGCGGTCCTCCACCAGTGACAGTGTCAGGGCCTCGGCTGTGCGCAGCCCCTCTACAATCTCCGCTTCTCCCTGATAGCCAAAACGGCTTGTTTCAAAGGCCGCAATGGTGAGGCCGTGAATAGCCGCGTGATCTGCGGCGGTTTCTTTACGGATCATAGTCATGTCTCCTTGTCTCACCGATTGTCCAGTTGCGCACCTACGGTCCGACGCCCCCGATCAGAGATTCGATAGGCTCCGGATTTCCGCGACGCCACCAGCCCCTTGCGGCGCAGCTTGGTAAAGACATCCATGGTGCAATTGCTCAGGACATAGCCCTCGCGCGTAAAGCATGTGATGTCGGTGATCTTACCATTTGCAGCGCGGTCGTATTGCACGAAGCCACCCTGCGCCAACGCGTGCAACACGCGCTGTTCGTTTTTTGAGATGTTCATTGAATTGCCTGTTTGAACCACATCAAAACAGCCCATCCACACGATACGCCCCGGATGAGAGAATGACAGTGCTCGATCAGCCGAGACCGTCAGTGGTTTGAAACAAGCTCTAACATCTACAATTCCTTCTCGAAGGGATGTTCAAGCCGCTTAGCAGCCCCGCCGCGCGGCTGCAATCAGAACACACCCATCACCAGACCAGCGCCCAAAGCCGCGCCCAATTCGCCACAGCGTGCGAGATCCGCAGGGGCGATGGTTTTCGCGGCCAGTATGGCTTCGGGCGTCTGCGCATGGGTACAAATCACGATCGGCTCTTGCACCTCTTTCAGACGCCACCCGGTGGCAATCCGTGCCATCTGGCGCACGGCGTTTTGCCCATCTGACCCCGCGCAGACCATCACCGCATAGGGGCGGCCTTCGATTTGCCCAAGCACGGGGTAATAACACCGATCAAAACACTCCTTCATCGCGCCCGAAATGGCCGCGAGATTTTCCGGAGCGCAAAAGATATAACCATCTGCTCCCAATAGATCGTCTGGCCCGGCCTCTTCGGCGGTCAGCAGTGCCGCGTCACACTCCTCTTGCGCCGCCGCGAAGGCCGCCTCGGCCATCTGGCGCGAGCCGCCGGTGCGGGAGTGATAGAGGATAAGCAACCGCGCCATGCCTATAACCCGAAACTGCCAAAGGGAATGAACCGCACCGGCGTGCCTTCAGTGATCTGCGCCGCGCCGTCGCCCAATTCAACAAGCCCCTCGGCCCAGCTCAGGCCCGACACACGCCCCGACCCTTCGGATTTGAACACCTCGGCCCGCCCATTGCGCAGGCGCGCGCGCAGATATTCCCGCCGCCCCGGTTTCTTGCGCTTTTCAAAGGCCGCGGGCACATCAAACCCTTCGGGCTCTTGCCACCCGGCCCCTGACAGCGCGGCAAAAGCCGGTCGGGCAAACATCAAGGTGCAGACAAAGGCCGCAACCGGGTTGCCGGGCAGGCCAAACACAGGTGTGCCCTTCCACACCGCCAGGGCCAGTGGCCGTCCGGGTTTAAGCGCGATGCGCCACTCGGCCAGCGCCCCACTTTCCTTCAACAGAGCCGAAACATGGTCTTCGTCCCCCGCCGACGCGCCACCCGATGTCAGGATCACATCAGTATCTTCCGCCGCTTTGTCCAAGGCAGCGCGCAGAGTTTCACGGTCATCTGCAACCCGGCCCAGATCAACAGGTTCATAGCCAAAGCGTTGCGCCATATTCAGCAGCATGGGGCGGTTGGCGTCAAAGATCTGCCCCAGCCCGGCCTCGCCGCCCGGCTCGATCAGTTCATCCCCGGTTGAGATGACCCCAACCCGCAGAGGGCGATAGACCGGAAGGCGTCCATGCCCCACCGCCGCTGCCAAAGCCAGATCCGCAGGTGTGAGTACCCGACCTTTGGGCAAGGCCACGTCACCCTCGGCCACATCCTCGCCCGCTTTGCGTGTATTTGCACCTTGTTTAACAGGCCCATTAAAGGACACTTGGCCTTCTGCGACGGCGCAGTCCTCTTCCAGAACTACGGTAGTCACTCCGTCAGGCAGTGCCGCGCCAGTCAGGATACGAATGGCCTGCCCCTGTGGCACGGTCCCCCCATAGGGCACACCCGCCGCTGCACGCCCGTCAACCAAGGTCAGGGCATTTGGCCCCTCAGGTGCCGGACCCGCAAAGCCGTAACCATCCACAGCGGTGTTGGGTTGCGGAGGGTTGGACCGAAGTGCCAGCAGATCTTCGGCCAACACCCGGCCCGCACACTCCATCAGCGGCAGTTCTTCTTGGGCCACCACACAGTGCAGCCGCTCTTTCAACGCGGCCAAAGCCTCATCCACAGGGGTCCAGTCAACTCCCGGTGGCAGGGCAAAACAATCATTGGTCAGGGGCGGTGGAGCGAGCGGGGCGGCGGCTTCACGTGTAATCAACCCCACCTCGCGCAGAACAAAATCGGCAATGCCTGCGGTGTCATCAAGATCCAGAACCGGGCGATCCACCTCTAGCGGGCAATCGCTTGCGATGGCGCGAATGGTGGCATCACCAGGGGCAATCAAGGCATGGCCCGCCTCTTTGCGAAAAGCCTCGATCTTGGGATGCGCTTCGCGTTTATAACCTTCGATCAACACCAAATCGACCGGCGCAACACGTGCCAACAACGCCTTCAGCCCCGGCTCTTCGGTGATTTCAGACATCTGCGCCACACGTTTGGATGAGGCCAGAATGACCTCACGCGCACCCGCCGCGCGGTGGCGGTAGCTGTCGGTGCCGTCATGGTCGACATCAAAGGAATGATGCGCATGTTTGATGGTGCTGACCGAAAACCCGCGCGCGGTGATTTCGGTCACAAGCCGTTCAACCAATCCGGTTTTGCCCGCGTTCTTCCACCCGGTGACACCAAAGACCCTCATCCGCGTGCCTCCTGCGCCAGGCGCTCTGCCACGGCGAGATCTTCGGGGGTATTGACGTTGAAAAACGCGCCATCGTCAAAGGCGGCTGAGGCGGCGCCATGTTTGTCAGTCCAAAGCACCACCTTGCGCAGGCCCTCTTGCAGCGCGACCCGCAGGTCTGCCCGCAAATTTACCGGCCATAGCCCGAAAGTGGGGTGGCGATTGGTGCGCCCCTCTTCATGGGTCACCGCAAGGGCAATAGGTGTCGAAGTGGTCTCCGCTGTGCGCTGCAGACGCTCAACCAGATCTTTGGGAAAAAACGGCGTATCTGCAGCGGCGGTCACGATATGGGTAAAGCCCTTATCCGCCGCCCACTCCATGCCCGCCAGCACGCCAGCAAGTGGCCCGGGATACCCCGGCAGCGTATCGGCGCAGACCGGCAGACCGTATTCCATAAACCGGTCCGCATCGCCATTGGCATTGATCACAAGATGATCGACCTGAGGGCCCAGACGATCGATCACACGGTCCAACATGCTGCGCCCATCCACAACAAGCGCGCCCTTGTCGCCGCCCCCCATACGCCGCGCCTGTCCACCGGCCAAAATCACACCAAGCGGTTTTTTCATGGGTTTAACCTTTCTCCCAAGGGGTTGGACGCAGGATAATCAGGTTGATGCCAAGTACAACCGCCAGCAGCGGCACCATGGGCCCAAGCTGATCGGCAAACATGACCAAAAAGCCAAGCGCTACCAAAGTGATAAGTCCGTTGCTTAGGCGCAATCTCCGCAGAGCTGTCAGCGCCGCATCGGAATGCCGCAACCCCGGAGGTGGCCCCCAGAGGGTCAGACGCACGGTCAATCGTCTTGCACCCATGCCTCCACGCGTAAAAGGTTTGTCTACGGGATTGTCACGGTCCCAACCGAACCTTTGGCGCTCATCCAGCGGCAGCTCAGTCATGAGCCCGAAATAACGTGCCTGACAGAAATAGCGCCACATCATCAACAGTGTTGCCATCAGAATAAAAACCAGAGCCCAGCCCGCTGGAACGTCCAATTGGTGCCCCATCTTCACTCGGCCCCTTTGCGGCGC
The DNA here is from genome assembly GCA_049116335.1 of Pelagimonas sp. Taxonomy (GTDB): domain Bacteria; phylum Pseudomonadota; class Alphaproteobacteria; order Rhodobacterales; family Rhodobacteraceae; genus CANMIH01. The sequence continues at coordinate 373,207 of JAGDYZ010000003.1, read as the reverse complement.
GATTTCCGGGACTCTTCAGGAACGCTATCTGGGTCAACATCCCGCACCAAGCGTTCCTCACCCGACAGGCAGACAAAGCGCTTGCCGCGCATGCGCCCGATACAGGTCAAGCCAATCTGTCGTGCAATCTCAACACCCCAAGCCGTGAACCCCGATCGCGAGGCCAGAACGGGAATCCCCATCAGGGCACATTTGATCACCATCTCAGACGTCAGCCGCCCTGTGGTATACATCATCTTGTCGCCCCCCGAGACCCCCTCGGACACCATCCAGCCTGCGATTTTATCAACCGCATTATGACGCCCGACATCTTCCATATAAACCAGTGGCCGGTCCTGATGGCACAGGACAGAGCCATGGATCGCCCCTGCTTCGAGATAGAGAGAGGGCGTTGTGTTGATCCGCTGTGCCAAAGAATACAGCCAAGAGGTGCGCAACTCGGTGTGTGTCAGGTCTAGCCCCTCTAGGCCTTCCATCATATCCCCAAACACAGTGCCCACCGCACAGCCGCTGGTGCGGGTTTTCTTTTGCACCTTCTCTTCATAGGTGGTCTGCGACGCGGTGCGCACAACAACCACTTCAAGTTCATCGTCGTAGTCAACGCCGGTGATCTCTTCGTCATCCGACAGCATCCCCTGATTGCGTAGAAATCCGAGCGCGAGATACTCGGGGTAATCTCCGATGGTCATCGCTGTCACAATTTCCTGACGGTTCAGGTAGATGGTCAGCGGCCGCTCTTCGACCACCGAAATCTCGACCGTGGCGCCGGTGTGATCCACGCCCGAAACAGGCCGTGTCAGCCGCGGCGCACTGGGGTCAGGCGCGATCAAATAGTCCTTTGGCAGCGATTGCATCTTGGTGGTTCCCCAGCTACGGCAGTTATGAATGAACGGGGGTTAAGTCATGGCGCAGAGTGATGTGATGTCAAGCTTTTGGCGCGGGATGCGGCATGGCGTGCCATTTATTCTTGTGGTTGGTCCCTTTGCGCTTTTGTTTGGTGTTATTGCCGCCGAAGCGGGCCTGCATGTGACCGAGGCTCTGGCGTTTTCTGTCGTGGTGATCGCCGGCGCGGCACAGTTCACTGCATTGCAGCTAATGGGGGAAAACGCCCCAACCTGGGTGGTGCTTTTGTCTGCTCTCGCCGTTAACCTACGAATGGTAATGTATTCGGCGTCTCTCACCCCGCATTTGGGCGGCATTGCACTTTGGAAACGCGGGTTGGTGGCCTATTTCCTTGTCGATCAGGCATACGCCGTGTCGATCTTGGAATATGAGCGCGATCCGGATGCCAGCCCGGCTGTGAAGTTTGCCTATTTCATCGGTGTTGTCCTGCCCATCGTACCCTTTTGGTATGGTCTCACCGCCGCCGGGGCACTGGTTGGCGCGGCCATTCCACCTGAACTCGGTTTGGATTTTGCGCTGCCCATTGCCTTTATCGCCATGATTGCCCCGGCGCTTCGGACCAATGCCCACCGCGCCGCCGCCACGGTTTCGGTCATTCTGGTTCTGTGCCTCACATGGATCCCCTTCAATCTCGGCCTGATCATTGCAGCCCTGGGCGGTATGGCCACCGGCGCAGAAATTGAGCGGAGGTACGGGCTATGATCGAACAAACTGAAATCTGGTTCGTCATTGTCGCGCTTGGCATTGGGTCTTTTCTGCTGAGGTTCCTTTTCCTCGGCTTTATTGGCGATCGTCCCATGCCGCCGTGGCTGTTGCGCCATCTGCGCTATACCGCCGTCACCGTGCTGCCTGCGCTGGTCGCACCGCTGGTTGTCTGGCCCGCTGCAAATGGCGGGGAAACAGATCCGATGCGCGTGTTGGCCGCCGCCGCGACCTTATTCATTGGCTTCTGGACAAAAAACGTCATCGCCGCGATGGGATCTGGTGCTGCGGTGCTTTTGATCGCTCACTACCTGCCATAGCCCCGGAAGGGGCCTCGGTCAGGGTGAGGGAAGGTGGCACACCGCTTCGATGTTATGCCCCTCGGGATCAAGAACATAAGCGGCATAGTAATCCTGATGGTAATGCGGGCGCAGACCCGGTGCCCCGTTGTCTGTCCCGCCCGCACGCAACGCCGCCGCATAAAATGCATTAACTTCGGCATGGGTCGCCGCCTGCAAGGCGATATGCATCATTCCAGATGTAGGGTTTTCTTCCGCTAGCCAAAGAAAAGGTTGATCCTTGCCATACCCGGCTAGGTTCACATCATCCCCCTCTTTCGGAACATAGACCAGGAACCTCACGCCTAAGGGCGCCAGGGCCGCATCGTAAAACGCGGTGGAGCGCGCAAAATCCGCAACGCCTATGGTGACGTGATCAATCATTGTTACGGTTCTGCGCTGCGGACCAGGCCTCCTGCGCCACATCGACCACCGCCTGAGGGTGGCTGAGCACCACCATATGCCCAGCCTCTGGAACGGTTGTCTCAGTGGCATTGGGCAGGCGTGACGCCAGATAGGCGTGAATACACTCGATGATCCCGTCGGTTTCTGCCCCACGGATGAAATGGACAGGGCAGGTCAGTGTCTCAAGTCGACCGGGGGCCAGTATATTATGCTCGTCTTCCCATAGACTTTGCCCTGTCCCCACTACAAAGCGCATTTGCTGCGCCATGAGCGCCTGCGCCTCGGCTGAGAAACTGTCCCATTTCGCCCCCCCCCAAGCCTTGTTGAATAGCCGCGCCGCCAGCGCAGGGTCTTCCTCGAGAATTTTGGCCAATTTCATCTGGCCTTTCAAACCCTCGTCATAATTCGGTGTGCCCCGGGCAGCGGCAAACAAAACGGGTTCAATCAAAACAAGAGCTTTCACTTTGCCAGGATGTTCAAGCGCCATTCGCAAGGCCACCGTCGCACCGAAACTGTGCCCGATGACAAGCGAGCCCTCTTCCAGCAACCCCGCAGCAATGTCTGTGGCCTGGCTATGATAGGCCCCATCCGGCGCCCAATCCGCGCTTTTACCGTGTCCCGGCCAGTCCGGCGCAACCATATGGAACTGTTCACTCAATTTTGAGGCAATCACTCGGAACATACCGGAATGTCCCTGACTGCAATGCAGAAGCAATGCAGGCGCGTCGCCATGGCCCAGATCGCGCGAGTAAATCTGGAGTTTTTTTTCTAAATCCAAGGTCATCAGCCCGCCGACAAATGTGTGTCTAGATCATCAAGCCGGTCCTGGCCCCAGAACCTTTGATCATCCGCAGTGATGTAAAACGGGGCGCCAAAGACACCGGCATCAACAGCCTCTTCAAGGTTGCGGGCATAGGTCTCTGCGCCCGTGAGAAGACCGCTCATGGTAAGATTGCGCGAGAACCCTGCGGCCTCAAGACAATCCTGCACCACCGCCTCATCCGCTATATCTTTCTCTTCGGCCCAACATGCACGCAAGATGCTGTGTGTCAAAAGCCCGAGATCGCCACCCCCCGCCTCTTGTGCAGCGATGATGGCATAGGCCGATGGTGCGGCGTTTGTTGGCCAAAAGGCGGGTTTGAAATTCAACGCCATGCCCGTGCTTTTCTGCATCCGAGCCAGTTCTTGCGCACGATAAGCCATGCGGTTGGGGTGGCGATCTTTTGGGGCAACACCTCCGGTGCGCGCAAAAAGCGCCATAATGTCGAGCGGCTTGTATTTCACGCTCGCGCCATGTTTGGCCGCGATCTCTTCGAGGCGCTGACCGGCCAGATAAGTGAAGGGTGACAGCGTCGAGAAATAATAATCGATGTGAGACACAGCTCAACTCCTGCTGGTGATACTGGAACGGAATCTAAGCCCATGTTAAGCGGGCCGCAATGTCACGAATCCGTCATCCTCTCGGAGAGCCAAACCTATGCCCACCGTTGTCGAACCCAAGCTGATCGCAGGCAATGCCAACCGCCCCTTGGCCGAGGCCATTGCGCGCCGCACCTCGATCTATCGCGGACGCCCTGTTGACCTGATCAACACCCGTGTCGAGCGCTTTAATGACGGCGAGATCTTCGTCGAAGTGTTTGAAAACGTGCGCGGTGAGGACATGTTCATCATCCAGAGCACGTCGAACCCGGCCAATGACAACCTGATGGAACTGCTGATCATGGCCGATGCGCTGCGCCGCTCGTCCGCTCAGCGGATCACCGCTGTGATGCCGTACTTTGGCTATGCCCGTCAGGACCGCCGCGCCAAGGCCCGGACACCAATTTCGGCCAAACTTGTTGCCAACATGCTGGTTGAGGCCGGTGTTGAACGTGTTTTGACCATGGATCTGCACGCCGCGCAGATTCAGGGCTTCTTCGACATCCCCGTCGACAACCTCTATGCCTCGCCGATCTTCGCGCTGGATATTCTCAAGCAGTTCGAAGGTTCTCTGGGCGATGTGATGGTTGTATCCCCTGACGTAGGTGGCGTGGCCCGTGCCCGTGAGCTGGCCAAACGCATCAACGCCCCGCTGTCGATCGTTGACAAACGCCGTGAAAAACCCGGTGAGATTGCTGAGATGACGGTTATCGGCAACGTTGAAGGCAAGAAATGTATCATCGTCGATGACATCTGCGACACCGCCGGCACGCTGTGCAAAGCTGCCGAAGTTCTGCTGGAGCATGGCGCAACCGAAGTACACGCCTATATCTCGCACGGCGTTATGTCAGGCCCAGCGGTTGAGCGCGTGTCGAACTCGGTAATGAAGTCCCTGGTTCTCACCGATTCGATTCAGCCCACCGACGAAGTTGTTGCCGCGCCGAATATTCGCATCGTGCCCACCGCACCAATGTTTGCGCAGTCGATCCTCAACATCTGGAACGGCACCAGCGTGTCGTCGCTGTTTGAGACCGACACGCTTGAGCCGATCTACGAAGGCATCCTGTAAAAGGGCCTTTTTGAAAGAATGGATTGGGCGCGGCCAAAAGCTGCGCCCTTTTTCGTTAGACCTGAGCCATTCCGCGCAAGGATTTCATCACGGCCATATAGGGAAGCGGTCCATAGCTGAGCCGCGCAATCCCTGAACCGAGCAAATCGGCTTCAGGCGCGGCGGAGGATCCCGACATTGCGTTCAACGGCAAAGTCACAGCTTCAGCGATCTGCGCCAATGCCTCGGGGTCAAGCAACCCCGGCACAAACAGTCCCGAAGCCCCAGCCTCGTGATAGGCGTGACCTCGTTCAATCGCCATCTGCACAAGATCCTCCTGCGCGACATCCCGGACCCCGCCAAAGAACAGATCTGTGCGCGCATTTAGGAACACATCTTTGCCCTCCGCCTCACAGGCACTGCGGATCGCGCGAATACGAGCCGTTTGATCCGCAATGGAATGCAGGCCACGCCCAGACACCACCCGATCTTCAAAATTCAATCCAACCACACCTGTTTGCACAAGCCGGAGAACATGGGCTGCGACCTCCTCTGGTGCCCCTGCATAGCCGCCCTCAAAATCGGCGCTTACCGGCACATCAACGCTTTCAACGATTCGCTGAATGATGCCCAACACCAGATCCAGCGGACAGTCTTCGCCATCGTCATAGCCCTGCGCCGCGGCAACTGACCAACTGCCCGTTGCTATGGCCTTGGCTCCGGCTTTGGCGATGGTTTTGGCCGATCCTGCATCCCAAGCGTTGAACAGCACGAGCGGCGCGCTCTGGCTATGAAGGTTACGGAATACAGCGGCTTTGTCGTCCCAAGTCATGTGGTTCTTCCAGTTTCAGGTTTGGCATAGCGCCGTTCAATCTCAATTAGGCTCTGTTTACGCCACAGCCCGCCCCCATAGCCGGTCAGCGCGCCATCCATGCCCAGAATGCGGTGGCAGGGAATCACCAAGCCAATCTGATTGGCCCCATTGGCCCGCGCCACCGCACGCACCGATCCAGGTTTGCCAATGGCCTGCGCCAGTTCGGTATAGGTACGCGTCTCGCCTGCGGGGATCTCAATCAGCGCGCGCCAGACATCTTTGGTGAACTCTGTGCCATGCAGCACAAGCGGGGTGTCAAACTGCGCGCTTTCGCCGGAAAAGTACCGCCCCAATTCTTCGCGCATCTGGTCCATGGGTTCGGTATGACCAATCCCAAGATCACCCTTCACAGCTTTGCGCAGCCGGGTGAGCTCGGTTGGCAGCGCCCGCCTGTCAACAAACTCCAGCAAATGCAGATGGGTTCGGTCGGCGACCGCGATCATGTCGCCCAGCGGTGTTGGGATCCAATCCGCCTGCAGCAACCCATTTTTGGAAATCTCAGCCGGGGCACATCCCAGCAATCGAGCAAAGGCGCGGCGAAAGGCACTTGGCGATTCAAATCCGGCATCCTGCTGCGCCGTGATCACCTTTTCTCCTGCCCCGAGGCTTTCAAATCCTTCTCTCAGACGTCGCTGCCGGGCCATCTCAAGAAAGGTCATGCCAAACTGGCGCTTGAAACTGCGGCGCACTGTGGATGGATCAAATCCCATCCGAACCACATGCGCCTCAGTCCACCGCACATCGGGACGGGCATCCAGAGCCCCCAGAAGCGCAGCAATCATTGGATCGGCCTCTGCGGAAGGCGCAAGGGGATGACAGCGTTTGCAGGCGCGAAACCCCGCTTCGATGCATTCCCCAATTGTTGCAAAGAATAGACAGTTCTCTTGCTTGGGTTTTCGCGCGGGACAAGTCAGACGACAAAACACACCGGTCGAAGTGACACAGACATAGGCTCGGCCGTCATAGTCGGTGTTGCGCGCAAGCAAAGCGGCATAGAGGGTGTTATGGTCAGGCAGGTCAAACATCATGTCTCTGCCTAACAGGCCGCTTTATCCAACACCGCCCAAAATCGGGCGGCTATTCAAAAAATCTACATGACGTCCCAATCGTCTTCGCTGCGCACCTCACCGATGGCCATCCAGCTCATACGCACCCGGGCCACCCGCGTGTCAGACCAAGTGCGAAACACAAGGTCAAACCCCTTGGCCGTCACCTTATCCGCCAGAATATCGGCACGCACATTGGCCCCCTGATCCATGTCCCAAAGCGAAAGAGAGACCTGAACTGTCGGTGGGGTCAAAAAGGGCTCGGAAAAACTGATCTTCTTGCGGCGTTCCCGTGACCCCTGACCGGTCCACATCGACCCGCCACTGGCAAAGTCGGAAAAAACTTCCTCGTTGCCATCATCCACGCCAATCAGCGATCCAACATATTTTCGCATAGCTGCCTCAAATCTATTTCCTTTTTTATAGCGCCCCTCGCTCCGCTTGGGAATTCTCAATGCAAACTGACGCAGAGAGGCGTTTTCGCGTATACTTCCTAGATGATTCCCGATAAGAGCCACGGCTTGCGAGGTCCCTTCGTCTTTCGCAGTCCTCGCCACCCCCAGCATCCGGACCCATTGTCATGATCCCTACCCTTCAGGCTGCCCTAGACGCACGCGGCTATTCCACTCTCACCGATGTGCAACAAGCCGTCACCGAACCCGAGCTCGGCAATTCAGACCTTTTGGTCTCCGCGCAGACAGGGTCGGGCAAGACCGTAGGCTTTGGTCTGGCGATTGCGCCGACATTGCTGGATGGGGCTGAGATTTTTGGCAAGCCTGACCTGCCTCAGGCTCTGGTGATTGCACCAACCCGCGAATTGGCCATGCAGGTCAAACGCGAACTGGACTGGCTTTATGCAAGTGCGGGCGCGCGCATTTCCTCCTGTGTCGGCGGCATGGACATCCGGGATGAGCGCCGCGCTTTGGCCCGCGGCACCCACATTGTGGTCGGCACACCTGGGCGTCTGCGTGACCACATCGAGAAAGGCGCTTTGCAGTTGGGGGAACTGCGGGCTGTTGTTCTGGATGAAGCGGATGAAATGCTCGACATGGGGTTCCGCGAAGATCTCGAATTTATGCTGGGTGAATCTCCGGAAGAGCGCCGCACATTGATGTTCTCGGCAACCGTATCGCCGATGATCGCCAAGCTGGCCGAAAAGTATCAGCGCAGTGCAAAACGCATCTCGACCATTTCCAAAGGGTCGCAGCACACCGACATTCAATATCAGGTTGTTCAGGTGGCCCAGTCGGATGTCGAACACGGCATCATCAACCTGTTGCGCTTCCACGACGCGGAAAAGGCAATTGTCTTTGCCAACACCCGCGCCGCCGTGGCCCGTCTGACCGCCCGTCTTGCCAATCGGGGTCTTTCGGTTGTGTCGCTGTCGGGCGAGTTGTCGCAATCCGAACGGACTCACGCGCTTCAGGCCATGCGAGACGGCCGTGCCCGGATCTGTGTGGCCACGGATGTGGCTGCACGCGGGATTGACCTGCCCAAGCTGGAACTAGTCATTCACGCCGATCTGCCCTCCAACACCGAAGCCCTGCTGCACCGCTCGGGCCGCACCGGGCGTGCCGGTCAAAAAGGGATCTCGGCTCTGATCGTGACGCCCAAAATCGGCAAAAAGGCCAGCCGCTTGTTGCAGTGGGCCAAACTGAAGGCCGAGTGGGGCGCAGCCCCCAGCCCCGAAGAGATCCGTGCCAAAGATGAAGAGCGCCTGCTTGAGAGTGCCCTATGGACCGACGAGATCACAGAAGCGCAAGAGGCCTTCGCCGCCAAACTTCTGGAACAGCATAGCCCCGAGCGCATCGCTGCCGCCTTCTTTGCTTTGGCGCAGTCCAAACTCTCCGCGCCAGAAGAGCTGCGTGACCCCGAAGCGCGCCCCGAGCGCAAGGAACGCACGCCCTTTGGCCCTAGCACCTGGATTGCTCTGTCGGTGGGCCGGGGTGATCGCGCCGAACCACGCTGGCTCCTGCCTATGCTCTGCCGCGTTGGTGGCCTGGACAAGGAACAGATCGGCTATATCAAAGTTGCTCAGAAAGAGACCTATGTTCAGCTGGCCGAGGCCTCTGTTGCAGGCTTCATGAGCAAACTGACCGATGACGTTCTGCAAGACGACATCAAAGTGCGCAAAATGGACGAGCCACCCGAGCTGCCGGACCGCAATGCACGGGGCCCGCGCCCGGATCGTGGCCCCCGCCCCGACCGTGGTCCGCGTCAAGATCGCGGCGACCGTGGGGACCGCCCCAACCGTGGCCCTCGCCCGGATCGGGGTGACCGTCCTGATCGTGGCCCGCGCCCCGACCGTGGGGACCGTCCTGACCGTGGAGATCGCCCCGAGCGCGGCCCCAAGCCTGACCGTGACGCCCCGCGAGAAGATCGCTCGGAAGGCGCAGTGCCCAAGCCAAGCAGCTTCCGCGCAAAAAAGTTTGATGGCCCCTCCGACGAGGACCGTGGCGCGCGTAAGCCCCGCCACAGCGGCAAGCCCGGCGCTGGCGCACGTCCCGACGGAGAGGCCTTTAAACAACGCAAAAGCAAAGGTGACTTTGGCGGCGACCGCCCCAAGGGTAAAAAGCCCGGCGGCAAACCGGGTGGCAAAGGCGCACCCGCAGCGGCCTCCCCCGGCAAACGCCTAGGCCCGCCCCGCAAAGGTGGGGATGCACGCCCGACACGACGCAAATAACTGAAATCGGGGCCTTCGGGCCCCTTTTTTTATACTCCAGATGCTGAAAGGGAGAATCGAGAAGGCCCGAAGCGCATCGGCAGCAGTGAGCCCGAATTGCCCAAAACTGCACACATAGCGAACGTCTGATATGGCTTGTCGGCAGGCCTATCTCGGAGCGAATCGCATGCCCAAACTTCTAACCAATAACAAGCAAACAGGTTGCATCGTTCCATCTGAGTTTCGGGGCCAGAAATGGCCCGGAGATACCGACGAGGGGCGTACAGCGAGGTCTGCGTGGTCGCGGCGTTTTGCTTGGGGCCAAGGTTTGATGAACCCTGACGACACCCCCAAAACAATCGCGCTTCAAAGAACAAGGACAATCAAACCCATGTTCAAGGCTGGGTTTTGGACTGTGAACGATACCGCCAAAGCAGTAATTGAAGACCTCGAACCGGGGCGACACCAATTCCTTCCAATTGGCTTAACGAATTGGTGGGACAAGCCAATTGAAGGCGAGGCCCGTTATCTGATCAACGTATTCTGCCATCAATCGAGTATCGTCGACGAATTGACAAACGCAGAACCCGTTCGAGGCTTTGAGCAAAGCAAGCAGAGAATGCTCCTTAGCCACTTGCTTCCCAAGGTCACGATGGACCCCGATAAACACTCTTCGGATGTTCATTTCTGGCGCGAAGATAGGTACCTACGTGAGCTTTTTGTTTCTGATGAGTTGTATAGCCGCATGGTGGAGATCGGCGTGAAGCTCCCTACACACCAAGTTGAACTAGTTGCCAACTAAAAGCCGCCATTCGATTTATGCTGACTTGGGTCCGCTCCGTCCGCAAGGCTGACATCCGTCGCCGACAACGCTCGATGATATCTTCTGTCGCGGCTTTTCCATTTAGCCAAACAACAAAAAAACCCCAGAGACCGTTTGGTCACCGGGGTTCTTCTATTTGTGGTCAAACTCGGCGTCAGAGCGACGGAGTTTTCGGGTCCAGACCGATGTGAGTGCCGATCGCAACCATGTCCATCAGCAGCTTGGCTGCTTCGTCCACGGCGTTCACGTCCTCATAGGATCCGTCTTTGGCCTGGTGATATGCCTCGTGGGCTTCCTCAACCAGAGCGTCGTACGCCGCCTGATCCAGATCCGACGCAGCCAGAGCTTTTTCAGCCAGAACCGACAGGTTTTCGCCAACTTCAGCGAAACCGCCGGTGACAACGAATTCCTGAACACCCGCTTCGGTTTCAACAGTCATAACGCCGGGACGCAGGGTGGTGATCAGCGATGCGTGGTTTGGCATCACTGTCAGATCCCCTTCGGAGCCTGGAATACGGACCGCTTTGACCTGCTCGGACAGCAAGCTGCGCTCGGGGCTGACCAGATCGAATTGCATGGTCTCTGCCATGATGTCCTCCTGTTAAGCCGGGGGCGCGGACATGCGCCCCCTGACCGGTGGATTAGGCAGCCTCGGCAGCGATTTTCTCAGCCTTGGCCAGCACTTCGTTGATGCCACCAACCATGTAGAACGCGGCTTCGGGCAGGTGGTCATATTCACCAGCCACAACAGCTTTGAACGACGAGATGGTGTCTTCCAGCGGAACCTGAACACCGTCCGAACCAGTGAAGACCTTCGCAACGTCAAACGGCTGCGAGAGGAAACGCTGGATCTTACGGGCGCGGGCAACGGTCAGTTTGTCTTCTTCCGACAGTTCGTCCATGCCCAGGATCGCGATGATGTCCTGAAGCGACTTGTAGCGCTGGAGAATACCCTGGATGTCACGTGCAACCTGATAGTGCTCTTCACCAACGATCTGTGGGTCCATCAGACGCGAGGTCGAATCGAGCGGGTCAACGGCCGGGTAGATACCCAGTTCCGAGATCGCACGGTTCAGAACGGTGGTTGCGTCCAAGTGAGCAAAGGTTGTTGCCGGTGCAGGGTCAGTAAGGTCATCCGCAGGAACATAAACAGCCTGGATCGAGGTGATCGAGCCGTTCTTGGTCGAGGTGATGCGTTCCTGCATGGCGCCCATGTCGGTCGCCAGGGTGGGCTGATAGCCAACCGCCGAAGGAATACGACCCAGCAGAGCCGACATTTCCGATCCCGCCTGAGTAAAGCGGAAGATGTTGTCGACAAAGAACAGAACGTCGGTACCGGTTGCATCACGGAACTGTTCCGCCAGGGTCAGACCTGTCAGAGCAATACGTGCACGCGCACCGGGAGGCTCGTTCATCTGGCCGAAGACCAGAGCAATTTTCGAGTCAACCAGGTTGTCGGGGGTCAGAACACCCGATTCGATCATCTCGTGGTACAGGTCGTTCCCTTCACGGGTCCGCTCACCAACACCCGCGAACACCGAGAGACCCGAGTGTACTTTCGCGATGTTGTTGATCAGTTCCTGAATGAGAACGGTTTTGCCAACGCCCGCGCCGCCGAACAGACCAATTTTACCACCTTTGGCGTAGGGCGCCAGAAGGTCGATAACTTTGATGCCGGTGACCAGAACTTCTGCTTCGGTTGCCTGATCGGCAAAGTCGGGAGCAGGCTGGTGGATCGCGCGGGTTTCGGTTGCTTCAACCGGGCCCTTTTCGTCGATCGGATCGCCGGTCACGTTCAGAATACGGCCCAGGGTGGCTTCACCCACGGGAACCATGATGGCGCCACCGGTGTCTTCCACCGCCTGACCGCGAACCAGACCTTCGGTTGCGTCCATTGCGATGGCGCGAACGGTGTTCTCGCCGAGGTGCTGAGCCACTTCCAGAACCAGTTTCTTGCCCTGGTTGTCAGTGTTCAACGCGTTCAGAATTTCTGGCAGGTGGTCATCGAATTGCACGTCGACCACGGCGCCAATCACCTGAGTGATCTTGCCTTGTGCATTTGCCATTGTTGCTGTCTCCGGTTCTTAGAGCGCCTCAGCGCCCGAGATAATTTCGATCAGTTCGTTTGTGATCACGGCTTGACGCGACCGGTTGTATTCGGTGGTCAGCCTGTCGATCATGTCGCCCGCGTTCCGCGTTGCGTTATCCATGGCAGACATCCGGGCACCCTGTTCAGAGGCCGCATTCTCGAGCAGAGCCGAGAAGATCTGTGTCGCCACGCCACGCGGCAGCAGGTCAGCCAGGATCGCTTCTTCGTCGGGCTCGTAGTCATACAAGGCCGACGCGTCCGACGCGCCCTCTTCCGTCTCGTACGAGGCCGGAATGATCTGCTGTGCTGTCGGGATCTGGCTGATCACCGACTGGAAGCGGTTGAAGAAGATCGTTGCGACATCAAACTCATTGGCGTCAAAACGGCCCAGAACATCTTTGGCGATATCCTGTGCGTTGTTGTAACCAAGGCGTTTCACGTCAGACAGATCCACGTGACCAACCATCAGGTTGTCAAATTCACGCTTCAGCTGCTCACGACCTTTTTTGCCGACGGTGAGCACTTTCACCTGCTTGCCTGCTTTGGTCAGCTTTTCAGCATGCGCCTTAGCAAGTTTCACAATCGAACTGTTGAAGCCGCCACAAAGACCGCGCTCGGCGGTCATGACAACCAACAGATGCACATCGTCTTTGCCCGAGCCCGCAAGCAGGCGCGGAGCGGTATCACTGCCGGCCACAGACGCAGCCAACGATGCCATTACAGCGTTAAAGCGGGCGGCGTAGGGGCGCGCCTGCTCGGCTGCATCCTGGGCCCGCCGCAATTTTGCGGCGGCCACCATCTGCATAGCCTTTGTGATCTTGCGGGTCGATTTGACCGACGCGATCCTGGTTTTTAGGTCCTTGAGATTGGGCATCGCCGGATCTCCTTACGAGAAGTTCGCAGCGAATTCGTCGAGGACTGCCTTCATCTTTTCTACCGGCTCACCCTTTTTGAACTTGGGATCGGTATCGGTGATCCAAGCCAAGAAGTCAGCTTTCTGGGTGCGCAGGAAGGACAGCAGTTCGCTTTCATAGCGACCAACGTCTTTCAGATCTACGTTGTCCAGATACCCGTTGGTGCCCGCATAGATGACGCAAACGATTTCCGAGTTGGTCAGCGGCGAGTACTGAGGCTGTTTCATCAGCTCGGTCAGACGTGCACCACGTGCCAGCAGCTGCTGAGTTGCGGCGTCAAGGTCGGAACCGAACTGAGCAAAGGCCGCCATTTCGCGATACTGAGCCAGCGACAGTTTCACCGGACCAGCAACCGACGACATTGCGTCAGTTTGAGCCGACGAACCAACACGCGAAACCGACAGACCGGTGTTCACCGCAGGACGGATACCCTGGTAGAACAGTTCGGTTTCCAGGAAGATCTGACCGTCGGTGATCGAGATCACGTTGGTCGGAATAAACGCCGAAACGTCGCCGCCCTGGGTTTCAATGATCGGCAGCGCGGTCAGCGAGCCCGAACCACTGTCTTCGTTCAGCTTTGCAGAACGCTCGAGCAGACGCGAGTGGAGGTAGAAAACGTCGCCAGGATAGGCTTCACGGCCGGGTGGGCGGCGCAGCAGCAGCGACATCTGACGGTAGGACACAGCCTGCTTCGACAGGTCATCATAGATGATCAGCGCGTGCTTGCCGTTGTCACGGAAGTATTCTGCCATAGCGGTCGCGGCGTAGGGCGCCAGGAACTGCATGGGAGCCGGGTCGGACGCGGTCGCAGCCACAACAACCGAATAATCGATCGCACCGGTTTCTTCCAGTTTCTTCACCAGCTGAGCAACGGTCGAACGCTTCTGACCTACAGCAACGTAGATGCAGAACAGTTTCTTCGACTCGTCGTCGCCTGCGGCGTCGTTGTACGATTTCTGGTTCAGGATCGCATCCAGAGCAACGGCGGTTTTACCGGTCTGACGGTCACCAATGATCAGCTCACGCTGGCCACGACCAATTGGGATCATCGCGTCAACGGCTTTGAGGCCGGTTGCCATCGGCTCGTGAACCGATTTACGCGGGATGATGCCCGGTGCTTTCGAGTCGGCGATGCGACGCTCGGCGGCTTCGATCGGACCTTTGCCGTCAACCGGGTTGCCCAGGCCGTCAACAACACGACCCAAAAGCGCGTCACCCGCAGGCACGTCCACGATGGACTGTGTGCGCTTAACGGTGTCGCCTTCTTTAATGTCGCGGTCGGAACCGAAGATAACGATACCAACGTTGTCGCTTTCCAGGTTCAGGGCCATGCCCATAACACCACCTGGGAATTCGACCATTTCACCGGCCTGAACATTGTCGAGGCCGTGGACACGGGCAATACCGTCCCCAACGCTCAGCACGCGACCAACTTCAGCCACTTCGGCGTCTTGACCGAAGTTTTTGATCTGGTCTTTCAAGATCGCAGAAATCTCTGCTGCTTGGATACCCATTTATCCGACCTCTTTCATTGCATTCTGGAGAGAGTTGAGCTTGGAGCGGATCGACGTATCGATCATCTTCGAGCCCACCTTAACTACAAGCCCGCCGATCAGTTTTTCGTCGACGGAGGCATTGATCTTAACATCTTTGCCGACACTGGCTTTCAGCGTCTCGGCCAGTTTCTTGGCCTGGGCGTTGGTCATGGCGGTGGCCGAAACCACGTCTGCTGTAACCTCACCTTTGTCTTCCGCGATCAGATCACGCAGTTTTGCGATCAGCTGCGGTGCGACAAACAGGCGGCGCTTGGCGGCCATAAGCCCCAGCACGTTCTGCATCGCGGGGATCATACCCATTTTCTGGGCAATCGCTGTCACGGCCGATCCCTGATCATCACGGCTGTAAATCGGCGAAACCAACAGGTCACGCAGATCGGCACTGTCATCCAGCGCAGCAGCGAAATCGTCAAGATTGGCCTCGAGTTTAGGTAGCTCTTTGGCTTCCTTCACAAGCTCGAAGACAGCGGTGGCATAGCGCTCGGCGATGCCGGAGGAAATCGATGCTGATTCAGACACGTCCACCCTTCCGATATTAGCCCCCGCGGCGCTGCGGAAACCCGAGCACCCGGAGGCGTTTTGAGAACTTGATTTGCATCAAGCGACATAAATCGACGCGGATGTAGCAGAGCCCCATGCACCAAGCAACAAGTTAGCGTCGAAATCTCACAGGCCGGATTGCCCTAATTTCAAGGGCTTCGGGCAAAGTGCGACGTTCTGCGCATAAAAAAGTGCCGCAAAAGTTGGTGCTTTTTTAAGAAATTAGCTGATTTCCAAGAGAATCTCTCGTTTTCATGGGGAGTTCACTTTGCGAAAGCCGCATGTGTTTCGCGCCACAAAATACGACATTCACCTGTGTGTTTCCCGCCACGAAACAGGTTAATTCTGGATCTCTCGTCGCCGCAGACGAATCTCTTGAGGGGGCACCGCCGTGGGACGGCGGGTGGGGCGATGGGTCAAAGACCCGAGCGCCAGTCCGTCCCATAGGCGGTCTTGGGCTCCTTGCTCGGGCCCAACACATCCAGTGGATTGAGCACCCGCGCCGCCTGCCCCAGCCCCTTCCGACGGGGGGGATTTCGCTTCGAGGCGATCACCATCATCACGCCCCCAGCCATCACCGCAGGAATAGCCCGACCGGTTTTCTCCCAGAAGGATCCGGTCTTCATCCAGAACCGCCGTGTCGAGGGGGGCTGATACAGAACAGACAGATGGGCCTCGGGCAAAAAGTCATGCGCTTTCAGCTGCGCCTCAAGCTGACCCAGCGTATAGGGGCGCCCATACCCAAAGGGCGTCCGTTCCGCCCGTGCCCAAACCCCTGTGCGATTTGGCACCACAAACAACGCCTCGCCGCCCGGGCCTAACACACGATAGGCTTCGTCCAGCACATCAGTTGGCGTTTCAGATGTCTCAAGCCCATGCATCAGAACCAGACGATCCACACGTCCCGTCTCAAGCGGCCACCGTGCCTCTTCACACAGGACGCTGACATTTGGCATGCCCGCAGGCCAGGGCATCACCCCCTGCGGTCCGGGCATCAACCCGATCACCCGCCGGGCGTCTTTGAGATAGGGGCGCAGCAGAGGCACAGCAAAACCATAGCCCGCAACGGTCTGCCCCTTAGCCTCAGGCCAGAATTCCAGAACCTGATTGCGAATGATCTTCTGCGCCGCACGCCCCAACGCGTTGCGGTAATAGAAATCTCGCAAAACCTGTACATCCAGATGCATTGCAGCCCTTCGCAGGATCGGTCACTCTGGGGGCACTGTGTCAAAGCCGAGAAGGAAAGACCATGCCCCTTGAGATCGTGACCATTCCCTGCCTCGAAGACAACTACGCATATTTGGTCAATGGCACGGATGGCGTGGCCATCATTGACGCACCCGAAGCTGCTCCGATCATCGACGCCCTCGACAGCCGGGGCTGGACCCCGGGTGTGATCATGCTGACCCACCACCATTGGGATCATGTACAGGCCATTGATGAGCTGAAGGAAAAATACGGCTGTATGGTCATGGGCCCAAAGGCTGAAGAAGACAAATTGCCCAAGCTCGATTTCGCCCTTCCAAACGGGTTTTCCGGCGGCAGTGGCAACAGCCTGTGTCAGGTGATCCCCGTGCCCGGTCACACACTGGGGCATGTGGCCTATTATTACCCCGAAGGCCCGGCCGTCTTCACCGCCGACAGCCTGATGGCCCTCGGCTGTGGACGCCTGTTTGAGGGCACGCCAGAGATGATGTGGGATTCGCTGTCACGCCTGGCCGAACTGCCGGGTGAAACTATGGTTTACTCGGGTCATGAATATACGACAGGCAATGCCAAGTTCGCTCTGACCATTGACCCCGACAACCAAAACCTTATCTCTCGGGTTCGTGATATAGAAGTGGCGCGCAAAGCGGGGCTTCCAACCGCACAGGTGCCATTATCTTTGGAACTGGAAACCAATCCTTTTTTGCGGGCCTCCGATGAAGACCTAAAGACAAGTCTCGGCATGGTAAGTGCTTCAAATGCTGAAGTTTTTTCCGAAATCCGCGCCCGCAAAGACGCCTTCTAGTCTGAAGGTTTGAAACAAGAAATGGGGCAAGTTGTGATGACCGTGAAACGAGAAAACACTTGAAGACCGGCATTAATCGACCAAACTTTAACCCTATGAGGCAATGCTGTCAGAAAGACGGCGCACAAAAAGAGGAGCACGCCCGTGCCTTCATTCTCGACCACACTTGAGCAGGCCATTCATGCGGCCCTTGCTTTGGCCAATTCACGCAGCCACGAGTTCGCAACGCTAGAGCACCTGCTCTTGGCGCTGATTGACGAACCAGATGCGGTGCGCGTGATGAAGGCCTGTTCGGTCGCCACCGAGGAACTGCGCACCACGCTTGTGGATTTCATCGACGACGATCTGACCAATCTGGTCACCGATGTCGAAGGATCCGAGGCCGTGCCAACCGCGGCTTTCCAGCGCGTGATTCAACGCGCGGCAATCCACGTGCAGTCATCGGGCCGGACCGAAGTAAGCGGCGCCAATGTTTTGGTCGCCATTTTCGCGGAACGCGAATCCAACGCGGCCTATTTCCTGCAAGAGCAGGACATGACCCGATATGACGCGGTCAACTTTATCGCCCATGGCGTGGCCAAAAACCCCGCCTATGGCGAAAGCCGCCCCATCCAGGGCGCAGAAGAGGCCGAAGAACAGGCCCCCCATGTCGAACCCCAACCCTCGGGTCAGGACAAAGAATCTGCGCTGGCAAAATACTGCGTCGACCTCAATGAAAAGGCCGGCGAAGGTGACATCGACCCTCTGATCGGCCGCAACCATGAGGTTGAGCGCTGTATTCAGGTGCTGTGCCGCCGCCGCAAGAATAACCCGCTTTTGGTGGGGGATCCCGGTGTCGGCAAGACTGCAATCGCCGAGGGGCTGGCCCGCAAAGTCGTGGCCGGTGAAACGCCTGAGGTTCTGTCCAACACCACGATCTACTCGCTGGATATGGGCGCACTTCTGGCAGGCACCCGCTATCGCGGTGACTTTGAGGAACGTCTCAAAGCTGTAGTAACCGAGCTTGAAGAGCATCCTGATGCGGTATTGTTCATCGATGAGATCCACACGGTTATTGGGGCTGGGGCGACGTCGGGTGGCGCAATGGATGCCTCCAACCTTCTGAAGCCTGCGCTCCAGGGCGGCAAGCTGCGCACCATGGGGTCAACCACCTACAAAGAGTTCCGTCAGCATTTTGAAAAAGATCGCGCTCTGTCGCGTCGTTTCCAGAAAATCGACGTGAGCGAACCCACGGTCGAAGATGCGGTGAAGATCCTCAAAGGGATCAAAACCTATTTCGAAGAGCACCACAGCGTGAAATACACCGCCGATGCGATCAAATCGGCTGTGGAACTGTCGTCGCGCTATATCAACGATCGCAAACTGCCCGATAAGGCCATCGACGTGATCGACGAAGCCGGTGCGGCCCAGCATCTTGTGGCGGAATCCAAACGTCGCAAGACCATTGGCGTGAAAGAGATCGAAGATGTTGTGGCCAAAATTGCCCGCATCCCGCCGAAAAACGTGTCGAAAGACGATGCTGAGGTGCTGAAAGATCTGGAGAAGACGCTCAAACGCGTGGTCTTTGGTCAGGACCTTGCCATCGAAGCGCTTTCGTCGGCGATCAAACTGGCCCGTGCCGGTCTGCGTGAGCCTGAGAAACCCATTGGCAACTATCTGTTTGCCGGACCTACAGGCGTCGGTAAAACCGAGGTCGCCAAACAGCTGGCAAGCACCCTGGGTGTCGAACTGCTGCGCTTTGACATGTCCGAGTACATGGAGAAACACGCCGTCAGCCGTCTGATTGGTGCGCCTCCCGGCTATGTTGGCTTTGATCAGGGTGGTCTTCTGACCGATGGCATTGACCAGAACCCTCATTGTGTTCTGTTGCTTGATGAAATTGAAAAGGCCCACCCGGATGTCTTCAACATCCTGTTGCAGGTCATGGACCACGGCACCTTGACCGACCACAACGGTCGTTCGGTTGATTTCCGCAATGTGATCCTGATCATGACCTCAAACGCCGGTGCCGCCGAGCAGGCGAAGGCCGCCATTGGCTTTGGTCGCGATCGTCGGACTGGTGAGGACACCGCCGCGATTGAACGTACCTTTACGCCTGAATTCCGCAACCGTCTGGATTCGGTCATCAGCTTCGGCCCACTTCCAAAAGAGGTGATCCTGCAGGTGGTCGAGAAGTTTGTGCTTCAGCTTGAAGCTCAACTTCTGGACCGTGGTGTCACCATTGAGCTGACCCGCCCGGCCGCTGAATGGCTGGCGGACAAAGGCTATGATGATCGCATGGGGGCACGTCCTTTGGGCCGCGTCATTCAGGAACACATCAAAAAGCCGCTGGCGGAAGAGTTGCTCTTTGGTAAGCTCGCCAAAGGTGGTCTTGTAAAGGTCTCTCTCAAAGATGGTGAGCTGGTGCTTGATCTTGATGGCCCTGACAAACCGCGGATCAGCAGCAAAAAGAAGCCGCCGCTTCTGACCGCAGAATGACACTTTCAAAGGCCCTTGCATTTGCAGGGGCCTTTTTGCCTCTGCCCGCACTTTCTCAACCTATCGTCCTCGATTGGCCGGTCGACTGCGTGTTGGGAACCACCTGTTATATCGAAGACTATATGGATACCGATCCCGCACATGGGCGGCAATCTGACTATGCCTGTGGCATCAAATCGCGCGATGGGCACAAAGGCACCGATATCGCGTTGCTCAGTTTTGAGACCCAAACCACGGTGCGCGCCGCAGCCGACGCCGTGGTCCTGCGCGTGCGGGATGGCATGGTTGACGATCCAAAGATGCCAAATGTCACCGACGACAACGCCTGCGGCAACGCCGTTTTCCTCGACCACGGTCAAGGTTGGCGGACACTCTATTGCCACTTGAAACAAGGGTCGCTTAGCGTCGTGCCAGGCGACACCGTGACGGCAGGTGATCCTCTTGGGCAGATTGGATTATCCGGGAAAACCACCCACCCGCATCTGCACCTCAGCGTCTATCACAACGGCGCTCTCGTGGATCCGTTTCGCCCAAACCCAACGGCCAGCTGCGGTGAAGAGCAAGTAATGTTGTGGGCCGAGCCCCCCGCGTATGATCGCGCCAGCCTGATCACTGCCGGATTTACCGATGCGATCCCTTCATTGCCGCAGGTCACCACTGGCAAGGCGCGTCGCCACACGCTAGACCCAGATCAACCGATTGTTCTCTATGGTCATGCGGGACACGCAGAGCATGGGGATGTGCTGACCCTCTCGGCGACCGGCCCGGATGGAGAGGTTTTCCAGCGAAAAATTCTGCTAAAGCACCCGCAAGTCAGCCAGATGCAGGCCTTTGGTCGCAAACCTCCTGCCGCGGGCTGGCCCAGGGGCACCTATACCGGCCGCGCGATACTCACTCGAAAGGCCCGTCTGATTGCGCATCGGTTCGCCGAAGTGACCATCGATTAACGCATCGGCGATCTATTTCTCGGTCAGTTTCAATTCAATCCGGCGGTTCTGCGCCCGCGCCTCTGAGGTATTGGCCGGATTCACCGGCTGGAATTCCCCAAATCCATTGGCCGCCAGACGTTCAGGTGGGATGCCGTAAGACTGGATCATATCCCGCACCACTGACAGTGCGCGTGCCTGGCTAAGCTCCCAGTTGTCGGCAAATTCGGCCCCACCTCGGATCGGCACATTGTCTGTGTGGCCATCAACCCGGATCACCCAATCAATGCCTTCGGGAATATCTGCGGAAATGGCGCGCAAAATATTGGCAACTTTGGCAATCTCACGTTTCCCAAGCGGCGACAGATCCGCCGAGCCGACCTCGAACAGAACCTCGGACGAGAAGACAAACCGGTCCCCTTCAATCCGTACCCCATCCCGATCGGCGATGATCTCGCGCACACGGCCAAAGAATTCAGACCGATAGCGTTCCAGATCCTTCTTTTCAGCTTCCAGACGTTTGCGCTCGGCCTCTTCCAGTTTGCGCCGCTCTTCTTCGGCGATCCGGCGGCGGCGTTCTTCCTGCGCCACACGGGCAACTGCGGCGTTTAGTTCCGACCCTAGTGACTGCAACCGAACCTCGGCCTCGACATCGCGTACTTTGGCATCATCCAACAGCGCCTGCAGTTCACCCAACTGCGTACGCAGGGCCCCTACGCTTTGGTTCAAGGCTTCAACCTGCAATTCCGCCTGGCTTGCACGCTCATCGCTTTGCGCCAGTTTTTCCCGCGCCTGCGCCAGCAAGATCTCACGTTCTTCCGCGGCCGTCAGACCGGTATCCCGCTCAGCTTCCGCCGCCTTTTGTGCCGCCAACGCTGCAGTCAGCTTCTCGCGGGTTTCCTGCGCCGTGGTCTCAACCGCCAGACGTTCGGCCAGCGCCGCTGCAAGTTTTTCTTCCAAAGACCGCGTATCATCCGACGCTTCGGCCGCGCGGGCCTGTGCTTCGGCCAATGACCGACGCAGGGTGGTCAGTTCACTTTCCTGCCGCACATCGCGAGAGGACGCCGCTTCTAGATCTGCGGTCAATTGATCCACGCGCGCTTGCAGCATGTCGCGTTCTGCTTCGCTTGAGGCCACGCGGCCATCTGCAGCGGCCAGTCGTGTGTTCAGGGTCTGAAGCTCGGACTGCAGGCCACTCAACCGGGTTTCCCGCTCAGCGGCACGGCTGCTGGCCGTGTCCAACTCGCTGCGCAACTGTGCCAGCTCGCCCTGCAGAGCCTCAACTTCGGCCTCACCCGGCCCCACTGCGCGGGCCTGCGCTTCGGCCAGGGCCCGGCGCAGGCCTGCAAGTTCCGTATCGCGCGCAATCGCCTGTTCCTGCGCGGCGGTCAGAGCCGCCTCAAGCCGCACAACCTGCGTGCGCAGCGCATCAAGCTCGGCCCCTCGTTCCGCAGCCTGCCCACCAATTGCCGCCAATTTCGCATTCAACTCGGCCGTATCCGCCTCAAGCCCTGCGATCCGCAGCGTTGCCTGCTTGTCTCGGGATTGGAGCGCCTCAAGATCCGCCTGCAGCACAGCGCGTTCGCCACGCAAGGCTTCAAGCTCAGCGGTCTGGGCCCCGTCTCGGGTCTGAGCCTCCGCCACCTGACGCGACAAGGTCGCCGCCTCGGCCCGCAAACGATCCAGAACCTTCTGGGTTTCGTTCAGATCCGCAAGTGCCTGCGACAACTGCCCATCCACGGCCTCTTTTTCGGTCTGCAATCCCTGCAATGCCGCCGCGCGATCCGAGGCCTGACTTGTGGCCGTCGACAATTGCGACACCAAAAGCTCATTGCGGTCGCGCAGCGTGCTCAACTCCATACCCAGCGCCTCGGCACTGTCCAACCGGGCCAACGCCGTGGCCAGTTGCGCCGACAGATCTGAAAGCCGTGTCTCTGTTGCCCCGGCCCGCGCCGAGGCTTGCTCCAAAGTTCGCTCGGCTTCGGCACGCGCGGTTTTTTCGTCGGCCAATGCCTGCTCTGCGGCCTTGCGCGCGGCCATTTCAGCGTCGAAATCAGCGCGCAACTGGCTCAGGCGGTCATCCGTTTGCGCGCCCTGCGCTTCGCTGTCGGCCAGGGTTGCTTCAAGCTGCGCCACGCGCGCCTGAAGCCCCTGCGCTTCGGCTTCACTGTCTTGCAGGGCCGCAGCTAATCGATCATTCGAGGCGGCCAGTGCTAGCTCCAACTCCGCGATCCGGTTTTGCAAGCTGGTGCTTTGCTGCTGCCCCGCAACCAAAGCTGCAGCCAGTTGAGCATTCAGATCGGATTCGACCTCACGCGCCGCCGCCAAAAGCGTCAGCGTTTCTTCAGCCTTCTGCCGTTCCGCCTCAAGCGTCAGCGTCATTGCCGTCAGTTCCGCATCCGCCTCTTCCAGACGTTTGCGCAGCGCCGCCGCGGCCTCGGCTTCGGCCAGCTTCTGTGCCTCTTCCGCGCTGAGCTCGGTCTCAAGCTCGGCCACCCGTTCAGACAGGCTGCCGATCTGCCCATCCCGATCCGCGTTCTGCGCCTTCAAATCGGTGATCAGCGCTTCTAATGCCTCTCGGCGCGCTGCGGCCAGTCGAGCCGCCTCCACGCCTTCATCAATTTCACTGCGCGCCTGCGCCAGCGCCAGATTCAACGCATCCCGCTCAGAGACAAGTTCGTCCCGCGCCGCCTCAAGTTGGGTCACCGTGCCCCGTGCCTCGTCGCGTTCCGACAGCAACGTGGCAACCTGAGCCTCAAACGACGCGATGCGGGTCGATGCCTCATCCAGCTGCGCCGCCTGACGGTCGCGTTGTGATGTGAGGCTTGAGATGATGCTTTGTTGTTCGGCCAGACGCAGTTCTGTTGAACTCAGCGTGGCCTCCAACTCACCCAACTGGGTGTTCAAAGCAGTGTTGCGCCGTTCCTGCACCCCCAAGGCTTGCGCCAAAGCGGAGAGCTCTGACGACAGAGTATCCAACTGACTTTCCTGTCCGGTGATCGTCTCACGCAGCACAAATTGCACAACCATAAAGATCGACAACACGAAGGTCAGGACCAGCAAAAGCCCTGTCATCGCATCCACGAAACCGGGCCAGATCGAGGCCTGGAACCGGGCACCGGTGCGGCGGGACAGGGGCATGGATTACTCCTCGGGTCTCGCGGCGCGCGGCTGAAGCATCTTGCGCCCAAGCGATGAAAGTTCGGTGCGCAGCTCGGCCATGCTCTCCTGACGGCCCGCGCTGATCTCTTCCAGAATACGCAACATCTGCACATCAATCGAGCGCAACCGCATGCGGCTCTCGGCATCGAGACCTTCGGCGCTTTCTTTTTCACGGATGGCTTCGGCCAAAAGTTCCTGGCCTTCGGCAATCCGCGCCAGTGAGTTGGCAGAGGGCGAGGTCGCTTCAATCCGCTCGGTCATACGTTCCAGAGAATCCGCCAATTGCCCCAGACGGGCATCCACATCGGCGCGGCCTTGCTCGGATCGGGCAAAGAGGGTCTGCAACCGCTCCATCTGTTCGCCCATCTGATCCAACACAATCCCAGCGGCCCCCATGTCGGCGCCACCCTCTTCGCCATGCGAAAAGCCAAGTTTGGTGATTGAGCTCAACCACTCTTCCAGCTCGCGGTAGAACCGGTTCTGGCCGTGCCCGGCAAAAAGTTCCAATAGCCCCACAACCAGCGAACAAGCCAACCCCAGCAACGACGAGGCAAAGGCAACACCCATGCCGCCAAGCTGACTGTCCAACCCGGTCATCAGGCGGTTGAACACCGCCACGCCTTCTTCGCCTTCACGCGGAGCCAAGCCCCGGATGGTATCGACAAGCGCCGGCACCGTGGTAGCGAGACCGTAGAAAGTTCCCAGCAGGCCTAAGAAGATCAGCAAGGAAACAATGTATCGTGTGATCTCTCGCGCTTCATCAATCCGTGTCGCCACCGAATCCAGAATGGAGCGCGTGGATGCCGTATTGATCTGCATCCGCTTGTCGCGCCGCCGCAGAAGCGTCGCCAGAGGTGCCAGTAGCTGAGGAGCCGCGCCGCCGTCGTGGGTTTTGGCAAAGCTCTCAATCCAGCGCACCGAATAGATCAGCATCGCCACCTGCCAGAAACAGGCCACAACACCAATGGCAAAGACGAACAGGATGAACCCGTTCAGATAGGGGTTCGACTGAAACACGGGCAACACCCGCGGAAGCGCCATAAAGGCACCCGCGCCGGAGAGGCCAATCACAGTGAGCATCAGGAACACCTGACGCACGGGTTGGCTAAAATGTGGCTCGGCCTCGAGGTCGGGCTGGTCCATTGGACACCTGACGCGTTTGGTTAATCTGAGGCGAGCCTAGTTTCTTAAACCTGTAATGCCAAGCAGTTATCCACAGATCTGCTTTACGCGGTCGGTCAACCAGTGCAATTCAGGGTCAGGAATGCCCAACTCATCCAGATGCGCCGCCGTATTATATAGATATTCGGTGTTTGGACCACGTCCACCATGGGCCCGCGCAATGATCTGCGCCTGCTCTTCCAGTGCCAATCCACCGGTATGCTGCACGTGGTTAGGGTCGATGATATACGTCACTGCCTCGACCACACGCCCATCAGACAGCTGCACCGGCACATGTTTCTCAAGATAGGCCGAGGACACCAATTCACGCTCACGCAAATAGGCCAGCGTTTCGTCCTCGGTGCCCGGCTCTGCCCGCAGCGCAAGACCATCACAGACGGCCTCGTCATGGGCATCCAGCGCCAGAACCAGACCGGGATCTTCTTCGGTGCCCCGATGGTGGATGGAATACATACAAAAACTGCGCGCATAGCCTGCCAAACGGCCATGGGCCTGTTCCGCCACCGGAAAGCCGGGGTTCCAAAGCAATGATCCGTATCCAAATACCCAAAGCGACATGGTTCTGGTCCTTGTTGTGCGAGCGCTGTAAACACCATCCGGCGCGACAGGAAAAGGGGGCGTGGCATGAAACGGCTGATTGCAGTGGTAATGGCTGCGGCTCTGGGATGGGGGCTGTTCTGGATGTGGGAGGCCCGCGCCACAAAATCGCAGATCACCCAATGGTTCGAGGCGCGCCAGCTTGAAGGCTGGGAAGCCAGCTATAGTGACCTGAAACTACGTGGCTTTCCCAATCGCCTTGATATCACCCTAACCGATGTCATGCTGGCCGACCCCAACACGGGATTGATCTGGGAAGCACCGTTTTTCCAGATCCTCGGCCTGTCTTACAAACCCGGTCACAAAATTCTGATCTGGCCAGACAGCCAAACACTCAACCAAACCCAGATCACCGGATCAGGGCTTCGCGCGAGTGTTGTCTATACCGCAGACGGCGACATCCTGCGCCTGAATGCTGAGGCTGAGAGCCTTAACCTCTCGGGGTCGCAGAACTTGGCGCTTGCGGGCGCACGCGCTGCGCTTGGCCAGACCTCGGGCACCACCTATCAGTTGGCCATAGCCGCCAAATCTATTGCAGGAGAGGCCACCGCGCTGCCGACACTGGGGGAAGGTGTCTCCGACAGCCTGCAAGTTCAGGCACAGATCGAATTTGATCGCCCCTGGTCGTTAGAGGCCGCCCACCAACGCCCACAGCCGCGCAAAATCGATCTGCGTCAGGCCCAATATAGTTTGGATGGCTTGCTCTTGGCCTTGGCTGGAGATCTTGACGTGGATCGCGACGGTCAGGCCACCGGACGGCTGACGCTTCGAGCCGAAAACTGGCGTGACATGCTGGCTGCAGCTCAGGCCGCGGACCGCATTCCTGCGGGATTAGCCAAGACCGTGGAACAGGGCCTTGGCCTGTTGTCGGGGTTGAGCGGTCGCACAGATACTTTGGATCTTCCTCTCACGTTGAATCGTGGCAAAGCGGCGCTTGGACCCATTTCTTTGGGAACAGCCCCGCGCCTGCAACTGCCCTGATCCGCACGCAGGTTGGAGAGGTCCGAGCTTTTCCGATCAACGTCGCGTTCCCAAAATCGGGGCTTGCGTGAACTCCGCTCGGCGTCAAAACTGGCGCCGAGGAGAACCTGATGTCCGACACTTTACACCAACGCATTGAAAACAAACGCGACGATCTGATCAAACTCACCCAGGATCTGATCCGCATCCCCACTTTGAATCCCCCCGGCGAGAATTATCTCGCCATCTGCGAATACCTTGAAACCCGGCTTTCGGCCAAAGGGTTTAGCTGCGAATTGATCCGCGCCTTTGGCGCGCCGGGCGACAGCGATGCCTATCCCCGCTGGAACCTTGTGGCCCGTCGTGAGGGCCCCCGCCCCGGGGAATGTGTGCATTTCAATTCACACCACGATGTTGTCGAAGTCGGCGCTGGCTGGACCCGTGATCCGTTTGGCGGAGAGCTGGAAGACGACAAAATCTATGGTCGCGGCGCCTGTGACATGAAAGGCGGTCTAGCCGCCTCGATCATTGCGGTTGAAGCGTTTCTCGAAGAACACCCCGACTTTGCGGGTGCAATTGAGATCAGCGCCACAGCGGATGAGGAATCCGGCGGCTATGGCGGCGTCGCCTATTTGGCGGAAAAAGGGTATTTTGACCCAGAGCGCGTGCAGCACGTCATCATACCCGAACCGCTGAACAAAGACCGAATTTGCCTTGGGCACCGCGGCGGCTGGTGGGCCGAAATTGAAACCAAAGGCGAGATCGCCCATGGATCGATGCCGTTTCTTGGGGATTGCGCCGTGCGCCATATGGCGGCGGTTCTGGATAAATTTGAGGCCGAGCTTTACCCCGCCATGGCATCACGTCACACCGAGATGCCCGTTGTGCCCGAAGGGGCTCGGCAATCGACGATGAACATCAATTCGATCCATGGCGGTCAGCCCGAGCAACCCGCCGATTTCACAGGCCTGCCCGCTCACTGTGTGCCAGACAGCTGTCGCATTGTGATTGATCGCCGGTTTCTGATCGAAGAAGGGTTGGAAAACGTTCAGGCCGAGGTGATCGCACTGCTCGACGACCTTAAGGCCCGCCGCCCCGGATTTGATTACGAAATCCGCGAATTGAACCATGTGATCCCGTCGATGACGGACAAAGACGCGCCTGTGGTGACCACCGTGGCTCAGGCCATTCGCGATGTCTTGGGGCAGGATCCTGATTTTGTGGCCTCTCCGGGATCTTACGATCAAAAGCATATCGACCGGATTGGGCGGCTTCAGAATTGTATTGCCTATGGGCCAGGTGTTCTTGAATTGGCCCATAAACCGGATGAATGGGTCGGCGTAACCGACATGCTGGATTCAGCCCGCGTTATGGGGCGGAGCCTTCAGCAGCTGCTCCTTCCTTAGAGGTCAGGATGCCCCGGGGGTCGACCACTTTGACCCCTGAGGTGTCAGATTTATGGTCACCATCCACATCAAGCCGCAGCATCTTGGCCCGGTCATATACCGCCAAGGTTGGCACATTGAGCGTCTCTGCCACAAGCTGGGCCTTGCCCTCATACCACAGGGATTTAAAGGATTCCTGCGGCATCAAAAGCGCCAGTGCAAAGCGTTTGGCCTCTTGCTGAGCAACCTTTTCGGTGGGCGAATACAGGGCCTGCATACCGCAGCCCGGATTTTTTTCGATCGAGACCGGAACGTGCAAGATCCAGTGCCCAACCCCAATGGCGGTCGCCAGTCGGTCGTGGCGTGGTTTGCCATTTTTGCCGAGCCAGATCACCGCCTTTTTATCGACAGGCACTTCCAGCAGGATTTCGTTCGGAATATCCGAATATTCCAGATCGACATTCAACGCGCGACACAGCGGATCCAAAGGACCGCCATCGCGCAGGGTCAGCGTCGGGTTTTGAGACATCAAATCCCGAACCACCTCATGAATTTCTTCATCATTCATGCCGCACGGCACGGGTTCATGAAACGGGTAGGGTGGGTATTTTCTCGGCATTGGCGCTTCCTGTCTTGTCGCGCCGGCCCTCCAGACGCTGCCCGGTACAAAACACCAAAAACCTTGCCAGAGGTTGAATCCCGACGAATTGGGTTACGTCACCCATCCCAAAGGATAGGATTGCCTGAAATTCCCCTATTGCGACACCGCTTCGCCGAAGATTTTTTACCTCACGTTTTCAAGGTCTTCACACAGCAATATTGTCGATCAAACGGACACCAGCCAGCCAAGCTGCTGCCAGCAAGCGCGCGGGGCGTTCGGGTGTTTCCAGCACCGAGAGATCATCACAGGCACGGAGATCAATGTATTCGATCTCACCAAATCCCGCCGCAGTCAGGCGCGATTCGGCTTTGGCCCGCAGATCAGAAGCTTGCCCACCTTGCCGAAGCCCTTCGGCCATCTCTTCCATGGCCTCATTCAGCACCGGGGCTTTGATCCGTGAACGGTCGGACAACAACAAATTGCGCGAAGACATCGCAAGCCCATCTTCTTCGCGAATGGTCGGACAGCCCACAACCTCGATCATCAGATCCAGATCCGCTGCCAGACGTTTCACCACCTGCAGCTGTTGGAAATCCTTTTCCCCAAAAAACGCCATATCAGCACAGGTCTGGGTAAACAGCTTAGTCACAACAGTGGCCACGCCATCGAAATGCCCCGGACGATGCGCTCCACAAAGCACTTCGGTCAGGCCCGAGATTGAGACATTTGTGGCAAAGCCATCGGGATAGATCTGATCGGGATCAGGCACATAGATCACATCCGCAGGATAGCCTGCCAGTTTGCGTGCATCATCTTCCTCAGTCCGGGGATAGTTCTCAAGATCCTCGGGCCTGTTGAACTGTTTTGGGTTCACGAAGATTGTCACAATCACCCGTTCACAGGCCTCACCTGCAGCGCTGACAAGGCTCAGGTGCCCTTGATGCAAAGCCCCCATTGTCGGCACCACGCCTACGCGCGCGCCTTGGGCTTTCCACTCTGCCACCCGAGCGCGCAGCTCGGCCTTTGTACGCAGGATCTCGACCATTCACTTTGTCTCCGGTGCGGTATCGCCAAACACATGCTCAGAGGCGGGAAAGCTGCGGGCCCGAACCTCTGCGGCGTAGGCTGCGATCCCGGCTTCTGCGCCTTCTCCCAAATTGGCAAAGCGTTTGACGAATTTAGCTTTGAAGGCGGTGAATAGCCCCAACATGTCATCAACCACAAGGATCTGCCCGTCACAGTCCGCCGAGGCACCAATGCCGATAGTCGGAATGTCGACGTCCTGCGTGATTGCATTGGCCAGAACCTCCGGCACCTTCTCAAGCACCACGCAAAAGGCGCCCGCTTCGGTCACGGCGCGTGCATCTGCCATCAAGGCCTCACCCGCGTCCCCGCGCCCTTGCACCTTATAGCCCCCCAGCGTGTTGATCGACTGCGGTGTCAGCCCGATATGCGCCATCACCGGCACGCCGCGTTTGACCAGAAACGCGATGGTGGGGGCCATTTCAACGCCCCCTTCCAGCTTTACTGCCGCGGCACCGGTTTCGCGCATCAGCCGCGCAGCGTTGCGAAACGCCTGTTCAGGGCTTTCCTCATACGATCCGAACGGCATGTCGATGACCATCATCGATTGGCTCAGACCACGGGCCACCGCCTGCCCATGCAGGATCATCATCTCCATTGTCACGCCAAGCGTGCTGGGCAGCCCATGCAGCACCATGCCCACGCTATCGCCCACAAGAACAAAGTCGCAATGCGCGTCCATCAGCTGGGCCATGGGGGTTGTATAGGCCGTCAGACTAACCAGAGGCTCCCCACCCTTACGGGCCCGAATGTCATCGGGCAGGGGGGCAGATTTCTTCGCCGTTGCACTCATTGCAGCTCCTCCGCGCAATAATGTTTCGCGGGGATGTAGCATTTGCTGCAGTGCAGAACCAGCCTCTATTCAGCGTCATGTCGTAAATGAAATATGCGCCCGATCTGATGCGCAGTGGCGAACACAGGCCCCAGTCACCACCAATATATTGTTCTAAAGTTCAGTTTCCAGCCGATCTTTCGCGGCCATTTTGTTGGACGTACCAAACGTTAAATGATGCAAAAGCTTGATTGTGAAGCAGGTTCGGGGAACACTTCTGGCAGATGCAAAACAAAAAGCATTTCAGGGAGAGACCATGACCTATTTTTCCAAGAGCTTACTCGCCGCCACATTTTTGGCAGGCGCGGTGCAGGCCCAGCAAACGGATCTGACCATTGCCCTGCAACTTGAACCGCCACATCTTGATCCGACATCTGCCGCCGCCGGGGCCATCGACAGCGTACTTTATACCAATGTCTTTGAGGGCCTGACCAAGTTCACCGAAACCGGGGCTGTGGTGCCCGGATTGGCGTCACGCTGGGACATTTCCGACGACGGCCTGACCTATACCTTTCATCTCACTTCGGGCGTCACGTTTCATGACGGCACCACCATGGACGCCGAAGATGTGAAGTTCAGCCTCGACCGCGCCCGCGCCGATGACAGTGCCAATGCTCAAAAGGCGCTGTTTGCGGGCATCAGCGATGTCACCGTCGTTGATCCTCAGACCGTCAAGGTCACCCTATCCTCGCCCGACGGGAATTTCCTGTTCAACATGGCCTGGGGCGATGCTGTGATTGTCGCCGCCGAGAGCATCGAGGGCATCAAACAGACCCCGATTGGCACCGGCCCGTTCAAGTTTGACCAGTGGGTGCAGGGCGACCGCATCGAGCTGAGCCAGAATGACGCCTATTGGGGCACCAAACCGGCGCTCACCAAAGCGACCTTCAAATTCATCTCGGACCCAACCGCGGCCTTTGCTGCCATGATGGCGCAGGATGTCGATGCCTTTGCGGGCTTCCCCGCCCCTGAAAACCTGCCGATGTTTGAGGCCGATCCGCGCTTTAAGGTGCTTGTCGGATCGACCGAAGGTGAGACCATTCTGTCGACCAACAACAAAATGCCGCCGCTGGACAATGTTCTGGTGCGCGAAGCCATCTCGCATGCCATCGACCGGCAGGCCATCATCGATGGCGCTATGTTTGGGCTGGGCACGCCAATTGGCACACATTTCGCGCCCCACAACCCGGCCTATGTCGATCTGACCGGAAAATCGGCCTACGATCCCGCCCGCGCCAAAGAGCTTTTGGCAGAAGCGGGACTGCCCGATGGGTTCACCACCACATTGAAGCTGCCGCCCCCGTCTTACGCGCGTCGGGGTGGCGAGATCATTGCGGCTCAGCTGCGCGAAGTCGGTATTGAAACCGAGATCAGCAATCTGGAATGGGCTCAATGGCTTGAGGAAGTGTTCCGTGGCAAAGATTTTGGCCTGACCATCGTCAGCCATACCGAGCCGTTTGACATCGGCATCTATGCCCGCCCGGATTACTACTTTCAGTATGACAACCCTGCATTCCAGGATTTGATCACCGAACTGACCGGCACCACCGACCCAGAGGCCCGCAAGGCCCTGCTTGCCACCGCGCAGGAAACCATCAGCAACGACTATGTGAATGGCTATCTGTTCCAGCTGGCCTTCCCAACCATCGCCGATGCGCGTCTGGAAGGCCTGTGGCAGAACGCACCCACGCAGGCGACCGACCTGACCAATGTGCATTGGATGCAATAGCGCATTCCTCAAAATATTGAATACAAAAAGCCCCGCAGATCTGCGGGGCTTTTCCAATTTCAGCAGTGGCCATTACCCCACTTTGGCATTGTCGTCGCGCTTGACCACAACAATCGACGAACGCGGCAGCGCGCCTTCTCCGTCGGGGAAGGGGGCCTTGGGGTGTTGAATGCCGACAAACATGGTGCGTTTGTCCGACGACCAGGTCAGACCGGTCACTTCCGATCCTTTTGGGCCGGTCAGGAAACGGCGGATTTCGCCGGTCACCGGGTCGCCTGCCAGCATCTGGTTGTTGCCCATCCCAGCAAAGTCACCTTCGTTGTTGTCTTTGCCATCAGTCTGGATCCACAGCAGACCTGTCGTGTCGATCTGCATCCCGTCGGGCGAGTTGAACAGGTTACCCGCATTAACATTGGCCGAGCCTTTGCGGGCGTCGTCATGCACGGTCGGATTGCCCGCCATCACATACAGATCCCAGTCAAAGGTGGTCGCAGCGTGGTTGTCGCCATGTGGGCGCCAGCGCACGATCTGACCGTATTTGTTAGCCTCGCGGGGGTTCACAGCATTGACCGACGTGTCGTCGCCACCCGCGTTGGGTTTGACACCCCGGTTCTTGTTGTTGGTCAAACAGCAGTAGGCCTCAATTGCGGTCGGGTTCACCGCGATCCACTCGGGGCGGTCCATGGTGGTGGCCCCAACAGCCGAAGCGGCGGTGCGGGTGAAGATCGCGATCTCTGCGGCCTCCATCCCCGTCGCGGCCGGGGTAAGTGCCACCCATTCGCCGGTCATGTCATCGTTGAATTTGGCGACAAACAGCTGACCTTCGGACAGCAGGGTCGAGGTATCCCCCCCCGGCACATAAACGTCACGCGACACCCATTTATACATGAATTCGCCACGCTCATCGTCGCCCATATAGACCACAACACGGCCATCCGGTGCGACAGCACAGGCGGCGTTTTCATGTTTAAAGCGGCCCAGCGCGGTATGTTTGACGGGGGTTGCGGTTGGGTCGGCCGGATCGATCTCAACGATATAGCCCGCGCGGTGCGGTTCGTTGGGGTTTTTCGACAGATCAAAACGTGCGTCAAACCCGTGGTAGTTATAGCGCCCTTCATCCACCTTGGTGCGCACACCATAGCGTTTGAACCCGGCGACCACTGTTTCGTCCAATTCAAGCTCGGTCGTGGTACCGAAGTAGCCATTGAAGTTTTCTTCGCAGGTCAGATAGGTGCCCCAGGGCGTGCGGCCCGATCCACAGTTGTTGAAGGTGCCCAGTGATTGAGTGCCGGTGGCATCCGCGTCGGTTTTCAGCAGGTCATGACCCGCCGCCGGGCCATCCAGAACCATCTCAGTGCGGTGGTGGATGCGGCGGTTAAACGGGCTGTCGACAACCACGGCCCAGCCGTTTTCGCCTTCGGCCACTTCCATGACCGACACACCCTGCAGGTTCTGTAGCAAGGTCACGTCATCCGCCGACTGAACCTTGCCCTCTTGTGCCGCAGGCAGGTTCACTTTGGTGTTCACATATTCGCTGTTCACAACCAGAAGTTCATGACCCCCAACATTGAATAGCTCCATGCCATCGGTGTTTTCGCCAAACACGCGATCCGACCCTACAACGCCATGGCCAGTTTCGGCACTAAACTCGGGCGCGTCGGAAAACAGCGGATCGCCCCAACGCACAAGCACATCCCAGGTATACCCCTCGGGTACATGCACGGTGCCGTCTGTCTGGGCAGCAAGCTGAGTAAAGGCAAACCGATCGCTTTGCGCCGCCATGGCAGTGCTGCCTTTCAACAGGCCGGTCCCCATAACAGCAGCGCCTGATCCGAAGGCTACGATGCCACTCAGGAATCCGCGGCGCGAGATGGCTCGCTCAACCACCTGGTCAAATTCCTGTTCGTCCGAACGCGGGAAATGCAGTTCGTCCCAATCGTCAAAGGACAGATCCCTGGGGTCTACCTGGGTCATGATCGTCTCCAAAATCGGTAAATCGTAAGAGGTGTCTGGCACCTGGACCGGTTGGGTACGAGTTTTGGTTAACGGTCACATGACAGAGAGATTGCAGTTTTTAGACAAATCCCAAAGTTACAGAGCTGTCTCAGCGCCCCTCTGCCGCAAACCGTTGCGCCCAGTCCCGATTGACCTGATCCGCCAGCCGCGCAACCGACGGGGCAATCTCAACCGTGGGCCGACCCAGCGCCTTCAAAATACGGTTCACTTCATGTGAGGGGTCTTTGGAAAGGTCGGAATAGTTGATCCGCAAAGGCGCAATGACCTGCGCGCTAAACCATGCCTCCCACGCGGCAGTCATCCCGACAAATGTGTCGCGCTGTTGTGCCAGCCGCGCGCCATCATATTCTGGCTCTGCGGGTGGTGCCATCCGTTCAATCTCGGTCCCGTCCGGTGCGCGATGCCACAGACCCGTCTGCTCAGCCTTCACATAGGAAATGGCCTGATCCAGCTTGTCCGCCCGATTGAGATACACAAAGAGAGTTCGGCCAAACGCCGCCTCAATCCGCGTCGCGTCTGATGAACACTCAGGGTTTAGCAAACCCAATTGATGCATGAAAAACTCAAAGCTGTGCCGCTGGAGCCGCATGCCAAACAGATCACCATCGCCAGATCCGGAGCGTTTCGCCGCCTGAACAATCTCTGCAAGATCTGCCTCAGCCCCCACACCATGCGCCCGACGCCAATCCGCAAGCGAGGCCGTATGAAAATGCGAATCTGGGGCGCCAGCCCCAGCCTCTTGCAACATCCGACACAAGAGCGTGCTACCGCTGCGTGGGCTGGTGCAGATGATGTAACTGTCGTACCGCATCGGGCTCTCCTGCGCGATCTGAGGGGGATTCCCCCGCCTGCCCCGCTATGGTACGCCTGCCAAAACACAAAAGGGCACCCGCATGGCACAAATGGACTGGTCAAAACTGCTCTCTGCGGGCCGTTTGCAACACCCCAACGCGCATCAACTCCCGCATCGCCCGGCCTATGAGGTGGATGCGGATCGGATCACCTTTTCCGCGCCCTTTCGCCGATTGGCGAACAAGACACAGGTGCATCCGCTGTATGACCATGACCACCTGCACCATCGCCTGATCCATTCGTTGGAAACCGCCAGTGTCGGGCGCAGTCTTGGCATTGAAATTGGCGCCTGGCTGGAAGAACGGGCTGCGATTGAACCGGGCACACGCTATACCATCGCGGGCATGGTTCAGGCGGCCTGTCTGGCGCATGACATCGGCAATCCGCCGTTTGGCCATTCCGGCGAAGACACCATTGGCGAATGGTTTGCCGAACGATTTGACGACCCAAACGACCTGTTTGCCGCTCTGCCCGTCCAACACCGTCATGAGTTCATCAAATTCGAAGGCAATGCCCAGGGTTTTCGCATTCTCACTCGTCTGGAGATGTACCGCCATCAGGGCGGCATGCGTCTAACCCACGGCGTGCTGGGGGCCTTTACCAAATACCCTGTTGCGGCCCATGTGCAGAAAGATCTGAAAGGCCAGGTTGCCTATTCCGGGTTGAAGAAACCGGGATTGTTTGCCTCTGAGGCCGCGCTGTTTGACGAGGTGGCAGAGGCCACCGGTCTGATCCGCGAAACTTCGGAATTTGGACCATGGTACCGCCGTCATCCCTTGGTCTATCTAGTCGAGGCCGCCGATGACATCTGTTATCAGATCCTCGATCTCGAAGATGCCTTCACCGCTGGGGATCTGAGCTTTGATACAGTGTGTCAGGCGCTTGCCCCTCTGGCCAAGTCATCCCGCGATGCCCAGTCGACCGAGGCGGAGCACATCACCCATCTGCGGGCGCAGGCCATTGGAAACGGCATTCGCAACGCTGTTGCAGCCTTTCAGAAGAACTATGACAGCATCATGGATGGCACCGTCTCCCGCTCACTGATCGAAGCAAGTGATGTGGCAGATGAGTTTGACAAGATCACCCATATTGCCAACACCCGCATCTTTACCGCGCGCCGTAAAACCGAGCTTGAACTGATGGGACGCAATGTGATCCGCAAAATCCTAAGCGGTGTGGTCCCAGTGTTCGAAGACCTTCACGCGCAAGACTGGGATCTGACCAAGCTCAGCGACCATCACGAGAAACTGGCCCGCGCGCTGGAACTGGATCTACGCGATATTCAATCGCCCATCGATGCGCTGCATGCACTGTGCGACTATGTTTCGGGCATGACGGATCGCTATGCGGTGAAAATCGCCGATCTACTGCCGTGACCCAAGGGGCAGGTTAGGCCCGCCCTCGTTTCAGCACCACATCGCGCCGCGCCCACAGCCAGTTCAGCACCCATTGTAGCCCGATTCCGGTACGAATTTCGAACTGTTCATAATGGTACCGCCGCGCGGGAACGCCCAACGCACGCAATCCCGCGCCCAGCGCCTTGCGCATTGGAACCGGACCGCAAAACAGAACTTTGGCCTGTTTGAGATCCCCCGCAATCTGCGCAATCGCCGCGGCGTCCAGACGCCCCCTGCTCGCGCTTTCCCAGATCACCAGCTCAAGATTGGCTTTCTCCGCGGCCAAGGCCATAAGCTCAGCGGCATGGGGCACGTCGGCCGCATGTTTGGCTGACAGGATCAGGGTCACCTCTCCGTCCTCTGGGCGCAAACGTTGGGCCAGCGCCACAAATGGCGTCACGCCAATCCCCGCCGCGACCCAGATCTGGCGTCCCCGCACACCGCGCCCAAATCGACCAAAGGGCCCTTCAACACGCACCGCGCCCCCATCTTTCAAGCGCCCAAGCACCCGGTTGGTGTAGTCCCCTAGTGGCGCAATGGTGACCCGCAATGTGCCGTCCTCATTCGGTGCGGAACTCAAGGTAAAGGGATGCGGTTCAGTCAGGCCCGCTCCAACAAAAGAGACAAAAGCAAACTGCCCCGCCTCATGGCGCAGGGGTTTCCCGGCAGGCGCCATGTCAACGGCCATCCCCGCGCTCTGTGGTTCAAGCTTGGTGATTTTGTAGTCCCTGAAGGGGCGCACAACACGCGGGGCCGAGGTGTAGATATAGGCCAGGGTCCCCAGCCCACAGATCACCATCATGTAGATCCCCAAAGGATCGGTGTTGGCAAAAGGCTTCTGGGTGAACAGGTAGTGGAACGCGCCCATCACAAAGCAGATGCCAATCAGACGGTGGGTCCATTTCCAGATGTTATAGGGAATGAAGGTCAGCACCGTCACCGCGATAAAGAAAATCAACCCGTTCAGGCTCAGATCGCCCATGGTCTCGGACAGATCGGCCAACGCACCCGCAGGGATACCGGTGATCTCGGCATCAATTGTGTCGTGCATCAGGACCGTAACAAAACCACCAATGCCCAGCCATTTATGCAACCGATAACTCTGGTCCATCGGGCCAAACACAGTCTCGATCAGCGGCAGTTTGGTGGCGATGATCTGCCCCAAACCCATCGCGATCAACGCCCAAAGCCCCAGATATTGGCTGAACAATGCTCCCGCTGGGGATGTCGCCGCAAGCGCGGGCCACCAATAAAGCGGAGTAAGCAAAAGGGCGGCAATGACGGCTAGTCCAAATGGGCGCATGGGTATCTCCTCAGATTGCCCCCAATCTAACGACCCTCTGTCCCAGTTCCAGCGCTGATCCGGCGAATTCGCGCCATATTAGACCCAAGTTTAGGCCCGATTGCCACGCCAGAGGATAAACAGCCCCGATAGCACAACAATTGCGCTGCCAAGCAACATGCTCTGATCCATGTCTTCGCCAAAAACAAACACGCCAAGCCCGAGACCAAACAGCAGCCGTGAGTAGCGAAATGGCGTGACCGAGGCCACCGCACCGGTGCGCATCGCACGCATCAAGGCCACATAGGCCCCTGCCCCTACACCACAGGCCAGCACAAGAAAGCTCAGCTCTCGCAGGGCGGGCATCACCAGCATTTTCTGTTCCCATCCCATGTAAAGCGCACCGGCAAAAATGATCGCCGCAAATCCCCAGATGCCCAAAACCTGCACACTGAGCGATTTTGGTGCGGCCCGGCTGGCCAAATCACGCCCCGCAAATCCCAGCATGCCCAGCACCGCAAGGATCGACAAAGGCGAAAAGCTATCTCCTGTGGGCTTCAGAATGATCAAAACGCCAACGAGCCCGACAAAGATCGCGCTCCAGCGACGCCAGCCAACCTTTTCACCAAACACAACCGCCGCGCCCAGAACAACAACAATGGGTGTGGCCTGAAGAATGGCCGTGGTTGACGACAAGGGGGTCAGCGCAAGCGCAAGCACAAAAAACAGCCGCCCAATCACCTCAAAAACCGCGCGAATGCGCATCGGTTTAGAAAGCACCTCGGGCGGCATCATGCGCTGCCCCAGCACCTGCGCCCAAAGTGCAAAGATCACAACGCCACCCGCGCCAAACATCATGAGAACTTGCGCCACGGGCAAATTGACAGACGCCGCTTTGAGAAAGGCATCTTCGACGGCAAATCCAGCCATGGCCACCACCATCCAGATCGCCCCAATCAGATTGCTGCGGGCGCTGATCTCGATGTCGGGTGAAATGCTCATGCTGGGCTCCTTTGCGCGCACCTTGCGACGCCGCTTTGCCAAGCGCCAGCCCCAAATCCCCATCATCAAAGGCGCAATGTCACACCCCGCATTTTGCCTGCCCCGTCAAAGGTGGGGAAAGGGGCTGCTATCCCGACCTCAAAGCTCAGTCCGACGCAACGTCACCAATGTGGTACAAAATGCGCTGAGGCCCGTACAATGCGTACAAATGGTACACTTTGGCCGGTTGTGCACGGTGCCGGCATCGCAAATGGCGCGTCTCTGCGGCAATCCCCACTGGACCGGGGCAAATCCCGCGCCTAACCTACGGGCATGTTGGTCTATCTAACCCGCAGATTGATTTCACTTTTTCTAAGCCTCGTCGTCGCGTCGATGGTGATTTTCCTTGTTGTCGAAGTCGCCCCGGGCGATCCGGCGAGCTATATGTTGGGGATCAACGCCCAACCCGACACCATTGCCGCTCTGCGGACCGAACTGGGATTGGATCAACCGAAATTACAGCGATATATCAGCTGGGTCACCGGTATGATGACCGGTGATTTCGGTACCTCCTACACCTACCGCGCCCCTGTGGCCCAGATGATCGCAGACCGTATGTGGATCTCACTGCCTCTGGCACTGATGGCCCTGACACTCTCCGCCCTGATTGCCTTTCCCGCCGGGCTTCTGGCGGCGTCCAAACGTGGAAAAGCCTGTGATGTCAGTGTGATGGCCGCAACGCAGTTGGGTGTCGCCATTCCAAATTTCTGGTTTGCCATGCTGCTGGTTCTGCTCTTTGCCATCAAGCTCCGCTGGGTCAGCGCAGGCGGGTTTGCCGGTTGGGATAACCCGTTGGCTGCAATTAAATCTCTCACACTGCCTGCGATCGCACTTGCCCTGCCTCAGGCAGCGATCCTCACCCGCGTGCTGCGCTCCGCTCTGATCGACACTCTTTCCGAAGACTTCATGCGCACCGCCCGCGCCAAAGGGCTCACCCGGGGCCAAACGCTTTGGCGCCATGGATTGCGCAATGCCCTGATCCCCGTGCTCACAATCCTTGGTTTGCAATTCTCATTCCTCCTCGCCGGAGCCATCATCATCGAACAGGTTTTCTACCTTCCGGGGCTCGGACGGCTTATTTTTCAAAGCATTACCCAGCGCGATCTGATCGTTGTTGAATCCGTCGTGATGCTGTTGGTCTTTGCGGTGATTGTGGTGAATTTCCTCACTGATCTTGCCTATGCGCTGGTGGATCCTCGTCTCAGGAGCCGCGCATGAACCGATCTTTGTTTCTTGGTGCCTGCCTGAGCGCGATCTTCTTGCTTGGCGCTCTGCTCTCCTTTGTCTGGACCCCAGCAGATGTGGGGGCCATGGATATTCCGAACCGGCTGAAATCGCCTGACTTTCACCATCTGCTTGGCACGGATCATTTTGGCCGCGATCTGCTCAGCATGATTATGGTGGGTGCCCGCACCTCAATCGCCGTTGCGGTTGTTGCCGTTGGTATAGGCATGGGCGCTGGGGTTCCCCTTGGGCTCGCGGCGGCGGCGCACAGTGGTGGTATGATTGACGAGTTCATCAGCCGGGGCAACGATCTGATCTTTGCCTTCCCTTCGCTGGTGATTGCAATTCTGATCACCGCAAGCTTTGGCGCGGGCGCCGTCAACGCCATTATAGCCATCGGTATTTTCAATATCCCGGTGTTCGCCCGCTTGACCCGGGGCGCAGCGTTATCCTTGTGGCAGCGTGAATTCATTCTTGCCGCGCGGGTGGCCGGGAAATCCACCACCCGGATCAGCGCCGAGCATATTCTGCCCAACATCGCCAATTTGCTGATTGTACAGGGCACAATCCAGTTTTCCCTTGGCATTCTGGCCGAAGCTGGGCTGTCTTATGTGGGGCTTGGGGCCCAGCCCCCGACCCCAAGCTGGGGTCGTATGCTGGCAGATGCACAGACCATGGTTGCCCTTGCCCCGCATGTGGCGATTGTTCCCGGCCTTGCCATTGTGTCCATGGTGCTGGGCCTGAACCTCTTGGGCGATGGGCTACGCGACCGGCTGGACCCGAAACTGCGGGTGATGCGCACATGAGCCTGCTTCGGATCCAAGACCTGACCCTAACGATCCACGGGAAACATATTCTCAAGGGCATCTCTCTGGACATTGCCACCGGTGAAGTTGTTGCCCTGACAGGGGAATCCGGTTCCGGGAAATCCATGACGGCCTTTGCCACCATGGGCCTTCTGCCCCAAGGCGCAGAGGCGTCGGGCCAGATCCATCTTTTGGACAAAGACCTGCTGTCTCTGTCCGAGGGCCAAATGTGCGAAATCCGTGGGCGCGACATTGGCATGGTGTTTCAGGAACCCATGACCGCACTGAACCCGGTACAGTGTATCGGCGATCAGGTGATGGAGACCATCCTGATCCATGGTGCTGGCAGCAAGGCAGAGGCGCGTGCCCGGGCGCGTGATGTTTTGACCCGCGTGGGCCTGCCGCCGGACCAATTCCCCCTGTCACGCTTTCCCCATGAGCTCTCAGGCGGCCAAAGGCAGCGGGTGGTGATCGCCATGGCCATTGCCCTGCGGCCAAGACTGCTCATCGCCGATGAACCCACCACGGCGCTTGATGTCACCACTCAGGCGCAAATCCTGAGCCTGCTGCTCAGTCTCGCCAAATCCGACGACATGGCGTTGATGATGATCACCCATGATCTGGCCGTTGTGTCTCAGATGGCGGACCGCATCGCGGTGATGCAGCATGGGGAAATTGTGGAAGAGGGGGCAACGGACGAGCTTTTCTCCGAAATGCGCCACCCCTACACCCAAGCGCTGTTTCAGGCGTCCCGCCATCAGGCCGACCTACCAGCTCCCGTCTCCGCGGCACCGTTGCTGCAGGTTCAAAATCTCAAACGCAGCTATCCGCTCCCACGCCCGCACCCCTTTGCCAAACGCCCGCGATTTGAGGCCGTCAAAGGGGTGAGCTTTGAAATCGCAAAGGGGGAACGCGTGGGATTGGTCGGTGAATCGGGCTGCGGAAAATCCACACTCACCCGTGCCATTCTTGGTCTCGACCCCATTCAGTCAGGTCACATCACACTGGATGGCACTCCCATTGCCACCGCAGGACCCGACACAAAGCGCAAGATCCAAGTGGTGTTCCAAGACCCCTACGGCAGTTTCAATCCTCGCCACCGGGTAGATCGGCTCGTCTCCGAACCATTTCATCTTTTG
This sequence comes from Pelagimonas sp., assembly GCA_049116335.1. Taxonomy (GTDB): domain Bacteria; phylum Pseudomonadota; class Alphaproteobacteria; order Rhodobacterales; family Rhodobacteraceae; genus CANMIH01. The sequence goes on along the minus strand of JAGDYZ010000003.1, from coordinate 331,185 downwards.
CCGGACGCGCCGCAAGGCCCAGCCCGGCAGGAAGCCATTGCTCAGGCGCTAGTTGCTGTCGGGCTATCACCCAGTGACCAAACCAAATTCATCCATGAATTTTCCGGTGGTCAGCGCCAGCGCATCGCCATTGCCCGCGCGCTGATCACACGACCCGAATTGATCATTTTTGACGAAGCTGTCTCTGCCCTCGATGTGCGGGTGCGGGCGCAAATTTTGGATCTGATGGCTGATCTCAGCCGAGAGTATTGGCTGTCTTATCTGTTCATCACCCATGACCTGACTGTGGTACGATCCATCACCGACCGCGTTTTGGTGATGCAACAAGGTGAGATCGTCGAAACCGGCCCAACCAAACAGGTGCTGGATGATCCTCAGCATGTTTATACGCAAACATTGGTAGGCGCCGCTCCTACACTACCCGATATTGGAGACCCTGATGCTGCCAACGCTGCCGTTTGATCCTTCGAAAATGCTGATTGGCGGCGCATGGCTCGCGGCCGCAGACACACTCACGCTGGAAAACCCCTCCACTGCGACACCTCTCGCCGAGATCGCCAAAGGCTCAACCGCAGATATCGACATGGCAGTTCACGCCGCGCAGGTTGCCCTCGACGGCGAATGGGGACGGTTTACGGCCGCCGAACGTGGGCGCGTCCTGACCCGGCTCGGTCAACTGGTAACCGAGAATGTCGAGCTGCTGACCCAGTTGGAAACGCTGGATGTGGGAAAACCAGTCACACAGGCGCGGACCGATGCCGTGGCGCTGGCACGCTATTGCGAATTTTATGGCGGGGCGGCGGACAAGCTGCACGGCCAGACCATTCCCTATCTAGAGGGCTACACCGTTTATACGATGCGCGAACCCCATGGGGTGACCGGGCATATTGTGCCGTGGAATTACCCAATGCAGATCATTGGCCGCTCGGTTGGGGCTGCTCTCGCCATGGGCAATGCCTGTGTGCTGAAACCCGCCGAAGATGCCTGTCTGACCGCTCTGATGTTTGCCCATTTGGCACAGGAGGCCGGCCTGCCAGCAGGGGCCTTAAACGTGGTGCCTGGATTGGGTTCAGAGGCTGGCGCAGCGCTGGCCGGTCACCCCGGCATTCAGCACCTGAGCTTCACAGGCTCTGTCGCCACCGGCGCCGCAGTTCAGATCGCGGCAGGGGCCAATGTTGTGCCAGTGACGCTTGAGCTTGGCGGGAAATCCCCGCAGATCGTGTTTGAAGACGCCGATATTGGCGCGGCCCTGCCCTTTCTTGTGAACGCTGGGCTACAAAACGCCGGGCAGACCTGCTCGGCCTCCTCGCGCATTCTTGTCCATCGGTCCCGGCTCGAAGAGGTGACCCACGAGATGGTCAAAGCCTATCAGGCCAAACACATTGGCCCGGCTGATAGTGACCCGGACATTGGCCCTTTGATCAATGGCACCCAACAGGCGCGTGTCAAAACTTATCTACAACGTGCCGCCGACCTGCCCTGTCTGGCGCGGATTGAGCCTCCAGCCAGCCACGGACACTTTGTTCCCGCCTGTCTGTTTGGCCCCGTGTCGCCCGATCACCCATTGGCGCAGGAAGAAATCTTTGGACCGGTGCAGGTGATCATCCCGTTTGACACCGAGGATGAGGCCGTGGCCATTGCCAATGGAACCGAGTTTGGCCTTGTCGCAAGCATCTGGACCCGCGATGGCGCGCGGCAAATGCGGCTGGCAAAGCGGTTGAAATCGGGCCAGGTCTTTATCAACAATTATGGGGCTGGCGGCGGCGTTGAGCTGCCCTTTGGCGGTGTGGGCAAATCCGGCCACGGCCGCGAAAAAGGGTTCGAAGCCCTCTATGGGTTCTCCACATTGAAAACGGTCGCAGCCCACCATGGCTAAACCACTAAGCTGCCTTGCCGTCCTTGTCTTAGCTGTGTTCGCGGCGGGCCTGTTTGGCATGGTGCACAATCAGATCAGCTATTCTGTCGGCTCCGTCTATTTCTATGAATTCAAATTCGCCCAATTTCGTGTGGCCGACCCCCTGCACAACCGCACAGGCGCCGCACTGATAGGCTGGCAGGCAAGCTGGTGGATGGGGGCTCTTATGGGGCCGATCCTCGCGCTGCCTGCCCTGTTGATCAAAGGCACGCGTCCCTATTTGCGCGCCTGTTTACGCGGGATGTTCTATGTTGCGGAAACTGCCTTCATCTGCGCCTTCCTCGGTCTCGCCCTCGCGGTTTGGATGCCCGACCTTACGCATCGTTTGCCGCTGCTTCCGAGCTCTGATCCACAGGGGTTCCTCCGCGCCGCATTGATGCACGAAGGTGCCTATCTGGGGGCAGGCCTAGGGCTTACTTTGGCGCTGCTCTCGATATGGCGCGCACGACGTCTACAAATTCGTTCAGGAGATTTTACATGAGATTGCAAGGCAAACGCGCCATCGTCACTGGTGCCGGATCTGGATTTGGTGCAGGCATCGCCCGACGCTTCGCCGAGGAAGGTGCACAGGTTCTGGTGGCCGATATCAACACCGAGGCCGCACAGGCGGTTGCGACAGAAATCGGTGGAATTGCCTGCACCGTGGATGTGGCCGATCGCGACAGTGTCACCGCGATGGTTCAAGCCGCTGGCACCGCCTATGGCGGCACCGATATTCTGATCAACAACGCGGGCATCACCCATCTTCCCGCCCCGATGGAAGAGATCGAAGACGATGAGTTTGACCGGGTTTTTGCGGTGAACTGCAAATCGGTCTATCTCGCCGCCCGCGCCCTTGTACCCGCCTTCAAGGCACAATCGTCAGGGACAATTCTCAACGTCGCCTCTACCGCAGGCGTTTCTCCGCGCCCCAACCTCAATTGGTATAACGCCTCCAAAGGCTGGATGATCACCGCCACTCGCGCCATGGCGGTCGAGTTGGCGCCCTTTGGCATCCGCGTCAACGCCCTCAATCCTGTTGCCGGAGAAACCCCGCTGCTCAAAAGTTTCATGGGGGAAGACACCCCTGAAATTCGTGCCAAATTTCTCTCAACCATTCCGCTGGGCCGTTTCTCGACGCCCGAAGATTTGGCCAATGCCGCACTCTATCTCTGCTCGGACGAGGCCAGCATGGTCACAGGTGTCTGCATGGAGGTCGATGGCGGTCGTTGCATCTGACCTGCTTCTTCTTTTGATAAAATACTCCGGGGTGAATTGGGGCCCCGCCCCCAAGAGGGGCAGCGCCCCTCCCCCTGCCTCCTCTTAAATACAGACAAGGACTGCCCATGCGCCCCGGCCCCCGCAATCTGATCACCGACATCTCCGGCCTGCGGGTTGGCAATGCACAGGACACTACCTTGAAATCTGGCACCACGGTTCTGGTGGGTGGCGCCCCCTTTACCGCCTCAGTTGCGGTACAGGGTGGCGCGCCGGGCACGCGCGAAACTGATCTGCTTGCACCGGATAAATCTGCACCGGGTGTGGATGCTCTGGTGCTTTCGGGCGGTAGTGCCTTTGGTCTCGCCTCGGCCCAGGGTGTGATGGACACGTTGCACGCACAGGGGCGTGGCTTTCCAGTTCTCTCCGCCCGCGTTCCTCTGGTGCCTGCTGCGATCCTGTTTGACCTGCTCAATGCCGGCGACAAAGACTGGGACACCAATCCGTACCCCGCGCTGGGGCGCGAGGCTCTGTTGAACGCCAAAGAGGACTTTGATCTTGGCACCGTAGGCGCCGGGACAGGCGCGCAAACTGCCATGCACAAGGGGGGCCTCGGCTCTGCCAGTCTTGTGCTCGACGGGGGCGTGACGGTCGGCGCTTTGGTTGCGGTGAACCCATTGGGCAGCGTAACCACCCCCTCGGGGCGGCATTTCTGGGCCTCGCAGTTTGAAATGAACGGCGAATTTGGAGGATTGGGCACGGATCCCACGCCCGGTTTTGACCTGCCGCCCAGCCGCAAGGTCAATGCTATGGCCAGTCTCGGCAATACCACCATCGCCATTGTTGCCACCGACGCGGCGCTGGACAAAGCGCAATGCAACCGCATGGCTGTGGCCGCGCATGATGGCATGGCGCGGGCGATTGTCCCGTCTCACACCCCGATGGATGGCGATCTGGTCTTTGCAGCCACCACGGGGGAAAAGCCTCTGGCTGATCCCGCAATCCAGCTTTCGGCTTTGGGTCACGCCGCAAGCATCTGTCTTACCCGGGCCATTGCCCGCGCCGTATGGGAGGCGACCTCTACACCGGGGGACACCCTGCCAACATTGCGTGACGAGCTAGGGCTTTAGTGCAAAAGCGGTGGTTTATCGGGGTCGGACCCCGGCGTCACCTGCTTGATCTCGGCCGGTTTCTCCGGCTCCGGCAGATCAAAGCGCAGCGCCACACGCGCTAGCTCGGCGGCCAACGGGTCGCTGTCTTTGACAAAGGTCACATCCAGCGCACCGGCCTCAAGCCCAGAGAAAATCAGCGCCTCATTGATGGCCCCCGCAAGCGCGCGTTCCGCGCCTTCCATGGCCCCCACGAATCCAAGCACATGACCCACTCCACCGCCCTCATAGGTGACCTCAGCCAAATAGGCGCTGCGTGCCAACCCTGCGGTGGTGGCCAGTTTGCTATCCAAAGCCTCCAAAAGCACCTGGGGCAGATTGCGGGGCGCCGCCAGCCGTTCAGGGCGGGCCTCACGTTCTTCAGGCGCATTGTCCAACGTGCCGACAAGCCAGGTGATTGCCTCAGGCGGCAACAAAATTTCAGACGGCGCGACCTCAGGATTCAAAGCCATACCGATGCCCTGTCCCGCCAACATCTGCGCCAAGGCCCGCCCCGGCAAAGCCGCATAAGGGACAGCGCGACCGGCAAATCCGGTCATCCGCTCTTCCAGATCAAAGACAAGAACAAACTTAGCATCTTGTACTTCGAAGATCTCTGGCGTGATATTCTCCCCCACCGGCTCTTCCGCCAGCATCAGAAAAAGTTCGGACCCGGCCAGACGGTCATAAAACCGCAGGCGGGCGGTGTCGTCGTCAGGCGCGGCCTGCATGGCGGCAAAGGCGGTGTCCAGTAGGGTCTCAGTCATGCAACAGCTCCTGAACCCGGGCACGCAGGACCGGCAAAAGCTCGGCCTCGAACCAGGGATTGCGTTTCAACCATGCTGTATTGCGCCAAGACGGATGCGGCAAGGGCAGCGCTTCGGGTAGATGGTCGCGCCACTGAGCTACGGTGTCGTTCACCGAGCCCGGCTTCTCAAGATGCCACTTCTGGGCATAGCCTCCAATCAACAGGGTCAGACCAATGTCTGGCATGTGATCCAATAGATCCTGTCGCCATGTTTTGGCACAGATCGCGGGTGGGGGCAGATCCGAGCCTTTGCGATACCCGGGAAAACAAAATCCCATCGGCACAATGGCTACGCGCGAGGCATCGTAAAACAGATCCGCGCCAATCCCCAACCAGTCGCGCAGCCGATCCCCTGATGGATCTGTGAAAGGGCGGCCCGACAGATGAACCTTCATCCCCGGCGCCTGACCCGCAATCAGAATCCGCGCCGTTGAAGAGACCTGAAACACCGGCCTTGGGGTATGGGCCGTTTCGGTCGCGGCAAAGCGATCGGCGCATATCTTGCAGGCCTGGATATCGTTCAAAAGCTGATCCATGCCTTCAATCTATTCAGATCCCACATCTTTTCCATGCACATGTTTTTCATTTCGATGATCTTCAAAATAAACCTTGCCAAATTCTATCATTTCGATATTTTCAGAATCATGAAAATGACAGACACCCCCACCCTGACACTGGAAACAGCCGCCTCAAAATTCGCCGCGCTTGGTTCTGAGCAACGCCTGCAGGTTTTGCACGTGCTTGTGCGTGCTGCCCCGTCGGGATTGAGCATGGGCGATCTGGGCGAGCGCAGCGGGATCACCGGGTCCACGCTCACCCATCACCTTAAAATTCTCGCGGCCGCCGGACTGGCGACCCAGACCAAACACGGGCGCAGCATGATCTGCGCTGGTGCTGACATCGCCGAGGTTCAGGCGCTGTCTGAATATTTGCTGCGCCATTGCTGTGCAGATGAAACCTGTGAGCTAAAGGAGAACAACGATGGCTGACGTCACATCAGGACAGGGCCCCAGATGGCCCAAAATCTCAAAAGCCTGGGCAACCAGCGTGCTGATCCTCGTCGCCGTGGCGGTTTTCGACCCAGCTGAGTTTATGTCGGTGGTCAGTTTTGCCTGGAGCGCGCTGCTGGGCACCCTGCCTTTCATTGCCTTCGCGGTCTTTGCCGTGGCGTATCTGAAAGCAACGGGGGCTGAGACCCTGCTGGCGCGGGCCTTTGAAGGCAATGAACTACGTATGATCGTCTTTGCGGCTTTCCTGGGAGGTTTGTCTCCTTTTTGCTCCTGCGAGGTGATTCCGTTTATTGCCGCACTTCTGGCCGTGGGGGCGCCGCTGAGCGCGGTGATGGCCTTCTGGCTGGCCTCGCCGCTTATGGATCCGGCCATGTTTTCGATCACTGCCGGTATTCTTGGGTTTGAGTTTGCCTTGGCGAAAGTACTGGCTGCCGTGTCCGTCGGCATTCTCGGTGGCTTTGGCACCAAGCTTTTGAAAACCAGCCCCGTTTTTGCAGATCCGCTGAAGGAAACACCTCAGGTGGGCTGTGGTTGCGGTGCCAAGAAACCCTTTGAGGGCAAGCCGCTGTGGACGTTCTGGCAAGAGAGCCCGCGCAATGCGATCTTTCGGGATACTGCGCTTACCAATGCCTTGTTCCTGCTGAAGTGGCTGACCCTGGCCTATGTGATCGAAGCCTTGATGGTGCGCTATATTCCCGCTGAGCTGGTGGCGCAGGTTCTGGGCGGCTCTGGCATGATGCCAATCCTGTTGGGCGCCTTTGTCGGCATGCCCGCCTATCTCAATGGCTATGCGGCGGTGCCTTTGGTCAACGAGCTTTTGGCGATGGGCATGGCCCCGGGGGCGGCCATGAGCTTTATGATTGCTGGCGGTGTCAGCAGCATTCCCGCCGCAATCGCCGTCTGGGCCTTGGTCAAACCTCGTGTCTTTGCCGCTTATCTGACATTCGCAGTGACCGGCGCTGTACTGGCTGGCCTCGCCTGGAGCCTTTGGGCCTGACACGTCAGCCACCAAAATTCACCCCCGCGTTGCCCGCGCTGGGGTTTTCTTTGCGTTGCATCCTACATTGATCACTGGCACATCTCTCATTGCCCGCCAGCTGCACAAAAATAGCTCGCCCAAGCCATTGTTATCCGTGTTGGGTCGGCAAACATTGCTCTGTGAGTCAGCTTTCGGTAAATCCAGCACTTAGAAACAGAACGACATGCCGAGGAGGCCCCATGTATCGTGTCTGGAATTTCCTGACGAACTATTCTCTCCTGCTGATCATCGGGGCTGTGACCGCGTTGATCTGGGCGAATATGGATGTACTTTCCCCAGTTGCCGGGGATCCCCATTATTGGGCCAATGCCTACCACCACTTTGTTGAGTTTGTGATCTGGGATCATGCGCCCATCGGGCATCTGCATGACGGACATCGCACGCTCACGCTCCATTATCTTGTCAATGACCTCTTGATGGCCTTCTTCTTTGGGATCGCCGCAAAAGAAGTTTGGGAAGCAGTTATTCTCAAAAACGGGTCCCTGCGCGGCAAGCGGGCTGCGACGCCTTTGTTTGCGACAGCGGGCGGTATGTTTGGCCCCATTGGCGTGTATTTGGGTTTGGCATTGTTCCTCGGGTCGGACACCTACAATGCCGTGGCCAATGGCTGGGCCATCCCAACGGCCACAGACATCGCCTTTAGCTATCTTGTAGGCCGCCTTGTGTTTGGTGCAGGTCACCCCGCGGTGCGCTTCCTGCTGCTTCTGGCCATTGCCGATGACGCTGCAGGCCTGATCATTCTCGCCATCTTCTACCCGTCGGGTGAGCTTGCACCGGAATGGCTCCTACTCTCGCTTGTCGCCGCAGTCGGTGTCTTTGTGCTCGCCAACTGGCTGCCCCGTCGTATGGACCGTCATAGGCAGGACCGACCCAATTCGACATGGGTGCGCAAAACTCTGACCTTTTGGCCCTACCTGCTTGCGGCCTGTGCCAGCTGGTATGGCTTTATGATGTCCGGCCTACACCCTGCACTGGGCCTTCTGCCGATTGTGCCAACCATCCCGCATGCGGATCGGTCCTTTGGTATCTTCAGTGAAGCCGAAACGCATCTGCATGACCTGCTCAACACCATCGAGCACGCCCTGAAACACCCGGTTGAGATCGTGCTCTTCTTCTTTGGCCTCTTGAATGCTGGGGTCGAGTTTTCGTCCATGGGCGACGCGACCTGGTTGGTTCTGGCAGGCCTGTTGATCGGGAAACCCATCGGTATCTTCATCATGGGCTGGATTGCAGCGGTTCCACTCAAGCTTGGCATACCTCAGGGCATGCGCTTGATTGACCTTGTGGTCATCGGTTTTGTTGCTGCAATCGGCTTTACCGTTTCGCTCTTCGTGGCGACGGTCGCCTTTGACGCGGGACCGGTGCAGGATGCTGCCAAAATGGGCGCGCTGTTCAGCTTTGCCGCCGCGATTGTTTCCATTATCGCTGGTAAAGTCACGCGGGTCGAAAAGCAGGATCTGTGATCCAACCTTTAAAGACTGTTTACGAAGTGGGCCCCAATCGGGGCCTTCTTTGCTTTTGTTTCCTGATCGGGTCATAATCTAGCCCCAATCACCGCCTACTTCAGAGGGTGAACCCAAAGTGGCAACAACGTGCAGATTCGGGGAAACCCAATGTTAGAGTTCGACATGGTCAGCAAGTCCTTCTGGACAGGCACACAGCGTAAGGTGATCCTTGATCGGGCCTCTTTCCGCGTGGATCTGGGCGAGTCTCTTGGAATCCTCGCGCCCAACGGCACCGGCAAGACCACCATGATCAAAATGATGGCGGGTCTGGAAAAGCCGGACGAGGGTGAAGTGCGCCGTAGTTGTAACGTCTCCTTTCCACTTGGGTTTATGGGCGGTGTGATCCCTAAGATCTCCGCCAGAGAAAACGCCCGCTTCATCGCCAAGATGTATGGGCTGGATCCCGACTATGTTGAATCCTTTTGCCGGTGGCTGTGTGGATTGAAGGAATACTTCGATCAGCCCATCGGCACCTATTCCTCTGGCATGCGCGCGCGTTTCACGTTTTCTCTGATGCTCGCGCTGGATTTCGACATTTATCTGATCGACGAAGGCATGCCGAACTCGACGGATGCCGAGTTCAACAAAAAGGCCGGTGAGGTTCTGGCCGAACGGTTGCGCACAACGACAATCATCATTGTCTCACACCAGCCGAAGATCCTCGAAAAATTCGCCCGCAAGGCCGCCGTTCTCCTGGATGGCAAATTGCACATGTTTGATACCTTGGAAGAAGCGAAACAGCTCTATGACTACGAAACCCAAGGCTAAAAAGTTCCGTATCCGGCGTTCGCCTGCCGCAGAAGCCGCTTTCGCCGCCGAAGGCCAAGCCCCGCAGCAGCCTGCGTCTCATGCGCAGCCTCAGCCGCCTGCTCAGCCGCCTGCTCAGCCGAAGACGCCTGCGGCTGAACGCCCGGCGGCCCCTCAGCGGCCTGCCGCGCCCGCTCAGCCTGACGCGCCGCGCTCAGGTGAGGTGAGTTCTGCCAAACAGGTTGCGTCCGACGTGGATATCGACGCCGTGCGCCAAGAGGGCCTGACAGGTCGCCAATTGCGTATGGCACGGCGTGTCGCCCACAAACATGGTCTGTCACCAACATCCGATTTCGACGCGGTGCGCCTGCTGCGTGCCAAGGGCATCGACCCGTTCCAGCGGACCAATATGCTTGAACTGGTGAAGCCGGAAAGCACTGCTGCAGGTGCCAGAAAACCGCAGCCCCGCATGCAGTTGCCTCAGACGGTTCCCGCCGACAAAAAACAACAGCTTCCCTCTACCGAAGTCACAAACCCGGCAGACCGACGCGCCGCTGAAATTCGTCAAATCCAGATGGAGATCGCCAAGCGCCGTCGCCGGAAGATGATCTTGCTGATGGCCCGTCTGGCGGCCTTTGTTTTTCTGCCTGCGATTATCGCTGGGTATTACTTCTATGCCGTTGCCACACCGATGTATTCGACCAAATCCGAATTCCTGATCATCAAAAATGACGGGGGCGGAAGCGCTGCCGGTGGCCTGTTTGCCGGTTCGCCCTTTGCAACAGCAACCGATGCCATCGCGGTTCAAAGCTATCTGCAATCCAAAGACGCCATGCTGCGGCTGGACGAAGATGAAGGCTTTAAAGATCACTTCAGCAGCGATGTCATTGATCCAATTCAGCGCCTTGAACCGAATCCCTCCAATGAAGAGGCGTATAAGCTTTATAAACGCCATGTGGTGATCGGCTTTGACCCCACCGAGGGCGTGATCAAAATGGAAGTGATCGCTGCAGATCCGGAACTGGCCAAGCGGATCAGCCAGGCGTTGATTGGCTATGCGGAAGAACGTGTCGACAATCTCTCTCTGCGCAAACGATCCAATGCCGTTCAGGACGCCGAACATGGGTTGAATGATGCAGAACAGGCCCGTCGCACAGCCCAGGAACGCCTTGTCCGCCTGCAGCAGGAAGGCAATGCGGTTGATCCCGAAGCTCAGATTGCGGCACTGCGCTCGCAAATCAACACCTACGAGCTTCAGTTTCAGGAGAAGAAGCTTCAGCTTCAGGCCCTGCTGGACAATGCCCGGCCCAACCGCGCCAAAGTGGACGGCGCCCGTGGTGACATCCGCCGGCTGGAAACCCTTCTGCAAACGCTCAACACCCGCATGATCAGTGCGACGACAGGCGAAGGGTCTCTGGCAGAGAAAGCCGCGCAGATCCAGCTGGCCCAAGCTGACTTGGCCACACGCGATCTGATGCTGCAAACCGCTCTGCAATCGCTCGAATCAGCCCGTCGGGAAGCGGCGACGCAGGCTCGGTACCTCACTACCTCGGTTGAACCCGTGGTGTCAGAAGACCCCGCCTATCCCCGCAGCTTTGAAAACACCATTCTGGCTTTCTTGGTCTTTGCAGGGGCCTATCTGATGGTATCCCTGACCGCATCGATCCTACGGGAACAGGTTTCGGGTTAAGGTCAGACAATCTTTACAACTAAGTTGTGGGGGGCTGCGGGTTTCGACTTGCAGCCCCCCTGCTCTTTCCGCTAAACGGGTCAGCGGAGCGGTGGCCGAGTGGTCGAAGGCGCACGCCTGGAAAGTGTGTAGGCGGGAGACCGTCTCGAGGGTTCGAATCCCTTCCGCTCCGCCACCTACCTTGGGCAAACCTTTCTCTGCCCACAATCGTAGCCAGAATTTTCCGTTATTTTAGAGGGTTATGGCCGTGGTGCTCTGCACTGCTTCGGCCCACGCCGTGATTGATATTGCTCTCTCCAGCCCCATTTTCTCTGTACCTCTCGACTGGCTCGATAAGGTGTAATGCCGTTAACTATACGTAATTGCTTAACAATTTTCGTTCTCCGCTAAGCACTTCGACGCCAGAGATTTGTTTTTCTATGGAACGGAGATCGAACATTTCTCTGTAGCGGATGGCACCACATTTCGGCGGCCAGATTGAGAAACCTTGTGTTTTTGACCATTTTGAGGTGAACGGAGGTCCAAAATGGCAGAATTTGAACTCGATACCGACCGGCTTGACGATGCGGCGCTCGCCATACTCAGCTTGACGCTACATGACGTGAATCGTGTTTGGAAAGGGATCGACTGGGAAATAACGGATCGTCTTCATGCGAAGGGGCTGATCCACGATCCGAGCGGTAAGGCAAAATCGCTCACCTTGACCGATGAAGGCTTGGCTCGAGCCGGAGACGCTCTTGCCGCAATGTTTGCAAAAAGTCGGCCCGAACAGGCGGAGTAACCCGACCTTTGAAGGCCAGGCCGTCCAGTCCTCGACGCCTTACAGATGATCGTTGCGGCTCTCGCCTCGCTCTTGGGTTAGCGCCATTCGTTGCTCCTTCCATTCCAGCGGGAATGGATCCATCAGATTTGCAAGCGTGACGTTCGCTGGCTGTCGACCGTCAACGATGGCATCGACCATATCTGGCGCCAGTAATGACAACCGCATCAAACGTGCCATGTAGGTAAAGGCGATCCCCTCCTTTGCGGCAAGTTCAGAAATCGATGCGAACTCGCCGGACTCGATCATCCGTTTCCAACGGAATGCGCGGGCAAGGGCTTTGACGAGCGTATTGTCTGTTCTCCTCGGGATTGAGGCGCCTTCTGGGAGTTGGACTTCTTTGCGCCCGCCGCGTTTTACAACGCGAAACGGGACCCTGACAGTTATGGTATTGGGATTGGAGGCGTTTCTGGTCATTCCGCTGCCTCCGCGTGGTTGACGGGCATTTCGCGGGTAAGGTTCGTCAACCCATCCACTCTGAGCCGCACGTTGATGCCGGCTTCCTCGATATCGACGCGTTCGACAATCAGCCCCAAAATGCGCGCCTGTTCGCCTGGGAACAGTTCGTCCCAAAGTGGGTCGAGTTGCATGAGTGCGCTGCGCGCGTCAGCCTCAGAAATCTCGCTGGACTGTTCGCAGGCCGCTTTCCATGTGCCTGCAACGATTTCCGGTTGGCGGAACACGACCCTCAGTTGTTCAATGACGGCGCTTTCGATTTCTCCGGCGGGCACTCGGCCGATCGGGCAAGATCCTGCACCATGCTTCAATACGGTCTGACTGACGTAGTATCGATAAAGCTTACCACGCCGACGCGTGTGGGTCGGAGAGAACGCCGCCCCATCGGGGCCGTAGAGCAAGCCTTTCAGCAGCGCTGGTGTGTTTGCCCGCGTCTTGTTCGCACGCGTGCGAGGGCTTTCCTGTAGGATCGTATGGACCTTGTCCCATGTGTCCTGCTCAAGGATCGGCTCATGCTCTCCAGGGTAGCTCTCACCTTTGTGTACGGCCTCGCCGATATAGGCGCGATTTTTAAGCAGCCGATACAGATACTTCTTGTCCATCCTGTTTCCGTTGGGCGTTCGCAGTCTGCGCCGATCGAGTTGCCGCGCAAGCTCTGTGGCTGAACCGATTTCAATAAACCGGGCGAAAATCCAACGGACATGCTCGGCCTTTTCCTCATCGATGATCAGCTTTCGATTTTCGACGCGGTAACCGTAGGGCGGCACACCGCCCATCCAGATTCCCTTCTTGCGGCTGGCGGCAAACTTGTCGCGGATTCGTTCGGCGGTCACTTCGCGTTCGAACTGGGCGAAGCTGAGTAGGATGTTCAGTGTCAGCCGCCCCATCGAGGTCGTCGTGTTGAACTGCTGGGTGACGGACACAAAGGTGACGCCGGTCCGGTCGAATATCTCAACCAGCTTGGCAAAATCCGCCAGCGAGCGGCTGAGACGGTCGATCTTGTAGACCACGACCACGTCGACCAGGCCGTCCTCGATATCCTGCATCAGAGCTTTGAGGCCTGGGCGCTCCAATGTGCCGCCGGAGACGCCGCCGTCGTCATATTGTTCGCGGAGCACCACCCAACCCTCGGAGCGTTGGCTCGCGATGTAAGCTTCGCACGCTTCGCGTTGGGCATGGAGCGAGTTGAATTCCTGCTCGAGACCTTCCTCGCTGGATTTTCGTGTATAAACGGCGCAACGCAGTTTGCGCAGGATCGGTTTGTTCATGTCCGCCTCCTGTAATTTTTCAAGCCAAAGAATACCCAGCCATTCCAGCGTGTGCCTGTGATGGCGCGAGCAATTGCGGAGAGCGATTTGTAGGGTCGCCCCTGCCATTCGAAGCCCTCATTGGTTACGGTGACGACGTGCTCGACGCCTTGCCACTCACGAAGCAAGCGCGTGCCCGTGATGGGCACATTGTCCACACGGATGCGCCGCCGCGATGGATCACCGCCGTCCAGATCTTCGCCGAGCTTCTCAAGATAACGAGCCGTCTCAGGCTTTAACCCGCCAAAGGCCAATTCCTGGATGCGATAGGCCAAACGGCTCTCGAGGTAGCGGCGGTTGAAGGGGGGTGGTTCGTGGTCAAACAGCTCCCGCCATTGTTTCTTCAACTCTGTAGTTGGGGTGGTTTTCAACGCTGCGATGCGCGCAGGAATTTGATCATGTTCCTTCATGAGTGCTGCTTTCGATTTCGAGGGGCAAGACGGCGTGGCTGTGCCTCGATCCGCCAGCGCTCATTTCCACCGTTTTCAGCCGGATTTTCGCGAGTGCGCATATTTGGCCGCGCGATGGCGAGCGCGAGCAGACTGCAAATCTCAGCCTGACGTTCTTGGGCAGTCATGTGGTCTGGGTGCAGTGCGTTGGGGCGTTTCAATAGACGGCGTAGGGCATCCGTGTGCAATGCCGGGTTCAGAGCGTTCATGTTGCTTCCTTTCTGATTGAAACTGCATGAATGCTCGGACACACTGAGTTGTGTAGCGAACTTTCTCCATAAATATCAGTATTTTGCCGACTTTCTCTTCGGTGTAGCCGGACAAGGCCAAGCGCCAGCAAGCTGCAAAGCTCGGCGCGGCGATCTCGGGCGGTCATGCGGTCGGGTTGTAGGGCGTTGGGGCGTTTCATGGGGTTTCCCGGGTCGTTCTCTCGCCCAGCTTCTACTCACGCCTTTTGGAAACCGTCCCACGCCCAACGCGATGATTGACCTGTTGTCGCGAGAACATAAGATGAACATTATTTCCCCGACAGAAAGGATTCGCCATGGCCGGCAATCTCAAGAAGTTCGTGAACCCACGTTTTCTGAAGACCATTGATCCCATGCTCATGCGCCAGCTCTTCGAGCGCCATTTCGCTGACGGGGTTGCGCCCATCGCCTTTGATGATGAAGAGGCAGACCATCGTGGCCTGCTGGCAGAGTATTTTAACCAACCCGTCAATGACTGGTCCGAGGGGCTGGTGGCTGACCTGCACCGAATTGCGGAACTGGGCACATCGCATGGGCTGGAGACGATCCTGTCGGCGGCACGGCGCCAACAGATCACGTTGTTCGAGCCTGCCGACACTGAGCAGACGGCAGATGCACCCGCAAAACAGGATCCGAAACATGTCGCGCTGCGCGTCTATCTCCAGCACCACGACCTGTTCGAGGTCGCTGCGGACCAAATGGCGTTGAGGGCGCCGACCGCGATGGCCGAGTTTCGTGGGCCAGAACGGGATGTGCCTGCGGATTTCACCGACGAGGTCGGAGCAGCATTCGGGGCCGCCGCGGCGGCACTCTTCGCCAAGGACTTGCAGGGCGGTTATTGCCGTTTGGCGCCGTATGACGAGGATGACGAATTCAATCTGGTCTTGAGCCATGGCGCTCCGGTCAAGACCACGCCTGTGGTTTCGGGCGATCGTGAAGAAATCATCACGGTGCGTGCGGTCAAATACGCGGCCCTGCGCTATAACGCGACCGAGGGGCGCCTTCTGATCGGCGGCGTCCTGAAATCCCAGCAGGTTGAACTGGCGGAGCTCTTCGCCACCCATGTGCTGGGCCGCCCCGGCTTCTTCGCCGGTGATCACGCGCGGGATCTCTACACGCTGGATCCCATCTCCGAGGCAGGCCCCCACTTTGCCTTCGAGCACAGGCATGATGACGCTATCCACAGCGTGACCATCGTGGCTGCGGCAGCCGATCTTTTCGAATGGGATGAGGACGCGCAGGCCTCGCGGCATCTGCGCAGCTGGGTGACCAAGGACACCAAAGGCGCATTGCGCAACTTTGCCACCAGCGAGGTGGATTTTCGGCAAGGCTGGCAGCTTGGCGAGATCACGTTCCGTGTGTTTTTCCATGTGGGCAAAAAGAAGCCGGCCCAGTCCACAGTGCGGCTGAAACCTCCCGGGACCTTGGCCTTCCGCCGCACGCGGTTCGAGAAATCGATCCACACGCTTATTGCACGCAACGGGTTGGAGAAAGACCATGATTTTGATCTGGTTGTGGAAGCGGCTGAATAAGACAGGCGCGCGCCCTGAGGTCTCTGGCCGACTGCTGCGGCGCTTCCCCGAGGCCGAAATCAACAAGCTGCTCAGGGCGCGCATCCTGATCGAAGAGCGCAAGATCGAAAGTTGGGGCACCTGCGCGCATTGCGATTGCGGCTATGATGCCAGAGTGATCCAGGAAATCGACGGCAAGCTCGTCGCCTGCTGCCCGCTCGACCCCAGCCAGGATGTCATCCTCGAGCCGAACGACCTTATCCGCTATCGGATCGATGGAGAGCAGTTGATCGCGGCCATCGCGGCGGCGGGCAAGTTGACAGGGACGCCGGCGGCGATTTCCGCAGGGCTTTGGTCGATGGGTAAGACTGCGACGGGGCGCAGCATCTTTTTGTGCCAGTCACCCAGGGACGTGTTTGTGCCGGGCATCTCGATGCTTTTGAAATCGCTCGCCGGGGGCACGCTGCCGATTGTGGTCTTTGATGAGATTGACCAAGCCAGTGCCATCCGCCTGCACGACATGGAAATCGACGTTCACGATGTCTCCGAGATCGTTCACGCGGATGGGAACGGCGGTAAAACGATTTTCTTCGGCGGCCTGCTGCCAGCAGGTAACCGCGTCCGCTTGATCATGGATCGGTCCATCCCGTCCGTCATGCTTGATGGAAGGGTTCTGGACATGTCGGTTCAGATGGTTGCCGTTCTCGTTTTGCTCGCTGAACAGGCATGCCGCAGGGACCCGATCATCAAGAAGCAAATCATTGAGGCTGAGACCGGCCGCCCGCCGAACGAGGTTATTCGGGATTTGCGCAAAGCCCTTGTGGCACCCGGCGCGCCGGCTTCGGCGGCCAAGGAACTGATCGCAACAGTGCATGGCGTCGGTTATCGGTTGGGTCTCGCGCCAGACGCAATTTCCTTTGCCGATGAGGGCGCCACACACAAACGGCACACAATCCACACATAACAAACACACAAACGGAAGGCCGGGGTCGGTCAAGTTCGGAGCAAGAGAAATCAAGCTTCGAGGACCCCGATCATGCCCACCAGATTATCTACCGCCGACGTTGTCACGCTGATCGACGAGGCCAATCGCGCCGCACGTCGCCTGCAGCGCAAATTGCGCCTGCCGCCAGCTGACCTCGAGGATCTCTCCCAGGATCTGCTGCTCGATCTCATTTGCCGCTTGCCCGGATTTGACGCGCGCCGCGGCAGCATTGGCGCCTTCGCCAATATCGTATTGCGAAACCAGTCATCGCGTATCGCGATGCGCATCCAGCGTCAGCGTCGGGCGCAGGACGGGTGGATGTTTTCGCTCGATGCGCCGATGGCAGGTAGCCGCGAGCCTCTGAAAAATCTGCTGCTTGAGGAGGACGGCCTGGCCAGCTGGTACGGTCAGCGCCCTTTTGACACCGACATGCTGCATGCGCGGCTTGCGACCGAATGCGCGCTGGCCCGTCTGAGCAATGGTGATCGCCAGCTCTGCCGTGCCCTGTCCCGTGTCACTGTTTCTGACCTTGTCGCCCACGGCGCTGTCAAACGCTCAACCCTCTATCGCCGGATCTCCGCTCTTCGTCCCGTCCTCACCGCCTACGGCCTCGGCCCCTGCTGGGACGGTTTTCAGACCGCGTGAGTAGAAGCAGGGCGAGGAGAGCAAGATCATGATCACAGCAACCATCACCACGGTCCGGCCGAAGTCCCCGCTGACGGAAATCCAGTTCTGCGCCTGGGTGGCGCAGGCCTTGCCCGGCGACCGTTTGGAATACCACCGCGGGTTTCTGGTGCTCGATACATTCCCGGGGCTTTCCAAGCTTGGGGACAATGAGCGCACGGAACTGGCCCTCTTGGGAAAGCGGGCCTTTTGGACCGAAGGCAAAGGCCTCGTCCACCTCGTCCAAGAACGCCTTGGGCCGGACCTGTTTTCCTACCTCGCAATCGCGCGTCCCAAGACGCCCGGATCCGCTGATGCCGTGACGCAGCTCGCTGCTGTCGCCGCCTGACCATCCCCCGAAAAGGAACCTCTCATGACCTATCCTGACAACACGCCCAGCATCAACGACATGCTGACCCTGCCCGCAGGCGATTTGGCGCAGCTGCCGGTGGAACTGCTCGCCGCGCTCCAAGCCGAGCTGGACCATGCGGCCAAGCAGCTGAAGGCTGCCAGCGCCAAATTCAACAACGCTCTCGAGGTGCGTTACGCCACCCGCGCGGCCGAGGCCCGGCGGGCTTGCGGCAAGGACACCGGCACCGTCCGCCTCGTCGATAGCGATTACACCGTGGTCGCTGACCTGCCGAAACGCATCGACTGGGATCAGGAAAAGCTGGCGCAAATCGCCGCCAACATTGCCGACAGCGGCGAGGATCCCGCTGAATTCATCGATACCAAGCTGTCGGTTTCCGAACGCAAGTACGGCGCACTTCCCGAGGCCTGGCGCAAGGGGTTCGAGCCTGCGCGCACCGTGAAGGTCGGCACGTTGAAGGTCACCCTCGAGCCGAATGAGGCCGCGTGATGAGCGAGCGAAAATCACCAAGCGGCCTGTCCCGCACAGGCCCTGACAATGGCTTTTGCCATTCAGACGTCCCGGAAACTCCATCCACCATCGGAAAGGCTGCCCCCATGAAAAACCTCGACATCCCGCACGAAACTCTGCAGCGCCTCCCCGGGCTCTTTCGCCGCTGGGAGCTCGCCGAGATCCTCAAGTCGAACGGCCGTTACCAGATTGAAGATGCCCGTGCGCATGCCGATGGCACGCCCTTGTTTGCCGTTTTTGAGAGCGATTGGGCGAGTGAGACCACCGAAGTCGACGTCGTCGTCCATGACACGCCTGCCAGCGGTGATCCGCGCTCCATCATTCCGGACGGATTGCTTCCGAGAGGACTGGCCTCGCGGCTTCCGCTGATCATCGAGATCGAGGCGCCCGAAGATGACGAACCAAAGATGATGTCACTCTTCGGCCCAAACGGAGCCACGTTGGCCGACCTCTACCTTGCAATCCAAGGTGAGCGCGCAATCGCCGAGGCGGCCCGAGAAACAGTTCTGGTTTTGTCGGTCCTGCTGGATCGCCTGTTGGCACATGGCGCAAACCCCGGGACGCATGTCTGCGCGGCTCTGGAGGTGATCGCCAGGTCGAAAGCGGCGGAGCGCGCCCAATGACCGTGCCCGTCTCAATCACAACAAGCGACGAGAACCTGCCCGGTTTGATTGTCCGAGCGGCGGCTATGCTGGCAGGCGCCAAGACCGCTGCGGAGGTTCTGGAAGCTCGCGAAGCCGCAGGCCTTGCCTATGATGTCGCCAAACGGGCCGCACGCCTGAAAAGCGCAAAAGCCGCCCATGATGATCTTGTCGCTGCCGCCCACCGTGCGCAGGCCGATGCCCTGGAAATCGAGGCCGCCGCCAAACGGCGTCTCGCGGATGAATACGATGCCGCACAGGCGCGGGGTGATGTCAAACGCAACGGCGGGGATCGGAGCACTGTTGAAGACCGCAACACTGCCTCGGCCGCTGACCTCGGCCTGCGGCGCGACCAGATCCATGATGCGCGCCTGATCCGCGACGCAGAGGTCGTTGATCCCGGTATCGTGCGGCGCACGCTGGATGAACGCCTCGAACGTGGCGAGGAGCCGAACCGAGCGGCGCTGCGCAAGATGGTGGTCGATGCTGCCCTGCGGGGCATGCGCCCGCAGCGCAAACCCAGTCGGCGGAACCCGCTTTATGTCCCGCCGACGCCGCAACAGGTCGCCTGGCAGCATGTCACCGGCACGTTCCGCGCCTTTGCAGAATGGGCCACCGACGAGAACCTGGCGCTTGCGCGAACGGGTATGCGCGACGCTCGCGACAGCCAGTTTCATCATCTCGACGTCGCGGCCATCGCGGCGGGGTCGGAAGCTTTCACCAACATCAAGGAGTGGTTCGATGCTTGACAGCCAGTCAGCAGCCTTTGCCGAACGCGTCTGGGAGGTGGCCTCCCAGCTTGGCAACAATGCCCCGAAAATTGCCGACGACATCATGGGCGCGGCATTCCCTTTGACCTGTTCGCAGGCACGCGCGGAAGGCGCGATGCGTATGCTGCGGACCGGGATCATTTCTGAAGTGAAGCGGATCCTGCGTAACCGTCACGACGTGATGACCCAGACGGATTTCGCCGACCGGTGTGACGCCTTCGCGCCTCTCGTCCGCGACTTGCGATCGAAGTCCTACTTCGTCGAAAGCGCTGAGGAATACGTCGCGGTCCCGGACCTGATCGAAGACCCCGATTTGCTCAATGACGCGCGCCAATTCATGCGCCGCAAGGGTCGCGAATGCCTCGCCGAGGCCGACCGGCTCGACGCGCTTTACACCGCTGTAACCGGCAACGCCTGTGCCGCTGAAATGACCGGTGAGGTGCTGTCATGACCTGCGCGCTCCCCATCATCACCGCTGACCAGCGCCTTGCAGAGCACCGTGGCATCAAAGGCGTGATCTTCGGCCGATCGGGCATTGGCAAAACCAGCCTGCTCTGGACGCTGAACGCCTCAACCACGCTGTTTTTTGATCTCGAAGCTGGCGATCTGGCCATCGAAGGGCTGGCGATCGACGCCATCCGGCCGCGGACCTGGACGGAATGTCGGGATTTCGCGGTGTTCATCGGTGGCCCGAACCCGGCACTGCGCGATGATCAAGCCTATAGCCCCGCGCATTATGCGGCCGTCTGCAAGAAGTTTGGTGATCCTGAGGCCCTCGCCAAATACGACACGGTGTTTATCGACTCGATCACCGTGGCCGGGCGGCTGTGCTTTCAATGGTGCAAGGGCCAGCCCGAGGCGCACTCGGAAAAGACCGGCAAGCCCGATGTGCGCGGTGCCTACGGGCTTCATGGCCGCGAGATGATCGCCTGGCTGACCCATCTGCAGCACACGCGCGGCAAGAATGTCTGGTTCGTGGGTATCCTCGACGAGAAGCTCGATGACTTCAACCGCAAGGTCTTCGTGCCCCAGATTGATGGGTCTAAGACCGGGCTCGAGCTGCCGGGAATCGTCGATCAGGTCATCACCATGGCCGAGATCAAGGGCGAGGATGGCCAGCTTCAGCGCGGCTTTGTCTGCCAGACGCTGAACGGCTGGGGCTACCCGGCCAAGGACCGCTCTGGCCGCCTTGGCCTCCTCGAGGCCCCGCATCTGGGCCAGCTGATGGACAAGATCCGCGGCCCCCTCGTGCCCGCTGAGCGGCGCCTGACCTACCAGCCGCCACAGCTGCCCGCGCCATCCCCGGCGCAGGCCACCCCCACCGACACCCCATCCAGCTGAAAGGAGCCCAGCCATGTCTGGACATTGGAACGATTTCAACGACGTGCAGTCCAACATCAACCTGATCCCCAAGGGCACGATCGCCAAGGTGCGCCTGACCATCCGCCCGGGCGGGTTTGACGATCCGGCCCAGGGCTGGACCGGCGGCTATGCCAAGCGCGGCGGCTCGGGTGCCGTCTATCTCGATGCAGAATTCACAGTGCTCGAAGGGCCCTACGCCAAGCGCAAGATCTGGTCGATGATCGGGCTCTACAGCCCCAATGGCCCGAACTGGACCAATATGGGGCGCAGCCTGATCCGGGGCATCCTTAATTCGTCTCGCGGGATTTCCGACAAGGACAACTCGCCCGAGGCCCAAGCGCGGCGCCGGATTGCCGGCTTCCATGAGCTTGATGGTCTGGAATTCGTTGCCCGCATTGATGTCGGCACTGACACCAATGGTGAGGAGAAGAACGAGATCAAAAGCGCACTGGCGCCAAACCATCGCGATTATGCGTCTGTGATGGGGCTTGGTGCGTCCACCATGCCGAGCGCACCCGCCGCGCCTTACTATCCCGCGCCCAGCACGCCGCCACAGGCAGCGCCGATGGGGCATGGTTATGGGACCGCGCCGCAAGCTCCGCAACAGCCCGCCCAAGCGCCGGCGCAGTCACCAGCGAGCCCCGGGTTCGCCGGGCGGCCCAGCTGGGCTGAGTGAGGGGATCGGCCCATGCGACTGCGTCCCCGCCAGAAACTCTTCGTCGAGCGCAGCTTGGCTGCGCTCGCCACTCGAGCCAACACGCTCGGCATCGCCCCGACCGGGGCGGGAAAGACGATCATGCTGTCTGCCGTCACCGGCGAAAGCATCGGCGACACCGACGCCAAGGCCTGCGTGCTGGCCCATCGTGATGAGCTGACAGCGCAGAACCGCGCAAAGTTCGGGCGGGTCAATCCGGGCCTGACCACCTCGGTGGTGGATGCCACGACCAAGTCCTGGGGCGGTCAGGTGACCTTCGCCATGGTCCCGACGCTGACGCGCGAACGCAATCTGGCGACCATGCCGAAGCTGGACCTGCTGGTCATCGACGAGGCCCATCACGCGGTCGCCGACAGCTACCGTCGTATCATCGATCATGTGCGCGATACCAACCCTGACGCGCGCATCTTCGGGGTCACGGCGACGCCGAACCGGGGTGACAAAAAGGGGCTGCGGGCGGTCTTCGACAATGTCGCCGATCAGGTCCGGCTTGGGGAATTGATCGCCTCGGGTCACCTGGTGCCGCCGCGTACCTTCGTCATCGACGTTGGCGTGCAGGACAAGCTCAAGGCCGTGCGCAAGACCGTGTCGGATTTCGACATGGCGGAAGTGGCCGAGATCATGGACCGCGCGCCGATCACCGAAGAGGTGATCCGCCACTGGCGGGAGAAAGCAAACGACCGGCCCACGGTCGTCTTCTGCTCGACAGTGGCGCATGCGGTGCATGTGGCCGAAGCCTTCAACGCGGCCGGCATCCCGACGGGGTTGATCCATGGCGATCTGCCCAGCGAGGAACGGCGCAACATTCTGGCGGCCTTCGCCCGCGGTGAGATACGCGTCATCACCAACGTGGCTGTGCTCACTGAGGGCTGGGACCACCCGCTCACCTCCTGCGTCGTGCTGCTACGCCCCAGCTCCTACAAATCGACCATGATCCAGATGGTGGGCCGGGGGCTGCGAACCGTCGATCCGGCGGAGCACCCTGGTGTCGTCAAGACCGACTGTATCGTGCTGGATTTCGGGACCTCGAGCCTGACCCATGGCACGCTGGAGCAGGACGTCGATCTTGAGGGCAAGACGGCGACCGGCGAGGCCCCGACGAAGACCTGCCCGTCCTGCAAAGCTGACATCCCCCTGGCTTGCCGCGAGTGCCCGATCTGCGGGGAACTTGTGGCAGACGATGAGGACGACCCCAAGAGCC
This sequence comes from Pelagimonas sp., assembly GCA_049116335.1. Classification (GTDB taxonomy): domain Bacteria; phylum Pseudomonadota; class Alphaproteobacteria; order Rhodobacterales; family Rhodobacteraceae; genus CANMIH01. Next base: position 308,118 of record JAGDYZ010000003.1, on the reverse strand, counting down.
AGGAGGCACCGGACGGTGAACTGTCCGGTTTCGTGATGACGGAAATCGATCTACTGAAGCGCTCGAGTTTCGAATGGGTCGATCTCTTTGGCTCAGAGGACGCGCTGATGGCCACGGGCTTCACGGCCTGGGGCGGCATCTTCTGGTACGAGGGCCAGTGGTACGCTGTCGGCGGCCGCAAAGGGGCCGAAACACGGCTGCTGGGCATCGGCGAGCGATCCGTGTGTCTCGCCCAGGCGGATGACTGGCTCAATGAGCTTGAAACCGACGAGAGCGCCTTCAAGACCCGCGGCTGGCTGGGCCAGCCCGCCACCCAGAAGCAGCTGCAATATCTCTCGGCGGCCGCGCGCGGCGACTTTGGCCTGACCCGCTACAAGGCCTCGGCCCTGATGACCTTTGGGTTCAACAAGCGCGAGATCCGGCAGCTGATCCTGCAGGCGGCCCCGACCGCGCGGGAGGCTGCATGAGCCATGTCGCGCAAATGCAATCCACGCCCGCAGAGGCTGCGGATCGCCCGGGCTTTGATTGCCTCTGGCATCCGAGAGGTCAGCTCTGCGCCGCCTGCACATCGCGCACGCGCGGCTTCGGCTGGTTCGATCCGAACAAGCCCCGCGGCAAACGCGCATACCGCTGGTTCTGCTCGATGCAGTGCCAGTCGGCCTTCACCCGCAAAGCGAAAAGAGGACTGAGCATGGTGGATTTCACCGAAGAGGAAACCCAGGCGCTGCCCGCCGTGATGCGCGCGCTTGCGCCCGAGATGGAGCGGATCGGCTGGGATAGGACGCTGGGCCAGCTGACCAGAGACGACATGCACCGGCTGATCGTCGTCACGGTAGAGGCCTTCCGTGCAGAGATGTTCCAGATCGCCAGCCAGTCGGAGGTGCCCTTCTGATGCTGGATTACAACCACACGCCCAGCTTCGCCGACCAGGTCAACGAGAAGGTCGACGCCGCCATCACCGCTGAAAACGCCACCCGCGCGCCCCGTGACTATCTTGGCGGTTCGCGTCTGGGGCACGCCTGCGAACGCGCCCTGCAGTTCGAGTTCACGGCGACGCCAAAGGACGAGGGGCAGGACTTCTCTGGCCAGTCGCTGCGCATCTTCGCCATCGGCCATGCGCTCGAGGATCTGGCCGTTGCCTGGCTCAGACAGGCAGGCTTTGACCTCTATACGCGCAAAGGCAACCGGCCCGATGGCGGACAGTTCGGCTTCTCCGTCGCCGGTGGGCGCATCCGCGGACATGTCGATGGCATCATCGCCGCCGGGCCCGAGGGCTTTGGTCTGGCCGCTCCCGCGCTCTGGGAATGCAAGACGATGAATGCCAAGAACTGGCGTGCTTGCGTCAAGGACGGCGTGGCGAAATCAAAGCCCGTCTATGCCGCCCAGATCGCCGTCTATCAGGCCTATATGGAAGCGCTGGTGCCGGGGATTTCCGCCAACCCGGCGCTCTTCACCGCGATCAACAAGGACACGGCTGAGCTTTACCACGAGCAGGTGCCGTTCGACGCCGAGCTGGCGCAGCGCATGTCCGATCGCGGTGTGCGCATCCTGCGCGCCACGGATGCGGGCGAGCTGCTGCCCCGCGTCGCCGCCAATCGCGACTTCTTCGAATGCCGGTTCTGCCCCTGGGCCGAGCGCTGTTGGGGAGTGAGCGGCGTCTCTGGAAACGCTCCAGTAGAGCGTTTCAGCCGCGAACGGGCGGAGCCCTCGACATGAGTGATGCCCTGAAAGACCCGCCCGACATAGATGACTACAGAGAGGAGGCCGAAATGGCTCATGACGATGATCGCAAGGGCGATGATCACAAGACGGGAACTGCTTCCACGCCGGATGCGCCCAAAGAAAACCTCGTTCATTTCAACCCCTGGCGCGACTTCAATGATGCTGCCCCCATGGTGGATGTTTTCGGTGATGAGCCGGATCCGGAACAGATCGCTCAGTTCATGGAGGTGGTGTTCGGTTATTGCGACGGGCTAATCCCGGTCCGCAGCTTCATCGACAAGGGTCAAGGCATCGATGGCCGGCCCCATAACATCTGGCTTGAGGCGAGCGAAAACACCACCGACAAGATGACGACCTTTGCCAACTGGGCCGCGCGTGAGGGGGCGGCGGTCTACGTCATCCCTGGCACTGTTGCGGCGAGCGGCCAGGCCAAGGCGGCTGACATCCTGCAGATGCAGACCGTGGTCGTAGATATCGACACAGGTGACATCGCCGCCAAGCGCTCCCACCTCGAGCGCCATCTCGGCTCGCCCACAATGGTTGTGGAAAGCGGTGGCATCACGGCTGAGGGACAGCGCAAGGCCCATGTCTGGTGGAAACTCACCGAACCTGCCGAGGGCAGCGACCTTGCGCGGGTGACGCGCCTGCGCGGTGATATCGCGGCCAAGGTCGGCGGCGACATGCACTTTCGCTCGGCTCATCAGCCGATCCGGGTGGCAGGCTCGGTCTATTACAAGAACAGCCTGAAGACCCAGGTCCAGATCGTCGAACTGAACTCCGCACGTGAACGCGATCTGGCCGAGTTCATCGAGGCCGTAGCCGACATGCCGCCCGCGCCGGGCGTCAATCTCGCCCCGGATTTCACCGCGCACGACAAGCCGCGCGTGGACGAGGTGCTGGTCACGCCGGTGCGCGAAGGCGGTCAGGATGATTGGTCACGATTTGAGGGCGCCTCTGCCGCGATCGGCTATTTTATCCGCATGGTCCATGAGGGACGGCTGTCGAAGGACGAGGGTTGGGAAGCCATCTGCGGCTACAACGCCGCCATGCTGCGGCCCCAGTGGCCTGTGGAACGGCTCAAGCGTGAGTCCGAACGGCTCTGGGCCATCCATGTCGAAAAGCATGGCCCGCCCATCATCCGGCTCGACAGCGCGGCACCCGCTCCAGACGAAATACCCACCTTCACCCTTGGCGCGCTCTTGGATGACACGAGCCCCATGCCGGCCGATATCATCGCGCCGCGCGTGCTGACGCCTGGCGGGCTGCTGGTTCTGGGTGGCGCACCCAAGGTCGGCAAGAGCGACCTGCTGATCTCTTGGCTCGTGCACATGGCCGCCGGCCAGCCTTTCCTCGGCTTCACGCCGCCGCGTGCGCTGCGGATCTTCTACCTGCAGGCGGAAATCCAGTATCACTATCTGCGCGAGCGCATGCAGCAGATCACCCTGCCGCCAAGCATCATGGCCGGTGCCCGCGACAATCTGGTGGCCACGCCGAAGCTGAAGATGCTGCTCGACACCGAGGGCAGTGTCCATGTCGCCGAGGCGATCCGGCGCGCCTTTCCGGCCGAGCCCGTGGACATCATCTGCATCGACCCGATCCGCAACCTCTTCGATGGCGGGCCCGACGGTGGCGGCGAGAACGACAATGCCGCGATGATGTTCTTCCTCAAGGACCGGGTCGAGGTGCTCCGCGATCACATCAATCCCGATTGCGGCGTGATCCTGGTCCACCACACCAAGAAACTCAGCAAACAACAGGTCAAGGACGACCCGTTTCTGGCCCTCTCTGGGGCCAGCGCGCTGCGGGGCTTCTATACCTCGGGTCTGATCCTGCATCGGCCCGACGAGGAAAGCCCACAGCGCAAGCTGGAAATCGAGCTGCGCAACGGGCCGGCGCTCGCGGCGAAGATCATCGACAAGGTCAAGGGCGAGTGGGTCGAGATCAACCCGATGAACGAGCGGCTTGTCCGTCAGGAGGTCGGGGCGAAGCACGATGCCGAGCGGGATCGGAAACGCGATGTCATCCTGACGCTGCTCTTCGATGAAGCCGCTGAGGGGCGGCTTTACACATCGACGCAATTCGGTGCGGCTTTCGAGAACCAGCATGGCCTAGGAAGTCAGTACACAATCCGGGAGCGCCTCAATGTCCTGGCAACCAAAGGGTTGGTGAAGTTCTGCCGGGAGATGGCTGAGCACGGCTATGCCGCGACCCGATCGCACTTCGGCTATCTGGTCGTTGAGGGCATGCGGTTTGGACGCGATCCAGTGATCGACGCCGAGACCGGCGAGGTCTTGGACGAGGGGCAAGTGGTCCTGCCGACCCACTTCAAATGTCCCCATTCGGGCCGTGCCAGGGAAGTCGAGAACCCCGCTGTCTGGGTCTATCCGGAGGGGGGCGAGGCATGACTTTGTCATATGACGAAGGCCTTTGTCATCCTCATGCCTTCGTCATGAATCCAGTAAAATCAATGGCTTGCCGATGACGATGACAAAGGCCTCTGTCATGCACCTTTGTCATCCAAAATGGGAGAAATGAAAATGAAATCATATACTTGTGGGCGTGGCATGAGGAAGAGTGGAAACCCCTATACTTCGTATTAGGGGGCACCCCTCTGGGAGTGCCCCCTAAACGATACGAAGTCCCTGCCTCGCGCTTCAGACAGATCGTCCCGTTTCAATCCGACGACGGCGGCCGGTACCGCCAAGCATCAACCGCCGTCGTCTTCCACCTCGAGCAGCCAACCAGAAAAGGAGACCACCCATGGCTGACCTGACTCTCGCCAGCGCTAATGCCGGCGCAACCCTGAAAATGCCGCCGCCCGAGCGCGGCCGGACAATCCTTGCCCTCGACCTTGGCACCACCACCGGCTGGGCTCTGCGCGGCTTCGGCGGCCTGATCACCAGTGGCACCGTCAGCTTTAAGCCCGGACGCTACGATGGCGGCGGTATGCGTTACCTGCGCTTTACCAACTGGCTGACCGAGATCGATCGCCTGTCCGGACCGATCGAAGCCATTTATTTCGAGGAGGTCCGTCGGCACGCAGGCACGGACGCGAGCCACGTTTACGGCGGTCTGATGGCCACGCTGACAGCTTGGGCAGAGCTGCGGGGCGTGCCTTACCAGGGCGTCCCGGTGGGGACTATCAAGCGCCACGCCACCGGCAAAGGTAACGCGCCCAAGCAGGCCATGATCGATGCCGCTCGCAAGCACGGTTTCAGCCCCGCCGATGACAACGAAGCCGATGCCATCGCGATCCTGCTCTGGGCGATTGAGACGCAGGGAGGGCTAGCCTGATGGGCATGCGGTTTACTCCCAAGGGTTACGGCGGCAATCGCCGTGACCCTGAACAGGTCAAGCGCGATGGTTGGCATGAGCAGCACATGCTGGCTGTCTCGCTCGATGATCCGCGCCTGACCTGGCCAGAACGCGAACTGGTTCGCCAACTGGGCGAGAAACTTTATGGCAAGCTGCCAACTGTCAGGGAGGTGCGCTATGGCCGATGACTGGACACGCGCCATGGTGGCCGATCGGCTGGAGCTCGCGGCCGATGTGATGTGGTCCATGCCGCCGGTCCGTCCGCAGGGTTATGTCAGCGCCTGGCCGGAATACATCTCGACCTTCGCCGATCAGGTGGGCCAGGAGCCCCGGATGAAAAAGCCGCTGCCATCACCGCGGATGATCACGCAGGCCGATGAGGCGATGCTGTGGCTGCGGTGGGTGGACAAGGACATCGGCCAGATCCTCTGGGCGCGGGCCAATCGCAAGCCATGGAAGCGGATCACCTGGCACCACGGTATCAGCCGAGCCACGGCACACCGGCGGTTCGAGTATGGGCTGGCTGTGATCGTCTGGAAGCTCAACGGCAGAACCGTGCCGCGCAAGCGGTCGATGGAGTTCGTGATCCGGCAGACGGTGTGACCCTCGGGGCGGTCGCGTTGTGGCCGCCCTGTCAACCCGGTTCGTGCAAGTGAGACATTTTTCGGTGAGACACCGGAAAGCAAGACGGATTTCTTCCAGGAGGTTATACCAACGATAAGATGACCGTCGTGTGTCTGAGAGAGCCGTGTCGGTTTGAACGGGTTTTCGGGTGTAACTGGTGAGCGGTTGTCCGAAAAAACTGTCTCCGCCCAGCGGGTTGCAGTGCCTAACCCTTTGATTTTACGGGTCCCTTCTGTTCAAAACCGTATTCGGGGGGGCGAGGCGCGAGGGTTTCCCAGTGACACCCCTGAAAATACCCGTTTCGTTTCGGTTTGCCGCGAACCCTAAGAAAACAAAGGCCTGACGGCCTGACACAACCCGCCTGAACCGAAACGGGGGTCTGACCCCATTTCGTTTCGCGGGCCAGACCCGTTTCGTTTCGCGGACGTATCGTTCGCTTGTCACACATCCCAAGGAAACACCGATGGACGTTTTGGACCTGCCGCTTGCGCAGATCATTCCCTATGCGCGCAACCCACGGCGCAACGAACAGGCCATCGCCACGGTCGCAGCGTCGATCCAGGAGTTTGGCTGGCGCCAGCCCATCGTTGTCGATGAGGCAATGGTCGTTCTGGCTGGGCACACGCGGCTGGAAGCGGCGCGCAAGCTCGGTTTTAAATCCGCACCGGTGCATGTGGCCAAGGGGCTGACCGAGGCCCAAGCCCGCGCCTTCCGGATCATGGATAACCGCTCCAGCGAGAATGCCGAGTGGGACAAGGATCTGCTGAACCTTGAGCTGGCCGACTTGCTGGAGGCTGATTTCGATCTTGGCCTGACGGGCTTCACGGATGATGAATTGAACGGGCTGATGAACAGCCTCGATGCGGGCACTGGCCCGCAAGAGGGTGAAGACGACATTCCGGACACGCCGGAAGACCCGATCAGCCGACCTGGCGATCTCTGGATCCTCGGCAATCACCGGCTGCTCTGCGGCGACAGCACGGTTTCTACCGACGTGCAGAAGGTGCTGGGTGATGTGAAGGCAGACCTCTGCTTTTGCGATCCGCCCTACAACGTGGACTACGCCGGCGGCGTCGGCGCGGAGAAGGCTGGCAAGGGGCGGCGGATCAAGAATGACGCCTTGGGCGATGGCTTCGGCCAATTCCTTTACGACGCCTGCGTGCTGATCAACGCGCATACCGACGGTGCGGTCTACATCTGCATGTCGTCCAGCGAGTTGCAGACGCTGCAGGCAGCATTCAAGTCGGCAGGCGGCCATTGGTCGACCTTCATCATCTGGGCGAAGGACCGGTTCACGCTGGGCCGTGCTGATTACCAGCGCCAGTACGAGCCGATCCTCTATGGCTGGCCTGACGGCGTAAAGCGCCACTGGTGTGGCGATCGGGACCAGGGCGATGTGTGGAACATCCAGCGGCCATCAAAGAATGACCTGCACCCCACCATGAAGCCGGTGGCGCTGGTCGAACGCGCTATCCGGAACTCGAGCCGAAAAGGCGACCTGGTGTTCGACCCGTTTGGCGGCAGCGGCACGACGCTGATCGCTGCTGAAAAGACGGGGCGCCACGCATCGCTGATCGAACTCGATCCAAAATACGTCGATGTCATCATCCGCCGTTGGCAAGAGTTCACTGGTCGAGAGGCGCAGTTGTCGCAGACGGGACAGACCTTCGGTGACGTCGAACGGAGCCGGGAGGCGGAACATGCAGCAATCGCTGTTTGAACATCTGGGATTTGATTTGCCCGACAGCGAGTTTGACAGGCCAGACGTCGAATGCAGTGATGATCTGGAAGTGGGCAAGGCTGCCGAGCACTTGGTGTGTGCCGACCTCATCCTGAGCGGCTATCGCGCGTTTCTAAGCGATCAAGGCCTGCCGTACGATATCTTGGTGGATGTCGATGGGTCGCTTCTTCGCGTTCAGGTCAAATCAACCCGGAAGCCGAAAAACCATGATCCTAAGACAAGGGTCACGCCCGGGTATTTGTTCCAACTTCGACGCGCCGGTAAAGGTGGGCGGCGTCGGTATCCAGATAATGCGTTCGACCTTTACGCCCTCGTCGCGCTCGATAGACAGGCAATCGCCTATCTACCGGCCATTGATTGCTCCAATCAAACCATTGCCCTGCGCGTTCCAGGTGAACGTTACCTCCAAAATGGCAGCATGAATCGGGAGTTTCAGGAAGCGAGTTTTCGCCATGCCCTGAACCGCTTGGGGTTTGAGGCATGAAACAGTCGCGCCTCATGTCTCTGGTTGAGGCCATCACCAACGTGATCGTCGGCTATGGCGTCGCGGTTGTGACGCAGATCCTGATCTTTCCGATCTTTGGGCTGCACACGACGCTCGCGCAAAATCTGCAAATGGGCTTGCTGTTCACCGGCGTCAGCATAATCCGCTCGTTCCTGCTGCGGCGGCTCTTCGAGGCTATTCGGGTGGCAAAACCCGAGGGCTAGATCAGACCTAGGCCTTTCAGGCAGCTGGCTGTGTCCATCAGCTGATGGGTCGGCACTTCGATTTTGATGGTGAAGCTGTCGGCTGAGGTTTGGGCGTAAACGCCGCCATCGTCCATCAATGCCATTTCGATCTCCTCAAGGACGACGGCGATGCGGCTGCGGTCAAAATGCTCGGGCAGGTTTCGGATGGGGAGGCGAATGCTGGTGCTTTCCATGGGGTTTACTCCGCGTGCTCGCCTTCCTTGAAGGCGCTGTCTGTGATGCGCTTCAGGAGCTCGGCGTAGTAGTCGAGGTTGCCGACATGCCCCCAATGAACCTCGTCGGGATGGGTGTCGAAGTGCTCTGCGCTCAGCGCCTGCAGCCGCGCGAGCATCGTGTCGATCGCGGCCTTCTTGGCGATGAACGCGTCTTTGGCTGTTGGTCGGTGGCTCATCTCGAGGCGTCCTGAGTTGTGTTTTCTGCTGTCGTGACCTTCGCTCTGGTGGCCAAGCTTATCCAGTGAATTCGACGCAAATCCATACGGTTAATAGAACTCTCGAGGTCTGCGAATGTCGACAGCTACACAGCCCATCGGCGTGATCGCGCGGCTTTTGGATCTTTCGGAACGGCGGGTCCAGCAGCTGAGCCGCGAGGGCGTGATCCCCAAGGCCGAGCGCGGCCAGTATGATCTGATCGGCTCCGTGCGTGGCTATGTCCGCTATCTGCGCGATCAGGCGCTGAAGGCGCAGGCGGGCGCTCCTGACTATGCGGCTGAACGTGCGCGGTTCATCCGAGCGCGGGCGGACCTTGCCGAGATGGAAGCCGAAGAAAAGCGCCGGTCGCTGATCGCGGCCGAACAGATCGAGGCCGCCTGGATCGCCGTGCTGGCGCTGTTGCGCACCCGCCTTCTGGCGTTGCCCGACCGGTTGGCGCCGCAGGCCTTTGAACAATCAACCGTCGGAGACACCCGGAACCTGATCCGCGCCGCCATCCGCGAGGTGCTCGATGATCTCGCGCAGCCAGACATTGAACTCGAAGCTGAAATTGACCTTGCAGGGGTCGCCGATCCTGAAGTGGACGGTGGCGAAGGCACTGGCAGTTCTGAAGCCGCCGCCGGATCTGACGATCAGCGATTGGGCCGATCAGAACCGACGGCTGAGCTCTGAGGCCAGCGCCGAGCCGGGACAGTGGCGTACGAGCCGCGCCGAATACCAGCGTGGGATCATGGATGCGATCTCGGATGCAGCGACTGAAACTGTCGTGATCATGTCATCGGCTCAGTGCGGAAAAACCGAGTTGCAGTTATGTACGGTGGGCTATCACATCGATCAGGATCCCGCCCCGATCATGGTGGTGATGCCGACCGAGCGTGATGCCGAAACCTGGTCAAAGGACCGCTTCTCGCCGATGGCGCGCGACACCCCCTGCCTGCAGGGCAAGATCGCCGATCCGCGTTCGCGAGACGGCAACAACAAGATCCTGCACAAGCGGTTCCCGGGCGGGCATTTGACCATTGTGGGTGCCAACGCACCCTCGGGGCTGGCGAGCCGACCGATCCGATTGCTGCTCTGCGATGAGGTCGACCGCTATCCTTTCAGCGCTGGTGCCGAGGGCGACCCGGTCAACCTCGCGAAGAAGCGGACGGTGACGTTCTGGAACCGCAAGATCGTGCTGGTCTCGACGCCGACAAACAAGGGCGCGAGCCGGATCGAGGCGGCATTCGAGGAAAGCGACCAGCGCCGGTTCTGGGTGCCGTGCCCCAAATGTGGGCATGAACAAATTCTGACCTGGGGGCAGGTCAAATGGGACAAGGATGAGAAGGGCGGTTATCGTCCAGAAACCGCGCTCTACCACTGCGCCAAGTGCGACGCGCCCTGGAAGGATGAGACCCGCTGGTCTGCAATCTCGAAGGGCCGCTGGATCGCGGACGCGCCGTTCAACGGAACTGCGGGCTTTCATCTGAACGAGATCTATTCGCCCTGGGTGCGGCTCGAGGCCATGGCCAAGGCGTTCCTCTCGGCGCGCGCCGGCGGGGACGAGACGATGAAGACCTTCGTCAACACCTCGCTTGGTGAAACCTGGATGGAAAGCGGCGAGGCCCCAGACTGGCAGCGGCTGCAGGGGCTGAAGGAAGATTGGCGCTCGGGCACGGTGCCGTCGGGCGGGTTGTTCCTGACTGCCGGGGCTGATGTGCAGAAAGACCGGATCGAGGTTGATGTCTGGGCTTGGGGCAAGGGCCTGCAAAGCTGGCTCATTGATCACATCGTCATCGAAGGCGGTCCGGGCGATCAGGCGTGCTGGCAAAAACTCAGCGACCTCTTGGGGCGGAGTTGGCTTCATGACAGCGGCGCGGTGATGACGCTGACAAAGCTCGCCATTGATACGGGCTATGAGACGGCGGCTGTCTACGCTTGGGCGCGACAGATGGGGTTCGGACAGGTGGCCCCGATCAAGGGCCTTGAGGGCTTCAATCGGGCAAGCCCTGTAACGGGGCCGACCTATGTCGACGCCACCATAGGCGGCAAACGCCTGCGCCGCGGCGCCCGGCTTTGGACCATCGCCACCTCGACCTTCAAGGCCGAGACCTATCGTTTCCTGCGGCTTGATCCGCCGGAAATCACCAGTCCGGCGGATGGGGAGCGGTTTCCTCCCGGCTTCCTCCATCTGCCGGGTTGGGTCGATGCTGAATGGCTAAAGCAGCTGACGGCCGAGCAACTGGTCACGGTCAAGAACAAGCGCGGCTTCGCGAAACTCGAATGGCAAAAGCTGAGGGAACGCAACGAGGCACTCGACTGCCGTGTCTATGCTCGCGCGGCCGCTTGGATTCTCGGCGCAGACCGCTGGTCAGACGCGAGGTGGGAAGAACTCGCGGCGCAGTTTGCGGTCGCGGATGGCAGGGGCACGGCCTCTGCCACAGGCCCGCAATCTGTACGCAAGGCACAGGTGCGCCGCGTTGCGCGGTCAACATACATGGGATGAGTTTGGGCATGGCGGATTTGGCGACACTGAAACTTCGCCGGGAGGCGCTGATGTCGCAACGCTCCTCTGGGGTGGCCCGCGTCAGCTACGACGGCAAAACGGTGGACTATCGCAGCGTCGCCGAGATCGACCGGGCCATTGAGGCCCTGGACCGCGAAATCGCCGCAGCCGAGGGCCGCCGCATGGTGCGCCACGTGCGCGTGATGGCGACCAAGGGCCTCTGACCAAAATGGCATTGTTCGACATGTTCCGCCGCCCCAAGCCGGGTGGCCCTGAAGCCATGCGTGCGCGTCTCGAAGGGGCGATGGCCAAGCGGCGTCTGCGGGGCTGGAACCCGCCCTTGGAAAACATCAACGCGCTGGTCGCCTCGGGTGGCCCACGGCTGCTGGCCCGCTCGCGCGAGTTGGTGGTGACGAATGGCTATGCCGCCAATGCCTGCGAGGCCTTTGCGGCGAACCTTGTGGGTGATGGGATCAAACCGTCCTCGCTCATCACCGATACGGCGCTACGCGATCAGGTCCAGAAGCTCTGGCTTGCATGGACCGATGAAGCGGACGCCGATGGTCTTACCGATTTCTACGGTCTGCAGGCCATGGTCGCGCGGGAGATGTTTGTCGCGGGCGAGTGTTTCGTGCGCTTGCGCCCGCGTCGTGGTGAGGACGGGCTTCTGGTGCCTCTGCAGTTGCAGCTTTTGCAATCGGAGATGTTGCCCTTTGAGAAAACCGAGACGGACCCGAACGGCAACCGCATCCGCTGCGGGATCGAATTCGACCTGATCGGGCGGCGGGTGGCTTATCACTTCCGCCGCCGCCATCCGGGCGACAGCACGGATCAGCGCGTCGCGGTGCCAGACACCGTCCGCGTGCCTGCCGAGGAGGTGCTGCACATCTATCGCCCCATTGATGCGGGCCAGATCCGAGGCCTGCCGCATGTGGCGCCTGCCATGGTGCGGCTGTTCCTGCTCGATCAGTACGACGATGCGGAACTCGACCGCAAAAAGACCGCGGCGATGTTCGCGGGCTTCATCACCAAGACCGCGCCCGAAGACCCGATGATGGGAGAGGGGGAGGCAGACCTTGATGGTGCCGCGATCGCCAGCCTCGAGCCTGGCACCATGCAAGTGCTGCTGCCGGGGGAGGATGTGAAGTTCTCAAGCCCCGCCGATGTCGGTGGTGGCTACGAGGCCTTCCAATACCGCACGCTGCTAGCGGTCTCCGCCTCGCTTGGGCTGCCGTATCATCTGGTCACCGGGGATGTGCGCCAGGCGAACTATTCCAGCCTCCGCGCCGAACTGGTCGAGTTCCGGCGCCGCATCGGCCAGTTGCAGCACGGTGTCATGGCACATCAGCTCTGCCGCCCCATCTGGCGGCGCTGGCTGGAAACGGCCGTACTGTCCGGCGCTCTGGAGGCAGATCCCGTCATCTCCCGCCCGGTGCAATGGATACCGCCGCGGTGGGACTGGGTCGATCCGCTCAAAGACATCCAAGCGCAGGTACTTGCGATGGAGGCTGGGCTGACGTCTCGGCGCAAGGTCGTTGAGGCCACGGGCTATGACATCGAAGAGGTCGACCGCGAGAATGCCTCTGACGCGAAACGCGCCGCCGATCTTGGCCTGACCTATCGCGCGAGCCCCGGCGAAACGCAGGGCGCGCGCGCCACACCAACTGGGATCCCTGACCCAGATACCCCCAACGAGGACGGCAGCGGGTCGTCCACGACACCGCAGCAGGAGTAACCCCATGAAATCCTGGTACACGATCCGTGCCCGTGCGTCGGGCACGGAAGTGCTGATCTATGACGAAATCGGCGCCTATGGTGTCAGCGCCAAGGGGTTCCTCGCGGAACTCGGCGCGCTGCCCGACGATGCGGCGATTGATCTGCGCCTCAACAGCCCCGGCGGCTCGGTCTTTGATGCAGTCGCCATTTACAACGCGCTGCAGCGGCATGCGGGCACGATCACCGTCTGGATTGATGGTATCGCGGCCTCGGCGGCGAGCTACATCGCCATGGCAGGCGAAGAGATTGTCATGCCCGAGAACGCTTTCCTTATGATCCATGACCCTTCAGGACTCGTCATGGGCACGGCTGAGGACATGCGCGCCACGGCCGCGGCGCTGGACAAGGTAAAGGGCAGCCTTATCCAGGGCTATGCCGCCAAATCCGGCAAGCCCGATGACGAAATCGCCACCCTGATGGCGGCCGAGACCTGGCTTGATGCCAAGGACGCACTGGATCTCGGGCTTATCGACCGCATTGCCGAGCCCGTGAAACTCGCCGCCTCCTTCGATGTGGCGCGTTTCCGCAATGCACCGCCGGAAGTGGTGGAGGCGATCGAAACCGTTGGGGCATCCAACGGTTCTGACACGGACGGCGCATCGGAGGCAGACGCGGCTGGAGCCGACGATCCCGAAGGGGATGTTGGACACGACAACATCCCTCCGGACGAAATCACGCCGCCGGAGAACCGGGACGTGGGTGTTTCCGACGGGAACACCCGCCCATCCAGCCCGTCCGAGAGCAGTGTTGCAGTCGCCAACACTGCTCCGGAGGCCAGCGCCATTCGCGCGGAGGCCATCGCCCATGCGCGGGCCGTGATCGATCTCTGCCGCCTGGCCGGTCAGCCGCAGATGGCAGGGCGCTTTCTGGAAGAGGACGCGAGCCTCGATGAGGTCCGCAACCGTCTTCTCGGCGCCAAGGCAGAGAACACCCCCAACATCACCGCTGCCCACGCTCAACCCGGGCGCGCGGCCACCACCCAATCCTGGGGCGATGTGATCGCCCGCACTTTCAAGACGAAAGGCTAACGCATCATGACCACGCTCTCTGAAGGCAAACACGCGGGCGGCTTCCTCGTCTGGGAAGTGCTCCGCGATTACACCCGAGAAACCGTCACCATCGCCTCGGGCGCCGGAAAGCTCGCGCCTGGCACAGTGCTCGGCAAGATCACCACCGGCGGCAAGTACACCGGGCTCGCACCGGCTGCGACGAACGGCAGTCAGAATGCTGCTGGCATTCTCTGGGCCGGTGTCGATGCCTCGGCGGCCGATGCGCCTGGCGTCGTCGTCCTGCGCGGCCCCACGCTTGTGAACCAGCATGAGCTCGTCTGGCCTGACGGTGCGACCGAGGCCCAGATCACCGCCGCCACCACGGCTTTGGCCGCACTTGGCATCATCTTGCGCTGAGCCTGAGAGAGAAAGGACATCCCCATGGCAACCATGGACATCTTTGAGGGCGACGCCTTCAGCATTATCGAGCTCACCCGGGCTCTGGAAAACATCCCCTTCAAGCCGGCGATCCTGTCGGGCTCCGGCCTGTTCGGGGCGCGCGGCGTGCGCCAGCGCACAGTGATGATCGAAAGCCGCGATGGCACGCTGTCGCTGATCCCGTTCTCGGAAAGGGGCTCTGCCTATGAACAGCAGATCCCCGAACGTCGCGACATGCGCGCCTTTGTCTGCCGCCAGTTCAAGAAGCAGGACGTGCTTTGGGCCGCCGAGATCCAGGGGATCCGCGACTTCGGCTCGGAAACCGCCACCCAGCAGGTCCAGACCGAAGTAGCCCGCAAGATGGGACGGCTGCGCAACGACGCGGAGGCCACCTTCGAGTTCCACCTCTTCAATGGAATTCAAGGCGTGGTGAAGGACCCGAAGGATGGCGCGACGGTGATCAACTACTACACCGAGTTTGGCATCACACCGGCGGCTGAGGTCGATTTTGATCTCGACAACCAATCGCCAGCTTCTGGCGCGCTCAGGAAACGCTGCCAGGCGCTGATCGAAAGCGTCGAGGATAGCCTTGGCGGCCTCGCTGCCGGTCAGGTGCAGCTGCGCGCCGAATGCGGCTCGGCCTTCTTTGCCGATCTCGTGGCCCATAAGGAGGTGCGCGAGACCTATCTCAACACGGCAGCCGCGGCCGATCTGCGGGGCAGGGTAGGGGAGGAGGTCAGCTTCGGCGGCATCACCTTCCGCCGCTACCGGGGCGGGCTTGGCTTTGGCGTGCCGACCGACAAGGCGTATTTCTACCCGGAAGGAGTCGAGGGCCTCTTCGAGATCTACTACGCCCCGGCCGACACGTTCGAGACGGTCAACACGCTGGGCCTTCCGCTCTATGCGCGGATGATCCCCGATCGCGACCGCGACGAATGGGTGCGGCTCGAGATCGAGAGCAACCCGCTGCCGATCTGCACCCGGCCGCAGGTTTTGCGCTCGGCCAAGCGGACGTGATGACCGCCTTTGCAGACGCGCTTGGGGTTCTTTTCCTCGATGCCAATCTCTCGGTCGAGATCTGGCATCGGGACAACGAGGGGCAATTCACCCGTGCCCGCGGCATTCTGCGCCGGCCCGACGAGCTTACGGAGTTTGGCTCGGCGCGGCTCCTGTCGGACACCACCCGGATCGATGTGCGGGTGGCTGATATCCCGGCCCCTCGGCCGCAAGAACAGATTCTGATCGGCGAAGAAACCTTCCTGATCCAGGGTGAGCCGCGTCGGGACCGCGAGCGGCTTGTCTGGACGATTGAGCTGGCCCCCGCGTGAAACTTAGCATCGACATCAGCCCGGATCTGGTCGCGGTCATGGCCGCGGAGGTCAAAGCTGGCGAAAAGGCTGTCAGCGCTGCCATGCGGGAAGCGGGAACCGGTCTCAAGACCGCCTGGCGAGGGCAGATCACCCAAGCGGGACTTGGGCGGCGGCTGGCAAACTCGATCCGGAGCCAGACCTATCCGAGGTCAGGGGAGAGCCTGAACGCTGCGGCACTCGTCTGGTCGAAGGCGCCGGTTATCGTCGGCGCTCATGACACAGGCCCGCTCATCCGCTCGCGGGACGGGTTCTGGCTTGCCATCCCAACGCCGGCGGCCGGTAAGGGCACGCGCGGCAAGGCGCTCACGCCCGGCGAATGGGAAAGGCGGCGCGGTCTGCGCCTGCGGTTTGTCTATCGGCGAAACGGTCCAAGCTTGCTGGTGGCTGATGGACGGCTGAACAGCCGGGGCTTAGGCGTGGCCTCGCGGTCCAAGACGGGCCGTGGAAAAGCGACGGTGCCGATTTTTCTGCTGGTGCCGCAGGTGAAGCTCGCGAAACGGCTGGATCTTGCGCGGGATGCAGAACGCGCGCAGGCGGCGGTGCCGGGGCTGATCGTGGCGAACTGGGTGGAGGGGCGGTTTGGGTGAGAGGGCGACCGAAGCAGACTGTTGTGAAGCTCGCTAATGGTGCCGGCACCAGGGATCGAACCCGGGACCTGATGATTACAAATCAACTGCTCTACCATCTGAGCTATACCGGCGCCTTCCGCGATACTTATTTGCAATCAAAAGGAAAGTGAAGTGGCGGAAGCGGTGGGATTCGAACCCACGGTAGGCTTTCACCTACGCTGGTTTTCAAGACCAGAGCCTTAAGCCACTCGGCCACACTTCCTTTGGTGCCCCCTGCCGGACTTGAACCGGCACGCTCGAAGGCAAAAGATTTTAAGTCTCCAGTGTCTACCATTCCACCAAGGGGGCTTTGGTAGGCCTGGCAGGATTCGAACCTGCGACCAAGGCGTTATGAGCGCCCTGCTCTAACCGCTGAGCTACAGGCCCGCCAGTGGGCTTCATGACGGAATTGAAAGAAGAAAACAACTGCATGCTCAGTTCTCGCGAAACCATCCTTGCCTCTTTGCATGGCAAGCTTCAGGTGCTGGATGCCTTGGTGCTGCGCAACGCGGTGCTGCCGGAACGGATCGGTCGGGAGAGCGTTGTGATCTTGCGAGATGGGGAGCCGGGGACGCCTGAGGTGACGCTCTCGCCTCTGGCTTATCATTACCAGCATCGGGCTGAGATCGAGGTAATCGTGCAAGTGAGCGAGGGGCGCGATGCAGCCTTTGACTGGCTGGTTGCGAGCCTTGGGGCGGTGCTCGCATCCGACCGAACATTGTGTGGCCATTGCGACTGGGTTGAGCCTGAAGCTCCGCAACCTGTCGATTTGCCGATTGAGGGCGCTTCCCCCCTGAAAGCTGCGATCATTCCGATCGTGCTCTATTACACGACGGCGGATCCTTTGGCTTAGGCTTTCTCTTTGGTTTGCAGGTGACCGTTCATCTGAGCGCCCGCATCGACAGAAATGACTTCGGCCGCGATATTTGCGTTGACCCGGGCTTGAGATTTGATGGTGACCGTCACCGCTGCAATCGTGCCCTCGATCTGGCCTTCGACCATGACGGTATGGGCCCGAACGTTGCCTGTGATTTTGCCGTCTTTGGTCAGCACGAGTGTTTCTGCGGTCAAATCGCCGACGATCGTTCCACCGAACTCGACGATCCCGTCGCTGCTCCAATCCCCTTTGATGGTAATGCCTTCGTGGAGGACTGAGCGGCGCTTGTCGGTGAGGCTGCCCTCCCGATAGGGGGCCTCGTAAGACTTGGCGGTTTCTTCTTTTGCTTTTGCAAACATTGGCAAGGCCATTTCTGTGCGGAGTTTTGGCCAGTTGGTTGCAAATGGCGAACGGGTCAAGCCTGTTGGGGCGATCATATACGAAAGGGACAGAACATGGCACGAGCCCAAGGGGCGCGGGCGCAGATGGCGCTGGCGTTCGAAACGACTTATGGGACGCCACCTGCGAGCGGCTACACCAAGATGCCCTTTGCCAGCACCACGCTGGGGGCTGAGCAACCGCTGCAGACCTCGGAACTCTTGGGCTATGGCCGCGATCCGCAGGCGCCCATCAAGGATGCGGTGACGGCGGATGGCGACGTGGTGATCCCGATCGATGCCGAGGCCTTTGGCTTTTGGCTGAAGGCTGCTTTTGGCGCGCCTACCACAACGGGTGCCGATGCGCCCTATAGCCACGAGTTCCGCTCCGGAAACTGGTCTCTGCCCAGCTTCTCAGTCGAGACCGGCATGCCAGAGGTGCCGCGCTATGCGATGTATTCCGGCTGCATGGTGGACAGCCTGAGCTGGCAGATGGCGCGCTCCGGGCTGTTGACGGCAACGGCCAGCATCGTGGCACAGGGCGAGGCCATCGCTACGAGCACAGCCGCAGGGACGCCCGCCAATATTGCCCTGAAACGCTTCGGCCACTTCAACGGGGCCATCACACGGAACGGCGCGAACATTGGCAACGTCGTCTCCGCCGACCTGACCTATGCCAACAACCTCGACCGGATTGAGACGATCCGAGCGGATGGCAAGATCGACGGCGCGGACCCGTCTATCGCAGCGCTTACCGGCACTATCGTCGTGCGCTTCGCGGACCAGACGCTGGTTACGCAGGCGATCAACGGCGAGGCCTGCGAGTTGGAGTTCTCCTACACGCTGCCTACGGGCGAGAGTCTGACCCTGGCAGCACACGCCGTCTACTTGCCACGCCCCCGGATCGAGATCTCTGGCCCGCAAGGCGTGCAGGCGACTTTCGACTGGCAGGCCGCCAGCGACCCGGTGGTGGGCCGGATGTGTACCGTGACCCTTATCAATGACCGCGAGGATTACTGATGCTGCGCCTGAACCTGTCGAATGAACCGCGCTGGCTCGATCTTGGCCATGGCGTTCGTCTGCTGGTAGAGCCCCTGACCACCGCCATCATGTTGGCCGCGCGCAGCGATCCGACGATCGTCGCGGCCGCCGGTGATGCTGACGGGAGCGCCTCCAACGATGACCTCGCGCGCATCGTGGCCAAGGCCGTTGCGCGCATCGTCGTGAAGGATTGGGAAGGCGTGGGCGATGAAGACGGCAAGCCACTGCCTCTCACGCCTGAGGGCATCGACGCGCTACTGGAACTCTGGCCGATCTTCGAGGCCTTCCAGACGAAATACATAGCGGGCGCGCTGATCCTGGACGCGGAAAAAAACGCCTGACCGCTCTCGCCGACTGGGAGTTCAGCGGGGGCGGTGACTATTGCGCGGTGTGTTCCTCTACGTGCCCGGAATGTCCGCGCAGCCTCCATCAACCTCAGACCCTCGAGGGCTGGCAGGTCTGGGACCTCGTTCAACGCCTCAGCGGACAGGTACGCGTCGCAGGCGGCATGAGCGGCGGCGCTGTGCTCGGCTGGGACATGGGTGCGGCCCTGCAACTCGGGGCGGCCCTCGGGCTCTCGCCCCTCATCATTGCGGAGCTCTTGCCGCCCATCGAGGCCGTGATGGTGCGCAAGACCAACGAAGAGGCGACTGGCTCAGGCAGCCTCGAGGGGTTTGATGCCTGAGACGTCGATCGTCTCGCGGGCCCGAGCCAGATCCCACGCGCGCTGGAGGTTCATCCAGTACTCTGGGGTCGTGGAAAAGAACCGCGCGAGCCGCATGGCCGTATCAACGGTGATGGCGGTCTGGCCTTTGACGAGGCGCTCGATCCGGGTGCGAGGCACATCGAGCTTTGCAGCAAGGGCGATGGCACTCATCTCGAGCGGTACCAGATACAGCTCGGCCAAGACTTCGCCGGGATGGGACGGATTGGTCACGAGGCTCATGTTGGCTCTCCTAGTGATAGTCGACGATCTCGACCTCTGCAGGTCCTTGATCGGTCCAGATGAAACAAATGCGCCATTGTCCGTTGATGCGCACCGAGTGTTGTCCCGCGCGGTCGCCGCTCAGGGCTTCAAGATGATTGCCCGGCGGGAACCGTAAATCTTCAAGAACGACTGCAGCGTCCAGTGCCGAAAGCATAGCGCGCGTGCGTTTGACCAAGTCAGCGGGAAAGCCTTTGCCAAAACGGTCCTGAACCGCTGCGGCGGCGAGCTTTCCACGTGTGCTAACGATCATGCTCTCATGTATCATGAGTTGATACATTTTGCAAGGACCCCTTATGGCTACGAAACAAGTCTCCGTCCGCCTCTCCGCGACGGGCGGGCGCCAGGTGCGTGCCGAACTCGAGGGCGTCGGCGAGGCTGGTTCGCGTGGGTTTGGTCGACTTAGCCGTGAACTGGACCAGGCCAACGCGCGCATGGCCGCCTTCGCACGCCGGGCCCGGATCGCGGCGACGGCTGCTGCCACGGCCCTTGCTGCTGCCGTCGTCTCGATGACCCGCTCGACGGTTTCTGCCGCCAACGAAATCAACCAGCTCTCCCAGGTCGCCAATGCCAATCCAGAGCTGTTCCAGCGCTGGTCGGCCGCTTCGGCCACAGTCGGCATCGAGCAGGAAAAACTCGCCGATATCCTGAAGGACGTGAACGACCGGGCGGGGGATTTCCTGCAGACGGGCGGCGGTCCGATGGCGGATTTTTTTGAACACATCGCGCCGCGCGTGGGCGTGACGGCCGATCAGTTTGCGCGGCTTTCGGGGCCGGAGGCGCTGCAACTCTATGTCTCGAGCCTCGAGCGCGCGGGCGTCAGTCAGCAGGAGATGACCTTCTATCTCGAGGCCATGGCGTCCGATGCCACGCGGCTAATCCCAATCCTGCAAAACGGCGGCGCAGAGATGACCCGGCTTGGCGCACAGGCGCAGGCCCTTGGGGCGGTGCTCGATGCAGATGCCATCGCCGCCATGCGCCGCTCGGAACTCGCGCTGGTCAGCATTGGGCAGGTCTTCACCGGCGTGCGCAATCGGATCGCTGTCGCGCTGGCGCCCACGCTGGAGGCTGCGGCCAATGCGTTTGTCGCCCTTGCGTCCAGCACCAGCCCGATTGCCCAAGCCTTTGATGCGGTGCTCGCCAACCTTGATCGGCTTGCTGTCTATGCCGGGACCTTCGCCACCTTCCTCGCCGGACGCTGGGTGGCCACTATGGCGGCCGTGGCACTCTCTGTCCGAGGTTTGGCCACCACGCTCGTTGTGCTGAAAGGTGCCCTCATCCGCACCGGCATTGGCGCTCTGATCGTCGGCGCGGGCGAACTGGTCTACTGGTTCACGCGTCTGGCGTCTGGCGCGGGCGGCATCGGCGAGGCCATGGGTCTGTTGAAGGATGTCGCAGTCGAGGTCTGGGACCGGATCAAGATGGGCGCTTCGGCCGCGGGGGCTGCAGCCACCGCAATGTTCTACGATCTTAAGGCCGATGCCGCTTTCGGGATAGCCGGGGCCATCGAGAGTGTCGTGGCTTTTGGCAACACCACTGCCAACACCTTCGAGGGCGCGCTTCTCGCTGTGCGCGAGATCTGGTCGCGCTTGCCGGATGTGATCGGAGATCTGGTCTTCTCGGCTGCAAACCGCATGCTTGACGGGATCGAAGCCATGCTGAACGGCGCAATCGCCCGGATCGACGCCTTCACAGGAAACATTCGCGATGCGCTGGCGGCTGTCGGCATCGAGACCAGTTTTGGCGAGATCGGTGAACTCAGCCTCGGCGATATCCCGAACCCGTTCGCCGGGGCCTCGGCGGAGGCCGGAACGGCTGCAGCGGATGCGTTCCGGCGGGCCTTCGAGGACAACCCTCTCACCTCGCCCGACCTCGGCCTCGATGCGATCGCTGCCGAGGCGCTGGCAACAGCCAACACCTACCGCCAGGCGGCGACCGATCTCGCCAATGGCGCAACCGCCCCGCTCACCTCCTGGGGCGCGCTGCGCGATGCCGTGGCAGGCACCGGCGAAGACGGCGCGGCGGCCCTCGACGAGGCCACGACCTCGGCCGATCGGCTGACGGAGGCCATGGAGCGGGCCGGAGATGCTGTGGGCGGCAGCGGGTCTGGTGGTGGCGCGGCTGAGAAGATCGTGACCGGCTGGCGTGCCGTGTCAGACGCCCTGAAGTCTTATGCCACCGACGCCCTGAACTGGGGCAAGGGCCTCGGCGAAACCTTGTCCAGCGCGTTCAGTGGCGCGGAAAGCGCGTTCCGGAGCTTTGTTGAAACCGGCAAGTTCGACTTCAAGGGCCTCGTGCGCTCGATCTTGGCGGACCTTGCAGTTCTGTCCTTCAAGCGCGCAGTGCTGGGGCCCATCGCCAATGCGCTGGCGGGTGTTTTTGGTGGCGGTACGGTCGCGGCGGCCGTTTCGCATGCCGGCGGCATGGTTGGGATCTCCGGCCATACGCGGTCTGTACCCGCAGCGGTTTTTGTCGGTGCGCCACGCATGCATGGCGGTGGCACCGTGGGGGCGGCTGGCTCCTGGGCCGGATTGCGGCCCGATGAAGTGCCTACCATTCTGCAGCGGGGTGAGCGGGTCCTGTCGCGCGCGGAGGTCGCGCGCGGCGGCGGACGCCTGCCACCGGTCGCGGTACATCTCAATGTGGATGCGCGGGGCGCCCAGATGGGCGTGGCTGAGCAACTGGCAACCGTCTTGCGCAATGCCCAGCCCGAACTGGAGCGCATGGCCGTGGCAGCGGTCGGCACGGCCATGCGCCGGGGGCGTCTGGCATGAGCGTGATTGTGGAACTGCCGCGGACCTGGGTCGCGGGGCTGGAACGCCGGCTGGTGAGTGCGACGAGCCAGACGCAGTCGCCCTTTACCGGCACCACGGAGGTGCAGGACTGGGGCGGCGAATGGTGGGAATATGATATCGAGTTCGCGACCCAATCGGGGCCGCTCGCCCGCTCGGTCTCCGCGGCGCTGACCGCGCTCGGCTCGGGGCGCGGCCTTTTGCTCTTCGCCGATCCCTCGATCGAGGCGAAATCCCTCAGCCAGACCATCACGCTCGACATGCCGGTCTCAGGGGGCAACGTGCTGCAGACCACGGGCTGGTCGCCGGGCCTGCCCGCGCTCGCCTCCGGGGATTTCCTGTCGATCGGCACCGGGCGGCAGACACGGCTGCACCAGGTGGCCTTCGACGCGACGGCGAACATGAGTGGCATCGCACTGGTGACGCTCTTTCCAGCGCTGCGCCAGGCACTGCCTGCCGGAACACCGCTCGAACTCAACCGCCCGCAGGTGCTGTTGCGCCCGACGGGTCCAGTGCCGACCCGCATCGAGCGGGTGGCGCGTCACCGCTTCACGCTCTCTGCCCGCGAGGCGCTATGAGCCGGGATATCACGACGGAGCTCGCGGCAGCCCTTGGCACGGGCGAGCTCAGGCCCGCGATCTTCTTCGAGGGGGAGTTCCCGTCGGGCATGGTGCGGATCTGGACCGGTCCAACGGCCATTGATTGGGATGGCAAGAGCTGGACCGGGGTCGGCGTGCTTCTGGGGCTCGGCACGCTCGAGGAGACTTCGGATGTGGTGGCGGCCGGGACGACAGTGTCGCTTTCGGGCGTGCCGCTCGATCTGGTGAGCCTTGCGATCAATGAGGCGCGCCAGGGAAGCTCCGGGCGGATCTGGCTCGCGCTTTTGACGGAGGACCGCCAGATCATCGCCGATCCTGTGCAGGCCTTCAGCGGGCGTCTCGACGTGCCCGAGATTGCGGAGGATGGGCAGAGCTGCCGGATCACGATCAGCTACGAGAACCGGCTGATTGATCTCGGGGTGGCGCGCAGCTGGCGTTATACCCACGAAAGCCAGCAGGTGCTCCACCCGGGCGATCGTGGGTTTGAGCATGTCACCGCGATCCAGGACCGCGAGATCACCTGGGGGCGCGGGTGATGCCAATGCCCATGACGCGCATCCCGCATTGGGAACAGGTGCTCGCCGCCGCTGTCACTCAGGCCGAAGCACGCCCCTTCGCCTGGGGGCAACACGATTGCGCGACCTGGGCCTTCGATCTGCGGCGTGACCTGACGGGTGGCCCGGACCACGCGGCGCTCTGGCGGGGGCGGTACCGGACGCCGCGGGGCTGCCAGCGGGTGCTGCGTCGGCTGGGCTGGCGGACGCTTGAAGAGGGCGGCCGGGCGTTGCTCGGCGCACCGCTCGCCGATCCCCGGCTTGCCCAGCGGGGCGATCTGGTTCTGGGCGGCGCGCCGGAGGCCTTCGGCGTCGTGACGGGCGCGCGCGCGGTGTTCGTGGCGCCCGAGGGGTTGGTGAGCCTGCCGCTCTCGTCTTGTCGTCTTGCCTGGAGAACGTGACCCATGCCGCCAGTTGTGCTCGGTGCCGTGGCCCTCGGGGGTGCCGCCATAGCTGCGGGCGGTGTGGCTGCAGCGTTCGCGGCGACGGGGCTCGTGGGTTTTGCCGCGAGCTTCGGGGCCTCGATGCTGCTCTCGGCGGCGGCCCAGGCGCTGATGCCGACGCCGAGCCTGGGGCAAATGGAGATGAAGGCGCGCACGGTGACCGTACGCGAGCCCGTGATGCCCCGCGAGATGGTTTATGGGCGGGTGCGCAAGGGCGGCGTGATCGTCTTCCTGCATTCCACAGGGGCGAAGGACAAAGATCTGCACCTTGTTGTGGTGCTCGCCGCCCACCGCGTCAAATCCATCGGCGCGATCTACTTCGAGGGGGAGATGGCCATAGATGCCTCAGGAGCGGCCCAGGGCCGTTGGGCGGGCAAGGTCACCGTCGAGAAGCGCCTCGGCCGGGACGACCAGACGGCCTTCGCGGGTCTGATCGAGGCGGCTCCGGAGCATTGGAGCGCTGCCCATCGGCTTGCAGGCTGTGCGGCGATCCATCTGCGGCTGACCTATGATGCGGATGCCTTCCCGGGCGGTATTCCGAACATCACCGTGGACATGGAGGGCAAGGACGACATCCTCGATCCCCGCACGGACATGCGCGGCTACAGCGAGAATGCGGCGCTCTGCGTCGCCGATTACATGGCCGAGCCCGCCTATGGGATCGGGGCCGCCATCGGAGCGGGTGACGGGATCGAGACCGACAGCCTGATCGAGGCTGCGAATATCTGCGATGAGCCGGTCGCCTTGGCCGGGGTTGGCTCGGAGCCGCGCTACAGCTGTAATGGGGTGGTCTCGCTCTCGGAAACCCCCAAGACCATTATCGAGGCCATGCTGACGGCGATGGCCGGACGCTGCATCTGGCAGGCGGGGCAATGGCGGATGCGGGCGGGCGCCTACCGGGTGCCGATGAGCACGCTCACGGAAGATGATCTGCGCGAAGGCGGCCTGACGCTCACCACGCGGCAGAGCCGGGCGTCCAACTTCAACGCGGTGCGCGGCCAGTTCGTGAGCCCGCAGAACAACTGGCAGCCGGACGACTTCCCGGCCTATGCCAGCGACGTGTATCTGGCCGAGGACGGCGGCGAGCGGGTCTGGCGGGATATCTCGCTGCCCTTCACGATCTCGGCCCCCATGGCACAGCGGCTTGCGAAGATCGAGCTCGAGCGGGCCCGGCGGCAGATGCAGGTGAAGCTCTCGGGCAAGTTGAAGGCCTGGCGGGTGGCTGCTGGCGAGACGACACGGCTGCGTTATGACCGCTGGGGCTTTGGCGGCGCGGACCTGCCCGAGGGCAAGCCCTTCGAGGTCGAGGCGATGCGACTGGACCTGAGCCAGCTCGGGTCGGGCCCGCGGCTGGCCCCCGAGATCCTGCTGCGCGAGACCTCGCCGCTGATCTATGCTTGGGATGCTTCCGAGGAGCGTATCTACGCAGCCGCCCCGCGCACCACGCTCCCCTCGGCCTTTGACATTGCGCCTCCGGGCGCGCCACAAGGGGAGGAGGAGCTTTACGTCACGCGGGACGGCTCAGCGGTGAAGGTGCTGTTGCGCATTGGCTGGGAAGCGGCCCCTTCGGGCTTTGTCGATACTTATCAGGTGGAGACACGGCGTGACGCCGAGGACTGGATGGACCGGGGCCGGACTTCGGGGACGGTGCTGGAACTGCGCGACATCCGCCCCGGGCAATGGGCGTTCCGGGTGAAGGCCATCTCGGTTCTCGGGGTCTCTTCCGCCTGGCGGGAGGGCGCGCGCGAGGTGGTGGGGCTGACGGCGCCGCCTGCGGCGCTCGCGGGGCTGACGATCCAATCCGCGGGCGGGCTTGCCATCTTGAAATGGCAGCGTGCGCGTGATGTGGATGTGCGCGTCGGCGGCAATATCGTGATCCGCCACAGCAAGGAAGCGGCGGCGAGCTGGGCCAATTCCACGCTGATGGACCGGGTCTCGGGGGGCGAGGCGATCGCGGTCGTGCCGCTCAAGCCCGGGACCTACCTGCTCCGGGCCGAGGATAGCGAGGGGCGGATTGGCCCCGTGAGCACGGTCACGACCAAGGGCGTGCAGATCCTGAGCTTTGCGCAGCTGAACACGCTTGCAGCCGAGCCGGCCTTTGCCGGCGAAAAAACGCATCTCGTGGCGAGCGGGGGCACGCTCAAGCTTGCAAGCGCGCTGGATGCGCGCGGCCGGCCGCAGGTGCTCTCGCATGAGGGGCTTTACGCCTTCCCGGGGCGGCTCGACTTCGGGGCGCTGAGACGCGTGCGGCTGCGCTCGGACATTCTGGTGGGGGCCTCGGCGCTCTCCGATTACATCGACGATCGGATGACGCCGATCGATGCCTGGGCCGACTTCGACGGGTCGGAAGGGGCGGATATCGATGTGGTCCTCGAGGTCCGGGAAACCGATGACGACCCGGCCGCGGCGAGCCCGGCCTGGGGCCCCTGGGGGCGGATCGACAACAGCGAGATCGAGGCGCGGGCGGTCGAGGCGCGGGCCTGGCTGAGGACGCAGGATCCGGCCTTCACGCCGATCGTCTCCGAATTGCGGCTCGTGGCAGAAGAGGTGGTGTGATGGCGCAAGCGCCCGGCTTTGTGATCCTGAACGACAATGGCGCGGCGGTGCGCGCGCAGATCAACCAGGTGGTGGCGGCCCTGGCCTCGACCAGCATCGGCGGCGCCGAGCCTCCGGCGACAGTGCCGGGCATGCTCTGGCTCGACACCAGCACCACGCCACCCACGCTGCGCATCCGGGATCTCTCCGACAGCCGCTTCGACGCGCTGCTCGATGGCGGGGAATATTAGGATGGGGACCGCGTCTTGGCGCTCTTGTAGACGTCGCCGCGCTCACGCTTTCCGACGGCCACGACCGTCACCGTGATCGTGCTGTCTTCAACGCGGTAGACGAGCCGATAGCCGGCACTGCGCAGCTTGATTTTGTAGTGATCTGGCATGCCGTGCAGGGCATCGGAGGGTATATGGGGATGGACAAGCCGCTCGCGAAGCTTCTTCTTGAACTGCTCTTGCAAGGTGGCACCGAGCTTGTGCCATTCCTTCAAGGCAGAGGGCAGGAATTTGAGCTCATAGTTCATCCAGGCTGACCCGGACCGGTTCTTCCTCAGCACGTCTGCGGATGAGCTCGGCCAGGTCCAGATCGTCGAGATGCTCCATCATCGCCTCGTAGCGCGCGGCGGGCACCATATAGGCCATGACGCGGTTGTGGTTGAGCACTGCAACGGACTCGCCGGCCGCCTGCGCCATCACCTGGGACGGGTTCTTTTTGAGGTCCGAGACGCTGACGGCGACATTGGCTTCGATGCGCTGCATGGGTCCTCCAATTAGGTCGAAATACAGGTCTTAATATAGGCCAAAGTTGTAAATGCGCAAGTTCGCTTGCCCATAACTCCGAGGGAGGCGCCCATGACCGAGCCGGGCTTTTTAGAAACCTTGAACAGCTTGTTTGGCGGGGCGGTGACGACCCTGATCGGCGCCTTCACGGGACGGCTGATGTATCACTCAGGTGAAGTGAAGCTCGGCAAGCGCCGCTTTTTTGGCAAGGAGCTCTTGTGGGAGATCCCGGTTGCCATTGGCATGGCGATTATTGGCGAGGGGATTGCGCGGTATTTGGAGCTTGGCCAGCCGGTAAGCACGGGGCTTGTGGCGATGCTGGCCTATCTGGGCCCGCGGGGCGCGGAAGCTCTGCTGACGGCCTGGCTTTGCCGCAAGAAATAAGCGGCTGACCCAAGCAGAACCATCATCACACCAAACCGATGCCGTCCTCTGGGCGGCGTTTTGCTTTTGCAGGAGAGAGCATCATGACCCCTTTTGAGATTGCCCGCGGCTATATCGGCACGACCGAGGGCACGGGACCCGCGAACAACCCGGTCATCATGGAGATGTATGGCTCGGTCGGCCATGACTGGGTGGAGCATGACTCTGTGGCCTGGTGTGCGGCTTTTGTGGGGCATTGCCTGGAGAAGGCCGGCATTCGCTCGACGCGCAAGCTCACCGCGCGGTCCTATCTCGACTGGGGTGTGCCGGTGGAGATCGCCGAAGCTCAGCCGGGCGATATCGCGGTGATCCCGCGGGGGGCTTCGAGCTGGCAAGGGCATGTGTTCTTCATCGAGCGGATTGAGGGGGCTTGGGTCTGGGGCTTGGGCGGCAACCAGTCTGATGCGGTGAACATCAAACGCTATCCCGTCTCGAAGCTCCTCGGTGTGCGGCGGGCGGGGCATGTCGCGGCGTCGGCAACCTTGAGCGTGCGTGAGGTCCAGACGCGCCTGAAGGCGCTTGGCTATCACGAGGTTGGCAATATCGACGGGGTGATCGGGCCACGCACGCGGGCGGCCATCCTCGCATTCCGCGATGACACCGATCTCGCGCGTGTCCCGATCATCGATGTGGCGCTGAGCGATGCGCTGGAGCGGGCGGCCCCGCGGGCGGTGGCGCCGGAGCGGGCTGCAGGCGTCCCGGCCGAAAGCCGGATCGTGACCGCCGCCAATGCCCAGATCGGGCTGGGCGCGATCGGTGCCGCGGGCAGTGTGGTCTCGCAGATCGCCCCTGCCATCACCGAAGCCGAGGGGGCGCGGGATCTGGCCGAGCGCTTTGCAGGTCTGGTCGGCCTCGAGGAGGCCCTCGCCGTCGTCTTGCCGTGGTTGGCGGCGGCCGTGTTCCTCGGTGTGATCGTCTACGCCGTGAAGGCACGGGCGGCCCGGATCGAGGACCACCGCAGCGGGAAAACCCCGTGATGTGGCGTCTCGACACGCGCTGCCTGCGCCTTGCCGGAGGGAGCCCGGAATGATCACCACCCTCTTCGCCGGCCTCGGTCGCCGCCTCGCTCTTTGGGGCGCGCTGGCCTGTGCCATCACCATCGCAGTCTGGGTCCTGATCCGCCGCGGGCGCCTTGAGGCCGAGGCCACGCTCGCGATTCGGCGGGCCGAGGCCCGTATCCGGGCGCTGCAAACTTCGAAGGACATCCGCCATGACGTTCAGACCACTGACCGCGCTGATCTTGACCGTCGCGCTGACCGCTGGATGCGGGATTGATCCATGGGGCTTGCGCGATGATTGCGATTGGGCCGAGCCGATCCGCCCATCGCGCAGGGATGTCCTGACCGAAGACACCCGCGCGCAGATCGTGGCCCATAACGAGATCGGGGAGCGGTTGTGCGGGTGGCGGCCATGACCCATGTCCAGGAAGGCCCGGTCATCCTGATCGGCTACGCGTACCGTCTGCAGCTCGAGGCGGAGGCGGATCTCTTTCCGGAGGCTGCCACCTTCACCGGGCAAGTGCGGCGCAGGGTCGAGGACAGCCTCGTCCTCGCCACCCTGTCCACCGCGAATGGCGCCATCCTGCGCCTCACTGCACGCAGGCTCGAGATCGTGCTGGACCCAGCGGTGACGGCCGGGCTGCACGTCGGCAGTGTCGTGCTCGATCTAGTGCGGACCGATCTCGATCCAGACCGGCATCTGGGCCTCCTCCTCGAGATCCCCGTGTCCCTGCCGGTGACACGGCCTCCCGAGACGGGCGAGACCTGAGCCATGCCGACAATGCACGCGTTGCGCTCCCTCACGGGTCCGATCCGCATTGCGGTGACGCAGGAAGCCCCCGTTGCGCTCCGCATTGCCGCAGCACCGGTGCGCATCCGGCTGCTCGGCACGCCGGGGCCACCGGGACCCGAAGGCCCGCCCGGCGACAAGGGGGATCAGGGCGAACCCGGCGTCACCATTCTTCCCACCGACACCCCCATCAATGGAGGCTTCTTCTGATGGCCAACACGATCCAGCTCAAGCGCCGCCTTGCCGGCAATCCTGGGGCGCCTGCTGCGCTCAAATCCGGCGAGCTCGCCCATAACGAGGTCGATGACACGCTCTATATCGGCAAGGGCGATGATGGCGCGGGCGCGGCCACGGCCATCATGCCCCTGGCGGGCCGCGGGGCCTTCGCCGATCTGACCAGCCCCCAGACCATTGCGGGCGCCAAGACCTTCTCGGTGGTGCCTAAGTCGAGCCAGGACGCGAGCGCCAGCACCGATCTTGTGCGCAAATCGCAGCTCGATGCGGGGCTCGCGGACAAAGCGGCCACCAGCCACACGCATGCGATCTCGGAGGTGAGCGGGCTGGAGGGCGCGCTCGATGACAAGGCGTCGACATCGCATAGCCATGCCATCGCCGATGTGACGGGTCTGCAGACCGCGCTGAACGCCAAGGCGCCGCTCGCCTCGCCTGGCTTCACGGGGACACCGACGGCGCCCACGGCGGCAGGGGGCACGAACACGACCCAGCTGGCCACGACCGCCTTCGTGCAGAGCGCTCTTGCCGGGCTCGGCGCGGGCGACATGGCCAAGTCGACCTATGACGCCGACAATGACGGCAAGGTCGATGCGGCAGAGGCGGCCGACAGCGTGCCCTGGGCCGGGATTACCGGCAAACCCTCGAGCTTCACGCCCGCCACGCATAGCCATGCGATCTCGCAGGTGACAGGGCTGCAGAGCGCGCTGGATGGCAAGGCGCCGCTGGCCTCGCCCGCGCTCTTAGGCACGCCGACCGCGCCGACGGCGGCAAGCGGCACGAACACCACCCAAATCGCGAGCACCGCCTTCGTACAGGCGGCGATTGCCGCGCTGGTTGACGCCGCCCCCGGCGCGCTCGACACGCTCAATGAGCTGGCCGCGGCCCTCGGTGATGATCCGAACTTCGCTGCAACCGTCACCAATGGGCTGGCGGGCAAGCTGGCGGCGGCTTCGAACCTGGCGGATCTGCCGAACAAGGCCACGGCGCGGGGCAACCTTGGGCTGGGGTCGATGGCGACCCAGAACGCCAACAACGTCGCCATTACCGGCGGCAGCATCACCGGCGTGGCGCTCGACGGCGGCACGTTCTGATCTGAAGGGACGCCCCGACAGGGTTTTGTCGATCCCTGCTCAAGCGGCACGGCATCGGTCACCTCGGTCGCCCGATGCGCCTGCGCATGACCCCCAATCCCGCAATCGCCTCAGATGAGGCCAGCAAGGAGACGGCCAGATGGCCAGCATCATTCGCCTGAAACGCTCCTCGGTCGCCGCCAAGGTGCCAACCACGGCTCAACTTGATCTCGGCGAGCTCGCCGTCAACACCCGCGACGGCAAGCTCTTCCTCAAGCGCGCCGATGGCAGCGAGGAGATCGTGGAGGTCGGCGCGCGTTGGGGCGCCTTCACCGCGCATGCCGCCGGCAACACCCTGACCTTCCGCTACAACGGCACCGACATCCTGGCGCTCGACGCCTCCGGCAACCTCACCATGCTGGGCGATGTCACGGCCTTCGGGAGCCCGTGAGCCATGGTATTGCCGCTCACAGGCCCCCTGTCGCTGAGCCAGGTGAACACCGAGCTGGGCCGCGAGGCCAGCACCACCATCTCGCTTGGCGAGGCAGAGGTGCGGGCCCTGGCGGGTGTCGGGTCCGGCCCAATCAGCAAAGCCAGCCTGCGCGGTAAGGCGGCCCAGTTCACCCATATGATCACGGCCCATCAGCTGCATTTGAACCTGCACAGCTATCTCCTCGGCATTGGCTGGGACGGGACCAGCAAGGTCGAGGTGACGGTCGCCTCAGGCATCTACATTTGGTCCGACAACACCTCGATCCCGGCGCTCGACATGGGCGGGGCCTTCCCCGGAGGGCTCACGCTCGTCAATCGAGGCTTCATCATGGGTAAGGGCGGAGATGGTGGATATGTAGAGGCCGACCGAACGACTTATGTCGCGCCGACGGCCGGCGGCCCCGCGATTGTGCTCACAGGCCCGATCAGCATCGACAACAGCGCAGGCTATATCGGCGGCGGTGGCGGGGGCGGCGGGGCTCAAAACGGGGCGCCTGTCGCCATAATCATTAAGGAGCCAGCCTACGGCCCCGGCGGTGGGGGCGCTGGCGGCGGGCGCGGCGGTCCGATGCTCCATGGCGACACGAATGGCACAGTGCTGGGCAGCTTTGGCGCGGGCGGGGCCATTGGCCAGATCGGGGCTGTCGCTACGGATGCGAATAGCTGGGCTGGGCAAACCATCGCGCCGCATGGCGGCGCGGGTGGGGCGAGTGGTGCCGGCGCGATCGCCGGTGGTGGACTTTAGGAGGCAGACATATGGGCAGTGGTGGTGGCGGTGGTCCGCAACAAATTGGGGGGATCTCTGGCCAGGGTGGTGGCCGTATTCTGCCGGGGGCAGCCAGCGGTGTTGGGGAGCTGATCACCACATCGCCCAGGCAGGAGGTCACTTCCAATGTGTCGGCGGCCTATCCTGACAGGCGGCCAGTGCCCCCTTACGGCTCGGCATGGGACACGGCCTTTGCAGCGCCTGGCGGTGGACCCGGTCAGCCGGGGCACGGCGATGCCTTTGTCGTTTATGGCTATTTGAACACGGATGATGGCACGACAAGGCCTATGACCCCGCGCTCCGGCGGGGGCGGAGGCTGGGGGGCAGCCGGAGGGGCTGGCACCATGGTCACGAATGATGGCTACGTGCTCACAGCTGGCGGTAATCCCGGTGCGGCCGGGGGCAAGGCCATCGCAACCAATGCACATCCGGTCACCTGGCTGGGTGGGTCCACCCGCGTCTATGGGGCCATCGGATGAAAACCTCCCTGCAGTTCTTCAAGGACATGGGCGTCTGCGACGGCGCCTATGCCTTCCTCGAGGCCTGGTTCACGGCCAACGGTCTTGAGACCTACGACTATCTCGCGGGCTATGCGCTGCTCGAAAGCTTGCCTGAGTTCCATGCTGCCGCTGCTGACGGTGGCCCCGGCCACGACACGGTCGCAGGCTGGCTCCAATGGGCGCATGACCTGCGCACGCGGCCCGAGGCAATCATGTACTTCGGCGACCACATCGAGGAGCCCTTGTTCCGCACCCATGACGGACATCTCCACGAAAGCATCGCCGCCGCCCAGGATCACCGCCGCCGCGTCTTTGCCGAGCTTCGCCGCGACCATGCCGCAGCCCGCGTGATCAACGGGGTGCGCCTTGGCGATGCCGGCGCCGAGACTTGGGAGGTCGTCGATCCTGCCCGCGATGACCTGACCCATTACGACGCCTTCGTCTGGCATGACAGTACCACAGGGCTGAACCATCGGACCGAGAGCCTTGGCGAGGCCATCGCCTTCGATGCTGAGCAGGCAAAAATCCTCGATGCGCTCGACGCGGCCGAAGCCGCGGCAGGCATCCAACGCAGGATCACCGATGAAAGCGGGGCGTTCAGGGTGTGGGTGGAAGTCGGTAAAGGCAGTTCAACGCCGGACTATGGAGGAGGGGACTCTCCGGCTTCGTGATTGCGATGAAATGTTTGATCGGTTGCGTGAGAGTGCGCTCTGAACGTTATGGGGACTGTCCGCGAGGTATTCAGAGCACGCGCAGGCATCAACCGGCAGGGAAATTCGAAACTTCCTCGCAAATCGAGTGGTATGCTCAAGAGAAAGGTGGTGCCTAGATTAGATTCCACCGGGTGTTGCTTGCGTTGAACTTTTGTTGCAGAAGTAGCTCGTAGGAGTTCAGGCTTCGCAATACAAAAATACAGAGGTCTTCATGATCAACAGGCGTACAGTTATGCGTATTTTTGTCGGGGCGGCGCTTCTTCCATTTCTGAGTGCCTGTGAAAGCCAATTACCTGTAGCTGGTGATGGTTTGAACACGGCTGTGGCGGAGGTCTTGCCGAACGCCCGGGTTGTTCTCCTTGACGATCAAAACGTTCTTCAGTTCACAGCTACGGCTGCCGCCGTTCCGCAAAGCGCCTCTGTTCCCGGTCGGTCGTCGTGGGTCTATCGCGTCGGCACGGGTGACGTTCTAAAGATCATCGTTTGGGGTGTGTCTGAGCTAAACGACCCGTCGCAATACATCGAAGGCGCGCCCGCACCGGGTACTGTTGTGCAGGCAGATGGAACGGTATTCTTTCCCTATGTCGGCGCCGTTGAGGTTTCGGGCAAAACCGTTCCGGAAATCCGTGAAGCGCTGACCAAAGGGTTGAGCGAGTACTTCCCCGACCCGCAGGTCGAAGTGCGCGTGATCGAGTTTAACTCACAATCCGCGGTCATTTCTGGCGCCGTGGAAAACCCGGCTCGCTATCCGCTGAGTACGAATCCGACCCGTTTGTTGGACCTCGTGGCGCAGGCGCGCCTTGATCCTGCGAGGGCTGATACGGAGCGGGTGATCTTGCGTCGTAACGGTAAGACCTATCCGATTAACCTCGATGCGTTTGTCAGATATGGCCGCGAGTCGTCGAACCCGTTGGTTCTGGATGGCGACACCGTATTTGTTCCGGATCGCAAACCAGAAGAGGCCTTTGTCTTGGGCGAGGTCAAAACCGTGTCTTCGGTGAATATCTCCGAGCGTGACGTGAGCCTGACCCAGATCGTGAGCGAGGCGGGCGGTTTGAATATACGTGACGCCGATGCTCGCGGTATCTTTGTGTTCCGCCGTGATAGTGATGGTTTGACGGTGTTCCAGTTGGATGTTTCGAACCCGAGCGCCTATCTGATCGGCACGCGTTTCGCGATGAAGGCGCAAGACGTTGTATTTGTCACCACCGATCCGGTGTCGCGTTGGAACCGTGTGATTTCTGACCTGTTGCCGAGCTTGAGTGTCTATCAAACCGCAAGCGATATCTGATGTTTAAGTCGGTTTTGGTCGTTTGCACGGGAAACATCTGCCGCTCGCCCGTGGGTGAACGTGCTCTGGCTGCGCTTTGCCCGCATTTGACCGTGAACTCTGCCGGGATCGGTGCGTTGGTTGGCAAGGGTGTCGACAAAGACGCGGCGGCCGTTGCGCGCGCGCACAACGTCAACGTCGAGGGTCACGCGGCCCGGCAGATCAGCTCAGAAATTCTTGCGATGCACGATCTGGTTTTGGTGATGGGGCCAGAACATCGCCAATATATCCGCGAGAATTTCCCGCACGCGAGTGGCAAAACGATGATGTTCGACAAATGGGAGCGCGATGAAGGCATCGAAGACCCCTATCTTCAGAGCGTCGAATTTCATGAATTGGTATTTGCCGAGATCGATAAGTCGGCTCGGTCTTGGGCTAAACGGCTCGGCTAAAGTATTGGAGGCCGTTACGTGTCTAACAAAAAAGACTATGACGACGAGATCGACCTGGCTGAAATTTTCCACGTGCTTTGGGCGCGCAAGCTGTTCATCGCGGCTTTTATGGTCGGTTTCGTAATCATCGGGTTTTTATACGCAAAATCCCAGACGCCAATTTTCCAATCCACTGCTCTCGTTCAGCTAGAGGAACGGTCGAGCGGCGGAGATCTGCCGGCAGAATTGCAGTCATTGATGGGCAGCGGCTCTGGTGGTCGTGCGGCGACCGAGATCGAGATCCTGAAATCCCGTAGCGTGGCGAGCGACGCGGTGAATGCCTTGGGGCTTCACATCGATGCGGCCCCGCGCGCGCTGCCTTTTTTGGGGAATATCTTCCGCCATCTTGGTGTTCCGCATTTCGGCACCTCGTGGCTCAAGGCCTATTCGTGGCAATCTGAAACCATTGAAGTCGGCGTGTTGCGGGTTCGGTCTGAATGGATCGGCGAAGAGATCGTTGTCGTCAAAACCAATGAGAGATCGTTTGACGTAGAATTGCCGGATGGATCCAGCCTTTCGGGTCAGGTTGGCACGCCTGTTGCGGGCGGCAATGACTTTGCTTTGCGTGTGGATGCGCTGACGGGTCCTGCGGGGCGCGAATACATTGTGTCGAGCCGCGATCCGGTGCAGATCGCCACAGAATTGTCAAAAGATTTGGGCGTTGCCGAGGTTGGCCGTCAGTCGTCGATCCTGCGTCTGACGTATCGCCACCCCGACCGTGCAATGGCCTCGGGCGTGTTGGATGCTGTGATGGCGGCCTATGTGCGCCAGAACATTCAGCGCGGTGCCGCGTCTGCTGAAAAGAGCCTTCAGTTCATTCAGGAGCGCCTGCCTGACGCAGAGGCGCAGGTACAAGCGGCTCAATTGGCGCTCAATTCCTACCAGCGGTCTGTGTCTTCGGTCGATTTGACCTTTGAAACCCAGCAGGTTCTGTCGAGTGCGGCAGAGATTGAAACCCAGCTGAACGATCTGAGGATGCAGCAAGCGGAACTGGCATTGGATGTGACGCCGAACCACCCGAGCTACAAGCGTCTGGAAGAAAACCGCGTGATCCTTGAGGAGCGTCTGGCGGTTATTCGTGAGGAAACCCAAGGCTTGCCCGAGCAGCAGTTGGAAGTGTTCAATCTCAACCGAGATTTGCAGGTTGCGCAGGAAATTTATCAGTCACTGTTGCAGCGTCGTCAGGAATTGCAGGTTGTTCGGGCCTCCACCATCGGGAATATCCGCGTGATTGACAACGCGCTGACCGAGCGTTTTGCGGTCGCGCCGCGCACCAAAATCATCGTAATGCTGGCCGCGGTTTTGGGCCTGATCACGGGTGTTGGCGCGATCCTCGTGCCGCGTATGCTGCGCCGGACGGTGGATGGCGTTGAGGACCTCGAAAACCTGGGGCTTTCGGTGTTTGCCTCTGTTGGGTTCTCGAAACTGGCCGACCAGTCTTCGAACAAGAATAAAACAATGCCCATTCTGGCGGTTGATCGACCTGCCGACCTCTCGGTTGAGGCATTGCGGTCGCTGCGGACCTCGATGCACTTTGGGATGATTGACGCAAAGTCGCCGTCGCTGGCGATTACCTCGCCTGGGCCTGGTGTTGGCAAGTCGTTCATCTGTGTCAACCTTGCTGCGGTGATGGCTCAGGCTGGCACGCGGGTCGTGGTGATTGACGCAGATTTGCGGCGCGGTATTTTGCGCAAGTACTTCAACTGTCCGAGAGATACGGATGGCCTGTCAGAAGTTCTGGCTGACGATGTGAAGCTGGAAGATGTGATCCGCAAAGGTCCGGTTGAGAACCTGTTCTACGTCACCTCGGGGCACTATCCGCCAAACCCGTCGGAATTGCTGATGCGGCCCAAGGTTGAGCAAGTGATCAAGCAACTCTGCGAGCAGTATGATTTCGTCATCGTGGATGCGCCGCCGATTTTGGCTGTGACCGACCCTGTTATTTTATCAAAATACGTTGGTGCGACGATGATTGCGGCGCGTCACAAGGTGACTGCCGCGCCCGAACTTGAGGCTGCGATCCGTATATTTGAGGCAGGCGGCGGGAAGTTCATCGGTGCGATCCTGAACGGCTACGAGGCCGAGGCGTCGGGCAAGGGCGGTTATTATTATTACTACAACAAACGCTATACCTACGATGACAAAGGCAGCAAGGAGTGATCGGATAACTGGCGGGTTTTAGCGCGGGATGGGTCATGTGCCCGTGGGGAGATCTTGCGGTTCGTTCACCTTTGAGACGTTATGAAAATGTAACGCTTGGGGGCGGAAGTGCCTCGCACTCAAAAGATATGCTGGCGCATATTGGGACGATTGGCCTACTAGGTCCATATCATCCTGAGACTCATCTCAAATCTTTGATTGGAGGCGCCCTTGGTTCACAACGCCATGTTGCATTTCGAATGGCACGAGTTTGTTTTGGCCGCGCTTGCGTTTGTGATTTGTGCTGCGGTTGTCTTGTTGCGCTCTCGGTTCCCGCGGCTCAGCGGGCGTACGGCGGACTTGCGGGCGGTTCAGTCCATGCACACGCGGCTCACCCCACGTGTGGGGGGCGTTGCAATCTTCGGTGCACTGTGTCTGAGCGTGATCTTTGCGCCCGTTTCAATCTCTGGGCCGTATGCCAATTTCGTTCTTGCGACCTCATTCCTCTTTGTTGTGGGGCTGGC
Organism: Pelagimonas sp.; assembly: GCA_049116335.1. Classification (GTDB taxonomy): domain Bacteria; phylum Pseudomonadota; class Alphaproteobacteria; order Rhodobacterales; family Rhodobacteraceae; genus CANMIH01. The sequence continues at coordinate 270,462 of JAGDYZ010000003.1, read as the reverse complement.
CGAGGACCTTGGGTTCCACATGTCACCACGCAGGCGCATGTTGGCTGCCATGGGCGCGAGCTTGCTGGTGATCTGGCTTTTGGGCGTTTGGCTTCCACGCGCCGGCATCCCTGGGTTTGACCTGCTGGTAGCGCACTGGGTGATCGGCGGTCCGCTGACCCTTCTGGTGACGGCAGGAATCGCAAATGGCTTCAATCTGATCGATGGGGTGAATGGCCTCGCATCTATGACGGGAATCGCAGCAGCTATTGCACTGAGCTATATTGCAGAGCTGGCAGGCTACGCCACGATGGTCCACCTCTCGATGATGATTGCGGCAGGAATCTTCGGGTTCTTCCTCCTGAACTATCCCTTTGGTCTGATCTTTCTCGGCGATGCCGGGGCATACACGATCGGCTTTGTGCTGAGTTGGTTTGGGATTTCAGTGCTTCTCAATTCGCCCGATGTCTCGCCCTGGGCCATTTTGCTGACACTGTACTGGCCCGTGGCTGATACAGTGCTGGCGATCTATCGCCGGTCTCGCAGAAACAAGGACGTTTCGGCCCCGGATCGGTTGCATGTGCATCAAATGGTGATGCGCGCACTGGAAATGTGCATCCTCGGCCGAAATCGGCGTCAAATTGCAAACCCGCTCACGACACTGGTCTTGTCGCCCTTCGTCATCGCACCGCCAATCGCGGGTGTGCTGCTGTGGAACCAAAATCAGAATGCGTTTCTGGCCGTCGTGGTCTTTGGGGTGTTGTTTTTTGGCAGCTATGCGGCGGCACCAAGTCTGATCCGCCGGTTTCGCTTACCTTCGGGATATAATCGTCTCTAGTGCCATCATGCTGTGGTGCAGCATCCAACTTGGCTCTTGCTCATTTACTTTATTTGCCAATGGTTTCGCAGTAATGCCCCTCCACAGAGGCAGTTGCTCCATCGAGACCTGCCGCTTTCGAGCATTACTGCTGGATTTGATTGTGTGGGTGAATTGCGCTCCTTGAAGAGCTTACGTCTGCCGTCATCCAGCGATACGGCGTCGACCTTGAAAGCCTGGCCGCGGGCCGGGCTCGTTTCTACGTCGATGGTGACGGTCCAGAAACCGTGCTCCTTGGCTTCACCTATTCAGCATTAGGGGCACTGGAAGAATGGAAACGATATCGACGGGACCCTGATTGCAAACAGCGCCTCCTGATCGATCGGTTCGATGCCGTGAACGAGGCGAAATCGATCGGAGAGGTGGAACGCGCTGGTGGTCTAGATCTATGGAAAGGGCCGCTTGAGTTGCCGGAAAAGGCCATGCAGGCTGGGTTTCACGTCATTTACCTCGCAAAAGACGCAAAGGATCAGTGCTACTTGCGAGTACTTCCACAATGAGCGCTCGGATTGGTAGTGTTCATGAAATGTTCTAATGGCGCTGGAAGTGAATTGCCATCTCACCCGAGCAGAATTCGTTTCACCCGCTCCACGCCCTTCACAACCAATTCTGCGTCACCACGCGCCTCGACGTTCAGCCGCACAACCGGTTCTGTGTTCGAACTGCGTAGATTGAAGCGCCAATCGCTCATGTCGAAGCCTAAGCCGTCCATTTCGTCGATGGATATGGCTTCGAGTTCAAATTCTGTTCGAACTCTCGCAATGGCGGCCTTGGGATCGTCGAGAGTGAAATTAATTTCCCCCGAGGAGGGGAATGCAGCTTTGCGATCCGCTACAAGATCCGCAAGAGGACCGTGTCGGCTAACAAGTTCGGCAACGAGCAACCAAGGGATCATGCCACTGTCGCAGTAGACGAAGTCGCGGAAATAGTGATGCGCTGACATCTCGCCGCCGTAGACCGCGTTCTCATCACGCATGGCTTGTTTGATGAAAGCATGACCGGTGCGGGTTTGGACAGCGCGCCCACCGGCTTTTGACACAAGGTCCTGCGTGTTCCAGATGATCCGGGGATCATGGATGATCGTCGCGCCGGGGTCTTTGGCGAGGAATGCCTCTGCGAGTAGACCGACGACATATTCGCCGTCGATGAAGGCACCCGTGTGATCAAAGAAGAAGCAGCGATCGAAATCACCGTCCCACGCCACGCCGAAATCAGCGCCAGTGGCGCGCACGGCTTCTGCGGTCGCGGGTCGGTTTTCTGGAAGGAGGGGGTTTGGGATGCCCTGCGGGAAGCTGCCGTCAGGTTCGTGGAATAGACGTTCGAAGGTCAGAGGGGATCCAAGGTCTGCGAGCCGTGCCGCGATGGCATCGAAAGTCGGCCCGGCGGCGCCATGTCCCGCATTCACCAGGATCTTAAGGGGCTTCAACGCGGCGATGTCTACAAACTCGCAAATGCGTTCGACATATGCCGAGCGTGCCTCTGCAGCGACGTTTCTGATTGTGCCCATCGTTGCATTCGTTGCGAACGCATTTTCTTCGGCCAGCTCTTTGATACGCGCCAAACCACTGGCTGCATCAAGTGGCGCCGAACCAGCCCGCACCATTTTCATGCCGTTGTAATCCATCGGGTTGTGAGAGGCGGTGACGCAGATCCCGCCATCGGCCCCGAAATTCGTGGTCGCGAAATACATCTCCTCAGTGCCAGAGAGCCCCAGGTCAAGCACCTTACACCCCTGGTCAATTAAACCCTGCGCGACGCAATTCGCCAGCGCTTCCGAGGACGCTCGGACATCGCGTCCGAGAACGACCGTTTTCGCATCAAGTGCCACCGCAAAGGCAGCGCCGATGCTGTAGGCGATGTTCTCGTCCAAGTCGATGCCAAGGCGGCCACGGATGTCATAGGCTTTGAAGCAGGTGAGTGCCAAATTAGTCCGCTCCAAATAGATCCCGAGTGAAAACTTTCGCGTAGACGTCGTTCAACTCGTCAGCCAAACGGTTTGCTACGATAACATCCGATTGATCTTTGAATTTTTGCAGGTCGGTGACCACGCGGGAGCCAAAAAATGCTGGTTCATCAAGCGCCGGTTCGTACACGATCACCTCAATGCCCTTAGCTTTTATCCGTTTCATGATCCCCTGGATCGATGATTGACGGAAGTTGTCAGATCCTGCCTTCATCACGAGACGATAGATTCCCACCACTTTCGGACGTCTTGTAAGAATTTGTTCGGCCAAGAAGTCTTTTCGAGTGCGGTTGGCGTCGACAATGGCCGTAATAAGGTTTTGCGGCACCGATGAGTAGTTGGCGAGTAACTGCTTGGTATCCTTCGGCAGACAGTATCCGCCGTAACCAAATGACGGATTATTGTAGTGGCTTCCAATCCGCGGATCCAAGCCAACTCCATCGATAATTTGGCGCGCATCCAACCCGTGAGCGATTGAATAGCTGTCCAACTCATTAAAGTAAGCTACGCGCATCGCGAGGTAGGTGTTGGCAAAAAGCTTGATAGCTTCAGCCTCAGATGGTCCCGTGAATAGGACTGGAATGTCAGCCTTCTCGGCACCTTGTACGAGCAGTTTCGCAAAATCCTGTGCACGTTCAGAAGTGTCTCCCAGAATGATCCGACTAGGATGTAAATTGTCATACAGAGCGCGTCCTTCACGCAGGAACTCAGGGCTGAAAATAATATTTGGATTGCCAGTCAATTTTCGAAGTTTTTCAACGCATCCAACGGGAATTGTTGACTTGATGACAATCGTGGCGCCCGGTGCTTGTTGAGAGGCGATGGCTGCAACTTGCTCGACAGAAGAAATATCGAAATAATTGGTATTGGGGTCGTAATCTGTAGGCGTAGCAATGAGGACAATGTCAGCGCCAACGAGTGCAGAAATTAGATCCGTTGTGGCGTCAAGATTTAGCGCGCGCTTAGAAAGGAACTCTTCTAACTCAGCGTCAACTATAGGACACTTTCTCGCGTTAACCATGTCAACGCGTTTAGACGAAAGGTCAACGGCAGTTACTTCGTTCTGCTGTGCGAGCAAGGCTGCGTTCGAGAGTCCGACGTAACCGATACCGACAACAACAATTTTTTTTTGTCCCAGATCCGTCATCCTTTTGCTCCTTGCCCGCGGGCATAAACGTCCTCGTAACGGATGATGTCATCTTCACCCAAATAGCTGCCGGTCTGCACCTCGATCAGGGTCAGCGGCACTTTGCCTGGGTTTTCCATTCGGTGGACGGCGCCGAGGGGAATGTAGACGGATTGGTTTTCGGCGATGAGCTTGACCTCAGCATCGATGGTCACCTTGGCGGTGCCTTCGACGACGATCCAGTGTTCGGCGCGATGGTGGTGGCTTTGTAAGGAAAGCGCCGCACCTGGGTGGACCACGATGCGTTTCACTTGGAACCTCGGACCAACGACGAGACTTTCGTACCAGCCCCAGGGGCGGTAATCGCGCGGGAGTGTCTCGGCCTGCGGAGCGGCTTTGGTTTTCAGCGCAGCGACGGCCTGTTTAACCTCTTGCGCGCGGTCCTTGTGGGCAACCAACACGGCGTCGGGCATGGCCACAGCGATGATGTCTTTCAGGCCGATACCGACAAGCTGCTGCGCCTCGCTTGTCGCCTGCAAAAGCGTATCATGGCAATCAAGCGCATTTGCGGGGCCGGCAATAACTGTGCCGGAGGCGTCGGCCTCGGCCTCGCGCCAGACCGCCTGCCAGTCGCCCAAGTCAGACCATGCGCCGGCATAGGGGACAACGGTCAGGTTCGAAGTACGCTCCATCACCGCGTAGTCGATCGAGATGTCTGGGAGCTCTGCCCACGGGGCAGGAGCGAGGCGGGTGAAGGAGAGATCCTTCTCAGCTGCGTCAAAAGCCGTACGGGTCGCCATAAGAACCTCGGGCGCGTGGGCGGCAAAGGCGTCAAGGATCGAGGTCGTGGAAAACAGGAAAATTCCTGCGTTCCACAGGTGCATGCCACCCGCGAGGAGCGCCTCGGCATTGGCGAGGTCTGGCTTTTCGATAAAGCTGCGGAGGGGCTGTGGCACGGGGGCAAAGTCCGGCGTGGACGTCGACAGCTCGAGCCAGCCATAGCCGGTCTCGGGTCGGTCGGGGCGGATGCCGAAGGTGACTAGCTGCCCAGTCGAGGCGACAGGCGCGGCTGCCTGAACGGCTTCGCGGAAGCGAGCGGCGTCGGGGATCACATGGTCCGAAGGCGCCACCAGCATCAGCCCGCCCGGCGCATTGGCCTCAAGCGCCAGGGCGGCGGCGCAGATCGCTGCAGCTGTATTCTTGGCCGAAGGCTCGATCAGGATACCGGCGGGGGCGATTTCAAGCGCGGCAAGCTGTTCGATCACGATGAAGCGGAAATCGGCGGCGGTAACTATCGTGGGCGCGGCAAAGCCTTCTCCGGACAAACGCCGCGCCGATGCCTGAAAGAGGCTCTCCTCGCCGGTCAACTTCACGAACTGTTTCGGATAGGACTTGCGCGACAACGGCCACAGTCGCGTGCCGGAGCCGCCACAGAGGAGCACAGGTTGGATTAGATTTGTCATAATAAGCTGGGTACCTCGATTTTTCCTTGTTTTCCGCCGTTCAGGGCAGATTTGGCGGCCTGAAGCCTGCGGGAAGCGGCCTGCTGGAGTGTTCGGCAGTGCAAGCGGGGACCACTCCGCCCGGCTAACTGAACAAAAAACAAAACGTGTCGTCTCCTTGAAAGAGTTACACTTCAGATCGACTGAACAGCCTGACCTTCCAGCAAGCCCCTAATAAGATTGGAAAACTTTTCAATTCTGTAACTATCGAAGTCTGGTCGCTCTATGTGCTCGGCATTGTTAGAAGACAAATCAACAATCGCTTGCGCTAGTTGGGAGGCATCGTTGCAGGACGTTGAATCTAGTGTAACACCCTTCGCGATTTCAACGAGATCGGAAATGTCTCCTAGGCGGCGTGAAGCCACAATCGGACGGCCAGACGCAAGATACTCCATCCCCTTTGTTGGGCAGGCTACCTCATTGACTTCATTCTGATCTCTCACGAGATACAAAACGTCGCTAACGAACAAGTAGTCCGGCACCTCAGTGTTTTCCACTGTCTTGAGCACCACCCTTTTGGGGTTAATGCTATAGCGCTCCAAAAGCGCCCGAAACTCCGCCTGATCTCGGGTCAAAATAATGAGATCAATTTCGTTGCTTTGAGTTTGAATTTGGGAAAACGCTTCAATCAGCATAGCGGGTTTTTGCCAAACCTGCGTATTCCCACTGTAGCAAATATATTTTCGGTTGGCATCGAGATTGAGTTTTTCTTTCGTCGCACTAGGGTTGTTCTCATCCCAAAGGTATTGGATCCGATCGACAAAACTGCTTGTTGGCAGATTTGGAACCAGGTGGATGCTATGTCTGGTGCCGTTGTGCGCGCACACAAGGTAGTCAGTTAGTGGCTTTGAAACAGATATTATACCGCAAAAGCGCCTAAGAGCATAGCGCAAAAGCGCTTTGTACAAAATCTTTTTTAGGATCCGGAATGAATACTCGTTTAGTTCTTCAATTGCCCCATGGACAACCGCGACATCCCGATTGTTTTTGTGAGCGCGCAACAGTGAGAAAAGCAGCGGGCCTATGTTTTCATAAAACACAGTATCTGCACTCCTCAATTTCTTGATCGCCTGGCCGGCTGATAGCCGCACAGAATCTTGAGACTTCATTCCTTTACGGGTAATCACCATGATTTCAGGGTCGTAGCCCGTTGCGCTTAGAAGCTCGCAATCCCGAATAACGCGAAAGTAATAGCCCGACTTTAGGAAGAAGCCAGGCGCTGCTAAGACAAGGACTTTCTTGGTCGTCATTTCGTACCAGTTTTCATGATTTTGGGGATGCTGGTGTGTCAGCGGAAAATAAGGGATCCAGTTCCATTCGCGGCGCGCGCGAGGCGGGAAAGACTTGCGTTCTCATGTTCTTGACACAGCGCTGTTCATTGAACTCAAAGATTTAACTGCGAACGTTCGCCGTTTTCAGAACCGCAAACGCCCAAAAGAAGCCAAAAAACAAGGCATAGCCTGGACTCCAATATCCCTGCCAAAACAGCGCGGGAAGGGAAATAGCCAACAGGCGAAATTCAATGGTTCGCTGGGCCGTGACTCGGAACAAAGTGTATAGGAACAGCGCTGTCCCCATTACTCCATATTTCAAAATCCAGTAACTGAGAAACAAGTGAGGCTGGCTGAAAGAGTTGCTTGCAATCTCGGATTCTGGAAAGTCAGCAAGTGTCAAATAACTGACCGATAACGTAGGTAACGAAAAAGTGCCTCCCAGCCCATGACCGAAAAGAAGTGTCAACATATCCGGCAGTGTATCCATCCGGAATATCGCCTGCAACTCCATAACCCGCACACTGGTCGACTCATCCAAAAAGAAGTCTAGTTTTTGAAAAAACGCAAACTTTCTAAAGAAAAACTCACTCAAAGCATTTTCGGTGGTCATGATGTAGATGCTTAAAGAAAATATTGCCGCACCAATGACAACAAGCTTCGTTGTACGGGAGACGGATCTCTTGTCAGACAACGAGTAAAAAAAGGCCAGCAAAACCGTAAACAAGAACACCAGTTGTGCGCCCCGAACAATTGGTGCAGCGCCAATGAAAATAGCCAAAATGGCTATTACACCGCTCGCGCTAGCCGTTCTTAGGCTAAAGATAGCTAGACCCAAAGATATGATCGAAAAGTACGTGTTGTGATTATATTGTAAAAGCAGATGTCCATTCAGTTGGTCAATCGCGAAATTGGTCAGGGTCATAAACCCAAGCACCACCCCCAAGAATACGATGAGCCATTGAAAATCTTCCTGTTTGTAATTTGACTGTTTCACAATCATTGCGCCGGTGAAGATGAACAGAAGGTATTTTAGGTCACTTAGAAATACTCCAAGTGACGTAGCGCGTTCTTGGAATATCCCATTCATACAGGTTACGATTAGAGTGCCAAACACGAAAAGAGTGAATAACTGAAAGTATTTCGGTATTCCTGCGCTCTTTTTTGAGAAAAACGCACGGGCAATAACGATTAGGAAAATCAGGAAGACGGCAGACGTAGAAACGCTCGGTCCCACAAGCTTCAAAATATTTGGAGAATAGTATTCGTAGGAACCACGCAGATCAATTTCGATCAAATGCAGCGATCTTGGTCGTGTGGCAAATAGAACAAACGACAAGGACAGCAACCATATCAGCGGACGAAATCGGCCAAAGATAGCAAAGCTTATTGTCAAAACTATAAAGACAATTGACACTATTGATGAAGCAGAGCTGTCATAGAACACAATCTCATTGAAAAAGCTTACGCAGCAACTGAGAAAAAATGCAAACAGGAGTTCTAAGAACCGTATTTCGATGCTTTGCTTCATCGGAGATATCAGATCAGATCCCTATATTGGGTCTCAGCAAGTAAAGTTAATGCTCGTGACACAAAATCCGTCACTTCGATTCGCAAGAAGGAACTCCGCCCTAAAGAAAAATTGGCGCATGACGTAGTTGGCTCTGAACAGAGCGGAAAAACAGACAGTCGTTTGCGATGATCTTTTTGTCATTTCCCAATGCTTCATAAAAGACTCCGCTCACACGATATTGGTAGTCCACCCCACAGGCGATGTAGTCAGCGGCGAGAAACAAATCGTCAAAATTGTCGAAACGGTCTTTGACAATCAAGCCGGTTCTTTCTTTCAGCCCTGGTCTTGGTTTGGTCACCAATAGTAATCCCTTCGCTGCGCAGAACTGGTCTAGCTTTTCGAAAAAACTCGGGTCACATTCCGACGAAGGACAGAAGACAAAAGGTTTCCCGCCTGTGGGGTCAGCGTCTTGTGCAACAATAGCCCGCCTAGGATGAGGAGTAACTCGGGTCTTCGCGCCAAATTTCTCTCGCAAAAACTGAGAAATGTAATCTTCAAAAACGCAAAATGTCATGCGCTTGGCAATTCGCCTAAACAAAAGGCGTTTATGTGCATGATTCTTGATTTCGTCGACATTGTTGTGAAGATAGCCTTCGAGGCCTTTGCTTTCGATCAGCCAAGACATCGCTCCCAATACATGAGTATCGAACGAGAGCAGAACGCACTGGTCGTATCCATCCTTTTTCCAGTTGCGAAGAACTGGATACATTCTGTAAAACTGCTGGAGCTTTCGCGAAAGCTTGCCCTTGGCCAAATCCTGATCACCGCGTATTTTGAGATGCACAATCGGCAATTCGGAAAAATTCTCAAAATAGCGCGATGTAGTGGCAAAGGTTACGTCGAATTCTTCGCAGTAAGCAAGGATTTGCAAACGGTATAACTCAATATGTCCCGTGGGACATTTCGTATCAACCAAAAGCAACTTTTTATTCATGTTTGTCTCGCTAGGCTTACCAGTGAGAATGCGCTTTTGATTAGGAAAAGTGTGCCAAACCCCAACGTTGCGCTCACAGCCACCCCAGACACGCCCCACGCCTGGGAAAAAGGAAAAATCGTGGCAACATGCACGCCAACGCTCATAATTGATGCTAGCGCGATTTGTTTGTCGGATTCAGAAGCAAGCAGAAAAAAATGCGGAATAAGTCCAATTGCGTTAAAAAAGACCCCTATCCCCACAATCACCAACAGCCCTTTTTCGTTCGCAAGATATGTTCGGCCAATAGCTTCCAATAAGGGATCTATCAGGATTGCGAGCAACAAAAACGCGCACAAAAGTAGCCCAGCGACTGAAATCGCCATGCTCAAAATAGTTTTTCGAATACCCTCACTGGTTTTCTCGGGATCCACTATCTTACTGTAGTTTGGATTCACCACTCCGCTGTAAATAAGTGTCATCGCAGCCCCACCCAAAGAGGCGTAAAAAACATAGGCGGCAACCGTCTCGGCCTCACCAATAGAGCTCAAAAAGATCTTGTCGAAGTTTCCTAGAACGACTAGAGAAATCGAGGATGAGAAAATGAGCGAATTGTTTTTGATTTCGGATAAAAACGTCGAAAGACTGGGACAGAAGAAAAATCCCTTTGTATAGCTCCGAACTGACCTGTAGCCATAGGCGCAAGCAGCACCGGCCCCGATCAGCCAGAGAAGCAAGATCTGTTCTATGGTTTGAAGCCAACCGGCAAGAATTCCAAGCGTTGCAAGACATGTCCAAAGTCCGGATTTGGTAAAGAAAAGGATATTGGCGATTATGTAATCGCCATGGGAAACATTTAGTCGGTAGAATTCCTGGGAGACAAGCTCGAGCAACAATAAGGCAAGGAAAAGGCCAATTGGGACCGTAAGCACTTTGGCTGGTGCCGATGATATCAGTACCGCTGCGACAACCAAGAAAAAGAGCGAGCAGGCCACGATTTGATTGCTCAAGAGAGAATGATACTCGCGCCCGCCCATGCCTATCTTGCGCGAAGTCGCAATATACAAATCCAAGCCCAGAAAATAAGTCAGAAGCAAAATTGATGCGTTGGTGGTGCCAAAACCCGCAATTTCTACCGGTGCTAGTTTTTTGGCAGCAACAATAAGAAACAGAAACTTGAAGACCATAGAGGCGAGGCGTAGGGCAAGGCTGTTAAACAAGTTAGTTGTCCGTCACGTCAGAGGGCATTGTTTTGGATCCTTTGTCCCAGCCGCCAATTGCCTCGATAATCCGCTGGCTCGCCAGCCCGTCACCATAGGGGTTGTGGGCAAAGCTCATTTCTTCATAAGCGGCTCGGTTGTCGAGCAGCCGGACTGTTTCTGACACAATTAGATCCGTATCCGTGCCAACAAGTTTTACGGTGCCAGCCTCCACTGCCTCGGGACGCTCGGTCGTATCTCGCATCACCAGCACCGGCTTACCAAGCGAAGGGGCCTCTTCCTGAACACCGCCGGAATCCGTCAATATTATCTCGGAGCAGTTCATCAAGTGAACAAACGGCAAATAGTCCTGTGGCGCGATCAAATGTATGTTTTCCAGGCTGCCAAGACGTTCTTCGACCGGCCCTTTGACATTGGGATTAAGGTGAACCGGGTAGACAATCTGCACATCGTCTCGCTGTGCCAGCTTTTTCAGCGCATCGCAAATTCGCAAGAAGCCTTCGCCATGGCTTTCCCGCCGATGTCCAGTGACTAGAATAATCCTTTTTTCAAGGTTTAGACCAAGCTGGTCGGAAAGCGCTTTCTCAAGGGCGTGGTTGGTCTTGATCTCGGCCACTACCTGCTGCAGAGCATCGACAACTGTGTTTCCAGTTACGTAGATACTTGCCTCATCAGTGTTTTCAGCAATTAGATTGTTCTTGGCACGTTCGGTGGGTGCAAAATTGAGCGTGGCAATTGTGCCAGTGACTTTTCGGTTTATCTCTTCCGGCCAGGGTGAATAGATGTTTCCAGTACGCAGCCCTGCCTCAACATGCCCAACGGCGATTTGCTGATAATACGCGGCAAGAGACGCAGATAGTGTTGTGGTGGTGTCGCCGTGCACCAAAACTAGATCCGGGCGATACTCCTTTAGGTGCTCACTGAGCTCGACAATTACGCGGGCGGTAATGTGTTCAAGCCCCTGACCTTTTTTCATAATGTCCAGGTCATAGTGTGGCACGATTTTGAACAATTTGAGCACTTGATCGAGCATTTCACGGTGCTGCGCAGTGACGCAGATCCGGGATTCAAACTCGGGGTTGTTCTCCAACGCCTTCACCAAAGGAGCCATCTTTATAGCTTCTGGTCGAGTGCCGAAAACGGTAAGGATCTTAAGTTTGCTCTGCATTTAATCTTCCATGAGCTTAACAGATAGTTTCTACTGAATTGTTGTAGAATGATTACGAGGCATCTCTGCGGGATAAATTGTTCATTCCGATAATAAACTGGCTAGTGTGCCCTGAAAATGAAGCGTTTTGGACTAGGGAAAGTCTAGGGTCAGGACTCGTTCTTGCCTCATAGCCAGAACATGACGGTTGCGGCCAGTGCGACGGCGGAGAGGAAGACCTTCGGGCACCTGTCGTAGCGGGATGCCGCCCGTCGCCAGTCCTTCAGACGCCCGAACATGATCTCGATCCGGTTGCGGCGTTTGTAGCGGCGCTTGTCGTGCTTGATGGGCTTGCCGCGCGACTTCCGGCCCGGGATGCAGGGCCTTATCCCCTTGTCTTTCAAAGCATCTCTGAACCAGTCGGCATCATAGCCCCTGTCGGCCAGAGCCACTCTGCCGCGGGCAGACTGCTCAGCAAGGCCGCCGCGCCGGTGTAGTAGCTGACCTGGCCTGCGGTCATGAAGAAGCGGATCGGGCGACCATCGGCATCGGTGACGGCATGCAACTTGGTGTTCATGCCGCCCTTCGTGCGGCCGATCAGACGGCCCTTCTGGTCGCCTGGCCCCCCTTTTTCGACCGCAGGCTGGTCGCCGTGCGATGCGCTTTGAGATAGGTCGCGTCGATCACCACCGTCTTCGGGACGGCGGCCTCGGCGGCAAGCCCAGCCATCATCCGGGCAAAAGACCCCCTTATCGCTCCACCGCTTCCACCGGTTGTAGAGGGTCTTCGGCGGGCCATACTCCTTTGGCGCATCACACCACCGCAAGCCGTTGCGATTGATGAAGATAATCCCACTCAGAACCCGCCTGTCATCAACCCGCGGCTTGCCGTGGCTTTTGGGAAAAAAGGGCCGCAGCCGCGCAATCTGCGCTTCCGTCAGCCAGAAAAGGTTGCTCATCGTTCAAGCTCCTTGCGGAGGCTGAATCACGCCACCAGCAGATAATCAATGGGTCCTGACCCTAGGCATCCCATCGAAACTGTGGACGATCATCCCCTTGGCAAATAGCCAATGGGAGTTTCGCCGGGTGGAAGCCGATGAAACCAGCGGTGCCGGTAATGAGAACCCGTGTCATACCGCCTGTTTCCTCTGCGCAGGCTGTGACATGCCAGACAGCTCTTTCAAGATCCCGAGATAGGCGCCGATCACAATCTCCTCGTCATAGGTCTGTTCGATGTGTAGGCGGCTGGCCGCACCCATTGCCGCCTGCGCCTTCGGGCCCAAGCTTAGGAAGGCGTGAAAGGCGGCGGCTAGCTGGTCGGCATCACGCGGCGCTACCAGGAAACCGCTCTTATACTCGACGACCACGTCGCGGCAGCCCGGCATGTTCGTCGTGATGATTGGCCGTCCGACGGCACCAGCCTCAAGTAGTGAGCGGGGGGTGCCTTCGCGGTAGTAGGAAGGTAGCACAATGCAATGCGCCGCCTGCAGAAATGGAACGACGTCCTGCGTGGAACCGAGATAGTCGACTACGCCCTCGGCGATCAATTTCTCGAGATCCGCCGCGCTTACACCGCTCTTGCTGTCGGGGTCGAGCGGGCCCAAGAGCTGGAAACGGGCCTGCGGAAATGTCTCGCGAACCTTCCTAGCCGCGTCCGCATAGATGCCAACGCCTTTGTCCCAAAGCAGCCGCGCGACCAGAAGGAAACGGATGACCTCACCGCTTTCGGGCAGTGTTGTGGCGGCGAAGCGATTCAGGTCGACGCCCGAACCTGGCAGCAGGCGGACGCGGTCCATCGAGACGAGGCGGGAGCCAGTGAAAAGCTCGAGATCGCTTGAGTTCTGGAAAAACACCGCCCGAGCCTTGCCAAAGGCGACGCGGTAGAGTGCCCGGACCGTGAGGTTTAGGAGCCCTGTCGCGTTGAACATCGGTCCAAGGCCAGTGACATTAGGGAGGAAGGGAATGCCCAGACCCCGGCAGGCAATCCCGCTATAGATGTTGTTTTTGATCGTGTAGCTGAAGACAACATCAGGTCTCGCACGACGGATCACCTTAAAGATCGAGAAAAGTAGCCGCGCCTCGGAGATTGGAGATGTGCCGTTGCGATCCATTTGTAAGGGCACAAAATCGCATCCAAGGGCGCGGATTTTCTCGACATATTCGTCGGGGGGCGCAACGACCGTCACCCTGTGACCGTCAGCAAGGAGGCGACGGATCAGCCCCTCCCTAAAATTCGCGAGCTTGAATGTGGTGTTGCCGGTTAGCAGGACATGCTTTTTTTTGCTGCCCAGATCGCTCTTCCCATTTTTCACGGTCCCGCGTCGCTCTTTATTGCCCGGCATTGTGTTAAACGGCGGAGCTATTGTCATCGCCCAACCGATACGTAAGCCTCGAACCCGGCCCGCGTGGCGTCGTAGGTTGAGTAAATATTTCGCAAGTCGGCCATGCGCGGCGTTTTCATGGCTTTGGCGAGCTGCGACAGATCAAGCGCGCGGAACTCGTTCCACTCGGTGAGGATCACCACCGCATCCGCGCCCTGGGCGGCCTCGTAAGTGTCGTCTATCCAGCTGATGCCCGGCAGCAAAGCCTCGCCTTCACGCCGACCTTGCGGGTCCACCACCCGCACCTTCGCCCCGCCACCTACAAGCGCCGGCACGATCGTGAGCGCTGGCGCGTCGCGCATGTCGTCGGTGTTGGGTTTGAAGGTTACGCCCAGCACTGCGATCGTCTTGCCGTTCACCGAGCCGCCGCAGAGGTCGAGAATCTTGTCGGTCATACGCCGCTTTATGTCTTCGTTAAGCTTGATCACCGTCTCGGTGATCTGCATCGGCAATCCGTGCTCTTGCCCGATCCGAGCCAAGGCTTTGGTATCCTTGGGAAAGCAGGAGCCGCCGTAGCCCGGGCCGGCGTGTAGGAACTTGTTGCCGATCCTATTGTCGAGGCCAATGCCTTTGGACACCTGCTTCACATCCGCGCCAACACGTTCGCAGAGCGCCGCGATCTCATTAATGAAGGTGATCTTGGTCGCCAGGAACGCGTTGGCTGCGTACTTGATCATCTCGGCGGACTCGAGATCAGTAGTGAGGATTGGGAAATCACGCAAGAACAGGGGGCGGTAGATTTCGGACATCACCGCAGCGGCACGGGCATTCTCGACGCCGACCACCACTCGGTCAGGGCGCATGAAATCGTCGATAGCAGCCCCCTCGCGCAGGAACTCCGGGTTTGAAGCGACGTCGAACTCGACTGCGGGATTGGCCTGGTGGATAATCTGCTGAACTTTCCGGTTCGTTCCCACCGGAACGGTCGACTTGGTTACCACCACCGCGTAGTTGTCGAGTGCGTGTGCGATTTCCTCTGCTGCGGCGAAGACATACGTCAAATCAGCATGGCCATCACCGCGCCGCGTCGGCGTGCCCACGGCAATGAAGACAGCATCGGCACCAGCAATCGCCTCGCGCAGATCGCCTGTGAACATCAGTCGGCCCGCCTCGTGGTTCCGCACCATCAGCTCGTCGAGCCCAGGCTCGTAGATCGGCACCTTTCCGGATCTCAGTGCCTCGACCTTGGAATGATCCTTGTCGACGCAGACTACCTCGTGGCCGAAGTCGGAGAAACAGACACCAGAGACTAGCCCAACGTAGCCCGTTCCAATGATAGCGATTTTCATGCAAAAATACTTTCTGGCTCTGTAAGTTTCTGATTTATTTGGAGTTTTTCAAGGCTCTAAATTTCTTCATTCAAAACGGTGAGTTTCCCAAGAGCAAAATAACGCAAAGTTCTTAACGACCACTTGGCAATAAGTCGGTGTCGCCGTCTATTTCTTGCGTCAACGCTTCAATCTCGTCCCTCAGCGCCTCATACTCTTCCATCTTCCTTGCCAGAAACGCTCGCGTCAGTGCTGCCTTCCGCGCGATTCCTTTAGGCGTCAAAACATACGCATACCTGCGCTTGTCCTCTGCCGCAGTGAAGTTCCCCAGCTTAACCAAGCCCTTTTCGATTAGGGCGTTCAATGCATAATGCATGCCTCCAACACTGACGCCGACAGCCTCAGCCAACTCTCGCTGGGACATCTCAGGATTTTCTTGCAGAAGACGAAGCACGCGAAAATGCGTGTCCTCCTGCAGCTTGGTGCGCTTGCTGGTCATTTCGTGATTTTCTCAGGCTACCGCACAAGGACTGCCCGCTGGGCGCCTTGTTGGATGCAAAGGTGAGGATGAGAGCAGTTTCAACATCGTTCAGGCTCGAACGATAGCAAATGCTGCGCATGCAAACAAGAGGGAAATTCAGAGATAAAAGAGGTTTTCGTCAAATCACGCGCGGTAGTCGAACTGCGAGTTTGGCGCTCAGACGTAGGCGGAGCCTGGCGTAGGTCGACGGCTGCAGCTGGAATTCACGCACGCTTCCACGCCGTAGCCCTTGCGCTCCAGAAAGCTCATAACTGAACAACCTTGTCAGCACAAGGCCGCTTCATGATCTTGGCTAGTCGAAGATCACTTGCGTGGCTTGGCGATAGCTCTTCGACATACGACCACATGTCGCTTTTAGAGCAGTCACTTTGCCAAAGATTTCAGAATCTCATCCCGAGCCGAGCCCATCACCCGAGGTGTCCGTCCATGCTCGGGTCTGACATTGCATCGTCGCCATCCTGCGCCGGTTGGGCCTGCGCCGCCAACGTGGTCCCGCTCGGTCCTTCCTCGCGCTCAGCTTGTTCCACCGCTTCCTCCATGCTGACCGTGTTCAACACCAGGTCGAACTGCTCGAGGATCTCGGGCGCGTGCCGCGCCACGTAGGAGCGGACGGCATCGTTCTCCATCAGCTTTTTCAGGTAGCCCTTGGCAACGACCAGGTTCAGCAGCTCGGATCCGTAGTTTTCCTCTGCATGCTTGTACTTTTCCTGCACCTGGCTCATCTCGCGCTCGAGCTTGACGATCTGTTCCAGTGGATCACCTTTGGGTTGTTCCGACTGCGGTGGCTTGTAGTCCGTACGCTGTTCCGGCGGTGTGGCCTTCAGGAGGGCGTCCGCGTGTGCGGCCTTGATCGTGTTCGCCGCGATCATCAGCTCCACCGCCTCGATCTGCCGTGCGGCCTTCATTTTTCGCAGGTGCCGGGTCACATCCGGCGTGAACTGATGGTCCTGGAGCAGTTCCACCGCCTTGGGGCAGATGCCGTGCAGCAGGTTAATCCGACTGTTGATGGTGGAAAGGTTCACGTTGAACGCGCGCGCCAGCCGCTCCTTGCTGACGCCTTTGTCGATGGCGCGCCGCAGCATGTAGTGCTCCTGCACCGTTGAGAGCCGGTTGATCCGATGATTGTAGGTGTAGGTCTCAAAATCCTTGGCGATCAGGCAGGGCGCCGTGTCTTGGCCCAGCTCCTTCAGCGCAAGAACCCGCAAGTTGCCGTCAAGCAGTAGAAACCTGGCCGCATCCGGGTCCGGCTTGATCACAGACAGCGGTTCGATCAGGCCGATTTCCCGGATCGAGGACACGATCTGCTTGAACTTGCGCGTGGTCATCACGCCGTCTGGCACCTTTTTCGATGGCATCAGCTCTTCGAGAGGGATCTGGAAGGTTTCAAGTTTAAACCCAAGGGTCAAGTTCAACGGAGCCTTGGGATATGGCGCGTGGTTCTCATCAGTGTCAGGCTGGGGAAATGCGCCAGGGTAAAGCGGCTTCACTGTACTGAGATCATTCATGGGATGTTCCTTTTTGGGTTTCAGGCGGTTTCAATGCGGTCAGCGAGGTATTTCGGCAGGCTGTCGAGACCTTCGGCGCGCAGGAGCGTCACGAAGTGCTCATCGGCAAAGAGGCGTTTGAGCCCTTGAACTACCAGAAGCAGCTGCTGGTGTGCATGATCTGCTTTCAGCATCAGCTTGTGCTGGCGGGCGACTTCGCGTTGGTAGGTCTTGACCAGTGAATGCGCCGAGTTCGGCAGCTTTGGACGATCGCCACCGGTCTTAGGACCTTTCTCGCGGCGCTTTTCGATCAGCCGCTTGGCATCCGTGATCTGGTGACCCTTCAGCTGTCCGGTCTTGTAGGCCTCTTCCAGCATGTCCCCGAGGTTTTCATCGTCATGCTTGGCGCGGGCGATTTCGAGGGCGGTGGTCAGCGGGATGGTGCTGTTCTGCACGGCTTCAATCAGGCGCTCCTCGCCCTTTTCCAGCAAGAAGACGATGTCCCGCACGTATTTCTCGGAAAGCCCCGTCCGGGTGATGATGTCGTCGATGGTGTAATCTCGGGCCAGCAACAACTCGATGTCGGCCAGGATCTCGAGCGGCCTGTGCCCCCGTCGGGCGATGTTTTCAGCCAGCGACATGATGAAAGCGTCTTCATCCGTCACATTGACCACCAGCGCCGGGATGTGGGTTTCGCCCAGCAAGCGGAACGCGTTCAATCTCCCTTCGCCGCAGACCAGCAAAAAGGCGGGCGCCCCATCGGCCCCCTCGCGCTCTGTCACGGTGATCGGCTTTTTCAGGCCAATGGAGCGGATGTTTTCAACGATCTCCTCGAAGACCTTCATGTTGCGGTCCCGAGAATTCAGGACCTCGATCCTGTCGATGGGGACGAGCGTGACGCTCTCGGGTGTGTCAGTCATCATTGGGTTGGTTTCCTTTTTCGGCAAAATTGTTCATGTTTTGTCCTTAAGTTGATTTGCATCATCCTGGCCCTCATCCCCATTTCCGGCGAATCCCGACCCGCTCGGCCATTCCGTAGAAGAAGCCAAGGTCCTCGAAGCGGAAGGCCTCGAAGGCGATGCTGGTGCGGTTGCAGAGCCGGATTTCCTGGCGGGGAAGATCGAGCCAGGGCAGCAGGAAATAATCGAGTTCTTCGCGGTTGTCGGGGTTGAGCCGCACGGCCAGTGTGACGTCTGCCTGATAACGCATCGGGTCAAACCTAATCCGCCAGCGCAGCCGTCCGTCGCCCTGAGGCTGGCAACGCGCTAGGACCAAGCTGACGACCATCTCGTCATTAATGGTCAGCAGGTCGGTTTTGGGATCGCGCACCACGGTGCCGCCCACCTCGGCAATTGCGGCCTCGGTCCGCGCGATGATCTCAGGATGCATCCCGCGCAGGCGCTTGTTCAGCGCGATCCGTTCCTGATCCCGGTCCGAGCGATAGCCAATCATCTCATAGGCCCGGGCCAGCGATCCGAACCGGTTTCGATAGGCCGAAGAGGACGGCATGTCTGGCGTCTGATCAATCAGCACGCCGGAAAGCTGGCCTGCGTCCGCGTAAAGCCGTTTCAGGTGATCCAGCAGTTCCTCATCTGACAGGCGCGCAGACCGCGCCGTTATGATTTCCTGCGCGGTCAGGAAGAACTCGAGCGGCACGATCCCTTCAAAAGCGCCTTCCTTGCGCACCCACATGTCGGGTGGGTTTTCCACATGCAGCTTCTTCAGCTTGAAGGAGGAGCGGTTGTAGACATTGTTTCCGATGTATTTTTCATTGGTCAGAACGGTGCGCACCGTGCCGGAATTCCAGGGCCGGTCCAGATCGGTGGTCACGCCTTCCTCATTGAGGCGATCGGCGATCTCGCGGAAGGACAGATCCTCCTCGATCAGCCAGCGATACATCTTGTTAACCCAGGCCACTTCCTCGTCGGGACCGGGCATCAGGATCACACGGTCGGTCTGCAGCGACTTGTGCTCACCGCGCTTCAGCTCGCCCTTGATCTCGCCGCGCTCGTTCACGAGCACTCGGCGCAACCCGAACCCAGCCATGCCGCCTTGGCGGAAACCCAGCTCAATCAGACGGCATTGGCCAGCAAAGACCTTGACCGAGAGCTCGCGGCTGTATTCGCCCGCCATAGCGCGTTTGACGCCTTTGACGATGGTTGAGACCGGCGAGCCATCGTTTTCGAACTGTTCAGCGCAATAGGCCACGTTGATACCGGCGCGCTTGCAGATGTATTCGTAGTAGGCGCTTTCATCGGCGTCCTGGAAACGTCCCCAGCGACTGACGTCGTAGACCAGGATCACGTTGAAGTCGGCCGCGCCGGATTCCACATCCGCGATCAGCTGCTGCAGCGCCGCGCGCCCGCCGATCGAGAGGCCGCTCTTGCCGTCATCAGCATAGGTCTTGATGATTTCGATGCCTCGCTTTTCGGCATATTCGCGGATCTTGTCGGATTGGTTGTGGGTGGAATACTGTTGATGCTCCGTCGACATGCGCACATATTGCGCCGCCCGAAACTCGGTAATCTCGCCACTCCCGTCCAACTCAGCCTCCGATCCACGTTCTTGGTCGGTCGGACGTTTGCGTGGGTGGCAAAAGGTATCAAGCTGATAGTGCTGGATTATCCCATTATATCAATGCTCTGAGGGCGGGACACGCCAGCATCGTCATCAAAATATCACATCGCACCCAGAAAATCTTACTTGCATCTGTTCAAGTTCGAGCGATATGTGAGCGGTAGAGTTTTAATGAGGTTCCAAGATGACATTCCACGATCGCGGCACAAGCTGGTTTTTGGCGCAGCTGAAGCCGAACTGCGCCAACATCGCGGACAAGAACCTCAAGCGCCAGGGCTTTAAGACCTTCCTGCCACTGGAAGAGGAGACGCGCCAGAGAAACGGCAAGTTCGTGACTGCCATGCGCCCCCTGTTTCCTGGCTACATCTTCGTGGCCTTCGATGTGGCGCGCGGATTTTGGCGCACCGTTAACTCGACCTACGGCATCACGCGGCTGGTGAGCTTCGGTAAGGAACCGACGGCCGTGCCGCTGGACCTGGTTTCGCAACTGATGTTGCGTTGCGACGCGAAGGGCAAGTTGTTGCCACCAAAGCTTTTGAAACCCGGGGATCAGGTGACCCTGACCAAGGGGCCTTTTGCCAACTTCGTGGCGGAGGTCGAAAAGATCGCGCCGGACCGGCGCGTCTGGGTCCTGATGGAGATCATGGGTGCGCAGACAAGGGTTGCGGTTGGGGCGGATCAGCTTCGGGCTATTTGATATCGCCGATTGCAGAGCTTATCAGAAAGTATCAATTTGAACCCGTAGCCAAATCAGAGTGGCTTTGGTAGCAGTTAAAAAGGACAGGCATTTATGTGTGGAATTGTGGGCGTACTTGGGGCGCACGAGGTTGCACCCGTTATTTTGGACGCTTTGAAGCGCCTTGAATACCGAGGCTATGACAGTGCCGGGATTGCCACGATCCATGAGGGCGCCCTTGAACGTCGCCGGGCGACTGGAAACTGATTAACCTGCAAGATCTTCTGGTGCGGGAACCACTCAGAGGATTTGCAGGTATTGGCCACACACGTTGGGCAACACACGGGGCGCCAAGCGTTGAAAATGCGCATCCTCACCGCTCGGGAGCTGTGGCGGTAGTCCACAATGGAATCATCGAGAACTTCCGCGAATTGCGTGACGAGCTTATTGCAACAGGCGTCAAGTTCACGTCCGAGACCGATACTGAGACCATTGTCCATCTCGCGAACAAGCACCTCGCAGATGGGATGTCCCCTCTGGCGGCTGCTCATGCGACTTTGGGGCGCTTGGAAGGTGCCTTTGCATTGGCATTCCTGTTTGAAGGGGAGGAAGACCTGCTCATTGCCGCACGCCGCGGCTCCCCCTTGGTAATTGGCCACGGGGAAGGCGAGATGTATGTCGGCTCGGATGCCATCGCGCTTGCGCCGCTGACTGACAAGCTGACTTATCTTGATGAAGGGGATTGGGTAGCAATCACACGCAGTACTGTTCAAGTATTCGATGCAAATGGGGGCCAAGTGGACCGACCGGTCGCGACGATCGCCGTAGAGAGCGCGACAGTCGATAAGTCAGGGCACCGGCACTTCATGGCTAAGGAAATGGCTGAGCAGCCAAGCATCATTCAGAAAGCTCTGGCCGCGTACACCAATGAGGCCGGTGGGACGTTGAGCTTACCGGAAGGTGTGCAGTTCAACGACATCCGTCGCGTCATCATGGTGGCCTGCGGGACAGCCTTCTACGCCTGCCAAGTGGCCAAATACTGGTTTGAGCAGATCGCCCGCATACCGGTTGAAATCGATATTGCTTCCGAGTTTCGGTATCGCGACCCCGTGCTTGAGCGCGATGATTTGTTGATCGTCGTGAGCCAGTCTGGCGAAACCGCTGACACGCTCGCGGCCCTTCGACACGTTGCCGGGCACGTGCGGCGCACACTTGCTGTTGTGAATGTGCCCACTTCGTCGATCGCGCGCGAGGCCGATGTGGTGATGCCGATTCTTGCAGGCCCCGAAATCGGTGTGGCGTCGACGAAGGCCTTCACGGCGCAGTTGCTCTCCCTTCTCTTGCTCGCTGCAAAGGCGGGGCTGGATCGAGGCAAGTTAAATGCGGACGATCTCAACGCGCTCATGGCTGAGATCCGAACCGTGTCAGGCCTTATGTCTCAGGCGCTTGATCGTGCGCAGGATTATGCGCGCGTCGCTGAAAAACTCGCCGAAAGCGATGATGTCCTATTTCTCGGCCGCGGCGCGATGTACCCGATGGCGTTAGAGGCCGCGCTCAAGCTCAAAGAGATTAGTTACATCCACGCTGAGGCTTATGCCGCGGGCGAGTTGAAGCACGGTCCAATTGCACTCATCGACAAGACACTGCCGGTCGTCATCTTGGCCCCGAGGGACGTGCTCTTCGAAAAAACGATTTCAAACATGCAAGAGGTCATGGCACGCCATGGGCAGGTCACTCTGTTGACAGACGCTGAAGGTGCTAAGCTTGCCGGCGAAGTTCAGAACGTGATCGTGATGCCGAAGGCCCCGGCAATTGTCGCGCCGCTCGTTTACGCAATCCCCGCTCAGATGCTTGCTTACAATACTGCGCTTGCCCGTGGGACGGATGTGGATCAGCCGAGAAATCTTGCAAAGTCAGTGACGGTAGAATGAGCAGCAAAACACATCCAAGGTAAGCACGGGCTGGCAGCCCAAGCCACCACGTCACCCGGAGGGCGAGCCACTGAACCGTAACACTTGGTATCCAGGGTTTCAGAAAAAAGTGTCCTCAAACAGTTTGGCCTCGATAAGGGCGTGTAATGCCCTCTTCGAAATCGGGGCGTGTCTTACAGTTCTTGGGATCCGAACAGGTCATCCATATCGACTTGCAGCGCAGTGGCTAGTTTCTTGAGGGTGGCGGCGGACCCAGTTTTACGACCCGCTTCGATGTCGATGATCTGGATACGGTTGACACCTGACTGGCGGGCCAATTCTGCTTGAGACATGCCACGGTGCTCACGCCAGACGGTCAAAGGCGCATGACCGGCCAGTAAACGGTCAATGACAGCGGAGGGGATCAGCTCCTCGGTTCCAGCTTTGATCCGGGCCAAGACGTCGGCTGCACTATTCAGATCGGCCAAATCCTCCTCGATCGCCTTGAGGCGGAGATATTCGTCTTTGGGGATGGTCACCATTTCATTCATTTCGCTCACTCCTTGTAAGCACTGCCGCGCGCTTTGACGTCCAGGATCTCAAGCACAACGCCGTCGCACATCACAATCCGCCAATCTCCCACCCGCAACCGAAGCATCCCATCCATGCCCTGCAGCGCTTTGACATTGTTCGCTTGCGAAGCCGGGTCGGCAGCATAGGCAATTATCTTATCGCGAATTCGAATAGCCCAGTTCCGTGGCATTCGCATGAGCGCCTTCTGGGCGGTTTTCGAGTAGACGATTTCTCTCATGGCTCTATGTAGCCTACGACGACTGTGTAGTCAATGGCTACAATTTGGGGTGATTGAGTTCGCTGCCAGTCTCGTTCAAACCGGTTAACTCGCAAACTCACACCCCCACTAATGATTACAATGACTTAATGGGTAGAGAGGGTTCGCGGCCAGACCCATTCCCTCCGCCACACATCTGAAATTCCAAACAATGCAAAGACTTCGTCTGCCAGCAGAACCGTTTGTTCAGCATGTCGATTTTCGCGCCAAACCAATAATCAGCCTCGCGCTCTGCCCGGTTGGTATGTTACGGAATTTACGCCTGATAATCGCACCGTGCGCCCATTACCCCACCTCAGCCATCAGCACCTCGCCGAAGTTATCACACGGCACTTAGAGCGATTATTTTCATACATATATGGCGCTAACAGCGATCAGAGCCTTCAATCAGCCTTGTAATTCAGAAGACATGGTGGCATATGAAGGCGGCGACGTTATCTCTATCGGCCACACTGCTCCTCTAAGTTCAGTCTTTTCGATCTAGCACTGACTTTGCCGACATGCCGCATTTCGCGGGCATTTAACTTGGAGAACGACAATGGCCAATGGCACCGTAAAATGGTTCAACACCACCAAAGGTTTCGGATTTATCGCCCCTGAAGGCGGCGGAAAAGACGTATTCGTACACATTTCTGCAGTTGAGCGCGCAGGCCTGACCGGTCTGGCAGACAACCAGAAAGTTACCTTTGATGTAGAAGCAGGCCGTGACGGCCGCGAAAGCGCGAGCAACATCGCTCTGGCGTAAGGCTCTGCCCCGATTTTTCGGGGCAATCCTAAAGAATTTGAACGGGTGTATCGCAAGCGATGCGCCCGTTTTTTTGATTCGACTTGCTCTCGCGCAGATCTGTTCGAAACAGGCGCAAGACCAATGTTCAAACAGGCTCTCTGACATCAAATCGGGCAGTTATTTGAATTTTCTAAACAAACACCTTATATACAACGTCAACAAAAAAATTCTGAGCAGTTTCTGAATGTACAGCCTTCTCATTTCCCTTTGGCGGGATCTTCTTTCTCTTATGCTTCAGCGCCCCAAAGCGTTGCAGATGGCCGCGCTGTGCCATCGTGGGGAAGGCAAAAAGAGAGAATATCTATTGGTGACCAGTCGGGACACCGGGCGCTGGATTATTCCAAAGGGCTGGCCCATTCGCGGATTGAACTCGAGTGAGACCGCCATGCGCGAAGCTTGGGAAGAAGCCGGAGTTAAGGATGGTGAAGTAAACGACGCACCAATCGGCAGCTATTCTTATAACAAGAAACGCGCCAATGGCTTTGAAGTTCCAGTGAAAACTCTGGTCTACTCGGTTGCGGTCAACAATCTGGCGGAAGAATTTCCCGAAGCTCATGAGCGTCGACGCAAATGGGTGAGCGCGGAAAAGGCGGCCTCATTGGTCAATGAATCCGGTTTGAAGTCGATTTTTCATTCTGAGAAGGCCAATCGCCGCGACATTTGAACGGTTGCGTCTCTGCATGTCGACCCGGTAAGGAACCCCACCACATTCAGGGGACATTCCGATGACTGAACAGCAAGGCGATCCACGCCACCTCGAGACGCTTGATCGAGATCTCGCACGGTTTTCCAAACTAGAGACCGCGACGGCCTTGGTCGCCCGTCCCATGGTTGGACTGAGCGTGTCGTTTGTGTTTGTGGTTCTCGCGGGCATCGCGGCCATGCTATTCTTTGGCCAAGCCAACAACACGCTGATTGTGGTTCTTGCCGCCTGTCTTGGCGCTTATATGGCGTTGAACATTGGTGCCAATGACGTAGCCAACAATATGGGCCCTGCGGTGGGTGCAAACGCGCTCTCGATGGGGGGCGCCATTGCCATCGCCGTGATTTTCGAAAGCGCTGGTGCATTGATCGCTGGCGGTGATGTCGTTTCGACAATTGCCAAAGGCATTATCGCACCTGAAAGCATGGGCACGGCCTCGGTGTTTATCTGGGCCATGATGGCGGCGCTACTGTCTGCAGCCCTCTGGGTTAATCTAGCCACTTGGATCGGGGCCCCGGTTTCAACAACGCACTCGGTTGTTGGTGGTGTGATGGGCGCAGGCATCGCGGCGGCGGGGTTCGCGGCTGTGAACTGGGCAACAATGAGCAAAATCGCTGCCAGCTGGGTCATCTCGCCCGTTTTGGGGGGTGTTGTCGCCGCGTTGTTCCTCGCGTTGATCAAGTCCCGCATCATCTATCGGGAAGATAAGATAGCAGCGGCCCGCACCTGGGTACCCGTTCTCGTGGGCATCATGGCCGGTGCATTTGCGTCTTATCTGGCCCTCAAGGGGTTGAAGAAGATCATCAAGATTGATCTGCCTATGTCCTTGATGATTGGCGCAGCTGTTGGTGTGCTGGTTTGGGTCATCATGATCCCACTGATCCGCAAACAATCCGAAGGTCTGGAGAACCGGAACAAGTCGCTCAAAGTTCTGTTTGGCATTCCACTTGTGGTCTCTGCAGCCCTGTTGAGCTTTGCCCATGGCGCAAATGATGTGGCCAATGCGGTTGGCCCCTTGGCGGCGATTGTTCAGGCCTCGCTCTCTGGTGATTTCACGCATGCAGTGTCGATTCCCTATTGGGTCATGGTGATCGGAGCCTTTGGCATCTCGTTCGGGCTGTTCCTCTTTGGGCCAAAACTCATCCGCATGGTCGGTGGCCAAATCACGAAACTGAACCCGATGCGCGCCTATTGCGTTGCACTATCGGCGGCGATCACCGTGATCGTGGCAAGTTGGCTTGGCCTTCCAGTCAGCTCTACCCATATTGCGGTTGGCGCCGTGTTTGGTGTGGGCTTTTTCCGTGAATGGGATGCCGCACGCCGCGTACGCAAAGCGCGCCTTGCCATGCCCAACCGCGCAGAGTTTGCTCCGGAAGAACGGCGCCGCAGAAAGCTGGTTCGCCGATCTCATTTCATGACAATTATCGCGGCCTGGATCATCACCGTTCCTGCCGCCGCCACCTTGTCCGCTGCGATCTTCTTCCTGCTCAATCTCACTATGGGCTGAGCTAAGAATTGAACTGGGCGCTGACCTGTTTCAGGCGCCCGGTTCAGGCCTATAGGCGCTACTTTGGGGCTAAATTCCCCCCCAAAAAAACACGCTACTTTTCCCGAGATAGACAACAAAAAAGGCGCCCTGAGGCGCCTTGTTTTATTGGTCGGAGCGAGAGGATTCGAACCTCCGACCCCTGCCTCCCGAAGACAGTGCTCTACCAAGCTGAGCTACGCTCCGACCGTAGCGGGCGGAATACGCCCGATCATATCGGGATGCAAGGTCATTCTTGGCTTTCTTTTCCGCTTTTCATCAGGGTCCCAACGCGCACGCTCACTGGTAGCCCAAGGCGGGTTCTTGTCCGCAAAACCGGGCGGTTAGACGAAACAGTCTCGTTGGATTCACGGCGCAGAATGTACAAACCGCTGGCGATGATAATGCCCGTTCCGACATAGGTCAGCGTGTCGGGATATTCGCCGAAAAACAACGCCCCATAGAGGATCGCCCAGAGGATCTGAGAGTATTGCATAGGCGCGACAAGCACCGCCTGGCCCCGTTGATACGCCAGGATAAGACAGAACATCGCAACCAGAGCCATGGCCGAAACAATGGCCGAAATTCCCAGATGTAAAATGGGCATGGGCGTGTAGAAAAACGGCAGAAAAATCGACGCCACTATGAAGTTCGTCATCATCGGATAGAGGATCATGACAACAGGGCGTTCGTCCGTTCCAAGCTTGCGCACAACGATGGAATTTAACGCCCCGGCGACAGCACAGACCAACGCGGCGGCGTGACCAAGACTAAAATCAGCGGCCCCCGGGCGCAGCACAACCATAACGCCACATAGACCCACCAGAACTGCCATCCCGCGCCGCAGCCGTACGGTTTCGCCGAGCACCGGAATGGCCAACACCGTGATCAACAATGGCATGGCAAAAATCGCGGCATAGACCTGTGCCAGCGGCAGCGTGGAGAAAGCATAAAAGGCGCACAATGCCGCCATGGCACCTGAAATGCTGCGCAGCGCCACCCAGCCCGGATTTCGGGGACGTAGCGTGCCCGGCTCCGCATCCCGCATCAGGATGATGGTGATCATCGGAAAGCTGAAGAGTGCACCAAAGAACAAAACCTGGAACGTCGAGTACTGCGCACCGAGGATTTTGATGAACACGTCATGAGTAGAAAAAATGCCAAACGCCGCCAAAGCATACAAAGCGGCCTGGACATTGGATTGAGGAGCCGAAGACGTGTCGGACATGGGCAACCTATGATTTTGGGTGTTAACGCTACCGCGATACAACCTAAACCGGTCACCTGACAAGGGGGAAGACCGTGGCGCGCAAACGCCACGATCTGAAAAGTTTAGAGGGACGCGTCCAGTGCGGCCAGAATAGCATCACCCATTTCAGTGGTGGAAACGGGCGTAACGCCTTCTTCTCCCAACAGATCTGCGGTGCGCACACCGTCGGCCAGAACTTTTTCGACAGCGCCTTCAAGACGGTCCGCTTCGGCGCCTTGATCAAAGGAATAACGCAGCGCCATGGCGAAGCTGAGGATACAGGCGATTGGGTTGGCTTTGCCCTGACCCGTGATATCCGGCGCCGACCCATGTACCGGTTCGTACATCGCTTTAGGGCGACCATTCGCCATCGGAGCACCAAGCGAGGCCGACGGCAACATGCCAAGCGAGCCAGTCAGCATCGCAGCACAATCCGAGAGGATATCGCCAAACAGGTTGTCGGTCAGGATGACGTCAAACTGCTTGGGTGCCCGCACCAGCTGCATCGCGCCGTTGTCTGCGTACATGTGGCTCAGCTCAACATCCGAGTACTCGGCCTGATGGATCTCGTTGACCACGTCGCGCCACAGAATACCCGATTCCATAACATTAGCTTTTTCCATCGAGCACACTTTGTTGCCGCGGCGACGAGCAAGCTCGAACGCAGATCTCGCAACACGCGCAATTTCGCTTTCGGTGTATCGCTGGGTGTTGATACCAACGCGCTCATTGCCTTCTTCGATGATGCCACGGGGCTCACCAAAGTAAACACCCGAGGTCAGCTCGCGCACGATCATGATATCCAGACCGGCCACAATGTCTGTTTTCAGCGACGAGAAATCCGCCAGCGCATCAAAACACTGGGCCGGGCGCAGGTTGGAAAATAGGTCCATTTCCTTACGCAGGCGCAGCAGACCGCGCTCGGGCTTTACCGAGAAATCGAGATTATCGTACTTGGGGCCACCTACGGCACCGAGCAGAACTGCGTCAACTTCCTGGGCTTTGGCCATGGTTTCATCCGCAAGCGGCACACCATGTTTGTCATAGGCCGCACCGCCCACCAGATCTTCGCTGACATCAAAGGCCAGATCCCGCTTGGCGCCGAACCAGTCGATGATCTTGCGGACTTCGGTCATGACTTCTGGGCCAATGCCGTCTCCGGGCAGGATGAGAAGCGAAGGGGTGGTCATGCGGGCTCTCCTATATGTATCGCAAGGGGCCTAGCGCGCAGCGCCCAAAGGGTCAATATTGCGCGAGGATACAGCCTAGGAAAACAAGGTTGCGTGGCGGATAAATCAAACGAAATGGAGCGAAATCACGCTTTGACGAACGGCATCAGCCCATCTGCAAGCGCATCCCACACGCGGCGCAACCTGGGGGTGGCACGCACCGCCTCATGCGCAGCCAGCCACAAGGGCAAAGTGGGCAGGGGCATGTCATGCAAAACGCGCTCTACTCCCGGCTCAAGATCAGCCACACAGGTCTGAGCGAATCCGATCCCGCATCCTGCGCGAACCAACTCCCAATAGACCCCATGGTGGTCACATCGGGTTGCAAACCAATCCCGTTGCGCGTCGATCCCCTTTTCACGCAGCCCCCGCAAAATCATGTCAGAGCGATCATAGCCAACAAGGTCGGTCTCAAAGAAATCATCAAGGGTCTGTGGGCGGCCGACGCGATCAAGATAGGGTGTCGCCGCGTACAGGCCCAACTCAAGCTCACCGAGATGGCGGGTAACAATATCAAGTTGTTCGCTCCGGTGCATCCGAACGGCAATATCGGCCTCGCGGTACAATAAATTTTCGGTGCGATCCGAGGGCACAAGATCTATGCTGATCTCTGGTTCTTCCTCACGCAGCTGCGCCAGGATAGGCGGCAGGTGGTGATGGGCCGTAAATACACTGGCGGTGATCCGCACTGGTCCAGTGAGCTGCTCTGACCGCCCCGCAGCTGTCAGGCTGAGTGCCTGCAGACTGTCCCGCATCACCTGCGCATGCGGCAAAAGGGCAAGCCCGGTCTCTGACAAAGCGAGCCCCCGAGGTTGCCTGTGAAACAACGTGACATCCAACACGCGTTCGGCCTGGCGGATTTGGCGCCCCATGGTGGGCTGAGACACTCCCAGTTTGCGCGCGGCTTCCGACAGAGACCCAGTTTCGGCCACAGCCAGAAACACCTGGACCAAGGACCAATCAAGATTTGAGACAGAGGCTTCCATTCACGCATGAATACATGCCCTGCAAATTCAGGCAATTCCCAGAATACCGCGCATAGATCATGATCTGGGCAAGACAATGCATAGGAGCGCACAATGGGCACCGTTTTGATCTTGGGCGGCACTGGCCGGTTTGGCCGCAACGCGGCAGAAGCCTTCTGGAATGCGAGCTGGAAAGTCACCCTGTTCGACCGGAAAAAAAAAGATGATCTCCACATGGCAGCACAGGGCGCGGATGTCATCGTGCATGGCTGGAACCCGATTTATACCGACTGGGCGCGGGATGTTCCAAAGCTGACCCAACAGGTGATTGATGCGGCGCGCGGCTCAGGCGCAACCGTCATGATCCCGGGCAATGTCTATGTCTATGGCGCAGATGCTCCGGGTGACTTTGGCCCACATTTGCCACACACCGCCCAGAACCCCCTGGGACAAATTCGGCGTGACATGGAGCAAGCCTTTCGGGACTCGGGTGTTCCTACGATCGTGCTGCGCGCTGGAGATTTCCTCGACACCGAGGCTTCAGGCAACTGGTTTGATCAGATCATCGCCCCCAGCCTGAACAAAGGGCGACTGACCTATCCCGGCGCGTTTGATGCAGAACATGCCTGGGCCTATTTGCCCGACATGTGCCGCGCATTGGTCGAACTGGCCGAGCGGCGCGAGATGCTCCCACAGTTCACCGATGTTACTTTTCCCGGCTGTACCCTGACCGCCCACGACCTGTTGGCTCTGTGCGAACAAGCCATGGGACATCCTCTGCGCCTTAGGCGGATGCATTGGCTTCCAATTCAGATCGCGCGGCCCTTTTGGCCATTGGCCAAACACCTGCTCGAGATGCGGTATCTTTGGGACAAACCGCATCACCTCAGCTCAGAGAGTTTTGATACCCTGCTGCCCAAGTTTCGTGCGACCGATTCCGTTGAGGCGATTGCAATGGCGATCAGTCCGGTTCTGAAACAAGATTCAGATCGACCCAAACCAAACGGTGCGGCCCCGCGCCCGGCACAGACCGCATGACCTGCGCCCGCTGAACCTCCATTTCCACATCCGGCAGGATGTAGCTCACACGCATCTTGCCGGTTTTTTGCCAAAACACTGTTGCGCGTCCCGGAAGTGGATCTTGTAACCGGGCATGATCCAACAGCGCCTGCACCGCCTCCCGGCGACCATCACCTCGCTTGGGGTCAAGGTTTAAATTGCCAATCACCACAGGCTGGCTCACAGCCTGTCCAAGCCGTCCCTCCAAAACATGCCGCCACAGAGACACCTCATCTAAATTGCGCCGTCCGTTGCGATCTTCGGGGCCGTCAAACACCGGCGGAGTTGCGGCAAGCGTCAATAAGGAAAACACGCCACCCGGTGTGGTAACCTCAATCTGCCAATGCGCTGAGGAAGAAAGCCGCTGAGTTTCAGGGCCGGGAAGCGCGCCCATCAAGCTTTCTGGCACGTCTCGCCATAGCAACGGTGTGAAGTCCTGGATCAGCCGTACAGGATAGCGCGACAGAATTGCCTGCCCCCCCTGTCCTGAAAAATATCCAAACCCTTGTGCATCACGGGGGCGACCAAACTGCCCATCCCCATCGGCATCCAGTCCGGTTGGAACGCCGGTGTTTGGAGCCTCGGCAAAGAGATGCGGATAGTGCAGGCCTTGGGCACTCAAAACCTCACGCAAGGCCTGCAAAGCCAGATGACCAGCGTCATAGTCAAAGTTGGTCAGAAGAATTACATCCGCCTTTGCTGCGGTGATGGCTTCAATTCCCGGAACATCCCCTTTGCGCAGATCGCGCAGCAACAGCCCCGGCCCTTTGCGGCTGAAATCACCGTGCCATGTGGCCACCCGAATAGGATCAGCCCAAAGAGGCCAGGCCAGACAGATCAGTATCAGAAAAAGGCTTAGGCGACCTGCAACTCTGCCTGCGCATAGGCGCGGCGGCGTTTTTCTTCGATCAGGTCGGCGATCCGCATCAAAGCCACGCCGCGCATGATCAAACTGGCCGGCAAAAAGGCCCATGCACTCATCATCCAAATCAAACTCTGCGGGTCATTCATCGACAGCGGAACGGCCAGTGACGACGCCAACTGCAGTATAGCAGGGATCGCAAAGGGAAGCAGGAACCCCAGCGCAACATTGACATGACTGTCGCGTTTTAGCCGATATAGAACATCGCCCCCCGCAGTGGGATCAAACAGCGGCAGGTTGACCCAGAAATTGAAGGCCCCATGCCGGATTGGCCAGTCCAGCAAACGCACAATGGCGGTGAACACCAACAAGGATAACAAGGACACAAGATAGGCCAGACCAGCGAAGACACGCACGGTCTCAAACTGAGCCTGCTCCGCTCCTTCCGGAACAAGCAGCACCATCAGACGCACCGGCGAAAACGGAAAATCCATAGCCCCGCCAACGACCCGCCCAAGTCCCGCCAAAAAGGCGTTGAAGGCGGTGGGATAAGTGGCATCTCGCGCAATCAGCGTCAGCATGAGAACCGTCACAAAGAGGGCGACAAACCGCATGCGGTTATAGGGTGGGGCTTCGCGAAACTCGATCAAGCTGGGATAGTTCGACGTGTATTCTGCAAAGGTCAGACCGGCCGCAATCAGTGAGAACACCGCCGCCATCTGTACCGCATCAGGGCTCGCCTGAGGCAGCAGAAACGCGGGGATGGAAAACACCACCCCGACAAGGAAAGCCCGTAAGGCCGCACCGAACATGCGTTGTATCAAGTCATCTGCCCTTTCGTTCCGGACGGTCACGATACGATGCCGTGTCCTTGTTCCATCCCGATGCCACCATGTTAGGTGGCTTGCCTCATTCTTGCCTTAGTTTTGCCCCTTTTCGCCTGTCGGGACAACCTAAGCCTTGCTCAAATCCCCTGTTTCCCAGCAGATCTGTTCCTCGATTGCATCACAAAACCCCTTAAATCTTTGTGAAAATTGAGGGAAATCACCATATTTAGCGGAAGCTCTATTTTGTGCCACTACTCAGGCACCCGCTCGAATTATGGCACTCTCAGGCGCAAGAAACAAAAAGGCGCCCCGAAATCCTTCGGAGCGCCTCTTAATGTCATAAGTCTAAGCTTAGACCCAAGGGCGGGCCTGAGCGGCTTTTTCTTCGAACGTGTCGATCGAAGCCACTTTTTCAAGCGACAGACCGATGTCATCCAGACCGTTCAGCAAGCAGTGCTTTTTGAACGCGTCGACGTCAAATTTGACAACTTCGCCGTCGGACGTGGTGATCTCTTGTGCTTCGAGATCAACAGTCATCCGGGCGTTTTCGCCCTTCTCTGCATCCGCCATCAACAGATCGATCTGCTCTTGTGGCAGGACAATCGGCAGAATGCCGTTTTTGAAGCAGTTGTTGAAGAAGATGTCGGCAAACGACGTGGATACCACGCATTTGATGCCAAAGTCTTTGATGGCCCAGGGCGCGTGCTCACGCGATGAACCACAGCCAAAGTTGTCGCCCGCAATCAGGATCTCGGTGTTGCGATACTGCGGCTTGTTCAGCACGAAATCTTCGATCTCGGTGCCGTCACGGTTATAGCGCATCTCGTCAAACAGGTTCACACCAAAACCGGTGCGTTTGATCGACTTCAGAAACACCTTGGGAATGATCATGTCAGTGTCGATATTCACCAGCGGCATAGGCGCGGCGATACCGGTCAGTTTTTCGAACTTTTCCATAGCGCTTGCTCCTTATATCAGCTCGCGAACGTCGGTCAGTTTGCCGGTCAATGCGGCGGCGGCGGCCATTGCAGGCGACACGAGGTGTGTGCGGCCCTTATAGCCCTGACGTCCTTCAAAGTTGCGGTTCGAAGTCGAGGCACAGCGCTCGCCTTCGGACAGCTGGTCAGGGTTCATCGCCAGACACATCGAACATCCCGCCAGACGCCATTCAAAACCGGCCTCTTTGAAGATGTCTGCCAGACCTTCTTCTTCGGCCTGTGCCCGCACAAGACCCGAGCCCGGAACGATCATGGCGCGGATGCCGTCTTTGATTTTCTTGCCTTTGACCACTTCGGCCACTGCACGGAAATCTTCGATCCGACCGTTGGTGCAGGATCCGATGAACACGGTGTCGATCTCGATATCGGTCAGTTTCTGACCAGGTGTAAGACCCATATATTCAATCGAGCGGCGCGCCGCTTCGATTTTACCGCCTTCAAAGTCTTCCGGGCTGGGCACAACACCCGTAATCGGAAGAACATCTTCAGGCGAGGTGCCCCAGGTTACAACCGGCTGAATGTCTTCGCCTTTTAGCGTCACAACCTTGTCGAAATGTGCGCCTTCATCGGTGAAGAGGGTTTTCCACCATGTCAGCGCGGCTTCCCACTGGGCGCCTTTGGGCGCGTGGGCTCGGCCTTTGACGTAGTTGAAAGTGGTTTCATCCGGTGCGATCAGACCCGCACGCGCACCGCCTTCAATCGCCATGTTACAGACGGTCATTCGACCTTCCATCGACAGATCGCGGATGGCTTCGCCACAGTATTCGATCACGTAACCTGTGCCGCCACCGGTACCGGTTTCGCCGATCACAGCCAGAGTGATGTCTTTTGCGGTCACACCAGGTTTGAGTTTGCCGGTGATCTCAACCTTCATGTTCAGCGATTTCTTCTGAATGAGGGTCTGGGTCGCCAGAACGTGCTCAACCTCAGAGGTGCCGATACCATGCGCAAGCGAGCCGAAGGCGCCGTGCGTCGCAGTGTGGCTGTCGCCACAGACAACGGTCATGCCGGGCAGGGTCCAGCCGTTTTCCGGACCAACGATATGCACAATACCCTGGCGCACATCGCTAACAGGGTAGTAATGCACACCAAATTCCTTGGCGTTGGTATCCAGCGCCTGAACCTGAATGCGGCTCTCTTCGGTCATCTGCGCCGGATCTTCACGACCTTCGGTGGTCGGAACGTTGTGATCGGGTACCGCGATGGTCTTTTCAGGTGCACGCACTTTGCGTCCATTCATCCGCAAACCTTCAAAGGCCTGCGCGCTGGTCACTTCGTGAACCAGATGGCGGTCAATATACAGCAGACTGGTGCCATCTTCGTCCTCTTGAACGACGTGGGCATCCCAGATTTTGTCATAAAGCGTTTTGGGGGACATGCGGTCCTCTCCCGTTTCTGATTTGCTAAATGGGGTGGCTTTACAGAAAGCGCTCAGGCGCCGGCCGCATATAGCCGTGCCAAAACAGTGCGGGCGACACCGTAAAAGCGTTCGCGCAGACGGGCGCGGTCGCCGAGATTGAGAAACTTGGCCATAGGGGCGAAATACGCGCTTTAACTGAGTCTCGCAAGGGTCGCCTGCCAAGTTGCGCCGTTAAAAACCGGGTTGATCCCTTGGTCCTATCGCATGCCTGCGAATTTAGAGGGTCGAACTCGCGGTCCGTTGGACCAATCCGTCTCATTCAGCAATGATGTGTAGCTATGGGCAACACCCAAACTCTCGAGCGCGCCATCCGCATCACACCAGACCTGCAGGCGAGATTTGTTCTCTGGATCGGAGAAGGCCGCCAAAATCCGCGACATGCCGAACCCCAGACTGCCTTCATGCGCATAGAAGGCAAACTGCACGCCCTGTTCGACGACACGCTGAAGGTCCATCGCATCTTGGGTGACATTCACGCTTTTGGCGTCTGAACTTGTCAGGCCTGAAAGGTCCACAAAAACCTTGCTGATCGATTTGCCCGCAAGAGAGGCAACCATCGCAGCAATTTCTTTACCCCCCGTTTGAGAGGTCCAGTCCCCGATCACACGCAGGGCCAGAAGGCCAGATTCAAGGTAAATATACGTCAAAAGTGGAGAAGAGGGAGCCGTCATAATCGAACTTCGATGCAGGATGAGGTGATACCGTTACGTCACCGCGCATACCTGCAATCATAGGGCCCCGAACATACCACAAAGGGATAGTCCCTCAGAACAAAGGGTCATGTCGCTTTGTCGCATTG
The DNA here is from genome assembly GCA_049116335.1 of Pelagimonas sp. Classification (GTDB taxonomy): domain Bacteria; phylum Pseudomonadota; class Alphaproteobacteria; order Rhodobacterales; family Rhodobacteraceae; genus CANMIH01. Next base: position 234,782 of record JAGDYZ010000003.1, on the reverse strand, counting down.
AAAGCAGGGCTGCAAAGGCTTTTGTGTCGTTCTCTTCCACAACAAGCTTAGTAGCGTGTCATGTTCAGTGATCTTAACCTTGTCAATCTTGGCCTAATCGCGGTCCTGCTGGTCACAGTAACCGTTCTTCACGCCCGTGGAGCGGATGTTCAACCTGAAACCTTACAGAATGATAAACGCCAAATTCCAAGCATTTACCACGTCGTGCAGAACCGCAGGCTGCTCGACGAGTTTTAAGAGTTTGGCAAGGGACACCATGACAATGTCTGAGGATGTCCAAGCCTGATCAAACCCCTATTGTGTTACCTCATCTGCCCTACTCCGGGGCAACGGGACCACATGTACCGGTGCGGGGCCCGGCATATACGAACAATCTCTCTCTATGGCAGAGGGTGGCGCGGTTCACTCGGGGTATAAAAGCCTCGTCTTCTCCGTCTGCGCCCCCCTCTGGCTATCGTATGCACGTCGGGCGTGATCGTTAGGCCACGACATCTCCAATGAGAATCTGTGGCTCAATATTGGTGAAATTCGGAATATCCGCCATCACCGGGCCAGCCAAAGCCATCGCGGCTTTCAAGGCATCTGCATCTGCAAACACCATTGTCGCAATGGCATGAAACGCCGGAGGCACCTTTGGTCCCCCTACCTTACCTTGGGTCACCAGAGTCTGGGCGATATGAGGGCCCATATGCTCCTGCACCAGCGCCATATGGGTGGTGGCATAATACTCATGGTCGAAAGTGCTTTCCGCACCAACCGGGTAGATCACTTGCAGTGACACACTCATAAACAGATCCTTTCGTTGCAATACCAACCATCTTACCGGTCGCAATCCCGATCGCCTAGCCATCTCTGACGGGACGTCTCGGCTGACATGCGGCATTGCAGCATGCATAGTCTTTCCAATTTGGAGGACATCATGAGCGACGATATTGTAATTCTGGGCGGTGCCCGCACCGCAATTGGCACCTTTGGCGGATCTCTGGCGGCCGTGCCCCCAATTGATCTGGCCACGACGGCATCGAAGGCCGCGCTTGAGCGCTCCGGCGTTGATCCGGAACAGATCGGCCACGTGGTTTTTGGCCATATTATCAACACCGAACCCCGCGACATGTATCTGTCTCGCGTGGCGGCCATGAACGCCGGAGTGCCCGACAACACACCCGCAATGAACGTCAACCGGCTCTGTGGCTCGGGTGTCCAGTCCATCATCTCAGGCGCTCAGTCACTGATGCTGGGCGATGCCGATTTTGCATTGGTGGGCGGCGCTGAGAATATGTCGCGCAGTCCCTACATTGTGCCCGACCAGCGTTGGGGATCCAAAATGGGGGATGTGCGCACCCTCGACATGCTGCTCGGCACGTTAAATTGCCCATTTGGTTCGGGCCACATGGGGGTCACCGCTGAAAATGTTGCGGCCGAAAACGCCATCACACGCGACATGCAGGATGCCTTTGCGCTTGAAAGCCAAAACCGTGCCGCCAAAGCCATCGAGGCAGGCAATTTCGCAGAGCAGATCACCCCAGTGATGGTGAAGAAACGCCGCGAGATGGTTGCCTTCGAAACCGATGAGCACCCCAAAGCCACCACAGCAGACGCGCTTGCAGGCCTGCGCGCGGCCTTCCAAAAAGACGGCACTGTGACCGCGGGCAATGCCTCGGGCATCAACGATGGTGCGGCTGCACTGGTGCTGGCCCGCGCGTCAGCTGCTGAAAAATCCGGCCTGACACCACGCGCCCGCATTCTGGGCTACGCCCATTCAGGCGTGCGCCCCGAAGTCATGGGCATTGGCCCGATCCCTGCGGTCGAAATGCTGCTCAAACGCACCGGCCTGAGCGCCGCAGATTTTGATGTGATCGAATCCAACGAGGCTTTCGCCTCGCAGGCTCTTGCGGTGACCAATACTCTGGGCCTCGACCCCGCCAAGGTGAACCCAAATGGCGGGGCCATTGCTTTGGGCCACCCGGTGGGTGCCACAGGATCGATCATCACCGTAAAAGCGCTCTATGAACTTGAACGCATCGGCGGCTCCAAAGCGCTGATTACCATGTGTATCGGGGGTGGACAGGGCATCGCACTGGCCATCGAGCGGATTTAATCCTCGCGCGTCGCCCGCGCGATCCAACAATTGTTGCGCGACGAGCGGATATCAACAAACGCCACCCGGGGATCTTCAAACCGGGTGGCGATGGCCCTCTCTAAATCGGCCTGCACCACAATCTCCCCCGTGCCATAATAAATCCGCTCATCAGAGGTATATCCTTTGATCAGATAGTCAGGTGACGTTTTTAACACCTCAGGCAGCCCGGCATCATGCTGTTTTTCACAGGTGTCCGAGCAAAGAAAAATCGGCCCCGTTTCTGCATAGGGCTGAAGCGCGCCAAACGGACGATGGGCCAGTATCAACATACCCTGCCCTTCCGGCACATGGCCCAGACAATGACGGCAAGGATTGCCCACACCATCTGAAACACTCTGTTCAGGCGCGTGTCCGTAGGCATCAGTGCCACCTGCCTGATAAGAACGCGCCACTTCAGTCGGCAGTCCGGTATAGCTGATCATCGAAAAACTCCATTTTGTTTCTCGCAATTTGCCGCACCGCCGCGCCTACCACGACCCGGATCCTGCGCTTTACGGCCACCCAAGCCCCCGGCTTCTTCTTTTCAAAAATACTCCCGCCGGAGGCTTCTTCGCTCTCCAGCAAACGCCGGTCTATCGCAGCTCAATCGACACACGTCCCGCACGTCCCAACGCATCGATCACCGACAACGTGGTAAACCCAAGCCCGGACACAGGCGCAATAAATTCGCTGCGGTTCATCCCATGGGCAATCACCGCCCCATCCGCAAGCAGGGTAAAAGGTGGCGTCCCCCCCCGCAGTTTGACCGGCACGCCCCCCTCTGACAGCGACAAACGTGCCCCGTCTGGCGGAAAGCTAACCCGCAGCGGCCTGCGATCTTCCTCACGGCCAAATCGCTGCAATGGGGCTGGAAGCTGCGCACGCGACACCAAGAGGACATCAGGCGGCGGCGCTGGCAGAGGCGCGTCCCCCACCCGCGCCCGTCCCAAGATCTCGAATAGAATAGGCGCGGCGAGATCCCCGCCAAAGGCACCAGGTACCGGTGTTCCATCGGGTCTGCCGATCCAAACGCCTGCCACATGCTGGCCATCCCACCCCAGGGCCCAGGCATCCCGATGCCCATAAGATGTCCCGGTTTTGTAGGCCACGCGCCCCGGTGGACCCGCGGTTGACGGCGGTGTCACACCTGCGAGGACATGCCCCAACTGCCAACTCGACGCAGCAGACAAAAACCGGCGCCCTTCAGGTGTGTCCGAAACCCCCTGTCGCCACTGCAGAGTTACCGCGTCACCGCCGCGCGCCATCCCTGCGTACAGTTGTACAAGCTCTTGCAGCGTGACCCCGACGCCACCAAGGCTAAGCGCCAGTCCCGGCGCCCCGCCCTGTAGGCCGGGCTGCACCCCTGCAGATTTCAGGGCTGTCATCACATGGGCCGGTCCCAAAGCTTCGGTCAGCCTGACAACCGGAATATTCAACGACAGTTGGAGCGCCCGACGCACGGAAATCTCACCCCGAAACACACCATCAAAATTCTGAGGCGCATACCGGCCAAACTGCACGGGGGTATCCATGATCACGGTCTCGGGATGCGCCAACCCCCGATCAAAACTCAGACCATAGACCAAGGGTTTTAGCGTTGACCCCGGCGATCTCTGCGCCTGTGTCATGTCGACAAATCCCTGCCCCACGGTATCCGCATAATTCGGAGATCCGACCGAGGCCTTTATCTCTCCGGTCGCGAAATCGGCCACAAGCACCGCCATCGACAAACGATCATCCCGCCCCGCCATATGTCGGCGCACAAGATCCTCCAACCCGCGCTGCAACCCTGCATCAAGTGTCAGGTCATGTCGCCCCGCGCCGTCAGCCAGAGCACGATCAGACAAATGCGGAGCAATCTGTGGCATGGGTTTACGCCCCAGCGGCGCAGGGTCGCGATGCCCAGCCAAGGCTGCTTCTTCGCTGATAACGCCCGCTTTCGCCATGCGCATCAACACCCGGTCGCGGGCAATGCGCGCGGCTTCGGGGTGGCGATCTGGGCGACGGCTTTCGGGGGCCTGCGGCAAGGCCACCAAAAGCGCAGCCTCAGCAGGGATCAGCCGTTTGGGTTCCTTGCCCAGCCAGACCAAAGAGGCAGCGCGCACCCCTTCGACATTTCCCCCATAGGGCGCCAGACGCAGATAAAGACCAAGGATCTCTGTCTTGCTCAACCGCCGTTCCAGCGCAAGCGCAAGGCGCATCTGACGCAGCTTGCCGTCCCACCGACCGGTTGTCCCATCTTCCAAAAGGCGCGCCACCTGCATCGTCAATGTCGAGGCGCCCGAGACAATTCTCCCCTGCGCCAAAGCCTGCCCGGCGGCGCGAAGGGTGGCTGCAAGATCAACCCCAGCATGGGCGTAGAACCGTTTGTCCTCATAGGCCACCAACATGTCGTAGAACAGCGGGTCGACCTGATCCGCAGAGACTTCCATGCGCCAGAGACCATCCTCAATAGTATAGGCCCGTAACAACTCTCCGTTGCGGTCTCGCACTTCGGACGAGGTGGCATGCACCATCACCGGGATTTCGGTCGCTGTGATCCAGGCGTCAAACTGGTCCCGCGCAAAAGCGCAGGACCACAAGATCATGACAAGGGCAAACAGCCGTTTCACGGCAGGATCGTCACCCGCCCAGACGCGGTCGTGGCGCGGTAATCCGGACGATACATGTCTTCGACCAAGGCCGCTGGGTGGTGGAATTCCCCCGGCGACACTGCCCGCAGAATATAGGCCAGCTGAATACGACGATCCCCCGATTGGTTCACCGCCGCCATAAAGCGATCACTGCGGAACTCGGCATTTTCGGTTGTGCTCGGATCAAGCCAATCCAGTGCGCGCAGATCCCCCGAGCGCAGAAGATTGGGATTGTCGATCTCAAACCCTGCCGGAAGAGGATCGTTGACCATCAGGCGCGCACGGGTTTTGTCGCCCGGTCGCACCGTGAGCACCGCCACCATTCGGTCTCCCACACGGATGTCTCCTTCAAGCGTAGTGCCATCCATACGGTAATAGTCGCGGCTGATCTGGTATCCATACCCCGTGGCCTCAACCTCTCCCTCAGGCAAGCCCAAGGTTGTCACGGTGATGTCCGTTGGTGCGGTTCCTGTATTGGTGATCTGGATCGGGTCGAGCCCCTGCGCCTGATATTTGCGCACAAACGGCCCGGCCAACTCGGCACCGTTCACCGCCAGCCCGGACACGGTTGGATCCTGAACCATGGCATGTGCCGCCAAAAGCGCCCAGGCCTGTTCCTGTGTCGACAGCGGGCGATTGGCCTCGCCGATATGGCGGGTCAATGCCTCACGATCTACGGCATCGCTCCGAGCCTCAACCGCAAGCGACAAAAGCCCGGCCGTGTCCCGCATATAGCTGCCGTAATCCACGCGATACTGCCGCTTGGCCTCCCAAATGTTCGACGGCAGATGTGATTGAGCCGAGGCAAACATACGATCCGCACGCGGTTGATCTCCGTAGGACGCCAGCGCCGCCCCAAGCTGAGCACGCGCCAATGTTGTGGAAAATGCCTCCGAGCGCTCATCTGCATAATAGCGCAGATCCCCCATCGCGGCCTCACCTTCACGGGCAAGCACCATCAGGGCATAGGCGATGTCTTCGCCTCCCTGATCAAAGTCCGGAGCATAGGCAATCCGATTGCGCAGGTTATCCAGCGCATTGCGCCACGCCAGAGCAGGCACCTCATACCCCGCCGCCCGCGCACGCCCCAAGAAATCGGTGACATAGGCATCAAGCCAGAAATCTCCTGCATAGGCCCGCCACAGCCCAAACCCACCGCTGGGGGCCTGACGGGTCAGGATCTTGGTGATGGACTGCTGAACCCGTAGGTCGATTTTCCCTTTGTTGCCCAGCCTCAAGGGCTCTGCAATGGCGCTCATATAGAGCAGCGGCATGGCCTGTGAGGTGACCTGTTCGGTGCACCCGTAGGGGTAACGATCCAAGGCCTCCAACAATCCCGGCGCATCGAAGCGTGCCAATGGCCCCGCAGAGACAAGCGCCGACGCTTCCGCCGGTCGCAAACCCGCAAAGATATTGCGATCCAGAGTAAAGGTTTCACCTGAAGCCAGAGACAGCCTCCGCGTCGCGCCCACAGCCGGATCATTGGCGCGCACGCCCAATTTCAGGTCTTTGGTCAAAAACTGTCCCGACGGCGTGGTGAGTGCTATGCGGATGGTGTGATCCCCAACTTGATCAGCGGCAATCGGCACCTCGATGGTGCGCTTGGCGCCCTCATCCAACACCACCGCTACAGGTGCAGGCCCCGCAAGGTCTACACCGTTGGCCGTGATATTGAGAGGCATCTCCCCGGCCTCGCCTTTGGTATGGGTCAGCTCCAACAACAGACGAGAGGTGTCACCGGGGGCCAGGAACCGGGGCAACGATGCGGACAAGACAACAGGATCGCGCACAACCACATCCGCCTCGGCCTGCCCCACAGCTTTCGGAGACCACGCCACGGCCATCAGGCGCACAGTGCCATTGAAATCGGGCAGCTGAAACTCGACCTCGACCCGACCTGTTTCATCCACAGTGACCGGACCCGAGAAAAACGCGACCAGATCTTCGGTGGGTGGCGGGCTTTGCAAGGACATACCGGCTGCGGCATCGCCGCCCGAACGGATGGCTCCCATCGCCCCATTGCTGCCATCGATCAGGCGACCATAGATATCGCGAATATCCACCCCAAGTCGGCGTTGACCAAAGTAGTGCCCTGCTGGATCGGGACTTTGAAACGCGGTCAGGTTCAAAATGCCAAGATCAACCGCCGCGACAGTCACATGTGCCGTCTGACCAGCCAAACCTTCGATTTGCACCGCCGCTTTCAGAGGGCCGCGTGGAGAAACCTCATCCAGGACATCTATTGAGACATCCAGTTTTTTCTCCTCGGGATCAACAGCTGCATGGGCCAGACCCAGCGCACGCGCAGGGTTTTGGCCAGCGGTGATATCCATGGGCCGGATCACCTGCGCGGTCACATAAACCCCGGCTCCCCAGTCTTCGGTCACAGGGAGATCAAGCGTGTTTTCCCCTTCGACAACATCAATGGCCTGCATCGACACAACGCGATCTGACAGAACAGTCACAAGCGCCTTGCCCGCATAACGGGGCACCATGCGCAGGGTGGCGGTGTCGCCCGGGCCATAACTCGGCTTGTTCAAAGAAAGCTCAAGCATATCGGGTGTTTCGGCGGCGTCTGCCGGAGCATACCACCCCGCGTCAAACCGAATGGACGAAGCAAGATAGGTGCCATCTGTGCGCTCCACCACAATCTCATATTCGCCCCATTCGACATCCGCTGAGACGCGCAGGGGTTCGGTTCCCAACAGACCTTCACCTCTGGCAACCGACGTGCGTGTGGTAATGGGTTCCCAGTTCCAGCGACCATATTGCTGGTACCATTGATATCGGGTGCGCACGCGATTGACCTGCCAGCTCACCTCCATGGTCTGGGGTGTCAGATCCGGTCCGACGGCTATCACATCAAACCGCGCTTCGGCGCCTTCTGGCAGACTATCCTCAAACAAAGGCCGCACCCCGATAATCGGCGCAGCGGGGGCCACCGCTCGGGTGATGCTGCGTTCCACCGGTCGCCCAGATCCTTCCGACATCCGCAACACTGCGCGGGCCTGCATCGGTTGGTTGGACGACGAGAGGTCCGGAAAGGGCAGCGCCAGATCAACCGTGCCATCCGCCCCGGTTTTCAAATCTGCGGCAAAGCTGTTGGTGCGATAAAAACTTTCCTCATCATGCCTGCCAAAACGATACTTCGGGAAAGCCTCCAGACGGGGCTGGCTTGTGACAATCAGCTCGCCTTCAATCGGAAGATCCGCACCAATCGCACCAAAGAGATACCGTGCTTCAACCTCTAATTCCGGTGCATCCAGCGGGTTGAGAGCCCCGTCGGGTAAGGTGAGTTCAAAATCGATCCGCTCGGGCACAAAATCTTCGACCAGAACCGTATTTGACGCCAACGGCTCACCGTTGGGATCAGAATAAATCTCAAGCCGCCAGGTGCCGCGAGGCGATGTTGGGGCCAGTGGCATGGTAAACACATGCCCACCGTCCAGGCCGCCATCCGAAACGTAACGCGCATATTCCACACCATCCGGGCGATTGAGCACTGCGGTCAGCGCCAGATCCGGCACCGCTGCAACTTTGGCATCGCGCAACAGGGCCGTGGCATGGATCACTTCGCCAACACGATATGCGCCGCGATCCGTGGTCAGGAATGTATCAATCGGCCCGGCCGGCTCGCGGCCCGCCACCCCCCGATCTGAGAGATCAAACCCCGGATCTGTGAGCGATAGAAACGCAATATCGTCTTCGCCCTGCTTCGCGACAACCAAAGCCGCACGCGAACTTCCTGCCCCGCGCAACAGACCGGGATCAAACCGTGCGACGCCGGTGGCATCGCTTGTCACCGTCTGCAATTCCCGGTTGGCGCTAGACACCAACGTAACCTCAAGCCCGGACAGGGGCGCGGCATTGCCCAATCCGCGTGCAAAAACAGTCAGGCCATCATTGCCCTGCAAACTGGTCAACCCGATGTCGGACAGGACAAACCATTGGGTGGTCCGGTTTTCATCGTATTCGTCTCGGCCGGGAATTCCTGCTGTCAGAGCGTAAATTCCGGCGGGAAGATCGCCTACCACATCCCCCATAGGAAGACGTGTCAGCATGTCGGTGTTCAGCGTGTTCTCAACACCCCCTGTACCGCGCCAAATCTCTTCTGCGATATCCTCAGCCACATATTGCTCTTCGTAGCGTGACAGGGGATTTCCGAAATAGCTCTCTTGCATGGCGCGGAGCAGATTGCGGTCTGACACACGCCTCAGAACCAGATCAACCGTATCAAGGTTTACCGTCTCAATCGGCAGTCCTGCATCCGCCGAGCGTGGCAAGACATAGGCCCGGCCAGGGAAACCAATTTTTGGAGATCTGTCACGCACATAGGCGGTGATTTCGACGTTTCTAACCAGACGTTCTCCATTGTCCGCAGGCAGGCCTGAGCGGAACGTCAGCGTATACCGCCCACCATGTTCAACACCTGTCACACAGATCTGTTGATCATCTGCGGTCACGGCCATCCGTGGGTCGGGCAACCGTACAAAGGGCGTGTAATCCTGCCCCGCTCTGATCAGGTTTTCGGTAAACGAGACACAGATCCGGGGGTCGGCACTGTCCGCTTCCACCGTATGCTCACGGATTCGAAAACCGTATTTGCCAATCGCTTTGTTCAGAAGTTCGGTCACATCTGACCGTTCTCCATAGAACTCAGCCAGACGTAGCGCTGGGATCATGTCACGTCCGCGCCCGTCTTTTTCCAACGCCACCGCCATATCGCGCAGCGCCTCCATCAGGTGATCGGGCTCATTTGCGCGAAGGTAGGCGTTGATTGAGGCCAGATAAGCGCGCTGGCGATATTTGCGTTGATCCGCCCCTTCGACGGCTTCGGCATATTCCGACGACCACTGGCCATATCGCAGCCACAACGGCGGTTCATCTGATTGCGCAAGGGCCGACCCGACCCAATGGATCGCATCGCGAAAGTTCCCGGCTGCATAGGCTTTGTCCGCCGCATCAAGCAAAGCCTGTGGGGTCCATTGCCCACCGCCGTGGCGCCGCGCCAGAAACGCCGCCTCTTTGTAGGCTTTGTTCAGATCACTCTGACCAACAAAGACAAGATCCAGGGCACGATCACTGGCTTGTTTTTGCAGCGTCTCCCCTACCTCTACGACCCGACCAGACACCGCATCTTCATAGGGCTGGCGATCGGTCACTTCGGATTTCGGAAAACAGGCGTTGGAGCGCGCATTGAAGGTAAAGGCCTGACACTCAGCATTGTCGAGACAGATCTTTTGGCACGCATCGATGGTTGTATCAAAAACCGCCTGAAGATCGGCGCCGTAATAATCCACATCCCGCGTGATCACCAACCGACGTTCCGGAATTGCCGAGTCCGCAGCTGCCGGTCCTCCCGCCGTTAGAACCAAACCCAAAGCCAAAAGAAAACGTCGCATCGTCAATACCCTCCGGAAAATGTTCCAGCACCAGACCTCTGCCAGTTGTGTAGGATTTTAGCCTTAAGTCTAATTTCACGATAGCCGGTCAAAAGTGCCACATCACTTGGAGGGCAACGAATGGACTTGGCCGCACGTCTGGCCGAAGAAAGGCGCGCACGACTGGCTGCTGAACGCTTGCTTGCTCAAAAACAAGCTGAGCTGTCAGAGGCCAATCGACGACTTGGTCGGCATGCGCAGCAATTGAGTCAGGAAGTCAAAGAAACACGCACCGAAGTGGCCGAAGTTCGCCACGAACATCAGCGTGTTGTCCACGAACTGGGTGAGGCCACCCAGCGCATCGAAGTGGTGACTGATCAGCTGTGGAAAGCGCTTAAAACCATGCAGGATGGGTTTGCCCTATTCGATTCGGACGGCCGGATCGAATTGGCCAATCCCTCGTACCTGTCTGTCTTTGATGGCATCGAAAGCGTTGGTCCGGGTGCCTCTTATGAGCATGTGATCGAGCTTATGGCCAACGAAGGCATTGTCGACCTTCAGGGGGAATCATCTTCTGCCTGGCAGGCCAGAATGCTGTCACGCTGGGACGAACAGCCGATTCGCCCGCATACCGTGCGCCTGTGGAATGGTCGTTTTCTTAAAATGCAGGATAGAAAACTGCCGGATGGTGGGGTTGTCAGTCTTTGCGTCGACATCACCGGCCTCATGCGCATGTGGTCGGCGGTTGAAGAACTACCAGACGGCTTTGTAATTTATGACGCCGAAGATCGCCTGCTGATGTGCAACGATCCCTATCGCGACATCTATTCTACAAGTGCAGAGGCCATGGTGCCCGGCACCGCGTACGAAGAAATTCTGCGCTACGGTCTGGCGCGGGGCCAGTATATCGAGGCGCTGGGGCGCGAAGAAGAATGGCTGGAAGAGCGCCTTGCCCAGCGGCGTGGTCCAGAAGCCGAGCTTGAACAACAATTGGATGATGGTCGGTGGATCAGGATCTACGAACGCCAGACAAGTGATGGCGGACGGGTTGGTCTGCGCATCGACATCACCCAGATGAAAAAGGACCAACAGCGCTTGAAAGAGGCCTCGGACAGAGCCGAAGCCGCCAACCGCGCCAAATCGGCCTTCCTTGCAAACATGAGCCACGAAATCCGCACCCCCATGAATGGTGTTGTGGGTATGGCTGATCTGATGATGGAAACCGATCTCGCGGAAGAACAACGCCTCTATGTCGATACGATCCGAAGCTCAGGCGAAGCGCTTCTGGTGATCATCAACGATATCCTCGACTATTCGAAAATCGAAGCCGACAAGCTTCAGCTTCACCCAGAAGACATCGATCTGGAACGCGCAATCCACGAAGTGGTCATGCTCCTGCAACCCACGGCGCGCGACAAAAACATCGCGCTTTTGGTTGACTATGACATGTTCCTGCCCACGCGCTATCTGGCCGATCCGGGACGTGTACGTCAGATTTTGACCAACCTGCTAGGAAATGCGGTCAAATTCACCGTCGAAGGTCATGTTCTTATCCGGATCGTCGGATTTTGTGACGAACAGGGCCAAACTTCGGTTCATATCACTGTTGAAGACACCGGCATTGGGATTCCCGAGGACAAGATTGATCACGTCTTTGGCGAGTTCAATCAGGTCGAGGATGACCGAAACCGTAAGTTTGAAGGAACGGGGCTTGGACTTGCCATCAGCCGCCGACTTGTTGAGCTCATGGGCGGCGAGGTCTGGGTTGAATCCGAGCTAGGCGTTGGGTCGTGTTTCGGGCTGCGGCTCGTCCTGCCAACCATCGAACCGATCACCTATGAATCCGCAAATGTCCCTGCCCATATCCAGCGTGTTCTGGTGGTCGACGACCATGGCGCAAACCGCTCTATCTTGGCCAAACAGCTTGAGATCTTGGGGCTTAAAACTGATTTCTGTACTTCGGGCCATGATGCGCTCACCAGTTTGCAGACGGTGCCCGACCTCTTGATCATTGAGCAGGATCTGCCTGATATGACCGGGCAGGACCTCGTTGCACAACTCCGCGGCAAGGGTTTGAATACCCCTGTGATCTTGCAATCAGACACGCCAGCTCAAATTCGACCGGTAGCAGGTGCCGAGGTTCAGGCCGTTTTGCAAAAACCCGTGCCACGCCGCGCGCTTTTCACTGCACTGGAAAACATTGAGCCGCCGGAAGAGCCCAGCAATCTGATCATAGATGCGCAGCCTGAGCCAGCGCCGCAAACACCCCCGCCTTCTTCTGACGAGATCACAGAAGAAGCCGAGCATAGCCCAAGCAAGCTCGATGTTCTGGTGGCGGAAGACAACAAAACCAACCAGTTGGTATTCCGGAAAATGGCCGGTTCCTTTGACGTTGATCTTCGGTTTGCCAACAACGGCCTTGAGGCCGTGGCCGAATACCAGAAGCGCCGCCCCGATTTGATCTTTATGGATATCTCGATGCCTGAGATGGATGGCAAAGAGGCCACCCGAGAAATCCGAAAACTTGAGGGGGACCGCGATCATGTTCCCATTATCGCGGTTACAGCTCACGCGATGGCCGGTGACAAAGAAGCCATTCTAGAGGCGGGCTTGGATGACTATCTCACCAAGCCCCTTCGCAAAGTGCAGCTGGGCGAAAAAATCGAACATTACACTGCCCTATTGCTGCAAGAAAAAGCCTCTTAGGCCGCCTTCTGTGCGGCGACGGCATCGCGGACAAACACAGGTTTGCCCGGTGTCGACAGATCCTCGCGATACCCATACCCGCCTGCATCAAATTCAAGCAGGGCATCAGGCTCGGTCAGACGGTGCTGAATGACATAACGCGCCATCGCGCCCCGCGCTTTCTTAGCGTAGAAGCTCACGATTTTTGGCGTGCCGTTTTTGTCTTCCATAAACTGAGGCGTCACAACAGGCAGGGTCAGCGCCTCAACCGGGACCGCGCCAAAATACTCCTGGCTGGCACAGTTGACCAAAACTTTGGCACTGCTCGCATCCGCTTGACGGTTCAAGGCTTCTGAAATCTGAGTTGTCCAGAACTCGTACAGGTTTTTGCCACGCGCGTTCTTAAGCCGCGACCCCATTTCCAGGCGATAGGCCTGCATCGCATCCAAAGGACGCAACACGCCGTAAAGACCGGATAAAATGCGCAGATGATCCTGAGCCCAGCGCATTTCCTCGTCATCAAGCGATGCCGCTTCCAATCCCTGATAGGTATCCCCGGCAAAACAAAGCGCCGCCGGGCGCACCTGCGCGGGCGTTGGGTTGTCCGCGTAGTCGCGAAACCGATCGTAGTTCAGCTTGGCCAGATCATCAGACAGGTGCATCAGCTTTTTCAGTTCAGCAACTGAGAGCCCGCGGGCTGTCTCAGCTAGAACATTGGCATCGTTCTGAAAGTCTGGGGTGGTCATCTCGACCGCGCGTTCGCTCCAATCCAGCTTTTTCGCCGGTGAGATTACAACCAACATGGCAATTCCTTCTTGTCCTGTCTGCTAGATTTAGGGGGCCTCATGCAGCACGTCCAGAAAGGCCTGTCCAAATCTCTCGGCTTTTTGAGAATCCATACCGCTGACATTTTCAAGCGAGGACAGTGAGCTGGGACGATGCTTGGCGATTTTGGCCAAGGTCGCATTGGTACAGCTGAGATATTTCCCCGTTCCGTCTTCGCCCCGCGCCAGACGCACCTGGGCTTCCATCAATGCGTCATACAGTTGCCCGGATTCGCTCCCCGCGAGTTTGCGCCGCATCGGGTGAAGCTCTTCTCGGGCGCCGGTGATCACTTCCAAAAACGCCGCGCCGTAACGTTCAAGTTTCTTGGCACCCACCCCACTGATCCGGGCCATCTCATCCAAGGTCTCGGGGCGTTTTTCTGCCATTTCGATCAAGGTGCGGTCCGGGAAGATGACATAGGCTGGCGCGCGGGCCGCTTCGGCCAAAGCCCGGCGTTTGGCTTTCAGTGCGGACATCATCGGCATATCTTCTTCATTGACCAGCATTTTCACCGCTGGCCGACGCTCTGCCGCTTTGCGCACAACATCCCGACGCAGATTGATCTGCTCTTCGCCTTTCAAAATTGGCAAAGCACGATCGGTCATCACCAAAGCCCCATGCCGCTCGGCATCCGGACGCATAAGGTCATGCCCCATCATCTGTCGAAACACTGCCTGCCATTGCCCCTTGGTCAGATCTTTCCCGACGGCAAAGGTCGGCAGATTTTCATGACCTCGCGCGCGCACCTTGTCGGTCTCATTGCCCAGCAAGATATCAATCAGGTGCCCCGCGCCATAGCTTTCGTCAGTGCGCAGTGCCGCTGAGAGCGCTTTGCGGACGGCCTCGGTGCCGTCGAACAATTCCGGTGGCGTGTCACAGAGGTCGCAATTTCCGCAGCCTTCCGAGGCCTCACCAAAATAGCCAAGCAGCACCTGACGACGGCATCCCTGCGCCTCGGCCAGACCCAGAAGTGCATTCAACCGGCCGTGATCCGCGTCGCGACGATCCGCCGGGGCCAACCCCTCGTCAATCTGCGACCGCCGCAATCGAATATCGTCGGGGCCATAGAGCGTGAGAGTTTCCGCAGGTGCACCATCCCGCCCGGCGCGGCCGATCTCCTGATAATAGGCCTCAATGCTTTTGGGCAGGTCCGCATGGGCGACCCATCGGATATCCGGTTTATCGACCCCCATGCCAAAGGCCACGGTGGCCACAACAATCAACCCATCTTCGGTTGCAAAGCGTTCTTCAACGCGGCGGCGGCTCTCTGCCTCCATGCCGCCGTGATAAAAACAGGCGTTGTGCCCCTCATCCCCAAGGGCTTTGGCAAGGCTTTCGGTGCGCGCCCGCGTGCCGCAATAAACAATGCCCGACCGACCACGACGGGCCTCAGCAAAATTCAAGATCTGTTTGCGAGGACTGTCTTTTGGCTGAAACGCCAGATGAATGTTTGGACGGTCGAACCCACGCAGGAAGGTTTGCGGAGGTTCACCTCCAAACAGGCGGTTTACAATCTCACCCTGCGTCTCCTGATCTGCTGTTGCGGTGAACGCTGCCAATGGGACATCAAGCGCCCGCCGCAGCGCGCCAATTCGCAGATAATCGGGGCGGAAGTCATGTCCCCATTGGCTCACACAATGTGCTTCATCAACGGCAATCAGCGACACACCCGCCTGTGACAGCATATGTTGCGTGTTGCTGCTCGCCAGTCGTTCCGGTGCCAGATAAAGCAGCTTCAGCGACCCATCGTGGAGCATATCCCAGACGGCGTCGGTTTCCTCCTGAGAATTTCCTGAAGTCAGTGCCCCCGCCGCCACGCCCGCTTCACGTAGCCCGCGCACCTGATCGCGCATCAGGGCAATCAGAGGCGAAATTACAACGGTTATCCCCTGACGCATCAGTGCCGGCAGTTGGAAACACAGGGACTTACCGCCACCGGTGGGCATGATGGCAAGAACGTTTGCACCACGTGCAACAGCGTCGACAATTTCCCCCTGACCAGGGCGAAAGGCATCAAAGCCGAAGATATCCTTCAACAGCGCCTCTCCGGGCGCAGTGTCACGGGGCATAGGGGAACCTGCCGATTGTCTACTAGATCTGCTCTGATCCCGACAATCTCATACCAAGAATCGGTGAATCAACCCCTGAACGACAAATCATTCAGGGGGATTTGGGCAAGTTCAGAGGAAGTAGCCGATGTTATTGGCCAAAATAATCTGCAGCGCATAAACACCCACAAGCGCAATCAGCGGCGCAAGATCAAGTCCGCCCATCGGCGGCAGGATTGAACGGATCTTGGCATACATTGGCTCAAGCATGCGGTTCAGACCATACCAGATCTGGCCAACAAGCTGCTGACGCACGTTCAGCACCTGGAAATTGATCAACCAGCTCATGATCACATGGGCAATGATGAAGAACCAGACAATGTTCAGGATCAGCATCAGGATCTGGAAAAGCGAATACATCCGGGGCCTCGTGTTACGGTGTCAGCGCCTCACACCTAAGCATGTAAAGGGTAAAGGGCAAGTATGCCGCGAGGTCGTGGTTGACGTCAGGGTTAACGGAGCGCAGGTGAGCGGCGAAAGGAGCCCTGCTCATGTATCCCTTTATCCGTATGGCCAAAGAAATGATCCTCGCCCGGCGCCAGCCCAAGCTGGAGCCACTGGGCACCCATGTGTCGCATCACATCTGCTGGCCGTGGGATCTGGATATGTGGATGGAACTGAACAACGGTCGCACGCTGACGATCTTTGATCTCGGGCGCATCCCCTTGGCAGAACGAACCGGCGTCGTCGACACTCTCAAGCGGGAACGCTGGGGGCTGACTGTTGCAGGATCGGCGCTGCGCTACCGCAAGCGGGTACGAATGTTTGACAGACTGACCATGTATTCACGCATGATTGGTTGGGATGAGCGCTTTGTGTATCTTGAACAAAGCATGTGGAACAGCCGTGGAGACTGTACGAGCCACGGGCTGTACCGCACTGCTGTGACTGACAAAAACGGTATCGTCTCACCGGATCGCGTGATGCAGGCTATGGGTATGGACACGCCGCGCCCGGATCTGCCGGAATGGGTGCTTGCCTGGCTCGACGCAGAGGCTCAGCGCCCCTGGCCCCCAGAGAAACAGCCCGAGATCCCAAAGATCTAGAGTGAAACCTCTTGCCACTTGTCCCCCCTCAGGAGACAACTGCCCCAGTATTGGGGGACGGGTATGGCAGAACCGACTTTGAAACAGCGCGTTTGGGGCTGGGCATTTTTTGATTGGGCGCAGCAGCCCTATGCTACCTTGGGCCTGACCTTCATTTTCAGCCCCTATTTCGCTGCCGTTGCAACCCAGTACTTCATGTCGCTGGGCGCGGATGCCGCCAGCGCTAAGGTCGAGGCTCAGGGCCTATGGTCTACGGCTCAAACTTTTGCTGGCCTTTTCATCGCTTTCACAGCCCCGTTCCTTGGCGCCTTCGCGGATATGACCGGGCGCAAGCGACCTTGGTTTTGGGCGCTCGCAACTATTGCGGTTGTCTGCGCTGCGTCTCTGTGGGGGCTGCAACCGGATGGCACCGGATTGATATTTGCCCTAGCGGCCTTTTGGATTGGCTTTGTTGCCTCTGAAAGCGCCTTTAATCTCAACAACGCCATCCTGCCCGATCTCGGTGACACCGAAGATGTCGGTCGGATCAGCGGCAATGCCGCGGCCTTTGGCTATTGGGGCGGCGTGCTCTCGCTCTTTATCATGCTGTTGTTTTTTGCGGAAAATGACACCGGAAAAACTCTGATCGGCTTGTCCCCAGCCTTTGGGCTTGATCCCGAAGCACGGGAAGGCACGCGCTTTGTCGGCCCCTTTATCGCCATCTGGTTCGCCATCTTTCTCATTCCGTTCTTCAAGTGGACTGTCGACAAACCCGATACCAGCTCATCAAAGGTCACCTTCGGCCGTGTGCTAGCCGACCTACGCGCCAATATCCGCGCAGTTGGGCAACAACGCTCGACCCGTAATTTCCTTCTTGCCTCATTGTTTTATCGCGACGCTTTGAGCGCGCTTTATGCCTATGGCGGTGTCTATGCGACATTGGTTCTGGGCTGGAGCATCATCCAAATTGGTGTGTTTGGCATCATCGCCGCGATCGCAGCCGCTCTCCTGACCTGGGCCGGAGGCATTGCTGACCAACGCCTTGGCCCCAAGCCCGTAATCCGTAGCGCCATTGTCCTGCTTGTCATCGTCTGCAGCTTTATTGTCGGCATGTCACGCGACAGCCTCTTTGGCATTCCTCTGCCCGAAGGATCTGCCCTACCCGACATCATTTTCTACGTCTGCGGTGCGGTGATCGGCGGCATGGGAGGCGCGCTTTATTCGGCATCACGGTCACTCATGGTACGACACGCGGATCCGGCCCGTAGCGGTGAAGCCTTTGGCCTTTTTGCATTGGCTGGTCGCGCCACGGCCTGGCTTGCGCCCGCGTTGATTGCGCTCTTCACCTACCTCACGCAAAGCAACCAACTGGCCTTTTTGCCAGTGATCGGTCTCTTCATTATTGGCCTTATTCTGCTACGATGGGTCAATCCTTTGGGAGAGCAGGTATGATGATCCGTAATCTTGTTGTTTTTGGCTTATGTCTGGCACTGACCGCATGTAGCGCAAAACGCGCACATACGCCGACAACACCAAATGTGCGCATTGACCCCGTGTTGGCCACCAAAGAGGCAAAAGCCCTATTTGGCGCCAAACCCAGCGCATCCGGCCAGTCCCCCTCACCCTATGGTGGGTACGCTAAGGGCTGTTTGGCAGGCGCGACCCAATTGCCAGAAACCGGTGAAACCTGGCAGGCCATGCGGCTGTCACGCAACCGCAACTGGGGGCACCCTGAACTCATTGATTACGTTCAGAACCTGTCACGCAAGGCCGCCCGGCAACCGGGTTGGGATGGCCTCTATGTCGGTGACCTAAGCCAGCCACGCGGTGGACCTATGCTGACCGGACACCGCAGTCACCAGATCGGTCTTGATGCGGATATCTGGTTGCGCCCGGCAGATGATTTGAACCTGACAGAAAAGCAACGCGAAAACATCTCATCCATTTCGATGCGCCGCTCCTCCGGGGCCTATACCAACAACAATTGGACCCGCGCGCATCACAACATTCTCAAGGCCGCCGCAAGTGACCCACGTGTTGCCCGGATTTTCATCTTCCCCGGTGCCAAGGTACAGATGTGTAAGGACGCCAAAGGCGATCGATCCTGGCTGCGCAAAATTCGCCCATGGTGGGGCCATCACTATCACTTCCATGTGCGGCTGAGCTGCCCCGACAGCTCTAACGGGTGCGTCGATCAAGCGGCCATCCCAGCCGGTGACGGCTGTGCAGAAGCGGAAGGCTGGGTCGATCGAATTCTGAACCCGCCGCCGCCAAACCCAAACGCGCCCAAACCCAAACCGCGCCGCGAGTTGACCATGGGTGATTTGCCCGGGCAATGCGCCGGTGTTCTGGCGTCAAAGTAACCGTTGCATGATCCTGAGATCTCTCCGTAAGGCCTCTGCGCTTGCGCTGGCTTTTGTCACAGCATCCGTGCTTGGGTTGCCTGCCGCCGCGCCCGAGAAGGCGCAGTTTGTGGGATCATACAAATGGAAGCGCGCCGACCATAAGCTCGGCGGGTTTTCAGGGATCGAACTCTCGTCCGACGGAAAAAGCTTTACCGCCATCAGTGACCAGGCGGGGATTGTCTCAGGTACGCTGCATCGGGACAACGGGCGAATCTCCGATGTGGTCACCGAGCAGAAGGGCCACCTACGTGATGAACGCGGGCGCAGGCTCAAGGGGAAATACAGTGATGCCGAAGGGCTTGCGGTGCGCAGCGACGGGCGCATTTTTGTTTCATTCGAACATCAGCACCGCGTTTGGGCTTATCTGACACTCAAAGCCGCCGCCTGGCTGCCACGCCCGAAACAATTCAAAGCCCTTCAACCCAACTCCGGGCTGGAAGCTCTGGCCGTTGACCCCAAAGACCGGCTGTATGCGATCCCAGAGCGATCAGGCAAACTCACCCGTCCCTTTCCAGTTTGGCGCTATGCCAAAGGAAAATGGACCCAACCCTTCGCGCTTCGCCGTGAGGGAGGGTTTTTGCCTGTGGGTGCCGATTTTGACACCGAGGGCAATCTGTATCTGCTGGAACGTACCTTTACCGGATTTGGCTTCAAATCCCGTGTGCGGCGGTTCTTTCTTGATGATGATGCTGTCACGGCCGAAGAGACCTTGCTTGAAACAGCGATTCTCCAGCATGATAACCTCGAGGGCCTGTCAGTCTGGAAAGACGCGGACGGTGACATTCGGCTGACGATGATCTCGGATGATAATTTCAATGATTTTCAACGAACTGAGTTTGTTGAGTACCGGGTGACCCGACGCTAAGGCCTTAAAACACTTGCGCGGGGCGGATAACGCTCTTAAACGCGGCCTGTCCGACCATGTCGGGCCAAGTTCTTCCCGCAACCTTGCTAAAACGGGTCATATCATGACACGCATCCACATTCCCGGCATTCTTGCCATGGCCACCATCGTTGTGGTCTCGAACATCCTTGTTCAATTTCTACTGCTTGACGGTCTGCTGACCTGGGGCGCATTCACCTATCCCTTCGCCTTCCTCGTCACTGATGTGATGAACCGCGTGTACGGCGCCGAAGCCGCGCGTCGGGTGGTTCTGGTTGGCTTTGTCACCGGAGTTCTCTGCTCTCTCATCGGCAGCCAGATCATGTTGCAGGGAGATGGCTTCACCTATGCGGCGGTTGCCCTGCGCGTGGCCTTTGCCTCCGGCATCGGCTTCCTCTGCGCTCAGATGACCGACGTGCTGATCTTCGATCGCCTGCGCGATGGCGCTTGGTGGCGCGCACCTCTGGCCAGCACGCTGGTCGGCGCAACGCTGGACACCGCGCTGTTCTTCACCATCGCCTTCTCCGCAAGCCTGACCTTCTTTGGTCCTGCTGCAGATGCCGAGATCAGCTGGGCCTGGGGGGCTGCACCCTTCCTGACTGTGGGCCCAGAAGCCCCGCTTTGGGTGTCCCTTGCTGTGGCGGACTGGGGCGTCAAATTGGCTCTCGCGCTGATCGCTCTGGTTCCGTTCCGCATGATTGTGGCGCGCGTTCTCGCCACCCGGTCAGCGGCCTGATCAACACCACTCACAGGGAGGGGAATTTTCGAGTTTCCCTCCTCACGAAGAAAAGACTTTGTGGATCACCGAAGGTGTGGCACCATCATCTTGCGTGCGAACCTACGGGCTCAAAGGCCCTAGGCGGACAGCACCATTTGCGTGTTACACAGCTGAAAGGAGGTGATCCAGTGTCAAGAGAAGCATTGGAGAGAGGTGTCGGAACAGTTCGAGAGGAGACCTGCTAGGGAAACCCAGTACGTTGATTTTTGAGTTGGCGCGCCTAACCGGCACCCGCCTCCGGATTCTCGAAGGGTCGTCTTTGGACGGCCCTTTCCGTTTTCCCCCATTCCCTGTCATAAAGCCCCCAAGCAAGGGGAAAGCGATGCTCGAAATCAACGAACAGATCCGCATTGAAGACTGGGAATTGACCGAGCAGTTTATTCGCGCTTCAGGACCCGGTGGGCAAAACGTCAACAAGGTGTCGACTGCGGTCGAGCTGCGCTTCGAAGCGGAACGGTCACCTAATCTGCCCGCCCCGGTCAAAACGCGCCTGCGCAAACTTGCCGGTCGGCGTTGGACCAATGAAGGCGCGTTGATCCTTCAAGTGGATGAAACCCGCTCTCAGGCGCGCAACCGCGAAATCGCGCGTCAGCGCCTGATCGAACTTATTCAAAAAGCGCTGGTGAAGCCCAAACGACGGATACCAACCCGCCCAACATTGGGGTCAAAGCGCCGCCGCCTTGAGGGCAAAAAAGCCCGCGGCACCGTAAAATCCCTGCGCGGGAAAGTGGATCCAGACGCCTAGAAGCGGTCTAGTAGACGCTCGAGATAGTTGCGTTCCTCTTCGGGCCGGTCATTTTCACCCGAGCGACGACGGATTTCTCCCAAAAGCTCTTCTGCCCGGCGATAGGTATCTTCGCCCTGCAACAATCCTTCATCGGTTGTACTGCGTCCGCTTTGTCCCGGGTTGCGTCCCAATGGATCGCGTTGTTCGCCACCCTCAGCACCATCGGCAAGCCCCTGTTGGCCGCTTTGCTGCTGACGTTGCTCTGCCAGGGCATCGCCCAGACTCCGCAGCCCATCTCGCAGTGCTTCCATGGCTTCGGATTGCCGATCAATGGCCTCAGCAAGATCCCCATCACGCAGCGCCTCTTCGGCCCCTTCCATAGCGCGATCAGCATCCCTCAGGTTCTGCAACGCGCGCTCACCAGCCTCGGTGCCCTGCCCCGGCAACTGTCCGCGTTGACGCTCGAGCTCTTGCCGAAGCGCATTTTGGCGGTCTGCCAACGAACGTTCGATACCTTCGCTGCCATCACCCCGTTCGTCACCTTGCCCCTGTCCCGGGTCGCGGCCCTCTGAGGGCCCTTGTCCTTGCTGGTTTTGTCCCTGCTGCTGTCCCGGCTGGCGTTGACCTTGTTGGCGCTGGCCTTGCCCTGGATTGAACTGCTCTTGCAGATCCCGGAAGGCCTCGTCAGACAAATCCTGCTGATCGCGCAGGGTATCGGACAGACCCTCCATGGCCTGCTCACCGGGTGACTGGCCCCCCTGCCCTTCCGTGACCTGCATATTGTCGAGCATCTCTTGCAGCTGCCGCATGGCCTCCATGGCTTCATCCATGCGGCCTTCTTCCATCAGCTCCTGAATACGGTCCATCATGCGTTGGATATCGTCCTGCGACAGCTCCATGGTCTCTTGAGGATCACCTTGCTGTTCGCTTGGATCTTGCTGCTGGGCCTGTTCACGCCCCAGCTGGCGCAGATAGTCCTGCGTGGCCTCGCGCAGCTCTTGCATCAATTCCGCAATTTCCTGATCCGAGGCCCCGTTTTTCATCGCCTCTTCCAGACGCTCACGGGCGCGGCGCAATCTTTCGCGTGCATCGTCCAGATCACCCTCTTCCAAGGCAAGCGCGAGATCCCAAAGACTCTGGGCCAGGGCATTTTGCTGGCTGTCGGTGATGCCATAGGTGGTTGCCAGTTCAAGCTTGGCCAAGACACGGCGCAAGCGCAGGTGATTGACCTCTTTGCGAAACACATCTTCAGGATGGTTCGATATCGCGCGCAAGGTTTGGGACATCATCACCGCGTTGGCCCGGTTCCAGAGCAACGACTGACGTTGTTCAACCAAGGCTGCAGCCATCGGATCAAAAAACCGCCGGCCCGGCAATGTGATCACTTGCGGTTCTGAACGCCCAATCTGGCCACGCGCATCTTCCACGCTCAACTCAAAACGCACCGGCAGATTCGCCCAGGGGTGCTGAGAGAAGTTGCCCCCAAGGACATCAGTAAAGGCCGTGCGATCGCCAGAAAGAGGCATCGGCAGCTGGACCTCAAGCGTCTGGCGCGGTTCAGGATCGATGGCCCGCCCGTATCGACGATCCACCTCATCCATCGCTAGGCTGAACCGGCCAACACCGGCGACCACACCATGATCATCCTGTGCCGCAAATCCGATTTGGGTGACACCATCATAGCTGGTCTCAATCTCGCCATCATGGCTTACTTTCGGTGCCTGATCCGGCACCATAGCAACCTGCCAGGCCCGCCCGCCCGGACCGGAAATCGCAAGGCGCCCCCCCTGAACAATCTCGAAATCCTGAATGGTCGCACTGCGTGCGGCATCGTCTTTGCTCAGACCCGAGATATCTTCTTCAATTTGCAGCGCACCAACTTCACCATACATCCGAAGCGCAAAACTCGCGCCTTCAGGCGCCATCAACGAGGCTGAGGTGATATCATTGAGATAAACCGTTGGAAGCCCGGTGTACCGCGGCGGCGACATCCAGCCCTCCCAGGCCGGCCCCTGCGCCAACTCAGCCCCATCAGCCCCCAGCGTTGTGACCGATTGTACCCGAACGATTGACCCAAAAAAGAGCGCGACACTCAGCGCAAGAATCGCAACATAGCGCAACGCAAAAGGGTCAGCATGTGACATCCGCAGATCGGGCTGGACGGGCTTGGCCTCGGCGAGATCTCTGCGCATGCGTGTCTGATGTGCAGCCCAAATCGCCGAGGACGCCGGATCATTGGCTCCAATCGCTTGGCTGTCTCGCAGAGCTTGAATGGGATTGCCCTTGAGCGTGGCATCCAGACGCCAAAGCGCCTCTTCCCGGGATGGGCGTCGAAACATCCTGACGGCTCGGACAATGGCCCAAAGACCACCAAGCCCAAGCACACCACCCGCGCCCCAGACCCACTCGGTGGGTACCTCATCCTGTAGCCCAAGCATCAAGGCCGCCAGTGTCACAAAAACAATCGACCACAGGGGCCAGAAGGCCCGCACCACACGTTCGGCCCAAAGCCCCGCATAGGTCGCCCAAAGCGGCCAGCGGATCAAAGGGGTCATGTCGTCGTTTTGGATGCCTTTACGGGGCATGGTGGTCCTCGCAACTCAAGCGCTGCGAGAACAATGCCCTACAGCCATGCAGGAATGCTATCGCGATTTATCATATCGGCAAAGCTTGGCCGTTCACGGATGACTGCAAATTGATCGCCGTGCACCAGAACCTCGGGGATCAGAGGCCGGGTGTTGTACTCGCTTGCCATCACCGCACCATAGGCCCCAGCACTGCGAAACGCGACAAGATCCCCTGCGGTCAAAGGCGGCATCAGCCGTTCTTTTGCAAAGGTATCGCCAGTTTCACAGACCGGGCCTACGATATCATAGGGCTTGGGTTCGATACCAACTTCGGGTTCGACCACGGGGACAATGTCGTGATGCGCCTCATACATCGCCGGGCGGATCAGATCGTTCATCGCCCCATCAAGGATCAGAAAATCCCGGCCCTCGCCGTGTTTGAGGTAAATCACCTTGCTGACCAGAATACCCGCATTGCCCGCAATCAACCGGCCCGGTTCGATCTCAATCTCACAGCCCAGATGACCCACGGTTTTCTGGATCAGCTTGCCATAATCCGTCGGCAGCGGCGGGGCTTCGTTCGAGCGCGCATAGGGAATCCCAAGCCCACCGCCAAGATCGAGGCGCGAGATCTCATGCCCATCCGCGCGCAGCGCCTCAGTCAGTTCTGCCACCTTGGTATAGGCAAGCTCAAACGGCTCCAGCTCGGTCAGCTGGCTGCCGATATGCACATCAATGCCCACCACCTTCAGACCCGGCAGTTTGGCCGCCATGGCATAGACCTCACGTGCACGCGCGATGGGAATGCCAAATTTATTTTCACTCTTCCCGGTGGCGATTTTGGCATGGGTCTTTGCATCCACATCCGGGTTCACCCGAATGGCAATCGGAGCTTGTACCCCCATTGACGCAGCGATCTCAGATATCACCTGCATCTCGGGCTCACTTTCGACGTTAAACTGACGAATGCCCCCCTCTAATGCCGCGCGGATTTCATCCCGGGTTTTTCCAACCCCGGAAAACACAATCCGATCTCCGGGCACACCGGCGGCCTTGGCACGGGCGTATTCCCCCCCCGAAACCACATCCATGCCAGCCCCTTCGGCGGCCAGAGTACGCAGGATCGCCTGATTGCTGGCCGCTTTCATGGCATAGCAGACCATATGCGGGCCCCAATCCAGCGCCTCATCAAACAATTTGAAGTGCCGGGTCAGGGTCGCAGTAGAATAAAGGTAGAACGGCGTACCAACCTGCGCTGCAATTTCTGCTACGGGAACATCTTCTGCCCAAAGCGCTCCGTCACGATAGATGAAATGGTCCAACGCGGCCTCCAAAGTAAGATTCGAACCGCCATAGCGCGTTCCGAAACACAAAAAAACCCTCCACACACACTGGTGCCAAGGGTTTCTTCTTTTCTCAAATACTCTGGGGGCCAGGGGGCAAAGCCCCCGCCCAAACGCGATGGCACCACCATCCTCCCCTTCGGACGCCGATTTTTCTTGAAAAATCGAGGCCTGCGCGCGGACTACTGGGTGACCGACAACCCCGGTCGCACCGGATCTCCGTCCGCGCCACAGCCTGCCAAAGGCAGGATCAAAGCTGCGGTGATCAACAAAACCCTCATGCCAAAACCTCTGTCCAACGTGCGACCTGAGCCCGAACCTGATCCGGGGCTGTGCCACCATAGCTGGTGCGCGATTTGACGGAGTTATGCACACCCAGCACATCAAAGATACCGGCGGTGATCGCCGCATTTTCCGCCTGCATCTCTTCCAGGCTCAGATCCGGAAGATCACAACCTTTCTTTTCCGCCAATGCCACCAGAGCACCGGTCACATGGTGCGCGTCACGGAACGGCAGGTTGGTTTCCCGCACCAGCCAATCGGCCAGATCGGTTGCCGTTGAGAACCCGCTCGACGCCGCAGCCTCAAGATCGGCCACATTGGCGCTCATGTCTTTGACCATGCCCTCCATCGCGGCAAGTGCCAGCATCCAGTTGTCTGCGGCATCAAAGACCTGCTCTTTGTCTTCCTGCATGTCTTTTGAGTAGGCCAGCGGCAGACCTTTCATCACCATCATTAGAGCGACATTCGCGCCAAAGATCCGGCCGATCTTGGCCCGGATCAACTCAGCCGCATCCGGGTTTTTCTTCTGTGGCATGATCGACGAGCCGGTTGAGAACCGGTCCGACAGGGTCACAAAGCGGAACTGGGCTGAAGACCAGATCACCAGCTCTTCGGCAAATCGGCTCAGGTGCATGGCGCAGATGCTGGCCACGCTCAGAAACTCGATGGCAAAATCACGCGCCGAAACCGCATCAAGGCTGTTGGCCATCGGACGGTCAAAGCCCAGCGCCTCAGCTGTGGCATGACGGTCAATCGGGAACCCTGTGCCCGCAAGCGCGGCGGCGCCAAGCGGTGATTCATTCATCCGGGCCCGTGCATCGCGCACCCGGCTCAGATCGCGCCCAAACATTTCAACATAGGCCATCATGTGATGGCCCCAGGTCACGGGCTGCGCGGTCTGCAGGTGGGTGAACCCCGGCATGACCCAATCGGCACCGGCCTCGGCTTGACCCAAAAGTGCGGTCATCAGGGCAATCAAACCTTTCTCAGCCGCATCCAACTGATCCCGCACCCAGAGGCGGAAATCTGTGGCAACCTGATCGTTGCGCGACCGGCCTGTGTGCAAACGACCGGCCGGCTCGCCGATGATTTCTTTCAGGCGCGCTTCGACATTCATGTGAATATCTTCCAGCGCGGTGGAAAATTTGAACTCACCTGCGTCAATCTCTGACAACACCGTGAGAAGCCCTTCCCGAATGGCTTCGGCATCCTTATGTTCGATGATGCCCTGTGCGGCCAACATGGCGGCATGGGCCCTCGATCCGGCGATATCCTGCGCCGCCATCCGTTTGTCGTACCCGATCGAGGCATTGATCGCCTCCATAATCGCGTCCGGTCCAGCGGCAAAGCGGCCGCCCCACATCTGGTTCGAGGAAGTGTCCGTCATTTGAGGTCCTTCGGAGGAAACATGAAATTCTCTGGCTTTGTGCTGCTGTATACTGCTGCGCTTGCCCTTGCAAATCCCGCGCTTGCTGATGTCGAAGAGGCCAAGCACGCCCGACAGGGTGATATGCGCAAAATGGTACTGCATGAGGCACCCAAACCGGCGGGCACCGTCGATTTTATGACCTTTGAAGGGGAACCGCTTAACCTGTCGCAATGGCAGGGAAAATGGGTTCTTGTGAACTTCTGGGCCACCTGGTGTGCGCCGTGTCGCAAAGAAATGCCCATGCTGTCCGAGTTGCAGACCGAGCTGGGCGGCGCCTCCTTTGAGGTTCTGACCATCGCCACCTCGCGCAATCCGCCCCCCGCGATGAAAGCCTTTTTCGAAGACATCGGTGTTGAAAACCTGCCACTGCACCGCGACCCCAAAAGCAAACTGTCGCGTGAGATGGGGGTTCTGGGGTTACCCGTGACGGTGATTCTCAATCCAGAAGGTGAGGAAGTGGGTCGTTTGACCGGTGACGCCGACTGGTCATCGCTGCACGCTTATAAATTTCTCGACACGTTGATGCGCCCCTCGGGCAGCTGATACTTGCCACCCGCAATGACAAAAAGGGCGGCCCGGTGGCCGCCCTTTTTCGTGTTTTGGTTTCTCTTGAGAGAGAGAGAGAGGCGGATCAGCTTACTTCAAAGCAAACAAGACCCGTTTTGTGCGGCGCTTTTTGCGGCCCGCGTCTTGGTGCCAAGCCTCGGAGGCGGCACCGATCTGATCCAGTTTGAGGCCACCTTCGGCCACCAATCCGTTCAGACTAAATTCCTGATACTGCAGCCCATTGCGCACAGCGCGTGTCACGCGGGTACGTGGTTCAACAAACCCATCCGCATGGGTCACCTGAAAAGAACACTCTCCAAGTGTGCGGGTACAGCGATGTGGGGAGTAGAGGGTTACCGCACCATCTGATGCTACGGTTCGGGTCACTTCACCACGGGCATTGGTGGTGTAGCTACCAAGAAACGCGGCATCGCGGCCTTCACCACGAAACATGTCAAAGGCATGTTCCCCTGCGCGTGCATCTCGTTTGATATGAGTAACAACCCCGGAACGATCTTTCATGACCATCACCGATCCAACACCCATCTGATCTGCATGCCAGGAAATATCAGCCACTCCAGCGGTTGCTGAAAGAGACAGGGCAAAAGCAATCAGTACTGAACGCATCGGATAACTCCGGGTTGTAGGCCCCCACCTACAAGACACAGAATTGGGCGAAATCTGGGCGCAAGGCAACGGTTTTCCGCCACATTCCACCAATTACCCCTCGCCTGCGGCACAATTTGCCAATCAAACCCGAAATTGTCGCCCAATGCGCGCCCAACCCCGCCTTAATTCCGCCCCAACTGCCGCGACGGAAACACGAATCGTTTTTGACAGATCACCTGACGCAGGCAAAAGTCACGTCAGGAGGAGCCATGCCTTTAGAAATACTATTGGTGCTGGTGGTCGGAGGGATCACAGGCATCGCGATATTGTCCCACAGTCTGGGGCTGTCCAAACGTCGCGCCTTTCAAAGTGCAGATGACGCCCAAGCGGCATGGCAGCGCGAATACCCCTCGAGCAGTGTGACCGATGTCATTCTAAGCCAGTCGGGGTATGCCGCGCTTATCCAAACACGTCGTTCAATTGGTGTGGTCTGGACAATGGGGGATGACACCTGCGCACGTATTCTGCGCAGCCCCAAGATAGCACGGGTCAAAACCGGGTTGCGGTTGCGGTTGGCCGATTACGCGGCGCCCGTGATCAAGCTTGAGCTTTCGACAGAAGAAACTGCCCTTTGGGCCGCTAAACTTGAGGGACAGTCATGACCATCTCATATCCTGATGTCGTCAGCCTTGCCGTGCCATTCTTTATCGCCCTGATTCTGATCGAACTGGCATGGATCACCATCACCAAACGTGGCGGGCGCTATGAAACACGTGATGCGGTGACCTCATTGGTTATGGGCGCTGGCAACGTGGCTTCCGGCATCGTGCTGGGGTTTATTGCCTGGGGCTTTTTCATGGTCCTCTGGGACATCACCCCCTTTGACCTTGGGCACAGCTGGTGGACCATTGCCTTGTGTTTTGTGCTAGACGACCTGCGCTATTATTGGGTCCACCGGTTTGGCCACAAAGTGCGGTGGGTCTGGGCAAGCCATGTGAACCACCACTCAAGCCAGCACTACAACCTGACAACCGCGCTGCGACAAACTTGGACCTATACCTTCACCTTTATGATGGTGGTTCGTGCGCCGCTAATCCTGATGGGCTTCCATCCGGCCATGGTGTTGTTCTGCGGAGGTTTGAACCTGATCTATCAGTTCTGGATTCACACTGAAGCGATCAACAAACTCCCCCGCTGGTTCGAAGCTGTGATGAACACCCCAAGCCATCACCGCGCTCACCACGGGCGCAACGCCCGCTATCTGGATTGCAACTATGCGGGTGTCTTGATCATTTGGGACAAGATGTTTGGCAGCTTTGTTCCCGAACAGGATCACGACAAACCCGACTACGGCCTTGTGCACAACATCGGTACCTTCAATCCGCTGCGGGTGGCCTTTCATGAATGGGTGGGCATTTGGCGGGATGCGTCAAAGCCGGGCCTCACCTTGAAAGACCGCCTGATGTATTGCGTTGCGCCCCCTGGTTGGAGCCATGACAACAGCCGAGACATGGCCAATGGGATCAAAGCAAAACATCTTAAGCGCCACCCAGAAGACCAAGGCACCCCGGGGTTCGAACACCTCTCCTAGTTTTGGGTTCTTGCTGGCGATGGCGTTCTCTGGCAATCAGAGTGAGTAGAGAATAGTTGCGAATTACTCGCAACTACCCCTTGTAACGGGCCCGTGAGGACCCAATATAAATTGTATACCAAAGCATACTCAATCAATAAGGGTGGCCGATGTTTACCCAACTTTTGACGGAAGCCTATTTTCCGTTTTCCATTTCGCTTGGCCTTTTTCTGGGTCTTTTGACCCTGGAACTGATTTTCGCCCTTCTGGGCGGCACGCTTCTGGGGCTGGGCGGAGATAACATTGACCTCGACGGGCCTGACCTCGACACCCCTGAATTGGGAGATTTGGATCTGGACTTGGGGGATGTGGATATTGATAGCCTTGAACTTGCCAGTTTTGAGGACATCGACGCTCCAGCCGTGACCGACACGGGCCTATCGGCTTGGCTTGGTTTTGGCCGTATGCCCGCATTGATCTGGTTGGGAACCGTCTTAGCCGGGTTTGGGCTGGCCGGGATCACGCTTCAGCAGGTGATGGCAGCTGTCTTTTCAACTGCACTGCCCGCTTGGTTGGCGGCCCTTCCCGCCGCAATCGGATCGCTTTGGTTTGCAGGCCGATTCGGGGCAGTGTTTGCCCGGCTTCTGCCCAAAGACGAAACCCAATCGGTATCTGAACGCCATTTGGGCCGTCGCAAAGGGGTGGTCAGCCAGGGCACAGCCGCCCGCGGCCGTCCCGCCGAAGTCCGCGTCAGCGATCGCTTTGGCAACACCCATTATCTGCGCGCTGAACCTCTGCGCGACGATGTCTCGATTGCCCAGGGCACCGAGGTGATCGTCCTGCGCCAGCGCTATGACGAAGGGTATCGCATTGTCGCCCTAGGCGATGTCTAACTACATATTTTTCAGGGAGAGTTTCATGGAACTTCTACTCATTTGGGTCGTTGTCGGCCTTGCATTGCTGTTGTTTGTTGGTCTCGTGTTAGGCCGCCTGTATCGCCGTGCCACCCGCGAGATCAGTCTTGTGAAAACCGGGGCTGGCGGCAAAAAGGTCATCATGGACGGAGGCGTGATTGTGGTGCCTCTGTTGCACGAGGTCAGCCCCGTCAACATGAAGACTCTGCGCCTTGAAGTGAAACGCGACGGTGACGGTGCCTTGATCACCAAAGACCGGATGCGCGTTGATGTCGGCGTCGAATTTTACGTCTCGGTTCAACCCACTGACGAAGGTGTGGCCCGTGCTGCGCAGACGCTTGGGGATCGTACCTTTGACATCGAACAGCTGCGCGAGATGATTGAGGGCAAATTGATCGACAGTCTGCGCGCCGTTGCGGCCCAGATGTCGATGGACCAACTGCACGAGAACCGCGCGGATTTTGTTCAGGAAGTGCAAAATACCGTGTCCGAGGATCTTCTGAAAAACGGTCTGTCCCTTGAATCCGTCTCCCTCACCGCTCTCGATCAGACCCCTTTTGAGGCTCTGGACGAAAACAACGCCTTTAATGCCGTTGGGATGCGCAAACTGGCCGAGGTGATTGCAACCTCGAAAAAGGAACGCGCCCAGATCGATGCAGATGCCGATGTGTCGGTGCGCCGCGCCGCGATGGAGGCTGAAAAGGAAAAGCTGATCATTCAGCGCGACGAAGAAGAGGCCAAGATTGCGCAGGTGCAGCAGATTGAAACCCTGAAGGCCGCGCAGGAATCAGAAATCGCTGCGCGCATGGAAGATTCGGTGCGTGAGACCGAACGCTCCCGAATCGCACGGGAAGAGGCCATTCGCGCCGCCGACATTGAACGCGAGCGTAATATTCGTGATGCGGAGATCGCCAAAGAGCGCGCGGTTCAAGAGGCTGAGATCACCAAAGAACGCGTGCTTGAGGTGGCCAACCAAGAACGGCAGATCATCATTGCGCAGAAGTCAGAAGAGGAAAGTCGCGCGCGTGCCTCCGCTGATCTCGCTCGCGCCGAGGCCACCAAAGCCTTGGAGGCTGTGACCACTGCAAAAGATGTGGCCGAAGCCGAGCGTCTGAAGCAGATCGCGCTGATCGAAGCCTCCCGCGAAGCAGAACGGGAAGCCACCAAAATCCGTCTTGCGGCGCAGGCCGAGAAAGACGCAGCTCAGGACCGCGCAGAAGCACGCCGCGAAGAGGCGCAGGCCGAGGCCGACGCCCTGACCATCCGTGCCGAAGCTAAGAAAAAGGACATGCTGGCCGAAGCGGAAGGTAAACGGGCCATCACCGATGCTGAGAATGCGCTGTCTGCAGAGCTGATCGCGATGAAGGTTGATCTCGCGCGCCTCGAGGCGATGCCAAAGGTACTGGCCGAGGCTGTCAAACCTGCTGAGAAGATCGACTCGATCCGCATTCATCAGGTCGGAGGCCTGCAAAACGGCACAACGGGCGGCAACGGGGAAAACGGTGGTAAAGCCCCCATCAACCAGGCCCTCGATTCCATCATGGGTATGGCCGTTCAGCTGCCTGCCTTGAAGAAACTGGGTGACGACCTTGGCATGTCGATGGATGGCACTGTTTCGGGTTTGCTGGGTGAGGATGAAGGCTCTGCCTCAGATGAGGCCAAAGGCTCTGATGTCGACGAGGACACCGATACAGCGCAGACCTGATCAAAGTCGCAAAAACGAAGAGGGCGGGGATTTCCCCGCCCTTTTGCTTATCTGCAGTATGATCCGTTGCCGTGTTTCGCGGTATCAAAATGGAAATGGTCGCGGTGAAATCTATCCGATTCCGGGCCAAGCACCGTTCCAAATGTGCCGCAGGCCGCCCCATGCATTTTGCGAAGGGCACGGCCTTTTTTACCCGATCCCCAGTCGCGTAGGACTGACATCTCTGATCCATCCGCCAGAAGGATGGCCGAGATATCAATCGCTTTGCCGCGACCATGTTCAGAAATCTTGGCGCCTGGCTGATTGTTGCGCGTACGACAGGAATAATGCGCCGCAACCCGCAAGCCAGAAATCCCGCCGCCCTGGCGTTTCACCGCTGGGCGCGCACCATCATTGATCCAGGTTTTCAGCGCTGACGCCGTTGCGCAATTCATCAGGGACGGCTGGCTAAGCGCCACACCATCAACCGATGTCAAACGCACCGCATTGGGAATGCCACAGCCGGAAATCCGCCCCGGCACATCTCCGACCACGTCCCCCTGCAGTGAGCTGTCACCGCAAATACCACCTGTGGCACCATCATTGTCAGCAAATGCCCGTTCCAGATAGTTGCGGATCCCATCCAGCGAGTTTGCTTCGCGCGCAGGTGCCTCATCTTGGCCTCCGCAGGCCGCCAATGCCAAACATAGCCCCAGAAAAATGCGTTTCACCGTTCTACCTTCACACGACCAAAATCAGGTTTATCCGTATCCTGTCCGGCCTCAAGAATGCCACGGCGAATGGCACGGGTATGGGTAAAATAGGCATGAAGCTGCTCACCGTCCCCGGTTCGGATGGCCCGCTGCAGGGCAAACAGCTCTTCGGTGAAACGGCCCAGCATTTCGATTGTTGCGTCTTTGTTGGTCAAAAACACGTCGCGCCACATGGTCGGATCCGAGGCCGCGATACGGGTGAAATCCCGAAAACCCGCAGCCGAATATTTGATCACTTCCTGATCCGTCACCCGACGCAAATCATCTGCCACGCCCACCATTGTGTAGGCAATCAAGTGTGGAATATGGCTTACAACCGCGCAGACCAGATCATGGTGCTCTGGGTCCATACGGTCGGTCATTGCCCCCAAAGCCTGCCAATAGGTCTCGACCCGAGCGACGGCCTCTTCGGGACAATTCTCCACCGGGACAATCAGACTACGCCGATTGTCAAACAGCGTGGAAAAACCGGATTCCGGTCCCGAATGCTCGGTGCCCGCCATAGGATGGGTCGGCACAAAATGCACCCCTTCGGGAAGATGTGGCGCAACTTCGTCGATGACCGTGCGCTTGACCGATCCAACATCAATCACTGTGGCCCCGGGTTTCAGGTGGTCTGCGATCTGGCGTGTCACCGCGCCCATCGCCCCCACCGGCACAGCCAGCACAATCAGATCTGCGTCTTTGACCGCCTCTTCCGCGCTATCACAGACTGTATCGCACAGTCCAATCCGCCGGGCCGTTTCGCGCGTTTCATCAGACCGCGCATAACCCGTCACGTGACCGGCCACGCCGTCGCGTTTCATGGCCCAATACATCGACGAGGCAATCAACCCCAGCCCAATCAGTGCAACACGGTTGTAGATCACACTCATATTGCACCGGCTTTGAATTGGCCAACAGCATGGGCCACCTGACGACAGGCGGGCTCATCCCCGACGGTGATCCGCAGGCAATTGGGAAGGTTATACCCGCCAACGCGGCGCACAATCAGACCCTGCTTTTGCAGGTAGGTGTCACAGGCCTCGGCTTCGGCCTGATTGCGGAACCGCGCCAGAACAAAGTTCGCCATGGAGGTGTCGCAGGACACACCATGTTCGCCCAGCGCTTCACTCAACCATGCGCGCAGGCGCGTGTTCTCGGAGCGGCATTTCTCAACATAGGCCACGTCACGCACAGCAGCCTCAGCAGCCGCAAGGGCCGCTGAAGACAGATTAAACGGTCCCCGCACCCGGTTCAGCACATCAACGATTTCGCGTGGCCCATAGCCCCAGCCGACACGCATCGCACCCAGACCATAGAGCTTGGAGAATGTGCGGGTCATAAAGACATTGTCGCGGGATTCGACAAGCTTGGCACCGCCATCATAGCCCTCGACATATTCCGCATAGGCGCCGTCCAGCACCAAAAGCGCCTGCTCGGGTAGACCTTCCGCGAGACGTTCCAATTCGGCCAATCCAATCATCGTGCTGGTTGGATTATTTGGGTTGGCGATAAATACAAGCTTGGTGCGTTCGGTGCATCCCGCCAAAAGAGCATCGACATCGGTGACGCGTTCCCGCTCTTTCACCTCAACCGGTGTCGCGCCTGCCGCAAGGGCGCTGATGCGGTACATGGAAAACCCATGTTCGGTGAACAACACCTCGTCCCCAACACCAGCATAGGCCTGACACAAGAAGGCAATGATCTCATCACTTCCGGCGCCACAAATGATCCGGTCGCTCTCAAGGCCGTGGATCTCTGCAATCGCGCTGCGCAGCTCGGCATGATCTGTCGATGGATAGCGATGCATGTCATGCAGCACTCGCTTGACCGCCTCCTGAGCGGCATCGCTTGGCCCAAACGGATTTTCGTTTGAGCTCAACTTGATCACATTCGACACACCTTCGACGTGGGCTTTCCCGCCAACGTAAAGGTCAATATCCATGATACCGGGCTGCGGTACGATCTTGGTCATGGCGTCCTCCTTGACGCTCTGTGCTTACCCAAGCTGCGCAGTCAAGAAAAGCGGGAAACCCACCCGGGCTGCGCTGTGCCGCGCCTTGGGGCAAAGGCGGAACATTTTGAACACACAGGCCTGAGTTATCTGACACTCACCCGTGTGACACTTTTATGAAAAAGGGCGGTCAAACACTTATGATTGCTAGGCGCTGGCCTCAAATTTGGTAACATTCCCCATAATTTCTGTTGCAGAGTTGGTATCATGAAGCCTCGTATTTTAGTTTTTGCCCTTATCGCGCTCTGCATCGCTGCCGCGGCGCTTTTTATGGCGCCGACCCTGTCGCGCACATCGCTTCACATCGTTTCCGGGTCTGAGAACAAAGCGCTTGAACCACTGATCCGGGAGTGGGCCAGCGACAATCGCGTCGATCTTGAGGTGAGCTATCTCGGATCCATCGATATCGCGCGCGAATTGAACAAGGGCACAGACAGCCAATTTGATGCGGTCTGGCCCGCACATTCCCTTTGGATTGAAATGGGCGACACCCAGAAAGTTGTGAAACACGACACCTCTGTGTTGCGTTCGCCAGTCGTTCTGGGGCTTCGTAAATCGATTGCGGAAGATCTCGGCTGGGTCGGTCGGTCTGACATCACCATCCAAGACATCCAACAGGCCGCGCAAGACGGGAAGTTTCGCCTGTCGATGACTTCGGCCACACAATCCAATTCAGGGGCCTCTGCCTATTTCGGGTTTCTCTATGCGCTTGCAGGCAATCCCGATGTGCTCACCCTCAGTGATCTGCAAGACACCGCGACGCTTGAAGGTGTGCGTGCGCTTCTGGCGCAGGTGGACCGGTCGTCTGGCTCCTCTGGCTGGCTCAAAGACTCGCTAGCCACCAATCCAGACAGGTTCGACGCCATGTTCAACTATGAGGCATTGGTCATCGAAGCGAACCAGACCCTTACGCTTGCCGGTCAGGACCCGCTCTACGTGATTTATCCCGCCAATGGGCTCGCTGTTGCGGATAGTCCATTGGGGTATATCAGCAAGGGGGATGCTGACAAAGAAGAGGTGTTCCTCCAGCTGCAAAGCTTCCTTCAGACAAAGGAGGCGACCGAACTTCTGACCGGGTTAGGACGGCGCGCCGGCCTTTTGGGGCTCAGTTCAGCCAACGCAGACCCCGCCATCTGGAACCCCGAGTGGGGTGTAGATCTGAACCGCACCATTGCCCCCATTCCCACACCGAGCGCTGAGGTGATTGGTGAGGCGCTGCGCCTGTATCAGACCGAGCTGCGCAAACCCTCTCTCACGATCTGGGTGCTTGATGTCTCTGGCTCGATGGAGGGTGCACCGCTGAGCGAACTGAAGCAGGCCATGACGCTTTTGCTCGATCCACAGGCGGCCTCGGTCAATCTGCTGCAACCCTCATCTCGTGATGTCACAATTGTCCTGCCCTTCAACCACAAGATCCTTCCCCCAACCACCATCGAAGGATCGGAAAAGGCGGAACTCACCAAAGCGCTACGCGCGGTTCAAGATCTGCAGGCGGACGGGGGCACCGATATCTATTATGCGATTTACGAGGCTTTCGAGGCCATGAGCGACTGGCATGACACCGGCGCACTTTTCGACTATCTGCCCGCCATTGTCGCCATGACCGACGGTGCCTCTAGTATCGACAATCGCGAAGGCCTTTTGGGGTACATGAAGCGATCGGCGTTTGCGCAAGATATTCCAATCCATGCCATCGCCTTTGGCGAAGCCGATGAAGAGCAACTCAACGAGCTTTCGCAGATTTCCATTGGTCGCTTGTTCCATGCTGGTGATGATCTTGCGTCGGCGCTGCGCAAAGCCAAAGGATACAACTGATGGCACTTTACGACGGCCCCCGCCAAATCACGGCGGGGATACTTGCGGCGATCATCTTTCTAGGCCTATTCTTTGGTCTCAATCTGGTCTGGTGGCTGGCGCTGGTGTTGGCGGCCGTTGGGTATGGCGCGCTTTTGTTGGTCATCCCTCACCGGCGCCGCGCTGACGAGATCATCCTGACCGCCAAGACCAGCAAAGCGGATCTGCAATCCGCGGGCGAAGCTTTGTCAGACAGCGCCAAACGTTTGAACGACACAATCACCAAGCTTCCCAAGGCGGATGCAACAGCCGTGGAAGAGATGGCCCAGCATATTCTCTCAATCCGTGAAAACATTCTCAGAGATCCTGAGGACTATCGCCTGACGCGCCGGTTTATCACCACTTACCTGCCGAACATGGTGCAGACCATTGAAACCTATGCGGGTCTGGCAGGCCGTACCAAAGGCGCCCAGTCTGAACGCTTAGATGCACTCGGCGCGCAGATCCGCGCCTTTGCACCGGTGGTGGATCAGATTGATCGCGCCTGTATCGAAAATGACCTTGCCGCTCTCGAATCCGAAGTCGATGCGCTCGGCACACAACTAAGCCGGAGAATGACATGAAACGTTCCCTGATAGGCCTGCTTATCCTGGGCGGTGTCGCCGCCGTTGCCGTAGGTGCCTCTCTCGTCGATCTGTCGAGCCTGACCCGAAATGTCACCCCACGCGAGCGTGTCAAGGTGTCGATCTATTACGGCGGAGAAAAGTCATCGCTTTTGGCCAATCCGGATGTCTCGCGCATCATCAACGACCGCTATAAAATCACGTTAGATGCCACCAAAGCCGGGTCAATTGAGATGGTGACCACCCTCGCCAGCACCGGCAAAGACTGTCTCTGGCCCTCCAATATGGTGGCGGTGGAACTGGCCCGCAATTCGGGCAAACCTGTGAAAGGCGACGAGACAATCTTCAATTCACCCATCGTGTTTTATGCCTGGGATCAGGTTGCCGATGCGCTTGAAAACAAAGGGGCCGTGCGGCGTGACGGCGAAACACTTCTGGCGGATGTTGATGCACTTGGAGAGATGATCGGGGACGGTGCCCGCTGGCAAGAGGATCTGGATTTGAACATCTACGGCCCGTTCAAAATCTTCTCGACCCACCCCGCGAAATCGAACTCCGGCAACATCTGGTCCGGGCTTTTGGCCACTTCGTTCAACAACGGCGCTCCACCAACAGAAGACAACCTGCCCACATTGCTGCCGCGCGTGACAGGCTACTTCGACACGATGGGCCATATGGAATCCAGCTCGGGCGATATCTTTGAGAACTTCCTGAAACAGGGTATGGGCGCACGCCCTATCATTGTTGGCTATGAAAACCAGCTGGTCGAGTTTCTTTCTGAGAACACGCAATATGCGGATCTCATCCGCGAAAAAATCCGCGTGATTTATCCCGAACCCACGATCTTTGCCTCGCACCCGCTGATCGCGCTCAATGGCACCTGTGACCGGTTGCAAGAGGCTCTGGCCGATCCTGAGATTCAGAGCATCGCCTGGGCGCAGCACGGCTTTCGCACTGGATTGATTGGCGTCGAAAACGATCCTGCTGCGATCAAAGTCGCCACCCTTCCTGAGACCGTTGCACTGGTGGTGCCGATGCCTTCGGCAAAAGTGATGACCCGCATAATCGAATTGGTGCAGTAATCCCTATTCCGCCCCGACAAAGGGAACGGTTCCCGCCACCCAGAACTCATTGCGGCGCGCTTTCACCTGATCCGCCAGATAATCGACAAACAGGCGCACCCGGGCGGTGTTGCGCAGATCGCGGTGCAGCAAGAGCCAAAGACTGCGATATGGCAGGGGCTTCTGAAACGGGGCACGGATCAAATCCGGGTGGCGGTCCCCAAGATTGCAGGCAAGGTAGGCCATTCCCAATCCAGACGCGGCCAGCGTGATCAGCGGAACCAGTTCGGATACACGGTGTTTCAGCTGAGCTTTTGGGTAATAGCTGTCCTGCACCCATTTCGCCGTGACCAGATCCTCAGGTTCATGCCACCCAATAAGCGAGAGGCCTTCGCCTTCATTGTCACGCACCCGTTTGGCATATTCGCGTGTGCAATAGGCCGCCTGTGACATCTGCACCAATTTGCGCCCAACCACATCATCAGTCACCTTATGGGCCACGCGCAGCGACACATCTGCTTCGCGCCGCGTCAAATCGGCGACGTCATTGCTGAAGGTCATATTCAGATGAATGTCAGGATAGAGATCGGCAAACCGCGAAAGATCATCCATCAAAGATGTCATCGCCAGACCATGGGGCAGGGTCAAGTAAACCGTCCCGGCGGGCTGGGCATCTCGCCCCACAATCACGCGCGCGGCCGAAACCATCTCATCTTCAACGCGCTGGGCATAGGGCAACAGGTCTTCTCCAAGCTGCGTAAGAACCAGCCCGGCCTTTGACCGGTCAAACAATCGGCTGCCGATGCGATCTTCCAAAATCGAAAGCCTGCGGGTCAGCGTCGTGTGATTGGCCCCGCTGGCTTCCGCAGCCCCACGGAGGGTCCCCGCGCGCGCCACCGCCAGAAACACCTTGAGATCATCCCAATCAAACTCTTGCCCGTCCTGTGTCATCACCGGATCCTCGCGTGTTCCATTTTTGAACCATCATGTTCAGCTTTGCCCGGATACACAGCATTTCTCAACCACCTTAGTTTGGAGACATCGCAACACACAACACCGGACCCAACACAATGACACCAATTCAATCCGTACTGATCACTGGCGCAAATGCAGGTCTAGGGCGCGAAGCCGCCCGCCAACTGGCCCAGCAAAAAGGCATTGAGAAGATCATTCTTGCCTGCCGCAGCGCCGACAAAGCCCAGGCCGCCAAATCGGCGCTGGAAGCTGAAACAGGGCGCAAGATTTTCGACATCGTTTTGATCGACATGATGAACCCGGCCACCATCCGCGACGCGGTCTCGGAAATGACAACCCCGGTTGACGCCGTGATCCTGAATGCAGGTGGAACCGGAGGGCGGACTCCCTATGCGCTAACCGAGGATGGCGTGACCCACGTCTTTGCTACCAACGTTCTTGGGCATGTCGTTTTGGTCAATGAAATGCTTGAGCGTCAGCTGATCACCTCATCCGTGCTGTATGCCGGCTCCGAGGCAGCACGGGGCATTCCTAAGATGGGCATCCCCCGCCCCGAACTTGCATCAGAAGAGCCAAAAGAATTCACTTCCATCGCCGACGGCAGCAAATTTGGCCCCGAAGGAGATCCACTGGTTGTTTATGCCAACATCAAGCTGACGGCGGCTCTGTGGATGAGCGCAATGGCCCGCCAGCACCCGCATGTTCGTTTTGTCACCATGAGCCCAGGCGGCACCACCGGAACCAATGGATTTGACGATCTGTCTTTCGTCAAACGTCTGTTCTTCAAACATATCGGCGGCGTTCTGATGCCCCTGTTCGGCATGATGCACGGGCTGGAAACCGGGGCCAAACGCTATGTCGATGGCCTGCTGAACCCAAAATATGAAAGCGGTCATTTCTACGCCAGCCGCGCGGGATCGCCCACCGGCACAATCGTTGACCAAACCACCGTAGATGCCCGTCTGGGAGAGCCCGCTCTCCAAGAGAGCGCACACCGCGCCATCGCAGCTTTCGCCTAAACGCCCTCCCCCTCGAAAGGAACATTACTATGGAACTCGACCTTATTCTCAATCTACTCGTTGGCGCCGCCACCCTCATGCTGACCGGCCTCGGCGTCATGTCGATGTTTGCCCCTCGGAAAATGATCGGCAACTTTGCAATCGAACCAATTGGCGTGCCCGGTCTGAGCACCATCCGGTCGGTGATTGGCGGACTGTTTCTCTCTTGTGTAGTGATCCTGGCGCATGAACTGATCACCGGTGAAACCATGGGCTTTGTGGTGGTTTCACTGATCCTCGGCGCAGTTGCCGTTGGCCGCGTTGTCAGCATCATCGCCGATGGCCTACAGAAAGAAGTTGTGCCGCCGCTGATCGTAGAAATCGTGATCATCGCCGTTTTGATGAGCGCACATTCAAATCTGGCAATGGCTTAAAGATTTAGGACAGTCAAAAATCAACAGCCCCCAATGCAGGGGGCTGTTTTCGTCAGTTGGTCAGACCATCACATCAATCTCGGCCTGATCTCCCACACCGAACACCCGCTTGTAGCGGTCGATCTGTTCTTGTGGCCCCATGGCCTTTTTCGGGTTGTCTGACAATTTGACCGTAGCTTTGCCATTTGCCTCAACCGCTTTACAGACAAGCGAGAAGGGCGCCAGCCCGTCATTCGGGGCCAGTCCACGGAAATCATTGGTCAGCAGGGTACCCCAGCCAAAGGACACGCGCACGCGGCCTTGAAACTGTTGGTACAGCTCTGAAATTTTGGTTTCATCCAAACCATCAGAGAAGATGACAAGCTTTTTGCGGGGGTCTTCGCCTCGGTCTTTCCACCATTTGATCGCCACCTCAGCGCCCGTTGCAGGATCACCAGAATCGATCCGAATACCGGTCCAGCCCGCAAGCCAGTCAGGCGCCCGCTGCAAAAACCCTTCGGTGCCATAGGTGTCAGGCAAGATGATACGCAGGTTGCCGTCGTGTTCGTCCTGCCAGTCCTCAAGTACCTCATAGGGCGCCTGCGCCAGTGCGGTATCTCCTTCGGCAAGCGCGGCGTAGACCATTGGCAGCTCATGCGCATTGGTGCCAATGGCCTCAAGGTCTCGGTTCTTCGCGATCAAACAATTGGACGTGCCAATGAAACGATCCCCCAACCCTTCGACCATGGCCTGAACGCACCAATCCTGCCAGAGGAAGGAATGCCGGCGCCTGGTGCCAAAATCAGCGATACGCAGATCTTCAACCTGTTGCAGTTTCTCGATCTTTTCCCAAAGTTTGGTCATCGCACGGGCATAAAGCACCTGAAGCTCAAACTTCTTCATGTCGTTGAGAACCGCACGGCCCCGCAATTCCATCAGAACGGAAAGCGCCGGGATTTCCCACAACATGACCTCGGGCCAGGCCCCTTCAAATGTCAGCTCATACTGATCGCCAATCCGCTCTAGGTGGTAATCCGGCAGGCGCAGGTTCTCGAACCACTCCATGAAATCCGGGCGGAACATCTGGCGTTTGCCGTAAAAGGTGTTACCGCGCAGCCATGTGCTTTCGCCACGCGAAAGGGAAAGCGATCGGATGTGATCAAGATGCTCGCGCAACTCGCCTTCATCGATTAGCTTGGCCAAAGGAACCTGAGACGACCGATTGATCAGACTGAACGTCACCTGTGTATCGCGTTTGTTGCGATACACCGACTGACACATCAGCAGCTTGTAGAAATCGGTATCAATCAGGGACCGGACGATCGGATCGATCTTCCATTTGTGGTTCCAGACGCGGGTGGCGATATCGACCATGTGTATTGTCCGTACTTGTCGTCGCGATGTTTAACCACGTCTGACAAGCTGTGTATAGGTGCGGGGTAC
This sequence comes from Pelagimonas sp., assembly GCA_049116335.1. Taxonomy (GTDB): domain Bacteria; phylum Pseudomonadota; class Alphaproteobacteria; order Rhodobacterales; family Rhodobacteraceae; genus CANMIH01. Next base: position 192,193 of record JAGDYZ010000003.1, on the reverse strand, counting down.
TTCCCCAAGGTTGCATTCGCCCTCAGAACTACCCGCTTTCTGCACAATTGCGCCGTAAATTTCTGAGATACAGCACGCTAACCCAAGCGATCCGGGGTGTTTGTATGCAGTATGATTTTGATGTTGAACCCATCCTGAGCCCTCGTAAGAGCGCAGATCCCAAGATGATGGCCTTGCTCGAAGAGATGGGTGTTGATGACACGCAAACTGCGGGTTTTCAGGCCAAGTTCCGTGACAAATCGGTGATCGACGCCCTCAATGGTGCGGCCTCGACAATTCGCGAAGCGTTCGAAGACTGCGGTTTCTCATGGGCTGTGTCTTCTGTTGATCTGCCTCCCGGGCATGTCCGCCTTCAGGATCAGGATAAGATCGCCGAAATTCTCAGCGACCTTCAAAACCGGCTCGCCGAATTTGACACAAGTGTGTTGAACTGGAACGGGTTTGATCTTGGGTCCTTCCTAAGTGCCCAGTTCAACCGAACCCCGGTGCACGATCTGCTGGGAGCACCTCGATCCGGGACGCATCACTAGCCCACCAAGATCACAGGATTTTGGCACCCGCCTTGATCATCCCGTCACGTGCGGCCGCCAAAGACCCGTCGATATCAATCCCTCGGCAAAGGTCCTCGCGTACCGTCACATCAAACCCGAGCTGCGCCGCATCTACCGCAGAGAAATTCACACAGAAATCTGTCGCCAGCCCTACCATGGTCAGGTCGGTGATGCCCCTGCTGCGCAGATATCCCTCAAGACCTGTTGGCGTGGTCTGATCGTTTTCAAAGAAGGCGGAATAACTGTCGATCTCAGAACGAAACCCTTTCCGAATGATCAGATCAGCGCGGTTCACCTGCAGGCCTGCATGAAACTCCGCCCCCTCGCTGCCTTGCACACAATGGTCAGGCCACAGAACCTGTGGACCATAGGGCATGTCGATCATCTCAAGCGGTGCTTTGCCAGTGTGGCTGCTTGCAAATGACGAATGTCCCGCCGGGTGCCAATCCTGCGTCAGCACCACCGCATCGAACTCCCCCATCAAATCATTGATAGGCGCGACGATCTCATCCCCGCCGGAAACGGCCAGAGCGCCTCCGGGACAAAAATCATTCTGAACATCAATCACGATCAAAGCATGCATGGCGCTCTCCTAGTTGATGTCGCGACCCTAGCCTGCACACCACAAAAGGAAAACCCACGGCAAAAATCCGTTGCGCGACTCATATCAAACCGGTATCTCGCCCGCTTTCGCGACACAGGGATTTGACATGGCACGCTTGGGATTGGACTTTGGAACCTCAAATACCGCTGCGGGTCTGATGGCTGCGGGCCGTCCCTTTGTGATCCCGCTTGAACCCGAAGCGCAGACGCTTCCCACCGCTGTGTTCATCGATTTTGCCGAGCGCGAATACATCTACGGAACCGCCGCCGCACGCGCCATGATGGATGGCCAGGAAGGTCGCTTCCTGCGCGCGCTCAAAAGCATTTTGGGGACACCCCTTGCCCGTGAAAGCCGCGCTTTCCTAAACGAGCGACTGACCCTGATCGAAATCATTTCGCGGTTTCTTGCGGAAATTCGTCAGCGCTCGGAAAAGTTCACCGGGCTAACCATCGACAGCGCGCTCTCGGGACGGCCGGTACATTTCCACTCAGCCTCGCCTGAGCGAGACGCACAGGCCGAAATCGATCTGCGCGACGCCTATCATCTTGCTGGCTTCAAAGACGTCGCGTTTCTCCCCGAACCCGAAGCCGCGGCGCAGGCCGTGGAGGGGAACGGGCGGATGCTGATCGTCGATATCGGCGGCGGCACCTCGGACTTTACCCTCTGTGATCGGAAAGATGGCAAAACTCAGGTGCTGGCAAGTCGCGGCCTGAGAATCGGCGGCACCGACTTTGACCGCGTACTGAATTTGAACCACGCCATGCCTCTGCTCGGGTATGGCGCGCAGATCGGGGCGGAGTTTGGGTCAAACACCCATGCCGCCCCGCGCGCGATGTTCCACGATCTGGCCAGCTGGGAGAAAATCGCCTTTGTGTATGACCCTGCCCTGCTGCGCGAAGTGCGCCGATGGGAGCGTCTGGCGCAAGATCCTGTTCTGTTTGAACGATTGGCCGAAGTGCTAGAAGCCCACCTTGGCCATGATATTGCCTATGCCATCGAGGCCGGGAAAATCACAGCCAATGGTGCGGATATGGGACAGGTTGATCTGTCGGTCATCGAACGCGGCCTAACGGCCGAGATCCAAAACACAGTGATGCAGACCGCATTACAGGGCTATGCAGATGAAATTGGCGCCTGCGCATTGCAGACGCTTGCTGATGCGAGCTGCAGCAAAGACAGCGTTGATATGGTGGTGTTTGTCGGTGGATCCAGCCTGATGGGTGTTATCAAAGATGCGCTCACGCGGGCGCTTCCCGAAGCGCGTCAGGAAACCGCTGAGGTCTTTACCGCAGTGGTCCATGGGCTCGCCATTGCCTCGGAAGCCCAATAAAATAAGCATATCCGGCACATCATTTCTGCTGCAACTCAAGTCTTGAAATCCAATTTTGAGAGGCGTAATGCCGAAGCATGTTTACCGTCTGCGCTCTCTATCACTTCACCCGCTTCGACAATCACGAAGCCCTGCGTCAACCTTTGCACGACCTGTGCCGGGATCAACAGATCACCGGCACACTGCTTCTGGCGAAGGAAGGCATCAATGGCACCGTGGCCGGCCCTAAGGCCGGGATCGACACGCTGATCGCTCATATCAAGTCCCTTCCGGGCTGTGAGGATTTCGTCTGGAAACTGTCGACCGCTCAAGAGCGGCCCTTTGCCCGGATGAAAGTGCGGTTGAAAAAAGAGATCGTGACCATGGGGCAACCGGATGTCGATCCCTTGGCCAAGGTGGGTCACTATGTTGAATCCAAAGACTGGAACGAGCTGATCCAGTCGCCCGATGTTGTGGTGATTGATACGCGCAATGACTACGAAGTTGCGATTGGCACCTTCGAAGGGGCGATTGATCCGGAAACCGCAACGTTCCGTGAATTCCCGGCCTGGTGGGAAAAGAACAAAGACCGCTTTCACAACAAGCGTGTTGCCATGTTCTGCACCGGTGGAATCCGCTGCGAGAAATCCACCAACTATCTGCTGGGGCAGGGTGTTGAAGATGTGTACCACCTCCAGGGCGGCATTCTGAAGTACCTGGAAGAAGTCCCTCAGGTCAACAGCACCTGGAACGGCGAGTGCTTTGTCTTTGATGGACGCGTCTCTGTGGGCCACGGGTTGGAGGAAGGACCGCATGTGATGTGCCACGCCTGCCGCCGTCCGATCCTTCCCGAAGACCGCGACCGCGACACATATGAACACGGCGTGTCCTGCCATCTCTGCATCGAAGAGACCTCGCAAGAGGACAAAACCCGGTTCCGCGAGCGTCAAAAGCAGATTGCACTGTCCAAAGCACGTGGCGAACGTCACCTGCACGCCGACGTCATCGACGACTAAGTACATCTGGGGGGCTATGCGCCTCCCATTTTCGTAGAACTTCTGGTCAAAATCAGACTTAAAACTGTCCCGCTCCACGCCCGTTTGCGCTATCACGCCAGCAGAGCAATTCTGAGGCGGGGCCTGCATGTCTGATCTTATCAAACACCATGTACTGAAAGACGCAGGCACCGAGATCACGGTCCTGTCTATGGGCGCGGCTGTGAAAGAGTGGCGCGTTGACGGTCAGAACTGTGTGCTGGGATTTGCGGATCCTGAGAGCTACCGCCACAACGCCCATTTTCTTGGCGCAGTTGTCGGGCGTGTTGCCAACCGCACCGCGCAATCCGCGTTTGACTTGGATGGCACGCGCTGGCCTTTGGCTCCTAATGATGGCCCCCACCATCTCCACGGTGGTCCCGGCGGCTTAAGCCAAATCAACTGGGATCTTGATGCCGTCAGTGACCGGGACGTGATCCTGCGTCACACCTCACCCCATCTTGATCAGGGCTATCCGGGTGAGGCCAGAATAGAGGTGCGCATGACCCTTAAAGAGGGTGCTTTGACTTGGGATATGCGTGTTGAGGTCGATCGGATCACGCCCATCAACCTCGCCCAGCACCTTTACTTCAACTTGACAGGGGGTGCTCACATCCGTGACCACAGCCTTCAGATTTCAGCACAAAGCATCACGCCTACCGGAGCTGATCTGATCCCCACCGGTGACATCAGTCCCGTTGACGGCACGCGGTTTGATTTCCGCACACCTCAGATTCTGTCTGAGATTGATCCAGATCGGGCGGGCTATGACCTTAACTTTGCGCTCGAAAAGACAAGTGGGCCAAACGTGGTGCTGCGTGCCCCCAATGGCAAAGAACTGCGTCTGTGGACCGATCGACCGGGACTCCAGTTTTATAGCGGAACAGGTCTCTCGGCGCAGGCACCACCATCCGGCGTGGCCCAAACGCCCTTTGCCGGGCTGTGCCTCGAAGCGCAGGATTTCCCCGATGCCCTGCATCAGCCAAATTTCGGAAGTATCCTCTGTCGACCGGATGCGCCCTATCATCAGCGCACCACAATCGACATCAGACAGACCTAAATCTTGGGGCGGCTAGAAATAGCCGCGCACCAGACTTCCCGCCAATAGCGCCCACCCGTCCGCGATCACAAAGAACGCCAGTTTGAAGGGCAAGGACACGATTGCCGGCGGAACCATCATCATACCCATGGACATCAGCACCGCAGCCACAACCAGATCGATGATCAGAAACGGAAGGAAAATCAGGAACCCGACCTGAAACGCCCGCGCGACTTCCGACAACATGAAGGTTGGGATGAGCACCGATAAGGGAGCCTCTGGTGCCAAAACGGTTTGTGCAGCATCAGGCCGCAGATCCGCCATCGCGCGATAGGTGTCAGGATCTGCGCGCCCGGCCATAAAGACCCGAAACGGTTTCATGGCTTCCACAGCCGCGTCTTGCATCTCCATCTGCTCGTTCATCAGAGGTTCAATGCCGGTTTCATAGGCCTCCATGAACACCGGTTCCATGACGAAGTAGGTCAGGAAAAGCGCAAGGCTGACAATCAGCATATTGGGCGGAGACTGCTGCAATCCCACCGCCTGGCGGAGAATTGACAAAACAGTAACCATAAATGGGAAACAGGTCACCATGATGGCAATGCCCGGCGCGAGGCTGAGCAGCGTGATCATGGCCAGAAGTTGTAGGCTTGTTGCAGAGATAGACCCGCCTTCGCCCAGTTCGACAGCAATCGACTGGGCTTCGGCGCGTCCGGCGAATGTTCCTGCTGCCACCACCAGCAGGATAAATGTCAAAAACCCCCGCATCGTGATCAGGTCGGACCGTTCAGGTCCGAAACCTCGGTCAAACGGACCGCCAATTGGCCCTGACCATCGCCTTCGATCACTTCAAGAACACCAATGCCGATCATTTTTTCACCAACATAAAGCTCGACCGGGTCATCAAGTTGTTTGTCCAGCGTCAGAACCGAGCCCTCGGCCAGTTGCAAAAGCTCGCGCACCAGAGGACGGGCGCGACCCACCGAAACGGTGATCTCAATAGGCACCGAGGTGAACGGGGTGGCAGCATCGCTGCGGGCGGCCTGTGCATTATCCATGTTCTACTTTTCTCCGGTTATCGTGGGTAAAGCCCTGAATGGCCTCGGACACCGAAGCGACCAAATCCCCAAGATCAATTTGTTTTTCCGTATCGCCCAAGCGAATGTCGGCCTGTTCTTCTAGCAATGTGTCATCCGCAGTCAGCTCAACCGGGAACCCGAAATCGCCCTGTAGAAGCGGTTGAACTGCCTCAACATTATTCGGCGAGACCGCCACGACGACTTCCAACTCGCCAAGCTCTTCGGCCATGTTCTGAAGCTGTTCCACGATGTGTTGCCCCAGCGAAGCCCGCGCCACTTCGGGCAGGAGCGAAGCTACAATTTCATGCAGCAGTGGGGTCATCGAATTCATCACCTGACGCGAGGCCTCGTGATAGGTGAACGACAGATCCTGAAGATGCTGACCAAAGGCGCTTGAAATGCGGGTTTTGTCATCGGATTGGGCTTTTACCGCGTCGTCCCACCCAGCCCGATAGCCATTTTCAAAGGATTCGAGTTTCATCCCCTCAACTTCGGCTTCGTCAACGACGGGGCCTGCTGGCTCGGCCAGCGCTGTTGCGCTTACGGCCGAACCAAAGTCTTCGAGGAAGTCATGCAGAGCAATCAACCTGCCTTCTCCTTCTCATCATCCATCCAGCTGCGCAAAATCTCGACGGTTTCGGTTTTGCGCTCCTGGATCAGGTTACGTAGGCGATCGACCGGATCATCATCCGATGGAGAATCGAAGTCGGCCATTCCCATTCCGCTGAAGTCCGGACCATCCCCCATCATCGGAAGGTTGTCGAAGCCACCAAGCGGCTCCAGTTCGCCATCGATGGCAGGTGCGGGGCTGTCATCCAGATCAGGCAGAGGCAGAGCTCCGGCAACACCCGCAGGAAGAGCTGCGGTGTCATTTGAGGACGATGCCAAGATCGGACGCACCACAAACAAGCCAAGAACCAGGGCCACAAGTCCAAGCACGCCCATCTGGATCAACCGCATCGTATCGATGCTGCCGGCAAACATGCTGGGTTCAATTGGACCTGTTCCCAGGCCTTCGGGACGCTCAAAGGGAAGCGAACGAAGTGTGATCTGATCCCCACGTGCTTCGTCATACCCAACCGCCGAGGCCACGAGATCACGCAGAGCGCCAAGCTCGTTTTCCGGCAAGGGGGCAAAAACCTGAGCGCCATCTGCACCGGTTTCATAAGTGCCATTTACCAAGACCGCGACAGTCAGGCGACGAATCGCACCGGGGGACCGGGTGATTTCACGCGTTGTCTCGGAGACTTCGTAGTTCACACGCTCGCGGGTTTCGTTTTTCGACGAGTTCGACGCATCTCCGCCACCTGCCGCACCATCCGGCAGGTTGGACGCCACGGTGACATCACCACCACCCGCGTTCTGCGACTGATCTGTGCGTTCTTCAGTGTCCGTTGAGATCACCACACGCGCTTCAGGATCGAAGCTGCGTTCGCGGATCAACTCGCTTTCGGTCACCGTATCAACGCTCACCTCAACCACAGCGTTTCCAACGCCAACCCGCGCTTCCATCAGACGCTGAACCCGGTCACGCAGTTGCGTACCCTTGTCCTCCGCCGTAGGACCCGCAGATCCATCAGCGTCACCACCGATCAATCCACCTTTACCATCGATCACCGCGACATTGTCCGGCACCAGGCCTGGAACAGCAGATGATACAAGGAATCGCAGCGCCCGCGCCTGTTGAGGCGAGACCATTCCGGCAACTGGCGTCACCGAAATCGAGGCCGAAGGCGTGACATCACGCTGAAACGGATTCGCGCTGCTGTTGGCGATATGCACCCGGGCGCTGGCAATTTGGGGATTCGCCACAATGGTTCGGGCCAGCTCCCCTTCTTTCGCGCGCCAATAGGCAGCATCGAACATCTGAGACGTGGTGCCGAATCCCGACAACCCATCCAAAAGCTCGTATCCCTGTCCGCTATTTGCTGGCAGCCCTTCGCTGGCCAGCGTCAAACGCAGGGCATCCCGATCTGTATCGGGCACAAAAATCGCGCCACCGCGTACATCATACTGTACGCCGCGCGCCTCAAGGGCTTTGACCACATCCCCAGCAGCGCCGTTCTCCAGCCCCGCATATAAGAGTGATAGATTGGGCGCCGACGCCATTCGGGTAAGACCCAAAACCGCCAACACCATAGCAACCGTAGCGCCCAGCACGACCATGCGCTGCTTGCCACCAAGATTACCCCAGACTGTCATTACATTCTGCAAGACGACCTCCACTCCAAACATTCTGTTCGGTTGTCTGCAGATTGCCCCAATCGCCTTAACAATCGGTTAGCCCATTTCTGAGATAAGGTATTTGCGTCAGGAAAGAGGATAATATGACTGACACAACCGCCAACGACGAAGAACTCGTCGAGAAAAAGCCGTCGAAGTTGCCGCTAATAATAGGCGTGGTTCTGGCATTAGCCGGGGGTGGTGGAGGATTCTTCGCCGTTCAATCCGGTATGCTGGGAGGTAAGGGAGCAGCCCCCGAATCAACCGAAAAAGCTTCTGCTGAAGAAGTGGTACCTGATGAACCACTACCAGACGTGGCCTTCGTCGAAGTGCCGCCCTTAGTAGTGTCACTTGGATCAAGCTCGCAGGCGCAACACCTGCGATTCCGCGCCAGTCTAGAGGTGCCGACGGAACATGCATCTGAGGTGGAAGGCATCCTTCCACGCGTCCAGGACGTTCTTAATAGCTATCTACGGGCGCTTGAGCCCCGCGATCTTGAGGCCCCTGGCGCTTTGCTCAAACTGCGCGGGCAAATGTTGCGCCGCGTGAAACTGGTGGCCGGTGAAGGGCGGGTTAGCGACCTGCTCGTGCTGGAATTCGTGCTGAATTGAGGGGAATGGGAATGGAACTTATTGCAGATATCCTTCTTGTCGCCGGCGCTCTGGGCGCTGGATTTTACTGTTTTATCTTGGCGCGTCGCCTGACCAAGTTCACCGATCTGGAAAACGGAGTTGGTGGTGCGGTGGCCGTGCTGTCGGCTCAGGTTGATGATCTGGGCAAAACTCTGGCTGCGGCACAGAAAACCGCAGGCGAATCGTCCAATTCACTGGGTGAGTTGACGGATCGTGCCGAAGATGTGGCCCGCCGTCTCGAGCTTCTTGTTGCGTCGATGCATGACCTGCCACAGGGCAGCACCGCCGCCCCGCAACCGCAGGCCACGCCACAACCGGCCGCCGCGCAAACCCCAGACAACGCAGAACCTATTTTCGTGCGTCATAGGAACTGAGGTGAACCATGGCCAAAGCCAAGCAAGCCAAATCAAAGCCAACCAAACGCAAAGCCAAGAGCCGGACCAAAGGAACGCTCTCGGCGGTTGGCGCTTTGTTGATCACCTCGGCTGTGCTGCGTGCAGCAATCGGCGCGGGTGAGGCGATCGCGCGTGAAGAACCGGCATTCCCGGCTGAGGCCGACATGGCTGAAACCACCATGGAAACAGCCAAGCCCACGGCCGATGGATATGACAAACCGGCCTCGGCCGGTGTTCAGATGGCGGCTTTGGATGATTCGGAAATCCTTCCACTGATCGAAACCCTGAATGCCCGCGAAGCCCGCATCAAAAAGCGCGAATCCGATATGGAAGTGCGCATGCAGGCCCTGGCGGTTGCGGAACAGGAAATCGAACGCAAGCTGGCCGCACTGGAAGAGGCCGAGATCCGACTGCGCGATACCATGGCTTTGGCTCAGGATGCCGCAGAGGATGACCTGTCTCAGCTGACAAGCGTCTATGCCAATATGAAACCCAAACAGGCGGCCGCGCTTTTTGAGGCAATGGACCCGCAGTTTGCCGCTGGTTTCCTGTCGCGCATGAAGGCCAACACCGCCGCGGCGATCATGGCCGGGCTGACACCTCAGGCCGCCTATACCATTAGCGTGGTTCTGGCCGGGCGGAACGCAGAGGTGCCAAAAGAATAATCAATGCGATCTGGATTATCTCGTTGTGGCAAAGCTTTGGATTTGAGGCGCGCGCAGGGCACCGGTTGTCCGTCCCCGCTCGCGCCCACCCGCGAATCGCACCATCGTCGGAATGCTTCGTATATTGTGGCGCTGTCCGACCTTGGGGTTTTCCTCGGTGTTCAGTTTGACAAAGCGGACCTTACCGCGCAACGCGCTGGCGGCTTTGGCAAATTCCGGAGCCATGCTCCGACAGGGTCCACACCAGGGCGCCCAAAAATCCACCACCAATGGCAAGGTATCCGTGCGCGAGGCCTTGGTCAGAACCGCCGCATCCACATCGATCACTTTGGTTGGAAACAGGCTCGCGCCACAGGTTCCGCATTTGGCACCCGAGCCAAGCTTGTCATCGGGCACGCGGTTGGCCTGAGCGCAGCTCAGACAAGTGATTTTATGATCCGCCATGATTCGAATTCCCCTCGCATGTCAGAAATGACATGTGATCTACACGTCAAAGTGACAAGTGCCCCCCGATGCCGGGATTGATTTTCACGCTCACCTGCGCAAAATATTTCCGTTAACCACAACAGGACTCGTTTCGTCATGATCTCTCGTCGTAGCTTTGTGGCTGCCGCCGCTGCCACCGCCGCCCTGCCCGCTCAGGCGTTTCAGGTCGATCCGATTTACCTGCCGCAAAAGGTATCGATCAAAAAAGACCTCGAACCGGGTCAGCTTTTGATTCTGCCACGTGCACATTTCCTCTATTTCATCACCGCTCCGGGCGAAGCTATGCGCTATGGTGTGGGTGTCGGCAAAGCCGGACTTGAGTTCACAGGCACCGCCAAAATTGGTGCAAAAAAACAATGGCCGACCTGGCGTCCGACCAACGACATGATCTCACGCGATCCGCATCTCTACGGCAAATTCATCGACAATGACTATGTTCAGCCAGGTGGTCCGGGCAACCCACTGGGCGCGCGTGCGTTGTATCTCTTCCAAAATGGCCGCGACACTTATTTCCGGATTCATGGCACAACATCGCCCCGCTCGATTGGGCGCTCGGTGTCAAACGGATGTATCCGCATGATCAACGACCATGTGATTGATTTGTACGAACGTGTGCCCAAAGGGGCGACCGTCACAGTGCTCTGAGCCTCGGCTTCACAACGCATCTCAAGGCCTTCATCTCAGGATGAGGGCCTTTTTTGTTGCGCAAAATTTTCACGGTATTCTACCTATTCGAGCAAAAGTGCGCCCCATTCGCGCCACATTTCACCGCCTTAACTATTTGTAAGGAAAAAAGGCGCACCCTATTCGCGGATGGAGGCATAAATGGCAATCTTGGCAATGATCTTCGGCAGCGTCGTAGGTGTGATTGGCGCGATCTTTGGGTGGCTCTTTTGGGATATGACCCTGATGAACGCCTTTGGGTTTTACATCGGAAGTGCGCTTGGATCGACTCTGCTGGGTATCCTTGCGGTCGTAACCGCGCCCGATGATGATTTTGGACCAGCTGCGGGCGCCTAATCCGCGATCCGCGCAATCAGATCCTCAACCTTTGGCCCAATCGTGGCGACAATTTTCACAACGCCCTCTGCGTTGGGATGAATGCCGTCTGGCTGCATAAACGCAGCCAGTTCAGCAGGCGTTTCGCCATTTGGGCTCAGCCCCGCAAAGAAATTCTCCAGATACTCGGTGTCATAGCTCTGCGCCAACTCCGGATAGATCGCATCAAACTGGGTTTGATACTCTGCCCCAAAATTTCCCGGTGCCCGCATCCCAACCAAGAGAACTTCGATCCCTTTACTGTCAGCTATCTGCAGAATGCCCTCCAGATTTGCGTGCACGACATCAGGATCAATGCCGCGCAACACGTCATTCCCACCCAAAGCGACAATCATTCCGTTGATTTCAGGCGTCAAAGCCCATTCGACCCGGGCCAAACCTCCGGCGGTGGTATCACCTGACACCCCGCCATTCACCACGCGCACCGTATGTCCCTGATCGGCCAGCCAGCCGCGCAATTGAGGAACAAAGCCGTCTTGTTCGATCAATCCATAGCCTTGTGTCAGACTATCGCCCAGCGCCAATAGGTGAACATCCGCCTGAGCCGGGGCTGCGATAGCTAAAAAGCAGACCAAGGCCTTGTTGCTCAAGGCAGACAGACCATATTTTTCCCAAATGCTCATAAGCGGACCTTCCCGATGACCAATGCCATTCTCTCTCTTCAAGATGTCACTTTAAGCCTGAGTGGCAATGCCGGAGAGGTCAAAATTTTGCATGGCATCTCGCTTGGTGTCAAAAAAGGCGAGACGCTCGGGCTGATCGGCCCCTCGGGATCGGGGAAATCCTCGCTACTGATGGTGATGGGGGGGCTTGAACGCGCCACAAGCGGGTCGGTACAGGCCCTTGGTCACGATCTGACGCACATGGACGAAGATGCCCTCGCCCGGTTCCGGCGGGATCATATGGGGGTTGTGTTTCAATCCTTTCACCTGATACCCACCATGACGGCCTTGGAAAATGTCGCGACTCCGCTCGAACTTGCGGGCCACCGCGACGCCTTCGACCGGGCCGCAGAAGAACTTGAGGCCGTTGGGCTTGGCCACCGCGCCGACCACTATCCCGCGCAGATGTCGGGCGGAGAACAACAGCGTGTGGCGCTGGCCCGCGCCCTTGCGCCGCGCCCTGACATCCTTTTGGCGGATGAACCGACCGGAAATCTGGATGGTCATAACGGACAGGCGATCATGGATCTGCTGTTTGGCCTTCGCGAACGCCATGGAGCGACATTGATCCTTGTCACCCATGCGCCTGAGCTTGCGGCACGCTGTGACCGCACGGTGCATTTGTCGGACGGGCTTGTTTCAAGCGAACAGCTGCGAGCCGCAGAATGAGCTGGCGTATCTCTGCCCGTCTGGCGCGACGTGAACTGCGTGGTGGCCTGCGCGGGTTTCGCATTTTTCTTGCCTGTCTTGCGCTTGGCGTCGCCGCCATTGCTGGCGTGGGATCAGTGCGCTCGGCAATTCAGGCCGGATTGGCCGACCAGGGCGCCATCCTGCTTGGGGGCGATGCGCAGGCAGAATTCACCTATCGGTTTGCCTCTGACGCGGAACGCGCCTGGCTGACCTCTGTCTCAGATCGCGTGTCAGAGGTCACCGATTTTCGATCCATGGTGGTGGTCAACCAGAATGGCACAGTTGAACGAGGCCTCACTCAGGTAAAATCCGTTGACGCCGCTTACCCTCTTTTGGGTGAGATTACGCTGGATCCTCCGCTTTCCCTGTCAGAGGCCCTAACCGATCGCGGTGCCGTCATGGCGCCCATCCTCGCAGATCGACTTGGGTTGTCGGTAGGAGATCCGCTCAAACTGGGCACGCAAGAGTTCACGCTGAGCGCCACCATAGTGCACGAGCCCGATGATGCCGGAGATGGCTTTGGTCTCGGGCCTCGCACCATAGTGCGCACCGATGATTTAGATGGTTCTGGCCTTTTGGCCCCCGGATCGCTGTTTGAAACCAAATATCGCATGGACCTGCCCGATGGCAGTGACCTCGACGACCTCAGTGCCGAGGCGAAACAGCGGTTTGAACAATCAGGCCTGAGCTGGCGGGATGCCCGCAATGGCGCACCGGGGATCGCAACCTTCGTCGAACGGCTTGGCAGCTTTCTAGTGTTGGTGGGGCTAAGCGGCCTCGCGGTGGGCGGGATCGGTGTCTCCTCGGCAGTGCGAGCCTATCTTGCACGGAAAACCGGGGTGATCGCCACCCTACGTACACTTGGTGCGACCCGTGCGATCATTTTCCAGACTTACTTCATCCAGATCGGTGTGCTCTCGGTGATTGGTATCCTCATTGGTCTGGCGCTTGGGGCTGCAATTCCGATCCTGCTCGGGCCGATCATTTCTGCAGCCCTGCCGATCCCCGCCCTGTTTGCGCTTCATCCCCTGCCTCTGGCCGAAGCTGCACTTTATGGTGCGCTCACGGCGCTGCTCTTTACGCTCTGGCCTCTGGCCCGCGCCGAAGAGGTGCGCGCCGCAACGCTGTTTCGGGATGCTCTTCAGGGGGCCCGCGGCCTGCCCGCCCCTCGCTATCTTCTGGCAACCGCGATGTTGCTGATGCTTCTTGTTGGCACCGCCATGCTGTTCTCCGGCAACCAGATGCTCACCCTCTGGACCGCAGGTGGCATTCTGGGTGCGTTGATTGTTCTGGCCCTCGCCGCCCGAGGCATACGTGCGCTGGCCCGGTTTAGCGCGCGATGGGCCAAGGGACGTCCGATCTGGCGCTGGGCCCTGTCGGCCATTGGTGGCCCGGGTGAGGCCGCCGGAGCCGTTGTTCTGTCGCTTGGGCTTGGGCTGTCGGTGCTGGCCGCCGTAGGCCAGATTGACGGCAACCTGCGCAATGCGATTGCCCGGGATCTTCCTGATGTGGCCCCGAGCTACTTCTTTGTCGATATCCAGAAAGACCAGATGCCCGGATATCTGGAACGTTTGGAAAATGATCCCGCCGTCAGCCGCATCGACAGCGCGCCGATGCTGCGTGGCATCATCACCAAAATCAACGGCCAGGACGCCAATGAGGTTGCGGGTGATCATTGGGTTCTGCAAGGCGACCGGGGGGTTACCTACGCCACGCAACCTGACGCGCGCACCCGCGTAACCGCAGGTGAATGGTGGCCAGAGAACTATGCGGGTGCCCCTCAGATCAGCTTTGCTGATGAAGAAGCCGAAGAGATGGGGCTTGAGCTTGGGGACACCATGACCATCAACATTTTGGGTCGCGACATCACAGGAACGATCACCAGTTTCCGAGAGGTCGATTTTTCCACTGCTGGGATTGGCTTTGTTCTGAGCATGAACCCCTCAGCGCTTCAGGGTGCGCCCCATACTTTCATCTCAACGGTCTACGCAGAAGAACAGGCCGAGGCCCAGATCCTGCGAGATCTGGCAGGCGCCTTTCCCAACATAACCGCCATCCGCGTGCGCGATGCCATTGACCGCGTATCTGACCTTTTGACCGGGATCGCCGGTGCGATCCGCTGGGGCGCCGCAGCAAGTCTACTCACCGGCTTTCTGGTGCTAATCGGTGCTGCGGCTGCGGGGGAAAGCGCACGCACCTATGAAGCCGCCGTTTTGAAAACCCTTGGGGCCACCCGCGCCCGTATCCTTCGCAGCTTTGCGTTGCGGGCGGCTCTGCTCGGGGCTGGTGCGGGTGTCGTCGCGCTAGGGGCCGGCATTGCGGGGGCATGGGCGGTGATGACCTTTGTCATGGAAAGCGACTTTGCCGTGATCTGGCCTTCGGCCTTTGGGGTCATCACGGGTGGTATCCTTGCTACTCTGCTGGCGGGCCTGGGCTTTGCCTGGCGACCGCTTGCGACACCACCCGCCCGCGTGTTGCGCGCAAAAGATTGATGAAACCCACGCCTATGACACCCTGCCACCTTGAACAGAATCGCCCGCACTGGCAGGAGATTTCTGCAATTGCAGCATAACCGCACGAGATATTCATGACCGAAACTTTGCCCATGCCGATCACCGCGCCTCTCAGCAACGCTCAGCGTACGCAGCTCATGAATCTGGTGCGCCGCGCCGCCCGTGCCGAGATTATGCCGCGATTCCGTCAATTGGAGCCGCATCAAATTAGCGCCAAAGCCCATGCGCAGGACCTAGTTACCGACGCCGACAAAGGCGCCGAAGCGATGATCGCGCGCGGGCTACTGTCGATGTTCCCCAATGCGCTGATTGTGGGCGAAGAGGCGGTGTCCGAAAACCCAAAGATCACCGACAAAATCGGCGATGCCGAGTTGTGTTTCACCATCGACCCCGTGGACGGCACGTGGAACTATGCGCGCGGATTGACCACCTTTGGCGTGATCATTTCGATCCTGCGATTTGGTATCCCAGTGTTTGGGCTGCTATATGATCCGGTGATGAACGATTTCATCCTCGCCGACGAACAAAGCCCTGCGGAGTACATCGGCCCACGTCTGCGCCGCAGGACTTTGCGCACCCTCAAAGGGAGCAAACTCGACGAGATGATCGGCTATGTGCCTTTGTTCCTGCTGCCTAAGGACAAACAGGCACAGATGGCGGCCACCTTGCCACGGTTTGGGCGTGTCACCAGCCTCCGTTGTTCCTGCCATGAATCGCGCATGCTGACCTCTGGCAGCATCGATTTTGTGCTCTCCGCCAAGGTCACCGCTTGGGATCACCCTGCCGGAGTGGTTACAGCGACTCAGGCTGGCGGCTATTGCGCCATGCTCGACGGATCGGATTTCCGCGGCGATCTGAAGTCGGGTTACTTGCTCAGCGCAGGGAGTAAAGAAACTTGGAATCAGGTCCGCGATGTCTTTGCCTTCCTGCAAGACACCCCCGCCTCTGAAATCCAAGAGACAGCGTCAGAAACAGCCTAATAAAAAGAAAGCCCCGGATCAGGTCTGGGGCTTTCTTCTATCTAAGATCCGAAATCTCAGATCAGCTGATGAATTTCTTGTAGGCAGCCTCGTCCATGTAGTCGTCCATCACCGAGAGATCTTCGACCTTCATTTTAAAGAACCAGCACTCACCTTCTGGGTCATCATTGATCTTGCCGGGCTCTTCAACCAAAGGCTCGTTCACCTCAACAATTTCTCCGTCCAGCGGCGCAAGAATGTCAGACGCGGCTTTGACGGATTCGATCACCACAACCTCGTCATCACGCGCGACCTCGGTGTCAGTGTCGGGCAGTTCGATGAAGACGACGTCACCCAATTGCTCGGCCGCATGGGCTGTGATGCCAACAACAACCACATCACCTTCGACGCGAAGCCATTCATGCTCTTCAGTAAATTTCATTTTGCGTTCCCTCTTGCGCAGATCTGTTTTGCGCAGACGCTAGCCCAAGCTGTTACAGGCTTGCAAGGGTGCTCACTGACCGAGCACCACTGCAGGCCACCGGACGGGCGAGAATGTCCATCAGGGGGGTATTGTCACAGACCAAGGCATCCAGCGTAATAGGATCAAGCGTGGCATAAAACGCATCTGAGGCATCGTTCAGTGCCGTGCGCAGACGGCAGGCGTCTTTCAAGGGACAGGTGTTGTCCACATCGGCAAAACACTCAGCCAGAGGAACCGGTGCCTCAAGCGCCCGAAAGATATCGCCAATCACAATCTGGCTTGCCGGCCGCCCAAGCTCAAGCCCGCCATTGCGCCCGCGCTGAGTGTGCAGATACCCCAGCTGCGCCAATTGATTGATCACCTGAGCCAGATGGTTTTCAGAAGCGTTGCACTTCTGAGCAATCTCCGATTTTGTGACCAAACGGCCCGGGTTCGCTGCACAAAACATCAGCACCCGCATGGCAATATTGGTTCGTTTGGTTACGCGCATTGGAAATCCTCCGCCTCTCAAAGACGGTTACCGTTATTACATTTCTTCACATTCAATAATTTGACTTACATCAATCTGATTGAATATTTGGCATATGACACATGCATATTTTTTTGGCTACGGTTCTTTGGTGAACCGCAACACACATCTCTACACACCGGTCCGCATGGCGCGGTTGCCCGGATGGCGCCGCCAATGGGTGGCCACACCTCATCGCGGCCTCTGTTATCTCACAGCGGTAAAGGATGAGGCCTGCGCGATTGATGGACTGGTGGCGGAAGTGCCGGGTGCAGACTGGGCCGCGTTGGACACGCGCGAAACCGGATATGATCGCCATGACACCGCTGTGCCTGGCGCAGATCATGCAACGGCCATCTACGCCGTGCCCGAACAGTCTTGGCAGCCACATGGCCCCGAGCACCCGATTCTCTTGTCATACCTCGATGTGGTGATCGCGGGATACCTCAGCGAATTTGGCACCGACGGTCCTCAGCATTTCTTTGAAACCACTTCCGGATGGGACGCCCCGGTTCTCAATGACCGCGATGCACCTTTGTACCCCCGGGCCCAGCCCCTAACGACACCCGTTCGCGAACGTGTGGATGACTGGCTGTCCAGCTGCAAAAGCACCATGCTGGTCACATAAAAGAAAAGCCCCGGATAATTCCGGGGCTTTTCTTGTCTTACTTGGCTTTGATGACCTGCAAGAGCTGCAACACATCGGCCATCTCTGGCCCGCGTTCCTGCCCGGTCAAGGCCTTGCGCAGCGGCATAAACAGGCCTTTGCCTTTGCGGCCTGTCGCCTCTTTCACCGCCTTGGTCCAATTGCCCCAGGTATCGGCATCAAAGGGACCTTCCGGAAGCAGAGCCACCGCCTGCGAGATAAACTCACGATCTTCGTCTGCGATCAGAGGCTCAGCCCCTTCGCTGAACAAGGTCCACCAGCCCGCGAGGTCACCGCGCACGGTGATGTTTTCGCGGCAGACCTTCCAGAACAGCTCAGCCTTGTCCGCAGGCACACCAATCTCTGTAATCTGGGCTTTCACATCCTCAAACGGCAGATTGTGCAGTTTCTTCGCAGTCAGCGGAAACAGGTCCTGCACATCAAATTTGGTTGGCGCTGAGCCAAATTGGTTCAGATCAAATCCATCTGCGATCTCTTCCAAGGTCATGCGAAGCTCAACCGGCTGGCTCGATCCCAGACGCGCCATCAGTGACAACAGCGCCTCGGGCTCAACACCCTGCTCACGCAGATCTTTCAGTGCCAGTGTGCCCAGTCGCTTCGACAGCGATTCGCCCTGTGGGCCGGTCAGCAACGAGTGATGCGCAAACTCAGGGGGCGTGTTGCCCAGCGCCGTGATCATCTGGATCTGGGTCGCTGTGTTGGTGACATGGTCATTGCCACGCACGACGTGGGTCACACCCATTTCCGTGTCATCGACAACCGAGGCAATGGTGTACAGCACCTGACCATCCGCCCGGATCAGCACCGGATCCGACACCGAAGCTGCGTCGATCGAAATATCACCCAGAATGCCATCATTCCAGTTGATGCGTTCCTGATCGAGTTTAAAGCGCCAGACACCTGCGCCCCGCTCGGCGCGCAGGGCGACTTTCTCATCCTCGCTCAGATCAAGCGCCGCGCGATCGTAAACCGGCGGTTTGCCCATGTTCAGAAGCTTTTTGCGCTTCAGATCCAGCTCGGTTGGTGTTTCCCACGCCTCATAGAACCGGCCCATTTCGCGCAGCTTGTCCGCAGCCGCTGCATAGCGATCCAGACGCGCCGACTGACGCTCAACACGATCCCAGGTCAGCCCCAACCACTCAAGATCACGCTTGATGGCATCGACATATTCTTCTTTCGACCGCTCTGGGTCGGTGTCGTCGATCCGCAGAATGAATTGGCCACCGGATTTGCGGGCGATCAGATAGTTGAACAGCGCAGTGCGCAGGTTGCCAACGTGGATAAAGCCCGTAGGCGAAGGGGCAAAGCGGGTGACGGTCATAACGTGTCTCCTGTCAGACGACGGATAAGCGGGCGCATCAATTTCAAGCCGCGTGAATTTCACAACAAAGCCAGTTTGTCCAGTTGGGGCGGGGAAAACTGGCTTTCAACCTGTCCGCCCTCCTGCCATGCTCGCGTTAACATAGTTTTAACCATAGTGGCGAATGTCATGTCTCGTATTTTGACCGTGACCTTAAACCCGGCTTTAGATCTGGCAACCTCAACCCCTGCGGTGGTGCCCAATCAAAAACTGCGGTGTGGCCCGGAAACAGCTGAGCCCGGAGGCGGCGGTGTAAATGTTGCCCGCGCCGTGTCACAGCTGGGCGGTACGGCCACAGCAGTCGTGGCATTGGGTGGGGCGACTGGTACCGCGCTTGGCGATCTCTTGCGTGCCTTGCCTTTTGATCTCATCGAAGTGCCAGCCCCCGGCGACACCCGGCACAGCTTTGCGGTGACCGACACTGCGCAAAACGCACAATACCGCTTTGTGCTCAATGGGCCCCATTGGAGCGATGTACAGATTGCAACTTTTCTGGGGCGAATAGTACAAACTGTACGCTCCGGCGACCTGCTGATTTTGTCCGGAAGCATGCCACCCGGCGCCTCCCCGGGCTTTGTGACCCAGGTCTGCGACACCCTGCCAAACTGCAATGTGGTGGTCGACACATCCGGTCCGCATTTGCACGCCTTGGCTCAGGCGCCGCAGCCTGCCCCAGCGGTGCTGCGCATGGACAGTCACGAGGCGCGCGATCTGTCCGGATCCATGCTCGAGACACAGCATGAAAGCGCGTCTTTCGCAGAGAGCTTACGTCGGAAAGGTGTCGCCAAAACCATCATCATCGCGCGGGGCAAAGATGGGTCTGTCATGGCCGATGAAAGTGGTCTCTGGCACGTCACCGCCGCAAACACCCATGTTGTCAGTGCCATAGGTGCAGGAGACAGTTTTATCGGAGGCTTTGTCTTAGGGCTTCAACAGAAACACTCCACCACCGAGGCGCTCTATATGGGCTCTGCCGCGGCCGCAGCGGCCTGTCTGAGCGAAGGCACCCAGCTCTGTCACTACGAGGACTGGATGCACATGCGATCGCAAACCAAACTGACTCGGTTGTAACCATGCGCCTGTTTATTGCTCTTGATCTACCCGATACCGCGCGCGATGCCCTTGAGGAACTGCAACGCAAGCTGCCCGGCGGCCGCCCTGTGGACTGGGAAAATCTGCACCTGACACTGTCTTTTCTAGGTGATCAGCCCGAAGACACGCTAGAAGCGCTGCATGACAATATGACCACGCTGCGCAATCCGGCTATCTCGCTAACCCTTTCAAACCCTTCTCTATTTGGTGGGAAACATGGGCAGGCGGTCGCGCTTGACGCCGACGGTGGCCCCGATCTGGTTCAGCTGCATGACAAAACCCGCACCCGGGTACACGGGACCGGCATGGCGACCGAGCGGCGGCGGTTCCGTCCTCATGTCACCTTGGCACGTCTCTCTGGACGTGCCGACCCAGGCCCCTTGCTTCAGACCATCAGTGGTGCTCGGCTTGGTCCCTATCTGTGCCAAAGCGTGACCCTCTATGCCTCAATCTTATCGGAAAGCGGTGTCATCTATGACCCGTTGGCGAGCTACCCTCTGACCTTGATCTAACTGGTTTTCAAACTCTCGTGACTGCGCGGGACAAGACTGAAAAACAGACTACCCTCATGGGTGTTCAACCCCGGAGGAATTGCAATGCCCACATTATCACGCCGTGCTGCGCTGCTTGGCGCTGCCACATTGCCGCTGACCGCCCAACTAGCGCGCGCGGACGGCCACGCCGCCCCAAAACAGCAAGGCGCGCAGATCCCGCGCGTCAATCGTTTCCAACTTGGCGCGTTTGAAGTCAGCACATTGTTGGTTGGAAGCCGAACCGTTGAGGGCCCAAAAAACATCTTTGGCATGAACGTCGATGCCGAGACATTTGCAACCGCGTCGGCGGAGGCGCATCTGCCCACCGACAAAGCCCAGTTCTTTTTCACCCCGACCTTAGTCAACACGGGTAAGGAATTGATTTTGTTCGACACTGGGTTCAACGCAGGTGGGATTACAGCCGCTGTCGAGGCCGCCGGATACACTGCGGATCAAGTCAGCCATGTTGTTATTACACACATGCACGGTGATCACATTGGCGGGCTCACCCATGACCAAGGTGCCACCTTCAAGAATGCGGCCTATGTCACGGGACAGGTCGAATTCGACGCCTGGGCCAAGATGGAAAACGATGGCTTTGACGCCAAAGTCCGCCCCTTGGCAGATCAGACACGCTTTGTCGGTGATGGAGACAGCGTTGCCTCAGGCGTGAACGCCGTGGCCGCGTTTGGCCATACGCCCGGACACATGACCTACATGCTCGAATCTGAGGGCAAACAGCTCTTGCTTATGGCCGATCTGGCCAACCACTATGTCTGGTCACTTGCCTATCCGGACTGGGAGGTGAAGTTCGATCGCGACAAGGCAGCGGCGGCCGCATCCCGTCGGAAAGTCCTGGGCATGCTTGCTGCTGAGAAAATGCCTTTTGTAGGATACCACATGCCCTTCCCGGCCTTGGGGTATGCCGAGACGCGAGGAGATGGATTTCACTACGTGCCACACAGCTATCAATTGATGCTTTAGGCGGATCAGGCGCGCGCAGTCCTTCGCGCGCGCCTTCTGGTTTATCCCTGATCGCGCCAGCGGTTCACAATCGGATACCGGCGGTCCAACCAGAAGGCCTTAAGCGTCAGGCGTGCCCCCGGCGCCGATTGGAAACGTTTGTATTCGCTGATGTACAGGAGGTGCTGAATGCGTTTGGCATCCGCCTCTTCGAAACCGGCGGCGACACAATCTGCGATCGAGCCATCCCGATCGACTAGGATCTCCAAGATCCCATCCAACACCGGATAATCCGGGAGACTGTCACTGTCTTTCTGATCCTCACGCAACTCGGCAGAGGGGGGTTTGGTGATGATCCTCTCGGGGATCACCAGCCCTTCGGGGCCTGACATCCAGTCCCGGTGATTGGCATTGCGCCAATGACAGGTTTCAAACACGCGGGTTTTGTAGAGATCTTTGATGGGGTTATAGCCGCCATTCATATCGCCGTAGATCGTGGCATAGCCAACGGCGACTTCGGATTTATTGCCCGTCGTCAGGAGCATCTCACCGAATTTATTGGACATGGCCATCAACAACAGCCCCCGCAGGCGCGACTGAATGTTCTCTTCGGTCACATCCTCATCGCGTCCCGCAAACAGGGGCGCCAGCGTGTTGGAAATGGCGGTCCGACCTTCTGAGATCGGCACATAGTCGTAATGCACGCCCAGCGCTTTGGCGCAGGCTTCGGCGTCTTCCAGAGACTCAGGGCTCGTGTATTCCGACGGCAGCATGACACAGCGGACGTTCTCTGCCCCAATGGCATCCACCGCGATGGCCGCAACCAAGGCCGAATCCACACCGCCAGACAGCCCCAAAAGCACTTTAGAAAACCCGCTTTTGCGTAGGTAATCCCGCAGCGCTTCGACCATCACGCGATAATCTTGCTCCCATTCGTCCGGGTGTTTTTCGAACCGCCCCGGTTGCGCTTCCCAGCCCTGATCACCGCGTGTGAAATCCACATGCGAAATCACCTCGTCAAACACCGGCAGTTTCACGGCAATTTTGCCACCGGGATTGAGCACAAAAGACCCCCCGTCAAACACCTGATCATCCTGTCCGCCCACCATGTTGAGATAGACAAGCGGCAGACCGGTTTCGACAACGCGCGAGACCATGTGGTTCAAACGCACATCGAATTTATTGCGGAAATAGGGCGATCCGTTGGGCACCATCAGGAACTCGGCCCCGGTTTCCTCAAGCGTTTCCGCCACATCTTCATGCCAGGCATCTTCGCAGATCGGCGACCCGATCCGGGTGTTGCCCACGCTATATGGTCCACCCAGAGCGCCAGAATCGAAGATACGCACCTCATCAAACACCGTTTCGTTTGGCAGGTGGTGCTTGAGCACGCGATTGACGACACTTCCCTCGCGACAGATGAAATAGGCATTGTAGAGCTTGCCGTCTTCAAACCACGGCCCGCCAACTCCAAGCGTTGGCCCCTCTGCACAAAGCTTGGCCAGGCTTTCAATCTCGGCAATTGCCGCCTGATAGAAAGCAGGCTTCATCACCAGATCCTGCGCATTATATCCGGTGATCCACATCTCCGGCAGAGCCACCATATCCGCCTTGGCAGATTTGCCCTGTTCCCACGCATCACGCGCCTTAGCAGCATTGCCCGACAGATCTCCGACAGTGGGGTTCAATTGTGCCAGTGTCAGACGAAAATGATCACTCATCGCTCGGCCCTTAATTCCTGTTCCCCCCTGACATAGCAGATGCACATCTGAGGAAAAGCGTCTCGGAGCAGACCGGCCTCACCTGTCCCACACACATTCGCTCACAAAGCGCATTTCCGCGCCGATTGCCCCGTGTTGCGGCAAAACCATTGCCCCAAATCGCTGGCTCTATTACGTTTCCGGTAACAGGGGGCCCATTTTGGGCAAAGGGGCGAATAGACATGCAGATCAAGACAGCCGCAAAAGCCACGCTGTTTATGGGAACCTTGGTTGTGGGCACATTTGCCTTCGCGCAACAAGGCGAGGTCGTCAGCAAGCAATACGACGATGGCGGCATCTACGAAGGCACCTTTCAAGATGGGCTGCAGCACGGAATTGGCACCTATCGTCTTCCCAACGGGTATGAATACACCGGGGATTGGGTCGAGGGTGAGATCAAGGGGGACGGCGTGGCACGCTTCCCCAATGGGTCAGTCTACGAGGGTCAGTTTTCCAAAGGCAAACCCGAAGGTGTCGGCAAGATCATCTTTGCTGATGGCGGCACTTATGAAGGGTCCTGGCACGACGGTAAAATCACCGGCAAAGGTATCGCGATCTATGCCAATGGCGTGCGCTACGAAGGCAGCTTCCGCAATGCGCTGCACCATGGCAAAGGTACCATGACGGCCCCCAATGGCTATCTCTATGAAGGCGATTGGGTGAATGGAGTCAAAGAGGGTGGCGCCAAAATCACCTATCCGGACCAATCCATCTATGATGGCCGTGTGGCAGATGGGGATCGGGAAGGTCAGGGCAAACTGACCATGCCCGACGGCCTGATTTATGAAGGCACCTGGCGCGACGGTCAGATCGACGGCAATGGCAAGCTGACCCAGCCCAATGGCGATGTCTATGAAGGCGAGCTTGTGGATGGTCGTCGTGAAGGTGGCGGCAAAGTCACCTATGCCAACGGTGACATCTACGAGGGCCAGTTCAACAATGACCAACGTCACGGTCAAGGTGTGTTCACAGGCACCGATGGCTACCGCTATGACGGCAACTGGATCACCGGCCAGATCGAAGGTCAGGGCAAAGTCACCTATCCGGATGGCTCGATTTACGAAGGAGAGTTCGCCGGAGACCTGGCAAATGGAGTAGGCGAGATCACCTATCCCGATGGCTCGACCTACAATGGCGATTGGGTGGATGGTGTGATCGACGGCAAAGGCACCGCCTCATATGCCAACGGGCTTGTGTATACCGGTGAATTTGTGAATGCCCGCAACAATGGCTTTGGCGTTATGACCTACCCCGATGGATATCGGTATGAAGGTGAATGGCAAGACGGACAGCGCCACGGCAAAGGCACGGCGACCTATCCAGACAAGACCGAGTATGAAGGCCAGTTCCGCGAAGGGCAGCGCCATGGTCAGGGAACCATTACCATGGCCAGCGGCTTTACCTACACCGGCAACTGGGATCGCGGTGAGATCAATGGTCAAGGTGTTGCGGTTTATGCCAATGGAGACACCTACGAGGGCAGCTTTGAAAAAGGCAAACGTGAGGGACAGGGCATCATGCGCTATGCCACGGGCCAGGAGGCCTCGGGAGAATGGATCGGCGGCGCTCTGACCACCTCGTCTGCCTCGGTCACCCCCGCGCCAGAGACACCTGCACCAACAACCTCTGACACAGATAACTAACTGAAACTGGAAGAGGGCAGCGCCCTCTTCCACCGTCTCGGACTGGCCAGTTAAAAAACCATGTTATTGCCCAAGACCATGGGCTTCGAGATAGGCCATCGACGGCTGGATTGAGTCCGCGCGCATCATCTCAAGGATCAGGCGCGGTTTCTGCTCCAGTTGACCAATTGCGTCAAACACAGCCTGCCAAGGGATGTTCCCCTGCCCTACGGCCCAATGGCGATCGGCATAGCCGTCAACGTCTTGTAGATGGATGTGATGCAGCTGTTCGCCCGCACTCCGGACAAAATAATCCACGGGTGGTGCATTATGCGCGATGGCCGCATGACCGGTATCAATTGAGAGTTGGACCATGTCGCTGTCAAAGCTCTCAGCCAGTGTTTTGCGCTCTTGAGGGTTCACATCCTCGATGTTTTCAAGAACCAACATAACACCACTGTTTTCAGCGCGAGTCACCACGCCGTCCAGTGTGTCATGAACCTCGGCGATAAGCGTGTCGCGCTTCCCCTCCATCATATCCAGATTGAAGTGGTTCCATGTGGTGTAGGGCGAATGGATCACCATTTGTGTGGCCCCTAGCGCCTCACAAATCTCCAGACCGCGCATCATACGTTTTCGCGCAACCGCTCGGATTTCCGGGTCATGGCTGGCCAAGGTCAGACCCATATAGGGGCCGTGAATGCCAAGACGCCCCTTCCAGCCCGCAAGCTTTTCCTTGGCCGCTTCGACCAGAGGGCGCCAGTTTTCACCAATCAGAATTTCAGGGGTCTCAAAGCTCTGGATCTCGATATCGCGATCCTTTTCGAACAACCAATCGCGAAAGAAATCAATCTCTTCCACCTTCAGTGCAGCACCAATCACAGGCAAGGTCATTGCGGTCTCCTTGATTCGCCTAACCCGTCTAGATCTGCATCATGTCTGGGCAGGGGCAATGCACCTTGTGGACGCCAGATTTCAGCCACCCACATCCTTTGGCGAAACGGAAACTGTTTTGATGATTGCATGACAGCTGACCCCGGGCGCGAGCCCAAGGTCGGCCACTGACCGCCGCGTGACACGTGACAAAATGCGCCCCGCCGCAGTGTCCAACGAGACAATTGCCCCCGGTCCGGTGCCAGGCCGGATCGAAGCGACGGTGCCCGGTACGATATTCAAGGCGGACAACCCAACGGGTCGATCGCGCGATAACATGACGTCCTGAGCCGCCACCCGCACCCGCACCATATCCCCAATGTCCTTTGACACACGCGGCAGAAACAGCGGCACATCACCTGCGTTTAATTCGCTCAGCCCATCGTCATGATGGCACCTGACATAGGCCTCGAGAACTGCACCAACCGAGCGGACCCCCATGGGTGTCACACTTGGGTCGCTCAGCACCTCGGATGCACTGCCTTGCCGGGCCACTTTGCCGTCTTGCAACACGACAACCGAGGTTGCCAGCCGCGCCACTTCCGCCGCCGAATGACTGACATAGAGAATGGGCACCCGCGCCTCATCTCTCAGACGTTCAAAATAGGGCAGGATCTCGGCTTTGCGCGCCTCATCCAGCGCCGCCAGCGGTTCATCCGCAAGGATCAATTCCGGGCCAGCCAAAAGCGCACGTCCGATGGCCACGCGTTGTTTTTCACCACCCGACAGCGCGTTCGGACGACGGGTGAGCAAGGACCCAATCCCCAACATCTCCACCACATTGTCGAGCCGAGCGGGCATCGCTGATTTGGGAGCGAACCAACGACCATACAAAAGGTTCTGTTTGACGCTGAGATGTGGAAACAGGCGACCTTCCTGAAAGATATAGCCTAGCCGACGTTTGTGCGGTTTCAAATTGGTGCCTGTATCGCTGTCAAACAGCACCCGATCCTCAACCGCAATCCGCCCTTCCTCGGGGCGCAGAAGACCGGCCACCGCATTGACGATGGTCGTTTTGCCGGACCCCGATCCTCCAAACAGCACCGTCACGCCACCCGGAGCGTCAAAGGAGATGTCAAAGCGCCGATCTTCAAAGCTGTGGGTCAGACGCACGGACAGGCTCATCCTGAAATCCTCCGTGCCAATCGACGTGCCAGCAGTTCAGAGGCCAACAGCGCCAGCATGGCTATGGCAACCGAGACCCCAACCAAACGCAGGGCCGAGCTCTCACCTCCGGGGACCTGCAAAAAGGCGTAGATCGCAGAAGGCAGTGTTTGGGTTTGTCCGGGAATGTTTGAGACAAAGGTGATTGTCGCACCGAATTCACCCATCGCTTTGGCAAAGGCCAAAATCGCACCGGTCAGCACACCGGGCAGGATCAGCGGTAAGGTTACGGTCAGAAACACCCAGATCCGCGAGGCACCCAGAGTGCCCGCCGCCTGTTCAAGTTTCGGGTCAACCGCTTCAATCGACAGGCGCACGGCCCGCACCATCAATGGGAAGGCAACAATCGCTGCCGCAAGCGCTGCACCGGTCCAACGGAAGGCAAAGGTGATGCCAATCTCATGCAAAGCCGCACCGATGGGTGCACGCCTGCCGAAGGTGATCAACAGCAGATACCCGGTTACCACGGGCGGCAAGATCAGAGGCAAATGAACCAACCCATTTACGATCTGCTTACCAGGAAAGCGCCAGCGCGCCAGCGCATAGGCCGTGAATACCCCAAAGGGCAGCGACACAATGGTGGCCCAAAATGCCACACGCAGCGACAACAGCACGGCCTGTTGCTCTTCTGGCGACAACCACTCCATCATGGCAACAACGGGACAAAACCGTGAGACGCAAAGGCCAGACGCGCAGTCTCAGATTGCAGATAGGCGAGAAACCCTACAGCCGCATCATCGGCCCCACGTGTCAACGCCGCTGGATAGCGAATTGGCGGGTGACTGGTTTCAGGAAAGAGCGCTGCAATACTGACGCGCGGCTCAGCGGCAGCATCCGTAACATAGGTGATGCCAAAAGGGGCCTCGCCCAGCGCCACAAGCGACAGGGCCGCGCGTACATTGTCAGTCTGCGCGACCTGAGGCGCCAGCCCGTCCCAGAGAGCCAGAGAGGTCAGGGCCGCCTTCCCGTATATTCCCGCTGGCACCGCGTCTACCAATGCCATCGCAAGTCGGGCGTCGCCAAGATGTTCCGGCAGTTCCGAAAGATCAAAAGGAGCAACGTCGCCATGTCCAATCAGAGCCAATTGATTGCCCAACAGATCGACACGCGTGTTAGGTTTTAATTCACCCCCCTGCTCGAGCACATCCATCCAGGCCACATTGGCAAGGATCACCAAATCGGCAGGGGCACCATATTGAATGTGCCGCGTCAGCGCAGATGAGCCGGCATAAGAGGCCAGCACCTCTTCTCCGGTCTCGGCTTCGTAGGTTTCGATCACTTCATCCAGGGCCGTCTTCAGACTTGCCGCCGCAAACACCGTGATTTCAGCCTGAACCTGAGGGGCCACGATCATGGTGCAAAGCGCAAGGATATGATGATGTTTCAAAACCATTGCGCAAGACATGGCACGGCCTTCGCGCTACATCCAGCCCCCTCTTGGTTGGGTTTGCCCAACTGCGCGAGCTTGGATAGTCTGCGGGACAAAGGAATTGCCATGACCTCTGTTCGCCTGCGCCTGTTGATCCTTGCGCTTTTGCCGTTGATCTTTTTGATGCCCTTGCTGCTGCTGCTGGGCATGACGCGCTGGAATGCGGACTACGACAAGGTCCTGATTGCCAATGTCGAAAGCGATCTGCGGATTGCAGAGCAATACCTCGAACAATTGATGAATGGCACTGGGCGGGATCTGTCGAGCGTCGCAAATTCCACTGAGATGGCCAATCTGCTCAATCGCTCTGTCACGGCGCAGGTCAGCTATTTTCGCACCAAACGCCATATGCTGGGCCTGGATTTTCTGTATTTCATTCCTCGCGATCAAGCCAAGGAAATGGCCAAACGTTGGCCCGTCATCGACACCGCTTTAGGCGGTCGGCACAGCACTGAGATTGATATCTTTTCACATGCCGATCTGTCCGAGATCTCGGATGACATGGCCGAACAAGCCAGCATTGATCTGATCGACACCGAAGCCGCCGTGCCGACAAATCGCACCGTGGAAGACCGTGGCATGGTTGTTCATAGCGCAAGCCCGGTGAGCCTTCCGGGGCACGACGGTGTCCTTGTGGGCGGCATTCTTTTGAATCGAAATTTGCAGTTCATCGATACGATCAACACACTGGTTTACCTCAATGCCGTTACGGGAGGAGAACGGCAGGGCACGGCAACGCTATTTCTCGAGGACGTGCGGGTCTCGACCAATGTCCGATTGTTCGAAGAGGTTCGTGCGCTGGGCACGCGTGTCTCAGCGGCCGTGCGCGGTCGCGTTTTGGATCAAGGGCAAACCTGGCTTGATCGGGCTTTTGTGGTCAACGATTGGTATATCTCTGGCTACCTTCCGATCATCGACAGCTTTGGGGATCGTGTCGGCATGCTGTATGTCGGGTTCCTTGAGGCCCCGTTTAGCGCGGCAAAACGTGCAGCTTATATCTGGATGCTTGCGGCCTTTGTCGGCGTGCTTTTGCTCTCGGGGCCCCTATTCTTGTGGCTTGCCAAGGGCATCTTCTCTCCCCTCGAACGCATGACCCGCGTGATGAGCCGAGTCGAGCGGGGCGATCTCTCGGCCCGCAATGGTGATCTCGGCACCAAAGACGAGATCAGTGCAGTGGGCGCACATTTGGACAGCCTGCTCAATCAGGTACAAGAACGTGATCAGAAACTGCGCGCCTGGGCTGATGAGCTGAACCAACGTGTGGATCAACGCACCGCCGAGTTAAAAGCCGCCAATGCGAAGCTTGAGCAGACTTTCAAGCAACTGGTGATGTCAGAGAAATTGGCCTCTATCGGTGAAATCACCGCAGGCGTTGCCCATGAAATCAACAACCCCGTTGCGGTTATCCAAGGCAATGTTGATGTGATGCGAGAAACCCTGGGAGAGAGCTCCAAATCGGTCGAAACCGAGCTGAACCTCGTGGATCAGCAGGTGACGCGTATTGATGCGATTGTCGGAAAACTGCTGCAGTTTGCACGCCCAAGTGAGTTCTCGGGCTATAGTGAAATGACCCAGATGGCGCCGGTGGTGTCCGACTGTCTGGTCCTTGTCGAACATCTTCTCAGCCGACGACAGATTACCGTCGTAACAGATCTGCAAGACGCTCCTCTTGTGCGTATTGACGCCGGTGAAATGCAACAGGTGGTGATCAACCTGATCGTCAACGCCATCCAAGCCATGGGCGATGAGGGTACACTCTGGCTTGAGCTCGGTGAGGAAACGCGCGACGGTCATACCGGAGCGCGTTTGGTTGTCCGAGACACAGGGCCCGGCCTGCCACCAGACAAACTGAACGCTGTGTTCGATCCGTTCTTTACCACCAAACAGGCCGAAGGCACCGGGTTGGGTCTGTCCATTAGCCAAACACTTGTTCAACGATGCGGAGGCCTGATCACGGCGCGCAATCTCGATCAAGGTGCAGAGTTCACGGTATGGGTGCCTGCCGCCGAAGAGTAGTCATTCTCCCCAGGCGGCACATTTCCGATCTACTGTTTTGCGAGAGACCCCCAGCCGCCGCGCAGCTTCGGCACGGTTGCCGTCACATTGGTCCAACACATGCAGAATATGGCGCTGCATCACCAGATCCAGCGATTCAATCGCCTGAACACCTGTTGTCGCCCCGCTGCCCTGAAACTCTTCAGGAAATTCACCGAGAATCACAGACCGTTCGATCAAATTGCGCAGCTCGCGCACGTTTCCCGGCCAGTCGTAGCGACGCAGTTTTAGCAAGGTCTCATCATCCAGATTAAGTGCGGGCATGCCCAAAACCTGACTGAAGTGAGTTGTAAAATGCGCGGCCAGTTCAACGATATCCTCTGATCGATCCTGCAGAAGAGGCATGGTAATATTCATCACATTGATCCGGTGGAAAAGATCCGCCCGGAAGCGCCCCTCTTCCACGGCTTTGCTCAGATCATCGTTTGTCGCAAAACAAATGCGGATGTTCAGCGGGATGTCACGTTCTCCCCCCACGGGACGAATGCGCTGATCCTCAAGCACACGCAACAGTGCAACCTGCAGCGCTTCGGGCATCTGCGCCACTTCGTCCAGAAACAGCGTGCCGCCTTCAGCCAGAAGAAACAGTCCCGCATTGCGTTGCTCGGAATCTTCGACCAAACCAAAAAGCTCTTGCGCGATCCGCTCTGGCGAGATGGCGGCACAATTGACGGCAACAAAAGGCTTTTCCGCCCGATCAGACAGCTGGTGTAACGTCCGCGCAGCGATTTCTTTGCCGGTGCCGGTTGCCCCGGTGAACAGAACTGGCGTTGGCAACGGCGCCAATTTATGCAGCATCGCGCGCACTTCGGCCAAGGCCGGCGAGGCCCCAAGAAGCGTACCCCGTGTCCCATCCGCAGACAGCTCGTGGCGCAAAAGGCGATTGTCGCGCCGCAGGTTTTTGCGGTCTAACGTGCGTGACACCGCGTTCAAGATCTGATTGGCGCGGAACGGTTTCAGAACAAAATCAGACACACCCGCCCGAAGCGCCGTGATCGCCGTTTCCAGATCGGCATAGGCAGTGATCAGAATGGTATCGGCAAACAAGCCCAAACGCCGCTGTTCGGTGACCCAGTCCAGACCCGTTTTCCCGGGCATGATGTTGTCGAGAATAATCAGATCAAAATGCGCCTGATCCAACTGTGCCGTGGCCTCAGCCGGGGAAGCGGCCTGAGCCACGCGTTTACAGCGCGTTTCCAGGATTTTGGTCAGAAAGTTCCGCATTCCAGGCTCGTCATCGATCACGAGGATCGACGCGCCAGCGAGGCTGCCGCCGTACATATCAGACACGGGTGTCCTTTCAGTTTACGCGCACATTGTCGCCGGAATAGCGGTCTTCCGCGGAAAAGCCTATCTCGGCTAGCACGAAACTCGCGGCAATGGTGATGGCAATCGCTGTCGCGAACCCGACAAACATGGATTTCATGGCTTTTCGTCCTTTTGCGTAGCCTGCTTCAAAAATGCAATAAGATCAGAACGGTCTTGTGGACCCGCAATGACCTGCATGGGCATTTTTGACCCCGGAATGAAATGGTCTGGGCCTTGATCGAACAATGCGTCAATTGTGGCCTCATCCCAGATGATTGGTGACCCATCAAGGATCTCAGAATATCGATACCCCGACACAGTTCCCGCCTGACGGCCAAACACACCGTGCAAGGTTGGGCCGGCTTTGCGCGAGGGATCAGAAGTCAGCGCGTGACAGATCGAACATTTACGCATGAATTGCCGTTCACCGTTGGGCATAGTGTCGGCAGCGCGCAAAAAGCTGCGCTCCTGTCCCATTTCGGGGTTAAACCTATCCAAGGCGGCAACGGGCCAGCCATAGGCTACATCATCAAGCCCACCGGCCCAGATTGTTTGCCCATCCAGAGAAAAAGCCAAGGCCCAAACAGGGCCATCCCGGGTGGCGCGAAAGTCACGCCTGATGCGCCAGTTTCGGGTATCAATGAGCATGATATAGCCTTGACCGTCTCCGACAGCGATCTGCCCCGTTCCCGCATGATGCGCCAGCGCAAGGATAGGGCGGCGATCGAGAGTAAAATCGGCAAGGGCCGCGCCTGTTTTGGCATCGATCACCCGTGTACCGCCATCCACAGCACCATAGGCGAGCCAACCGGCACCAGCGACCATGCGTTTCACCCCAAATCCATGTTGCACCAACGGCAGAGGCGCGGCTTCTGGGGTGTCATACCGCAAGATCTCGCCATTCGTTGTTGCCACAAAGATCGCACCATCTGGACCGAAACGCACTGCATTGACGCTCCCACGAGGCGACATCAGCGTTTGCTCATGCGCGCCCCAGATTTTGACCGTTCCGTCCCAGCTTCCGCTGATGATCCGCCCGTCAGGAAGCACATCAAGGGCCTGCACTTTACCCGCATGCCGTCCCAGTATCTTTCCGTCTGGCCAGCGGATGACAGCAAAATCATCTCCTCCGGAGACCAAACCCTCGGGCGTTGCCACCACACGTGACACCGCAGCGTCATGGCCTTCAAACCAGTGCGGAGTGCGGTCGGTCCAAAGACCAACCGTATTGTCAAAACTTGCTGTGGCCACCCGCCCCTCCGGGGTCACGGCGATGTCCATGATCGGACCACCGTGCCCTTTCAAGGTGGTGAACTCTTGCGCCAGCACAGGCTGCGCCAAGAGACACAATGTCAGCCACAGCGCTTTCATCATTCAGCCGGGGTTGCCGTTCCAGCTTCAGCCTTGGCTTTGGCCTCTTTCACCTCATCCAGCCAGATCGAATGGTGCTGATGCGCCCAGGCCTCATCCACCTCACCGGTGGTCATGGCGCCCGATGCGCCCTCCATCCCGACCGAGCCAATGTAGATATGCGCAAAGATGATCGCCATCAGAACAAAGGCCATGATCGCGTGCCACAGCTGGGCCAGCTGCATCTCTTCCTGTGGAGAAAGCGCAGTCGGCAGACTCTCCATACCAGCCAATCCCGGAAGACCCAAATCATTCATGATCGCAAAGGTTTTGGCAAACAGTGGCAGTTCGAAGGGGAACAAGAGCGACACACCTGACACCGCAATCGATCCACCAAAGACAATCACCGACCAAAAGATGATCTTCTGACCGAAGTTGAACTTCTTCGCAGGTGGGTGGTTTTTGCCAATGATCCCGCCGAACTGGCGGATCCAGATGATATCGGTGCGGTTCGGGATATTGTGCCAGACCCACATAAAGAACACCATGACCAGCCCGAGGATAAAGGCCCAGGAGATGTTGTTATGCACCCACTTCGACCAGGTCAGCAAAAAGGCGTTAAACTCGAGCCCGACATAGGGGGCGATGAAGATACGACCAAACAGGACAAACAACCCGGTCAGTGCCAAAACGATAAAGGATCCGGCCAAAAGCCAATGGGCAAAACGTTCGATCGCCTGAAACCGGGTGACGGTGCGCCCGGTCATTTCTTCGTCAATGCGGATCTTACCGCGCAGGACATAAAACAACGCCAACAACACGATGGTGGCAAGCAACAGGCCCCCCCCATAGTCGCGCAGCGGACCATCGCGGAAGGCAAGCCAGCGCATGCCCCCGTCCTGCATCAAAACGCTGGCCACCTCGCCACCAGCGGAAACTTTGACATCCGCCGACCCATAGCGCAGCGCGCGCCAAACCTCGGGATCTGATGCGCCACCAAGTGTGCCAAGCTGATTGACGATGCCCGCAGCACCTTCCGGGTTGCCCGTAGCGCTACTGCGAAAAGTGTCATCAATCGCCTCGCCTCGCTGGCGGGCCATAATGTCTTCCAGAGTTTGTGCACCGCCTGTGGCGCTACGGTCGATTGCGGGTGTCTCTGCCTCCTGCGCTAGGGTGATCCCCGGCGCGGCCAGCATGACAAGTGTGAGAAAAGCCAAAACATGGCGTAGCATGGTCGTTCTCCTATGATGAGTAACGATCAGACGGCGCGATCCCCTCGGGACCAGCCGTAGTCAAATGAGAAATGAAGGGCGGGGTGACCCCCGCCCAACTGATGTGGATCAGCCGCCTTTCTGATCGTAGGCGGTGCCCCAACCCCAGGCGCCCGAGCCGAAGCCACGGGCCACCACGCGTTCACGGTAGATCGCCGACACAACGTCGCCATCCCCCGCCAACAGGGCCTTGGTGGAACACATTTCGGCGCAGATCGGCAATTTGCCTTCCGCGATACGGTTGCGGCCGTATTTCGCGAATTCCGCAGTCGAATGGTTTTCCTCGGGACCGCCAGCGCAGAAGGTACATTTGTCCATCTTGCCGCGTGACCCAAAGTTACCTGCCTGTGGGTACTGCGGCGCGCCAAAGGGACACGCATAGAAGCAGTAACCACAGCCAATGCACAGATCCTTCGAATGCAGAACGACACCTTCTTCGTTCTGATAGAAGCAATCTACCGGACAGACCGCCATACAGGGCGCGTCCGAACAATGCATACAGGCCACCGAGATCGACCGTTCGCCGGGTTTGCCATCCTGAATGGTGACAACACGACGCCGGTTGATGCCCCAGGGCACCTCGTGCTCGTTTTTACAGGCCGTAACGCAGGCGTTGCACTCGATGCAGCGTTCGGCATCACAGAGAAACTTAGCTCGTGCCATGTTCTGATCTCCTTATGCTGCTGAGATTTTGCAGAGAGTACATTTTGTCTCCTGCATCTGAGTGACCGAGTCGTAGCCATAAGTCTGAGCCGTGTTGGATGCTTCACCCAACACATAGGGATCAGCCCCATCCGGATACTTGTGACGCTGATCTTCGCCCTGGAAATGGCCACCAAAGTGGAACGGCATAAAGGCCACGCCTTCGCCGACCCGTTCGGTCACCATTGCCATAACTTTGACCTTGCCGCCTTCTGGGCCTTCGACCCAGACCTGCGCCCCGTCACGCACACCAAGATTGTTGGCGTCACGCGGGTTGATCTCGACGAACATGTCCTGTTGAAGTTCAGCCAGCCAGGGGTTCGACCGTGTCTCTTCCCCACCACCTTCATATTCAACCAGACGGCCCGAGGTCAGAATCATTGGATAGTCTTGCGAGAAATCCTGTTTCTGAATCGAGGCATACATGGTCGGCAGACGATAGAACTTACGGTCTTCGTAAGTTGGGTAATCGGCCACAAGATCACGACGGTTGGTGTAGAGCGGTTCACGGTGCAACGGAATTGGATCCGGGAAGGTCCAAACCACGGCACGCGCTTTTGCGTTCCCAAACGGCGCACACTCATGCTTGATTGCGACACGCTGGATCCCGCCCGATAGGTCAGTCTTCCAGTTTGTTTTCGGACCGGCGACCGCGTCGATAGCAGCGCGTTCATCGTCGGTCAGATCCCCGTCCCAGCCAAGATCCATCAGCATCTGCATGGTGAATTCGGGATAGCCATCCTGAATTTCCGAATTTGCAGAATAGACACCATCCGCCAGCAGGCTTTGACCATCACGTTCCACACCAAAACGGGCGCGGAAGGTCAGACCACCTTCTGAGACCGGCTTGGACATGTCGTAGAGGTTCGGCGTGCCGGGATGGCCCATCTCTGCCGTGCCCCAACATGGCCATGGCAGACCGTAGTAATCGCCATCTGCCGGACCACCAATCGCCTGAAGCGTGGTGCGGTCAAAGGTGTGTTGGTTGGCCATATGTAGCTTGAGACGCTCAGGAGATTGACCAGTATAGCCAATCGTCCAGAGGCCACTGTTAAGTTCACGGGTGATATCTTCGATCACCGGCGTGTTCTCATCGACCATCTCGTAGTTGCGGAACAGACGATCAGCGAAGCCGAACTTGTTTGCAAACAGACCGATGATCTCATGGTCAGTCTTGCTTTCAAACAGCGGGTCCATGATCTGTTCGCGCCACTGCAACGAACGGTTCGACGCGGTGACCGAGCCGAATGTTTCGAACTGGGTACAGGCCGGCAACAGATACACACCATCCGTACGGTCATGTAGAACAGCCGAAACCGTTGGATACGGGTCGATCACAACCAGTGTATCCAGCTTTTCCATCGCTGTTTTCATTTCCGTCATACGGGTCTGCGAGTTAGGCGCATGGCCCCAAAGCACCATGGCGCGAACATTGTTCGGCTGATCCATGTTGTCTTTGTCTTCAAGGATGCCATCGATCCAGCGTGACACCGGAATCCCGGTGAGGTTCTGTAGCGATTTTTCCTTGCCGTCAGCCCCGGTCAGCGTGTCGAACTGACCCGCGAGCCAGTCGCTGTCTTCACCCCAGACACGGCCCCAATGGGCCCATGCGCCTTTTGACAGGCCATAGTAACCGGGCAGAGTGTGCGACAGAACGCCAAGGTCGGTCGCGCCCTGAACGTTGTCGTGGCCACGGAAGATGTTGGTGCCGCCGCCTTCGGTCCCCATGTTGCCCAGAGCAAGCTGAAGGATACAATAGGCACGGGTGTTGTTGTTGCCGTTCGAGTGCTGGGTTCCCCCCATACACCAGATCACGGTGCCGGGACGGTTGTTGGCCATTGTGCGGGCCACGCGGCGCAATTGAGAACCGGGGGTGCCGGTGACGCGCTCGACCTCTTCCGGGGTCCATTTCGCCACTTCTTCCCGGATCTGATCCATGCCCCAGACACGGGTGCGGATGAACTCTTTGTCCTCCCAACCGTTCTCGAAGATGTGCCACAGAATACCCCAGACCAAGGCAACGTCAGTGCCCGGACGGAACCGCACATACTCATCAGCATGGGCCGCGGTGCGGGTAAAGCGCGGGTCACAGACGATCAACGGTGCGTTGTTCTGCTCTTTCGCCTTCAGCACGTGCAACAGCGAAACAGGGTGCGCTTCGGCTGGGTTGCCGCCAATGATGAAAATGGCTTTGGAGTTGTGGATATCGTTGTACGAGTTTGTCATCGCACCATAGCCCCAGGTGTTTGCAACACCGGCAACCGTGGTCGAGTGACAGATCCGCGCCTGGTGATCCACGTTGTTTGTGCCCCAATAGGCGGCAAACTTGCGGAACAGATAGGCCTGTTCGTTGTTGTGTTTGGCCGAACCCAGCCAATAGACGCTATCCGGGCCACTTTCTTCCCGGATTTTCATCATCTGGTCGCCAACTTCGTTGATGGCCTGTTCCCAGCTGATGCGCTTCCACTCACCACCCTCTTTTTTCATCGGGTATTTGAGACGGCGCTCGCCATGTGCGTGTTCACGCACCGAAGCCCCTTTGGCGCAATGGGCACCTAAGTTGAACGGGCTGTCAAAACCGGGCTCTTGCCCAATCCAAACACCGTCCGAGACTTCAGCTACAACGGTACACCCGACGGAACAGTGGGTGCAGACCGATTTTTTCAATTCCACCGATCCGGTCGCCGCTGTGGCCGCGCTGGCCTGCTGGACGGTGCCGCCGGTGGCTGCAATCGCGGCCATGCCGCCGATTGCCAGACCAGACCCACGCAGAAATGCGCGGCGGTCTACTGAAGCATTGGCAGCCTCAGACAGGATACTTGTCCGCTGGGGGCGTCGCGCAACCCCGTTGGTCTTTTTCCTAAGCATGTTTCTCTCTCCCTTGCGTGCGGATAATGCCGCTTGCTTGGTAATTGACGGGTCGTTTTCGGCGGTCGGGCGTCACGCAACCAGTTGCCGAAACGGGTGATTTCGTCCGGGTCTTAGAACCGGGCGGAATCGAGATACGCACGGGTGTGCGCTGTATCCTGCATCGCATTCGACGACAGGTCGGGTTCAGCGGCTTCGGCCTCGCCCGTGCTGGCCGCCACCGCCAGAGCCGCTGCGGGCGCTGTGGTTCCTGCCAGTTTCAGGAACTCGCGGCGCGAGGCCTTGGTTTCCTTGGTCATCATCACCTCCAAAGTGATGGGTTCTGACGGTTGCCCGCCACTCGACATGCGGATCACTCCGCGCTCAATCTGAAGGCCTCGGTTTCGATCTCCATGAACGCCCGACCGACGGTGCCGACCGAGGTGTAGAAGACCGAATTCTTGGCGGCTTCGAGATCCGAGAAAAACAACGACGCCCAGGGGGCGATGTGACGATTGAAGAAGGTTTTCTGATCTGCCAGTGACGCCGGAGGACCAAAGCGCCCGACGATCAGCGCGCCCATCATTTCCATCAGGCTGGCAATGTTGTCTTCGGGTTCAAACACCGTATCGGCACGGGCCAACCCACGGGCCGTCATGTCCTGACGCAGGGTTGCGAGAGGTTTTTCGTTCAAGAACCCTGTCAGGTAGTAAGACGCATAGGGCAGAAGTTCGCCGCGCCCCAAACCGATGAACAGTTTGTTGAATTCACTTTCAACCGTTTTGGCTTTGGTGATGCGGGCCATTTTGGCCAGCGTCATAATGCCTTTGCCCAGCTCTGAATCATCCCCGGACAGGCCAGAGGTCTGCTCCAAAAGCATCTGATCCGCCGGATTGGCGAGCATCAGGCCCAGATAGTTATACAGATCGGCGCGCAACCGGTCTTCTTCGGCAATCTTATGGTCCACAGCTGCAGTCATCCTGTCCTCTGGGTGTCAAAGGTGAATCTCATCCGGCGCTGCACGAGGGGCGCGGCCTCCGGTTCGGGTTCAAATTCGGGGGGAATGTAGGCCACAGGTTCGGGTGCAAGTTCAGGCTGAACCTCGACGTCCTCGCCATCTGCTTCGGCGAGATCCAAAGCAACCTCTTCGTCTTCCAAAGAAGCGGCCTCAACCTCTGCGGCTTTCGCCTCGGCCTGACGCGCAAGCTCCTGCACATGGGCCATCATGCCCTTGCCCACCTGATAGGCCGATTGCAGGTTTTCGACGACGGTGGCGGCATCCGTGAAATCTTCTCCGTAGTCGACCAACCCATCGATATTGGCCAGAACCGGGTTCACCTTCCAAAGCTGACGCAGAGCGCGGGTCTTGAGACGCGACGGAACGGCCTCGGTGAGGAACTGCTTAAAGTCATCCCCCTCGCCCAGCGCTTCAGGTTCTGGGAGCCCGAGCTCGTCCAGCAGCTCGTCATCACTCTTCTCGGCTACCTCGGCGTCACGAGCCGCGACCAATGCGGCCTCTTGGGCCTGTTCCTCTGCTGCGGCTTCTTTGGAAACGGCGGCACGACGGCGGGACCAGAAATCGCTCATTGCAACCGCCCCTTCTTCAGAAGTGTTGGCGACCGATAGACGTCGCTGACCTGTGAAATGCGCGGGTCACCAATTCCGTCTTCCACCAGATCCAAGCGTTTCTTGTCGCGGCGGCGTTTCACAAACACCTCTTCTTGGTGGAACTCTTCCACAAAATCCCGAACCCAAGCGATAAGACCGCTTGGCATTGGCACCTTCTCGACGATCTCTTCACCGCTGTCGGTGTAATCCTGCGCCTCATAGGGGGATGCAGTCACCAGAAGCAGTTCGAGCGGATAGTCACCCGCCTGCTCACGCATCACGACGTAGATGCTTGGTGTCTCGGAACTCAGGCCGTTGAGGTAGGCCTCGGTCTCTGCCCCGTGCAGCTCAAGCGTCAGCGTGCCTGCGTGATACTCGACCGCCTCACCTTCGCGCCGCATCTCTCGCCACGCCACATCCGCAGCACCGGGCAACACCGCAACAGCCGTCCAGTTCCATGGCACCCAGCGGGTGACGCCGGGGGCTTTGCGCAACACCACACCAAGCGGCATGGTGCGATACATGTTCGGGTTGTGGATCAATCTGGTGTCCTCTCTCACCTTCAGAGTGACCCAGCGGGCGCGCTGCCTGAAAGTGAGAATTGGCATGCGGCGGTATTCTTTTCGATTTGAGGACAAATTGGGCAACCCGCTCAGAGGGCAGGCACAGCCACGGACGAAAAGTCTAATTCGACAAAATCAATCGGGTTAAAGGGCGCTGCCTAATTTGACGAATCACGACCTGATTCGCCCCTCCAAAACCATCGGCGCGCACCGCCATCCGGCCAGAAAACGGGTTGTCGAGCGGCTCGAATCACGGCTAGGTTTTTGGTGAAACGTCACAAAATACGGGCGCAAACACGCGTCCAAATATGCGGGAATAACATGGTCAAACCATTGATAACATGCGATTGTTCAGGAACCCAGACACTGGATACCGAAGCACTGTCGCAGGCCACTGGTCTTGATGTGCGTCCTGCCTGTTCTGCGCTCTGTACAACCCAAATTGAACACGCCGCCGGGGCACTCACCGAGGGGGATGCACTTTTTTGCTGCACCCAGGAAGAGCGTCTATTCGAGGCCCTCGCGGATGAGCTAGACCGCCCTGCACCTGCGGTTCTCGACCTGCGGGATCGGGCCGGATGGAGCGCAGATCCTGCCCCCAAACTGGCCAAAATGTCCGCACTGATTGCCGAGTCTCAGATCCAGGCGGACCCGCCCAAAACCCGCGATGTGATTTCCGAAGGGGTCTGCCTGATCCTCGGCCCTGAGGAGGTTGCTCTCTCTGCAGCTGAGCAGCTGAAAGACTACCTTGGTGTTACGGTTCTTCTCGAACGCAGCAATGCGCTCCCAGATACCCGCGACTACGATGTGGTGATGGGAAAATTGCGGGGGGCCAAAGGCGCGCTGGGTCAGTTCGAAGTGACCATTGATGCGTTGCAACAGCGAGATCCCGGGGGCCGCGGTGTGAATTTGACGGCACCGCAGGACGGTGGCCGCTCTTCCTGTGACATCATTCTGGATTTGCGCGGAGATAGCCCCTTGTTCCCGGCGCCGGAAAAGCGCGAAGGGTATCTGCGCGCTGATCCCGGGCACGCACCTGCGGTATCAGCTGCGGTGCTTGCGGCCTCTCATATGGTTGGGACATTTGAAAAAACGCTTTACGTGCGCGCTGAACCGCTTCTCTGCGCCCACTCGCGGGCTGAACAGACCGGCTGTACCAACTGTCTAGACCTCTGCCCAACTGGGGCCATCACCCCAGCAGGGGATCACGTGAGCATCGATCCGATGATCTGCGCAGGATGTGGGGCCTGTTCCGCGACCTGTCCCTCAGGCGCCATCAGCTATGACGCACCAGCGGTTGATTTGACCATGCGCCGCGTACAGACATTGGCCAAGGCCTATCGCGATATCGCCCAAAGCGCGCCACGTCTTGTCGTCAGCGACAGCCACGGATCAGAGATGATCCGGATGTCAGCGCGCCACGGCAAAGGGTTGCCAGCGGATGTGATCCCAATGGAAGTGCCCGCCGTGAACCTGTTTGGTCACGCCGAAATGGTAGCAGCACTTGCGGCGGGTTTCGCCTCGGTCACGCTCATCCCCGGACGGGGCACTGATCGGGATCCTCTTGCCGTGCAGGCCGATCTGGCCCGTGCAATAGGCGGTGAGACTTCGGTGATCATTTTGGACACCTCTGATCCGGATCAGATGGACGAAGTTTTGTATGGAGAAACTGCGCCCGCCGCCTGCGCCCAGCCGGTACGCCCCATGGGCACGCGTCGCCAGATCACCCGTCAGGCGGCCAAAGCTCTTAATCCCGGCGTTGAAAGCCTGGCTCTTCCGCAGGACGCACCCTATGGGGCCGTGCTCGTCGACAACGACGCCTGCAC
This sequence comes from Pelagimonas sp., assembly GCA_049116335.1. Taxonomy (GTDB): domain Bacteria; phylum Pseudomonadota; class Alphaproteobacteria; order Rhodobacterales; family Rhodobacteraceae; genus CANMIH01. Next base: position 150,248 of record JAGDYZ010000003.1, on the reverse strand, counting down.
GCTATGTCTGTCTTGTGTCTCACTGTGCCCATCCGGTGCGCTTGGTGACAATCCCGATGCACCTCAGCTGCGCTTTCAGGAAGATGCCTGCCTGCAATGTGGGCTGTGCAGCACCGTCTGTCCGGAGAATGCAATCACCTATGAACCCCGTCTGGATCTGACTGAGACCGCCCTGTCTCAAACCGTTCTGAACGAAGAAGAGCCCTTTGCCTGCATCGAATGTGGGTCACTGTTTGGCGTGAAATCGACCATCGAACGCATCACCGAAAAGCTTGCGGCGCATAGCATGTACCAGAACCCAGATGCCCTGAAGATGATCCAGATGTGTGATGATTGCCGCGTCAATGCGCAGTTCCACGCCCAGAACAATCCGTTTGAAGGCAAAGAGCGCCCACGTCCGCGCACCACCGAAGATTACCTCAGCAAGCGCCGGGATCATTGATGGATCAAAGGCGCGCCCAAATCGGCCGGCGACATCAGGGCCACAAACGACAGGATCGCTTCGACCTCGTCCAACGTCAGGGTAATCGGGACGATGGGCGACGGCCGGTCCTTTGGGAAGGGCGCGGTGATATCTTCGATCTGGGTAAAAGACGGATGCGGTTTGAGGGCGTAAAACGCGGTAAAGCGCTCTTCCCAGTCGTTCAGGCTGCGCAGCACCGGAAAACTCGGCGTCGACCCAATGCCATTCATCGAACCACTTTCAATGGCGTGGCACCGACCACAGTTGATCTGGGCCGCGCGTTTGCCAACCACCGAGTCGCCATCAAACTCGAGCTCGGCAACTTCAACCTGGGTCTCACCCGGGGGTGTGAACAGCGCCTCCCCGTCGGGGGCAAAACCGGTGATGGTGCGCAGGCCGACATCCGAATTCAGCCAGCCTACGAAACGGTCTGTGCCCAGATGATCGTTGCGCATCGTCGACAGATGCCATGTTGCGCCCACGCCCGCGAACAAAGCGCGCCCGTCATCTCCAAAGACGACATCCGCCTCGGTAAGATCTTCGACAAGCTCAACACGCACCTGGGTTTTCAGCGAAAATCGCGGCAGGATGTGTTTCAGCAATCCCGTTTCAACAAGTGCCTCTGGCGCATGAAGCCGCACAAGGCGATCTTCGGCCTGCGCCTCAATTGGCAAAAGCCCCAACACCATTATCCAAACCAAATATCGCATGGCGGCAAGGATGCCTTCGACCTGCGATCTGGTCAACTCTGACAGGAGACCCACTTCATGAGCGAAGATTTCAACATGTCGATGCGCAAATTTCTCAAACAGGTCGGTGTGACCTCGCAGCAGGCGATCGAAGAGGCCATGCGTGATGCAGAAACATCGGGCAAGACCTTTACCGCACGTGCTGTGATCACCATAGATGAGCTGGGCCTGAGCCATGAGGTCACAGGCGATATCAAAGGGCAGGAGTAAGACGTGGCAGGCAGCAGAGAGGCAGTTCTCGAGCTACTTAAATCCATCACCGATCCAGTATCGGGTGATGACATTGTGGCAAGTGGCGTGATGCGCGCGCTGAACGTAGACGACACAGGCGTGCGCTTTGTGATGGAAATCGCACCTGAACACGCCAAGCTATATGAACCTGTGCGACAGGAGGCCGAGGACCGGCTGAAGGCGCAGGGAGTTGAAAAGGTTCAGGTTGTGCTGACCGGGCACAGCAATGCCGCGCCGCCAGATCTGAAACCCTCCAAACCTGCCGAACCCAAAGGTCCGCAAAGCATCCCCGGCGTGAAGCGCATTCTGGCCGTGGCCAGCGGCAAAGGGGGCGTCGGTAAATCGACGGTCTCGGCCAATATCGCCTGCGCTTTGGCGGCACAGGGCCGGAAAGTGGGCCTGTTGGATGCAGATGTCTATGGCCCGTCCCAGCCGCGGATGCTCGGAGTTTCAGGGCGACCCGCAAGTCCGGATGGCAAAACCATCCTGCCACTGCGCAACCACGGCGTGACCATGATGTCGATTGGTCTGATGACCAATGAGGATCAGGCGGTTGTCTGGCGCGGTCCGATGTTGATGGGGGCCTTGCAACAGATGATGATGCAGGTGCAGTGGGGCGCGCTGGATGTCCTGATTGTCGATCTGCCACCGGGCACTGGTGATGTGCAGATGACGCTGAGCCAGAAGGCCAAGGTGGATGGCGCCATTGTCGTTTCGACCCCACAGGATGTGGCACTTCTGGATGCGCGCAAAGGCATCGATATGTTCAACCAATTGAACGTGCCGATCGTAGGTATGATCGAAAACATGTCGACCCATGTCTGTTCGAACTGCGGTCATGAAGAGCATGTCTTTGGTCACGGCGGCGTAGCCGCAGAAGCGGCCAAATTGGGCGTGCCCCTTTTGGCAGAAGTGCCACTTGATCTGGAAATTCGCCTTGCCGCGGATGGCGGAGCGCCGATTGTGGTCAGCGCCCCTGACAGCAAACAGGCACGCGCCTTCCACGACATCGCCAATGCCCTAGTGGCCTGGGACAAAGCATGAGCGAGCTGCGCTTTCCGCCTCTGATGTCCGGTGAGGCCTGTGACGGATCCGCCTTTGACACCGCGTGCCAGCGCGCGGTGTTGGGCTGCGATGCGGGCCTTATCTGTTACCGCATGGATGGCACTGTGCTGGAGGCGGCTCTGGTCTTTGCGCCGGAGGTGCCGCTTGAAAAGGCGATGGCCATGCTGCCGCTCTGTGGCATTGGTTTTCAGAATGCTCTGGGCGCTCTGGCCCCCCCTGAGGTGGCGGTTCATCTTGAATGGGGCGGCGGTCTTAGGATCAATGGGGCCTCCTGTGGTGGGTTCCGTGTGATGGCCTCGGGCACTGACCCCAAAGCGGTGCCCGACTGGCTTGTGGTGGGCTTCACGTTGCCATTGCTGCCTGAAGATGACCGTCCCGGTGATACTCCTGACAAGACCTCGCTCTTTGCTGAAGGCTGTGCTGATGTAGAAGCGCCTTTGCTGCTTGAGGCCTGGGCCCGTCACACCCTGAACTGGATTACCCGCTGGGACACCGAAGGCGTACGCCCGCTTCACGCCGAGTGGCGCGGGTTGTCTCACGGGATGGGCGAAGCCGCAGAGCGTAACGGAAAACACGGCACGTTTCTCGGGGTGGACGAGGATTTCGGCATGCTTTTGCGTGACGACACCACCACCCATCTGATCCCGCTGACCACTCTTTTGGAGGCCTCATGAAACTTGCCCGCGCGATTCATTTTGACGAGTCAGATCAACGGGTGTTTCACATCCCGGCCCGCACCGGCGAATGGTGCATCTCTGGTGGCTTTGAGTTTTCCAACTGGACGGAAAGCGACCTGAGCGGCAAGGCGCGACAGGCCTTTGCCAATGGGTGGTTTGGATTGGAAACCGGTGGCCGTGTCACCTTTGTCGCCGTCACCGACATCACCCAGACTGAAAAGGATGAGCTTACCCAGATTTTGGCGCAGCACTTTGTGACTTACTATGGCGCACCCTCAGTTGAGGCTGCGCTCCCAGTTGCACTCGAGGAGTTGGGGCATATGGTCGAGCTCTGTGACGACCACGATCCCAATACGCTGTTGACCGTGGCGCGTGAGCTGTCCGAGTCCGGTGTGCGTGAATCGTATCGTGTGATCGACAGCGCCGAGGCCGATCTTGATCAATTCGCTATTCACGGTCATCTCGACGACTAGAAAAGAGGGCGCGCGCCTAAGAAACCGCGCGCGCCGATCTTTCACTTGGCGTTGAACGTAAACAGAGTTTCGCCGTTGATTTTATAAGTATCGATCAGCGATTTGGCCTTGTCCGACACCAGCCAGTTTTCCAAATCTGCAACAAGAGCTGATTTCACATGACTGTGGAGGTCGGGGTTGACCGGCAGATAGGCGTATTGGTTGAACAGCACCGGGTCACCCGCATAAAGCAGCGCAAGATCGCCTTTGTTGCCAAAGTTCAACCAACTGGCCCGGTCCGAGATGATGTAGGCATTCATACCGGACGCGGTGTTCAATGCCGCCCCCATGCCTGCCCCAACCGCACGGTACCAGCCATCAAATTCACCAGCGTCCAGATCAGCAGCGCTCCAAAGACCTAGCTCTTTTTTGTGCGTCCCGCTGTCGTCCCCACGGCTAACGAATGGGGCCTTCCCCGCTTCGATCTTTTGCAGTGCAGCCACCGCAGAACCCGCCTCAGAAATCTGCGCAGGATCGCTATCTGGCCCGATGAACACAAAATCATTGTACATGATCTCACGGCGATGCGTTCCAAACCCTTCTGCGAGGAACTTGTCCTCTGCCTTTCGCGAATGCACCAGGATCGCATCCACATCACCGGCCTGCCCCAATTTCAACGCCTGGCCTGTACCTACGACCAGAAGCTGTACCTCAAGACCGAGATCCTTTTGAATTTCTGGCAGCAAAACATCGGAAAGACCCGAGTTGTGGAACGACGTAGTCACCGCCAGTTTCATCACATCACCGGCCTGCGCAGCGGTGGCCAGAACAATGGCACTCATCATCGCCATCAAACGTTTCATTCTACAATATCTCCATTCAGGAACGCCTGCGCCTGCTCCGAGGCTGGCGCATCAAAGAATGTTTCCGCAGATGCATGTTCATGCACCCGCCCCTGTCGCATGAATACCACTTCATCGGCCAGACGCCGCGCCTGCCCCATGTTATGAGTGGTCATAATGAGCCGCGTGCCAGTGGCACGGACCGCATTTAAGATCTCTTCTATCTCTCGGGTCGCCCGCCCATCCAGTGCCGCACAGGGTTCATCCAGAAAGACAAGCTTGGGCTGTGTGATCAGAGCCCGTGCGAGGGCAAGTTTTTGCTGTTCGCCCCCGGAAAGAACAGGGGCATGACGTTTGAGCATATCGCGAAGACCAACCTTCTCTGCCCAGTGATGCGCAAGATCCCGTGCTTCAGCTTTGGGAACTTTTCGAATGCGCAGCGGGTACATGAGATTGTCTTCAACCGAGCGCCGCAGCATCACAGGGCGCTGAAACACAAAGCTTTGGTCATGGTGCGCCTGCTCGACATCACAGGCCCAAGAGATTTCCCCTGTGCTCAGACGTGCGGCCCCGTGCAACAGACGCAGCAAGCTGGTTTTACCGGCACCGTTAGGGCCAATAACAACACAACTCCCGCGCCCTTCCAGTGTCAGATCAACGGGCCCGACAAGAATTTTGCCCCGACGCCGGGTTTCTGCACCAGTGACCGTCAAAGGAAACATATCACTCACCAGCGTCCCTCCCGTTCGGTGCGGCCCAGCCAGTGGATTGCCAGATTGACCAGAACCGCCAGAGCGATGAGTACAAACCCAAGCCCCAGTGCCAGCGCAAAGTCTCCTTTGCCTGTCTCAAGAGCAATGGCCGTGGTCAGAACGCGGGTGGCGTTGTCGATGTTGCCGCCAACAATCATGATAGCGCCAACCTCACCTATCGCGCGCCCAAATCCGGCAAGCGCGGCGGTCAGCAAGGCACGGCGTGCATCCCATAGCAAGGTGGTGATCTTTTGCCATTGGCTGACATTCATCGAGATCAACAGATCATGATATTCGGCCCAAAGATCACGCAGTGACTGATGCGCGATGCTGGCAATCAGCGGCACAATTATGATGACCTGTGCGATCACCATGGCCGTCGGCGTGAACAGCAGGCCCAGCACGCCCAAAGGCCCTGACCGGGACAAAAGAATATAGACCACAAGCCCCACAACAACCGGGGGCAACCCCATCAACGCATTGAGGAGCGCAATAACGGAGCGACGCAGACGAAACCGGCGCACAGACAGAAAGGCCGCCAGCGGCAGCGCAATGGCCGAGGCCACAACCAAGGCTGTCAGTGTCACCTGCAGCGAGCGCAGTGTGATCTCAAGCAGATTGGCATCAAGCGACAGCACCATCCAGATGGCGCGGGATATGCCATCCCACAGGTCGGTCATGCAGGTTCCCCCAAACGTTCTGAAGCCGCAGTATGACAAGTCACACCACACAGTGACACAGGGCAAGTGGCTCTTTTTGCAAGTGCTTAGCAGGTTATGATTCGCGCTGGTGACAGTTAGGACAAAAAGTCCAACCTTCGGATCTGTCACTCCGGCACGCGGGTCACATTCTCCGACATGGGATGCGCCAATTTTATCCCGGTACATCACCGGGCGAATCACTATAAAGCTGAAGATGCAGCTGTGGACGCGATCCACACTGCTTTGCTTTTAGGTCAGATAAATGAAATTTTTCAAATCTCTCTTCGGGCGCAAAGCCTCGCCAGAAGTACAATCCTTTGACGCGCCGCTTGCCCCTGAGGAGGCGTTTTTTGTCATTGGTGACCTTCATGGCTGTTTGACCGAATTTGAAGACCTGATCGAAGTGATCGAGGCCAAATCTGAGACCCCCAAACTTGTCTGTGTTGGGGACTATGTCGACCGGGGTGAAGATGTTGCGCCTCTGCTCAAGCGGCTGTTTCAGCTCAACAGCGATTTCCCGCGCCACTTCATCTGCCTCAAAGGCAATCACGAAGACATGCTGCTGAAATTCCTGTCGGACCCCGAGCAATATGGCCCACGTTGGTTGCGACATGGGGGGCTGCAGACCCTCGCCAGCTATGGCGTAGGACGTCAAACCGGTGACACGCAGTCCCAACTGGCTCAACAATTGTCATACGCTATGGGCGCTGAGCTGATCGACTGGATCAAGCGGCTTCCGCTCAGCTGGACCTCGGGAAATGTCACCGTCACCCATGCAGGTGCTGACCCATCAGTTCCAATTGACGCTCAGGCCGCGAAAACTCTGCTTTGGGGGCATCCCGATTTTCTAAAACTGGATCGGCAGGATGGTCAGTGGGTTGTACATGGACATGTCATTCAGGAACACGGACTTGCAACGCGGGGCACAATAGCCGTCGACACCGGGGCCTATGCTACGGGTGTTTTAACCGCAGCGCACATTGAAAAAGATGCCGTTAGCTTTTTGACAAATCGGGCCAGGCGATAGGAGTTGCCGCTTCTCCGTTGGATTGACGACATCCCCCCTCGACACAATCTCTTGCCATATAGTTTCGCATTTTCTATTTGTTAGATTATAGAATTCACGGGAGCAGTCAGACTGCTCAATTTGTTAGTTTGTTGCCTTCTGTTGTTTGTGTTTTGGGGGAAGTTTTGTTTTCTAAATTTGTTTTGCGGCCAAGTGTACGTTTGGTCCGGCCGCTCGCATTTGCCGTTATGTGTTCAACGGCTGGATGTGGTGTCACCTATAACAGCCAGTCCGTTTCTGAACGAGAAGATGGATCACCGGTCTCTGTTGTTCCTTTGTCTGCCAGTACAGCTCAACAGGCGAATACACTAAAATACCAACCTCGCGCGCTGCCAGCGGCCTTTTTTAGCGCAGCCCCGGCAGGTGGTTCTGCCGTTGGATTTGGGGCCCTGCCGGCCTCACCACAATTTCCGGATCTGTCTCGCAAGTCGCAGGTTCTACGTCCCTTGCCTGACATCCCCAAACCAACCTACCGCATTGGTGTCGGCGACGTGGTTTTGCTTGCGACACCAAAGGTCACCAATTCAGTGGCTGAACTGTCGGGCCTTCTGGCGGCACAGAACCAGCGCCAAGGATATGCGGTACGGGACGATGGCACCATTTCTATTCCTGAAGTGGGGTCGATTGTTGTCGAAGGACAAACCGTTAAACAAGCCGAAGACGCCCTGTTTGAACTTCTGATTTCCAAACAAATCGACCCAACGTTTAGTCTTGAAGTTGCCGAGTTCAACTCTCAGCGTGTCGTGATTGGAGGTGCCGTAAACAACGCCGCGCTGGTGCCGATCAAGCTGAACGGATTGACCTTGGCCGAAGCTTTGGTCGCCGCGGGCGGTTTAAATGCTCCAAACACAGAGTTTGCAACCATTCGCATCTATCGCGACGGCAATCTCTACGAAATCCCGCTTGAACTATATCTCAAGCAGCCCAAACTACAGAACAAACGGATGCGGGATGGCGATGCGATCTATGTAGATCTGACATACGATCTTGATCGCGCGTTTGAATTCTACAAATCTCGACTGGACGTCATTTCGCTCCGCGGCAAGCTCAAAGCGGATGCACTTGAGGCGTTAACCAGTGAAATTCAATTACAGCGTGCAGCATATACGGAACGGCGCTCTTTGTTTGAATTGCGCGCCAGTCTCGGTGCCGAAAAGCGTGACTATGTCTATCTGACTGGCGAAGTGAGCAAACAAAACCGGTTCGCTCTGCCATTCGAACAACAATCCAGCCTAGCAGATGTTTTGTTCTCGGAAGGGGGGTATGACATCACAACAGGTGACCCTAGCCAGATCTATGTTCTGCGAGAAACATCCGACACAAAACCGGCTGGCCCCATCACCGCCTATCATTTGGATGCAAGAAATGCTGCGGATCTGGTGGTCGCAACCAAATTGGAAATGCGCCCCAACGATGTGATCTTCATCGAAGAGCAACCCATCACAAAATGGAACCGAGCCTTGCAGCAGTTTTTCCCAGTGCTGGTGAACACAGCCACGTCGTCAGTCGGGAAATAGTATCGCAAACGTGTAGCACCTGACCGGTGCTGCCCGACGCCGAGAGAATTTTGTACAAAAAATAAGGGCTGGCATCTCGGACGCCAGCCCTTCTCTTCGGTGCAAAAAAGATCGCAGCTGAGGCGTCAGGCACCTCCGCGACGGGCAACTACTTTGAGTGTCTGCAGGAAGATCCACAATTCCAACCGCAGGCTAGAGTGGGCAATGTAATACAGGTCTGCTCGCACCTTGCGACCCGTGGCTTCAACCCCTTCGATATAGCCAAGCTCGGTCTGCGCCAAACCACTTATGCCAGGACGGACGACATGCCGTTCCCGATACCCCGGCACTTCCTCCAAAAATCGGACCGCATGATCATAATAATCCGGACGTGGCCCAATCAGGCTCATGTCACCTTTGAGCACATTCAGAATTTGCGGCAGCTCATCAATACGCGTCTTTCGAATGAACGCTCCTAGCTTGGTTATGCGATCTGTCTCTAAACCACAGTCCGCGGAGCGCGTAATTTCGGGCGCGGCCCGCATCGACCGGAACTTGAGCGCAACAAACGGTTTGCACCCACGTCCCATGCGTTGCTGCGAAAAAATCAACCCGCCTTTGTTGTGAAAGGGGTTAAGGACAAGCAAGATCACAGCGCATAATGCGAGTGCCGGTAGCAGAGCGAGGCTCATAAAAACATCAAAGCCACGTTTCAGAACATTGAAAGAATTGCGCTGGAATGAATTTTCAATTTTGGGCGGCAATAGCTCACGCGTATCACCACCGCTCCAATAGGTAGAATCAAACATACTTAGCACCAAAATACATAAATAACGCGGTGCAGCATCGGAGGGAGCGCCGTTTAAGTCAATTAACCTTGCGTTAATCTTTCTCGAAAGAATTCACGGAATTCTGACGCTACGCAAACTTTCTAACCGCCTAAGATCATTGCCTTTTTGATCAATTACGAAAGACAACCAGAAATTGTATCAATCTGATAAATTCGCTTGCGGAAGGGTGGTTTGAGGCCCATCAGGCCTCAAACGTCAGCGTCATTTTCTCAGCCGTCGGCACGCTTTGGCACGTCAGAACATAGCCCTTGCTGATGTCGCCATCTTCCAATGCAACTCGTGACCGCATGTGCACTTTTCCTTGCGACGTTCGCGCAATACAGGCCCCACAGACACCTGACTGACAGCTGAATGGTGGACGAAGCCCCGCTGCGCGCATCGCCTCAAGCAGGGTTTGACCGGCAGCGACAGATACGGTCTGTGTCTGGCCTAACAGTTTCACCGTTACCTGACTGGCGACACCCGACACTGAGGTATCTTGCGCACCTTCACCGCCGAAGCTTTCGCTGTGAATACGAGAGTTGGGAACATCCAACCCATTTAGTGCCTGCCGCACATCCTGGTTCATGCTGCCGGGGCCGCAAATCCAGTAATGTACATCCTGTGCCACGGGTGGCGTTTCCGTAATGGCGGCTTGAATGGCCTCCGCATCAACCCGACCTTTGCGCCAGGGAGTGAACCAGCTCCACATCGAGGGAGCAGACAGAACGTGCCGCACAGTCAACCGATCACCGTAACGTTCTAAAAGCTCGGTCAGTTCCGCCTCGAACAGAATATCCCCCGCCTCGACATTGCCGTAGATCAGATGCGCGACGGCATAAGGCTCATCCGCCAACACCGCATTCACCATCGAGAAGATTGGAGTGATACCGCTGCCCGCCGCAAAAAAGTAATGCGTACGATGCCCAAGCTCCTGAGGATCCAACACAAACCGGCCTTTGGGAGCCATCACTTCGAGCTGATCCCCCACCTTCAGTGTGTCCCCTACAAAATTCGAAACACAGCCCTTCTTCACACGTTTCACAGTGATCCGCAGCGGCGCGCCGGGAGGATTTGAAATGGTATAGCTGCGCCGTTGCTCTTCTCCATTCACCTGCAACCTCAGGCTCAGATGCTGTCCGGGCCGCCAGGTGAATTCAGAAGCCAGATGTGGTGGCACCGAAAAGGTTATGCTTGTCGCGGATCCGTCAATTTCAGAACGAATGTCCGCAACGGTGAGCGGGTGGAAACTCTGTGGCATATGGCTAAGCTCCTGTATCTTTCTAACCAAACGGCTCAGCGATAATCCAAAGTTGTTGTCAGCGAACGGATCTTGGGCTGCCCCAAAATCGTGGTCATCCGAAACGCATCGGTCTGAACCATCGTTCCGTCGTAGCCACGCCAAGTGTAGTGGATCTTTTGCGAAGCGGTGATCGTAATCTCCCCCTCGGCGTCTTCCACCGTGATCTCGCGTGGGTCACGTGTCCGCTCGGTATAGTCTTTTTCTGCAGAGGGGATATCTTTGATATCCAAAGGCTTGCTCAGGTCGGACATCGCGATGGTGAACTCATCATCCGGCTGGCCCAAACCATATTTGATGGTGATCTTCTGCGTGGCTTCGGGGTGCCAGTCTTTCCAGTTCCCCAACATTTCACCCGCCTCTTCCGCCACATAATGGCGCGCGACGACATCTTCGGGTGACACGCTTGGCGTGGCCATCGCCAGCCCGGTTGCAAGAACGATTCCAAATCCAGTTGCCAAAACACGTTTCATGTCGAAGCCTCATTTTGATTGATACGCGTGACGATTTCTGAAAGTCGCGCCAAAGATTGAAGGGTCATCGGCAGCGCCAGCGCGCTTTCGACGAAATCCCAGCTGTAGGCCACGATGGAAAAGACCAAACCAGCGGTCACCACCATGGATTGCGTTGCATAATAGAGATTGAAAAGCACCGCCCCGAGCAGCACAGTAAAGATCAGGCCGTAGACCACTCCTTCGGTGTCAGACACCCGTACTTCGGCCCTACGTAAGGACAAAAGATGCGCACCCAAACGCGGCATCGAGCGGGTGCCCAAGATCCCAACCTGTCTTTCCTTCTGCGAATTCAAAATCTTGTTGAGAGACACAAACCGCTGATGCGCCAGTGCATAGATCGCAATCATCCCCACGAAAGCCGCGATGGCAGACAGTGCCAACATCGGATTGATCGTGGCCAAAATCACGATCGCAACAAGGCTGTGCAACACTGCTGTTGCGCTTTCCGGGGCCTCCTCCTCAAGGAAATCCACAAGCTCACGCCCCATATCCATCCGTGCGTTTAGCTGTGATACCGGCACATCAGGCGAGCGCGCCGCGAGGGCTTTGCCCAGTGCAACACGCATCACCCCATAGGCCCGGGTGTCATAGACACGGCGCAAAGTCCCCAAAACGATCAACGCCGCCAAAACCCCGGCCAACTGCCAGAACGCCGTGAAATCCTTGGCCAACAGCCCGTCGATGGCCCAACCGATCAACAGAGGCACTAGGCCAAACAGCATCACTTCGATCAGGGTCATCGCCCAGGTCAGGCCAATTCTTGGCCAGAACACAGAAAGAATGCCCCGTAGGTTCAGCGCCCGCCCCTCGAGACGAGAAACCGGCCGCGATGACACGGTCATTTTTCCTGATCCTTCATAAATTCAAGAATGGCGCGTTGATGGTTGGTGATCGGGCTTTCGCCTGTCGCAGCAGGGCCGATTTCCAGAAACGGGCTGGCCAGAGACTTCTGCTGTTGTTCACAGGCATAGATGTCTTCTGCGGTGAAATCACCCGACGCCATTGGATCATCTTCGCTCGCTACATCATCGCCTTCGTATTTCGGCCCTCCGAAATCCTTCCAAAAGCCCCAGCTTGACCACTCTTGTTTTTGATATTCCCACCCCGAAACATTGGCGACTTTGGAGCGGTTCTCGATGCGCGTCAGATTGGGACCAAGTGGGGTGATGATAAACACATTCCAGCTTTCTTCGCTGGCCCCCAACCCAATTCCCGGAAAGAGCATAGGAACCCAGGCGCCCACGTGCGGTTCTGGAATCACGCGCGGTGCTGGCAGGTTCTTTTCAAGATTTGCCCCATATTCCTCGGTGGGCGGTTCCCAGAAATGGTAATGTGGGCCGGACCAGCCGTATTTGGCCTTTGCATGATCATACATATACAGCGTATTCGAATGCAGATGGCTCAGGTGATAGACGTCGATGTAGTTCTCAACGACAATTTTCCAGTTCGCTTTGATTTCATAGCTGCTCCGCGCCTCGGGGTACTCAACCAGTTCTTCTGGTTTATGCGGCCCCAAATGCGGATCAACCTCTCCAAACCAAGCTGCCAAAGATGGCGGGTTCGGGTCAGGATGTACAAACAACATACCCCGCCAGACATCGACGGCCGCAGGTTTCAGCCCCAGACAGGATTTGTCGATACCATTGGGATATTCCCGCTCTTCATCGGGAACCGAGACAAGATTGCCTTCAAGATCATAGGTCCAATCGTGATAGGGGCAGGTCAGCGCCTTTTGCGTCTTACCAACGGCGCGGATTAGCTGAGTGCCACGATGACGACAGATATTGTGGAATGCGCGAAGCCTGTGGTCGCGCCCCATAACGATGAAGATGTTGTTCAAACCGGCCTGTACCGAGATGTAATGCCCCGGCTCTGGGATATCTTCCGCAAACCCAGCATAGCGCCAGGTGCGTGAGAAAATCAGTTCCTGTTCGCGGTCAAACCAATCTTGCGAGGTATAGGCCTCAACAGGCATTAGGTGATACATACGGGTCATATCAGATCCTTACACAAGCCACATGGCATAAGCTGGGAAGAGGCTGGCGGCGATCATCATGATGCCAAACACAGCCCAAAGCACGACAACGGCCCAGAACAGAATTGGGTCTTCGTCGCCCTGAATGGGGAAAATCAACAAGGCCTGACCGGACATGACCGAAGGCACCAGCCACCACAGAAACATCAGGCCCCAGATCCAATAGATCCCAAGATAGGCGGCCACCAACAGCACTGGTAGCGCGACGTAGTTGGTCAAACGGGATTTGGTCATAAAGCTGGCTCCTGCGCTTGCGTTTCTAGAATTTGCGCCAACATCAGAGCGCTGCGTTTGTGATCGTCGCCCCATTCAGGCGGTGGCATCAGGGGAGTGAGTGAATCCTGCGACAGGAATATCGCAGCAATCCCCTGCGCCACCGCTCGGACCTGAGGCTCTGGAACCTCGGGTGTCGTGCGCTGAAGAATTACGGTCAGCGTCGCAAGGAAGTGGGCCTGGCTGTCGATCAACGGCTGGCGAAGCTCGGGCATCTCAGGTGCCACAGTGGCCAGTGTTTGCCAGGCCAGCCCCACACGTTGATCACGGGGGCCCTCATCATGAAACAAAAGCTCGACCAGATCCGAGGGCGTCTGAACCGAGCGTGCAACTTGGCGCAATCCATCAACGGCATCGCGGTAGCACTGAACCACATGATTGGTCAGCTCGATAACCATCTGATCCTTGTTGCCCAGATAGTGTCGCAGCAAGGGGCGCTTCACACCTGCTTCGGTCGCGATACGGTCCTGTGTCGCCCCCTCAAGACCAAAACGCGCAACGCAGGTCAGATAGGCGTCAAGGATCTCGGCGGTGCGTTGATCTTTCATACTGGGGCGCGGCATGGGATCTCCGTTGATTGTCACATCTGACAAATAACCTCACTCGATAAATTGTCAACTATGACAATTTATAAAATCCGCCCATCACACAAAAAATCCCGCCTCACCAAGTGAAGCGGGACAATGTTTCGCGTGAAACCTTGCGAAATCTCTAAGGGTTGATGCGGATCGGCGTGCCGTTTTTGACCATGGCGTAGATATCGCGCATTTCACGATTGGTGACCGCAATGCAGCCCGCGGTCCAATCCCGTCGGTCGGGTCGGAACTTTACACCCGTGGGACGGCCATGAATAAAGATGTCACCGCCCGGTTTCTCACCCAATGCCAGCGCCTCGGCGATATCCCGTTCATTCGGGTAATCGATGCCGATGCTTAGATAAAACTTGCTGTTGGGATTGCGGCGATCAATCAGATAATCCCCTTCCGGGGTCTTTCCATCGCCTTCAATCTCTTTGTCCCCTACAGGCGCAAAGCCCAGCGCAAAATCATAGGACTCTAACACTTCGCCATGATGCAACAGGTACATCTTGCGCGCGCCCTTGTTGACGATGACCTGTGTCACCTCAGGGCCGTTGTAGGTTTTGAACTTGCTGGCACAGCCCGACACAGTCACGGCCACCACAATTACCAAAAGTACCTTTAAGAACCGCATATCTCGATCCGCCTGTTTTTCTGCTTTGTACTGCAACACGGGCCCGCATTGCAGGTCACAATCCCGCCATCACGGTTTTTATCTATCGCCCGGTCTCTGTCAGACGTTTTTCGATGGCCTCAAGACGCTCAAGAACCAGATCCCGGTAGGCATCTGTTTTCTCGTCCCCTTCTTTTTCATGGGCGTCCTGCATCGAGTTCACAATCAAACCAACCAGAAGGTTCACGACGGCAAAGGTGGTGATCATGATGAAGGGAACAAAAAACGCCCAGGCATAGGGATGAACCTCCATCACAGGACGCACGATACCCATCGACCAGCTTTCAAGTGTCATGATCTGGAACAGCGAATAGGCCGATTGCCCGAGGTTGCCAAACCACTGCGGAAAGGTCGCCGCGAACAGTTTCGTCGCCATAACCGAGCCGATGTAGAAAATGATGGTCATCAACAAAAACACGCTCGCCATGCCAGGCAAAGCGGTGACAAACCCCTCAACCACGCGGCGCAGACTTGGGGCCACCGAGATAACCCGCAGCACGCGTAGAATACGCAGCGCCCGAAGCACCGAAAAGGTCTGAGCTCCCGGCACCAGAGCAATGCCAACAATCACAAAGTCAAACAGGCTCCAGCCGTTTTTGAAAAAATTGAGCCCCCGTGCGACCAGTTTCGCCGCGATCTCAACGATAAAGATCATCAGACACAGGGTATCCAGCACACGGATCAGCGACCCAAAGCGCGCCATCACGGCACCCGAGGTTTCCAATCCTAAGATCACCGCATTCAGCAAAATGATCCCGATGATAAAATTCTGTGTCCGGGGATTATCAATCCACTCCCCGAGGCGCGCGCGAAATTCCATGTCCTAGCCTTTAGTCTGTGCCTGTAAACCGCAGTTGAGCAACCACTTCGACATGCGTTGACCAACGGAATTGGTCAACCACCTGAACCCAATCCAGTGTGTAACCAGCGGTGATCAGCCGGGCGCAGTCCCGCGCGAAGGTCACAGGATTGCAGGACACAAAGGCAATGCGCGGGATTTTGGTTCTCGCCATTTGCTCAACCTGCGCCTCGGCCCCGGCACGCGGTGGATCGATCACCACCCCATCAAACCGCTCAAGCTCATCCGGCAACAATGGGTTGCGGAACAAGTCACGCGCTTCATGGGTGACCTGCTTCAAACCTTTTGACGTGCGCCATCCCTGATCCAACGCCTGGACCATCGCCTTTTCGCCTTCAACCGCATGTACACGCGCCTGATGTGCCAGAGGCAAAGCGAAGGTACCGCAGCCTGAAAAGAGATCGGCAATATATTTGACCTCTCCCAGTGCTTCTTTCACGCCATTAAGCAAAGCTGCCTCACCTTCGTGGGTGGCTTGCAAAAAAGCGCCGGGCGGCGGAATAACTGCGGCTGTTCCAAACGTCTGATTTGGTGGCATGCGCGTTAGGGATTCGTCTTCCCATGTGATCCGCGAAACGCCGTGTTCGCGTGCCACATTCGCCAGATCACTGCGCAATTCCGCGTCAATCGGTTTGCCACCCGTCACACGCACATCAAGTCCATGTTCACTGTCGGTGACCATAACTGAAAGCTCGCTCTTGCGGCTTGCCCCTAACATGGCGATCGCTTCGACCATCGGCAAAGCTGCGGCGAGATTGGGCAACACAAGTTGGCAATCGGGCACATCGACAACCACGTCAGATCCCTTGCGGTGGAACCCTGACAAAGCGCCCTTTTTGGTCCGTTTGGCCGAAAAAGCAGCGCGGCGGCGTGACTGGATGGGTGAAGTGATACACTCACGGATCTCGGTCTGAATGCCCTGCGCGTCAAGCGCCGTACGAACAACGCCTTCTTTCCAACGCGCCACAAACGGGTCGCTTGCATGCTGCAGCTGACAGCCTCCGCAGGACTTTGCATGACGACAGGGCGCGCGCACACGGTCAGGCGACGGCGTGACGATTTTGGGCGCGGCCATCGCGCCCGCCTCAATCACACCTTCCACTTCTTCACCGGGCAACACCCCCGGCACAAAGATCGGTCCCGGTGCAATCCCGTCACCCCGATGACCCAGTCGTTCAATTATCAATCGATCCATACCGGGCCTATAGCGCGGTTTTTTCCCTCACGTCGAGGGTGCGTAGAAACTTCCTGACCTGCCTTGGGGTGCGCAGAATGAAGACTTGTTTTTCAGCCGGCGCGGTTTCGGCCATCGCTAGCATGCGATCACGATTGATTTTGCGGGTGTTCCAGATCCACCGCCAGAACTCTGGATCAAATTGCTCGGGGCAATTTTCCGGCAAATCTACGCATGACCTGCCATAATCCCTCAACGTGCGTTTAAACACCCGCCATGCCCGCAGCCAAAGCGGAAAATCCAGCGCGATCAAGGTATCTGCGCGCGACAACCGATTGTCATAAGTCGCCGATAATCCCCCTTCGAAGATCCAAACATCGCGGGATTCGACCTCATGGGCCAAGGCAATCTTTTCCGATTTGTCACGCTCAACCCAGCCGGGCAGCCAATGGATCAGATCCATGTAAAACACCGGGAGCCCAGTTTTCTCTCCCATCAACCGGGCCAGCGTGGATTTTCCCGCGCCCGGTTGGCCAAGAATCATCACACGTTTCATTCAGCGGCATCTTGGGCATCGAGAAATCCACCTGACTGCCGCGCCCAGAACCGGGCGTACAGACCGCTTTTCGCCAAGAGCACATCATGCGGCCCCTCTTCGGCGATTTGCCCCTGATCCAGGACAACAATCCGGCCCATCTGCGCAATGGTCGACAAACGGTGGGCGATGGCCACCACAGTTTTACCCTGCATGACCTGCGCAAGGGCTTCTTGAATTTCGGCCTCGACCTCGGAATCAAGCGCGCTTGTTGCTTCGTCCAACACAAGGATAGGCGCATCTTTCAGAATGGCGCGTGCCAGAGCAATGCGTTGGCGTTGCCCTCCGGACAATTTCACACCACGCTCACCGAGGCGCGCCTCGTACCCTACTCGGCCTTCATTGTCTTTGAGTTGCAAAATAAATTCATGCGCAGAAGCGCGCCGCGCCGCTGCAAAAACCTCATCATCGGTGGCATCCGGCCGTCCGTAGCGAATGTTGTCCATGGCAGACCGGTTGAACATGGCCGTTTCCTGCGTGACCATGCCAATTGCATCGCGCAGGCTATTTTGCGTGACCTCGGCAACGTCTTGGCCATCAATCGACAAGACACCTGTTTCCCGATCAAAGAGACGCAACAGAAGGGAAACAAGGGTCGATTTCCCAGCCCCCGAAGCGCCAACAACCGCAAGTTTTTCGCCCGGGTTCACCTTCAGATTGATCCCCTGCACGCCGCCCGTTTCCCCACCATAGGCAAAACCAACATCGTCAAAGGTGATTTCGCCAGAGGTCACATTCAGCGGCTTAGCGCCGGTTCGGTCACTCACCCGCTCAGCCGGTGCCAGAGTCTGCATGCCGTTTTCGACTTCGCCCACGTTAGCATAAAGCCCCATCAACGTGAAACTGACCCAACCGGTCATCTGAGAAATCCGGATCGCCACAGCAGACGCAGCAACAACATCACCTGTTGTTGCAAGCCCCTGACGCCACAAAAGCAGTGTCCCACCGGCCAAAAGCAACGGCAGCGCACCGGCGAGCAGCATGAGAAAGAACCTGAAACTGGCAGACAGCGCACCAAAGGACAGCGAAGCTTTGCGCAGCCCCATCATGGCCTGCTGTGCCGAGGTTTCCTCGTGCAGATCAGACGCAAAGAGTTTGACCGTCTTGATATTGGTGATGGTGTCCACGATCTGCCCGCTCACGTTGGCCCGCGCCCCCGCTCGGGCAGCTGATCGCTCTCGAATGCGGGGCAGATACCAGCGGATCAAAGCAAAATACCCAACAAGCCAAACAGCGAAAACGATCAAAATGCGCCAATCGATGGCCGCCAGAAGCAACACCGATCCGATCAAAGAGGCCGCCGCAAAGACGATGGCGCTGATCCCCTCGCTGACAACAGTTGTAAGCGACGAGGCCGTCTGCATCTGTTTCTGCGCAATCCGACCCGCAAAATCATTGTCAAAGAAACTGGCCGACTGTCCCAATGTCCATCGATTGAGGCGTGACATCACCAACAAGGGAATATTGGGCATAATCACATAGTTGTTGGCGATGGAGGACAGACCAAACAAGGCTGGGCGCAGCACCATGAAAAGCACGACCACCCCGGTCAGGAAGAGCGCATTTTCAGAGCTGAAAAACGCCTCGGGGCCGAGCTCGGTCGCCTTGTCGACAACAAGCCCAAGAATATAGGCCGTGGCCGCTTCCATCGCTCCGGCTAAAGCGGACAGCACAACGGCAACTGCAATCATCCCCCAGGCCCCGGACAGGGACCAGCGGAAAAAGGCCCCCAGTGTGACCGGTGGGGGCGCATCATTGCCTTGGAAGGGTTGGATCAAATCAGCGATTTTCATAACGTCGGCTTTCTAAATTGTAAGGTCACTCAGCCGCCTCACTATCTCCGAGGAAGCCTCCGGACTGGCGTGCCCAAAGACCGGCGTAAATGCCGCCCTCTGCCAAAAGGGTCGCATGGCTTCCCTGTTCAACAACACGCCCTTGATCCATGACCAAAATGCGATCCATTTGCGCGATGGTCGACAAACGGTGCGCAATGGCGATCACCGTCTTACCTTCCATCATGCCGTAAAGCGTATCCTGAATTGCGGCTTCGACTTCAGAATCCAATGCGCTGGTGGCCTCGTCCAAAAGAAGGATCGGCGCATCCTTGAGAACGACGCGCGCGAGGGTAATCCTCTGACGCTGACCACCGGACAGTTTCACACCGCGCTCGCCAACATGCGCGTCATATCCGGTGCGCCCGCTGGGGTCTTCAAGGTCGAGGATAAACTCATGCGCCTGAGCCTGTTTCGCGGCGGCAATCATTTCATCTTCTGTTGCGTTGGGACGCCCATATAGAAGATTGTCCCGCACCGACCGATGCAAAAGTGAGCTGTCTTGCTGAACCATACCGATGTGGCTTCGCAGACTGTCCTGCCTGATCTGGCGGATGTCTTGGCCATCGATCTCGATCACGCCCTTTTCGGCATCGTAGAACCGCAACAACAGCTTCACGAGTGTCGATTTCCCCGCGCCTGACCGCCCGACAAGACCCACTTTTTCGCCCGGTTGGATGGCCAGATCGATGTTGTCCAACCCTCCGGCCGCCCGGCCATAGTGATGCGACAGCCCCTTGATCTCGATCTGCCCTTTGTCTAGCGCCAGAACCGGAGCATCCGCAGCGTCTGTCAAATCAATGGGCTGGGCGATGGTTTCCATACCCTCGGCCACAACCCCGAGCTGCCGGAAGAACGAGGTCAAAGCCCACATAATCCAGCCGGTCATAGAGTTAAGACGCAGTGTCAAAGCCGCCGCAGCCGCCACAGCGCCCGCACTCGCCAACCCCTGCATCCAAAGCGCGATGGCCCAGCCCACAACCCCAACAATCAACAACCCATTCAAGAACACCAAAACGATATCCATGACACTGAACAGGCGCATTTCATGTTGAAATGTCGTGCGCGATTTCTCGATCGCCTCACGTGCATAGGACAGTTCGGTGTCATTATGAGCGAACATTTTGACCGAGTGGATATTGCTATAGCTGTCAACAACACGGCCCGTGATCAAACTGCGCGCATCGGACGAGGCCTGAGATGCGGGCCCGATACGTTTGATAGTCCAACGCATCAACAACGCATACAGAGATAGCCAGATCAACAAGGGCACCATCAGCCGCGGATCCGCACCGCCAAGCAGAACGAAGGCCCCGACCACATAGGCAATAGAATAGGTGATTGCGTCGAACACCTGAAACACCGCTTCGCCCGCAGCCGGAGGCGTCTGCATAATACGGTTGGCAATTCGCCCTGCAAAATCGTTCTCAAACCAACCAACAGATTGCCGCAGCACATGGTTGTGCGACCGCCATCGGATCAACGTCCCAAAATTTGGCAAGATCGTTTGGTTCAAAAGAAAGGTGCCTGACATCTGCACGAGCGGCCGCAGAACAAGGATAAACACAGCCAGTACAATCAACGCCGTGCCATGGTCTTGCCAGACCTGCGCGGGATCGCCGGTCATGATATTCACAACCCACCCCATCACGCCAATCAGCGAGATTTCGACGGCAGCAACAATGACTGAGACGATTGCCGCCCAGAGAAAGACGGTTTTGAATGGGCGAGAATACTCAAGCATAAACGGCCACAACCGCGTTGGCGGCGTGTCGTCTGGCGAATAGTCACAATAGGGATCTACGAGATTTTCGAAAAAGCGGAACATAGGAAGAGCCTGTAAATAGCATTGGTCATGATGTAGGGTGTGGTTTGGCTAAGCAAACCCACAAAATGCAGGTCGGCTCAGCGAAAGCTGATAAGAATTCCGACTAGCACCATCATGAGTCCTCCAATTGGCTCTCAGGTCGTGTTAGCGCATAAAATCGAAGCTGTCACGGCTCATATCGTGAATCAAGCAGATCTGTTTTTGACATCGCGAAATTCGAAGCAATCCACCGCCGTTGAAGACGCTTCAGCACCTCGCCCAGCGCCGGTCCACTGAACTCCGGCATCAAATCCTGCGCTTGCACCGGAAATTTGGCGTCTTCGGCGTGTTTCAACTCAGCCTCGTCAGCGACAATGAGGGGTATTTCAAGCAATGCAGCACGCAACACGACTACATCCCGGGCGGTCGAAGCGCCGTGTAGATGCGCGATTTCCGCAGGGGTCTCTGTTCCCGAAATGAGCCTCAGTAGCAGTGCTATTTCGCGTTGCTGGCCCTTCGACAATCGAAGTGAGGAGCCATCGATGTGGCCCAACGCCAAAAGACGGCGTATCGGGTTCACCTGCAGCGCCAGCGCCTCTTCATGATGAAGCAGCGAACCAAAGGCGCGAATTTGGGAACCTGGCAGCAGGTGGGTTAATACCCCAGTTTGGGCCATAACAGAGACTGACATCAACGGATCCGCAGCGGACAAAAGCTTGAGAAACTCAGATCCCACCCGTTCGCGTGACAATGTATTCAGCCCGTCCAAGGTATTGGCGATGGCCGCCAAAGCCTCGGGGTCCATACCGTCATTCGGATCTGCATACCAAGCGAAGAACCGGAAATACCGCAGGACGCGAAGGTAGTCTTCGCGAATGCGCTGTTCTGCATCTTCGATAAACCGCAAGTGGCGTTTGAGCAGATCCGGCAGCCCTCCTAAGGGATCGATAATGGTGCCGTGGCGATCTGCATAAAGCGCGTTCATGGTGAAATCGCGACGGATTGCATCTTCGTGGATGTCGTCTGAAAACCGTACAACTGCACGGCGCCCATCCGTTTCAACATCTGCTCGAAAGCTGGTGACCTCATAGCCTTCACCGTCGACTACAACCGTGATTGTGCCATGATCAATCCCTGTCGGAACCGGCTTCAATCCCGCAGCTTTGGCAAGGTCAATCACCTGCTCAGGTCGTGCGCTTGTGGAGATGTCGACATCGCCCACTGGCTCGCCCAACACCGCGTTCCGCACACAGCCGCCAACGGCATAGGCCTGATGCCCTGCCTCTTCCAACATCGTCAAAACTGATTGTGTGCCGCACTGCGTGAGCCAGTCACCGGTGACCTTGGTCATTCGTTTATCCTGTCGGCCAATCCACGCAAGATGCGCGCGGTTGCGCCCCAAATGTAATACGGCCCAAAAGGCGCGGTGTAATAGTGCCGACGCTGGCCACGCCAACGGCGCCCTTGGATAGAAAAATTCTGAGGGTCCGTCACATGATCGAAGGGGACAAAAAACGTCTCCTCTACCTCCCCGGGTTCAGAAACCGGAGTGAAGGGGTCGTGGATCAGGGCCACAACCGGGGTCACCTGAAAACTGGTCACCGTTTCATGAGGTTGAAGATGTCCCAGAATCTCGACACCCTCAGAGGCAAGCCCCACCTCTTCGCGCGCCTCCCGCAGGGCCGTTGCCTTCAGGTCTTCATCTTCCGCATCCACCTTACCCCCGGGAAAGGCGATTTGGCCGGGGTGATGCTTTAACTTCGAAGAGCGCTTGGTCAACACCAGTTCCAGCCCCGCCGGGCCAGTCTGAAACGCCACCAATACCGCGGCCGGGCGCAAAACACGTCCCGGCGGCAGTTGTACATCAGGGTTTAGATCAAAATCCGAAGACGGCGCTGCAGAGGTCAGGCAGGCCTTACGCAACGCCGCGATTTGATCGAGAACCGTCATTTCTCGGCCTGAAACCCAACGGTTTTCGGATCAAGATCATAGTTGGCCCCACAGAACTGACAATCTGCGGTGACGCGCCCATCCTCGGTGGTCATCTTTTCGATGTCTTTTGCCGAATAGATCGACAGCGACTGGCGCACACGGTCTTCCGAACAAGTGCAACCAAATTCGATACGCTGAGGTTCGTAAACGCGCGGCTTCTCCTCATGGAACAGACGCGTCAGCAATGTCGTCGGCGTCACCGAGGGACCGATGAGCTCGAGCTCTTCCACGGTCTGCATGTGGAAGTTCACGCGGTTCCAATTTTCTTCGGTCTCACCGTCGACAAGATCCTGCGCCTGCAACAGGCCGTCTTCACCAGTTCCGCCATCTTGCGCAAAAGGCGACGCTTTGGGCATGTGCTGGAGCATAATGCCACCGGCGCGCCAATGTTCGCCAATCCCAGGCTCGATCGATTTGCCAAACGACAGGCTGAACTTAGTTGGGAGCTGCTCGGACTGCGCAAAATAGGCCGCCGCACAATCCGACAGGCTATCCCCGGCGATCGGTGTGATCCCCTGATATGGGGTGTTTCCCTCTCCCTGATCAATCAGGATCGCAAAATACCCGTTGCCCAACTGTTTAAACGGCAAATCTTTGGTCACGCGTTCGCGGTCAAAGCTGGCATAGGCCCGAATGCGCGCGGGCTCGCCCTCTTTGGAAGGACCATAATAGTCGGTGGCGATCATGCGCACCGGACCATTGGTTTGAACCTGCAATGACAGCTTCCAACGCAGCTTGATGGTCTGACCGATCAGTGCGGTCAGCAAAGCCATCTCCGCAACCAAAGCCTCAACGGCCTCGGGGTAATCATGCTGCTTCAGCACGCCGGACAGCACGCCATCTAGGCGGGCCACACGACCGCGCATATCGGATCGATCAAGCTGAAAAGGTAGGACGGTATCGTCCCAGGCGATTTTGGTGCCGGTGCTCATGGGGTTTCCTTATCTGCCTTGGACTGGCAATTAAGGCTGGCATATAGGCAGTATTGGTGCAAACGCAAAGGGGCAGATGTGATCAGGCGCTACGGAGAACCGGTAAAACCGGGAAAAAAGTACACGCTTCGACCCGGAGCCTATGTCATTTTGCCGTTGGATGGCCAAATTCTATTGACCCATCAACAAGACCCAGAGCCGGAATTCCAGCTTCCCGGGGGTGGGATCGATCCCGGCGAACATCCGATCCCAGCGCTGCATCGCGAGGTTTTTGAGGAAACCGGCTGGAGCATCAGCGCGCCGCGCCGCCTAGGTGCGTTCCGACGGTTTTGCTATATGCCCGAATACGACCTTTGGGCTGAAAAACTCTGCACGATCTACACGGCCCGCCCGGTGCGACGCCTGGGTCCGCCGGCCGAAGAAGGTCACTCAGCGCATTGGCGGCCCCTTAAGGACGCAGCTACCCTTGTGGGCAACCCCGGAGATCGCGCATTCCTGAGATCGCTGCTTTAGAACTCAAAATCTTCCGCAGGCTCTAGCACATCAAATTCGAGCAAAGCGGCGGAGACATCGTCACCCAGCTTTGTCGAATCCTCCATTTGTGACGTCAGACGCCAGAACATGTCTTCCAACAGATCTGGCCCTTCGCCCACCTCGGTGGCTTCGCGGAACATTTTGACCAAGCCGTCATCACCCAGCATTTCACCGTCTTTCATCACGGCTTCGGTGAAACCATCCGAATAGAGCAGCAACCTGTCGCCGGATTGCATGCGGAACTCATGCTGGTCGTAATCCACGTAATCCACCAAGCCGATCGGTAAGCCCCCATCGCCGATAAATTGGACATCCCCATTGGCACGAAGCAACAGCGGAGGAGAATGCCCCGCCTGTACCATCCGCATTCGGCCGCTTTGCAGATCCGCCGCGACATAGGCCATCGTCAAATATTCTTCGACCCCAGGATCGGCGGCCAGGCGTTGATTCAACAGACGCGCGGTCTCCGCAGGTTCGCGCATCGCGTAAAATCGATCAAAACGCTTGTCCAAAGCGACATTCTGCTCGGGGAAATTGCTCGAAAGATATCCGGCCACACGCGCCGTCACCATAGCCGAGGTGATGCCGTGCCCAGAGACGTCAATGCTATAGAGGCCAAGTCGATCAAATCCAGGACGGAACATACCCACCAGATCGCCCCCCACATGACCACAGGGACGCAGCAATAGGCTCACCCGAGAACTGTGGATCTCACAGACACGTTCCGGAACCAGCGACTGCTGAATGGTGCGCGCCTGCTTGAGGTCATTGTCGATGGCTTCGTGAATCTTCTGAAGCTCATTCAAGGCATCTGAGACCTGGCGGTTTTTCTCATTCAGCTCGCGTTCCATCGACAGAACACGTGCACCTGCATTGATCCGCGCGCGAAGCTCATGGGAATTGACCGGTTTGGTCAAAAAATCATCTGCTCCTGCATCAAGTCCCTGAGCAACTTCTCCCTTCTCACTTTTAGAGGTCAGGAGAATAAAATAGCCATATTTGTCCCGCTTCATCGCCCGAAACTGACGACAGAATTCCAGCCCATCCATCTCGGGCATCATCCAATCGGAGAGCACCAAGTCGGGTTCTTCTTTGGCACAGATTTCCAACGCCTCGGGGCCAGAACTGGCCTCGAGTACCTTAAGCCCCCAACGCTTAAGCATAGTCGTCATGATGCGCAGCTGAAGCCGGCTATCATCGACGATAAGTACGACACGCACAGAGCCAGTCATGGCATCAGGGATGTCGATGGGATTGGGTTGCACAACGATTCCTTTTCGCGCTTATGTTCCAGCGTCAGGTCCCCTGCTAGCAATCCAGCCCTTAACGGGCACTAAACCCTAAAATTAAACTGAAGCCAATTGTAACATCAACACTCCGTTAAGAATTGACTTCTAGTTTCGCGTTATGCAGGAGATTCCAAATGATTGACTGGTCCCGCGTGAGCGAATTGATAGAAGAAATTGGCGCTGAAGATTTTGGCGAGATTGTGGAGCTGTTCTTGATGGAAGTCGAGACAGCCATCGGATCACTGGAAGAAGCAGCAGGAGATGCCAAAGCCACCGAAGAGCAAATGCACTTCTTGAAGGGCGCGGCGCTGAACCTTGGATTTGAAGCGCTCGCTCAAATTTGTCTAAAGGGCGAGAAAGCCGCGGCAAGTGGCCGTGCTGACGTAGTGACTGCGCAAGAGGTCCGAACCACATTCGAAACCTCAAGTGCACAGTTTCAAGCCGATCTGCCTGAACGCCTAGCGGCTTAATCCTAAATCAAAAACTGGGCTAGGCTCTCGTCTTCAGTGATATCCTGATAGGTGAAGCCCGTTTCATCCAGCAAGCCAAAAAGCCGGTCAAAGTTGGCCGGATTTTTGGTTTCGATGCCGATCAAGACCGAGCCAAAGTTCCGCGCAGATTTTTTCAGATACTCGAAACGCGCAATATCGTCGTCGGGGCCAAGAAAACTCAGGAAATCTTTCAACGCACCGGGACGTTGGGGCAGCCGCAGAATGAAGTATTTCTTCACACCTGAATACCGCTGAGCCCGCTCTTTCACCTCGGGCAAACGTTCAAAATCGAAGTTTCCACCTGAGGTGATGCAAACCACCGTGCGACCACGAATCGCCTGGCCCATGTCTTTCAGAGCGTCCACTGAAAGCGCACCGGCAGGTTCCAGAACAATCCCTTCGACATTCAACATCTCAAGCATTGTGGTACAGATGCGGTCTTCTGCAATTGTCAGAGTGTTCGCAAGACCAACCCCGCTGAGAACAGCAAAGGTCCGTGCACCAATTTTGGCCACGGCTGCCCCATCTGCGAAGGTGTCCACCCCTGGCAGAGCCACAGGTTTACCTGCCTGAAGCGCGGCGCGAAGGCAGGCCCCACCAGAGGGTTCGACAAAGGTGTACTGCGTGTCATTGCCAAAATAGCTCAACACGCCGGAACTTAGGCCGCCGCCGCCTACTGGCACCACAAGCTGATCTGGAATACGCCCAAGTTGCTGTTCGATCTCGACCGCCACACTGGCCTGCCCTTCAATCACATCCTCATCATCAAACGGCGACAGGAAGTGCCCACCCTGCTCCGCGCAAAATGACTGAGCAGCCGTCAGACAATCATCAAAATAGTCACCAATCAGTCGGATCTCGACATTGTCGCCACCGAACATCTCGGTTTTCTGGATTTTCTGCTGCGGCGTGGTGACGGGCATAAAGATCACCCCACGCTTGTCGAAATGGCGGCACATATAGGCAACGCCCTGAGCGTGGTTGCCCGCACTGGCACAGACAAACAGATCCGCATCGGGTTGTTTGCGCATGGCGTTGAACGCCCCGCGCAGCTTATAGCTGCGCACGGGGCTCAGGTCTTCGCGTTTGAGCCAAACATCCGCGCCATAGCGTTCGGACAGATGGGCATTACGTTGCAGCGGAGTGGCTGGGAAGACCGCGCGCATTGCGTCTTCCGCGGCTTTGGCGGACGTCAGAAAATCACTCATGCGCAAGCTGTGGCGCATTGCGCGCCACAGTGCAAGATCAACCGATAGGTCGCCCTTCGATGTAGTGTCCGTAGAAGGTGGTCAACACGCTGACACCGGTCAGTGCAAAGATAAACCCACAGACCGCGAGGGCGACAATACCGACCACGGGAACAAGAAACACAATCAGACCGCCGACGATTTGGACGGCAAAGTTTGCCAAAAACAGGGTCACCAACAAGACCGCAATATCCAGATTGGCCCCTTTGGTCGCCTCAAGCGCGTCTCTCAGCCCGATGGGTTTGCCGATGGCAGCGGCGGGCATAATTACAACCAACCGGTACATCAGGATGATTACGGCAATGTAGGCCACCGCCATGAAAACAAGGGCCAGAGGCGGCGCGATCGCGGCAAATACGGCGGCTCCGATCCCAATGGGAATCATCACCACAAACATAACCAATGCCAAAAGCAGGATACGGCCAAGATAGCCTAGAACGCGGTCTGCGTGAAATGGGGGGACCCAACCGCTGGGATATTCTTCAAGAATAACATAGCGGTGCCAGTTCACCATAACCCACAGCATACAAACAACCGAGATAATCCAGACAAGGAAAAACGCGGCACCCGCGCCCGAACCCTTAGACGCAAACTCAAACTCATTCAGCCCTGTGGCGACAAAGCTATCCATATGGGAGCGAAGCAACAAAACCGCCGCGGCCACGATGATGCCCACCGGCAGCGCCCCAAGCATGATCGCCTGTTTCCAGTTCCGCAGCACCATGGTCAGCGCATGTTTAAAAATCAAAAAGCCCTTCATCTTGCTCTCACACCTCTCATTCTTTTCTCGTCTCCATCGACCCTGTCAGACTTAAATCTCGCGCCCTTCGACATAATGCCCATAAAATGTCGTCAAGACACTGATGTTGGTAAGACCGAGCACAGATGCCGATAACAGACCTAGAACCATGGCCACCTCTTGGGATGCCAGCGCGGATAGCCCCACAAGGAATTGCAGCACAAAGTTCACCGCGAAGTTGATGAGTAGCAGCACGAAAATCGAAAAATTAGCGCCTTTGGTCGCATCAAACGCTTTGCCTATCGACAAACTGTCGCCTACAGCCACGGCGGGAAGAACGGCGATCATCCGGTAAAACACTATGCCAATAATCAGGTTAATCAGAATACCAACGCCCCCCATCACAATCGCTGCACCTGAGCGTCCCCCATCAACGACCGCGGCAATCACAACGCCGATCAGCGACGACACGAGCGTAACCGCCAGTGTTATCGCGAAAATCGCCAACCCCAGGAGAAAACACTGCCCCAGATAGGCAAAAATCCGACTTAGCTTGATGTTAGGGATCCAATGTTCTGGATATTCCTCAAGCAAAACATACCGATGCCAGTTGATGGCCACCCAGAGAGCGCAAAACGTTCCGACCACACCAACGAAGATCAACTTTCCATAAGCTTGGCGAGCTCCTAGCTGGTACCCCAAGTCGTATGATGACACTGTGGTGAGGGCTTCTACTCCAGCGGACCCGAAAACAGCAAAAAAGACGATGAGCGTGATGCTCCAAGGAATGAGCCCAATCTTCAGGGCCTCTTTCCAGTTGCGCAGCACCATGAACAGTGCGTGCTTGAAGATCAAAAAACCCTTCATTCTAAATCCTTTTGCAAAAAATCTGTTGGCATCCCTAGCACGACGCCAAGCTGCGTCAATGACGCATCCTTGCGATATGGGGCGAAACACGGTAACGGGCGTCTGATACCAGCAAAGGACAGTTCCATGACAGCGCCCAAGAAAGTTGTGCTGGCCTATTCCGGCGGCCTTGATACCTCGATTATCCTCAAGTGGCTGCAGACCGAATATGGCTGCGAAGTAGTGACATTCACCGCCGATCTCGGCCAAGGTGAAGAGCTTGAGCCCGCGCGTGAGAAGGCTCGCCTTTTGGGCATCAAAGATGAGAACATCTATATCGAAGACGTGCGCGAAGAGTTCGTGCGTGACTTTGTGTTCCCGATGTTCCGTGCCAACGCGGTGTATGAAGGTCTGTACCTGCTGGGCACCTCGATTGCCCGCCCGCTGATCTCCAAGCGTCTTGTTGAGATTGCGAAAGAAACCGGTGCGGATGCTGTGGCTCACGGCGCAACCGGCAAAGGCAATGATCAGGTTCGTTTTGAGCTTGCTGCTTATGCGCTCAACCCGGACATCAAAGTGATCGCGCCTTGGCGTGAGTGGGACCTGACCTCGCGCACCCGTCTTCTGGAATTTGCTGAGCAGAACCAGATCCCGGTTGCCAAAGACAAACGCGGCGAAGCACCGTTCTCGGTGGATGCCAACCTTCTGCACACCTCGTCCGAGGGGAAAGTTCTGGAAGATCCCGCGGTTATGGCGCCTGACTATGTCTATCAGCGCACCGTACACCCCGAAGATGCGCCAAACGAACCCGAGTTCATCGAAATCGGCTTTGAAAAAGGCGACGCGGTCAGAATCAATGGTGAGGCAATGTCGCCTGCAACCATCCTGACCAAGCTGAACGAATATGGCGGCAAACACGGCTGTGGACGTCTTGACCTTGTTGAAGGTCGCTTTGTTGGCATGAAGTCGCGCGGCATCTACGAAACTCCGGGCGGTACCCTGCTGCTTGAAGCCCACCGTGGCATCGAGTCGATCACCATGGACCGTGGCGCGATGCACCTCAAAGATGAGCTGATGCCGAAGTATGCTGAGCTGATCTACAACGGGTTCTGGTATTCGCCCGAGCGTGAGATGCTGCAGGCCGCCATCGATGCCAGCCAGACACATGTCACCGGCACCGTACGTCTGAAGCTCTACAAAGGATCGGCCACCTGTGTGGGCCGCTGGTCGGAGCATTCTCTGTACTCCGAAGCGCATGTGACCTTCGAAGAAGATGCCGGCGCCTATGACCAGACCGACGCCGCAGGCTTTATCCAGCTGAACGCACTGCGTCTCAAGTTGCTGGCGGCACGTGACAAACGCGTCAAAGGCTAAGCTGCCCGATTAGACCTTGAAAAAGCCCCGGTTCTGCGCCGGGGCTTTTTCCATGACATCACGTCGCTTACTTTACGTTATTCTTGATGACGTAATCTTTGCCGCCTACCCCAGAGTGAGACGTGGGAGATACATATGCTGGCTGAGATTTTGGCAAAACTGCAGGAAGGCCTGCAAACTCGAACCTTTGAAGGGTCACTGAAATTCGACTGTGGCGATGAGGGTGTGATTGTGTTGGCGGATGGCAATGCCACCGATCAGGATCAGGACACCGATTGCACGCTGGCTCTGACCGCCGACAATCTGGTCAAGCTTCTCAAAGGTCAGCTAAACCCCATGACGGCGGTCATGATGGGCAAGATCAAAGTCTCCGGCAATCCTGCCGTTGCCATGAAACTTGCCGATCTTCTCAAAGCTTAAGCTTGGCGAGTTTTTCGTAATAGGGCAGTGCCGCGTCACACAAGGCCGCGGCGTCGCCTGTAAGCTCTGGCAAGGGCCCCTCGGCCCCTGCAAACCCGGTGCTGACATGCACCACACCGTACCAATGTGAGGCCCAGATGCCATCATACGGCCGGGGCCCAGCCTCCCATGCCAGCATGGCGGGATCAAATTCCAGATCGATGGCCTCACACAGTTTGCGCAACATGCCTTCGGGATCGCGGCGCACATCCGCACTGTCGATCACCGGCCCGGGGAAACGATCAAAAAACTCGGCCTGCTGAACAAAGCCAATATCAGCCAGCGTCGGATTTTCTCGTTTCGCAGAGTATGAGGCGATCACGCGCGCCGGATGACGGATGAGATGTACGTTCACGCAGGTGGCCGCCCAATCGAGCGGAAACCCCTCCATGTGAAGGCTCATATGCTTTTGGTACCAATGTGGCTTACCCTCAGGCACTGGGCCTGCACACTGCCGCGCAACAGACTCTGCATCATTGTCATGCGCTGCGATGATCTCCTCTCGCATCGGGTGATCACTTCCCCCGCGCGCCAGATACGCCGCATAAAACGGTTCGTCCCAGGCGGCGAAATCCCGGCGATTGCCAAAGGCATACATCATGGCCGTCGACAAATTGCGCGGCCCGCTCCACATCGCGATTTTCATAGGTGCCTCTTACTGCGCGTCGACGAGATCTTTGTACAGCTGCCGTAGCCGCAGGGTCATTGGTCCGGCTTCACCGGTTCCAATCTGGCGCCCATCGATCTGAGCAACTGGGGTTTGGGCCCCAAAAGTGCCGGTCAAAAACGCCTCATCCGCCCCATAGGTGTCCACAAGACTGAAATTGCGCTCATAGACCGGAATGTCATTGGCACGGCACAGATCAATCACCTTTTGCCGGGTGATGCCATTCATGCAGTAATCCCCGGTGCTGGTCCAAACTTCACCTTTGCGAACGATGAAAAAGTTACAGGCGTTTGTGGTGTTCACGAAGCCATGTAGGTCGAGCATCAAGGCCTCATCCGCTCCTGCCTTTTCGGCGGCAATACAGGCAAGAATACAGTTGAGCTTGGAATGAGAATTTAGCTTGGGATCCTGCGTCATCGGCAACCCACGCAGATGTGGCACTGTTGCGAGGTTCAGAGGACGTGGAATAGAGGGCCGCGAATGTTCCATGATGATCACCATGGTCGGTCCTTGCTGCGACAGGGCGGGATGCTGAAACGGGCGTGATTTCACACCACGGGTGACCATCAGGCGCGCATGGGCGTCGCTGTTCATTTCATTGGCTTTGCGCGTTTCTTCCAGCGCCGCAATCACCGCATCTCTGTCCAGACCGATATCAAGATCAATGGCCTTGGCTGCTTCGAACAAACGATCCATATGTTCGTCCAGAAACGCCCAGCGCCCGTCATAGAGCCGCAGCCCTTCCCAGACGCCATCGCCCAGCATAAAGCCGGAATCAAAAACGCTCACCGTAGCTTCGGCGCGGGGTTTCAGCTCTCCATTGACCCAGATCAGGATGGAGTCATTGCGCGCATCTTCCTGCGCCTGATGTGTCGATACCTCTGTCATATCGCGACATTATCCGCAGCTGTTGCGGATGCAAGCCATCACATGCCCTCACCTTGATGTGAGAATTCACGACATCGGATTGCCCGGTTCGAGATCACGCGGCAGTCTGCCCTCATTGATCCGATGTAGGAGAATCTGGATGCGTTTGCTGCGTAAAACCCGCCCTCTGGCCCTGTCCCTCTTGATTGCGCTGGGGCTGACCGCTCAGGCCAAGATGGCAATGTCCGACGAGATTGTCGTTGCAGGTGGGTGCTTTTGGTGTGTGGAGTCAGATTTTGAATCTGTGAAAGGCGTGAAAGAGGCCGTGTCTGGTTACACCGGGGGCCACTTGCCCAACCCGACCTACAAAAAGGTGACAGCAGGCCGTTCGGGTCATTTTGAGGCTGTGAAGATCATCTATGACGGTGCCAAGCTTCAGCCGCGCCAGCTTTACGATCTCTTCTTCCGCTCGGTAGATCCAACGGACGCCGGAGGTCAGTTCTGTGATCGGGGTGACAGCTACCGCACCGCAATTTTCGTCTCTAATCCAGCCCAACGCGCCGCGGCGGAAGATTCTAAGAAAGCCGCACAGGCCGAACTTGGCCGCAAAATTGTCACGCCTATTCTGGACGCCGGGACCTTTTACGACGCGGAAGACTATCATCAGGACTATTACAAAGGCAAAAAACGGGTTGTGACACGCTTTGGGATCGTGCGCCAAAGTGATGCTTACAAACGGTATCGCAAGGCCTGTGGACGCGATGCGCGGGTGAAAGACCTTTGGGGAGACGCCGCCCCCTTCACGCACTGATGTTGTACAGTTTGTACACTTCGTACGTCGGATTTTGAAATTGGTACAAACCGCCCCTCTATTGGCGGCGGTTTTGCATTTAGGGATGGAACTTTTCCACCTCAGCCAGGGGCGGTATCACATCCGCAGCCCCCAGACGCGTCACCATTAACGCGGAGGCGCGGCTGGCCAGGTCGATCGCCTCTGGCATGTTCATGCCGCGATCCAGTGCCGCAAGCACATACCCGGTAAAGGTGTCGCCCGCACCTGTTGTGTCGACGGCCTCAACCCTATGCGCGTCAAATTCGAGCATCTGCCCACCATGATACCAGCGGCACCCACGCGCCCCGAGTGTCACAATCACATCTAGAACCGGCAGATTTTCCGGCGACAGGCCTGTTGCCTCTTGCAACTGCTGGGCCTCGACTTCGTTGAGGAACAAAAGGTCCAGTTGATCCAGAACGGCCTCTACCGCCTTGGCCTCAAACGGTGCCGCAGCATAGGCCACTCGCAACCCTTTGTCCTTTGCAAGCGTCACACCTTCGACCTGAGCATTGGTTTCATTCTGGGTCAGAAAAATGTCACTTGCCCCTGCCGTGCCCAGCGCAACCAAGATTTCGTCATCGGTCAACGCTTGGTTGGCACCCGGGTAGAGAATGATCGAGTTCTCAGCAGCGTCATCCACCGCAATAATGGCATTGCCTGTGGCCAAGTCAGAGACGCGAATGAACGCGGTCTCAACACCATACGACTGAAGCCGGTCCTTGGCCCAGATCCCATCGTCGCCAATCGCGCCGATGTGGACACAGGTCGCCCCCGCGCGTGTAGAAGCAACGGACATATTGGCGCCTTTGCCCCCCAGACCTTTGCTAAAGCTGGTCGAAGCCAATGTCTCGCCCGGGCCGGGTAAGTGCGGCACACGGTAAACAAGATCGATGTTGATTGACCCGAGATTGTAGATAGTCATGGCCCCTCCGAACGAAACGTTAGACAAGTATGACGCAACGAAAAGCGGCGTGCCAGTCGAATGCTGCCACGCCGCGCTGTGTTTTCAGGGGAAAATTTTGTCCCCTCACGCAAATCTTGTCCCATCCTCCAAAGATACACCCATGAAGAGTATTTTTTGGCGGATGGCTAAGATCACCCCACTTTACAGGAGGCCAAGACCGCCATGTTCAAAATGTCATTTGCGGTCATCCCGGCCGAACAGATCTGGATCGATTTATCCACACCAGACAAGATCGGACCGATCACCGTGGCGTCGCCCATTTCCTGCATCAGCTTTACAGAGATCGACGCGGAGTGCCGCGCGGGTACCACCAGAACGTTGGCTGGTCCGCTGAGGCGCTGGAACGGGTAGGCCTCTTGCAGCGATGGGTTCAACGCCACGTCCACGGTCATCTCACCCTCATATTCAAAGCTGACACCGCGCTCGTCGAGCACCTTGGGCGCAAGATGCATCTTTTCGGCACGTTCTGAGACGGGGTAGCCGAAGGTTGAGAAGCTGACAAAGGCCACGCGTGGGTCCAACCCCAGATGACGCGCCACGCCTGCGGCACGTTCGGCGATGGTGGCCAGATCGTTCTCATCTGGCCATTCATGCACAAGTGTGTCCGAGATCAGGACAATCCGTCCTTTGTGCAACAGCGCCGTCACACCCGCCGCACCATGTTCGGCATCCGCATCGAACACGTGGTTGATCAACTCCATCACATGAGCCGATTTTCGGGTGGCCCCGGTCACCATCGCATCGCCATGGCCATGCTCAAGCATCAGAGAGGCAAAGACATGCCGGTCCCGCGCCGCGAGACGGTGCACATCGTGGCGGTCAAATCCTTTACGCTGCAACCGCTGGTACAGGAACTCTTTGTAGGTCTTCAGGTGACGGGTGTTGGCGGCATTGACCACTTCGATCTCGCGCACAGCATCACCGAGACCTGCCTCTTCCAGCTTTTGCTTCACATCCGCTTCACGGCCCACAACAAGCGCTTTGCCAAGACCAGAGCGCTGATACATCACAGCGGCGCGCAGAACGCGTGGATCATCCCCTTCTGCAAAGATCATCCGAGCCTGTGCAGCCCGCGCACGGGCGTTGATCGACCGCAGAATGGCGGCTGTCGGGTCCATGCGGACCTTCAGGCTCTCTTCATAGGCATTCATGTCCACAATCGGCCGACGTGCGGCCCCGGTGTCCATACCGGCCCGAGCCACTGCCGTGGGAATGCGGTAGATCAGACGCGGGTCAAAAGGCGTAGGGATGATGTAATCGCGGCCAAACGACAGCTGGCGCCCATAGGCAAGTGCAACCTCATCGGGCACATCTTCGCGGGCCAGTTCAGCCAAAGCTTGGGCACAGGCGATTTTCATTTCATCGTTGATGGCGCGGGCGTGAATATCCAGCGCGCCACGGAACAGGTAGGGAAAGCCCAGAACGTTGTTCACCTGGTTCGGATAGTCTGAGCGGCCTGTGGCAACAATGGCGTCGGGGCGCACTTCGTGGGCCTCTTCGGGTGTGATCTCGGGATCGGGGTTTGCCATTGCAAAGATCACCGGATTGTCGGCCATGGCCTGAACCATTTCCTGTGTCACCGCCCCTTTGGCCGAAACACCAAGGAAAACATCCGCGCCTTTCATGGCGTCCTCTAGGGTACGCAGCTCGGTGGTGATGGCGTGCGCTGATTTCCACTGGTTCATACCTTCGGTACGACCCTGATAGATCACGCCCTTGGTGTCGCAGACGATGCAGTTTTCGTGCTTGGCCCCCATGCGCTTGAGCAGTTCGATACAGGCGACGCCCGCAGCGCCCGCACCATTCAGCACAATTTTCACGTCTTCGATTTTCTTGCCCGACAGGTGCAGCGCGTTCAAAAGACCTGCTGCACAGATCACGGCGGTTCCGTGTTGATCATCGTGGAAGACAGGAATGTCCATTTCTTCCTTGAGACGCTGCTCGATGATGAAACATTCTGGCGCCTTGATGTCTTCGAGGTTGATGCCGCCAAACGTCGGCCCCATCAGACGCACCGCATTGCAGAATTCATCGGGGTCTTCGGTATCAAGCTCGATGTCGATCGAGTTTACATCCGCAAAGCGTTTGAAGAGCACCGATTTGCCTTCCATCACCGGTTTGCTGCCCAGCGCGCCCAGATTGCCCAGACCCAAAACCGCCGTCCCGTTGGAGATCACCGCAACAAGGTTGCCCTTGTTGGTATAGTCATATGCGGTTTCGGGGTTTGCGGCGATTTCCTCACAGGGTACAGCCACACCTGGGCTATAGGCCAGCGAGAGATCGCGCTGGGTTGTCATGGGGACAGTGGCCTGAACCTCCCACTTGCCGGGTGTGGGATCAATGTGAAAGGCAAGCGCCTCTTCGCGGGTAAACTTGGGTCTGGACATTCGTGTTCTCTACCGGGCTTGTGATTGGCGGTATGACACCGCTATTGACCGACTTAATGTCACGTGAAAACGACGGGGAAAAGTGCTGTGAGCGCTAACAAGGGAAATAAAAATACCGTGACGCCCATGATGGCGCAATATTTGGAAATCAAAGCCGGTTACCCCGATGCTTTGTTGTTCTATCGTATGGGCGATTTCTACGAATTGTTCTTTGACGACGCGGTGGCAGCGGCCGAAGCGCTGGATATTGCTCTGACCAAGCGCGGCAAACACGAGGGCGACGACATCCCTATGTGCGGCGTTCCCGTGCATGCGGCGGAAGGATACCTGCTGACGCTGATCCGTAAAGGGTTTCGTGTCGCGGTGGGCGAACAGATGGAAAGCCCGGACGAAGCCAAGAAACGCGGCGGCTATAAAGCGGTGGTGCGGCGTGAAGTTGTGCGGCTTGTCACTCCGGGTACTTTGACCGAGGAAAGCCTGCTCGAAGCCCGTCGTCACAACTTTCTGGCTGCCCTATCGCGTGTACGCGACGACTGGGCGCTAAGTTGGTGCGATATTTCAACCGGCGCGTTTCACGTGATGCCGCTGGGACAGGCACGCATTGGGGCCGAGCTTGCACGCCTCGCGCCCTCTGAGGTTCTGGTAAGCGAAGCCGTTGATGAGATCCTGCGCGAGGTTCTGGGCGATCTTGGGATCGAAGCCACCGTGTTGGGTGCCGCCTCATTCGACAGTGGGTCCGCCGACACGCGCCTGTGCGGCTTGTTCAATGTTCAGACGCTTGCCGGGTTTGGCCAGTTTGATCGCGCCGAGCTGGCCGCGATGGGGGCCATCGTTGATTATCTCGATATCACCCAAAAAGGACGCCTACCGCTTTTACGTCCTCCTAAGCAGGATGCCATTTCACGTCTGATGCAGATTGATGCCGCCACGCGGCGCAATCTGGAACTCACCCGATCCATGCAGGGGGGCCGCGCCGGGTCGCTTTTGGCGGTTGTGGATATGACCGTGACCGCCGGGGGGGCACGCCTGTTGGAACGTCGGGTCTCTTCACCCTCGCGAGAAGTATCCATCATTCATGACCGGCTGGACGCTGTGACCTGGGGCACCAACAGTGTCGCCAGCGATGGTCTGCGCGACGATCTGCGCCGTGTGCCTGACGTCGATCGGGCCCTGTCACGCCTTGGATTGGATCGGGGTGGACCACGGGATCTTGCGGGTCTGCGCAACGCTCTGTCTCAAGCCGAGATGATTTTTGATCGACTGGCTGACGAAGCCCTGCCCGATTTAATCCAACGCGCGACCACAGCGCTGCGCGGCCACGACGATCTTTTGGCCTATCTTGATGAAGCCCTGATCGCCGAGCCGCCGCTTTTGGCACGCGACGGAGGATTTATTGCCCCCGGCTTTGACCAAGCTCTGGATGAGGCGCGCAAGCTGCGCGATGAGGGCCGCAGTGTCATTGCGGCGATGCAGGCGGAGTATTCAGAGGAAACCGGCATTGGCAGCCTGAAGATCAAGCACAACAATGTGCTGGGCTACTTCATCGAATGTACGGCAACACATGCCGATAAGATGTTGTCTCCGCCGCATTCTGAGCGGTTCATCCATCGCCAGACCACGGCCAATCAGGTGCGGTTCACGACTGTTGAGCTTTCTGAGCTGGAAACCCGCATTCTGAATGCCGGCAACGAGGCGCTTGGGATCGAAAAACGTCTCTATGATGCCTTGAAAGCCGCCATTCTTGATAAGGCACCTGAGCTATCCGAACTGGCTCTGGCCTTGTCCGAGATTGACCTGACACTGGGTCTGGCTGAACTGGCACGTCAACGGGATTGGTGCCGCCCGGCCGTGGATGACAGCCGCGCGTTTCACGTGGAAGGGGGACGTCACCCGGTGGTCGAAGCTGCGCTTCAGGCCAGTGGAGAGCCGTTTATTGCCAATGACTGCGCCCTGAATGCCGAAGGTGAAGCCGCCGCTGTGACGCTTTTGACCGGCCCGAACATGGCCGGTAAATCAACCTTCCTGCGTCAGAACGCTTTGATCGCGGTCTTGGCCCAGATGGGGTCATACGTCCCTGCCCGCGCGGCACATGTTGGTCTGGTCAGCCAGGTGTTCAGCCGCGTTGGCGCCAGCGATGATCTGGCGCGCGGGCGATCCACCTTTATGGTCGAGATGGTCGAAACTGCGGCGATCCTCAATCAGGCCGATGATCGCGCCCTCGTCATTCTTGACGAGATCGGACGCGGCACCGCCACCTATGACGGACTGTCGATCGCCTGGGCCACATTGGAGCACCTGCAATCGGTCAACCGCGTGCGCGGGTTGTTTGCCACCCACTATCACGAGCTGACCGCGCTGGCGGGAAAACTGGATGGCGTGAAAAACGCCACAGTGGCTGTGAAAGAATGGGAAGGAGAGGTGATCTTTCTGCATGAGGTCCGGGAAGGTGCCGCGGATCGATCCTACGGTGTGCAGGTCGCCCAGCTTGCCGGTTTGCCAAAAGCCGTGATCACGCGGGCGCGCTCGGTTCTGGATGCTCTGGAAGAGGGAGAGCGCGAGCGTACCTCGCCCAAAGCTTTGATTGATGATCTGCCGCTCTTTGCCAATATTGCTGCGGCCCCCGAGCCAACTCCGGCTACGGGTCCAAGCGCTGTTGATGTGCATCTGGCCGGGATCAATCCAGATGATCTAAGCCCACGCGAGGCGCTTCAGGCGCTCTATGATCTGAAAGATCTATCTGAAGCATGATATGAAAAAAGGCGGGGAGATCCCCGCCTTTGTTTCACGTTTTCCGTTCTTTAGGACCTGGCTTTAGGCCAGTCCCTTAAGCCGGTGTCGAGCTTACGCCAACCTGCGCCGGGCGCAGAAGACGGTCATAGAGCATAAAGCCTTCCGCCGAGACCTGAATGATGTCACCTGCACGGGTGCCGGGCACAGGGGCCTCAAACATCGCTTCGTGCTCTTTCGGATCAAACCGGTCGCCCACTTCGGGAGTGACGCGTTTTACGCCATGGCGTTCAAACACATTCATCAGCTCTTTCAACGTCAGCTGAACGCCTTCGATCAGTGCATTTGACCCTTCGCCTTCAGCCTCGGACGCTGCCGCCAGAGCGCGGTTCAGGTTGTCATACACCGGCAGAAGATCGCGTGCGATACGTGTGCCGCCATACATCTGAGCTTCGCGACGATCCTTGTCGGCGCGCTTGCGTGCGTTTTCGGCATCAGCCAGAGCGCGCATAAAGCGGTCTTTATATTCGTCACGCTCGGCCACGACCTTTTCGACGTGGATCGAGATATCATCAATCTCTTCCGCTTCGACGGCCATTTCTTCCGCCTCGGCATTGGCGATATCGTCAAGAAAATCGTTGTTGTTCGGATCTGCCATGTCTCACCTCTAACTCCGATTGGTAAGGAGTTTGCCAACCAGTTGGGCCGTGTAATCCACAATGGGAACGATCCGGCCATAGTTCAGACGCGTCGGGCCGATCACCCCCACCGCGCCAATGATCTTTCGATCAGCGTTCATATATGGAGACACCACCAAAGAGGAACCCGAAAGTGAGAAAAGTTTGTTCTCTGAGCCAATAAAAATGCGCACACCTTCGCCCTGATCTGTCAGTTCGAGAAATTCGGCAATATCCCGCTTGCGTTCGAGGTCATCAAACAGGTGACGGATGAGATCAAGCTCTTCTTCGGCTTCATCCCCACCCAAAAGATTCGCCCGCCCCCGAACGATCAACCGCCCTGACCGATCTTCTGGACTGTCCCAGATCGCATCCCCTGATTCGACCAGTTGCGCCGCCATTTCATCCAGCTCTTGCCGGCGCAGTTTGATCTGCTCGCGCATGACTTTGCGCAACTCAGAGAGCGTCTTGCCTTCAAGGAGAGCGTTGATGAAATTTGCGGCTTCGCGCAGTGAACTTGGGGTTTGGCCAGGTGGCGGACTAAACACGCGGTTTTCGACCTGGCCATCGGCAAAGACAATCACCACAAGCGCGCGATCCTGTGCGAGACTGACAAACTCAATATGTTTCAGCGGAGCTTCGTGTTTTGGGGTCAGCACAAGCGAGGCGCCATGTGTCACACCCGAAAGTGCCGCACCAACTTTGTCGAGCACGCCCCCTACATCCTGTGCATTCGAGCCTAGGGTGGCATCCAATTTGACCCGGTCTTCCTGTGCCAGATCGCCCACTTCTAGCAACCCATCCACAAACATCCGCAGCCCAACTTGGGTTGGAATGCGGCCCGCGCTGATGTGAGGACTGTCCAAAAGACCAAGAAACTCAAGGTCCTGCATCACATTGCGAATGGTCGCGGCCGAGACCTTTTCATTCAATGTGCGTGTCAGGGTCCGCGAGCCCACGGGTTCGCCGGATTCGAGATAGGATTCGACCACACGGCGAAAGACTTCGCGTGAGCGATCATTCATTTGCGAGAGCAATTCGCTTGCCTGGTTCATACCTTGCCTTTTTCAGCGTGACCTTTGGCCAGCATAGGGTTGCACGTGGGTGTCCACCACGTCTATCCCTGCCCCAAACAGCCAAGAGGATCACCATGAGACCGTCGGGAAGAGAATTAAACGAAATGCGTGCCGTTTCAATCGAAACAGGTGTGACCAAACACGCAGAAGGTTCGTGCATGATCCGGATGGGTGACACCCATGTGTTGTGTACCGCAACTTTGGAAGCCCGCGTGCCCCCCTTTATCAAAGGTTCGGGTCTGGGTTGGGTCACCGCCGAATACGGCATGCTGCCCCGGTCAACCACAAGCCGCATGCGCCGCGAAGCAACAGCCGGCAAACAGGGTGGCCGTACCGTTGAGATCCAGCGACTGATTGGCCGCGCGCTGCGCGCGGGTGTTGATCGCGTGGCCCTGGGCGAACGTCAGATTACCATCGACTGTGACGTCATTCAGGCCGACGGTGGCACACGCTGTGCCTCGATCACCGGTGGTTGGGTTGCGCTGCGTCTGGCAGTCAACAAACTGATGAAAGCCGGTGAGATCAAAACCGATCCGCTGATTTCGCCCGTGGCCGCCGTAAGCTGTGGCATCTATGCGGGTCAGCCTGTTCTGGACTTGGATTATCCCGAAGACAGCGAAGCCGGTGTCGATGGCAACTTTATCATGCTGGGCAACGGTCAACTGATTGAGACACAGATGTCTGCCGAGGGCTCGACCTATAGCCGTGACCAGATGAACCAGCTTTTGGATCTGGCGGAAAAAGGTGTGGCGGAATTGGTTGAGGCGCAAAAGGCAGCTACCGCATGACCCGCAAATTCTCTGGCGACCGTCTTTTGGTCGCCACCCACAACGAGGGCAAACTTGACGAGATGCGTGCCCTTCTCGCCCCATATGGCGTGACTGTGGTTGGCGCCAAAGAGATGGATCTTCCCGAACCGGAAGAGACCGGCACCACTTTTGTCGAAAACGCCCGCATCAAAGCGCATGCGGCGTCGAAGGCCACAGGTCTGCCTGCGCTGTCAGACGATTCCGGGATCGAGGTAGATGTTCTTGGCGGTGCGCCGGGTGTCTATACTGCGGATTGGGCGGAAACAGAGACTGGTCGAGACTTTTTTATGGCGATGGAGAAGACCCACGCCAAGATTGTTGAGGGTGGATCAAATCAACCCTGGATTGCACGCTTTTGCAGCACTCTGGTTCTTGCCTGGCCTGACGGACATGACGAAGTTTTCCCCGGCACTGTAGAAGGTGAGGTCGTCTGGCCCATGCGCGGCGCGGAGGGTCACGGGTATGATCCGTGTTTCCAGCCCAAGGGCTATGACATCACCTTTGCCGAAATGGATCGGGCCGAAAAAAACCGCATCAGCCACCGGGCTGACGCATTTGCAAAATTTGTGGCGGGTTGCTTTGACTGAAGACTGGCAAGCGGGCGGTTTCGGGCTTTATGTCCATTGGCCATTTTGTGAGGCCAAGTGCCCCTATTGCGACTTCAACAGTCATGTGACCCAGTTCATTGATCAAGACCGATGGGCCAAGGCCCTGGCCGCTGAGGTCCGTCGGTACTCTGCAAAAACCAAAGGGCGTGTGCTGCAGTCGATCTTCTTCGGTGGTGGCACGCCCTCTTTGATGTTGCCCGAAACAGTGAATGCCGTTTTGGAGGCGACCCGAGACGATTGGGTCTGGGCGAACGACATTGAGATTTCGCTGGAAGCCAACCCAAGATCCGTTGAAGCGGCGCGCTTTCGCGGTTTTGCAGACGCCGGCGTCAATCGCGTTTCTCTGGGGGTTCAGTCTCTGAATTCCGACGATCTGCGCCGTCTTGGGCGGTTGCATGATGTAGACGAAGCCCGGGCGGCCTTTGACATCGCGCGCAATCAATTTGACCGTGTTAGCTTCGATCTGATCTATGCCCGGCAAGACCAGTCCCTTGAGGCCTGGCGATCTGAGCTCACCGAAGCCTTGTCCATGGCTGTCGACCACCTGTCGATGTATCAGCTTACCATCGAACAAGGCACCGCGTTCTTCGATCGCGCTCAGCGAGGCAAGCTGCGCGGGCTGCCGGGGGAAGACCTTGGCGCCGACATGTATGACCTGACTCAAGAGCTCTGTGACGCTGCGGGCATGCCTGCCTATGAAGTGTCGAACCATGCCCGTCCCGGCGCTGAATCGCGCCACAATCTGATCTACTGGAACTATGGTGACTATGTCGGTGTTGGCCCCGGAGCGCATGGTCGCGTTACATTGGGTGGCCAGAAATATGCCACCGTCGCAGCGATGCAGCCCGGCAAGTGGATTGAGATGGCAGAAGCCGGGTCAGCGGATGTTGAGTTTGAGGCACTGACTGGGGATGATCAGGCCTCGGAATACATCATGATGGGGCTTCGTATTCTTGATGGTATAGATACGGCGCGTGTGCGTAAACTTAGCGCAAGCGCCCTACCCCAAGACGAAATAGACCATCTGATTGACCTGGGCCTACTTTGGCAAAACGGCGCCACCCTTGGGGCGACGCCGCGTGGCCGGTTGGTTCTGAACTCGATTATTCCCGAGTTGATGCCCTGATCAGCGCGCTGCGCTTAGAACGGCGCAGAGCGTGTCCAGCTCGTCCAGCGTATTGTACGAGATACTGATTTTACCGGCTTCACTACCGGCCTTGTGATCGATACTGACCTTCATGCTCAAAGCTGCAGAGAGATCTCCTTCGAGGGCTATGGTGTCTGCATCCTTTACGGACGACATCTTGTTCTCAACCGGCTTCTTCGGCTTGTTTGGCTCAGATGCTGATTTGGCAAGTTTCTCGGTCTCGCGTACGGACAGCCCTTTTGCCACCACAGTCTTGGCCAGAAACTCAGGATCTGGCGCGGTGATCAAAGCCCGCGCGTGACCAGCGCTCAGTTCTCCTTCTGTCACCATCTCCTGGACAGGATCAGGAAGATTTAGAAGACGCATCAGGTTGGCGATGTGGCTTCGGCTTTTGCCCAAAGCTTCGGCAAGCTTTTCCTGCGTGTGCCCAAACTTGAACATCAGCTGCTTGTAACCCGCCGCCTCTTCGATGGCGTTCAGGTCAGCGCGCTGAATGTTTTCGATGATCGCCACTTCGAGAACTTCGACATCATCGAAATCGCGCACGATGATCGGAACCTCGTGCAGTTTGGCCATCTGAGCCGCACGCCAACGACGTTCGCCCGCGACAATCTCAAAGTCCCCTGCACTGCGCGGATCCGGGCGCACGATCAGAGGCTGAATGATGCCCTTGGTCCGGATCGAGTTTGCAA
Organism: Pelagimonas sp.; assembly: GCA_049116335.1. Lineage (GTDB taxonomy): Bacteria > Pseudomonadota > Alphaproteobacteria > Rhodobacterales > Rhodobacteraceae > CANMIH01. Next base: position 105,924 of record JAGDYZ010000003.1, on the reverse strand, counting down.
GATCATCCAAATGTTCTTGCGTAAAGGTGCGACGCGGCTGGTCGGGGTTGGGGTTTAGTTTTTCAATCGGCACCACCCGATCAGGGCGGCGCGGAGCTTCCGACGCTTCGTCGGCGGGATTAGGTGCTACATCTGCCATAAGTGCGGACAATCCACGGCCAAGACCGCGGCGAGGTTCTTTCTTTTCTGCCATTGTTATTGCCTCCGTGCTTAGCCCGCTTATGCAGCAAGCTTATCGTTATTATTGATCAGTTCGATGGCCAAGGCGCGGTAGGCCTCGGCCCCTTTCGAGGCGGTGTCATAAGACAAAACCGGCACAGCATAAGACGGCGCTTCGCTGACGCGGACATTTCTTGGAATAACGGAACTAAAAACCAAATCGCCCAGATTGCTGCGCGCATCTGCCTCTACCTGTTGCGAGAGATTGTTCCGTTTGTCGTACATCGTCAGAACAACACCTTCGATCCGCAGCCTAGGATTCGCAGACTGACGAACCTCACGAATGGTCAACATCAGCTGAGACAAGCCCTCAAGCGCAAAAAACTCGCTTTGGAGCGGCACAAGGACCGAATTGGCAGCGACCATGGCGTTGACGGTCAAAAGGTTCAGCGAGGGCGGACAGTCGATCAGGATGTAATCAAAGGCGAAGGAGTCTATGGCATGCTGTCTCAGCGCATCATGCAGAAGGAAGCTTCGCTTTTCATTCGCCATAAGCTCAATATCTGCGGACGACAGATCAACCGTGGCCGGGATCAAAGATAGATTGTCTGTGGTTGTCTTGAGAATAACCTGGTCAAGATCAACGTCATCCAGCAAGAGATCGTATGTGGTGAATTCTCGATCATCCAGTTCAATGCCGAGACCGGTGGATGCGTTTCCCTGAGGATCGAGATCGACAACAAGCACCTTGTTGCCCATTTCAGACAAAGCGGCGCCGAGATTGATGGTTGTTGTTGTTTTCCCTACGCCCCCTTTCTGATTAGCCACCGCAATGATCTTTGGTGCCTTAGGACGCGTCAAATCCGACATGTGTGATCTCTCCGATTTCCAATATTACAGCATTGGGGTCGGTTACACTTGTATGATTTTCAAGGGCAAAGGTCCATGACTTGCGAGCCTCTTCGACCTCAGATTTCCACCGCATACCCTTAGGAAAGAGCAGTTTTCCACCGTTTTTTACGTGCCTTGTGGACAACTCCAACAGCAAAGGCAACGCAGCCAGCGCGCGAGCCGAAACAACATCAGCATTAAGGGGATCGACCGCCTCAATCCGCTTGTTGTAAACCGTCGCGTTGATACCGGTTTCCCGAGCAACCGTTCGCAGAAAAGCACACTTGCGAACGTCGCTTTCAACCATGGAAACTTCAAGATCTGGGTTCAATTCTTTGCCCAGAATCGCAACCACCATTCCCGGAAACCCGCCCCCGGTCCCCAGATCCACCCAAGAGCTGGTGTTTTCAGGCACCAGATTGAAGATTTGCGCGGAATCCACGAAGTGACGCGTCCATGCCTCTACCAGGGTATTGGGAGAAACAAGATTGATCTTAGGGTTCCATTTGTTCAGAAGAGCCAGATAGTGTTCCAAACGATCCAATGTTTCACGTGAAACATTGACCCCGACGTCTTTAGCAGAGCTCATAATTAACCTGCCTTTTTCTTATGCTGCCGCACCTTGGCCAAAATCAATGTCAAAGCCGCAGGCGTAATACCCTCAACACGCGAAGCCTGGGCTATATTCGCAGGGCGAACTGCTAAAAGCTTTGACTGAAGTTCATTAGACAGTCCTGACAGGCCAAGGTAGTCAAATTCTTCCGGAATCAAGATGGCCGCGTCTCTTTTGAGAAGCTCCGCATCCTTTTTCTGCCGTTCGATGTAGTTCGCATATAAAGCCTCACGCTCCAGTTGGCGCGTTGTTTCAGGATCAACATCAGCCAGCTCAGGGTCTAGGTCCTTTAACAGTTCAAAGGAAATTTCCTTGAACGACAGAAGTTGATACCCCGAACGTCGTACACCGTCGTTGTTTACAGCCAGGCCAAGAGATTGCACCTGAGTAGGTGTAAACGACTTCCCACGTAATAGAGCCTCTGCGTCTCTCAGACGCTCCATTTTCGACTCAAAAGCATCTTTTCGTTCTTCGGAAACAATGCCCAATTCTTGCGCCATTGGTGTAAGACGTTGGTCGGCATTGTCGGACCTCAGAGAAAGACGGAATTCTGCGCGTGACGTAAACATCCGATACGGCTCAGACACACCGCGTGTCGTCAAATCGTCCACCATTACGCCGATATAGCTGTCTGTTCGATGGAATTGAACCAGATCTTTCCCCTGCACAAAAGCAGCCGCATTCAGGCCGGACACCAAACCTTGGGCACCCGCCTCTTCATAGCCTGTTGTGCCATTGATCTGGCCAGCGAGATAGAACCCTTCAACCGACCGCAGCTTAAGCCGAGCGTCCAACGCACGCGGATCGACATAGTCATATTCAATCGCATAACCGGGCTGCAAGATCTTGACGTTCTCAAGACCTACAATGGAACGAACATAGGCGTCCTGAATATCGACCGGGAGCGACGTTGAAATTCCGTTGGGATACACCGTATTGGCACCAAGACCTTCAGGTTCCAAGAACACCTGATGGCTCTCTTTTTCAGCGAAACGCACGACTTTATCTTCGATAGATGGGCAATACCGTGGCCCTACCCCGTCGATATGGCCGCCATACATAGCGGAACGATCGAGATTCTCTCTGATAATCTCATGAGTTTTTTCGTTAGTATGCGTTATCCCGCAGGAAATCTGACGAGCGGCCGGGGATTTTGACAGATAGGAGAACAGAGCTGGATCCTCATCGCCAGGCTGTTCTTCCAAAATATCCCAGTTGATCGTCGCACGATCTAGACGCGGTGGAGTGCCTGTTTTCAATCTCCCGATTGGAAGATCCAGCGCCTTCATCCGTTCGGCAAGCTGCATAGAGGGTTTATCCCCCATGCGACCACCAGGTCGGGAGACGTCTCCAATATGGATCACGCCACGTAGGAAAGTTCCGCTTGTTAGGACCACAGAACCTGCAGAAATGTAGGTATCATCCGCAAGCGACACACCATGGATTTTGCCATTGCGGATATCCAGATCCGCAACTTCGCCCTCGATGACAGTTAGATTTTTGGTCTCAGTGACAAACTTTTGAATGATGTCAGCATACCGTTCGCGGTCAGCTTGGGCACGTGGTCCTTGTACAGCAGGTCCTTTGCGCCGGTTCAGAAGGCGAAACTGAATACCAGCATAGTCTGCTGCAAGACCCATAAGCCCGCCAAGCGCGTCGATTTCGCGAACAAGATGTCCCTTACCCAATCCACCAATGGCGGGGTTACAGGACATCACACCCAGATCAGCCCGTTTAAGGGTAACTAAAGCAGTTTTTGCGCCCATGCGCGCCGCAGCGGAGGCGGCTTCGGTGCCGGCATGTCCGCCGCCGACAACCACAACATCAAAGTCGTTATGTTTCACGTGAAACATTCCTCATTTTCCGACGCAGAAATTTGCGAAAATCTCATCCAAAAGATGTTCAACATCAACTCGGCCCAACAGGGACTCCAAGTTAATGACAGCTGAGCGAATTTCTTCGCTGGTGATATCATAGGCCTCAGGACCGAGTCGCAAAAGCTCCAAAGCACGGGTAAGACATTCAAGACCGTGTTCCAAAATTAGTCGATGACGTTCACGGCTTACTAGACTTGATCGAGCCACGCGCTCTGAGAGAACTTTGCTAACTTCGGACAGCAATTCGGGAACCCCTGCCCCGGTTTTTCCAGAGACACCAAATTCAGAAACTTCATCGCATTTTGCCTGCCGAACGAGGTCTTGATCCGATACCTCAATAAGCGGCTCTTCCCCACTGGGAACCAAGTGAATTCTCAAGTCGGCTGCCAAGGCGCGGTTCTTCGCGCGCTCTACGCCAATCGATTCGACCACATCATCAGTGTCTCTCAAACCGGCCGTATCTAGGAACGTCACCGGAAGCCCGGTGATATCCATTTGCACCTCGATCACATCGCGTGTTGTACCGGCGATATCTGATGTGATGGCAGCGTCACGGCCTGCAAGATAATTCAGTAACGTTGATTTCCCGGCATTGGGCGGACCCACAATCGCAATCTCAAACCCAGATCTCACTCGCTCAGATGCGTCTAACCCTTTGAGTTCATTTGATATTGAGGTCGTTACCGTCTCTAAGAGTCCGAACACCTCCGGGGTGACATCAACGGGAACTTCTTCGTCTGCAAAATCGATCGTTGCCTCAATCAAAGAGGCCGCACGAACTATATCTCGTCGCCAACCATCCACACGATCCCCAAGCTCACCGGACAAAACGCGCAATGCCTGCTGTCGCTGAACTTCGGTTTCAGATTCGATCAGGTCCGAAAGCGCTTCGACCTGGGTCAAATCCATCGCACCATTTTCAAATGCGCGTCGGGTAAATTCACCAGGTTCCGCAAGACGAAGCCCCGATATCGACCCTAATTCACCTAAAACAGCCGAAATAACAGCAACACTGCCATGAACCTGAAGTTCAATAACATCTTCGCCAGTAAAGCTACTCCCGGCGTCAAACCGGAGCACCAAAGCATCATCGAGATGGCGGTCGTTTTTGTCAGTTAACACGCGCAACGCCGCACGGCGCGGCGATGGCAGATCACCTGCCAAAGCGCGCGCCGTGTCAAAGGCCAGCGGCCCCGAAATCCGAATGACCGAAACCCCGGCTTTGCCGGGAGCGGTCGCCAGGGCGAAAATGGTATCCATAGCGGGTTAGGTGTTCATTGAGTCGAAGAAGTCCGAGTTGGATTTGGTCTGTTTCAACTTCGAAATCAAGAATTCGATGCCATCTGTTGTCCCCATCGGGTTCAGGATGCGGCGCAGAACATAGGTTTTCTGCAAATCGATCTTGTCGACCAGAAGATCCTCTTTCCGAGTACCCGATTTGAGAATGTCGATGGCCGGGAACACGCGTTTGTCGGCAACTTTGCGATCCAGAACGATTTCCGAGTTACCAGTACCCTTGAATTCTTCAAAGATAACCTCGTCCATACGGCTTCCGGTGTCGATCAGAGCGGTGGCGATGATGGTCAACGACCCACCTTCTTCAATGTTTCGCGCCGCACCAAAGAAACGCTTGGGTCTTTGAAGCGCGTTGGCATCAACACCACCGGTTAGTACTTTACCGGATGATGGCACCACAGTGTTGAAGGCTCGGCCAAGTCGAGTGATCGAATCGAGCAAGATCACAACATCTCGTTTGTGCTCGACAAGCCGTTTGGCCTTTTCGATCACCATTTCTGAGACTGCAACGTGACGGCCCGCAGGTTCATCAAAGGTTGAGCTGACAACTTCGCCTTTTACGGAACGCTGCATGTCGGTGACTTCTTCCGGACGTTCGTCGATTAGAAGCACAATCAGATAACATTCGGGGTGATTTTTCTCGATCGAGTGCGCAATGTTCTGAAGCAGAACGGTTTTACCTGTACGCGGAGGCGCAACAATCAAAGACCGCTGACCTTTACCAATCGGCGAGACCAGATCAATGATACGCGCGGAGCGATCTTTGATGGTCGGGTCTTCGATTTCCATTTTCAGACGTTCATCGGGATAGAGAGGCGTCAGGTTGTCGAAGGCGATTTTATGGCGCGCTTTCTCAGGCTCTTCAAAGTTGATCTTTGTGACCGTGATCAGAGCAAAGTAACGTTCGTCATTCTCTGGTTCACGCATCAAACCATCGATGGTGTCCCCGGTGCGCAACGAATGTTTGCGGATCATCTCAGGGGATACATAGATATCGTCAGGACCCGGCAGATAGTTTGCCTCGGGCGAGCGCAAAAAGCCAAAACCGTCCTGAAGAACTTCGAGAACACCATCACCATAGATGTCCCAACCATCATCGGCGCGTTCACGCAGAATCTGAAACATCATTTCGCCTTTACGCATCGTCGAGGCGTTTTCGATTTCCAGCTCTTCGGCCATTGCCAACAGATCTTTGGGGCTTTTTGCCTTAAGATCGGCTAGGTTCAGTCTTTCTTCGCTCATGCCATACCGTAACGGACCCAAAATGATGGGCCGTATGCTTTCTTTGAATGGGAAACATCTCTCCAGGACTGGAGTTGGCGTTTGGGTAACGCATTCTGGGCCTGTGAGTCAATCTCGTAGGCGGAGAGCGAAGAGAGATCAAACTTTCTTTATAAAATTAAGAAAAAGAAAAGGTTTTAGAAGTGATAGTGGGCCCAAGATCTGGGGATTATTGAATCCCCCCCTAGGCTATCCACAAGGCGTTAAGCTTTGGGTAACTTTTGGGAAAAATTTGGAAGTGTTTTGTTCTTAGATCTGAAAGTTCAATGAAAACAGTCGACTATGTGGTTCTCTGATCAATCCCATTGTGGTGGATAACTGTCTGAGCAACTGCGGGTTTGGCCATTCTGCCAACCGGAACAGGTTTTCCTTATCCCTCGCCTAACATCTGGATTGAAGGACTGGCACAAAGTCTGAGCTATCCACAAGCTTGCAACCTTTGGGCTTTTTCCCCAGAAACATGCTTAGACAGCCACACAGAGTTACCCGCAGTTTTATCCCCATGAATCCTGACCTTGTTCTCGCCTCTGGATCAAAAATTCGCGCGCAGATGCTCGAATCTGCCGGCCTGAGGCTTCGAATCGAATCGTCCCGTGTCGACGAAGAGCTGATCAAAGCCGCTTTGGAGGCCGAAGGGGCCACGCCCCGGGACCTCGCGGATGCGCTGGCGGAGGCTAAGGCGCGGAAAGTTGCGCAAAAATTGCCAGATTCTCTCGTTTTGGGCTGCGATCAGGTGCTTTCTTTCGAAGGACGTGTGTTTTCTAAGCCAGAATCGATGGATCAGGCGCGTGATCAGCTCAAACATTTGCGGGGAAAACCGCATCAGCTGCTTTCTGCGGCAGTTTTATATGAAAATGGCGAACCTGTGTGGCGCCATGTGGCCCCAGCGCGTCTGACGATGCGCAATTTTTCGGACGACTATCTTGAAGACTATCTGACCAGAAACTGGCCGGGTATTGGAGATAGTGTAGGGGGGTACAAGCTTGAAGAGGAAGGTGTCCGGTTGTTTTCACGCGTTGATGGCAATCATTTCACCATTCTGGGGCTGCCTCTGCTGGAACTTTTGAACAATTTGTCACTTCGGGGGATCATCCCAGCATGACACAAGATCGTATTCCATTGGCCGGTGTGATCGGATCTCCGATTGTGCACTCCCGGTCACCCCGCCTGTTTTCGCATTGGTTGCGTAAATATGGAGCTGCCGGACACTACATTCCGATGGATGTGCCAGAAGACAAGTTAGAGGAGACTTTGCGTCTTCTTCCACAACTTGGATTTGTAGGTTTGAACGTCACCCTCCCGTATAAGGAGAAGGTGATGAAGATCGCGGACATCGTGTCAGAGCGCGCGCAGTTGATTGGCGCGGCCAACACCCTGGTGTTTCGCAAAGATGGTCAGATCCACGCGGACAACACAGATGGCTTTGGGTTTATCGAAAATCTGCGCCAGAATGCTCCGGATTGGGATCCTTCCGCCGGTCCCGCTGTTGTGTTTGGCGCTGGCGGTGCCGCACGTGCGATCCTGGCCGCCTTGTTGGATGTAGGCGTTCCTGAAATTCGACTGACCAATCGGACCCGCACCCGCGCGGAGGGTTTGGCAGAAGAATATGGCGACCGTGTTCAGGTGCATGACTGGGTTCAGGGGGGAAACATCATTGAAGGGTGTAAAACCGTTGTGAACACGTCGTCGCTTGGCATGACCGGGAAACCTCGTTTTCGAGTGCCACTGGACGCGTTGACCGCTGATATGTTGGTCACGGACCTTGTGTATTCGCCGCTGCAAACGCGCCTGTTGAAAGAGGCGGAAGAGGTTGGCTGTCAAACTGTCGACGGATTGGGCATGTTGTTGCACCAGGCCGTTCCTGGTTTTGAGCGTTGGTTTGGTACCCGTCCCGAGGTGGATGAAGCCACGCGCGCGGCGGTTCTGCGATGAGATTCAAACTTGGCCTGACCGGGTCAATTGGCATGGGAAAATCCACCACGGCGGCGATGTTTGCCAAACTGGGATGTGCCGTTTGGGATGCGGATGCGGCGGTGCATCGTCTCTATTCAACCGGAGGATCGGCTGTTTCTCCAATGTCAGAGGCTTTTCCCTCGGCGATTGTCGAGGGGGCCGTGTCACGGGATGCGCTGCGCGGGATCATTGCAAGTGACCCAACCGCCCTGCCCCGGATTGAGGCGATTGTTCACCCTCTGGTGTTAAAGGATCGCTCTGAGTTTGCGGCGCAAAACCCTGATAAAATTGGCGTTTTTGACATCCCATTGTTGTTTGAAACCCGTGGGAATGCAGAAATGGATGCGGTGGCCTGTGTTTCGGTGTCGCCAGAGCTGCAAAAGCAGCGCGTGTTGGATCGGGGCACAATGAGTGAGGCAGATCTGGCTCGAATTCTGGCGCGACAGATGCCAAATGAAGACAAATGCGCGCGTTCGGATTATGTCATTGTGACGGATACGGTTGAGCATGCTGAGGCACAGGTGCGGGCCGTTGTGGAGCAGATCAGAGCAAGGCTAGACGATGCGTGAGATCGCACTTGATACCGAGACAACGGGCTTTGATCCGTTCAGTGGCGACCGGATTGTCGAGATCGGGGCGGTTGAGCTGTTCAACCATGTGCCGACGGGCAATAACTATCACCAGTACATCAACCCCGAACGGGGCATGCCTGACGAGGCCTTTGGCGTGCATGGGATCGGACCTGATCTTCTGGCGAGCCCGCGCCCAGCCAAACCCGGCGAAGTTATTCTAAAAGACAAACCCGTGTTTAAGAAATGCGGTCAGGCGTTTTTGGATTTCATTGGTGACAGCAAGCTGGTGATCCACAATGCTTCGTTTGACATGAAATTTCTGAATGCTGAGCTGAAATGGATGGGGTTGCCTGAGATCCCCTTTGATCGGGCCATCGATACATTGGCGATTGCGCGGAAGCGGTTTCCGGGCTCGCCGGCATCTTTGGATGCCCTGTGTCGGCGCTTTGGGATCGATAACACGTCACGAACGCTCCACGGCGCCTTGTTGGACTCGGAAATTCTAGCAGATGTTTATCTCGAGCTGATTGGCGGCAAGCAGCCTGATTTTGGATTGACGTCAGCAGGTGGGTCTGTTGCCGGAGGAGACAGCGGTGAGGTTTGGCGGCCAAAACAACGGCCAACGACCCTGCCCTCGCGCCTGACTGAGGCCGAGCAAACGGCGCATCGGGCGTTTGTCGATAAAATGGGTGCGGATGCGCTTTGGCTGAAAAGCTGATTTCATCAATACGCAAAAGAAAACCCCGGGACTGGCCCGGGGTTTTTTCGTTTTAGGCAGTGCCCTGTGGCGCTTGTTCTGCTTCTGCAGCAGCGCGACGCTGAAGTTCGTTGCGATACAGCGCAAGGAAGTCGATGGTTTCGAGGTTCAGCGGCGGGAAACCACCGTCACGGGTAACATCCGAGACAATGCGACGCACAAACGGGAACAGCATGCGCGGGCATTCGATCAAGAGGAATGGGTGCATCTGATCTTCTGGCACGTTCTCGATGTGGAACACACCGGCATAGTCCAGCTCGAGCAGGAACAAATGTTCGCTGTTGGCTTTGGATTTTGAATCCACCTTCAGCTTCATCACAACTTCAAACTGGTTTTCGGCCGAACGCTTTTTGGCGTCGAGGTTCACCTGAACCTGTACGTCGGGCTGAACTTCGCCCGACACGCCTTTTTGTGCCAGAATGTTCTCAAAGGAAAGGTCGCGAATGAACTGTGCAAGAACGTTCATTTTAGGAGCTTGGGGTGCCTCGGCGGCGCCGTTGGTCTCTGCCATTGGATGTCTCCGAAATTAATTTCGGACAAGGCATATCAGCGCTAACGCCAGGTCTCAATGCCTGGTCCAGCCCGACCCTGGGTGATTTGGCTGTTTGTCGTTGGGAACTTCTGTGAATTCTCCATCAATAACGTCTTTTGAGGCCGGATGCTGCGGCGCACGCGGATGAAGCGGCTGCGCACCGGCGCGCGCGCCCATTTCGAATTTGGCAACCTTAACCCGCGCTTTCAGCCAGCGAAACACAGCAACCCTGACCGGTGGGGCCAGCAATGCAAATCCAACAGCGTCGGTGAAAAAGCCGGGTGTGAGCAACAAAGCGCCCGACACGAGGATCATCGCGCCATGGGCCAGAGGTTCACTTGGATCTTCCAGACGGGAAAAGCTGTTGCGCAGATTGTTCATCGCAAGACGCCCCTGATTGCGCACCAGAGCTGTGCCCAAAATGGCGGTGAGGATCACAATCGCAAGGGTTGGCCATAGTCCGATGAGACCGCCAACCTGAATGAACAGAGCGATTTCGATCAGCGGAACCGCGAGAAAAGCGAAAAACAGCCACATTGCGAAGGTTTCCTTTCGGGTAGGTCAGGTGGACACACCTGCTTGCCTCACCTACATAAGGAGGGAGATAAGAAAATTCCATGTTCGCCCCAAATGAGGTGCCAATGAATTCGCCGTTCCTGTCGCTTGTGATCCTTGCCGGTATCGCTGTGTTTCTGATTTTGCGGTTGCGGAGTGTGCTTGGCACCCGTGAAGGCTTTGAAAACTCCCCTGCCCCGCAATCCTCCCGCGAGCCGCGTCGCGAATTTGAGGTCATTGAAGGTGGACCCGATCACGACATTATCGACCATGTCGCAGAAGACAGTGCAGCGGCGGCTGCGTTGACCAAAATGAAAAAAGCGGAACCGTCGTTTTCTGTTGGTGAATTTCTGGGCGGCGCGCGCGGCGCCTATGAAATGATCCTGATGGGATTTGAACGGGGTGAAGTTGAAGATCTGAAGCCGTTTCTGGCGGATGATGTATATGAAACCTTTGCCGAGGTTGTTGCAGATCGCAAAGACAAAGGTCTGGTGATCGAGGCCGAGTTCATCGGGATCCGTGAACTTGCGTTGCATGATGCCACCTTTGATGAGGCCACTGGCGTAGGTGAAGTGACCGTGCGCTATGTGGCCGAGCTGACATCGGTCGTGAAAGATGCCACAGGTCAGGTTATCGAAGGATCGGCCACTGCCGTGAAAAAGCAAAAAGACATCTGGACCTTTGCCCGCAACATGGGCGCGTCGGATCCGAACTGGCATCTTGTTGCAACGGAAGAATGAAGCCACTTTGGGTCGCCATCAGCTTAGCGATATTTGCCATGACGGGACACGCATCCGCCTCGGATGAGCCAAGCTATGCGATTCTTGGTTTTGAAGATTTAGAAGGTTGGGCAGAGGATGATCACGCCTCTGCCCTCTCTGTATTTCGCAATACCTGCTCTTTGTTCAAGGATGCCGACTGGCGCACACTTTGTGCTGCTGCTGAAGATACAGACTTAGGCGATGCGCGGCAGTTCTTTGAACTGCTGTTCCGACCGGTTCTGATTGAAGACGGCAATGATGCGATGTTCACCGGGTATTTTGAACCCGAGCTTGATGGATCGCCGGTGCGCACAACACGATATCGCTATCCGGTCTATGCTATGCCACGGGAAGCCCGCAGGTCGCAGCCCTGGTTGACCCGGCGCGAGATTTTGACTTCGGGGGTGATGGAAGGGCGCGGGCTGGAAATCGCCTGGGTGGATGACCCTGTTGAGCTGTTCTTCTTACAGATTCAAGGATCCGGGCGCATTCGCTATCCCAATGGCGGTGGTATTCGCGTGGGGTACGCCGGGGCCAATGGCCATAACTATCGCTCTATCGGGCAGGAGCTTGTTCGGCGCGGTGTTTACAATGTGCATCAGGTGTCCGCGCCGGTGATCAAAAATTGGGTCAACCGCAATCCCGAGGCGGGTCGGGAACTGTTGTTCCACAACAATTCCTATGTGTTCTTTCGCGAAGTGAGCGAAGTGCCCGCGGACAAAGGGCCGATTGGTGCGATGAACCGGTCGATCACCACTATGCGTACCGTTGCCGTGGATCCTAAGTTCACACCGCTTGGCGCACCTGTCTGGCTTGAGAAAGACGGCAAAGACCCCCTGCGTCGATTGATGATTGCACAAGATGTTGGATCTGCGATTAAAGGCGCTCAGCGTGCCGATGTCTTTATTGGCACCGGGGACGAAGCAGGCAAGGTAGCAGGGCGTATGAAAGATCCGGGTCGAATGGTTGTCTTGATGCCAATTCAGCGGGCCTATGCGCTTTTGCCGGATAGCACATTATGAGCAAGCGGCGCCTGCGGCCCGAGGAACTTGAGCTATGGCAACAAGTGGCGCGCAGTGCAGATCCTTTGCCGAAACGTGCGGCCCCAATCGCGGCCGACACGGTCAAACCTGTTTTTGATCCAAAGCCTGAACCGGTGCGCCCGGCTCCGATCCCTGCGTTCAAACTTGGGGACAAACGGTCGGTCAAAACCGAGACCCATTATTTCCCGAAAACCACGTCGGAGCGTGTCAAAGCCGCGCCGGTTAAGATGGACAATAAGGCCTTTGGCCGGTTGAAGCGCGGGAAACTGGTGCCTGAGGCACGCATCGATCTGCATGGGATGACCTTGGATCAGGCGCACCCGGCGCTGACCCGGTTTATCATCGAATCACACACCCGTGGATTTCGTCTTGTTCTTGTCATCACTGGCAAAGGCAGTCGCGAAGACCCCTATGATCCGATGCCACAACGGCGTGGCGTATTGAAAACCCAGACACCCATGTGGTTGCGGATGGCGCCGCTGGCGCCGTTGATCCTGCAGGTGAGTGAGGCGCATCGTCGCCACGGCGGGGCAGGGGCCTATTACGTGTATCTCAAGCGGATCAGGTAAAGATCCGTGACGCATGTTCTGACAGATAAATCTTGAGCCAGGGGGTGAAGGCCTCTGGCTGTGCCTCGATTCGCCGGGCGAGATCGGAAAGCGTGATCCAGTCGTAGTTCATGACCTCTGCAGGATTAGGTGTGAGGTTCAGATCAAACGGCGCCTGGGCGACAAAAATATCGACAACTTCATGTTCGATCATCTCACCCCCCACGGGTGCTCGGTATTCAACCTGATCGCGAAACTCTGGGTGCAAACCTTGGATCCCCAGTTCCTGTTCAAGTCGACGCACGGCGCAGTCCTGAGGAGATTCGTCCCAAATCGGGTGGGTACAGCAGCTGTTCGCCCAAAGCCCCGGTGTGTGGTATTTCTCCAAAGCGCGCTGCTGGATCAGCGTCTTATCCCCTTGCATGACAAAGACCGAAACGGCTTTGTGGCGCAGGCCCTTCAGATGTGCCTGAAGTTTGTCATAGGGCGTAAGTGCCCCATCAACCCAAGTCGGGATCAGTGTCTGTGCGTCAGTCATATAGGCTGTTTGCCGCTCGGTTTGGCAGGGGTCAAGCACCCCCGGGCGGAACGTCGCATACAAAGACTCCGCAGACTTGCTATTTTCTTGCAGGAGACGCTCAATTTGGAGAACCACCATGAAACTGAAGCTCGCAATGGCGCTGGCAGCCACAACTCTTGCCACTGGCGCATTTGCTGAAGGCGGTGACGCAGCGGCCGGTGAGAAGGCATTCAAGAAATGCAAATCTTGCCACATGATCCAAGACGCTGACGGCAACAACATTGTCAAAGGCGGTAAAACCGGTCCGAACCTGTTTGGTATTGTTGGTCAGCAGGCTGGTGCTGTCGAAGGTTTCAAATATGGTAAGGACATGGTTGCGGCGGGTGAAGCTGGGCTTGTCTGGACTGAAGAAACCTTTGCGGCCTATGTGAAAGACCCCAAGAAATTCCTTCAGGAATTCCTGGACAGCAAAAAAGCAAAATCGAAAATGTCGTTCCGCCTGAAAAAAGGTGGCGAGGATGTTTACGCCTACCTGGCCTCGCTGTCCCCTGCGCCTGAAGCAGAGGAACCTGCGGCGGAAGAACCGGCTGCAGAGGCCGTCAGCGAATAATTTTCGCGGCTTTTGCTCGTATGAAAAGCGCTGGAGGTTCTCCAGCGCTTTTTTCGTGGTCAATTACCTAGGTTCCCAGCCTGCGTTCCAAGCCCTAAGACCGCCCCAAATAGGCCGAGGATGGTGCGGGCCGATGTGACGGGGGATTCGGTGGCGAGGACGGTGTCCTGCGGATAAATAGCAAACTGGCGCGCGGCAAACAGCCCATCGGCGCTTGTCAGATCAAAGTTGAACACAACCTGATTTTGATGAGGACCGGGTTTGCCTATCCCAAGTTGATTGCTCTTGTATTCGCGCAAAACCAAGACGCCTTTGGGATCTGCGCGAGTGTCGGACAGCCCCCCCATCAGAGAGAGGGCCTCCAACGCTGAGAGCTCATCTTTTGGGAAATAGATCAGGTCTTCTTTTCCAGACGCTCCGAAGGCCACGAAACTGCGGTTGTCTTCCTCGACGATCAAAGTGTCCTTTGCGTAGAGAAGTGCATTTTTCGAGCCACTTTCAAACAGGGTGTCAGCGGAGATTTCATAAGTTTTCGAACCCCGCAGCAGGCGCACCGTTGGATTGCGTAGGACAGGGGGGATGCCACCCGCATCGGCTATCGCGCTCAATACATGATAGTTGCGGTCTGGCATGGGGTAGGCGCCGGGCTTGGCAACGCCACCGACCACATCGACCGATTGATTGCGGCCCTGTTGATGGCTGAGTTGCACCTGCGCAGACGGCACTATCTGCTCCAATTGAGATTGAATGCGTGCACGGGCGCTTGCGGTTGTCAGCCCTCGTATATGCACCTTGTCGACATAGGGCAGGAAGATTGCGCCACTGCCGTCGACGGTGATGTTCTCAAGTTTGGTAAAGCGTTCCCCGGGATTGGTGAGAAGCGAGTTCTCCTGGCTGTCCCAGATTGTCACGTCGAGTGTATCTCCGGCCCGAATGGCCAGCGAGTTGGCTCCACGAGCGGTGGACGGCCAATGATAATGCCCGTGCCATCCGGTTTGTGGCCATTTGGCGATGTCGGCGGTGTTATTGCGCGAGACCATGACCACCTGAAAGCTTGGCGTTTCGGTCGCGTGTTCTTTGAGAATTTCAGAGTGGAGCGCGGCCCCGCGGGGCAGACTACAGGCGGCAGCCAGCAGTATTGCTGCGCTGGCTACAAGGTTTCTAAATCGCAATGTCAAACATCCCCCGACGGCAGAATCGGATGGCGAAACAGGTGACTGTCTCGCGATACTGATAAACGTGAACTCAAATAGTAATAAATCGATATGGCGGGAAACACGTTCCGTCAACTGTCGCCGACTAAAGAATCAGATCCGTGGATTATGGGACTTGAGTTCAGACTGTGGGCATTGGGCAATTAACCGAACATTTTTAATTGTTAAGCGGCTGGTAATGGGCCGGTCTTACACCTGAAGTCAGTGGGAAAATGAGGTGGTGAGATGAGTGGCGACAATATGGCGCCGGTCATCATCAAGCGTAAGAAGGTCGTCGGTGGCGACGGGCATCATGGTGGTGCCTGGAAAGTTGCCTACGCTGACTTTGTGACGGCCATGATGGCCTTCTTTATGCTGATGTGGCTGTTGAATGCGACAACTGAGAAGCAACGCAAAGGGATTGCGGATTACTTTACGCCGACCATTGCGATGGCACGTGTGTCAGGTGGCGGCAACGGAGCTCTTGGTGGGGATTCCGTGTTTGCCCAAAACACATTGCCGCGCGTAGGGACGGGCTCGACCAGCCTGTATACTGCTGCGACAACCAGCAAAGATGATGATGAAGCCCGCTTCTCTAGTGGAGAAGAAGGCGAAGAAGACGGTGCCGCGCAGGACGAACAGTTCAAGCCCGTCGAAGAAATGCTGATGGGGCGCGGTGGCGAAAGCATGGTTGCAGATGATGCGCTCAAGCACATTGTGACCGAAGTGACCGATGAAGGTCTGGTGGTGCAGTTCTTTGAAACAGACGGAGCCCGTTTGTTTGACGAAGGGGCCAATCCGACGCCTTTGTTAAAAGAGCTGGCGCATGTTCTGGTGCAAGCGGCCGAAGTTGTCGAGAATCCCTTGGCGATTGAAGCACATACCTCTGCCTATCCAATTGTGGTGGCGGAAAACCCGTCCTGGAGCGTTACGGCGCAACGTGCGGCGGCCTTCCGTGAGCTGCTTATGACCGAGCGACTCGCCCCCAATAGGATTCGCCGAGTCACCGCTTTTGCCGACCGAGAACCGGCGCGCAGAAACCGGATGGACGTGAGAAACAACCGAATTGAAGTGGTTTTTCTTAGAAATCGTTGAAACAGTTGATGCAAATTTTAGCTGTTAGGGCCGCGTTAAACTGATCCGTCTTATCTGTTGTCTTGAATTTGAAGAGACAGCAGAAAGGCGTGTCCATGACGATCTCATCCTCCCTTAATGCCGGGGTATCTGGCCTTGCGGCCAACGCCACCCGCTTGGGAACTATTTCTGACAACATCGCAAACTCATCCACCAAGGGCTATAAACGGGTAGAAACCGATTTTGCCTCGATGGTGATGTCTTCCAGCGGTGGCACCTATACTGCGGGTGGTGTTCGCACAACAACACAACGGCTTGTTGACCAAAGCGGATCTTTGGTCGGCACCACCAACGCCACGGATTTGGCCGTGCGCGGAAAAGGCTTTTTGCCAGTAGCCCTGGCGACCGAAGTCAAAGCGGGCAATGGTGATCCGCAGATGTTCCTGACCACTACAGGATCGTTCCGGATCGATGCAGATGGATATCTGCGCTCCGAATCGGGCCTGATGCTTATGGGGTGGCCAGCGAACCCAGATGGCTCGATCCCGTCCTATGCCCGCGACACCTCGGCAGATCTCGAACCTGTTCGGATCAACCGAAACCAGGTGACCAGTGATCCAACCACGCGCGTTACTCTGGGTGTGAACCTGCCTGCGGATGCGACAAATGCCGGATCCACAACACCACCTCAGGTTCTTCCGGTTGAATACATCGACAATCTGGGTCGTTCGGAAAATCTGACAATCACCTATACGCCCACAGTTCCGGCGACCGGGTCGTCAAACGAGTGGACCATGGAGATCTCGGATTCGACCACTACAGCCGCCAACAACCCGATTGGCCGTTATACAGTGACCTTCAATGACGATCCGGCAAACGGTGGTACGCTGCAAAGTGTTGCCTTGATCGGTGGTGCCAGCGGCTCGGCTTATGATCCGGCGACCGGCACGATCACAGTGCGCGTCAATGATGATCCCGCTGCAGGTGACCCGATTGAATTGACCATCGGTACACCAAACTCGAGCGAAGGCCTGACCCAGGTTGGTGACAAGTTCCAGCCGCTCAACGTATCTAAAGATGGCTCCGCCGCAGGGTCGATGACCACGGTTGAAGTGGATGAGAATGGGTTTGTGCACGCCTATTTTGACACCGGTATAACCCGCACCATCTTCCAGGTGCCTCTGGTTGACGTGCCGAACCCCAACGGCATGGTCGCGATGGATAAACAGATCTACATGCCATCGCCCGAAAGCGGCAATATGTTCCTTTGGGATGCCGGTGACGGCCCGACAGGGGATGTTGTTGGCTATGCGCGTGAAGAAAGCACCACCGATGTGGCAAGCGAACTGACCGCGATGATCCAGACGCAGCGCGCCTATTCGTCGAACGCCAAGGTCATTCAGACCGTCGACGAGATGCTGCAGGAAACCACCAACATTAAACGCTAATCGCCACTGAAGGAGGTCGCTAAATGTCCCTTACAAGTGCTCTTAATAACGCGTTTAGCGGCCTTCGGGCCAACACCCGCGCGGCAGAGATTATCGCGACGAACATTTCGAACGCGACAACCGAAAGCTATGGCCGCCGGGAAGTGGCGTTGGAACCGGGGCTAAACGGTACGGGTGGCGTGCACATTTCTGGTGTGACGCGTCACAGCGATCCGGTTGTCATGGCCGATCGTCAGAATTCGGATGCCTCACTTGGCTATTCCGACAGCATGTATGCCTTTGCCAAAGGGCTTGAAAATGCCGTGGGTGAATCCGGTGCGCCGGGATCGCTGACAGGGCGGGTCAGTTCGTTTGAAAACGCTCTGCTTTCGGCGGCGTCGAACCCGGCGTCGACGCAGCGATTGGAACTGGTTGCCACAACGGCCAATGATTTGGCCAATACACTCAATGCTTTGGGTGCCGAAGTTCAAGACGCGCGGGCAACCGCAGATCGCAATATTTCCAATCAGGTTGATAGCCTGAATTCGGCAATGGTGCGGTTGGACGAGATCAACAACAAGATCATCAAAGCCAGCTCAACAGGCGGGGAACTGGCCTCGCTTCTGGATGAGCGGCAGAAGGTTCTCGATTCCGTTTCGGAAATTGTACCATTGCGCGTGGTTGAGCGTGAACGCGGGGATATCGCGGTGTTCACAGCTGGCGGTGCGGCTCTTTTGGATGGGCGGCCCTACGAAGTTGGGTTTACCCAAACCAATGCCATTGCCGCCGGAACGACCCTATCGGGTGGGGGCCTTTCCGGGCTAACGCTCCATGGCCTCGCCTTGGATAGCGGACCAAACGGTCCGTTTGCAGGCGGATCGCTGGCCGCAAATTTTGAAATTCGCGATGGTGAAGGTGTGGAGCGTCAGGCCGAGCTTGATGGCATCGCACGGGATCTGATCGAACGACTGGATGACAGCGGCCCTGATGGAACCTTGGCTGCGGGTGATCCGGGATTGTTCACTGATGCCGGGTTGGCTTTTGTGCCGGCCAATGAAGTGGGTATTGCCAATCGCATCAGCCTGAACACCTTGGTTTCCCCTAGTGGGGGAGGTGCTTGGCGCCTGCGTGACGGTCTGGGGGCCGCTGGCCCCGGTGAAGTTGGCGATGCGTCTCTATTGCAGGGTGTTTCGGCAGCTTTGTCCACGTCAAGTGTGCCGTCTTCCAGCAATCTTGCCTCTGTATCGCGTAGCTTTATCGATCACTCAGCCGAATTTGCTTCGGCGGCCTCTGGTTCACGGGTTCGGGCCGAAAATCAGCGCAGCTTTGCCTCGTCGCAGAACATTGCCCTGAAAGAACTCGAGATGTCGAAAGGCGTCGACACCGACAGCGAACTGCAACGTCTGATGCAGGTTGAACAACAATACGCCGCAAGCGCCAAAGTGATGTCCACGGTGGACGAACTTATGGAACGCTTGATGGCCATCTAAGGAGAAACCTTGATGCAATCTGTAGGAGATATGGCCCGGTCATTGGTTCTGCGAACCAACCAAGTGCAGCTGCGGCAGCAGATGGATAAGCTTGCTGTCGAAGTGGCCACCGGCTTTGCCAAAGATTCCGCCAAAAAGCTGGGTGGAGATACCACCAGCCTGCTGGCCATTGATCGCACGCTGGCCAAGTTGGACGCATATAAGATCAACACCACTGAGGCGACCTATGTCACCACCTCGATGCAGAACGCGATGGATGAGATGCAGCAGCGGTCACAAACCCTGTCGCAGACTCTGATTGCTGCGGATCTGACACCCAATTCGACCCTGTTGAAGACAATGTCGGATGATGCTGAAAATGCGATGGCGCAGGTTCTGAACGGCATGAACCGTCAGGTGGCAGGGCGTTTCTTGTTCTCGGGGACAGCAACGGATCAACCTGCGGTGCAGGGCGTTGATGTGATGATGAATGAGTTGCGGACCGCGTTGGCCGGGGCCACCACAGCAGCGGATGTGAACACCACGCTTGATTCCTTCTTTGGAGCAGGTGGCGCGTTTGAGACCACGGTCTATCAGGGGTCAAACAATGGGCTGTCGCCCATGCAGCTTTCGGAAACGGAATCCGCAAGCGTGGATATCAAGGCCACGGATCAGGCCTTCCGCGATATCCTAAAGCCCATGGCCATGGCTGCTATTGCCACAGACGGGACCCTGGGTTTGTCGGGTGATGTTCAGGTTGACCTTCTTGCTCAGTCCGGGCGCGATCTTTTGGGGGCGCAGACGTCGATTGTAGAACTTCGGGCAAGCCTAGGTGCGCTAGAGGGCCGGATTGAAGAAACCGTGGCGCGGAATTCGGCTGAGATCACGTCAACACAGTTGGCGCGGCTTGAGTTGGTGGGCGTGGATGAGTTCGAAACTGCGACCAAATATGAGAGTGTCCGAGGGCAGCTTGAGAGCCTCTATGCCATCACGGCCCGGTCACAACGTTTGTCGCTGGCGGAGTATCTCTAATGCATAGGTTTCTGATCCTTCTCACCGCTTTGTTTGCCCTGGCGCTTCCTGCTGCGGCCCAATCTGTGCGCATCAAAGACCTTGTTGAGGTCGATGGTGTGCGCTCAAACGATCTGGTCGGTTACGGGCTTGTTGTGGGTCTGAATGGCACCGGCGATGGGCTGCGCAATTCGCCTTTTACCGAAGACATCATGTCGAATATTCTGGAACGGCTTGGCGTGAACGTGACGGGCGAACAATTCCGTCCACGGAACGTTGCGGCGGTTTTGGTTACCGCAAAGTTACCGGCCTTTGCCCGCACAGGGGGACAGATTGATGTCACTGTGTCGGCAATTGGCGACGCAAAAAGCCTGTTGGGCGGTACGCTGGTCATGACGCCGATGAACGCGGCGGACGGCCAGATTTATGCGGTTGCACAGGGCACCGTGATTGCCGGTGGCGTTTCAGCAGAAGGTGAAGCGGCAAAGGTTGTTCAGGGTGTGCCGACAGCAGGTGTAATTCCCTCGGGCGCGCGGGTTGAACGAGAAGTTGAGTTTGATTTCTCGAAACTTTCGTCGTTACGGCTTGCGTTGCGTGAACCAGATTTCACCACGGCGGCTCGGATCGAAGATGTCATCAACCGTGCGGTAGGACGTCGTGCCGCCACCATGATGGATGCGGGTACAATCAATGTGGACCTGAATCGCACCGGCACCTCGTCTCCTGCGCGGGCGATTGTGGCGATTGAAAACCTTGAGGTCGAACCTCAGCGCAAAGCGCGCGTTGTGGTCGATCAGCGTTCGGGGACCATTGTTATGGGCTCGGATGTCCGCATCTCTCGGGTGGCCGTGTCACAGGGCAATCTGACGCTGCGCATCGAAGAGGCGCCAATTGCGGTTCAGCCCAACCCGTTTTCGGATGGTGAAACCGTTGTGGTGCCCCGCACTGCTGCGGGAATCGAGGAAGAGCCTGGGATCGGTTTGGCCGTTGTGCCGGAGGGCACATCATTGTCTGAAGTGATCGCAGGCCTGAATGCACTGGGCGTTAGCCCACGAGACATGATCGACATTCTCAAAAGCATCAAAGCAGCCGGCGCGCTGCATGCTGAATTTGTTGTGATGTAGAGACAATCGAAGTGGCGCTGAGGGTTTCTTAACCGCTCGGTGCCACTTTGACAGTGAATTAGGTCTGGGAGTCTCCGAATGCTGGGAATCATCGGTATCGTCGTCGTTTTTGTAATGGTGTTTGGCGGTTACCTCGCCGCTGGCGGGAAGCTTGGCATCATTATCAAAGCGCTGCCTTTTGAATTTATGATGATCGGCGGTGCGGCTGTTGGGACCTTTATGGTTGCCAATGACGGGGCGACCATCAAACACACGCTGAAAGACGTTGGAAAGGTGTTCAAAGGCGCCAAGTGGAAATCGGAAGATTACCGGGATCTGCTGTGTCTGCTGTTTGAGTTGATCCGGCTGGCACGTCAAAACCCTGTCGCGATCGAAGAGCATATTGAATCGCCTTCAGAATCGGACATCTTCACCAAGTACCCAAAACTGTCGGCGGATAAATATGCGCTTGAGCTAATCTGTGACACCATGCGCTCGGTCTCGATGAACTATGATGACCCGCATCAGGTTGAGGAAGTTCTGGACAAGCGTATCGATGCCATGGGGCACCACGCCCAACATTCGAGCCATGCGCTTCAAACTGTTGCCGATGCTTTGCCCGCTCTGGGGATTGTTGCGGCGGTTCTCGGGGTTATCAAAACCATGGCATCGATCGATCAGCCGCCAGAAGTTCTGGGTAAACTGATTGGTGGCGCTCTGGTTGGTACCTTCCTTGGGATTTTCTTGGCTTACTGTCTTGCGGCACCTTTCGCCGGAAAAGTGAAGGCCGTGGTGGACGAAGATATGCAGTTTTACCAGCTGATCCGCGAGGTTCTGGTGGCCAATCTGCACAACCATGCAACGAACATTTGTATTGAGGTCGGGCGTCAGAACACGCCTTCGCATCACCGTCCTAGCTTCGAGGATTTGGAAGAGGCCCTCAAGTCGGTCAAACAGGAGGCCGCATGAAGTACCTATTGGCAGCAGTGGTTGCGGCAATGCCGGTTGCGTCTATGGCGCAATCGGTTGTTGTACGTGGTGGAGAACATGGGGATTTTACCCGACTTGTGTTCAGCATTCCGCGCAATACCGTCTGGGATGTTGAGCCCAATGCCGACAAGCAATCGGCCACAGTCCGTTTTGGTAAATCAGGTCTTACCTTCAACACCAAAGAGGCCTTCGCCCGGATCACCCGTGACCGTGTGACGGGGTTGACCGCGGCCGCCGAGGAATCGGCTGTTGAGATCCAATTGGGGTGTGACTGTGACGTGACGCCGTTTCTGTTGAATGGCCGGTACTTGGTCCTGGACGTGGGCCCGGCGGCTGAAAAGCCTGCAGAACAACAGCAGGCGGCTTTGCCTTTGGCTCCGACAGTGACCAGACCGGCGCCTGTCCCCGTGTTATCAACCTCACCTTTGACCGCAGATTTTTCGGCCATTCGGGTTGGGCGCAATGCGGGAGTTGGGCCGACCAACGATGCCGCTGAGCTGTTGCAATTTGGGCCTCGGGTGCCGCGTTTAGATCAGGAGGTTGCCGCCGCCGAGACTGTTGATCCTGACACACCGCCGCCGTCGATTCTTGGTGAACAAATTGCTCAGAACCTGGCCGTTGCGGCCACACGTGGATTGCTAGATGCGGCGCATCTGCCGGAGATTCTAGACCCAAATCAAGAGCGGTCTGATCAAGACACGCAGGTTGCGGCATCTCCTGCGCCTTCGCAAACCGCAGATCCGATTTTGGATGCGGCCAGTCTGCTGTCGAATGTGACCAAAGAGCCAACGAAACCCGGGTTCATATCCGTGGGGGGCGAAAGCTGTTTTCAAGACCGTAATCTGAAACTGGCCAAATGGGTCAAAGAGGATGCGGATATTGGCGATGTTTCGGTGGACTACCGTGGCCGGATTTTTGGTGAGTTTGACCGCGTCAACGAAAAAATTCTGAAGAAGCATGTTCAGTCTTTGTTGCATTTCGGCTTTGGGGCCGAAGCCCGTCAGGCGCTTTTGCTGGGCAAAGACAATCCCATGTTGCGGGCCATGTCGTTCATTGTGGACGGCGAAGATGATCCCACTGATCATTTTAGGGGCCAGGCGGTGTGTGATGGCTATTCCGCGCTTTGGGCGGTTGCGGACCCGGGGTCACTTCCTCCGGGATCGGATGTGAATCAGCCTGCGGTGCTGCGGGCGTTTGAATCTCTCCCGCGTCATCTGCGTGAGTATCTTGGACCAAAGATGGCTAAGAACCTTGCAGAGGCCGGATATACCAGCGCATCGGCAGATATGCTGCGCCGTCTTGAGCGCATGACAGGCACAGAAACCAACAGCATCGCCCTTGGCAAAGCGCGTCTGGATGTGATGGCGGGCAAAACCGAGGAAGCACAGGATCGTCTGCGTGAGCTGGCAACCGGATCAGGGCCAGAGGCGGTAGATGCGCTCACGGCTTCCATTGAGCTTGCAAATGCAACCGGTGAAGCGGTGCCGGACCGGATTGTAGAGCTTACTGCCGCTTATGCGACTGAACATCGCAATGATGCAGAGAAGGGGCCGCAGCTTTGGCAGGCCCATGTTCGGTCGCTTTTGGCGAATGGCCAGTTTGATACCGCGTTCAAAGTGCTCAAAGAGGTCGAAGGCATTCCCGAAGAAATGCGTGAAGACACGCGCACGGATGCCTTGGAATCTCTTGTTGCCCATGCCGGAGATCTGACTTTCCTGAAGATCGCCTATGCTGAGGGGATTCAGAAGGGAAAATGGCCCAATAAACTTCTGGCGCAAAATGTGGCGCGCCGCATGTTGGATCTGGGTCTGCCCGAAGCCGCGCTCCATAGCATCGACCTTATGGGGGCCGACAATGCGCGCGAGGTCCGGTTGATCAAGGCGCAGGCGTTGCTGGATCTGTCACGTCCGGAAGAGGCGGAAATTACGCTGATCGGGTTGAGTGGCGATGACATCACCCCGCTTCGGGCTGAGGCGCGCCGTCAGATGGGTGATCATGAATATGCACGTCTGGTCTATAATGAACTTGGGGCGCAAAGCGATGCGTTGCAGTCGGCCTGGCTTTCGGGAGATTGGCAGAATGTTCAGGACAGTGAAGACGCGACATTCTCACCTGCAGCTGCTTTGATCCAGAATGACGGACCTCAGATTGCTCCGGAAGGGGTAACTCTTCGAGATGCAGCGGCCTTGTTTGATGCAAGCGAAAGCTCACGTGAGACGCTGCGCGCGCTGTTGGATGCCACCCGGATCACCGACGAAAACTGATGATTTTCACCGGCCTGCACTTGAACCTAGGCCGGTGAATTTTTTCCGCTGAGAGTAACAAAGTTAAAACTGTCAGCGTCTTGGTTACTAAAAATCAACCAGTGTAAATTAATTTGACCTCAAAGAACCTTTGAGGGACCGGCCTAGAAATGGCGAATTTCCATGGGCGCAGAATGCGCAAGCCCGATGTGACACACGCGAGGACCATGCGATCGCCCACGGGCGTCGGGAGGGACCGCGCATGAACCTGTCGATCAAGAATATGTTCAATCCAACGGTCATGATGGCTTTGGCGCTTATGGCGGTCATCGTCATGATGATCCTGCCAGTGCCATCTTGGGTGTTGGATGTTGGATTGGCGGCCTCGTTTGGTCTGGCGATCCTGATTTTCACGGTGACGCTGTTCATTGAACGTCCACTGGATTTTTCGGCCTTTCCGACGATTCTGCTGACGTCACTGATGTTGCGTCTGTCACTGAACGTAAGCTCAACCAAACTGATCATTGGTCAGGGACACACTGGCACGCATGCTGCCGGTGAGGTGATCCAGGGGTTTGCGAACTTTGTGATGGGCGGCAGCGTCTTTCTTGGTCTGGTCGTGTTTGGTGTTCTGATGATTGTGAACTTTGCGGTGATCACCAAAGGCTCGGCCCGGATGGCGGAAGTCTCTGCGCGTTTTGCGTTGGATGGTATGCCGGGCAAACAGCTTGCGATTGATGCTGATATGTCGGCGGGTGCCATTGATCATGCCGAGGCGAAACGCCGCCGTGAAACCGAACAGCTTGAAACCACCTTTTTCGGGTCGCTGGATGGTGCGTCCAAATTTGTGAAAGGCGATGCGGTCGCAGGTCTGCTGATCACGCTTCTGAACCTGGTCATGGGAATGATCATGGGTGTGGCCGTGCATGGTATGGCCATGGGTGAAGCGATTGAAACCTACGCCATTCTGACCGTTGGTGATGGTCTCGTTTCGCAGATCCCGGCTGTTATCATCTCGGTTGCGGCGGGTTTGCTTCTCGCACGGGGGGGCGCAACAGGGTCGACCGATTCTGCCATTGTTGGCCAGCTTGCCAAACACCCATCGGCGCTTGCCACGGTTGCGGTGCTTATGGTGCTGTTTGCGCTGGTTCCGGGTCTGCCCTTTGTGCCCTTTATCCTTGGTGGTGCCTTGTTGGGCGGGTCAGCCTATTGGCTCTACACACACCCACCAGAAGAGGTCAGTGACGAGGACGAGGATGAAGATGCTCCGACCGCGCCGGCTGCGCGCCCCATGGGAGATGTTCTGGACCTGGACGACATTCACGTCGAGTTCTCGCCTGATCTGGTGAATATGGCGCTTGATCCGGGCACGGGGTTGGATGTTCGGATTTCGAATATGCGAAACCACATCGCGTCGAATTTTGGTCTGGTTCTGCCAGAGATTCGTCTGACGGATGCGCCTGCATTGCCAACGGGCACCTATTCGATCCTCATTCATGGCGTGGAAATGACACGCGGTGAGCTCAATGCGGATCTGGTGCTGGCGCTTGTGCCGGAAGATGCAAGTTCGCTGCCACCCGGTCGCGACGTGGTCGAACCTGTCTATGGGGCCCCCGCGCGATGGATTCGTCCTGAAGAGCAGGAAAAAGCCGCCATCACCGGCGTGACGATTGTAACACCCTCCGAAGTGTTGGCGACACATCTGCTCGAGGTGATCCGCAGGAACTTTGGTCGCTTGCTGACGTTGAAAGCGCTGCGCCGGTTGCTGGATGAAATGACCAACCTGTCGAATGGACATCGTGCGGAGGCCAATCGCAAGCTTCTGGATGAGCTGATCCCGGAGAAGGTTCAGATCGATACCCTGCTTCAGGTTCTGCGGCTGTTGCTGGACGAACAGGTTTCGATCCGCAACCTGCCACTTATTCTTGAGGCGATCTCGGAAATGCGCGGCCAGCCTGCGCGCGCTGAGGCGATCTGTGAACATGTGCGCCAACGCCTTGGGTTCCAGCTGGTTGCCAATATGCGCCGCGAGGATGGAACCATCCCGCTGATCCAGCTGGCCCCGGAATGGGAAGATACATTCTCGGCCTATCAGATCGAGGGTGGGCCGGGTGCTTTGGACATTGCGCTGCCGCCCGATCGATTTGAGGCACTGACCACGGGTTTGGCCCATCAGATTGGCGAAGCGGGCAGCCGAGGGGTTATCCCGGCTGTGGTTACCTCGGCCCGCCGCCGCCGTTTCTTGCGGACGGTGATGGCAGCGAAAGGCATGACAAATCCGGTGATGTCGTTCGAAGAAATTGGGCTTGAGGCGCGACCGTCTTTGGTTGGCGTGGTGGCAGCGTGACGGCGCTTTTGCCCTTGGTAGAGATTGTCACAGGCTCGTTTTGGATCGGGCTTGTGGTGTTTCTGCGTGTGGGCGCAATGATGATGGCAATGCCGGCCCTCGGCGAACAGATGATCCCAGCGCGGTTCAAACTGTTTATTGCGCTGATGATGACCACGGTTGTCACACCTGCGGTGGCCCCTCACCTTGATTTACCAGAACCCACGCTGAATGTGTTCCTATATGCGATTGCGACGGAAACAATCGCGGGATTGTTCATGGGCATGATGTTGCGGATGTTCGTTATGGCCATCCAGGTCGCTGGTGCCATGGCGGCGCAGTCTACGTCACTGTCTCAGATCCTTGGTTCGGCTGGTATGGATCCTCTTCCGGCCATCGGTCAGATCCTGTTTATGGCGACGCTTGCTCTTTTGATGACCACGGGATTTCACGTGAAAGCCGCGATGTTCATTATGCTGTCTTATGAAATTCTACCGGCCCTCGAGTTTCCAAATCCAGCTGACGTCGCCGAAGCGGGGGCCATGCGGGTGTCAAAAACGGTCTCTCTTGCCTTCACATTGGCTGCGCCGTTTGTGATTTTGTCGGTGCTCTATAACCTCACATTAGGCGTGATCAACAAAGCGATGCCCCAACTTATGGTGGCGTTTGTTGGTGCGCCAGTGATCACATTTGGGGCGATGGCGATGTTGCTTGTCGCAGCGCCTCTGATGCTAACCGTGTGGTTTGAAGCCTTTGAAGCCTTTCTCGTAGCGCCGTTCAGGTAGGGGGACAGGATGTCAGAGAAAGACGAAGGCGAAGAAAAGAGCCACGAACCGTCCCAAAAGAAATTGGATGACGCCCGTAAGAAAGGTGACATCCCCCGCGCCGCGGATCTTCTGACGGCGATGGCCTATCTGGGTATGCTTTTGTTTGGCACGGCCGTGGGTGGATATAGTCTTACTGGATTTGCCGATGCGGTTTTGCCTTTGATCGAGCAACCCGATCGCCTGGACAGCCTGTTTTTCCGCGATGGCGCTCAGTCGATCACCGGACAGGTGATGAAAGCGGCTCTGACACCGGCTCTGCCGATTATGGTGGTGCCGGGAATTTTTGTTTTGCTCACCCTCTTTGCGACACGCGGCATTGTTTTTGCAGGGTCTAAGCTTCAGCCGAAAATTTCCCGCCTGTCGCCAATAGAAAACGCCAAGAACAAATTTGGCCGAAAGGGTTTGTTTGAATTTGCGAAGAGCTTTTTCAAACTGACCATCTATTCGGTTCTTCTTGGGGTGTTTCTGCGCGCCCAGCTTGAGGAAATTGTCGGCAGTATCCGCACAAGCCCGGGTGAAACGGTGCTGATGATGACCGGCATGATGATGAAGTTTCTTTTCATTGTTGTGCTGATCGCGATGGTGATCGGCGGAGTGGATTGGTTTTTCCAGCAAGCAGAACACACGCGCAAAAACCGTATGACTTTGAAGGAACTCAAAGATGAATCCAAAGAGGCCGAAGGGGATCCCCATCTCAAACAACATCGCCGGATGCGCGCGCAAGAACTGGCGCTGAACCAGATGATGGGCGAAGTGCCCAATGCGGATGTGATTATTGTGAACCCGACGCATTATGCGGTTGCCTTGAAATGGAGCCGTATGCCCGGCGCCGCACCAGAATGTGTGGCCAAAGGTGTCGATGAGGTTGCCCTGCGCATTCGTGAGGCAGCGACCGAGGCTGGCGTGCCCATTCATTCCGACCCGCCCACAGCACGCGCCTTGTTTGCAACCACAGATATCGGACGAGAAATTGATCCTGACCACTATGAACCAGTGGCGGCTGCGATCCGATTTGCCGAAGCCATGCGTCAGAAAGCACGTGAAAGAGGGTTTTGATGAAAACGGAGTATGACGAGCTTATCACCGTGACCGAGATGCTGCGGGAGCGCGCATTGGAAAAGCATCGTGTGAATCTCGCGGCGAGCCATGCGCTGGCGCAAGAGCTTGGTGAGATTGATCACATGCGCGAAGAGGCACAGAAAGACATCATGGATATCAGTGCCCGCCGGATGGTGGGGGCTGATACTGCCTGGCAGGGCTGGCTGCTGCAACGCCGCGCCGAAGTGTTACAGCGCACTGCGATGGCACGGGCTAAGGAAGCCCAAAGTCTGACAGATGCCCGCAAGGCCTATTCGCGAGCTGAAGCTGCGCTTGAACTGCAAAAAGAGATCCAGGAAAAGGTCAAGCGCAAACGCCTTGAGACACAGGCTGACACGTTGGATGCCTTGTCGACCATGCGCAATTGGAGCGGTACCTAGTTCAATTGGCCCACCTGGCAGCAAAACAAAAAACGCCCGCGAGATGAGACTCGCGGGCGTTTTTGTTTGGATTGAGGTTTAGGGTCAGACGTCCTGACGGGCAATTTCCGTGATCAAGACATCGCTGACCTGTTTGCCAAGCACCCCATGCGCGGCATCCAGAAGAGAGGACCGAAGGATGTCCATTCGCTCACCGGAGGTGAAAGCCCCTTCAAATCCGCCAATGTTGGCGTGATCAAACAGAACCTGCAGCATCACATCACGCAGTTTCGGCTCAAAGGAATACACGGCTTCGGTGTTCCCGTAGGGCACTTCAATGCTCAGCGACGCAACAACCAGCGCGCTGACCTGATCGGGGCCAAGAACAGGAATAACAAACTGATTGCTCAGTTTCACATATTCACTGCCTTCAGCGGGGCCGTCTTTCACCTCTTCTTCGACGGTCTCGTGCGCCACCTGTTCGGTGGGCACAACACAATCAACCGCAGCATGTTGTTCTTCCTGCGCAGGCATGAGGAACAGGCCGGCACCTACGCCGGCGCCCGTTCCAATAAGTGCTAGGATGATGGGCAGAAGTTTCTTCATGTCATTTCCTTAGAAGGGCAGAACCATGTCGACGACTTGCTGGCCAATGCGTGGCTGCTGGACATCGGTGATCTGACCACGGCCGCCATATGAAATGCGCGCCGATGCGATCTTGTCATAGGTGATTTCGTTCTGACGCGAGATGTCTTCGGGGCGGACATAGCCCGAGACAATCAACTCGCGGATTTCAAAGTTCACGCGCACTTCTTGCAGGCCTTCGATGGCCAGAACCCCGTTGGGCAGGACATCGGTCACGGTGGCTGCAATGCGCAGAGTGAGCTTTTCTTTCCGTTTCACGCTGCCATCGCCGGTGGAGGAGCTGCTGCTGGAAATATCGACGGCACTGTCGAGCGATGCACCTTCAGGTTGGCCACGATTGATCCGTTCGGGGATGCCAAAGAAATCAGGAATGCCAAGGGTCTCTTTACCACCACGTGAACGCGCTGTGCTGTTGGAAATCTCGGCTTTTTCGTCGATCTCAATCACAACCGTCATGATATCCCCACGGTTGACGGCGCGGCGGTCTCCCAGAAGTGAGGTTTGATTGCCGCTCCAGAGCGAGGCGCGATCGGAGGTGCGTTTGGGTGGTTCAACATCTGGCAGGCCAGAGGCAATCATTGCAACCCGTTCTGGGCTTTGTGTGGTGGGGGTAAAGCTTGGGGCTTTGCCTAGGTGATCCATCTTCGCACAGGCGGCGGTGGTGACGATCAAGCCAATCAGGCAGAGTTTCTTCAACATGTTGGTCCTCATCTGGATACGACCACGGAGCCATTCGGGGCAACGGTGCCGAATAATACGGTTCTGGAAGACGTGTTCTGAACACGGATACGTTCGCCCACACTGCCTCGGGCAAGGGCGCGGCCTTCGGCGATGATGCGCAGGCCCCCTTGGTTAAAGACCAGCTCGACGTATTGATTGCGGTCGATCAAGGCGGGTTCCCCGATATGACCGCGCATAATGGCGCGACCGGGATAGATGGCCACACGGGCCTCTTTCCCGATGACCTCTTCCATCGAGTTGTACGCGCCTTGCACCTGAGCCGGGTCGACTCGCACGTCCTGCGCGGTGATCAGCTGTTGAGGCCGGATGGTGGCCATGGCGACAACCGTTTCCGCAGTAGCGGATCCGGCCATCAACATCATCATCAGAGCAAGGCGTTTCATTAGCGCACCTGACTTGTTGCGGCCAACATTTGGTCAGCGGCCGAAATGACCTTGGAGTTCAGTTCGTAGCCGCGCTGGGCTTCGATCAGGTCGGTGATTTCTTTCACCGCATCCACCGAGCTGTCTTCGAGATACCCCTGGCGCAGCGAGCCGAGACCATCTTGTCCCGGGGTTGATTGCAGAGCGGGACCCGAAGCTTCGGTTTCAAGGAACATGTTTGAGCCCATGGCCTCGAGACCTTTGGGGTTGGCGAAACCTGCGAGTGTAAACTGACCCAGAAGCTGACCCTCGGTGGCATCGGCAAAATAGGCATAGACTTCGCCGTCACCATTGATCGAGATCTTGCGCGCATCGTTTGGCACAACAATCTCTGGCGAGACTGGGAAACCATCCGAAGTGACAATCACGCCCTCACCGGTACGTTTCAGGCCACCATCGCGGGTATACCCGGTCTGGCCAGAGGGCAGGGTCACTTCCAGATATCCCGATCCTTCGATCGCAACATCCAGATCGCCGCCTGTGGCCGACAGCGCGCCCTGTTCAAGCTGAACAGCGATGGCCGAGGGGCGCACACCCAGACCAAGCTGAATGCCGGTGGGCAGAACCGTGCCATCGGAGGCATTGATGGTGCCTGCGCGGGCCAGCTGTTGATAGTGCAGGTCGGCAAACTCGGCTTTGCGGGCGTTGTAACCTGTGGTGCTCATGTTCGAGAGGTTGTTCGAGATAACCTCGACCCGCATCTGCTGGGCGCTCATGCCGGTGGCGGCGATTTTAAGTGCACGCATGGGTACTCTCCTATTTCACAAATGATTTGAGGGCGTTACGAATACGTTCGTCTTCGCGCTCGACAAAACTTTGGCCCATTTCGTAGGCGCGCTGCACCTCGACCATACGGGCCATCTGAAGGATGGTGTCGACGTTTGAGGCCTCGGTGAAGCCCTGCATCACATGAGGGTTTTCTACCGGTTCATAGCCGCCATCCGCCCGGAACATCACACCGCTTTCGCGGATCATGCCATTGGGATCATTGGGGCGCACGACGCCGACTTTGCCTAAGGGAACGCCATCGGCGCTCAGCGTGCCGTCCTGGGCCACAAACAGATCGGCGGCACCAGGGGGGACAAAGATGGGCGATCCACCTTCGTCAAGAACCGCGTGGCCATCCATAGTGACGAGCGTGCCAACCGAGCTGGGCGAAAATGCACCGGCACGGGTCAGGCGTTGCTCGCCATTCGAATCGATGAGAAAGTAACCCTCGCCCTCAATCGCAAGATCAAATGATCCTCCGGTGGGTTCCAGGTTGCCCTGCAGATATGAGGTTTTGCCAACACGGGCATCGGCCATCGAAATGCTCTCACCGCCGTCACCGCTGGTGACATATTCGGAAAAGATCACACCTTCCTGTTTAAAACCGGTGGTCTGAGCGTTGGCGATGTTGTTTGCGATCACCTGCATTTCGCGCAACAGGCCGGACTGACGGGACAGGGTGGTATAGCTAGCTGATTCCATGTCAGCCTCCTGTGATGATCGGGATGATCTGGTTTTGGAAAAAATCCACCAGGGTCTTGGTCATGAAGCCCATCGACATCCAAAACACGGCCACAATGCCCAATAGCTTGGGCACAAACGTCAGCGTCATTTCCTGGATCGAGGTTAGTGCCTGAAACAGTCCTACGCTCACCCCCATCACCAGGGCGGTGGTGAGAATAGGCACCGAAACAATTGTGGCGATCCACAATCCCTGGCGCAGCGTGTCAAAGAAGATGGCTTCGGTCATCATGAGTTTAGACCGGCATCCGCAGAATTTCTTGATAGGCTTCGACAACCTTGTCACGCACAGCGACCACGGCTTCGACCGCCAGCTCGGACTGGGCCAAAGCCTCAACCAAAGCATGCGGATCTGCATCGCCTGTCATGGCGTTGGCAGCAGTGGTTTCTGCCTGTTCTAAGGTGCCTGAAAACTCATTTGCGAATTTCGCAAAGTCTTTTTCAATCGGGGGAACCGCCTCGGGCTGCGGTTCCATGGCTGGCATCGAAGCCGCATACTTCTGCGCGGCGTAGAGCGATCGGACGTCCATTCTGGTCTCCTGTCCCTATGTAGTCTGTGTTATCGGCGCAGCAGGTCCATCAATCCTTTGGACATGTCGCGTGTTTGTTCGAACATCTTGAGGTTGGCCTCATAGCTGCGCTGTGCTTCGCGGGCGTCAGCCATTTCGATGATCAGGTTCACGTTTGATCCCTCGTACTCGCCATTGGCATCGGCCAGCGGGTGCGCAGGATCGTGAATTTTGGTCAGTTCACTGCGGTCAAGATTGACCGAGCCTGTTCGTACACGGGCAAGAGTATTGTCCCCCTGCTCAAGATTGAACGGCACCATCTTGCGGCGATACCCGGGGGTGTCGACGTTGGCGATGTTTTCTGACGTAAGGCGCAGGCGGCTTGCCTGGGCGCGCAGACCGCTTGCTGTGACGGATAGGGCTTCTGAAAATGCACTCATGGTCCTGCTCCTGACTTATCGTTTACCGATGCTGGTACGAAGGATGTTCAGATTGCTGCGATAAATCGCGAGAGCCCGGTCATTCTGACGCTTGGCCCCTACGGCATTGATCATCTCTTCTTCCAGGGAAACGGCGTTTCCATTGGGGTCGGCCGCCCCGCGTTCTTCGATGAACTGGATATTCCGGTCCACAGAGCCATTCATATGTCCAGAGCGGGTCGCGCGTTGCCCAACCATCGCGTCGCGGACGGTGTCCTCGAACGCGTGGAGATGACGCGCGCGGTATCCCGGCGTGTCGGCGTTTGCGATATTCTGTGCGCTTAGCGCCTGCTGGGTTCCAGCATGTCGCGCCATAGCCATCGCCGTTCTGAAGATGTCCAAGTTTTGGAACATCGGGGCTTCTCCCTCGATTGCTTCAACCAAGGCTTAACCCTGATTCCTTTAAAAACGGTTTGCATAAAATTGAATGGAGCGACCGATGGAAGAAGACATCACGGGCTTGCGCTCGAGGATCGCGCAGATGCAACCGGTGCGGGCTGTGGGCCGAGTGGACTCGGTAGACGGTACCGCCATTTGGGTACGCGGGCTTTCAGAAAAAGCCTGTATTGGTGATAGGTTACGGCTCATTCGACCCGATGGAGAATTGGGGGGTGAGGTGCTTCGAATCCGCGATGATCTGGTGGCAATGTTGCCAGACGAATCGGCGGAAGGGGTCTCAAAAGGAGACCGTGTTGCCGTGATGGGCCCCCCGACTCTTGCCCCTCATGATGGTTGGATTGGCCGAGTCGTTGATGCCTATGGTCGTCCAATGGATGGCATGCCTTTGGCGCCTGGGCCGCGCAGGCGACCTTTTCGGGCCAGTCCGCCCCCTGCGGCATCACGCCGCCCGATGGGAGAACGGCTTGGAACCGGCATGTCTTTGTTCGACACAATGCTGCCTGTGGTGCGGGGGCAACGGATTGGGTTGTTCGCGGGCTCGGGGGTCGGAAAATCGACGCTTCTGGCCAACTTTGCCAAGGGCATGGAGGCGGATGTCGTTGTTCTTGCGCTTGTGGGGGAACGGGGCCGCGAGGTGCTGGAATTTGTACGCTCTGTGCTGGGTCCGGAAGGCATGGCACGCAGTGTGGTTGTCGCTGCCACGTCAGATCGCTCCCCCTTGGAACGCCGTCGGTGCCCTTTGGCGGCCATGACCATTGCTGAGCATTTCCGCGATCAAGGGAAACATGTGCTTTTCCTGGCCGATTCGATCACCCGTTTTGCCGAAGCACACCGCGAGGTGGCGATTGCCTCAGGTGAGATGCCGGCTCTGCGGGGCCATCCGCCCTCTGTGGCGCACCAAATTATGCGCCTGGCTGAGCGCGCTGGGCCGGGGGTTGGAAATGCCGGTGATATCACCGCAATTTTCAGCGTTCTGGTGGCGGGATCTGACATGGACGAACCGGTCGCCGATAT
This sequence comes from Pelagimonas sp., assembly GCA_049116335.1. Classification (GTDB taxonomy): domain Bacteria; phylum Pseudomonadota; class Alphaproteobacteria; order Rhodobacterales; family Rhodobacteraceae; genus CANMIH01. Next base: position 71,118 of record JAGDYZ010000003.1, on the reverse strand, counting down.
TTTGCGCGGGGTTCTGGATGGGCACGTGGTGATGGATCGCCAGATTGCTGAACGGGGCCGGTATCCGGCGGTGGATCTGCTTCGCTCAGTTTCCCGAAGCCTACCTGAGGCGGCAACGGATCCCGAAAATGAACTGATCATGAAAACCCGGCAGTTGCTTGGGGCCTATTCCAAGTCGGAAACCATGGTGCGGGCAGGTTTGTACCGTGCGGGCGAAGACCCTGTACTGGATCAGGCCATTCGCGTGTACCCGGAATTGGATGGGTTCTTGTCAGAAAACTCCACAAACGGCCCGGAAGGCGCGTTTCAAAAGCTGGAACTCCTGCTGCGTCGCGCCAAAGCCAGCCCAAACAAACGACCGGCGCCGCCCGCTCCAGCACGGCGCTCCTCGGTCCCCATGTGACGTTGGGATAAATCACAAAGAAAAGGCCCCGAAATTCGGGGCCTTTTTTGTTAATGCGCAGATGTTGTCTTAATAGGAAGGGGGCGGGATCTGCTGTAGCAGGGTGAGTGCAACTGAGGATGTATTTGCAGCCTGGAACTCCCGAACCTGATTCATCATGAGGTAAGTTTCAATCACCCGGTTCATGTTCTCTGGTTCCGCCAGTTCAGAGAAATCCTTGATACCAAAGCGGCTTTCGGTTTTTTCCTTCATGGTCTCAACCTGTTTGTCGAGATCAATCTGGCTAAAGCCAGAAGGCAGGCCAAGCGCCGCTTCGAACACTCTTCGCAACGACGTGGTTCCCAGAACTTGATACCACTTGGTGTTATCACTTGCCTCTGAGGTCGCCAGATTTGGCATCGCGCGTTCATAGTTCAGCGCGGTTCGCAATGTGTTGTCGACATTGCCAACAGCCACTTCAAACTCGTGATTGCGAAAATCCGAGATGATTTCATCAGCAAATGCAGGGTCCGCCAAAGGCGAGACCGGCTGGCGATTGAACTCAAAGGTTTTCGCCATATCAACCATGCGCTGATCACCAAGAACATTGGCGAGATCAGTGGCATCATCGGTGCCTTGTTCAAGAACCCGTTGCATCAAGGCAGGACTTTTGCCTTCAAGATCAAAGGCCACCATTGTGACACGGTAAAGCGTTGGATTGGCGACCAAATCCTGCGCCGAGGTGACCGAGCCGATTGCCGCTTTGAAATCGGCAGTGTCCCGTTCAATGTTGAGCGCCACCTGAGTCCGGATCGCGTCGCCGTAACTGGTGTTGGTGTCACCCGATTCGGCGAGCCCGGCCTCCATGTTCTCCAGAACATTGGCTTCGTATCGTTTGAGAAGGTCTTCACCAAAGCCCGCTTCCTGGGTTTTGGGTTCAAGAACTTTTTCGAAGGTAAAGGCATTGGCCAGGGCGACATAACGGCTGTCGTTCAGTTTATTGGCCAGTGCGTTGTCATCTTCGGCGCCTTCTTCTAGCACCTTTTTGATCATGAACTTGCTGTCGATCTGGTCTTCAAGCCCAAAGGCAGACAAAGCGACCGACAAAAGCCGTCGGTCGTTTACCAAATCCTCCGGCGATTCCACCTTACCGATATTTTCTTTGAAGTAGTCGATATCTCGGTTCAGTGTTGTCGACGAATTAAAGGCTTTGACCTGCGTGTCCATGGTGGACCGCAGGAATTGCCAGCCCAACAAGCCGCTTCCGACAATGGTGGGCTGAAAGCTCATTGGGCACCTGTCGCCAAAAGCCGATCTTCGCGGGGGATCAGAGCACGTAGTGCCTTGAGGCACTGATAAAACTGATCGCCCAGCAGCGAATCGGTGGCCTGCGACAGCAAGCGACGGCTGTCTGGATCAATCAGAATATGGCTGAGCTCTTCGATGCGCGGCAACAGCTGGTTGCGGGCATCCTCGGCATCGGTATCGCCGGTCAGGATAAGCTGCGCGGTGTAGCACAGGCGCCGAACCGGGGTTTTAGCCTCTTCCGGGTGAATGGCATCACGCAGGCGCAGCACATTTGCATTGGGTGTCACAATCGACATCCGGCTGCGGCGATCGCCGTTTTCAATAACAGCGCCGTTGATAAGAACGCGCTCGCGTGGACCAAGTTTTAGAACCAATCCGCTCATCGTGTAACCCTCCGGCCACCAAGCCCGCGGAGAATGGCAGCATTAATTTCAAGCAGCGGCGCAAGGCGGGCTTTTTTCATAAGCACCTTGTTTGTGTGCTGCTGGACAAATTCAGCAAGATAGAAGATCTGAGCCCGAAGCTCTTGTGGAAGCTCATTTTCCTGATCCGCAACGTCGATGGCCAATGTGGTCCAGAGACGGTGGTTGTCAGAGAGGGCTTCGACAAGTTTGGGATAAGCACTGGCACCACCTTCAGCGGCGGCTTTGATCCGGTGCGTGATTCGCGCGATAAGCTCATACTCGATGCCGCGGGGCGTTTTCGTCGTCTGAGCGGTTTGGGCGTAGGCGCGTTTGGCCATTGTTTGGGCGTTCACTTCATAACCTTCTGGTTTGAATGATCATAGTTTCAAAGAGGGCCGGTTGGTCCGGCCCCCCGAGTGTTCCGAATTAACGGAAGAGCGACAGCAGCTGCTGTGGTGCCTGGTTGGCAATTGACAGAGCCTGAACACCCAGCTGTTGCTGGACCTGCAGGGCCTGAAGTTTCGCCGATGTTTCTTCCATGTCGGCGTCAACCAGAGTGCTGATGCCCGATTTCAGAGCGTCGGTCAGACCCGAGATGAACTCGGACTGTGTTTCAATGCGGCCTTGAACCGAACCAAAGGATGCCGCGGCATCGATCGAGGTTTGGATCAGACCTTCTACGGCGGTCAGGGCGCTATCAACGCCTTCCTGTGTGGTCACATCGATCTGGGAAATCTCGCCCAGACCACCACCGATTGTGTTTCCTGCGGCCGCATAGGTATCTGCGCGCACGGTCACGTCATTGCCGACGGTGGTCGAACCGGTCACAGTTACTGTGCCGTTAGAGGTGTTAAACGACATTGACAGATCGTCGGAATCCTGACCGTTGCCTGCAAGATGTGTATTGAGCGCATCATTCAGACCGTCGAAAACGTCCTGTGCCGTGTCACCGACACGCGCAACATACATGATTTCCGAAGGGCGACCGGTGGCGGAGGTGGTGTTCGAACCTGCGAAATCACCTGCACCTGCCGACAGCGAAATGCTGTAGCCGACACCGGCTGCAACGCCAGCTGGTGCGATGGTGAAGTCAGTGGTGTTTGCGGTTGCGGCACCCGCGACGGCCTGGGTCGCGCCCGCAGCGGAACCGGACATTTCAGCGCCACCCGTTGCCTGAGCGGCACCGGTGATAACTGCGGCATTGGTGCCGAGGTCTTGTTTCGTTACGGTAATATCCGAGGCGGCAACGCCTGTACCGGAACGGTCAAGGGACGCCAGCACATTTACGGTATCGGAACCCGCGGTCGACTCTTGGTTCGACAGAAGGTTCAGGCCGTTGAACTGAGCCGCGCCAACCACCGCACCGATCTGATCGCGCAGCGCGTCAATGTCGGTCTGGATTTTGTCGCGATCAACGTTCTCTTCCTGCGCGGCGACAATTTTGCCTTTGATGTCGGTCAGAAGTTCGGTGACAGTTTCCGAAGCCTGACGGGCTACGGTAACAGTCGACTGGCCCAGATTGAGGCTGTCGGAAATCCCTTTGAAGCCTTTTACATCGGCTTCCATAACTTTCGAGATCGCCCAAACCGCTGAGTTGTCTTTCGCGCTGGCAACGTTTTTACCGGTCGAAATCTGGCTCTGCGTGGTCGCCATATCGCTGTTGATGGATTTCAGAGTTTGCAGCGCAACCATGGCGCCGTTGTTCGTCAGGATGCTAGACATGTTATGTCCTTTATTCATAAGCGCTTTTGCGCTGTTTTTGGGTCGCCGCGAGCGGCATCTCTGACGTCTTTCTGACGGGTGCGGCTTTTAGTTCTGAACCGCGCCATCCGTGTTGGGATGCAGGGGTAAATTGACCGGGGAGTCCTAATGTCGACCTAAGATCCCCGCTCAACTTCATTCACATTTGAATTAAATCCTTAAGCTCTGCGCTCGAGCTTGTTCATATGTGGGGCGTCGATGGTCATACGGCGGCCATAGGCGTCATATGTATCCATGGATTTGCGAATGCGATTGAGGTCCCAAAGCCGGGACGCCACATTGCGAATCCCCGCCAGCGCCTGATCAAAGAGCTCTTGGTTACGGCGCAGTCCATCCCGCAGGGGCGCAATTTCAGTAACAGTGAACTCGTCGGCGGTCTGCAGATCCTGCGTGAGCGCTTCTTTTTCGTCCATCAATTCCGCGATGCGTTCGAAATCACCGGCCAGAAGCGCTTCGCGTTCTGCGGCAACTAGATCTTCAAGGCGTGTGGCGAGAGAGGTGTCAGTCATTGAGGTTCTCCTTCAAGGAATGAAAAATGTGTTCGGCAAGTCCGATTCCACCGGTTGCTGCCAGTTGGCGCGCCTGTTCAAGGCGCAGCATGGATGCAAATTGATCTTCGCCAGCGCCGCCACCGAAGGCTTCCGGCGTTTCGCCGACACCTGCGGATTTCAGCATTTCGGCCAGAAAGGTCGCCTCAAGCTCTTGCGCAGCTTCGCGCAGGGCCTGATCCTGACGGTTGTCCTGACGGTTGTCCTGACGCTGGGACGGCCCCGAGAGCGGGGGAGTGGTTGTGATTTCCACGGGCCTCTTCCTTTCAATTCGACTCACTTGAATGAATTTGTCTGCATCTCGGTAAAGAACCGGTAAGGATGTGGAGTCTAAGTTGCGTCAACGGAAGAATTCCCGGAGCAACTATGCTTAACCCATTGATGACGACAGTTGGTGCCGCGCCCACTCCCCCCACCGGTGAGATGGGTCAACAGGCATCAAAAACAGATAATGACCTTGATTTTGCAAAGATTCTTGCTGGTCAAGATGCGAAGGCGTCCAAAACTCCTAACCCGGAAACCAAGCTTGCCGAAGATGTAGAAAAATCTGCTGAGGCAAGCGAATCGGATGACGCGGTGATTGAAGAAGGGGTTGGAGATGACGCCGAGATTGATCTCGATGACATGCCAGACGGTGACGAGATCGCTGATTTTTCGGATGAGAACGCCGACCACTATGATGATGCCGACTATGGTGCCACTGACGAATATGTGGGCCTGGTCGATCCGGAATATGCAGAGGATGACGGCCTGATCCTTACTGGAGCTGAGCATCAGGGTGAAAACCCTGTTGTAAAAGGTGCGGCCGGAGCAGCTCTCCCCATTCAAGAGGCACAGGTTGATGCCCTGCGTGCAGCGATGTTGGGAACACCTGTCTCGGCGACGTCTTCGGATGTGGCAAAGGCAGACGTTGGGATATCAACAACACAACAAGTCGATACAGTTTCGCAGGCTATAGGTGAGGTGTCTGAGACATCTGAAGATGTGCCCGCCCCCGCAAAAACAGTGGCGTTGACCTCTTCAGAGGACAAACCGCGGGTCACTCCTGAGTTGGTCGTGCCTGCTGAGCGAGGCTCTGCGCCGAAAAGCGCAGCGGTGAATGTCCCTGAGGTTGCCAAAGTTGAAACAAAGGCACCTCTTGTGAATGAGGGACAATTTGCACGCGCAGAGACAAGTGAAACCGTGGCAGATCTGAAAGCGTCGGCGACATCTGCTGCGTTTGCTGAGCCCGCCAAACCGAGGGTCGTTCAATCCCGTCCTCTGCCGGCTGAGGCAGTTATGGCAGCAAAAGCAGAGATGGCGGGGCTGTCTTCGGTTTCGGATTTGCCTGGTTCAACGAAGGTTTCTGCCTCGGAGATTGGTGTAGTGGCATCCCCTGATGGTTCGCAAAACCCGGTCTCGGTTGGAAAAGAAGCTGGCGTGTTGGCAGAGGCTGGAAAACCAAAGCCGGATGGGTCGAGCCTTGGTGAACAAACCGTTCAGGAGAAAGTCGAATCACGCCTCTATGCAGATAGACGGGAAAGCGGACTGGTGACACCCAAGGCTGAAACGGTTCAGTTCGATTCGCGACAGAATCTGAAAACGGCCTCAGTCAGCGTACGAGAAGCTGTTTTTGCAGCCTCTAATGTGGGCGATACGGCGCAAAAAGGGCCTGAGGTTGCTCAAATGCCTGCGCCTCAATCCGCGGTCATGGGCGCTGGGACCCCTAAAACCAGTTTTGTTTTCCCTGAAACAGCGCCCTCGGCGCCTTCAGGCGGAACCAGTACTCAAACAACAGCCACAGCGGCAGCGGGCACCGCAAAGGCGGATGTTCAACCGGTCTTGGCTGACGGCGATACAGATATCGAATTTGAGCTTCGGTCACTGGGTCGCACGGAACAGTCGGTGCGGGCAGAGGGGCGGTCGATAGAGGCCACGCAGCAAGCCATGGCCACCCATGCGGAGACTCGCGCGGTACCTAGCGCCACTCAGAGTGATGCTGCAAAAGTTCCGCCTGTAACCCAGTCTCCTCAGACCGCACAGGTTGAGCCGACAATTGCGGAGCCGCAGTCAGCGACGCGTTATGCGGATGACATGATCAAATCCTCAGAGTTTGTTCAAGTTGTTCAGCAGGCGACAGACAAGAGGCGCGAAAGCTCGATGTCTGCGATTATGGCAAAGGCCACAGGTACCGAAACCTCAGTAAAAGCAGTGGCACCTTCCGCTCCGGGAGCCGTCATTCATCCCTCCGTGTCCGATGGATCTGAGGATGCAGTGGTGGAGCAAGCGTTGTCTCAGTTCAGTGAGAGCCGCAGTACTCAGGCCAATGCAGCGCCCGCGCCTCAACAACCCCAGCAACAGGCCCGTGCTGAGGCCGCAAACGTCATGCGCCAGGTCTCCGAAAACCTGAATAAAATGAGCAATGGTGGCGTGGAAATTCGTCTGAGCCCCGAAGAATTGGGCTCGGTGAGGCTTCAGATGGCACCAAGTGAACACGGCATGGTTGTGACTATTCAGGCAGATCGCCCAGAAACATTGGATCTGATGCGCCGCAACATTGATCAGCTGGCGCAAGATCTTGCTGCCGCAGGATACGAGGGAGCAGAATTTAGCTTTGGTGATGATGGCCAAGGCTCAGCGTCGGGTGGACAAGGTCAGACGACCAAAGCCGAGCCGGTAATTGAAGAACAGGATGCAGAACCGCGTCCCCAGACCACAACCGATGGTCTGGATATCAGAGTGTGAGACCCAAGATATGACCTCAGTCGCAGCAGCAACCCCAAACACCACAACAGGCACCACGTCCAATGGTGTTAAGCCTCCAGAGGCGAGCGGAACCAAGTTGAATTCAGATTTTGAGACCTTTCTCAAAATGATGACAACGCAGATGCAGAACCAGGATCCTATGAACCCGATGGAATCAACAGAGTTTGCCACTCAGTTGGCCCAGTTCTCGTCGGTGGAACAGCAGGTTTTGACCAATGATACATTGAAAGAAATCAGCTCGGCCTTTGCCTCAAACTCACTTCAGCAAATGGGCTCGCTTGTTGGCATGGAAGGGCTGGCGCCAGCGCCAGTGCTGTTCACCGGTCAGCTTGTTTCGATGCGTCCGCAGTATGCTGAGGATGCCACCAGTGCCAATCTTGTGGTGCGCGATTCCGATGGTGAGATCGTCGATAAGATGGAGATCCCGGTCGGACAGGAGACCCTGTACTGGAATGGGACTTTGGAGGACGGATCCAAGCTTCCGAACGGTGTCTACAAGTTCGAAATTGAGAACTTTGAGGGCCGCGAGCAGCTCGATACCAAACCGGCGATGGCCTACAACCAGATCCTTGAGGTACGTGATGACAATGGCACCGTGAAGGTCCGCCTGTCGGATGGTAGTGAAATGGATGCCTCACAGATTCAGGGTTTGCGGGCACCCACAACCTTGAGTTAAATCAGGAACATCAGGGCGGCGACACCCGCGCCGCCTATCCCCGACCAAATGACGCGCTGAATCCACGGGCTGGGTTTGGCGCTTTCTTGTGTCTGGGTTTGGCGCAGCAGAGCCGCTTCAACGAGATCCGGAAGACGCGGGCCAAATCGGGCCATCACTTTGGCGGTTTTCATCAGATCACCGACAATGGCACGTGGACCAATGGACGAGGCGATATAGTTTTCAACTACAGGCTTGGCCACGGTCCAGATGTTCATGTTTGGATTCAACGACCGTGCCACACCTTCAACAACCACCATGGTGCGTTGCAGCAGGATCAGTTCGGTCCGGGTTTCCATACCAAAGCGTTCGGTCACTTCGAAGAGATAGGACAGAAGTTTGCCCATCGAAATGTTCGACGCATCCATGCCAAAAATCGGCTCGCCCACGGCGCGTAGGGCGCGGGCAAATTCATCGACATCTTGGTTGGCAGGCACATAGCCAGCTTCGAAATGAACCTGAGCGACGCGTTTATAATCGCGGCGAATAAAGCCAAACAGGATCTCGGCATAGACCCGTCGGGTATATTCGTCGATGTAGCCCATAATGCCGAAGTCGAAAGCGATGATATCGCCGTTGGCTGCGACCTTCAGGTTACCCTGATGCATATCGCCGTGGAAAAAACCATCACGCAGTGCGTGGTTCAGGAACAGCTGCAACACGCGTTCGGAGAGCGCCACACGGTCGTGGCCAGCAGCGTCCAATGCATCATTGTCCCCCAGCTGAACACCTTCGGCCCATTCCATGGTCATCACGCGACGGCCCGAATACCCCCATTTGATGGCAGGAAGTTGAAAGCCATCATCGTCGGTGGTGTTTGCGGCATATTCGCTGGCTGAGGCGGATTCGAGACGCAGATCCAGCTCGCCGTTGACCACACCTTCGAAGTGGGAAATCACTTCCAACGGGCGCAGACGGCGAGAGGCGGGAGAGAGCAGCTCGATCATTTCAGCGGCAAGGTAAAAGGCGTCGATGTCTTTTCGAAACGCGCGTTCGATCCCGGGACGCAGGACTTTTACCGCTACGGTTTCGCCGGTTTCGGCCAATGTGGCTTTGTGGACCTGCGCAATCGAAGCCGCGGCAACAGGTTCAGAGAAGCTTGAGTAAATCTCATCAACCGGGCGACCCAGTTCAGACATCACCTCGGCTTTGGCCTCTTCAACGGAGAAAGGCGGAAGCTTGTCTTGCAGCACGCGCAATTGCTGGGCCATGTCGGTGCCCACCACATCCGGGCGGGTGCTGAGGATCTGACCAAACTTGATATAGGCGGGGCCGAGTGCGGTAAGCGCGCGCACCGCAGGGGGGGTCGATGGATCTCCTTCATACCCCAGCCATTTGAACGGCCATCCCAGGACGCGTGCCGCGATGCGCAGCGTGCGCGGGGCATCCATTGCGTCAAGCACAACACCCATCGCACCGGTGCGTTCTAAGGTGGCGCCGGTGCGGATAAGGCGCCAGATATTATGAGGTCCACGCATCTCTTAGATCTTCCAACCGGAATGTAGACAGGCAATGCCCATGGTCAGATTGCGGTATTTGGCATTTTCAAATCCAGCTGCGCGCAACATGCCGAGGAAGGTCTCTTGATCTGGGAATTTACGAATTGATTCCACCAGATACTGATAGCTGTCCGCATCATTGGCAATGGCTTGGCCCAGTTTCGGGATGACGTTGAAGGAATAGAGGTCATAGACCTTTTGCATCATGTCGTTGGGAATATGGCTGAACTCCAGCACCATCAGGCGCCCGCCGGGTTTGAGCACGCGGAAGGCTTCGTTCAGCGCCTCCTGTGGGCGGGTCACATTCCGAATGCCAAAGGAGATGGTGTAGACGTCAAATGTATTGTCCGCGAAGGGCAGCTTCATGGCGTCGCCAACCACCCAATCAAGCTGATCTGCCATAGAATCGGCTTCGGCCCGTTTGCGGCCTTCGACCAACATTGACTCGGTCAGATCCAGAACGGTCGAGTGTCCGTGACCCGCGCGCTGCAAAAACCGGAATGAAATGTCACCTGTGCCGCCGGCTACGTCAAGAAGCCGCTGACCGGGGCGTGGTGCAAGCCAGTCCATCATGGCATCTTTCCACACGCGGTGAATGCCCAAGGACATGGCATCATTCATCACGTCATATTTGGACGCCACGGACGTAAAAACGCCCTGTACTTTCCCGGCTTTTTCGCTTTCGGGAACGTCGGTAAAGCCGAAATGTGTGGTGTTCTGCTGGCTGTCGGTCATGACTTCGATCCGCCTCGGTCATCTTTTGGTCGCACCTCTCGTACAGAGGTGGAGGCGAAAGAACAAACAGTCAAATCATCGCAAACAGAAAGTTGTTATCGTGTCCGAGTTTTCAGGTGCCGCAGTATTGGCCGCCATTTTTGACTATTCCGGTGTCTTACTTATCGTCGGGGCCGTCTGGTTGTCCGCAAGCCAACCAAAATGGTTGCGCCGTATGCTGGGTGACAGGGCGATCACACCCCAGACACGTGACGGCGGTTTTACCCTTGATCCCAAGATGTGGATGGCCAAACCGACAGGTCGGCGAGAGATCGGGCGCGTCGCCTATAGCGGATCTTTGCTGTATCGTCTGCAATGTGCAGGGATTTTGGTTATGGTTTTGGGTCTCTTGGTGACAGACACAGTGCCCGAAATGAACAACTCGGTCCTAACACTCGGGCTTGTGGTGCTTGCGGGATATGCAACTTACTACGCTTGGACATTGCGGGTGGTTGTTGACGGGAACTATCTCGAAGTCGGGCGCAAACAGTTTGACCTGACGCTGCTTGAGGAGGTGGAAGAGCGCCGTGACGGTGTGTATCGGCTGGATTTTTCAGATGGTCGTCACGTCGAAGTGTCAAAATACCTTGATGGTCGGCGCGAGTTGATTGAGATGTTGAAACACGTTTTGCGGATCAACAGCCAAAGATGGACCTGACATTTGCCCGAACTGCCCGAAGTTGAGACAGTACGCCGTGGTTTGACCCCAGCGATGGAAGGGGTGGTGATTGCCCGTGCTCAGGTCAACCGTCCTGATTTGCGCTGGCCGTTTCCCGAGAATATGGCACATCGTCTGACTGGCGCACGTGTCGAGCGGCTGCGGCGGCGGTCGAAATATGTGCTTGCGGATCTGTCGACGGGTGAAACGCTGTTGATCCATCTTGGCATGTCTGGCCGGATGCTGATTTCGGGTGATCCCCTGGGGCAGTTTCAACACGACCATCCCGCACCTGAGAAACACGATCACGTGGTTTTCGACATGGAGAATGGAGCGCGTATTACCTTTAACGATCCACGTCGGTTTGGTGCAATGGATTTGTTGGACACGGCAACAGCAGAAGCGCATCCTTTACTGGCTTCAATTGGACCTGAGCCTTTTGGCAATGATTTTAACGAATCGTATCTGATTGAGGCCATCGGACACAGGAATACGGCGATCAAAACCGCGCTTCTGGACCAGAAAACTGTCGCCGGGCTGGGAAACATCTATGTGTGTGAGACACTCTATCGCTGTGGTGTTCACCCCGAAGAGAAAGCACGTAACGTCGCGAAAGATAAGATTGCGGGTTTGGTGCCCATCATCCAAGAGGTGCTACAAGAGGCGATCGAGGCCGGTGGATCTTCCCTCAAGGATTTCCGCCAAGCCGATGGAGAGCTTGGATATTTTCAGCATCGCTTTGCGGTATACGGACGTGAGGGTGAGTCCTGTGTGACCGAAGGATGTGACGCAAATATCGCACGTGTTGTGCAATCGGGACGGTCGAGCTTCTTTTGTCCGTCCTGTCAAAGATAACTTGATCCACGGCGAGGGAGTGATAAGCCTTGGCGCCTGACGGAAAACGACCGGAGCCCGCAAAATATGGCCTATGAGACGATCATCGTCGAAGTAGAAGACCACGTCGCTACGATCAAATTGAATCGCCCCGACGCTATGAATGCCCTCAACACCCAGCTTCTTTCAGAACTGTGTGATGCTTTGGCAGAGGCAGACCGCAACGACAAAGTGCGCTGCATCATTCTCACCGGATCGGCCAAAGCCTTTGCGGCCGGTGCTGACATCAAAGAGATGTCTGACAAGACTTACGTCGATATGTTCCTCTCGGACTTCTTCGGCGATGCCACCAGCGGAATCACCAAAACCCGTAAACCTGTCATTGCTGCGGTTGCTGGCTATGCGCTGGGCGGTGGTTGTGAGCTGGCCATGATGTGTGACTTCATTCTGGCTGCGGATACTGCGAAGTTTGGTCAACCCGAGATCAATCTTGGCGTGATTGCCGGTATTGGTGGGACGCAGCGTCTGACACGCCTGATTGGTAAATCCAAAGCCATGGAAATGAACCTAACCGGGCGTTTCATGGATGCGGAAGAGGCTGAGCGCTCAGGTCTGGTGAGCCGCGTTGTTCCTGCCAAGTCGCTGATGGAAGAAGCCCGTGGCGCGGCTGAGAAGATCGCGGAGAAATCGATCATTTCGGCCATGGCTGCCAAAGAGGCCGTCAACCGCGCTTATGAGACCACGCTGAGCGAAGGTCTTCTGTATGAGCGCCGGTTGTTCCACGCGTTGTTCGCGACGGAAGATCAATCTGAAGGCATGGCTGCCTTCAGCGAAAAGCGGACCCCACAGTTCCGCGATCGTTAAATTACATAGCTGAGGGGATTCGTTTTGAATCCCCTTTGTTTTGGGCTTTTCAATTTGGCCAGATTTGGCTAAGAGGCCTGCATACATGCGCGTGATGCCCGCTAAGGCAAGAATCGGTCCGATCCTTTGATCGGGTTTGATCCGGCATTGCGCTAGGAAACAGACACTGAATATCAGGACCGACTCACATGGCAAATTCGCCTCAGGCAAAGAAACGCGCCCGTCAAAACGAAACCCGCTTTGCGATCAACAAAGCCCGTCGTTCGCGCATCCGCACCTACCTACGTAAAGTTGAAGAAGCGATTGCTTCGGGTGACAAAGAAGCCGCAACCGCCGCTCTGCGCGTTGCTCAGCCCGAGCTAATGCGCGGCGTCACCAAAGGCGTTTTCCACAAGAATACTGCGTCGCGTAAGGTTTCTCGCCTCGCGGCTCGCGTAAAAGCTCTGGGCTAATACGCAACACATAATTTGTGTGAAATTTTAAAGGCACCACTATATGTGGTGCCTTTTCGCGTTTCTGGGGCTTTATTTTATCCACAGAAGATTCTTTTTCAGATTCATGCGAGTCAAGCGGTAAGATCGGTTGCCGGGTCGTGGTTGGTGTTGGTAATTTCCTCTGGCGAGTCACATCGCAGGGGGGACAAGCTTCCGACCACAAGATCACGAACAGTGACGGAGCGGTCGATCGGGTTACCTAGTTGAGTTTAGGTTTTTTGGTTTTGCGTTAACGCTCGGTACAACCCGGCTATGTCCAAAATAAGAAATTCGGGTCGTGACGACTCGGCCCTCGAAGGGATGCGAGGGTGAGGTTACGATTTTTGGCCCATCGGCTTGGCCCGTGTCTTGCAGACACGGGACGGATCGCTGCGTGCCTCCTGAAACTGTGACGCGCCGCCGGATGAACCGGCGAAGGAACGACTGTAAGGAACTGGGGACAAATGACACAAGAGCAATGGGGCGCGTTGCAAGAGCAGATCTGCAAAACGGTGGGACAAAACAACTACAAGACCTGGATCGAGCCGCTTTGTTTTACGGGTATGAGTGATGAGGGCGTTGTAAGCCTGCAGGCACCTACGAGCTTTTTTGGATCGTATGTGTCACAAAACTTTGGCGATATGCTGCTGTCTCAGATGTCTACGTTGGACAAGCGGGCGCGGCGCATCGCATTTCATGTTGGTCAGGCGGTTCCGGCGCCTGTCAAAGCTGCTGGTACTGTTGCTGCGCCGACCAAAGAGCCGGTGGCCAAACCTGCGGTCGCGGCAAGTAGTGCCCCGAAAGATTTGCCGGGCGCGCCTTTGGATTCACGTTTTACATTTGATACTTTTGTTGTTGGCAAGCCCAACGAACTGGCACATGCTGCTGCTAAGCGTGTGGCAGAGGGTGGCCCTGTGACCTTTAACCCGTTGTTTTTGTACGGTGGCGTAGGTCTTGGTAAAACACACCTGATGCATGCGATTGCCTGGGAATTGACCCAGCGTAATCCGAGCCTGACTGTGCTGTATCTCTCGGCAGAGCAGTTCATGTATCGCTTTGTGCAGGCGCTGCGCGAACGTAAGATGATGGATTTCAAAGAGATGTTCCGCTCGGTTGATGTGCTGATGGTTGATGATGTTCAATTCATCGCCGGCAAGGATTCCACTCAGGAAGAGTTCTTCCATACGTTCAATGCGCTTGTGGATCAGAACAAACAGATCATCATTTCGGCAGATCGGGCACCGGATGAGATCAAGGATCTGGAAAACCGTATTCGTTCGCGACTGCAGTCCGGTCTCGTTGTTGATCTGCACCCGACAGACTATGAGCTGCGTCTTGGCATCCTGCAGACCAAGGTCGATAGCTATCGTGCGCTCTATCCCGGTCTGGTGATCGAAGAGGGTGTGCTTGAGTTTCTGGCCCATCGGATCAGCACCAACGTGCGTGTTCTGGAAGGTGCTCTGACCCGTTTGTTTGCCTTTGCGTCCCTTGTCGGCAAGCCGATCAATATGGATCTGGTGCAAGACAGCCTGTCAGACGTGCTGCGTGCCTCAGAGCGCAAAATCTCGATCGATGAGATCCAGCGCAAAGTGGCCGAGCATTACAATATTCGTCTCTCGGATATGATCGGCCCCAAACGTGTGCGCACTTTTGCCCGCCCGCGTCAGGTTGCGATGTACCTGTGCAAACAGCTCACCGCGCGGTCGTTGCCTGAGATCGGACGTCGTTTTGGTGGCCGTGATCACACCACAGTTATGCATGGTGTTCGTCGGATCGAAGAGTTGCGCCAGCAGGATGGCCAGATCGACGAAGACGTGGAAATGCTGCGTCGCGCGCTCGAAGCCTGAGTCGCTCGCACAACACATTTGCAGTGGGGCCGCCTTTGGGCGGCCTCATGCCCTTGACGCCCCGACAAAACCAGCCGACAAATCAGAAAAAACGGGGTTGGAGCTGGTCGCTGGTCGGTCTAGAGTGGCGCTCCGACTATGCGGAGAGGGTCGCGTCATGAAAATCAGCATCGAACGAGCCACGCTGTTGCGTGCAGTGGCGCAAGCGCAATCGGTTGTCGAACGTCGCAACACCATTCCAATTCTGGCCAATGTGCTGATCGAAGCTGAAGGCGACACTGTCACCTTCCGGGCCACCGATCTGGACATCGAAGTGCTCGACAAAGCGAATGCTCAGGTTGAGCGCGCTGGTGGCACCACGGTGTCCGCTGTGACATTGCATGAGATTGTCCGCAAGCTGCCGGATGGCGCACTGGTCTCTCTGGATGAAGATAGCGCTTCGGGGCGTTTGACCGTTTCGGCAGGTCGCTCAACATTCTCGTTGACCACGCTGCCCAAAGAAGACTTTCCGATCATGGCATCGTCGGAATATGGCACCAATTTCTCGGCCAAGGCTCAGGATCTGCGCCGCCTGTTCGACAAGTCCAAGTTCGCCATTTCGACCGAAGAAACCCGGTATTATCTGAACGGCGTATACATGCATGTTGCCACCTCGGAAGAGGGGCAGGTTCTGCGTTGCGTTGCAACCGACGGGCACCGTCTTGCACGAATTGACGCCGCATTGCCTGCGGGTGCTGCGGAGATGTCGGGTGTGATTGTACCGCGCAAGACCGTGGGTGAGCTGCGCAAGCTGTTGGACGAAGACGATATGGATATCGCCGTGTCCGTCTCGGAAACCAAAGTGCGCTTTGCCACACCAGATATCACACTGACCTCGAAAGTGATCGACGGCACGTTCCCCGATTACACTCGCGTCATTCCGCAGGGCAACACCCGTAAACTTGAAGTGGATGCCAGCGATTTCGCCAAAGCGGTGGACCGTGTAGCAACTGTGAGCTCAGAGCGTTCGCGTGCGGTGAAGCTTCAGCTGGAAGAAGATCGTCTGATCCTGTCCGTCAATGCGCCGGACAGCGGCGCGGCGGAAGAGGAGCTGGCGGTGGCCTATGGTGATGAAAAGCTGGAAATTGGGTTTAACGCCAAATACCTGCTCGAGATCGCCAGCCAGGTGGATCGCGAAAACGCGGTGTTCCTGTTCAACTCGTCCGGCGATCCGACCCTGATGCGTGAGGGCACAGATACAAGTGCGGTTTACGTCGTCATGCCGATGCGCGTGTGATCGCCAGTCGGAGCCTCCGGCGGGAGTATTTTGGAAAAGAAGAAGCTGAGCGTGGGGTGAGATGTATCTGTCCCATCTGACCCTGTCGCATTTCCGATCGCATAAACTGGTGCGGTTGGATTTGGATGCGCGACCGGTGGCCATCTATGGCCCGAATGGCGCAGGCAAGACCAACTTGATCGAAGCGGTATCCCTGTTTTCGCCGGGGCGTGGCATGCGGCGCGCCTCTGCTGGTGACATGGCGCGGCGGCCAGAGCAGATTGGCTGGAAAATTGCAGGGCATTTGAACGGGCCTGACGGTGTACATGAGATTGCCTTTTCGTCGCAAAATGGTGCGGCGCGGCAGGTTCAGATTGACGAGAAATCCACGCCGCAGAATGCACTGGCGAAGCTTGCCCGGGTTGTCTGGCTTGTCCCGGCGATGGATCGTCTTTGGATAGAAGGGGCTGAGGGGCGGCGGCGGTTTTTAGATCGTTTGGTGCTCAGCTTTTTCCCGGCCCACGCCGAAGCGTCTTTGACTTACGAAAAGGCGATGCGCGAGCGGAACCGGCTTTTGAAAGAGCAGGTGCGCGATGCCATGTGGTATGCGGTGCTGGAAGGTCAGATGGCTGCGGCTGGCGCTGTGATGCATACCAATCGCATGGCAACTTTGGAGCGGATCAAGCTGGCTCAGCGTGGCGCCGAAACACAGTTTCCCGTAGCGGAACTTGAGCTGGTTCAAAGCGAAGGGGCGATGCCTGAGACCGAAGAAGATCTTTTGGAGGCCTTTGGCGAAAGCCGGTTTCGCGATATCGCGGCGGGCCGCACTCTGGTTGGGCCGCATCGATCGGATCTTTACGGTGTTTTTGCCGCTAAAGGGGTTCCTGCGTCTGAGTGTTCCACAGGCGAACAAAAAGCGCTTTTGATTTCGTTGATTTTGGCAAATGCACGGGCCTTGACCGAGGATCTTGGCGCGCCGCCGATCCTTTTGTTGGATGAGGTGGCTGCGCATTTGGATGCGGGCCGGCGCGCGGCGTTATATGATGAAATCTGCGCGCTTGGGGTTCAGGCCTGGATGACAGGCACAGGCCCAGAGCTTTTTGCGGAACTTGGGGATCGTGCCCAGCTGCTCTATGTTGATGATGCCAATGGGGTCTCAGAGGTGACCCCCGGCTGACCGGGGGCCTAGGTGTTTATTCTGCGGCAGCTTTTGCCTTTGGTTCCCAAGCAAATTTTTGCATCACAGGATCAACAGGTGTCAGGGCCATGTGATTGACGTAGTTCGACATGGTTTTCTGGGCCACACCCAGCACTACGTCCAGAACCGCGCGGTGTGAGTATCCTGCAGCAAAGAAGGCATTGAACTGCTCTTCGGTGACGTTGCCGCGCTGGCGTACAACTTCGAGAGTAAAGGTCCGCAGCGCTTCCAGCTTTTCTGAGGGCAGCGGCGTTTCGTTGCGCAGCGCTTCGGTGATGTCGTCCGACACCTTCATCATCTTTGCGATGCCGGTGTGGGCGGGAACGCAGTAGTGGCATTCATGTTCGACGTTGATGGTCTGCCAAACGACGGTCAGCTCGTCCGCGTCGAAATCGCTAGCTTGGAAGAGGCCGTGGAGAACCTGGTAAGCTTCAAGGTGCTGCGGGCTGTCTGCCATCACCTTGTGAAGACCCGGCAAGCGACCAAACGCCGCCTGGGATTTTTCCAACAATGGCTTGGAGCCTCCGGGTGCGGTGTCGAGATCGTGGGACGGGAAAGTGGTCATGTCGCGATTCCTTTTTTGCGGATGACCTACAATTGGCCTTTCTTGAGCGATCGTTCAAGTATATATTTGAGTGATCGTTCAAGAAGTGGTGACCATGCCCCGTAAACCGTCCTATGACCGCGAAGACCTGATCCGCCGTGCTAAAGATGTATTTTGGAAGCAGGGCTGGGCTGGTACGTCGATGAAAGATCTGGAACGCGAGTTGAACCTTAAACCAGGGAGTTTCTACGCGGCGTTTGGATCGAAGGATGCGTTGTATGGCTTGGCACTTGAGCGGTACTCCCAAGAGAGTTCTCAGGTGTTTCAGGCATTGGCGCAGGAAATTGGGCCACTGAATGCTCTGAAAGAGATGCCAAAACGCATTGTTTGCACCGACGATTCCGCTTCCAAAGCCTGCATGATCTCAAAAACGTTCTTAGAACTGAGCAGGCAGGGGCACGACCTTGCGGATCAGGCCGCTGAAATGTTGCGCAAAAAGGAAGAGCTTTTCGCGGATCTCTTTGCTCAGGCGCAAGACGCGGGGCAAATTGGCCAATCGCGTGATCCAAAGCGCTTGGCGCGGCGCTATCAATCTGATCTGTTGGGATTGCGTGTGACCGCGGAACGTAGTCCAGAGGATGCACAAGAGATCGCGGAAGACATCGCCGCTGATTTGGACCGACTATAGAGCCCGGTGGAGTGCATGGCACAGATTGAGATGATTGAAACCATTCCGGAAATGGCGCTGATCTTTGAAGACGAGGCGCAGATTGTTGGGTTGCTTGAGGTGTGCTTTCCCACCGATTTTGGCGGGCGCAGTTTCTATATGCAGCGCCCGCACCACCGCGTGATCTGGCGCGAAGATGAGCGCATTCTCGGTCACATGGCATTGTTCAACCGTGTCATTCGTCTGGACGATGAACTGGTGAGCATTGTGGGCCTTGGTGACGTGGCAGCGCACCCAGACGCCCGTGGCCGCGGAATTGGGGCGCAGCTTTTGGAGCGGTCAATTGCACTCAGTAAAGCCAGTAATGCGGATTACTTCCTCTTGTTTGGAACCCGCAGTCTGTATTCTGCCTTGGGCTTCCGCACGGTGAAAAACCACTATCGCTATGTCGATATGACAGGGTCGTATACCGGACACGTCGGGGAGCAGGAGAGCAATTGTTTGATGGTTCTGGAGTTGGGTGAAACCCCTTGGCCTGAGAGCGCTAAACTCGATCTTCTTGGACATCTCTTTTAGCGGTTTTTCGATAGAAGAGCTAACCACGCGATTATTGTGTCTCTTGCGTGACATCCCCCCCGCAAAGGGTTATAAAAACGAGCAAAATAACGAAGGAAACCGGCATGTCCGAACCCGCAGGCGCACCCGAAGAATACGGCGCGGATTCTATCAAGGTTCTCAAAGGCCTAGAGGCGGTTCGCAAGCGCCCCGGCATGTATATCGGTGACACCGATGATGGCTCGGGTCTGCACCATATGGTGTATGAGGTTGTTGATAACGGGATCGACGAAGCTCTGGCTAAGCATGCCGACTATGTACGTGTGAAAATTCATGCGGATTCGAGCATTTCCGTGCGCGACAATGGACGCGGCATTCCTGTCGATATCCACCCCGAAGAAGGCGTTTCCGCAGCCGAGGTTATCATGACCCAGCTTCACGCCGGCGGTAAGTTTGACAGCAATTCCTACAAGGTTTCTGGCGGTCTGCACGGTGTGGGTGTTTCGGTTGTGAACGCTCTGTCGGTTTGGCTTGAGTTGAAGATCTGGCGTCAGGGGAAAGTTCATCAGGCGCGGTTTGAGCATGGAGAAACCGCCAAACATCTCGAAGTGATTGGTGATGCCGGTGACGAAACCGGGACCGAAGTCCGATTTCTTGCATCGGCAAAGACCCAAGATCCGGAAGGCACGTTTTCCAATCTCGAGTATTCGTTTGAAGTTCTGGAAAAGCGCCTGCGTGAACTGGCCTTTTTGAATTCTGGTGTGCGGATTATTCTGGAAGATGAACGTCCAGCTGAGCCGCTGAAATCCGAGCTGTTCTTCGACGGTGGCGTGAAAGAATTCGTCAAATACCTTGATCGTTCAAAGCAGCCCGTGATGACCGAGCCGGTTTATATCAATGGTGAAAAAGACGATATCGGCGTCGAAATCGCCATGTGGTGGAACGACAGCTATCATGAAAATGTGCTGCCCTTTACCAACAACATTCCCCAGCGGGATGGGGGTGCGCATTTGGCTGGTTTCCGGGGGGCTCTGACCCGTCAGATCCAGAAATATGCGCAGGAAAGCGGCATCGCGAAGAAGGAAAAGGTGTCCTTTACCGGCGATGATGCACGCGAAGGTTTGACGGCCGTTTTGTCCGTCAAAGTGCCTGACCCAAAGTTCAGCTCACAGACAAAAGACAAGCTGGTTTCGTCCGAGGTTCGACCAGCTGTCGAAGGTCTGATGAACGAAAAGCTGGGCGAATGGTTTGGTGAAAATCCCAATGAAGCCAAACAGATCGTCGGAAAAATCATCGAAGCGGCCTTGGCCCGTGAGGCAGCGCGCAAGGCCCGCGAGCTGACCCGTCGGAAAACAGCGATGGATGTGAACTTCCTTGCTGGCAAGTTGAAAGACTGCGCTGAAAAAGACCCCTCCAAAACCGAAGTCTTCCTCGTCGAGGGGGATTCTGCGGGGGGATCGGCGCAGACTGGACGTGATCGAAAAACGCAGGCTATTTTGCCGCTGCGTGGTAAAATTCTGAACGTTGAGCGCGCGCGGTTTGATCGGATGCTAGGCAGTCAGGAAATTGGCAACCTTGTCATGGCGCTTGGCACGGGTATTGGTCGGGACGAGTTCGACGTTTCGAAACTGCGGTACCACAAGATTGTCATCATGACCGATGCGGATGTTGACGGCGCGCACATCCGTACACTGTTGTTGACCTTCTTCTATCGTCAGATGCCGGAGTTGATCGAAGGCGGTTACCTCTACATCGCACAGCCCCCCCTATACAAAGTCGCGCGCGGCAAATCTGAGGTCTACCTGAAAGACCAAACCGCGCTTGATGACTATCTCGTTCAGCAAGGCGTGGATGGTGCGCAGCTCAAGCTCGCAACAGGTGAGGTGATTGTTGGTCAGGATTTGATCCGGGTAATGGAAGAGGCGCGTCAGCTGCGTCGCGTATTGGATGCTTTCCCAACGCACTACCCGCGCCACATTTTGGAGCAGGCCGCAATTGCAGGGGCGTTTGTTCCGGGGGCTGTGGATTCGAACCTTCAGGGGGTCGCCGATAAAGTAGCGGCGCGTCTTGACCATATTGCGCTGGAATATGAACGCGGCTGGATGGGCCGGATCACGCAGGACAAAGGCATTCGTCTTGCGCGCATTCTGCGCGGAGTGGAAGAGGTGCGGACGCTGGATGGTCCGATGCTGCGCTCGGGCGAAGCCCGCCGTACCGGCAACTTCACAGAGAGCCTGCAGAACACATATAACACTTCGTCGGTGCTTGAGCGGAAAGACCGCCGTATCCCCATCCACGGTCCGCTCGATCTCTTGAAGGCGATTCTGGAAGAGGGTGAAAAGGGGCTTTCTCTACAGCGGTACAAAGGTCTGGGGGAAATGAACCCTGATCAGCTGTGGGAAACCACGCTTGACCCGGATGCGCGGACACTGTTGCAGGTTACCGTTGATGATATGGCTGAAGCGGATGACCTGTTCACAAAACTCATGGGTGATGTTGTTGAGCCTCGCCGCGAGTTCATTCAGAAAAACGCTCTGACGGTGGAAAATCTGGATTTCTAAGCCGTTGCCCTAAACAGAAAAGCCCCCGTCGAGCGGAACCTCGATGGGGGCTTTTTCGTTTGTAATTAGGAGGTTAGCCGTCGATGATCGCGGCTAGGTCTTCGGTTGAGAGCGTGCCTGGAGTTGGGGCGAGTTCTGGGGCGCCCAAAACCATGGTCCACCAGATTTTGCCATTGGATTCTTGGTGCCATGAAAAACCAAGATCTTTGGCTTTGGGGTCAAGAATGATAGCGCGTGTGTCGGCGGCTTCCATCCAGGCACTCAGGGTTTGAAGTTCGGTTTCGTAGGTTTCCGAGATGGTCTCACCGACAAGTCGACCCGCATAGCCAACCCGTTGAACGCGATCCACAGGCGACGACCCGTCAGAGCCAAAGTGCCAAGGGCGGTTCTGCAGCGCCATGTCACGCGCATGGGTTGCGGCGGCGGCGTTAAGCTTGGCGTCAAAGGCCAACTCCTGAGCACCCGAAGCGGCTCGCAGGGCGTTGACCGAATCCAAAACACGGAACTGAATGCGATTGGTCTGACCGGGCCCGATGCGGTACAGTGTGGGCAGCGGCTTACCATCGGGTGCCAAGCGAGGCTGTGACGTGGTGGTCTCACAGGCGGCCAAAAGGCCCGCTGCGGCTGTCAGTGTCAGGAATGCTCTGCGGTTCATTGCGGGTCTCTTATAACTTTTAGTTTGTCCATTGGCTTACCCAAACCTGTTGCACCAATCAAACGGCATCAGCGACAGCTTGCCGCCAAACGGGGCTTTGATTTGCGACTGAGACATTCCAGCCATATGATCGGCGGAAAATTGCATTGAGTCTTGAAGGGACTTGGACATGACACACTCTGCAAAGGCGAAATTGTCGCGCCGGCATTTCTTGGCTGGGTCCGCCGCTCTGGCGGCAACGCCAGTGGTCGCTCAGGATGTCGACGGTGCCGACACCGTAGAAATCGAACGGGATGTTTCGAATGTGGTGCGCCGCAATATCTCAAGTTTCCGGACACTTGATTGGCAGCCGCATTTCTCCAACCTCAACAATGGGGCGATTCTCGTCGATATCTCGTCGCGCGCACTGCATTTCTGGGAAGAGAGCGGCACGTATCATTTGTTCCCATCTTCGGTACCGTTGACCGAAGATTTGACCCGTCGCGGCCGCACAAAAATTGTTCGCAAGGTGGAAGGCCCATCCTGGCGTCCGACGCCGTCGATGAAAAAACGCAATCCCGAGTGGCCGGATTATGTTGGGCCAGGTCCAGATAACCCGCTGGGAACGCACGCGCTTTACCTTGGCTGGACCTATTACCGAATCCATGGAACCCACGACACGCGCAAAATTGGCCGCCGTTCCTCGAACGGGTGCATCGGTCTGTACAACGAACACATCGCACAACTGTTTGAAATGGCCAAAGTTGGCACGCAAGTGTTGCTAATTTGACGACAAATTGGCACGCGAGTAGACTAGTGCTTCGGCAATAATTGCCAATGACTGTCTCTCGCGTTTATGAAATGGTCACGAGGTAAGACTTGGGTGTCGTGGCGTTTTCTGCCGCCATGGCTATAATTTTTGGAGTAAGACATGAAAAAGATCGCACTCGCCGCCGCTTTCGCTGCTGCCGCTTCGACCGCAATGGCCGGTTCGTATGCAAAAGACGACGTGGTAATGGAGCCGGTTGTTGTTGTTGAAGAAGCTGCTCAGTCGTCGTCTTCGGCTGGCCTGCTGATCCCGCTGGCGCTGATCGCCATCATCGCGGCAGCTTCGAGCAACTAATCGTTGCCCACGAGATTAGAAAAAGGCGGTGCTTTGGCGCCGCCTTTTTTGTGTCTGGTGTTTGGGTGAGGGTCAGCTGACCCACCCCCCCAGATTTTCTTCGATCACAGCGCAAAGCGCATCGACATGTGCAGGATCGTCGTTGAGGCATGGAATGTAAGTGAAGGTTTCACCACCGGCCTCTTCAAAACTTTCGCGAATCTCTTCGTTGATCTCTTCAAGCGTTTCAATGCAGTCCGCTGAAAAGGCGGGCGCGATCATGGCGATGTTCTTTTTGCCATCCTCTTTCGCAAGCCGCGCGACCTCTTCCACGGTGTAGGGACGGAGCCATTCTTCTTTGCCAAAGACGGATTGGAAGGTTGTGGCAATATCGGTTTCTTCCCAGCCCAGTCGCTCACGCAGGAGCCGCGTCGTTTTCTGACATTGGCAATGGTAGGGATCGCCTTGCATCAGATACCGCTTGGGCATGCCGTGATACGAACACACCAAGAGATCAGGCCGCGTCTCCATCTCGGCATAGGTCCGTTCGACGGATTGTGCGAGCGCCTCAATGTATTTGGGATGGGCATAATAAGGATCAGCAACACGGGCGGTGGGCTGCCAGGTTTCTTTCATCAAAGCGCGGAAAAACTGGTCATTTGCTGTTGCCGATGTGGCGCCGGCGTAATGCGGGTAAAGCGGCAGAAACAGGATCTTATGACAGCCCGCCTCAACCATTTTGCGCACCTTCGATTCGGTTGAGGGATTGCCGTAGCGCATACAGAAATCCACCATGACCTGATCGCCATAGCGATTTTGCATCTCTGTTGCGATGGCGGCGGTCTGATCTTTGGTGATGGTCATCAACGGGCTTTCACCCTGATCGTGGTTCCAGATCGATTTATAGGCCTCGCCTGAGCTGAACGGACGCTTTGTGAGGATGATCAGTTGCAGCAAAGGCTGCCATTTCCACGATGCGAAATCGATCACACGTTTGTCGGACAGGAATTCATTAAGGTACCGCCGCATTGACCAATAGTCATAGTTGTCCGGCGTTCCCAAGTTGGCCAGCAGGATCCCCACTTTGCCACTGGTGACTTTGGGGTGGTCTGCGGGGGCATTTTTTGGGCGGCTGTCGTCGAACATCTGGCGTCCTTTGAAAATAGTCTTTGGGGTGTACCTATCGCGCAGGAGGGATAGGTCAATCTTTGAGCGGCAATTCCGTGGTGTTGAGCACGTCAGCCAGACGTTGTGACGCAGAGCCGGGCCGCAGTGGTTGCGGCTGGCTGGCATCGGGCGACCAAGCTGTCAGTGTAATCATTTCAAATGTCGCAGCGATACGCCCGTCGTCGGTGCCGAAACTCTCGGCGTAGATCTGGGCCGCCCGCAGAAGAACCGCGCGCTGTGTTGGGCGGCGCAGGCGGGCGTGCAGAGCGTTGGCCTCACCCATAGCACGGAGGTCCCGCATCAAATGCAAGGCGCTTGAGTAACTGGTGTTCAGCGGCAGGGAATCGGCCACGGGAAGAGCAAAACCGGCGCGTTGCAGAAGAGCGCCCAGTTCTCGGATTTCCCCCATAGGTACGACTCGTGGGGACATGCCGCCCGTAACTTCCGCTTCGGCCTGTCCCAGAGCTGCTCGCAGCTCGTGCAGAGTTTGCCCGCCAAAGGTCAAGGCAAGCAGGAGACCATCCGGTTTCAGGGCACGACGACACTGGATCAACTGGCCTACAGGGTCGTCTGCCCAATGGAGTGCCAGAGCGTGGATCACAAGATCATACGCACCCTCCTGAAGGTCCAAGACTTCGGTGTCGGGAACGATATGTGCCGTTGGGAACACGGTGGCCCAGACTTGGGGAAAAGGGGTGATGATCGCGGGGTTCGTAAAGTCCCTGTTAACCATGCTTAGCCGATCCTGAGTCTCATCACAGGCCGTCTCATGGAGAAACAAGGCTGGATCACGCAGGGCGCGGATTCGGTTGCGGGTGAGGGCGGTGCGATCGGTCAGGCGGGGAGTATCAGACATATGTTGGCAGATAGGTTCTGGGCATCAGGGATGCAAACATTGGTTCAACTTGTGTATCCGCCCCGGTGTCTGGGTTGCGGTGGCATGGTTGAAAGTGATTTTGGCCTGTGTGGCGCATGTTGGAGGGATACACCTTTTATAGGGGGTCTGTCATGTGACAGTTGCGGCACACCTCTTCCTGGCGAATCGGACCGGGCGGAGCACTGTGATGAGTGTCTTGAAACCACACGTCCTTGGAGCCAAGGCCGGGCCGCATTGCTGTACAAAGACAAGGCGCGCCATCTTGTTTTGGGTCTGAAACATGGGGATCGTCAGGATATTGCCAAGCCCGCGGCCCGTTGGATGGCGCGAAGCTGTCGTGACATTGTTCAAAGCGAGACCTTGGTTGTGCCGATTCCTCTGCATCTTCATCGCCATCTCGCGCGTCGATACAATCAATCTGCGCTTCTGGCCGAAGCCTTGGCAGATGAACTGGGGCTGGATTGGTGCCCCGATGCTTTGGAACGCCGCCGACCGACCCCCAGTTTGAATGGTCAGACCCCGCACCAGAGGTTTGAAACTCTTTCTGGCCGCATCTCTGTTTCTCCCTGGCGCGCGGAACTAATGCAGAATCGACATGTGCTGATTGTGGACGATGTGTTCACATCCGGGGCCACATTGAGCGCTGCAACGGACGCCTGTTTTGCCGCCGGAGCATCTGACGTATCCGTGAGCGTACTGGCACGCGTTGCAAAGGACACCTAACTGGCCTTAGAACGGTTTCAAAGTTAGGAATGTCACATGCAAAATGTCGAAATCTACACATCGCCTCTGTGCGGCTTCTGTCACGCAGCCAAGCGGTTGCTGAACCAGAAGGGCGTTGAGTTTAGCGAAATCAACGTGCTCACAAGCCCCGAGCGCAAGCCTGAGATGATGGAACGCGCTGGCGGGCGTCATACAGTGCCGCAGATTTTCATTGGTGAGACCCATGTCGGCGGCTGTGATGATCTGTTTGCGCTTGAGCAGTCCGGCAAACTTGACCCACTGTTGGCTGGATAACTGATGCGTGTTGCCCTGCTCCAGATGTGTTCTTCGGACAATCCCGAAGAGAATTTGAACACCGCCTGCGCCATGTTGCGTGAGGCCAAGGAGCAGGGCGCTGCATTTGCGCTCGCGCCCGAAGTGATGAACTGTGTTTCGGGGAGCCGGACACATCAGCAAAGCGTGTTACAGGTCGAGGCAGAAGATCTGACACTTGCGGGGTTGCGTGCGGAAGCCAAGGCGCTTGGGCTTTGGGTTTTAGCGGGGTCGCTTGCTCTGAAATCCGATCCGCCAGAAGAGCGGTTTGCCAACCGCTCGATCCTGATTGATGATCAGGGGGAGATTGCTGGGCGGTACGACAAGATGCACATGTTTGATGTGCAGGTTACACCGGAAGAGACCCATCGCGAATCTGATGGCTATGCCCCCGGTGAGCAGGCGGTTGTGGCAGAAACACCCTTTGGCCCCGTTGGCATGACGGTGTGTTACGATGTGCGGTTCGCCTATTTGCACCGGGCATTGGCCCAAGCTGGTGCACGAATCCTGACCGTGCCCGCGGCCTTTTCTCCTGGGACGGGCCCATGGCATTGGCAGCCCCTGTTACAGGCCCGTGCCATTGAAACGGGGTGTTTTGTTCTGGCTCCGGGTCAAACCGGCACCCATGACATTTCACAGGGCCGGTCGCGCAAAACCTATGGGCATTCCATAGTTGTCGCGCCATGGGGCGAGGTTTTGTTGGATGCTGGAACCGAGCCGGGTGTCTATTGCGTTGATATTGACCTATCTCAGGTGGACGACGCGCGCCGCAAGGTGCCTGCGCTGACCCATGACCGAGAGTTCCGAGGACCAAAATGAGTTCTGAAGGCGCGCTTGCCATTTCGCTGATCAGTGAAATCCTGACAGTAGATCAAATGCTGCGCGCTCAGCTGACCAAAGTGTTGCCCAACAAAATGGAAATCTCGCATTTTTCGGTGCTTAATCACTTGGCGCGCGGAGGAGAGAAAACGCCGGCACAGTTGGCCAAAGCGTTTCACGTGACACGTGGCGCGATGACAAACACCTTGGGAAAACTTGAGGTGGCAGGATACGTCCATATCCGGCCGGATTGGGATGACGCGCGTCGCAAGTTTGTCGCGATCAGTCCGGCGGGAAAATCAGCCCGAGATGCGGCCTTGGCCGCGATCACACCTTTGTTGGACGAGATGGTACAGGATCTGGGGGATGACCGGGTGCGCGCGGCTATCCCCGTGCTGCGCGACATGCGAATGCGATTGGAAGAGTAGCCGAATTTTCAAGAAAATTCGGAGGCGAGGGGCGCTGCCCCGCCTCCTGTAAAAGACGGGCAGACCTATCTTTTCAGCGCAGCCGTGACGTAATTCACCGACAGATCGCGGTCTGAGATGCTCCAACGCCAGCTGATCGGGTTGAAGACATAGCCTTTGCGATCCACGGGTTCCAATCCGGCATTCCGCAATAGTTCATACAGCTCGTCCGGTGTAATGAATTTGTTCCATTCATGCGTGCCCTTGGGCAGCCAGCGCATCACAAATTCGGCGCCGACGATGGCGACCGCGAAACTTTTGGGATTGCGGTTGATGGTAGAGCACAGGTGTAAGCCGCCGGGTTTCAAAAGCTGCTGACAGGCGGTCAGGTAGGCCGGCGGATCGGCCACGTGTTCAACCACTTCCATGTTCAGAACAATGTCGAACTGTTCACCGGCTTCAGCCAGAGCTTCGGCTGTGGTGTGGCGGTAGTCGATATTCAGATCGGACTGAGCGGCATGGGCCTGCGCCACAGGAATGTTGCCCCCGGCGGCATCAACGCCAACGATCTCGGCACCAAGGCGGGCCATGGGCTCACACAGTAACCCGCCGCCACAGCCGATGTCGAGGATGCGCAATCCTTTGAACGGTGTGTCCTGCGACAGATCACGGTCAAACTCACCCGCGATCTGGGTTGTGATGTAATCCAATCGCACCGGATTCATCATATGAAGCGGTTTGAACTTTCCATGGGGGTCCCACCATTCGGCGGCCATGGCTTCAAATTTTGCAACTTCGGACGGATCGACTGTAGACGTCATGACGTTCCCCATGGTCTTTTGCCTGAGAAGCACAATATAGAGTAACTATGGACAAATTCCCGGGCCAAAAGCGCGCAGTTCAATATCTTTATCCTCCAATCGAACCCTACGATTACAGGGTGCTCGATACCGGAGATGGGCACCATATTTACGTGGAGCAATGCGGTAATCCCAAGGGTGTGCCGGTCATTGTGTTTCATGGTGGCCCAGGTGGCGGATGCAGCCCTGCGATGCGCCGCTATTTCGACCCCGATGTATATCGCGTCATCTTGTTTGACCAGCGTGGCTGTGGTCGCTCACGACCACATGCCAGTGTTGTGAACAACACCACCTGGGATCTGGTGGCGGATATTGAAATGATCCGGAACCAGCTTGGCATCGACCAGTTTATCGTGTTCGGCGGAAGCTGGGGGGCCACTCTGGCGCTGATATATGCCATTTCTCATCCCGAGCGGGTGTCGTACCTCGTGCTGCGCGGTGTCTTTATGATGACGCAGGTCGAGCTGGATTGGTTCTACGGGGGCGGGGCAGGGCAGTTTTGGCCTGAAACCTGGGCCCGATTCCGCGATCTGATCCCAGAAAATGAGCGTGGCGACATGATTGCGGCCTATCACTCTCGGTTGTTTGGGGGCGATCTACGCGAAGAGATAAAGTTTGCGCAGGCTTGGTCCGCTTGGGAAAATGCGCTCGCCTCGGTCAATTCAAGCGGATATGGCGGCGAAGCTCCAGGAGATTATGCACGTGCTTTTGCGCGGCTTGAGAACCACTATTTCGTCAATGCCGGGTTCCTGTCCGAAGATGGTTGGATCCTCAAAAATGTTGACCGCATTTCTGAGATTCCGGGGATCATTGTTCAGGGGCGATATGACATGATCTGTCCGCCGCAGCGGGCCTGGGAGCTGGCGCAAGCGTGGCAAAATGTCGAGTTGAAGATGATTCGAAATGCGGGACACGCGCTATCGGAACCGGGAATCAGTGCGGCGCTGGTTTCCGCCATGGACACAATTGCAGAGCAATGGCGTTAGCGTGCTGTCGCGTTTCCGACATTAAGATCCGTTTTTGGACCCTTTACATGAGAAACTGAGGGGTTACGCTGAGGGATAACTGAAAAAAAACGCCGACAGGGATCTTGAACTCAGTTCTCACAATCATCGCTCAGCGTCTCGCCCTAGGGGTCCTGACGCTCTTCGTTGTCTCGATAGTTATCTTCACGGCAGTGAACATGCTTCCAGGCGACTTTGCCCAGGCCATCCTAGGCCAAGGGGCAACCCCAGAAGCGGTCGAAGCCATCCGTAAGGATCTTGGACTCGATCAGCACCCGATCACACGTTACGTGCAGTGGTTAGGTGGGGCCATACAAGGGGATTTGGGCAATTCGTTTGCCCAGGCCAATTTCGCCAGCTTTGTTGGTGAAGACAGTGGTGTTCGAACCACCGTCGCCGCACAAATCGCACCGCGATTTGCAAACACCATGTTCTTGGCAGGTGTGACCGCCGCAATTGCGGTTCCTTTCTCGGTTGCTCTGGGGATCTTGGCCGCGCTGTACCGCAACTCGGTTTTTGATCGCGCAACCAACATAACCACTCTCAGTTCGATCTCATCACCAGAATTCTTTCTGGCCTATGTGTTGATCCTGTTCCTCGCTGTGATGAACCCGATCTTGCCCTCTCTGTCGAATATCTATGACGGAATGGCCTTCAGCGAACGTCTGAACAAAACACTTCTTCCTGCTTTGACTCTGACTTTGGTTGTGACGGCGCATATGATGCGGATGACCCGGGCTGCGATCATCAACCTTCTAGCGTCGCCCTATATCGAGATGGCCCGCCTGAAGGGGATCACGCCGATGCGGGTGATTGTCAAACATGCGCTGCCCAATGCCTTGGCGCCGATCATCAACGTCATTGCGCTCAACCTTGCTTATCTGATCACCGGTGTGGTCGTGGTTGAAGTGGTGTTTGTTTATCCGGGCATTGGTCAGCTGTTTGTTGACAGTGTGAAAATCCGTGACATCCCGGTTGTACAGGCCTGCTGTCTGATCTTTGCGGCAGCCTACATCCTGCTCAATCTGACCGCGGATATTCTGTCGATTGTATCGAACCCACGTCTGAGGCATCCGAAATGAGCGGCTGGACAACTTTCTTTGTGGTCCTCGTGGCCCTTGTTGCGGCGGGCTGGATATTCCGCTTTGCCGGGCAAAAACTGACTGGGAATGCACCGAAATTCCGCGACATGCCGTTTGCTGTGGCCTTTGGCTATGCGCTTGGGGTGGCTGTTCTGGCTTGGGTCATCTGGACCTGGGTGCAGGCACGCTTTGTCATGGATGAGCAGACCGCCAACAAATACTTCTTCTTTGTTATGGCGGTCCAAGGATTGGTTCTGTCTGCGATCGCGGCTTGGATCTTCCGCTTGTTTGGTCGGTCCGTGGGGACCGGTGGGACACGTAAACTGTTCCGTCAGATGCCTTTGACGGCAAGTTTTGGTATCCTGATCATTCTCATCTACGCCATCCTTGCGATCTTTGCCGGGCTGATTGCACCGCATGGTCAGGAAACGGTGTTTCCGCAAGCGAACGTTGTTCCGGGCGGTAATCCTGCTCTTGGGGGCAACCCTGACTTTCCGCTTGGCACCGATCAGATTGGCCGGGATATCCTGTCACGTTTGATCTACGGCGCGCAAAACACGGTGGGAATTGCGTTTGTTACCACGCTTTTGGCCTTTTTCCTCGGCGGAAGCCTTGGGTTTCTTGCGGCCACATTGCGGGGATGGGTCGATCAGGTCTTGTCGCGTACCGTTGATGTTTTGATGGCCATTCCGTCGCTCATTTTCGCGCTTCTCCTGATCACCGTGGCTTCGGCCTGGGTTCAAGGCGCGGGGCTGACTATGGCTATGATTCTGATCATGGCTCTCATCGACTCGACGCGCGTGTTCCGCCTTGCGCGGGCTGTGGGCATGAACATTGTGGTGATGGACTATATCGAAGCGGCGAAACTACGTGGCGAAAAGCTGGGATATATCGTGTTCCGCGAGATCCTGCCAAATGCGACGGCTCCATTGCTTGCTGAATTTGGTCTGCGCTTCTGCTTTGTTTTCCTGACAATTTCCTCGCTGAGCTTCCTCGGTGTGGGTATCCAGCCACCGCTGGCGGATTGGGGCACCATGGTGAAAGACCTTTCGGCCTTCATCAACTACGCCGCCTTTGCACCACAGATTTCTGCCGCACCTTTGATGGCTGCGGGGGCAATCGCGCTGCTGACTGTTGCGGTGAACTTTGTGGTTGATTGGATGCTGCATCGCAGTTCGGGGCTGAAGGAGTAACACTATGAGCGACACAGCCACGCAATCCAGCGATCTGCTGGTCGAGATGCGCGACGTGTATCTTGAAGGGCGCAGCGACGAAACCTGGCACCCGATCATCAATGGCGTTGATCTCACTCTGAAACGGGGTGAGGTTCTTGGCCTGATCGGGGAATCAGGGGCGGGGAAATCCACTTTGGGGCTCGCCTCTATGGGGTTTTGCCGCGACGGGGTGCGTATCTCTAGCGGGTCGGTGGTGTTTGACGGCATTGATCTTCTCTCGGCCAGCGCCGAGGAGAAACGCCAACTTCTGGGCAAACGCATCGCCTATGTTGCCCAATCTGCCGCGGCGAGCTTCAACCCGTCGCATAAGTTGATTGATCAGCACACCGAAGCCCCGGTTCAGCATGGGATTTCGGGACGGTCTGAAAGTGAGTTGGATGGGGTTGAGCTTTATCGCAAGCTCCGTCTGCCCAATCCTGATGAGATCGGGTTTCGCTATCCGCACCAGGTGTCTGGTGGACAGCTTCAGCGGGCGATGACGGCGATGGCGATGGCCTGCCGTCCGGATCTAATCATCTTTGATGAGCCGACCACCGCCTTGGACGTGACAACTCAAATCGAAGTTTTGGCGTCGATCCGGCAAATCGTCGAAGAGTTCGACACGGCTGCGATCTATATCACCCACGACCTTGCGGTTGTGGCGCAGATGGCGGACCGGATCAAAGTGCTGCTCAAGGGGGATGAAGTCGAAGAGGCAGAAACCCGCGAGATGCTCTCAAACCCAACACAGGATTATACCAAAAGCCTGTGGGCCGTACGTGAATTCCAGCGCCCACAAAAGCCTGCGGTGCATACCGGGGCAACGCCCGTTGTCTCTGTACAAGGGGTTACAGCAGCCTATGGAAAAATCGACGTTCTGAGAGATGTCAGCTTTGACATCCATGAGGGACGGACCGTTGCCGTTGTGGGCGAATCCGGGTCGGGAAAATCGACCACGGCACGTTGTATCACTGGATTGTTACCGCCGCGTCTTGGGCACGTTGAGCTGGATGGAGAGATGCTTCCGCTAGATTATCGCAAGCGAAGCAATCACCAGTTGCAACAGGCTCAGATGATCTATCAGATGGCGGATACCGCTCTGAACCCGCGGAAAACTGTGGGTGAGATCATTGGCCGTCCGGTTGAGTTCTACACGGGCCTGAAAGGGCGTGAAAAACGCAAGCGTGTAGAAGAGCTTCTGGAACAGATCGAATTGCCCGCAAGCCAGTTTATTGATCGCCTGCCGTCGGAGATGTCTGGTGGTCAGAAACAGCGGATCGGTATCGCCCGGTCTTTGGCAGCAGAGCCTAAGTTTATTATTTGTGACGAAGTTACCAGCGCGCTGGATCAGCTTGTCGCCGAGGGTATTTTGCGGCTTTTGGCGGATCTGCAGGACAAATTGGGCCTGAGCTACATGTTCATTACACATGACCTGGCTACGGTGAAATCCATTGCGGATGAGGTGGTTGTGATGAAAAACGGTGAGGTTGTCGAACAGGGTCCCAAGCAGGACATGTTCACGCCGCCCCACCATCCCTACACCGATCTTTTGCTAAGCTCGGTGCCGGAGATGGACCCGGATTGGCTTGATAAACTGCTCAGTGAACGCGGAGTTGATAACATCGGCGACGCAGCTGTGGGTAAAATGAATTGAGAATCACCCGGTAACGGGTGCCGAATAATGGCGGATCCTACCGCCAAATTGTCCAACAAGGAGATGTGACATGACCACAATCAGCAGACGTGGACTATTGACCACCGGTGCAGCCGCCGGCGTTTTGGCCGCCTCAGGCCTTCCGCTGCGCGCCGCTGCCAAACGCGGTGGCCGCCTGCGCGCAGGTTTGGGTGGCGCGAACACCAGCGACAGCTGGGACGGCCGGACGCATTCTGACCTGTTTATGATTGCCAGTGCTCAAGGTGCGGTTTTTGACGGTCTGACCGAAATTCAGGCAGATGGTACCCTGGTGGGTGAGCTTGCCACCGACTGGGAAGCGTCGTCGGATGCCAAAACTTGGACCTTCAACCTGCGTCAGGGGGTGACCTTCCACAATGGCAAAGCCTTTGGCGCCGATGACGTTATCGCATCGCTTCAGCTGCATGTTGCTGAAGGCGCGAAATCGGCGGCGAAACCTATCGTTTCGGCCATCACCGAGATGAAGAAAGTCACCGATCATCAGGTTCAGTTCGTTCTGGAGAACGGAAACGCTGACTTCCCGTACCTGATGTCGGACTATCACCTGTTGATGTATCCTGCGGGTCAGATCGAAGAAGCGATCGCCAATGGCATTGGTACGGGCATGTACAAGGTCTCGAGCTTCAACCCGGGCGTGCGCATGGTCGCAACCCGTGTCGACAGCCACTACAAAGATGGCAAAGCGGGCTGGTTTGACGAGATCGAATATATCGCGATCAACGACAACACCGCGCGTATGAACGCATTGCTGACCGGTCAGGTGGATGCCATCAACCGCATCGACTTCAAAACCGAAGCGCTGCTGAAGGCCAACCCGAATGTGCGCATTCAGGAAGTCACCGGCAACCAGCACTACACCTTCCCAATGCTGACCGATGTTGCGCCGTACAACGACGTCAACGTGCGTCGCGCGCTGAAGCACGGCATCAACCGTCAGGAAATGGTCGACAAAGTTCTGCTCGGCCACGGTGCCGTGGGTAAAGACACCCCAATTGGCCCGGCAAACCAGTTCTTTGCCCATGACATGGAAGCTCCGGCCTATGACCCAGACAAGGCCAAGTTCTACCTGAAAGAAGCTGGCTTGGATTCGATCAACATCGATCTGTCGGCATCGAACGCGGCCTTTGAAGGTGCGGTAGACGCAGCACAACTATATCAGGCCTCGGCCAAATCCGGTGGCATCAACATCAACGTGGTGCAGGAACCTGCGGATGGGTACTGGTCGAACGTTTGGCTGAAGAAAGGCTTCTGCGCCTGCTATTGGTCGGGTCGTGCAACTGAGGATTGGATGTTCTCGACTGCCTATGAAGCAGGTGTGCCTTGGAACGACAGCCAGTGGGACGAGAAAGACAGCGCCCGCTTCCAGGAGCTGTTGATCACTGCACGCGCTGAGCTCGACAGCAACAAGCGCCGCGATCAATACACCGAAATGCAGCAGATCCTGCGTGACGATGGTGGAGTTCTGGTGCCGATGTTTGCCAACTATGTGCAGGCTGTGAGCAACAAAATCGCCACTGCCGACACCGTAGGCAACCTGTGGCAAATGGATAACGCACGTATGGCGGAGCGTTGGTGGAACGCCTAAGTTCCTAAATAAATGACACAAAAAACGCCCTGCCATTTGGTGGGGCGTTTTCTTTCATAGTTTTGCCCAAATGAGCTGACACAGGTTGTGTCAGGTTAATTTTGAGGCAAATGATGTTTTTATTACTTTCTTTACTCGGCATTGCCGCAGTTGGCGCCGCCGTGGTGTCTGTTTCTGAAGATGAAGACAGCGAACCGCAGGTCGAGACCTCACACGAAGATATCCGCGAGACCGAATTTACGGATATCCGCTCGACTGCCAAGCCCGGAACCCTGACGCAGGGCAGTGATGACGCGGATATTCTGACCGGCGACGCCCTGATTGACATCATCGTGGGCAACGATGGCAATGATCTGATTCAGGGCGGAGGCGAAGATGACCTTCTTGTTGATATTGAAGGTGTGGATACTATTGATGGCGGGAGCGGTGATGACGTGGTCTTTTCCGCCGGGATCTTTGATGTCGACCAGTTGCAGCACGAAATTCTGCACTACAACGGGGATATCTCGGATGACGTGAACACCAGCTTGAGCACCGATACGGACACCGAAGGTGACGTGATACGCGGTGGGAGCGGCAACGATCTGCTGTTCTTGGGGCAAGGAGATAGTGTCACTGGTGGGCAGGGAGATGACGAGTTTGTCACCGGGCAGTGGCTTGAAGGTGGCGACGCTGTGGTTGTCGAAGACTATGAAAGTTCGGATGATGACATCATCTACCTCAGTGAAAACCGGGCCGATGTGAACCTTCAGGTTGGGTTTGAAAGCGGCGACGCTCCCGAAGATGCCTATGTGCGCAACAATGGTGAGTTGATTATGATTGTGCGCGGTGCTGGCAGTGGCTTCTCTGCATCAGATATCAATGTTGTCACAGACAGCTAAAAGAAAAGGCCCCGGAGAGGGGGCCTTTCATCAACCTATCAGAGCTTTGTCTCATAGTCGGAGACAAGCAGGTGGGCGGGGGCCTCGTCTTCTTCGATATTTGAGAAGCGGCCAATCGGGAGCTCAAAAATATTGTCGGTTTCGTCGTCATTGACGGTGGAAACTTCACCAATCAATACGTCTCCGCCTTCGCCCCAGAAAGCATGCCAAGTATCGGGAAACAACGTGACCGATTCACCGGCTTCCAACTTAAGCAACCCACCGGCGGGTACAATGCGCGGCATGCCATCACAGATGACCTGAACATCTGCCTTGCGGTCGATGCCTCCATCTGCGTCACGCGCAAAGAGCTCAAGAACAAGTTTCCCGCCGCCCCGGTTGATAATGTCCTCAACCTTCAACTCATGGCGATGCATTGGTGACAGCTGATCCTGACGCGAGATCATGATCTTTTCTGCGTAGAGCATGGCGCTTTTGCGCCCCAGATCGTTGTTCAGACCGTTCCGCGTTGTAAACAGAAACAGCCCCATTTCGTCGAACCGGCCATCTCCGTAATCGGTGATGTCCCACCCCATCCGACGGCGCTTGATCTCTGCATGATCCGATTGTTTCAGCTGCTCTGGCGAGAGATAGGCAAACGGAGGTAGCCGATAACCAAAGCTTTGAATAAAGGCATCGCCTTCGCGGATAATGTCATTGATCTGGGAACGCTTCATGGGGCTCTCGTATCGAAATGTTTGCGCAAACGTAAGGGGGTTCCTGCCCGCTGCCCAGCGAAAAAGGCGCCCATTGGGCGCCTTTTTGTGTCTTACAGAACGTAACGGCTTAGGTCGGCGGATTTTGAAAATTCGCCAAGATGCTGTTCGACGAAGACTTCGTTGACCGTCACCGTCACTCCAGATTTGTCAGGTGCTTCAAACGAAAGCTCTTCGAACACCCGTTCCATCACTGTGTAGAGGCGCCGTGCGCCGATGTTTTCAACAGACTGGTTCACCCCGGCCGCGATGCGCGCCAATGCGGCGATCCCGTCTTTGGTAAATTCCACCATCACCTCTTCGGTGGCCATCAAGGCCGTGTACTGCCGTGTCAGCGCATTGTCGGTCTCGGTGAGAATACGGACAAAATCACCTTCGGTGAGCGGCTTAAGGTTGACGCGGATAGGTAGACGGCCTTGAAGTTCCGGAAGGAGATCGCTTGGTTTGGCAATATGGAAGGCTCCCGAAGCGATGAACAGAATGTGGTCGGTTTTGACGGCCCCATGTTTGGTCGACACGGTGGTGCCTTCGATCAAAGGCAGCAGATCTCGCTGGACCCCTTCACGCGAGACATCGCCACCACGTGCCTCTTGCCGTGCTGCGACCTTGTCGATCTCATCAAGGAAGACGATGCCGTTCTGTTCAACGGCCTCAAGAGCTGCGGTTTTAACCGCCTCGTCATCCAAAAGCTTATCAGCTTCTTCATTGACCAAGATGTCATAGCTTTCAGCCACGGTCATGCGCTTGCGCGTGGTTCGCCCGGCAAAGGCTTTGCCGAAAATATCCCCGAGATTCATCATGCCCATTTGGCTGCCGGGCTGTCCGGGAATATCCATCATGGGGAAGGGTGAAGCGGTTTCTGCCAGATCCAGCTCAATCTCCGTGTTATCAAGTTCACCAGCCTTGAGTTTGCGGCGGAACATCTCGCGCGTGCCTTCGCGGGCGTCGGTGCCAGCAATGGCCTCGATCACGCGATCTTCAGCAGCCTGCAAGGCGCGGGCTTTGACATCCTCGCGCATCAGCTCACGCTCTTGAATGATCGCCGCATCCACCAGATCACGAATGATCTGTTCCACATCCCGTCCCACATAACCGACTTCGGTGAATT
The DNA here is from genome assembly GCA_049116335.1 of Pelagimonas sp. Classification (GTDB taxonomy): domain Bacteria; phylum Pseudomonadota; class Alphaproteobacteria; order Rhodobacterales; family Rhodobacteraceae; genus CANMIH01. The sequence goes on along the minus strand of JAGDYZ010000003.1, from coordinate 33,303 downwards.
TGGTGGCTTCGACTTTGATGAACGGCGCACGGGCCAGTTTGGCCAACCGACGGCTGATTTCGGTTTTACCTACACCGGTGGGGCCGATCATCAGGATGTTCTTGGGATAGACTTCATCACGCAGATCATCCGAGAGCTGCTTGCGGCGCCAACGGTTGCGCAGGGCGACAGCCACCGCACGTTTGGCATCGGATTGGCCGATGATAAAGCGGTCCAGCTCGGAAACGATTTCGCGTGGGGTTAGGTCGGTCATGTCAGAGCCTTCGTAAAGAGTTCATCGGTCATCATATCGTCGAACCATTCGGGATATCGACGACCCGGAGCAGCCACTGCATCAAGTGTGGCCATGTCTTTGTCGGTCAGCGCAACCTGTGTTGCCGCCAGTGAGGTTTCAAGCTGCGACAGCTTACTTGCCCCAACAATCACGGTATGTGTGCGGGACTTGGCCAAGATCCAGGCCAAAGCAATCTGCGCTGGCGTGGCGTCATATGTGGCGGCAAGTGTGGTGAGGGTGGTCACAGCGGCTTCAGCCTGATCGCGAGAGATTTGCAGGAAATCCCCTTCAGACAGACGCCCTTCTGCCTGATCCAGTTTCCCCAGATCATATTTACCGGTCAGCAGCCCCCCTGCCAGAGGCGACCATGCCATCAGACCCAGCCCCATCTGAGAGGCCATGCGCAGCACATCAACTTCGATGTCGCGCGCGACTGTGTTGTAGAGATACTGTCCAGTGATGAAGGGGCTGAGGCCATTGTCTTTTTGGAATTGAACGGCCTGTGCCACCTGCCAGGCTGGCCAGTTGGAGACACCAATGTGGCGTACTTTGCCTGCGTCAATCAGGGTTTGCAGCGTCCCCAGTGTTTCTTCCATCGGGGTGGTGAAATCGGTCTTATGAAGGACGAGAAGATCAATCCAATCGGTGCCGAGTCGGGTCAGGCATCCCTCGACCGAGGACAGAATATGCCCACGCGACAGGCCTGCATCGGTGATCCTATCACTCTGACGAAAGCCGATTTTGGTACAGATCACAGCTTCGTGGCGTTTTGTGCGTAATGTTTCACCTAAGATACGTTCGGCTTCGCCGTTGGAATACCCGTCGGCTGTATCAAAGAAATTGACCCCGCGATCGAGGGCAAAACCCACCATCCGCTGGGCATCATCCAAGCCGGTTTTGGCAACGCCCGGGATCCAATCCGACCCATGTGTAAAGGTCATTGTGCCCAGCGCCATCCGCGAAACCACCAGGCCAGACTGGCCCAGACGGGTGTAGGTCATATCGCTCATGCCGAGGCCCCTTTTTTCGTGTTCATCAGGTTTATGTGATTCATTGAATGATACCTAACAATGCGCGTCCCAAGTGCAAGCGCTCACGGAAGATGAGCAACGCGTGAGCCCCCATTTCGCTTTGAAAATGCGCTGATATTTTGAGGGTCAGATTGACGAGGAGGAAACGCAATCATGAACCGTCGTAATTTCTTGGGCACCGTTGGCACCGCTGGCGCCGCAGCACTGGTCGCAACCGTAGGCACGCAGGCCGCTGCCGAATCAATGAAATCCGTAGCCGACGGCACCTTTCAGGGCCGCTCGAACCACGTAACTACCGGGTCGGTGTCGATCTACAAAGAAGGCGAAGTCTACATCGTCGAGCTGGGCGATGACTTTGTGCTGGACGGTGGTCCCGACCCGCGCGTTGGCTTTGGTAAAGCTGGCGAGTATCTGGGCGCAGAGGGTTATCTTGGTGCCCTGCAGAGCCTGAACGGCAAACAGCGCTATGCCGTGCCAAAGGTCTGGGATGTGTCGGCCTATGATGAAGTGTTCATCTGGTGTGACGTTGCAGGTGTTCCGCTGGGCGTTGCCAGCCTGAAATAACCAGTGCGTTGGTCGCGTAAATTGTTTGGGTCGGCATGTTGCCGACCCTGTTTTGTTAGGCCTTGATGCTGTCGACGGTCAGCTTGCCATTGGTGTAGACACAGATGTCGGCCGCAATCGCCATGGCACCGCGGGCGATCTCTTCGGCGGATTTATCGCTGTCCATCATGCCGCGCGCGGCAGCCAGGGCAAAGTTGCCCCCCGATCCAATAGCTGCCACATCATGCTCGGGTTCCAGAACATCGCCAGCGCCGGTGATCACCAAAAGATGGGTGCCGTCGGTGACGATCAGCATGGCTTCCAGCTTTTGCAGGTATTTGTCCGTACGCCAGTCTTTGGCAAGCTCAACACTCGCGCGCTGCAACTGGCCCGGTGTGGCCTCAAGTTTGGCTTCTAGTCGCTCCAGCAGGGTAAAAGCATCCGCAGTAGAGCCCGCGAAGCCGCAGATCACATCATGCCCACCGGGGGACAGACGACGCACTTTGCGGGCGGTGCCCTTGATCACGGTTTGGCCGAGGCTGACCTGACCATCCCCTGCGATGACCACTTCACCGCCTTTGCGAACGCCAATGATGGTTGTGCCATGCCATCCGGGAAAACTGTCTTCTGCCACATGAGCCTCCTGTCTTTCCCTGCCTATATGGAACCTGCGCCGGATCGGCACAAGTCTTAGGCGCCCGGTGTGCGAGCAAAGAAAAACCCCCGCTGCGCCGGGCAACGGGGGTTTTCGATTTTAGCGAAGAAGCGAAATTACAGCGCTTCTTTGATCCAGCTTTCCAGAGCCGCCTTGGGTGCAGCACCCGCGCGGTTCGAGATCGGTGCGCCGTCCTTGAACAGGAACAGTGCCGGGATGCCACGTACGCCCATGGCCGCAGCCGAGTTCGGGTTGCTGTCGACGTCGACCTTGGCGATTTTCACGCGGCCTTCGTATTCTGCGGCCAGCTCTTCCAGAGCCGGGCCAATCTGCTTACAGGGGCCGCACCACTCAGCCCAGAAATCCACAACAACGGGGATGTCTGAGTTTTTGACTTCGGCGTCAAAGGTGGCGTCGGTGACTGCGACGGTGGCCATTAGGTCTCTCCTTGGATGAGCAGCTATGTTAGACGTGGAACCTAGGCAGGGTCTGCCAAAGCGTCAAGGCGTAGACACATTCCCGAGAGCTTGTGTGACAAGATCGTGTGGCAACGGCATGTAGTGTGCGCTTGCGGTCCAGATCAGCCCGGTTTCTATCTCGTGGTCTGGATAAATCTGCGCCAAAGCTGCGGCATAGGCCCCCATCTGGCGCAACAACCCTTCCGGCACCTGTTCAATCGTTTGAGGGATTACACGGTTGGACTTGAAATCAATCGCCGTGACTTTCTGGGGTGTAATCAGAAGCTTGTCGATGATCCCGTAGATCCGCCCGATGTCTGGTAAATCAGCGGTAACTGGCACCTCGTTCAGGGCGTCAGGTGCGAAAAATTGGGCAAGTGCGGGCGCGTCCAATACACTCGTGGCCTCAGAGAGCAGGTCAGGTAAAAGCTCTGCCAGCCCCTCTACCTCGGTTTTCTCGGCAATGTGTGAGAGGAAAACATAGGCCGCAGTCGCGCGTTCAGCGCTAGGTAATGGAGCAAGGTTTTCCAGCAACTCATGAAGAGCGGTGCCGCGCGCCTTGGCGAGTTCCTCGCTGTCGCCCTGCGCACCGGGCAGGGCCTTGGCACCGCCAAGATCCGAAGGGGAGCGGCTCTGCGGTTCCTCTGCAGGCACTGGCGCTGGGCGAATAAACTGGTCTGGTAGATCGGGCAGGACCTCAATCCTGGCCTCGGGCATGGTCATCTCTAACCCGTCCCAATCCATGTGGCTAAGACGTTTTCCGGTCCCAAAGCCAAAGTTGTGATCACTGGCGCCCGAGGCCGTCATGCCGCGCTGAACCTGATCGTACCAGGCGTCGCCCTGTTTCCCCAGCTCACCCGAGGCGGCAACCACCAGCCAGCGTTCGGCCCGTGTGAGGCCGACATAAAGAAGGCGGTCGCGTTCTTGCGCCTCTTTCTCTTTCTTGGCGTCCACCGCCTGAGACTGGCGTTTGGGTTGGGTGGCTTCAGGCCCTTTCCACATGGCGCCCTGATCGTCGCGCACCAATGCGCCGCGCAGCTTGCGGTCCGGCTGGGCGCCGTCGGGCATAATGACAATGGGGGCCTCTAACCCCTTTGAGCCATGCACGGTCATCACGCGCAGCGTTTCGCCCGCGCTGTCAGGAGCACGCTTGATCTCGAGATTGTCCGCCTGCGCCCACTGCAGAAACCCAGTGAGCGAAGGGATATCGGTTTGTTCATAGGCCAAGGCCTGACCCAACAGCGCGTTGATCCCATCCTCGGCCTCTTCGCCCAACCGTCCAATCAACAATTTTCGGCCATTGTGGCGGGTTAGGATGCGGTCGATCAAATCATAGGGTCGCAGGAAATCGGTCTGCTTGCGCAGATCGTCGAGTATCTCCAGCACTGCAGGGAAATCTTCGCGGCGGGTGCGCAATCCTTCCCAAAGATAGCGTTGGGTGCGGCGATGGGCGAGATCAAACAGCTCTTGCTCGGTCAAGCCAAACAAGGGAGAGCGCAGCGCCGTTGCAAGGGACAGGCTGTCTTCGGGGGTCGATAGAAAGCTCAGCAGCGCAATGATGTCCCGCACCGCCAGTTCTGCCATGACCTTCAATCGGTCCGCCCCGGCAATGGGCAGCGCTTCTTGTTTACAGGCACGAATGATTTCTTTGAACAGGCGAGACCGCGACCGCACAAGGATCAGGAAATCCCCGGCATGCACCGGGCGGGCTTCATATTCCCCGCTAAACCCTTTTTCGATGGGCAGGGGCGTTTGGGCCTCGATGGTTTCGCGAATGAACCGCGCGATGCGTTTGGCCAGGATCACCGAATGGTGGGTTGTGGCCTGACGGTCCAGTGGCTCAAACCAGGCGCCGTCGGTTTCATCTTTGACGGATTCAACCAAGGGCCACAGATCCACCCGTCCGGGCATGCGGTCTTTGAAGGCGCGGTGTTTTTGATCGGCGCTAAATCCCGAAGCCCCCGCATGTTCAAACGTGTTGTCGACCAGACGCAGGATCGGCTCGGCCGACCGGAAGGAATGCTCCAGCACCATTGACGACAAAGGCGCCTCTGTCTGGCTTAGGCGTTGCGCGAACTCGTCCCGCATGCGGTCAAATTCCGAGGGGTCAGCGCCCTGAAAGGAATAGATCGACTGTTTTTTGTCGCCCACCACAAAGATCGTGCGCTGGACATCCGCGCGGGCGCCCTCACCGCTGGTGAATTCTTGGGCTAGACGTTCGATCACCTGCCATTGCACGGGGGAGGTGTCCTGTGCCTCATCCACCAAAATATGGTCGATGCCGCCGTCAAGGCGGTACAGCACCCAAGCCGCCACAGCAGGGTCGTTCAACAGATCGCGGGCGCGGGTGATCAGGTCGTCAAAGTCAAGCCAGCCCCGGCGCAGCTTGGCGTCTTCATAGGCGGGCAGGAACACGCGGGCAAAGTGATGCAGAGCAATGTCCTTTTGCACCGCTTGCAGGGCCAGACGTTGATCGCGGGCCTGTTCCACCCGCCGCATTAGATCTTCCAATCGGCCCATATAGCCCGCCATGGCGCCTTCGCGCAGGCCTTTGGTTGGGAAGGCTCCGATCTTGGCGCTAAAGGGCTCTTTGGCGCTGGCTCCGGTCAAAAGAACCGATTCCAAAAGGGTCAAGGCGGTGACATCTGCGCGTTGAACCAGGGCCAGTTTATCCGCGGCCTTCTGGTCATTCTTGCCGGAGGATTTGAGAAGCGGCACCAGCTCGCCCAACATCTCAATCGTGTCGCCCAGAAAGACATCGTCGACCAGCGCGTCGATACTGGCGGTGTCCTCCAGCCCATAGGCCGTGCGAATGGCGCTGTCGTCGAGCCCGGGCAAAAAGGCGTCGCGCATATGGCACATTTCGGCCAAGAGGCTTTCGCTGTCGTCACCGGGTAGAAATGGCGCGATGGCCTGGACCAGATGCGCGTCAGGGCCGTCAGACATCTGATCTAGAATGTCGGCGCGCAGCATTTCGGCGGCACGATCCTCCATTTCTTTGAACTGCGGGCTGACCCCGGCTTCAAGTGGGAACCGGCGCAGCAGCGAAGAACAGAACGAGTGAATCGTCTGAATGCGCAGCCCACCGGGCGTTTCAATGGCCCGGGCAAACAGGGTGCGGGCGCTGCGCAGAAACTCGGCGTGCAGATCGCTTTCGACCCCGAGCTTGATCAGTTCGGCGCGCAGACCATCGTCATCCAGCATGGCCCAGCCGCCCAACCGTTTGAATAGCCGGTTCTGCATCTCGGTTGCGGCGGCTTTGGTATAGGTCAGGCATAGAATATGTTCGGGCAGAACCCCATCCAGCAAGAGCCGCGCCACACGGTCGGTGAGCACACGGGTTTTGCCGGATCCAGCGTTCGCGGCAAGCCAGGTTGAGGCCATGGGACGGGCGGCGTCCACCTGGCGTTGGGTGGCCAAATCACGTGTCATGTCAGATCCTCACGTGTGGGCGTATCGGTCACATCCCATTCGCCAAAGCGCGACAGATGATCGTAATCGGCAATGTCGGTGTCTTTCATCAGGGCACGACGGGCGGTGAAACCCTGTTCGGCGCTGAAATAGGCACTGATCAGCGTGGTGAATTCTTCCCAGACCTTATCGGGTGGCGCCTCATCCAGAGGAGCGGCAACCTCTTTCGGATCGCCGGGTTTCAGTGAGATAAAGGTGGCACGTTCAACGTGGCGGGGATCCAGATCTTTGAAGGCACCTTGGGTGACCATGGCCGCCTCAAGCAAAAGCTGTTTGTCGAAATGTTCCTGTTCGCCTTTCGACGGGGCCGCCCCGGTTTTGTAGTCGTAGATATGCGCGCCGCCTCGGTCGTCGATGTCGATCCGGTCGGCGGTGCCGGTTAGGGTAAAGCCCAGCGCAGGAAGCGTGGCCTGTCCTTTGATTTCAAAATTGGACGGGTGCGCCGTGGCAAGGGCCTGCCGAGAGGTCTCGGTTTCCACAAACCAATTGGCAACGCGCTGCATCCGGGTCTGCCACAGGGCACGAATGGTCGGGAAGGGTACGCGAGTGGGATCGCCCAGGATCTCTTGCGCCTGCGCGATAAAGGCGCTGGGCGAAAGTTGGTCCGGCTCTGCCACAGTGGTTTTCACAAACTCTTCGAGGATCTCATGTAGTAAAATCCCCCGCATCAGTGCGTCGGGTGCGCGCATCAGCGGATCCAGCGGGCGCAGCCGCAGCACATGTTTGGCGTAGATGGCAAAGGGATCGCGCACCAGCCGTTTGATCTCGGTCACCGAGAGCTGTTTTGGGCGGGCTGTCGCAGGCGGGCAGGGCGAGGGGCGGGGTACAGGCGTGCCTGCGATTGGGGTTTCTGCGGTTCTGGCCAGACCAAGCCAATGATCACCGCGTGTGCGCATTGCGCCCCATGCCTCTTTGCCAAAGCGCTGGGGCAGGCCCGCCATCAGGTTTTCGATCCGGTTCATCCAGCGGCTGGGCACGGTTTCCGCATCATCCGATTTCTTGGCGCGGGTCAGCCAGACCTCGGGCGCACCGGCGGCCTGTTGAAAATCATGCGCTGAGAGACCAATGCGCCGTTCGGGCAGCAACAGACCCGCATCCGCGCGCATTTTGCGGTTCAGCCACGGATCAGCGCCGGGAAGCTCGGGCCAGCTGCCTTCGTTCAGACCGGCCAGGATCAAGAGATCCGCCCCCATCACACGTGCCTCAAGCGTCCCCCAGATCAGGATATGCGGATGGGGGGCGTCGCGGTCACGGACTTCGTGTTGGGCAATGATGGCCCCAAAGAGATCCCCATAGTCGTGCGGACCCATATCCGCGCCAAACTCGGCCTCGGCCCGCAGATCAGCGATCACCATGGTCAGTTTGCGACCGGCATTCTCTTGCCACAGCTCGCCAGAGCCCTCCGCGTCGCTCCCTCGGGCAATGGCTTCGGCCAGCGCCACATGATCTTCGACCCAGTTCGCTAGGGGCGTCTTGCCCGTTCTCTCGTTGCCGCAGAACTGGTCGGCCACCCATGCGGCCCAAACGTCGCGGTCATTGGCCACGCCCCAGGCGCGCAGGTCTTCGGGCTGGGGATAGGGCCAGCCGGTTTTGCGAATGTGCAGCTCGAGATCACGGGTGTTCAAGAGGTGCTGCCCGCGCCCGTCTCCGGTATGGGTCAAAGGATGTTTGAGCAAAACCAGTAGCGCTTCGGCGCTCAAAGGATCTTGGAAAAGTGCTGCGACATGGCGCAGGAACCGGCCCGGTGGGGTCAGCTGTGCCGGTGTCCCGGCGGAATCATCTGGCAGAATCCCCCAACGGTCCAGCGCCGAGGTGACCTGTCGGGTCAGCATTCGGTCGGGCGAAATCAGCGCCGCGCGGGTGCCGTCCTCTGCGGCCTGTCGCAGACGTAGGGCAATGGCCAGCGCCTCATCCCGCAATGTGGGTGCCTCGACCAGCGTCAGCCCCTCGGTGGCCTGCCGCAGATCAGGCAGGTTTGGCCCTTCGCTCATCCACTGGTGGGTCACAGGCGCGGGGCGTAGAGCCAGAGAAATCAGTTTGTTGCGTTCTGGCGCAGGGGCTTGGGCGTCGGTCCAAGGGCGGACATCCTGTGGCCCAACACCAAGATCGCGCATCATATGGGCAAAGCGGTATTGCGGATGATCTTCGCCAGTCAGGGCCTCGTCCAGCTGTTCCCACACTTGCGCGGGCATGTCATGGTCAAATCCGGGCAGGATCACCGCGCCCTGTGGGAGCTTGGCTACTTCGGTCATGAACCAATGAGTGGTTCCACGAGACCCGGTAGAGCCAGCAATGATGATAGGATGCTGAGGCGGATTGGCTTTCCAGGCGGCGATGCGTAGTTCCAGAGCCATACGGGCGTAGGCCTGAGAATCCGGTGCTTCACCCCCATCGAAATAGCGCTGAACAATGGTCAGAAAGCTCAACGCGCGTTGCCAATGGCCGGATTGGTCGCTGACATCCAGATTGGCGATGGCCTCGGGATCGACGCCTTCGCCCTGCATCTCTTCCATCAAAGTGGCCAGACTGTCGGCGAGATCAAATAGGGCAGAGCGCGGGGCAAGATCGGGCTGCGCTTCAAGGAGCCGCCCCACCAATCCCGTAAGCTCAAGACGTCGACGCAGAGCAGGCGCTGGTTGACGCAGGCGCGCTTTGATCAGCGGGTTCGCGATGTCGGTGATCATCTTGACCCGCGGCAAGAGAGATGCGGGACCTGCCTCAAAGGCGGTGCGCAGGCGGCGCGACATACGCTCGGTGTTCACATAGAGCTCAACCCGCGCCAGTGCTTCGGGTGTTTCGGCACGTTCAATCAGGCCTCGTGCCAGTTCCGTCGGAAAATCCACCCCGGGTGGCAGAGCAAAAAGGCGTGGGCCAGATCCGCTAAACATCAAGCATCTCCTCGGCCAGAGTGATGCCATGAGGGTGGCCGACATCGCACCACTGACCTGAGTACACGGTTCCAAACAAGCGGTTCTGACCGGCCATCAGGTTCCACAGATCATTGAGGGAAAAGACATCTTTCTCAATTTCGCTCAGCCGGTCGGTTTTTACGATCTGGGCACCGACATAAACGAAATCCCCTTTTCGGGTCAGCCTGCCGTCCTCAGAAATTGAGAAGTCTCCACCGCCTTGGCGCCCAATCGCGTTTTTAAGCGGGACACAGAGCAAGAGTGCATCCATCTGCGCGGGATCCCAGGCTGTGCGCAGCGCATCCAGAGGATTGGGGCCGTTCCACACCGCATCAGTGTTCAGTGTGAAAACGGGGTTGTGTCCCAGAATGGGCAGCGCGTTGCGCAGCCCGCCGCCGGTATCAAGCACCTGCGGATGCTCTTCAATGACCTGCACCTCGGATCCATTGATATGGCTGTGGATTTGGTCGGCCTTGTAGTGGGCATTGACCACGCGGGTTTGAATACCTTTGGTTAGCGCCAGCGCGTGATCCAACAAAGGTTTTCCGGCCACATCAATCAAGGGTTTGGGCCGATCTGTGGTCAAAGCGCCCATGCGGGTGCCAAACCCCGCAGCAAACAGCATTATGGCGTTGGGCATAACTTGAGCCTGTTCAAAATCTCAGGGGTGGGGGCCGGCAGGTGCCTGTCCAACAGGGCCTTGACCGGGGCAAGCACCGGATGCGCCAGATCCCGTTGCAGGTGGGCCCATGTGGTGGGGATGAAATCGATGTAGTGCGGTTTTTGTCTGACCCGTGCCAAACGCGCAAATATCCCCAGAATGCGAAGATTGCGCTGGGCTCCGAGCACGGCCAGAGAGGTGCGAAAGGTCGCTTCTTCCACACCTGTTTCATCAAGGTAGTGACGCACACAGGCCTCGCCGGTGCCCTCTAACGGGGTGCGTCGGGCATCGTGGATCAGCGACGCCAGATCATAGGCGCGGTGCCCAATCATGGCGTCCTGGAAATCTAAAAGACCTGCCTGCGCGGCGCCTTTGCGTTCGGGCAGAAATAGAACGTTCTCTGCGTGATAATCCCGCAAGATCATGATGTTCTCGGGTGCGCCAAAGTGATCAAGGAGAGGCTTCAATGCGGCGACAGTCGCCGTCTGAGCTGATGGATTTGGGTGTCCTGCATTAGCTGCGTAACAGGTGAATGACAGATCGGTCATTTGGGCCAAAGCATCGGCTGTCGCGACGGGCAAAGTTTCGAGGGCAGGATGTTTATGCAGCTCGATCAGGGCATCTGTCGCTGTGATGTAAAGTTGCTTTTCTGCATCAGACGTTTTGGCCAACTTGCTGACAAGATCATCGCCAAAATCTTCGAGCAGAAGAAGCCCCGGTGCTTCGGCGAAAATTTGGGGCGCGCTTAGCCCAAGAGACAATAGGTGGCGGGCCAGTTGTGCAAAACGCCCGACATCGCCATCGGGGTCTTCCATCAACATTGCGGTTTTTTCGCCAAGCTTTAGTCGGGTGTACCGGCGTGTGGAGGCATCACCCGCAAGAGGAACTTGCTGCGCGTCGGACCAGCCTGCTGTTTTGAGAAAGCTCATGTCAGACCCTCAATCAGGTTCCAACGGGTATCGGTCCAATGCAGGGTCATCTGACGGTGATCGTCGTCGCTTGCACAGGTGTCCAGATGTATTTTTAACGCGTTCTCAGGCGTGAGATCTTCAAGTTTATCAGGCCATTCCACCAGGCAAATGGCGGTTTCAAAGGCGTCGGTCAGGCCAAGCTCTACACATTCGTCCGGATCGCTCAGGCGATAGAGGTCACCGTGCCAGATTTCGCCCTTCGGGGTGTCATAAACCTGAACCAGGGTGAAAGTCGGCGAAGGCACATCTTCGGGCGGATCCTGTAGGGCGTGGATCAGGCTGCGCGCAAAGTGGGTTTTTCCAGCGCCAATGCCTCCAGAAAGCAAAATCACATCACCTGGGGCGAGGTGTTTGGCAAAGGTCTGCGCAAATAGTGCGGTTGCGTCGGGTGACGACATGAGGATTTGGCGACGTGTCATGTGCCGAAAATACCGTGCCGTCGTCTCGCTGCAAGCGGGATCAACCGTTGGCGATTTTTTGCATCGGGGAAAACGTATCGGTGTCTTCCAGACGAGAGAACCGAATGAGCGTAGCCCCAGCTGAGACCGGTTCGATGGTCAGCACAATATCCTGCCCGCTCTTAGTGGTTAAGAGACACTCACGCAGCTGGCGATCGTGGCGAGCCAGCACAAATTCCTGCAGATCGTCCCATATTTCGCAGGGCTCAAACGCAGCTTCCCAGGTTTCAGTTGCTTCAATGATCGAAATCTCAGAATCGCGCCCTTCCTGGGGAATGTTCCATTGGCGGTGATACGCGGCGTTGGACAGGGTTAAGACACCGAGATGTGAAAACACAGCGACGGATTCCGCGAAGCAGTCGATCACGGATTGCGTCATCTCAAGCTCAGACCGGAACCGCCGCGTCAGAGAGACTTCGGCGCTGATGTCTTCCAGGAGAAAAGCAATCGCGCCATCGGGATGTGGGCGGCCCGTTATTTTGTAGGTCAGTCCCGAGGGCAAGTTCCATGTTTCACTATACCGGTCTTCTCGAGCCGCCGAGATCATATCCGAGAGCCCCGCCCGCCAGTTGGGATAGTTTTTGGGCTCCGGCATGATCCGGTTGTCGCGCATGTTGTCAAAAAAGCTCAAAAGCGTCGGACGTGAGCTGAGGAAAACCACCGGGAGATGGGTGAGATCGACCAAGGCAGGATTGAACAAAACCAATTGATGGTCCCGATCAAAAACAGCCAAACCAATGGGCAGATGCGCAAATGTCTTGGTCAGAGTCTGGACGAAGTTGCGCTGGGCCAGTTCCGCCTGCACCAGGGAATCGATTCGAATGGCGAAGTGCAGCCACCCTTCAGCTGTTGGATGGGAGGAGACCTCGAACCAAAGGCGCGCGCCGTCGGGGTCAACCAGGCCAAGTCGTGAGGTTTGAACTGTTTGTGGCAGCGGGTGAGGTAGCTCAAACGGGCAGGCGCCTGCGGGAGCCGCACCGACGCTTTGGCACAGGGCTTCATAGGCTGAGTTATGCCAGATTGTCTTGTTGGTTTTGTCCATGGCCCAGCTTGGATTCGGCGAAACGCTGGCGACATGGGAGAGCATTTGATGGTCTCTTTGGACCGCAACCAATTTTAGGATATGACCCGGATTTCGGGAAATACCATGTAGTTCAACACGTTCAATGTGTTGGTTTTTATCAATGATGAGCTCGAGGCCGGGCATGCCTTCGGATTGGTAGACCTTTCGGCCTTCGGTGATTTCTTCGGGAACGGCGGGGAAAACTGGGAAAAATGCCTGACGCAGGACAGCCCAAGACGCTTCGTTTAACTTGGTCTGACCTAAAAGTTCACGCGCCTGCGCACTCGCGTCAACGACACTGCCGTCATGTAACAGAAAGCTTATTTCATCATTGAACTGAGCTGAACCAGAGACAGCGCGCGGGCCACCCACAACCAGCAGTAGCACCAAAATACTTGCAAGAAGTGCCAAAAAGATACCGGTGGCAATTGCCCAAACCATGTCAGAACTCACAAATCAATTTGTCACCCACAATAGCAAATAAGGATGTTGGGGAAATATTAATCTGCCGTTAACCGAGGTTGTTTCCAGATATTATTTACAGGTCAAAGGGGCGATTTTCTCCCAGTGGTGTTCCGGGTTCCGGACGTTCTGGGACAATCTTACTACGTGGCCAGATTACTTCGACGATGGCGCCGATGTGCTCTTCGTCGGTTGCCGCTGGCTGATATGGATCTGAACCGTTGGCAAAGCTCAGCTCGGCACCGGAACGTTCAAGCAGTGTTTTGGCGATAAACAAACCCAACCCCATGCCCTCGTATTCGGGGCGTGATTTGCGGTCACTGTCGTGCCTGCGCCGCATAAAGGGATCGCCGATGCGCCCAATCAGATGGGGGGGAAATCCTTTTCCATCGTCGAGAATGCGAATCGATATCAGATCGTCGGTCCAAATGGCTTCGATCCAAACACTGGTTCGGGCAAAATCCACCGCGTTTTGTACCAGATTTCGCAAGCCGTGGATGATTTCCGGGCGACGCAGAATTTCTGGTGCGCTGTATTCGCCACCGGGACCTGGGCCATCCTCGATGACGACGTCTTTGCCACGCTCTTGATGGGGTTCGGCGGCCTCTCGGATTACCTCGATCAAAGGCGCTTTGCGCATATGTAGGTCGTCTTTACCGGCCCGCCCCATAGAGCGCATGATATCGCGACATCTATCGGCTTGTTCGCGGATCAGTTCGGCATCTTCGCGCAGCTCAGGATGGTCTTCCAGTTCTTCAATCAACTCTGACGAAGTGAGCTTGATCGTCGCCAAAGGTGTGCCAAGTTCGTGTGCGGCAGCGGCAACCACGCCGCCCAGATCATTAAGTTTCTGCGCCCGAGCGAGCGCCATCTGTGTCGCGGCAAGCGCATCAGACATCGAATGCATCTCAGAGGTCAGACGGCGAGAATATACACTGATGAAAACCAGAGCGATTGTGATCGCAGCCCATTGACCAAAAATGAAAATATCAGGGATGCGCAGGATAAAACCGGCTTCAGTTCGCAATGGCAGGTGGAAAAACACCATCGCGGTGACAAGCGAAAAGGCCGTCCCTCCCAAAATCATAGTTGATCGAAGGGTAAGGACTGAGGCGGAGACAGTGACCGGTGCGAGCACTAACAACGAAAACGGATTGTGAAGGCCGCCGGTCAGATACAGCAGGAAACACAGCTGGAGCAGGTCAAACATGACCATGAAGAAGTTTTCGGTCTCCGACAGGCGCTTGTTTTCAGGGAAAACGAAGATGGCGATCAGGTTGCCAACAATCGAAACACCGACCGCCAGATAGCAAAGACCCAGCTCGATTTGCAGATTGTAGAGGTGCTGTGCGACCACAATGGCCGACAACTGTCCAACGATGGCGAACCATCGCAGCAAGATCATTGTGCGCAGCCGGATCCAGTTGCTGCGGTGTCCTTCGCCAAACAGGCCCAGTTCATTTTCAGTCATGTGCGCCTTTTCGTCACTTGCGGCTGGATTTACAATCGTTACCTCTGCGCCAAAGATATGCAAAGGATCCTTCTTATGATGCGTCTTGTCGCTGTTTCCGGTTCCGTCGCCATTGCCGCCCTTCTTGGGGGAATTTGGTACGCAACCTCGGGCCCGTCCAGTGCAGATAAATTTGCTCAGTGTCGGACCGGGGCCGTTGCCGGTGGTGCGGGCACAATTGGTGGGCCGTTCGAGTTGATCAATGGGCGCGGCGAGACAGTGACGGATGCAGATGTCATCATTGAACCTAGCCTTGTATATTTCGGCTATACGTTTTGCCCGGACATTTGCCCCTTTGATGTGGCGCGCAATTCGCTTGCTGTGGATGAACTGGCTGAAGGCGGGCGTAGCGTCACGCCGGTGTTCATCTCGATCGATCCCAAGCGCGATACACCCGAAGTTGTCGCGGATTTCTCAGCCAACAATCATGAAAAGATGATTGGCCTGACGGGGACCGCCGAGCAGGTCAAAGCCGCAAGTCAGGCCTATCGCACCTACTACAAGGCGCAGGAGGCTGAGGATGACTATTACCTCGTGGATCACTCGACCTTCACTTATCTGGTGATGCCAGAAGAAGGATTTGTTGAGTACTTCCGCCGTGAGGTCACACCTGAGCAAATGGCTGAGAAAGTGGCCTGCTTTATGGATGCAAAGTAAATCAGGCATTTGACGCCCCTAGGGCGCAGGGCTAATAGTTTGTAAAACACCGTTTTCGAACGACTGGAGGGATGGCATTGGCAGAACGCAGTATTGAGGATCTCGGCGAAGATAAATCTCTACTCTTGGTAGATGATGATGAGCCGTTTCTGCGGCGTCTGGCAAAGGCCATGGAAAAGCGCGGATTCGACGTCGAAATGGCGGGCTCGGTCGCAGCAGGGACAGCCATCGCGACTGCTCGGCCTCCTGCCTATGCAGTGGTTGATCTTCGGTTGGAAGACGGCAATGGCTTGGACGTGGTCGAAGTTCTGCGTGAAAAGCGCCCTGACAGCCGTGTGGTTGTTCTGACCGGATATGGCGCGATCGCGACGGCGGTTGCGGCGGTCAAAATCGGCGCAACCGACTATTTGTCAAAGCCCGCGGATGCCACTGATATCACCAATGCGCTTCTGGCCAAAGGCGATGATCTGCCCCCACCTCCAGAAAACCCGATGAGCGCAGATCGCGTGCGTTGGGAGCACATTCAACGTGTCTACGAGCTTTGTGATCGCAATGTCAGCGAAACAGCCCGTCGTTTGAATATGCACCGCCGTACCTTGCAGCGTATCTTAGCAAAACGCAGCCCGCGTTAGGCCAGGGTAAACTTTTTGCTGATGGCGCCAGCCGGGGTTCGATAGGTTTCGAACCCCATCGCGCCGTAATATCCCAGCCCCTCATCGTTCCAATCGCCGATTGTGGCATCGATGGCTGGCAGGCCGACCTTTTGCGCGGCATCAAGCGATGACGCGAACAGTTTTCGGCCAATGCCCTGGCCTGCCTCTGACCCGTCGACATAGGTTCCAATGATGCCCCATCCCGGGGTCACGTCATATGCATTTCCCTCGGTTGCCAGAAGAAGCGCTTGAAACCCAACAACTTTGTCACCTTTGAGGGCAACCGAGCATTTGATGCCGCCTTCCGGCTGAATGTAATAGGTGCGAACGTGTTCGGGGCTATAGGGCCGTGGACTGTTCCAGCGCTTCAAAATTGAGTGAAGCAGCTGGCTCATACCAAGCGCGTGGTCGGGGGTGGCAGAGATAATTGAAATCATGTGCGCTATGTTAGCGTTTTGTTCTAGCCAGCCAAGTGCAAATTTTGCGGGTGGATTGGTTAGGTGATTTAGAGTGATACGTTTTGGGAAAGGCGGTTGAGCGTACTGCGCCCAAGCGCACAAAGGTCAGGGTTGGACCTTTGGTAGTACCAGACAAGTCCCATGGCCTGCTGGAATGCCCAAGCCGCACCTCGAAGCCATTCTATATCGTCACAGCCGAGGTATTGGCGGAACGTGTCGCGGTTTTGTGTTTCCAGCATGTGCCAACTCGCCACAAGATCAAGCGCGGGATCGGCGGGGCCAAAGCCTCCGCCATCGAGAACCCCGACAAGGCGATCATCCGCGATGAGTACATTCTCCGGGATAAGATCTTTGTGACACATCACTAAAGAACCAGGATCGGGCAGAGTGCGCAACGAGGACCACGTTTGTCTAAGATGGGGCACGTTCAAGAGGGTCTCACTTTGGGAAAAGCAGTGTTCCATCCATCCATCATGATCAGAGAGGTGACCACCGCGCCCTTGACCGCAGAAGGGGCGGCCCTGCGTATCTGCTGAGCGTAACGACAGGATGAGATTTGCCAGATCTTGGGTGAAAGATGCGCAACTTGCCTGACCGTGAGGTGTGGCAATTTCTCCGGTGATCCAGCTTTGTATCGACCATGGCATGGGGTAGGCGTCAGATGGGGTGCCGATCGCATAAGGTGTCGGGGTGCGAACGCTGCAATGACGGTTCAGGTCGGTCATCGCGTCCGCCTCAGAGCACAGGGTTTCGAGACAAATATCGGGGTGTGTCAGGCGGCGTGGAAATCTGGCCGCATAGTGCTCGCCAATTTGGAAAACATAGTTGGTGGTTCCGACAGCATTGCACGCAGCAATGGGTTCATTGGCAAATTCGGGGAATTGCCTGCGGATCATGCTTATCGCGTCATGATGTGAAAGAGGCACCTCGTCGTCATGCATCCTGTCTCTCTTAGGATTGGTATCCAGCCGAGCCTAGTAATCGGTATCGGGCTTTGAATAGCAACACTACTGGAGATACGGAGAATTAGCACCGTAAGGCGTGTCTTCTGCGCAGCAAGAAAAAGCCCCGGCGAGACCGGGGCTTGGAAATGAGCTTAGAGGAGTGAGATCTGCGCCCGCGCTGATAGGCTTTCATCTTGTATCTTTTTGGTTTCCATCAGATACCAGCCCAGCCCGGTTTGGCCTCTGCGCACGGCGTCTTTGACGGCTGCGTTGGCTAGAGCCGCATGGGCGGCGCTTTGGGTCAGTGCACTGGCAAGTTCGGCCCGCGACGCCTTAATGGCTGAGATCCGTGCATCGTACTGCGTCTGGCTGATCTGCCCCAACGCAAGCTGTGATTTCATCTGCATCAGTTCGGCGTCCTGCCGGGCGATGACAGAGGCCACGCCACCTTTGACCACCTCAAGCTGGTCTTTCGTTTGACGCACGCTGGGTAGCAATGTGTTGGCAGAAATCAATTCAACCCGTTTCTGAACCTGTGATTGGCCATGGGCATACCCGGCAACCCCCCCAATGACACCACCTGCCACTGCGCCTTTCAAGCACTGAGCTTTGGCAGAGGAGGATACAATGGCCAAACCACATCCGGCGACCGCGCCAATGGCTGCGCCGGTGGTGGTGGACTTGCGCACCATATCCCGTGAAAGGCGGTCCAACGCATGTGCTTGATCGGCAAGCGCGCGTTCCTGATCAGTATGAGCGATGACCGGGGTGCTGCCCATTGTGCTCGAAATTGGTGATTTAACCTGGGCTCCACAGGCGCTCAGGGTCAGGATCAAAAGGGCAAAATATGCAGATTTCTTCACAAACACGGGGTCGCTCCAGCACCACAGGGTCAAATTGAGTGTCCTCTGTGTGTCAGGCGAATGTGGCAACAATTCGATTAAATTGTTTCCGATTGAAGGAAAGTAAACCTCAGAGATTGAACCGCTTGTGAATCTTGTCGACAATCTGCCCATCCGCCAGCGTGACGCCTGTTGTGCGGGCGTAGTCCTCGAAGCCGCGGCTTTGATAGTAGATCAAGCCACCTTCATTGTCGGCGCGTATCTCTGCGTTGATCCATTGAAATCCTAATTCACGTGCGGCCTTTTCCGTCGCGCGAAAGAGAGATGATCCGATCCCCATCCCGGTTTTGCCAACCTGAGCAAAGGTTGCAATGTTTGTCGCTGCGGGCGGCAGCTTTTCGTGCGGCTCGACCCACTGAAATCCCAAAATCTCGCCGGTGTCATCTTCTGCCACGTGCCAGATGGAGTTATCGCTCTGCATCCAGGATTTCATGTCTTCGGCCTGGACGGGTTCAGTGATGGCCGTGGTGCCGCCAATTTTGATGACGGCGTTCAAAAGCTCGGCCATTTGGCGGGCATCCAGCACACCGGCGCGGCGAACGGTGATCATGTTAGTGCTCCTAAGAGAGTTTCGTGGCGTTGGGTAAAATCTGTACGCACGTCCAAAGGCGCACGCAGTTGTATAGAAAGACCGGTGATGATGTCCGGGTCGGGGCGGCCGAAAAATTTGTTGGCTTCAGCACTCGTGAACCCTGCAATCTGTGTGGCCTCCATCCAGGCGCTGATTTTGTCGGCACGCTTGATCCGTTGCTTGAGCCGTACAGGCACAGCCGCAGGCAGGCCAAACCGAATGTGGATCGCGGCGGTCAGGCGTTTGTCGAGCTCGTCATAGCCGGGGCCAACGGCGGCTTTCACCGGCGAAATCATGTCACCAATCACATATTCGGGCGCGTCGTGTAACAGTGCGGTCAATCGCTGAGCCGGTGTGGCTTTGGGGTAAAGCCGCCCAAAGATTTCCTCGACCAAGAGAGAATGCTCGGCGACAGAATAGGGGAAATCACCCCGGGTCTGACCATTCCAGCGCGCGACAAAGGCAAGGCCGTGTGCGATATCTTCTATCTCGATGTCGACCGGCGTAGGATCCAAAAGATCCAATCTGCGCCCTGACAGCATCCGTTGCCATGCCCGTTGCTGTGTTGCCATTATGCCACCTCAAAATTGACTTGCCCAGAAAAAGCCACAATTGCAGCGCAGGCTCATGGGTAGGGATCACCGGCTGCCACCGAACTCGTGAACACATGTGTGTTTAGTCTCGGCTGAGGCATTCCCATATATTAAGCATCGGGGGGCGCAGGCCTCTCTCCTGCTGCGCCCCCTTCAGATCCAAATCAATAGGAAAGGAGCTTGTGATGTTCAAGCGACTGATGAAGGCCGCGCTTGTCTTTGGCATGGCCGCGATCGCCCCTCCGGTTTTCGCACAATCAAGCTGTGCCCCACGCGACATTGTCGTGGACCGACTGAAGGATAAATATACAGAACATATGGTTGGCGGGGGCTTGGCAGGTGGCAGTTCAGGCAGTGCAGTTGTCGAGATATGGAGCTCGGAACAAACCGGAACCTTTACGGTGTTGATCACCAATGCCCGGGGAATGAGCTGTATCGTTGCCTCTGGAACGGATTACTTTGATCTGCCCCCAATGAAGGTGATCGACGATATCGCCAGTTGAGGGTAGCCTGCTTTTAGCTGATGCGTACTTTCGCATATCATCCAGACGATCAATGTGGGTGAGGACAGAGATGTTTCGGGTCTGATGGATCCGCTCGGCATCATAGAGCCCATTGTCGTCAGATATGTGCCTTGTGTAGAGGGGCCTGCACATCCGGTCAGAGACCGGCGTTTACCCGCGATTCATGAGTGTCTGCGTGTTATGCGCGTTGCTGAATTCCGCAAGGAATGATAGTGCCCGCGCAAACGCAAACATCTTTTGGAGGCGAACCGATGGCCCAAGATTACATCGTCAAGGACATTTCGCTGGCCGAGTTCGGCCGCAAAGAACTCGACATCGCAGAAACCGAAATGCCGGGCCTGATGGCGCTGCGTGACGAATATGGTGACAGCAAGCCGCTGAAAGGTGCGCGCATCGTTGGGTCGTTGCATATGACCATTCAGACCGCCTGTCTGATCGAAACACTGGTGCACCTGGGTGCGGATGTGCGCTGGGCGTCCTGCAACATCTTCTCGACACAGGATCATGCGGCAGCGGCAATTGCTGCGGGCAACATCCCGGTCTTTGCGATCAAAGGTCAGTCGCTGGAAGAGCATTGGGATTACTTGGATAAATCCTTCATGTTCCCCGAAGGCGCTAACATGATCCTCGACGATGGCGGCGATGCAACGCTGTACATTCTGCTGGGTGCGCGTGCTGAAGCCGGTGAAGACATCATTCCGGTTCCGACCTCGGAAGAAGAGGCCGTGATCAAAGAGCAGATCAAAAAGCGTATGGCGGCAAGCCCCGGCTGGTTCACCAAAACCCGCGATGCCATCATGGGCGTTTCGGAAGAAACCACCACCGGCGTGCACCGCCTGTACGAGCTGCAGAAAAACGGCCAGCTGCCCTTCCCTGCAATCAACGTCAACGACAGCGTCACCAAGTCGAAGTTCGACAACAAATATGGCTGTAAAGAATCGCTGGTCGATGGCATCCGCCGCGCCACCGACACAATGATGGCCGGCAAGGTCGCTGTGGTTTGTGGGTATGGCGACGTGGGCAAAGGCTCGGCAGCATCACTGGCCGGTGCGGGCGCGCGTGTCAAAATCACCGAAGCGGATCCAATCTGTGCACTGCAGGCGGCGATGGACGGGTTTGAAGTTGTTCTGCTCGAAGAGGCTCTGGCCGACGCAGATATCTTCATCACCACCACCGGCAACAAAGACATCATTCGCATCGAGCATATGCGCGAGATGAAGGATATGGCGATTGTCGGCAACATCGGCCACTTCGACAACGAGATCCAGGTCGCGGCTCTGAAGAACCACAAATGGACCAACATCAAAGAACAGGTCGATATGATCGAGATGCCGTCGGGCAGCCGGATCATTCTGCTGTCTGAAGGCCGTTTGCTGAACCTTGGCAACGCGACCGGGCACCCGTCGTTTGTGATGTCTGCCTCGTTCACCAACCAGGTTCTGGCGCAGATGGAGCTCTTCCTGCGCGGTGAGCAGTACAAAAACGAGGTTTATATCCTGCCCAAGCATCTGGATGAAAAGGTTGCAGCCTTGCATTTGGGTCGCGTCGGCGCGAAACTGACCAAGTTGACGTCTGAGCAAGCAGCTTATATTGGCGTCACTCCTGAAGGACCCTTCAAGCCCGAGCATTACCGCTACTAAGGGCCGATCTTAGCACATCGAGGAAAGCCGCCGCCCCGCTGGGACGGCGGTTTTTCTATTTTGGGGCCTGCTATGCCGGGAGACCCTCAAAAACCATCAGGTCACTTGAGGCAACCTTATCGAGAATGGCCTTAAAAGGCGCATGCTCTGGACCAAGATAATAGTCTTTGGCGGCCTGAGCACTTGGAAACTCCATCAAAATCAAACGCCCCTCAGGCAAATTTCCCTCAAGGACATCAAAGTGTTCGGTGATGGCGAGGGGTTTTCCACCATATTTCAGCAAAATCGCATGGGCGTCAGGGAGATAGTCGCGAGCATGTGTTTCGGCATCTTCGACACGAAGAAAGGTAAGCATAAATGCGGGCATGTTGGGATCCTTCTGCACTTTGGTTTGTTTGTGCTCTAGGATGTGGAGATGGGGCACCTAACATCAATTAGGCACCCAAAGGTAACCATGAAGGTTTTTGCATGCAGGTGATCACTCAAGATATCTACGACAAGAAATGTGCCACACGGCAGTTGATCGAGATGATGTCAGAAAAATGGGTGCCGGGCCTGATTTACGCACTCTCAACGGGCCCGCAACGGCCGGGTGTGTTGGCGAAACGGCTGGAGGGAATTTCCAAAAAGATGCTGACGCAGTCGTTGCGCAATCTCGAAGACTGGGGCGTTGTCGACCGGATCGTTTATGACGTTGTGCCGCCGCATGTTGAATACAGGCTGACAGCTGAAGGGGAGCGATTCATTGAACCGCTCTCGTTGTTACATGGCTGGGCATTGGAAAATCGTGACGAGATCGCAGATGTGTTTCAACGGCGCCGCGCCGCGAAAATCGCCGCGACTTAACTTGTGAGGGGTGAGACGTATCCCTCACGGATGACATCTGGGTCATAGGCTTTTCGTGCAAAGACCTCACGCACCATTGGTTCCCAATATTCCAGGGGTTTCATTGGATAATCGGGGTCGAAGGCGGATTGGTCCCAGCGTTCGCAGAATTCAGCGCAGCTGTTGAAGCAGGGGTGATCTTTGAACTGGTCGCGTGCGTTTTCGTCCCAACCATAATGGCGCGCGTAGTAGAGCATTTGGAAAATGCCATGATGTTCGATCACCCAAGACACATCCCAGCGCACAAACGGACGGATCACCTCGGCACTGAACCGATCGTGGTTTTGTGGGGCAAGCCCGTCTCCCACATCATGCAAAAGCGCCCCGACAATCCAATCAATGTCGGCGCCATCGGCCTCGGCCCGTGTGGCGGATTGCAACCCATGTTGAAGACGGTTGATCTTATAGCCTTCCAGCGAGACTTCACCTTGACGGCGCATTTCGTCGAGGATGCGATCTGCGGTGAGCGCGTGATAGGGCTTTTCCAGCTCGTGCAGCATCAGATATTCTTCTTTGGTGCCGTCTTTCATCTGGGTAAAGCTGACTTTGGGTGTCTCGCTCATGCGCTGCCTCCTGCGGTTTCATAAAGGGCGACATCGCCATCTGCGTTGCCTGCCAATGTCGTGGATTGGTGTTTCAGAACTTGATCATAGAGGGCCAGGTCATCGGGGTGAAACAGGCTGCTGGCACCTGCGACCGGAATCCAGCCCTGATGCATGTCAACACCGCGCACCGGGATCGCATAATCCGGTCCGGTGTCAGCCTGGCGCACCTCAGGGGTGACATACCGAATGGCCAGTCCGATACGGCGATCGTTGGACTGATTGGGGCCAGAGGCATGGAAACACCGTCCGTGGTGGAATGACATTTCCCCGGGTTTCAGTGGGCCATGAACCGATTTCGCCTCGTCGACACCCGCAATTTCCTGGCCACGTGATAAGAGATTGTCCTCATCAAATGTATCTGCGTGATCCACGATGCTGTTTTTGTGGCTACCGGGGATAAATCGCATGCATCCCGCCTCGACCGAGACATCCGAAAGAGCCACCCAGGCGGTGACCTCTTCGTCAGTTTCCCCCATGCCCCAATAGGTGATGTCTTGATGCCAGCTGACCACAGACTGGGTGTGCGGCTCTTTGATAAAAAGCTCAACCGACCAGACAAGCAGGTTTGGTCCCAGAACATCCGCCACTTTCTCCAAGATGGCCGGGGTGCGGGCCAGTTTTGCGAGGAGCGGAATCACCAGTTGGCCATTGACCCGAAAATAGTGATTGAGCGACCGGCCGGATGCGCCGGCGCTATGCTGAGCTTCCAGTGCTTCTATCTCGGCACGTATGGCTGACGTCTCGTCCGCGCTAAAGGCCTGAACACCGGCCACAAAGCCATCTTTTGCGTAGGCGGCTTTTTCTATCTCTGTGAGTCCCAATATATCCTCCCTGTTTTAGGAAAGTTTGCGCAGTGGGGATGCGGCGTCTGTTTCGCACGCGACCGACGTTTGGTCGTTTACGTGACCTATGAGCGGGGAAATGGGCTGTGGATTTACCCATTGCCTGAAATTGAATAACCCTTAACCTACCGATCGGGGGCTGGGATTGGCCCGTTAATTGTATGACTTACCGAGGGCATAGCCCCGGCACGAGGGAGTTTGACATGGGCAAACGTGACGACCTGATCGCAAAATATGCGGATGACCTGCGCAACAAATGTGGCATGGAGCCGGATATGGATCTTTTGACCAAGGTCACAATCGGCTGTGGTCCAGCGATTTACAACGATGATGCATCGACTGTCGCGTCGTCGCAGGACAGCGAGCTGGAAACCGTTAAAGCGAATTTTCTGGTGAAAAAGCTGGGTCTGGCTGATGGTCCTGAGTTGATGGATGCGATCAATCAGGTTGTTGAAGTTTACGGAAAATCCGAGCGCAATAAATACCGTGCGGTTGTATATTACATGCTGACCAAGCACTTCGGCAAAGAAGCTGTTTACGGCTAATATTAGCGTCCATTTCGTTCGAAAGGCCCCCTTGGTGGGGCCTTTTGTGTTAATGAACTGGGTGCAATTGCCGGTATTTGCAATTTGCGTGGTTGTGGATAAGGCGTTATGTTCAAATCACTGGCTAGAAGGGTCGGACCAAAGAATTCGTTTTCACGTGTGGTGTTTAGGGAGCACGTGGGTGAGCGGAGGGTCAGGCCTGGGGCCGACCCTCCGTACTCTTTTAAAACAGCGTCAGGACCAGCCCCATCAGGGCGCAGGCCAGGGTGGCATAGCCGCCATCGATCACGGTCAGTTTGACCGGGCGCTGTCCATAGGCGTTGTTGATCGCGATCCAGGGTGAGATGAAAAACAGCCCAACGCCAACACCGGCCACTAGGCCTTTGACTGGGCTGTCGATCACGGCGAGTTCAAAGACATGGCGCATCATGCCCGCCACCATCAGTTGCATCACAAACGTATAGGCGTACAGCCCGGGGTTTTGCCCGCCTTCGGGCTGGCCATCGGCGTTACGTTTGATATTTGCCGCCTCCATCCAAGGCTCGGCCAATTTCATGTACCAGACTGCACCAGCGGCAAAGGCCACCACTGCGGCCACCAAGACATTGATAATTTCAAGCATGTGTCCCACTCCTCCTGCATGCCAATTGGTTCAGCATGCCTCGCAAAATGCGATGGGACTAGGGGGAAACACCACCAAGCTCACAGATAAGAGCCCACTCCGCGTCGCTCACCGGTTGCACCGAAAGTCTCGAATTGCGCACCAAAATCATGTCTTCTAATCGCGGATCCGCTTTGATCTGATCCAAAGAGATGGGGGTGCTCAGAGGTTCGATTGCGCGGATATCGACGCATTCCCAGCGCGGGTCATCGGCTTTGCTGTCTGGGTGGATTTCCGCACAGATTTCGACGATGCCGACCACGGATTTCTCTTTCTGAGAATGGTAGAAAAACCCGCGATCGCCCAATTTCATCTCGCGCATAAAGTTGCGCGCCTGATAGTTGCGCACGCCGTCCCATTCTTCACCGACTTCCCCTTTGGCGACTTGTTGGTCCCAGCTCCAGGTTGAGGGTTCGGATTTGAACAGCCAGTAGCGCATCTTATCACCTGTGTTAGATAACTTTGTTCCACGGGATCAGCTGCACATCTGCAAACAACCCTGCCTTTGCATAAGGATCATTTGCGGCCCAGTCCTGTGCCGCAGCCATATCCGTGACCTCAAGAATAACAAGAGATCCGATCATGTCACCTGCATCATCCAGTAAAGGGCCGGCTTGGCTCACAACACCGGTTGATTTCAGATAGTCGACATGAGCGGGGCGGTTTTCCTGACGAATGGGCAATGCACCGGGTTTGTCTTTGGCGATCAACGCAATCAGCATCTTATTCTTCCTTGAGTGGTCGTGAGAGAAGTTGTTCCAGAACCGCCGCAACGGTCAAGCGGCCTTCGGTGACAGCGGCCACAGCATGGCAGAGCGGAAGGGACAGGCCTTCATCCATTGCGATGCGTGCCATGGCGCGTGCGGTGGCAGCACCTTCGACGGTGACGGAGGGGTCAAAGCCATCGCCTGAGCCAAGCGCCTGACCATAGCGATAATTTCGCGAAAGATCAGAAGTGCAGGTTAGGGCCAAATCACCCAATCCTGACAATCCTGCAAGTGTTTCCGAACGGGCCCCCCGGTGAACTGCGAAACGCGTCATTTCTGAAAAACCACGTGTCATCAGTGCCGCGCGCGCGCTGTCGCCCAGACCGGCACCGATACAGGCACCGCAGGCAATCGCCATGACATTTTTTAGGGCGCCACCAAGCTCAGCACCGATGACATCGGTGCTGCGATAAAGACGGAGGTTGGGCGTCGATAGTGCGTGCTGGATTTCATGTCCGCAGGTATCGTTGGCACAGGCCAAAGTGAGCGCGGTCGGGAGCCCTTTGGCAATATCGGCGGCAAAGCTAGGTCCGGTGAGAACGGCGGGTATACTTAATGGTTTGCTGGCTGAGATGACCCCAGTTGGGCCAAGCCCTGTGCGCAGATCAACCCCTTTACAGCAGGCAACCAGGGCACGTCCCTCCAGCTCGTCTTCGATCCTGCCCAACAAACCTGACAGGCTTTGCATCGGTACGGCCAGAAGCAGGGTTTTTGCTTGGCTTGCTTGCGCTAGATCATCGGTTAAGGTGATGGCGTCCGGAAGTTTCACGCCCGGCAATCGGGGACTTTCGCGGATGGCCTTATGATAAGAAGTATCACGGGCCCAGAGTGTCACGGGGCCGATTGCGGCGAGAGAGATTGCCAGAGCTGTCCCAAAGGCTCCGCCACCAAGGACCGCGATGCTCATGCTTTGGCCCCTTTCTTTCCGGATCCAACCAGAGGTGCGGCTTTGGTATCCAAGGGCCAGCGAGGACGGGCAGAAAGGCTCATGTCATGGGTGATGCCGTGGGCAAATAGTTCAGATCCAGCATAGGCAATCATCGCTGCATTATCCGTACAGAGGTGTAACGGCGGTGCGGTGAACTTTAGGCCGTGTTCGTCGCAAAGCGCTTCGAGCGCCCCGCGTAGCTCTTGGTTGGCGGCCACGCCACCCGCAACGGCCAACGCCGGAAAGGCCGGAGATTCGTCCAGATAAAGGGCGATGGCTCGTGCAGTTTTTTTCTTCAGCACATCTCGCACTGCGGCCTGAAACCCAGCGCAAAGATCGGCGCGATCTTGTTCCGTCAATCCGCCTTTCTCTGCAATGATCTGGTCACGCATCCGCAACAAAGCTGTTTTCAATCCTGAAAACGAGAGATCACAGCCGGGGCGATCCAACAGCGGCCGGGGAAATCGGAAACGTGTTTCGTCACCCTTTTTGGCATGTGCTTCGACTGACGGCCCTCCGGGTTGCGGCAAACCAAGAAGACGGGCAGTTTTGTCAAAGGCTTCACCGGGGGCATCATCAATGGTGCCGCCCAGTCGCGTGAAATCCTGTGGGCCACGCACCAAAAGGAACTGGCTGTGGCCACCTGAGACCAAAAGCATCAGATAGGGATAGGGCAGATCATCGGTCAGGCGCGGAGTAAGTGCATGTCCCGCAAGGTGGTTCACCCCGATGAGGGGTTTGCGCAGGCCGATTGATAGCCCTTTGGCCATCATCACCCCAGACAAAACCCCACCGATCAACCCCGGCCCCGATGTCACCGCAATGGCATCGACAGCGTCTAGGCTCACCCGTGCTTCGTCCAACGCTTGTGTGACGGCAACGTCCAACCGCTCAGCATGTGCGCGTGCTGCTATTTCGGGCACGACGCCGCCATAGGCCGCATGCAGTTGGTTTTGCCCTAAAACGACCGACGATAGAATGTCACGTCCACGCAAGAGCGCGGCGGCGGTGTCGTCACAGCTGCTTTCCAAACCCAATATGAGGGGAGATGTCATCCGGTCTTCCCGTTGCTTTGATTGGTGCCAAGGGGTACCACCCCCCAAGGCGCCCTACAATCCCGGAGCACCCAGAGTGGCAGTTGAGCCTGTGTTATTGATGACCCGACCGGCGAAAGCTGCGCAGGCTTTTGTGGACTCGCTGCCCCTAGAGGGGGTTCGCGTGATCATGTCACCGCTGATTGGCATTGTTCATCGGGGGGAATTGCCCCCAATGGCGGCATATCGCGCGTTGATCTTCACCTCGGTGCATGGGGTCGAGGCCTATGTGGCGCAGAACGGGCCTCTCTTGCCGTGCTATGTTGTCGGGGCAAAAACCGCCCGAGCCGCCCAAGCTTCGGGGTTTTCAGTGCGTTCCGTTTTTGAAAATGCCGCAAATTTGATCGAAGGCGTGATACACCACCGTGCCTCCGGCCCGGTGTTGCATGTGCGGGGCGTTCACGCGCGCGGAAACATAGCGCAGACCCTGACAAATAGCGCCATCCCAACCGATGAGGCAGTGTTGTATGATCAACCGGCGATTCCTTTGACGGATGAGGCGCAGGCGGCTCTGTCTGGCGCTAACCCCGTAATTGTGCCGTTATTTTCGCCACGAACGGCTGTTTTGCTGGCTGAGTTTCGCCCAAAGCCGCCGCTTCTTGTCGCGGCCTTTAGTCAAGCGGTGGCAAATGCTGTTTCAGGGCTTCATATAACGAAATTGAGAATTGCATTGCGGCCCGACTCGGATGCTATGGGGGTTGAGGTGATTGATCTCTTGGCTTGGGCAAAAGCAGCAGAGATTTGACCCGGGTCTAACCGGATGTGTTGAAAGGGTGGCATAAGGTGGCAAAGTCCAGAAGAAACGCGCCTCGCGGCAAAGCAAAGCCCACGGCGGACCAACCTGAAACAGGTTCTGTTGAGGATGAGGTGCAA
Organism: Pelagimonas sp.; assembly: GCA_049116335.1. Lineage (GTDB taxonomy): Bacteria > Pseudomonadota > Alphaproteobacteria > Rhodobacterales > Rhodobacteraceae > CANMIH01. The sequence continues at coordinate 4,695 of JAGDYZ010000003.1, read as the reverse complement.
GAGGTGACCATGGAAACTTCGGAAGGGTCTGTTGACCTGCCGGAGAATGAGGACCTCGCCACGGATGCCCCGCAGTCTGACGAGCTGAGCGAAACGCCTTCTGAGCCCGAAGCGAACGATTTAGAGGCAGACGAATCTCAGACTGAGGACGAAACACCTGAAAAAGTGGATTCCGCAGACGCGTCACCGGTAGTGATCGAAGACGAAGGTCAGGAGCTTTCGGGGGGCGATGATACGGTGTCTCTTGTAGAAACCTCTGATCAAGAGCCCGCGGTGGCGGAGCCTCAGGTCATCCGTGAAACAGTCGTCGAGAAAAAAGCAGGTTTTATGCCAACCGCCCTTGGTGGTGTGGTCGCCGCAGTGATCGGATTTGGAGCCGCTTCCTATACGAGCGGGGGATTTCCTTTTGGCGCAGCGGATGCTGTTGACCCGTTTCAAGAGCAGACCCAAGCGGCTTTGGCAGCACAGGGCGATGATCTGGCCTTGCTCAATGAGCGTGTTGCGCAGACCAGCAAAGCGCTTGAGATCCTCGATCTCTCGCCCTTGTCAAATGCGGTTGCAGGTCTTGAGGATCAGCTTGCGGCACAGCAGTCTGATCTGACAGAGCTGGCGACAAGTGTTGCGGCGTTCGACAGTCGCTTGACCGCGATAGAGAAACAGCCGCTTGCGGGGGCTCTCGGCCCTGAGGCGATTGCAGCCTATGAACGTGAGCTGGAAGAATTGCGCCTGTCGATTGCCGCGCAGCAATCTGCAATGGACACCCAGCGCGCAGAGATCGAAGCGATGGCGGCGACTGCACGGGCCGCTGAGGCCAGTGCGGAAGAACAAACAGCTTTGTCCGGAAGCCGCACAGCCTTGGCGGAACTGACCGCTCTGGCGCAGGACGGAAAAGCCTTTGCCGCACCTTTGGCAGTGTTGCAGTCCAATGGTGTTGCCGTGCCTGAGGCTCTGAGCTCGGTAGCGAATGACGGCGTGGCAACCTTGCCGGCTCTTGTGTCGGACTTCCCGGCTTTGGCACGCGAAGCGCTGGGCATTGCCCGTCGCGAAGCCAAGTCAGAGACAAGTGGGGGTGGGCTGGCGGGCTTCTTCCAGAACCAGTTGGGGGCCCGTTCGGTGACGCCGCGTGAGGGTGATGATCCCGATGCGGTTCTGTCCCGGGCCGAGGCCGCCGCCAAAACCGGCGACCTTGCGACCGTGCTGGACGAGATCCAATCTTTGCCGGACGCGTCTCAGGCGGTTCTGTCGGATTGGGCCGGGCGTGTGGCCCAGCGACGCGACGCATTGGCCGCTGCCGCTGCACTCGCTCAAGAATTGAATAAACAGTAAGGGTCACGAAGAATGCTTTGGTCACTTCTCAAGATTGTTGTTTTCTTCGCGCTGGTTGCGGCGCTGACCCTTGGCGCAGGGTTCCTGATCGACAGTGATGGTCGCGGTCTGGCGGATGCACAGATCGTTATCAACGGCATCGAATACACCCTAGGGCCTATCAAGCTTGCCTTGGTTCTGGTTGTCCTCGTGGTGGGGCTCTGGTTGGCTTTCCGCGTTGCGGGGTTCTTGATTGCTTTGCTGAAGTTCATCAATGGCGATGAAACCGCGATGAGCCGGTACTTTGACCGCAACCGCGAACGCAAAGGGTATCAGGCCCTGTCTGAGGGGTTGATGGCGCTGGCCTCTGGGGAAGGCCGCCTGGCCATTGCAAAGGCGAACAAAGCGCAAAAGTACCTACACAAGCCCGAGCTGACCGATTTGATCACTGCTCAGGCGGCGGAAATGGTGGGCGACAGCAAAAAGGCGGAAGAAGTCTATAAACGACTGCTGAAGGATGAGAGCACTCGGTTTGTGGGCGTTCGGGGCCTAATGAAGCAAAAGCTTGAAGCGGGTGATACGGATACTGCGATGAAACTGGCGGAACGGGCTTTCGCCATCAAGCCAAAGCATGAAGAGGTGCAGGATACCCTGTTGCGTCTTCAAGCTGAATCGCAGGATTGGAAAGGCGCGCGTGCCACTTTGGCTATGAAGCTCAAGCATGGGTCCATGCCACGTGATGTGTTCAAGCGGCGTGACGCGGTACTGGCGCTTTCAAATGCGATGGAAATTTCTGACAGCGATCAAAGTGCCACCACTGCGGAGGCGGCGATTGCTGCGAACAAAGCATCGCCAGATCTCATCCCAGCGGCCGCTATGGCCGCGAAGGGCTATGTCGCTCAGGGGCGCAAGCGGAATGCCGTGCGCGTATTGCGCAAAGCTTGGGATGTGCATCCGCATCCAGATCTGGCTGAGGCATTTGCCGCCATCGAGCCCGAAGAAGACGCTGCTGCCCGTCTGAAGCGATTTGAAACACTCACCAAAGTGAAGTCTGAGCATCGTGAAACCAAGTTGTTGCTGGCAGAGCTGAACCTGGCGGCAGAAGACTTCCCTGCGGCGCGCCGCGCCATGGGCGATTTGGTGGAAAACGATCCGGATGCCCGAGTGTTGGCCATCATGGCTGCGGTCGAACGGGGCGAAGGTGGTTCGGACACTGTTGTGCGTGGCTGGTTGGCCAAAGCCCTGACCGCGCCACGTGGGCCCCAATGGGTTTGTGAAAACTGTAATACGATCCATGCGGAATGGGCACCAATCTGCACAAGCTGTAAAGCCTTCGATACGCTCGAATGGACAACACCTCCGCAGTCAGAAGTGGTTCTTCCCGCAGGGGCAAACATGTTGCCGTTGATTGTCGGCGCACTTGAGGATCAGCGTGAAGGTGAGGAGCCTGAGGACGAAGTTGATGTGACGCCGGACGTGGCAGCGGGTGTCGACGACAAGATCGAAGAGGGCGCGCCTGAAGCTCCAATTGAGGCCGAAATTGTCGAGGTGCAGCCCACGGCCGAGAGTAGAAACTAACGTTTGTCGGCAAGTAACACCCTCAGGAATCAGAACAGGCGCCCCTTGCGGGCGCCTGTTGCATTTTGTGTAGCGGCCTAATCTTGTTTGTCGGTGGCTAAAGTGGGGTTTGGGAGCGGCATCCATCGGTGCCCGGCCAGTTGCAAACGATTACCTGTCTTGCTGAAGAGTGATCACCGCATAAGTGACAATCGCTATCAGGATTACCGCGCCCCCTGCAAAGCTCGCGACCGGTGGGATTTCACCGAAGACGGCGAAGGCCAGCAGCGGGGCAAACACAACTTCGATCATGAGGATCATGCCGACTTCTGGGGCGGTGATGTAACGTGTGGCAACTTGTGAAAGCACTCGTCCAAACGGTGCAGTGAATAGGCCCATTACGCCCATGATGATCCAGGTATTTGCCGAATAGCTGCTGGGTTCAGCGAAGAATGCCATGGCCAAAGCAAGAAACAGGCCGCCCATGCCGACACTCGCCATGCGGCTCACACCTTGGAACTTCCGCAACAGAGTTTGATTGAGCGACAGAAACGTCACAGCCGCAAAGGCATAGATGTCGCCGATGAGGTTGCCGGATCCCACTGAGCCAGAAACCACAATTGCGATGCCGATCATAACCGCTCCGATGGCGATCCACGTGGAACGTCGCGTGATTTCCCTCAGAAAAACCCAGCTGAAGAGAGCCGCCAGCGCGGGCGATGTGGACAGGATCACAAAGGTATTGGCGATCGACGTGGATTTGATGCTGAGGACAAGGCAAGTTGCACTGCCAAGCATCAGTAAACCAGACAAGACAACGGGCCACCCACTTTCTTTGAGTGTGCCAATGACACCGCGTTTGTCGCGCATCTGGATGAAGACGGGCATGGACACCGCTGTGAACAGACCAAAGAGAAAAGCGGTATCAAAGCCACCAACGCCGGAAAGGCGGATGAAGATTGGGTCAAAGCTCATGAGCAGGGCGCCCATCAGGGTGATCAGAATGCCTCGAATGTGGGGAGAGAGGCCGTCGTGTTTTGAGGCGTGAGTGAGTGTCATATTGTGCATTCTATTAATCATACTTGTGAGTGTGATAAAGTGGTACTTGTGTGGATGTCAATAAAATCATACCAGTCAGTATGTTTGCTATGGAGTTCTATATGGGAAAGATGGAAGAGAAGCGAAATCTCAAACGGAAGGCCATCTTGAGTGCTGCGCGCGAGACCTTTTTGTCTGATGGCTATGAAGGAGCGAGCATGGATCACATCGCTGGAGCCGCGGAGGTAACCAAGCAAACGGTCTACAGGTACTTCCCCTCAAAGGAGGGGCTGTTCAAAGCCACATTGGAGGAGATGGGAGCGGAATCGCATGCGGACTTTCTCGACCATCTGGATCATGCGAATGTGAGGCAGGCGATGATCAGGTTTGCGGAGGGATTTATTCAGGCACATCTGTCGCCGGATCATATCGCGACCTATCGATTGCTGGTGTCTGAGGGGGCGAAATCTCCGCAGATGGTGCAAAGCTTTTTCGAAGTTGGTCCTGATGAAACGCACACCAGATTGAGGACCTTCTTTCAATCACGCCTCAAGGTGTCAGAACCTGATCTGTTGATCAGACTTTGGACGGGAATGCTGTTATCCCCTAGGGGGAGCGTGTTGATTGGGAATCCTGCCTTGCAGTCTCATGAGATTGCTGAGCACGCGCGTGCGTCGACCCATCTTTTAGTGCAGTCGCCTCTAATTGGAGAGGTTGAACTCTAGGGGGCAAGGCAAGTATTTGAAAAATAGACATTTTCCATTTTTCTCGCTGTTTTTGTAATTTTGTTAGATT
>JAGDYZ010000002.1:0-88818 GCA_049116335.1 Pelagimonas sp. | reverse complement strand
GGTCAGTTCTCAGTGACATTCAACAGCAACCCGCTGAGACTGGCCACCCGACAGACGATCCGCACGACGCAGCGCCAAATGCGCCAAACCAACCTTGTCCAAAGCCGCCATCGCGGCCTCGCGCGCGTCTTGGGGCGCAAAGCTCTGAGACCAGTAGCGCGGACCGCTGAACTGGCCCAACAATCCGTGGATCACATTGCTTAGAACCGAGAGGCGTGGCACGAGATTGTGTTTTTGTGCCACCAACCCGGTACTGGCCCGCATCCGGCGAAGCTCTTGTGTGGACAATTGGCTTATGTCCTGTCCAAGCAATTCGACTGTGCCGTGGTCCATCGGGATCAGTCCCAGAAGACAGCGCAGCAAGGTCGATTTCCCCGTGCCATTTGCGCCCACTAAGGCCACCGCCTCGCCGCGCACAAGACGAAAGCTCACATCAGAAAAAATCTTTGTTTTGCCGAAGGACTTGCCCAACGCCCGAGCGCTGATGTCGTGGTCCTGCAACGGGTTCAGTACCGGCTCACAGGGTGCTCCGGCCCGTTCCGGCGCCAGTGTAGGCACCGGTTCTGTGGTGCGAAGATCAGTCACCGATGAAATTGTCGAACTGCGGGTAGCCCGCGTTGGAATACATCGAACGCACATAGTCATAGGCGCTGTCTTCGATGGCGACGAGATCCATGCCGACATATTTGTCGTTCTCTTCATGCGCCACGATCCCGGAAATCACAGCGGCCTTGTTCTCAAGGATCGCCGTCTTGATCTGGTCAGCGGCTTCGCCCGGGACATGGGCACCTACCATGATCATATCATTGGGCAGATCGCCTGACCGCGCGATCATCTTGAAGAACCCATAGGGCAGGTCGGTTTCTTTGTTGCGGACATTGAGCCACGACCCCGCATTCGATCCCAGCGCATCCACGTCACCCGCCTTCAGGGCCTCATGGGCGATGTTGCGCGACGTATGGGTTTTTTCGATGTCGTTCACCGGATCAAGGCCATGATCCGCAAGAACCTGCATGGGGCACAGCATGTTCGAGGTCGATCCGATGTCCCCAAAAGCGACCCTCTTGCCTTTCAGATCCGCCGGAACGTTGATGCCGCTGTCGGCACGTACGATGATGGCGCAGTGGTAATCCGGGCGCCCGAGACCAATCAGCGGCGTGGCTTTGGTCAGCTTGTTGATGACAACATATTCCGCCGGACCAGAGACTACAAAATCAACGGTCTCGGCACGCAGGGCTTCGGCCGCTGCGGTGCGCGAGTTGACGGCGAAAAACTCAAAGCTGTCACCGGTTGCGGTTTCCAGAGCGTCTTTGAACGGCCCCCATTCGATCTGAAGGCGTTCCATGCCTTCCACATCTGTCACGGCCAGTTTCCATGTCTCGGCGGCGGCTGAGAAGGCGGATGCAGCGATGAGCCCAAGGCTCAAAGTAAGAGATGTCAGTTTCATAAGTCTCTCCGGGTCAAATTCATCCGCATGAATTTCATCTCTTCACGTAGGAGAGATGTCGGCTTTGCTAAATCTGTGTGGCGTTGTGGGCCTCTGGCTCAAGCGCCGTCCTCTTTTTCAAGATTTGAAGCTCCGGCCAAACAAGGGACGGTTCAGGTGCTCGCCTGACTGAAATGTGGCTGGCAAAGGGTAAGGTATTCACGAACTTGTTTTTTCTACCCGGCCCTACAATCTTCGAATGAGTGATGCGTGTGCTCGAGGAGCTCGGTGCCGCCACCAGAACGGTGTTTACTTGGAGGATCAAACGTGTCGACACTCACGAGACGGGCGGCGCTGTTGGGCGCGGGCGGAACTGTTGGATGGGCTCTGACCAAAGGTTTAAGCCCCGCTTTGCCCAGTCTTGATGGCACAACGCGTCTGGGAGGCGTAGCTGGCGCATCCGTGCTCAACGATGCCAGTGAATTGTCCCAGACACCCATACACAAACACCTCATTGTCAAAGACGACGCCAGCGACACGTTGATTGCAATGATCCGCCAAGAATTGGCCCAGGCCCGTTCTGAAGGGCGGCCAGTAAATGTTGGCGCAGCGCGTCATTCGATGGGGGGGCAGGCCATCCCACGTGATGGCACCGCCATCACTTTCGACAATGGGGCCATCGAGCTCGATACTGAGGCACAAACATATCACGTACATGCAGGTGCGCGTTGGTCTCAGGTGATCTCCAAACTCGATCCGGCGGGATGGTCACCCAAGGTGATGCAATCCAACAATGATTTCGGTGTGGCAGCCACATTTTCCGTGAATGCTCATGGCTGGCCGGTGCCTTTTGGCCCGATGGGAGCAAGCGTCAGATCACTGCGCATGATCCTGCCAGATGGTGAGGTGGCGACCTGTTCGCCATCCGAGAATACGGATCTCTTTAATCTCGCGATGGGAGGCTATGGTCTGATTGGGATCATCGTCGATATGGAGGTCGAGATGGTTCAGAACAGCCGCTTGACCCCGAACTTTGAGGTGATGGAGGCCTCTGATTTTTCCGGTGCGTTTCAGCAGGCTCTGAACGATCCCCAAGTCACAATGGCCTATGGTCGCTTGAACGTTGAACGAGCGCGGTTTTTTGAAAAGGCACTTTTGGTGACCTATCGCGAGACCGAAGATCAAAGTGATTTGCCGCTGGCCGCTGGCTCGGGATGGATGGCGCATGTCGCCAGCCGGATTTACCGGGCGCAACTTGGGAACGAGGCCCTCAAATCCTTTCGCTGGTGGAATGAAACCCGCTTGGGGCCTGCAATTGGATCAGGTGCCGCCACGCGCAATTCATTGATCAATGAACCGGTGGTGACGCTGGATGATCGCAACCCAGACCGGGTTGATATCCTGCATGAATATTTCGTTGGATTTGACGCGTATGACGCTTTTCTGAAGGTCTGTCGTGAGGTGATCCCGGCTTCGTTTCAGGAGTTTCTGAATGTCACCCTGCGCTATGTTGCTCAGGACAATCAGAGCACTTTGGCCTATGCAACTGAACCGCGGATTGCGGCTGTGATGTCCTTTAGTCAGGAACTCACGAAACGGGGCGAAGCGGACATGGCACGTATGACGCGGGACCTGATTGCTCGTATCGTCGATATTGGCGGGGCTTACTATCTGCCATATCGCCCCCATGCGACCATTGATCAGCTCACAACGGCCTATCCTACCGCTGAAGCCTTTGCGCGCGCCAAGCGGGAACTGGATCCGCAGCTGGTGTTGCGCAATAATCTTTGGGACAGTTATTTGGGGGCGCTATGACACTGCTGCAAAAACTAACGTTTGGGTATTTCATAGCTCTGATGATTGCCGCGTCGCTGAACTATATTCCCGGCCTGACCGACGAAGATGGTCTGGCTTTTGGGATCTTCGCTCTTGATATCTTTGATGACGCCCTGCACGTGGCCTCGGCGCTCTGGGCCTTGATTGCTGGATTGATTTCTCACCGTGCCGCGCGCACATTCCTGATTTTGTTTGGGTTTGCCTATCTCGGGGATGGGATTTTTGGGTTCTTTACAGGCTATGGCTATTTGGATCTTGGGATCTTTACCAATGCCTCCGCTGGTTTCGATTTTTCAGTGCCGCGGTTTCTGGCAAATCTTCCTCATCTTGCATTGGGTGGTGTGGCGGCATGGGCCGGTGTGCGCAATCTGGGTGAGCCCGAATGAGACGCCTAGGTCGGTGGGTTCGGCGGCTGGTCCTGATGGTGCTGCTGGTGTGTATCGGGTTGGGTGCGCCGGTGATCTATGTCGAAACCATGTGTCAGGGCACCGCGGCGGCTAAGCCTTACGAGGCAGTGATTGGACCCGACCATCATCGCCCGGAAACCCGCACCCTTATGACCTATCCGGAATGGCATATCGTGCATGCCTATGAGGATTATGCCGAAGTGCTACGCACAGGCGACCCCCATGACTACGGGTTCATGCGTGGCATCTCAGGATTTTGGGGCTCGCTTTGTGCTTTGACCAACGCGGCTTCCATACACGGCGAGGTGGACGGCGGGACCAAACAAATGGTCTATGTGATTGGTGTAAGCTTTACCGCCGAACTCGCCTTGAAAGCGGCCTATGAAGAAACCATTGGCAGGATCGCCACCATGCTACGCGGGAGGAACCGCACGCCTTTGGATGAGCTTTCCGCCACTCAGGCGGCCGACTATGCTAATTTCCTTCAGCAAACGCCGTGGTACAAATGGCCTTTCACGCGGGATGTACAGGATCTGAACACGCAAGCCAGTGACGTGTTCAGAGACACTGAGCGGCGGATCGCTCTGGGGTTGGAATATCGTGCAAAGGCTGTTTATGCAGATGTGATCGCCCAGGCCGTCGCGCAGGTTGGAGCGGATGAACTGACACTGCGCATGATCGTCAACGGCGGGGGTCAGTCCACATTAGGCGCATATGACGGCGTCCGGATTGTTCAGGAGCGACCGGAAGGAACAGAGATTGACGCCCCACGCTATCGCGAACTGACCCACCTTCTTGTGGAGATGGCGACTGACGGATGGGACATAGTCGAAATCGCCGGGAATGACGAAATCATGTTTACAGCTCTGTCGGAAGATCCAACGGTTGCTGATGCACTCTATAGCCGCGCGCGACAAGGGTTTGGGGATCATCGTCATTTGATCAGAGTACCCGTAGCTGATCTGGCCGTTCGATTGCGGGCGATACAGGATAGCCCGCTGCGGCTAGAGCACATCCATGACTATTAAATCACTGCTTTGCGCGCTTCCACTGTTGGGCTTGGGGTGGATCAGCGTTTTGCTCGTGGTGGCCGTGTTTTCAGACGCGGCGCCAGCCTATGTTGTTGTCTTCCCAAAAGAAGGGTTTGTCGAAGAGCTACCAAATGAGGTTGCGCTGATTGGTTCATCCTCAGTGAGCATCACCTTGAAATCGACCACGCCGCAGTTTGCCATGTCCCTTTACCAACACGGGGCATGGCTTGTTCTTCCGGCTGGATTACCGGGATGCCTGCCGCTTCCTAAGTCCGTCACATCTCCATGAAGCCCAGTTGGGTCAGTGACCCAACAACAGAACGCCGACCAACACAAACAAAGCCACAAACACCGTCTCGGCAACGATGAGAATGATGGCCTGTCCACCCACATCCAGAATGCGCTTCAGTGAGGTTTTCATACCCACCGCCGCAATTGAGATAAGCAGGGCCCAACGGCTTGTGCTGCTCATAAGCTCAATCACCGCCTGAGGTATAAGTCCAAAAGAGTTGAGCGCCGCAAAGATCAGAAACCCGACAACAAACATGGGAAGGATCGGTGGGCGTTTGCCTTCGGCCTGCTGATCCGAAAACTGTCGAACACACAACGAAATCACCAAGACAACCGGGGCAAGCATCGCAACTCGGATAAGCTTGACCAATGTGGCGACCTCACCGGTTTCATTGGAAACCGAAAATCCTGCTCCCACAACTTGGGCCACGTCATGAATTGTGCCGCCCAAGAATACCCCCGAAACTTCGTCATTAAAGTCAAAGGTTTCGGTGAGGATTGGGTAAACGATCATCGCGAGGGTTGAGAGGACCGTGACACTAAGAACGGTGAAAATCAGGTTGCGCTCGGATTGTTCGTTCTTTGGCAGAACAGCGGAAATTGCCATGGCGGCAGAGGCTCCGCAGATCGCAACCGAACCACCGGTTAGCAGACCAAAGCGCCAGCCCCTCCCCAGCAACCGCGCGCCCAGAAGGCCAAAGGCAATTGTTGCCAGCACACCTCCGATGACGACGGCGATCAATTCAGCCCCGAGGCCAACCATGAGCTCGACACTGATACGTGCCCCCAATAGGGCAACACCCAGACGCAAGACTGAGCGTGCAGTGAACTCGATGCCCGCACGGCACTTGCCCTCTTCACTCAGAAAGTGAAAGGCGATGCCCAGTAGAAGGGCCATCAACATCGCAGGGGCACCATAATGCTCAGACAGAAACTGCGCGGCTACGGCAACCACAACTGAGACAAGAAACCCCTGTCCGTTGGTGCGCAAGAACTGGGGCAGGCCGGAAAGATTGGGCATTGAAATCATGGATGTCATTCGAACTCGTCTTAGAAAAGGCGCTTTTTGTAAGGCACTTAACCTTTAAAGCGTCTGAAGCGACCAATGGCACAACGCGCCATTGGCCAAATTTGTTCAGACCTGCTGCTCAGCCATGTCGTCGGCGTTGATGCCTGCGACGGCGACGGGTTTTTTCATGGCGTCGCGGCGGAAGGGTTCGCCCAGTTCCTGGTTGATCATGGCTTCGATCAGGGTGGTGATGCCGTTTTTCTGATCTTCCACTGCCTGCGCCAGCGCGGCGGTGAGCTCGTCCATGGTGCAGGCAATCACCCCTTTCAGACCACAGGCGGATGCGATGCCCGCGTAGGAGACCTGTTCATCCAGCTCGGTGCCGACGAAGTTGTCGTCAAACCACAGGGTCGAGTTGCGCTTTTCCGCACCCCACTGATAGTTGCGGAACACAACATGGGTGATCGCAGGCCATTCGCCGCGCCCAATCGCCGTCAGCTCGTTCACCGCGATGCCAAAGGCGCCATCGCCAGAGAAGCCCACAACCGGCACATCCGGCTGGCCAATCTTGGCACCAACAACCGCCGGCAGACCATAACCACAGGGGCCAAACAGACCCGGCGCCAGATATTTGCGCCCTTCCTCGAAGGAGGGATAAGCATTACCGATGGCACAGTTGTTGCCGATGTCCGAGCTGATGATCGCCTCAACCGGCAGCGCCGACTGGATCGCACGCCAGGCCATACGCGGGCTCATCCACTCAGGCTTGTCGGCGCGGGCACGCTCGTTCCAGGTGGTGCCCGGATCGTCGTCTTCGTGGGTCATGCTGGAGAGCTGCTGGGCCCAGGCCGATTTCTTCTGCGCGATGGTGTCTTTGCGCGCCTGACGCCCTTCGTCTCCTGCGGTGCCCGAGAGCTGACCCAGGATACCCTTGGCCACTTTCGCCGCATCGCCGACGATGCCAACCGAAACCTTTTTGGTCAGGCCAATGCGATCGGGGTTGATGTCGACCTGAATGATTTTCGCATCCGCAGGCCAGTATTCCATGCCATAGCCCGGCAGGGTCGAGAAGGGGTTCAGACGGGTGCCAAGGCAGAGCACCACGTCGGCCTCTTGGATCAGTTCCATGCCCGCTTTTGAGCCATTGTAGCCCAGCGGACCGGCAAACAGCGGGTGGTTGCCCGGGAAAGCGTCATTGTGCTGATAGCCGACGCAGACCGGCGCATCGAGACGCTCGGCCAGATCTTTTGAGGCCTCAATACCGCCCTGCGACAGCACCACACCGGCGCCGTTCAGGATCACCGGGTTTTTGGCATTCGACAGCAGCGCCGCCGCATCCGCAACCGCGGTTTCGCCGCCCGAGGGACGCTCAAACTCAACAATCGCCGGGATCTCGATGTCAACGATCTGGGTCCACATGTCGCGCGGGATGTTCAGCTGCGCCGGAGCGCTGGCGCGTTTGGCATTCATGATCACCCGGTTGAGCACTTCGGCCACGCGGCTGGGGTCACGCACCTCTTCCTGATAGGCGACGCAATCCGCAAACATGCGCATCTGTTCCATCTCCTGGAACCCGCCCTGACCAATGGTTTTGTTGGCGGCCTGAGGCGTCACCAGCAACAGCGGCGTGTGGTTCCAGTAGGCGGTTTTCACGGCGGTCACAAAGTTGGTGATACCAGGGCCGTTCTGCGCGATCATCATCGACATCTTGCCGGTGGCGCGGGTGTAGCCATCCGCCATAAAGCCGCCCGAGCCCTCATGGGCGCAGTCCCAGAAATTGATCCCGGCCTTCGGGAACAAATCCGAAATCGGCATCATCGCCGACCCAATAATCCCAAACGCATGCTGAATCCCGTGACGCTGCAGCACCTTCACAAAGGCTTCTTCGGTGGTCATTTTCATAGGATCATTCCATATTTAAGGAGGAGGAAACCAAGCGGTTTTTCAGCTGCTTATAGGCATTTTGACACATGGGTATAGCCAGTATCAAAGATCTGTCGTGCCACTTGCGAACATATTTTTTTGCGCCAGATTGACCCGTACTTTTCGCGTCCCCAACACAAGGGCTCTGGAGTACCAATTGATACCCCAGAGTCTGAGACTTTTGTCATACCGCTTATCAGCGCGGCGGCTGTCAGCTATTAGGGCGAACGCGGGCAGCGGTTTTGTTGGCAAAGGCCTCGAGGCGTTCGCGCGCTGCGGGTTGGGTATTGACCAGACCGCCAACCACCGCTTCGGCATAGGCCGCATCCATGCCCGACATATTGTTCATATGGCTGATCGCCGAACAGATCGCAAAGTTGGTAAGAGGCAGGTTTTGCGCCACTTTATCCGCCAGCTCCATCGCCTTGTCCATGCTGTTACCCTCAGTGATGTATTGTGCCAGGCCAAGGTCAACCGCCTCTTGCCCCTGATACACACGACCGGTCAGGATCATGTCGATCATGCGGTATTTGCCAATCATGTCCGACACGCGAATTGTTGCGCCACCCCCGGTAAAGATGCCCCGCTGCCCTTCGGGCAGAGCGAAATATGTGGATTGATCCATCACCCGAATGTGGGCGCCACTGGCCAGCTCGAGGCCGCCACCTACAACCGCGCCTTGCAGTGCTGCGATGATTGGGACGCCGCCATATTCCATTTTGTTGAAGGCTTCGTGCCAGCGCAGGCAGACGTGCATAAAGTCCGCCGGGCTCCGGTCCGCTTTCCAATGTTCAACCAGATCGAGCCCGGCACAGAAATGATCACCCGCGCCGGCCAGAACTACGGCTTTGACACCCTCTTGCTGGGCATGGCTGAAGAAGCGCACAAGCTCTTCAATGGTCGCGACGTCTAGCGCATTGCGCTTGGTTGGGCGGTTCAGGGTGACGACATAAACGCCGTTGTCTTTCACTTCGATTGCAAGCGACTGGTAAGTCGATGGGTCGGTTTGCTGTGTCATAAGAAGACCTCTGCAGGGGGGTGCCCAGATAGGGCACCACATGTGAGAATTGGACGATCAGAATTCGATCTGAGCGGAGAGCAGGCTGCTGCTTCCGGCGCAGATCCGGGCACGCTCGGCGGCACAGTCCACAAGAATATGCTGGGCGTAGAATAGCGCCGTGTCGATTTTTTGTTCCATAAAGGGGACATCGTCACCGGCGTCGCGTTTGGCTTTTGCCGCGAGAGCCGCGCGCGCCATCTGCCATCCAGCTGCGAGCGTCCCGGTTAGCATCAGGAAAGGAACGCTACCTGCGAACACAGCATTGATGTCCTTTGGAGCGGTTTCAAGCAGCCATGCGGCGGCGGCTTCAAACTCGGCTCGGGCCTGTCCCAAACAGGATGCAATCGCCTGCGCCTTGGCGTCGCCTGCATTCAATGCGGCCTCGGTTTCGGCCACCTTGGCCGCGAACACCCGCGCACGCTCGCCACCATCCCGCAGCAATTGACGTCCGATCAGATCATTCGACTGAATGGCGGTGGTGCCTTCGTAGATCGGCAAAATACGCGCGTCACGATAGAACTGTGCCACGCCAGTCTCTTCGATAAAGCCCATACCGCCATGGATCTGAACCCCAAGCGATGCCACTTCGACGGCGCGTTCGGTGCAGAACCCTTTGACCAGAGGCACAAGGAAATCCGACATATCCGAGGCCTGCCGCGCAGTGTCGTCCGAACCGTGGTGGCTTACATCCAGATACCCAGCCGTGGCCATGGCCAGCGCGCGGCCCGCCTCGGTCAGGGATTTCATCCGCATCAACATACGTTTGACGTCAGGATGTTCGATGATCGGCGCGGCCTCACGGCGGCTGCCATCAACGGGGCGGCTTTGAACACGTTCTTTCGCATAGGCCAGCGCGTGCTGATAGGCACGTTCTGAAAGGGCGATGCCCTGCATCCCGACCGCAAACCGCGCTGCGCGCATCATCACAAACATATAGGACAGGCCGTGGTTCTCTTCGCCCACCAGAAACCCGGTGGCGCCGTCATATTCCAGAACCGCGGTCGGGCTAGCACGCACACCAAGCTTATGTTCGACACTGACGCATTTGACGGCATTACGCGCACCGAGTGCGCCAGTCTCGTCGACCATAAATTTAGGTACGATGAAAAGGCTTAGTCCCTTTGGGCCTGCTGGCGCGCCCGGTGTGCGGGCCAGAACAAGATGGATGATGTTCTCGCTGAGATCATGTTCACCGTAGGTGATAAAGATCTTGGTGCCTGAAACAGCGTAGGAACCATCCGCCTGCGGCTCGGCTTTGCTGGCCACACGTCCCAGATCGCTTCCGGCCTGCGGCTCTGTCAGGTTCATTGTGCCGGTCCAGCGCCCTGCAATCATCGGTTCAAGATAGCGCCGCTTCTGTTCGTACGATCCGGTCAACAACAATGCTTCAATCGCGCCGTCGGTCAAAAGCGGGCAAAGTCCAAAGCTCATATCCGAGGAGTTCAGAATTTCCGTGGCAGCAGCTCCGGCCGCGCGCGGCAGTCCCATTCCACCAAACGCAGGGTCGTGTGCTAGGCTTTGCCACCCCATCTCAACAAACTGGGCGTAAGCAGGACCATAAGACTCGGGAAGGGTGACTTTCGTTCCGTCAAAGTGAGACGCCGTTTCATCGGCCTGCGCAGCGTTCGGCGCAATCACGTCACTACAGAACCGTCCCAAACCCTCAAGCGCGGCGTCGACATCGGTTGTATCAACATCAGCATAAGCGGCCAGCGACAGGACATCTGACCAGGCAGACAGGTTCTCAATGTTGAACATAATATCGCGGACCGGGGCTTGGTAGGTCATGTCTCGCTGCTCCAAATACTGTTTCTTTATGCCAGATATAGATTGAACTTGGCGGGTTCGATCTTCATATCAGACAAATTCCTTTCCAAAAGTGACAATCGATTGCAGGCTGGCACTACATGACGTCAACTGATCCTTCCCGCCTGACCACTGTCTCCGCACTTTTTGCGGATGATTGGGTCGCCGCTCTGCGACGCTGTTGCGATGAGGAACAGTTGGAGTCATTTCTTCGGCGCGCGGGGCTTAACGCCACAGACGGACAGCTTACCCACCGTGTAACCCTCGATCAGATTGTTCGCCTTTACCAGATCGCTGCAATCGAAACCGGTGATGAGATGATGGGACTGTGGAGTCGCCCCATCCGCGCCCGGGCGCTGCAACATCTGCTGACAACAGTGCGCGAGGCTTCATCACCCCCCTCGGCATTGCACCGGTTTTCGACATTTTGGAATTTGCTGCTTGATGATTTTCAATTCGAGTTGGCCCCAGCCGGGCAAGACCTGTCGCTTAGGTTGGTGCCACAAGGCGACCAAGAAGTTCAGCGATTTGGTCACATGCTGATCCTCAAACTGGCGCATGGTCTTTTGTCCTGGATTGCAGGCTATGAGAAGCCTGTGCACTCGGTGGATTTTGCCTTTGAGCGCCCAGAATTTAGCGAAGACTACGCCGCTATTTTTCCCGCACCGGTTCGGTTCGCGGCCCAGTGCTCTGGCATAGTGTTTTCACCGAAAAATTTCGTGCACCCGTTCCACGCAGCGATGCGGATCTGAAAGCCTTTTTGGATCGCGCGCCGCGTGATTGGATATTCACAGGATATCACCAACACAGCCAATCTCGCCGGGTTCGAGACTTTCTGTTTCAAACGCAATGGGCCAATTGCCACCTCACGGATGCGGCTTTGGCGCTAAACATTACGCCGCGCACCCTGATGCGCCGGTTGGACGCCGAAGACACCACGTTTCAGGCGATCAAAGATGGCCTCAGACGTGATCTGGCTATCAGCGCGCTGCAGTCGGGGGCCAAAAGCATCGAAGAGATCTCTCAGGATGTTGGATTCTCCTCAGCCGCAAATTTTCATCGCGCGTTTCAGCGTTGGACCGGGGCTCCCCCCAGCGCCTACAGGATCTCTAAACTTTGAAGGCGCACATTTTACCAAGATAGACCGGCCTCTATTGTTGCGATACCATTGAGAAAAATCGCTCAGGGATAAGCTGGGTGGGGCGGACAGTAGAGGCAAGAGTACGATGACACCACGGTACGTTGGGATTAAAACGGTCAATTCGCCAGCCTATGCCGAGGCTGTTTTTGAGGCCTACCAATCGGGGCGGATCGTTGTACCGGTCATGGGTGCAAAGGTGGCGCTGCCGGATCAGATCCAGCTGGAGGAAACGCTAGACCCTGATCCCAAAGGCGGGTGGTTTTCGCCGATTTTGCCTGACAATCGATCCGATGAGATTGCACAGATTTCTTTTTCGTCGGGCACCGAAGGTCCGCCTAAAGGAATAGCTCTGTCTCACAACGCATTGCTGGATGTTGTCGAACGCATAAATGCCGCGATGGGTGTCGATGATACCATCCGCGAGTACATCGGTATCCCGGTGTTCTATTCCTTTGGCTTGGGGCGCTGTCGCGCTGTTGCCCGTGGCAAAGGGCGGGCCTATGTGCCTGTGGCCGGTTTCAACCTCACTGAGTTTTTGACCATGTTGTCTGACGGAGACGTGAATGCTTTGTCGGCTGTGCCGACATTGCTCCGCTTGGTGATCAAACATCGTGACAAGTTTTCTGAGGCTGGGCAAAACCTCAAATGGCTTGAAATTGGTAGTCAGTATATCAGCCGCGACGAGAAAGAGGCGTTAAAAGAAATCTTCCCGAATGCGGCCATCTTGCTCAACTACGGCCTGACTGAAGCGTCGCGTTCGACGCTTCAGATCGTGTCAGAGGCACAGGGTGATGAGCTAGAGTCGGTTGGACGCGCCGAAGGCGCCGTCGAAATGAAACTCAACTCCGAGGGGCGGATTTGTCTGCGGGGACCAAATCTTGCCACCTATTTGCTAGTCGAAGGGGAGCGCCGGGAGCTAGTTGACGACGATGGATGGTTTGTCACGGGTGATGTGGGCGGGATAAAGGACGGGCACCTGTATTTCAATGGACGGGCTGACGATCTGATCAACTGTGCCGGGATCAAGGTGTCAGCGGAAGTTCTGGAGCAAGAGTTGCTCGCCGAATTGCCGGCGGGCATGCCCGTTGCAGTGACGGGTGTGCCTGACCCTCTGCGAGGAGAGCGCATCTTTGTTGCGGTGGAACCCGGCTCAGCGATGTCGGTTACCGAGGTGCAAGGCCGAGCCGAAATAGCCTTTGCCAACCGTGATGCCGCGCTGGCTGCTGCCGTTTCTACCGGAACCGTCGACCACATCCCCCGAACACATACCAATAAGGTGCGTCGGGCGGCGCTTCGCGACACCGTAATTATCATGGGTCTCACTCAAAATGGGAAAGCGGAGGGCAGTGGCGCCGACACTCTTTTTTCAGCGTTCCAACGGCAATTCCCTAACGAGACTATTAGCGAGGAAAGTAGCCTTGATACCCTAGGGGGGACGTCGCTTGATTTTGTCGAGCTCGAGCTTGAGGTCGAACGCATCCTTGGGGGCACCCCACCTGATTGGCACAAAACATCCCTGTCTGAGTTATCGAGGTGGGTGGTCAGTTCTGGTTCTGCTTCAGCCCCCTTGGCCAAAGTTGATCAGCTTTCAGCGCGGGCCTTGTGTTGTGTTCTTGTGGTTCTGGCCCATGTGGTCGGAGATAGTCCCGCGTATGGTTTGGGTCTTTCATCGGATCATTGGCTGAGATATTTCAACGAGTTGGGTGGTTATTTCAAAATGCCGCTCTTTGCCTTTGTCTCTGGTTGGACATTTGCCTTGATGGGAAGTGCCGCTTTGGCGCCGGGGCGTTACTTCTCCACGCTTGGCAAAACGGTTATCTTACCCACCGTCGCAACGATCTTAGTATTCGCACTGCTCTCTGGAGAGCTCTCCAATGGAGGCGGCTTGAATTTCGCGTCCTTAGGTGATGTCCTGTTTCAGTCCTACGCGCATTTCTGGTTTATCCAGAGCCTGATAGGTCTGTTGATTGTCACTTATCTTGTGATGCGATTTATGCGTCCATTGTTGCCCTATTTTCTGGGGGCCATGTTGGTGTTGCCGATGGTTGCGCCGGGGATCTGGGCCTCACCGGTGTTAGGGATCGACGGGATGGCAGTTCTGGGCCCGTTTTTTGCGCTTGGCCTCACAGTTCCTCTGTCGGTTGGACCTGCACGCCGGATCTGGAATTTCACAGAGCGCTTGATCACTCCGGCCGCCGCCTTTGCATTTGGTGTTGCACTCTGCCTCGCGGGGCAGGGGACAATTTACTATTTACCCGGCCTCATAGGGTTTGCCCTGGGATTGCCAATGATGTTGTTTGTGCTGCGAGCTTCTGGACACATTCCAGGTCTTAAGGCTCTAGCACCGTATACGTTTTACATCTTCCTCTGGCATGTGTTTTTCACCAGCGCGACACGACGGTTGCTTGACAAACTTGGGGTTGAAGCGCTCTCGCTGCATCTTTCGGCAGGTTTAGTACTGGGCGTTCTCGGGCCATTGGCCCTGTGTTATGGTCTACGTCGGTTGGGTTTGTTTCGATTTGTTGAGGGGCGTTGGTAACACGGCGTCACCTGAACCAGAAATCTCAAGGACCTTTGTGGGCCGCCTCTGTCCGCATCAGAATTATCTACTGAAATTGTGCCTACGAAGATCCAATCTTCTTAACGCTATTGGCCTGCCTGTTGTTAAACAGTGTCTGGTCAAATTCTTCTAGGCAACCTGCGGCGTTGCCCAAAAGAAAACGGCGGAGCTTAAGCCCCGCCGTTTGTATTTTTAGTAGATCTGAAGATCAGGCGATTTCGACAGTAAAGACTACGTCCTGATAGTCGCGGTCGCCGCCACCAAACAGATCTTCGAAGCCGATATCGATGCCATTGCCATCGGCCTGAACACCGGAGACTGCGTGCTGGACGCCGTCGCCGTTCAGGGTTGTATCGAAGCTGTGGAAGACGTTGTTGTTTACCACGGTTCCGTTGATTGTCAGATCCAGTGCTGTACCTGCGCTGATGTTGGCGTCGCCAGCAGCACCATTTGCAGGAACGAAGTCAAAGACATCCGTTGCAGCATTGGTGACAAGATCCGCGCCGTCGAAGACCAGGAAGAAGCCAAGCTTGTTGCCTGCGTCTACACCGGTGATGTTGAAGGTTGGGGTCGATACCGAAGTATCTGCGAAGACCAAGCGCACATCAACGATTTCACCGGTTGCGTCGACTTCATAGACACCCAACAGGTTCTTGGCGCTCGCACCCGAACGCGCGCTATCAAGCGTGACGTCGTAGGTGTTGGTGCCGTCACCGGTCAGGAAGCTTTGGCTAACGATACCGTTTTCAGCATCAGCAGCAATCGACGTGCCTTCACCCAGAGCAAGCAGGCTCTGTTCATACGAAACTTTGGTCTCGGAACCCTGTTGGAAGACAAGGAAGTTACCGCCAGTCAGAGCTTCGTTCAGAGTGATTGTGGTGTCGGCAGTACCATCACCATCGGAGTCGATCGCCAGAGTGGAAGGTGCCCCACCAGCGCCCGCAGTGAAGGTCAGGTCATCTGCATCGAACTGAGCACCAGTGAACACAATCTCATCTTCGTCGTCGAAGTCAGTGAAAGTGTCACCGTTCAGGTTGGTTGCGCTGTCGCGAATGACATCAGCGCCGTCGCCTGTTGTGACAGTGTCGTCACCAAAGCCTGTCGAAACAGTGTCGTCACCTGCACCCGCATCGATATTGTCTGCGACGAAGGTACCGGTCACTGCTTCGCCCGCAGCGTTGCCGCCGTTGTTGCCAACGGTTGGCTGAGCTTCGACCTCAACAGTCATGGTCTCGGTGTATACGTTTCCTGCACCGTCAGTCACTTGGATCTCAATTGTGCGATCCGCGCCTGCAGTAAAGGTAGGAGTACCATCAACTTCAAGCGTTGTACCGTTCAGTACAAAGTTTCCGCCGTCGTTGTTGGTCAAAACGTATGTGTGCGTGTCACCAGGTGTGCCGTCGGTGACCTCAACCGAACCAACAACAGTACCGTCAGTCGCGCTGTCGACAATGAGGTTGTTGCTCAGTTCAAGATCTGTCGCAACCAAGTTTACCGTGATGGCCAGAGCCGCAACGGTTGTTTGGTTACCAGCAAGGTCTGTGGCACGCAGGGTGACGGTTTTGCTACCTTCGGTGGCATATGCCGCGGGCTTGGTCACAGTTTGCAACGCACCTGTGCCTGTACCTGCCGAAACGAAACCGTTCCCATCGCCATAGTCAATCTCGAGGATCGAGTTGCTTTCGGCGGTGAAGCTGAACGTTGGAGCAGCCTCATCAGTTACGGTGACAACACCACCCGGGCTTACCGAAGCGGCATCCAGAGCGATCGGCGAAGCCGAAGGCGCAGTTGTGTCAAGCACAAAGGCGAAGGCCGAAGACGCTGCCGAAGTGTTACCCGCTGCATCAGTTGCTGTCGCGGTGATGACATGGGTCGCACCGGTCGCAATCGAGTTGGACGGGAAGGTGTGATCGTAAGACCATGCACCAGTCGACGCATCGGCGGTTACAGTAGTAACCTGAGCGCCGTCTACCAGAATGGCCACGGTGCTACCGGCTTCGGCTGTACCCGAAATGGTCTGCATCGCTGTCGAAGTGACGTTGTCGCTTGAAGACGAACCAGTGTCAGCGCTGATGCCAGTAACAACAGGAGCGTTGGGAGCTTCGTCGTCAACGGTGAACGTGAATGGTGTGGATTCAGCCGATTTATTGCCAGCTGGGTCGGTTGCAACCGCAATCAGAGTGTAAGCACCATTTGGAGCTTCCGAAGCGGTGAAAGTCCAATCGCCGTTTACGTCGACAACAATAGAACTGCCGTTTACCTCATTTCCGGGTGCAACGGATCCCTCGTAGATAGTGATTTCGCTGCCCGCAACACCAGTACCGACGATCACTGGCTCGTCTTCCGAGTTGATGCGATCTTCAGCTGTGGTCTCGCCATTCACCGATACGATTGCCGGAGCAGCATCTGCGGTGGTGTCGATTTCCAGATCGAAGGTGCCCGCTGGAGTAGTTGTGTTGCCTGCGGGATCAGCTGCTGTGGCAGTCAGATTGTAGGTGCCGTCGGTCAGTGGTGTGCCAGCATAGGTGAACGACCATGCGCCGCCAGTTACAGTTGCAGTACCAATAACATTGTTGTTCTGATCTGTCACAGTAACGACGTCGCCATCAGCACCGCCTGTACCGCTGATTGTCGGCAAGGTTACCGAGGTCACGGGATCGGGTGCAACGGCACTCAGATCATCTGTACCCTGGCTAACTTCGGTGATGACTGCCGCCACCGGAGGGGTGGTGTCAATTTCAAGGTCAACGGTGTTGGAGGGCGCGGCGGCCATATTTCCAGCAACATCTACTGCAGTCGCAGCAACATCATAGTTGCCTTCGCCAAGCGTTGTTGCTGTCACACTCCATGTGCCGTCTGGCTGGACGGTAGCAGGAAGGGTTTGAAGTAGAGTTGGTCCTGCAGGGGCAGTGATTGTCACTGAAATTGTAGTGCCTGCTTCACCCGTGCCAGAGATTGTTGGAGTGTCATCATTTGTCAGGCCGGCTGTGGTGACGTTCCGCTCTGTGCCGTCGGTCAGCTGGATATCGGTGATAACAGGATCGGCTGCCGCAGTTTCGTCAATGGTAACGGTGAAATCGACCGAAGCGTCCGAAACGTTGCCAGCAGCGTCTGTAGAGCGCGCAGTGATAACGAGAGGACCTTCAGCCAGATCTGAACCCGGAGTAAAGGTCTAGGTGGTGCCAGCAACGACGGCCTGACCAACAGAATTGCCGCCAACAAAAATCTCAACGGTACTGCCAGCGGTGGTCGTACCTTCGAATTCAGGTCTTAGGTTGTTGGTGATGTCGTCAGAGTCCAACGTACCAGAGTCTGTAGCATCACTGATGCTGGTTACAGCAGGTGCTGCATCTGCTGTTGTGTCAATTTCGAAGGTCAGAGCCGGTGTAGAGTCTGCAGTTCCATTGCTACCGTCAGTCGCGGTGGCAGTGATCGCGTGGGTGTTCTCCGACAGAGGCGTTGTCACGTAGAAAGTCCAGACGCCACCAGTAACAGTAGCCGAACCTTGGAGCAGACCGTCTTGATCGGAGGTAAGTGTGATTACTTCACCATCAACACCAGTACCAGTAATGACTGGCATTGTGTTGTTTGTGAGTTCATCGCTGTTCGATGTTCCGCTATCGGAAGCCGTCGATAAATCAAGTGATGCAGGGGCTGTAGCCATTTAAAAAATCCAGTCTTCACATTGTCCAGTTGCCGGGCCCGAGGCACAAGACGTTCCCCCTTTACGGGTACGTATTCTGTTTAAACACACATTGCCGTTCTAGACGAGGTCTAGAGTGGCTAAACAAAAAACGCCGGAACGGCCCGACTTGGGCGCAGCAAATACCCGGGAAGTTAACAAAGGGTTAATTTTTCCGCAAGCCGTTTATAATCTGTGTTTTTTATATCGTTTAGTGTGTTGAAAATTCGTGTTTTTCACCCTTGACTTACGGTAGGGAGGTCAATCAGCACGCGCACTCAAGAGTGTATCATTCGGGTCATTTTGCGTGATTTCGTGAATTACAACTGGTTTTCGAAAGATCCGGTGGAACGGGTGGCCGCTCAAACGGGCAAATCACCCGGAATAGTGTTCGGAAATCTCGCTACACGTAATTCCCAGCTCGAAGAGCGCCGTTGCAAAAAAGACTTCAATCTAGAGGGGAGAATTGTAACCATTTAATAACGGTTACTGCCATTATTGCCAGTCGTGGCCGATGACATAGGAGTGAGTGGCTAAAATCGGTGTTTGCCAGCGGTCTGGTTCGCGTTATTGATTCGCCTAAAAGTTGATCTTCGCATTGAGCTTTGGGCATATTTGCTTAATTACTTCGGAAAGTTCGATGTGATGGAGCGGTAGATGAACCGATTGCAGGACGTAGATCTAAAGCTGTTGCGCAGCTTCCAGGCCATTGTTGATGCGGGTGGGTTGGCGGGGGCCCAGGCCACATTGAACTGTTCTCAGTCAACCCTGTCGACGCAGCTTGCTGATCTGGAAAAGCGGCTTGGGTTTCGGCTGTGTCAGCGGGGTCGTGGTGGCTTTGCTCTCACACTTGAAGGGCAAAAACTGGTCGTGGCAATGGAGGATTTGTTTGCCTCCGCTGACCGGTTTCAGAATGCCACAGCGACGATTTCAGGCGAGATGCGTGGTGTTTTGCGGATTGGTATCATGGACGCGATGCTGGCGAACGAGGCTTGGCCTCTGCCTGATGTGCTTGGGCGGTTTTCGGAGCGGGCGAAAGAGACCTATGTTGATCTGTCCCTGGTGTCCCCCGCAGCAATGGAAGGTCTTCTTTTGGAGGGAAAGCGAGATGCCGTTATCGGTCCCTTTCCCGAGAAACGCGCGGGCCTAGAGTATCTGCCCTTGTTTCAGGAGCGTCACACGCTCTTTGCTGTGTCGCGACATCCGCTGACAAAACAGACCAACATTGGGATCGACGAGCTCAGCCTGCATTCTCTTATTGTGACCCCCGGAGAGCTGCGTCGGTTTCCTTTTATCCGTCGACCAAAAGGCGGACATGGGGCGGGAGAAGGCGCAGATATCACGCCTTCTGCGACCGTGGACCAGATGGAGACACATGCCATTTTGATCCGCAGCGGGCGGTTTGTCGGGTTTCTACCGGATTACTACGGACAGTCGCTTGCGGACCTAACACCTTTGAAAACCCAGCCAGAGCTGCGCTACCAGTCACCAATCTATCTTGCCTATCGCAAAGACAACGAGCGAAACATCATCCTGCGCGCATTCATCAAATGTGTTGGCGCTCAGAAGCTGATTGATGGCGATCTGCTTCGGTCAGGCGCGGTGAGGTCACTTTAGCCCATCACATTCTAAGTTTCGATGTGAAGTGCGGTAATTTCGGATGTTTCGGTAGAATTCAGCCGTCTATGGTGATGGAAAAACTGCCGCGTTTGACTGTCTCTGGGGATGCGTCGTGCGGTTGCAGGCGAACGGAGATTAAGATGACAAACACACCTAAATCAGCTCTTGTGCTGGACGCTGGGGCGGTCAAAGACCTTTTGCCCAAAGTGGATGCGCTTGGAGCGATGCGCGCATTGTTTCAGGAGTTGGGGCAGGGGCAGGCCGTCCAGCCGCCTCAGACGTTGACGTTGTTTCCTGAAGGCCGCGGGGATTTCATCACCTATATGGGCGCAAGCACGGGGGCGGAGCTATTTGGAGCCAAAGTATCCCCCTATCTACCCCATCCAGACGGTGCAGTGATCACGGCTTGGACAGTGCTCATGTCGATGCAATCCGGCCAGCCGTTGATGCTGTGCGACTCTGGTGAACTGACAACCGAGCGGACAGCGGCCACCACGGCACTGGCTGTGGATCATCTGGCAAAGCCAGATGCCACCACCCTCGCCATCATTGGATCTGGCAAAGTGGCGCAAGCGCATCTGCGCCATGTTCTGGCGCTCAGGGATTGGGCCGAAATCCGGGTGTATTCTCCCAACCTGCAGGGCAACGATTCATTACGCCAGATCTGGAAGGATCTTGATCCGTGTGTTGAGATTTCCATCGATGCTGACGCCGCAGGGCAGGGGGCGGATGTGGTTATGTTGTGCACCTCTTCCGGCACGCCTGTGATCAATGCGGAAACCCTTCCCGCTGGCACGCTGGTCACGTCCATCAGCACCAACGTTGCAAATGCGCATGAGGTTGCACCCGCGTTTCTGAAGTTGGCCGACGTGTACTGCGATTATCGCGCCACGACGCCGGGCGCCGCAGGTGAGATGAAACTTGCCGCAGAGCTTGGTTGGTCTGAAGACGACATTCGCGGCGATCTGGCCGAACTCCAGACGGATGCCTGTGCCGGCCCTTCGGGCGAGAAGCCCGTGTTTTTCCGGTCGATTGGATTGGGGTTGGAAGATATTTTTATGGCACGCGCGGTCTATGACGCGGCCACATCGTAAGGCGGGGAAAATCAATGGATATCAAACCCTTCGGCGTTGAAATGTGGATGAACGAGTTCGAAAACAATTGTGAACTCAATCTGGCGGAGACCTGCGTAGAATCCCTGACCCTTGGAGAGTTGTTTGAGATCGCGGAGGTGCAAGACAGCATCCTGTCCGATCTGTCGGCGATGAAGATGACCTATGGTGCGATTGAGGGCTCTGACCGGCTGCGTAGCGCAATTGCGTCGCTCTATGCCTCACAAACACCCGCCAATGTGTTGACCACACACGGCACCATTGGGGCGAATTCACTGGTGCACCAGACCCTTGTGGGGCGTGGCGATCACGTGATTTCGGTCATTCCAACGTATCAACAGCATTATTCCATCCCGGAAAGTCTTGGGGCGGATATCGAGCTTTTGCATCTCAAAGCCGAAAACGCGTTCCTACCCGACCTCGACGCCCTGCGCGCTATGGTTCGTCCGGACACTCGGTTGATTGCGATCAACAACCCGAACAACCCGACCGGTGCGTTGATGGATCGGGATTTTCTGGAGCAGATTGTTGACATCGCGCGGTCGGTGGGCGCGTGGCTTTTGTGTGATGAGGTCTATCGCGGCACAGATCAACATGGCGATGGCGTCACTGCGGCTGTGGCTGATCTTTATGAAAAGGGTGTCAGCACGGCGGGTATGTCCAAGGCCTTTTCTCTCGCCGGACTACGGATGGGATGGATTGTGGGACCAGAAGAGCTGTTGCACCAGGTGATGATCCACCGGGATTACAACACGATTTCCGTGGGGCAGGTGGATGAGCTGTTTGCAGCAATGGCCTTGGAAAACAGCGACAAGATCTTGGCACGGGCTCATCGGATCACACGGCAAAACCTGCAAATCGTTAGCGATTGGATTGAGGGGGAACCATTGATCAGCTGGGTAAAGCCCAAATCCGGCACAACCGCCTTGCTGAAATACGATTTGCCGATCAGCTCGCGTGAGTTTTGTGTTGCTCTTTTAGAGGAGGAGGGTGTCATGCTGACCCCCGGGAGTGCCATGGACATGGAGGGCTGGTTGCGGCTTGGCTATACCAACCCAACTGATGACCTGCGGGCGGGTTTGATCAAGCTGTCGGCTTTTCTGAAACGGCGGGCGAGCTAAAGCTTGCGGGCGGTCACGCACATTCTTCTAACTCGGCTGATCCGGCGCGCTTAGGTGTTGGATCAGCCGCTTGATAAACTGCTGGCCCTGTTCAAGCTGATCTTTTGTAATGAACTCATCTGGTTGATGGGCCTGAGCAATGCTCCCCGGGCCGCAAATGACGGTGGAATACCCGGCGAGTTGAAAGTGACCCGCTTCGGTCTGATAGGACACCACATTGTCCGAATTGTCTCCGGTCAATTGTCGTGCCAAGGCCTCTGCGGAGCCATTGGTTTCTGGTGCGACCGGCGGGATCAGATCGATGTCGGTGAGGTAAATCTTGGCCTCGGGATGATGCGCCTGCATCTGCCTTTCAACCCGTGAAACTTCGGCCTGATAGGCCGCGATCCAGTCCTCTCCCCGTTCACCCGGCATATATCGAATATCACTTTCAAGCGTGCAGCGGTCTGGCACGATATTGACAGCTGAACCTCCGGAGATTGTGCCGACCTGAAGTGTCGCATGCGGTGGTGAAAACGGTGACGTGCTATCGGCATTTGCCTGAACGGATTGCATCCGTGCATCATGCCACTGGATCAATTGCGCCGCATAAGAAATTGCGGAGACACCCAGGTCTGGCAACGAGGAATGGGCCGCCTTGCCGTGGATCTGAGTGGTGATCCCGATCCCTCCTTTATGGCCTGTGACGACGCGCATTTCTGTCGGTTCACCTACGATGACAGAGGCGGCTCTCGGAAATCTGCGCTCCAGCTCCCGCAGCAATGGCGCTGTACCGGTACACCCAGTTTCTTCGTCAAATGAGAACGCGAGTTGAATTGGACGTGCTAGCGTCGCGTGGATCATGTCGGGCACAGCGGCAAGAGCAAGCGCCAGAAACCCCTTCATGTCACAGCTGCCATGCCCAAAATACTTTCCGTCACGCGGGGTCAACACCCATGGGTCACTGTTCCAAACCTGCCCCTCGACGGGAACGACGTCGGTATGGCCCGACAGAACAACACCGCCTGCCACATCCGGGCCAATCTGGGCAATCAATCCGTCTTTTTCGCCTGTTTCATCTGGAAAAATGTGATGAGGGACATCATGGGCGCTCAGATACTCTGAGACATATGCGATCAGCGCGCGGTTAGATTGATCCGATACCGTAGGGAGGGCGATCAGGCGCGCAAGAATGTCGAGAACGGGTTGCATATCTGTCGTCATGAGCGGCCGGCTCCGGCATTGAGATCATTATAAACAGTGGCCCGACTGACCCCAAGCAGGCGCGCAACATAGGAGGCCGCATTGCGTTCCGCCAATGCTCCCGAGGCATCAAGCTCTGCCAAGAGCGCGCGCCGGAGATCACGGGGAAGTTCATCTGACCGGGTGTGACGGGCGCGACACCAGTCACTGACAAAGACGTTCATCCGTTCATGCCAGTCATTGCGAAACAAAGCCTCAGGTTGATGACCTGCGGGTTTGGCAGGCGCCAATGCCTCGGCCACACGCTGCAATGCCTGCACATCTGCCTGATCGAAGTTGAGGCAAATCACATAGCGCGCGGTTCCGTCGTCAGAGCGTTGTACGATGCTGATCGATCGCAGGATGCTGCCATCCCAGTTCACCTTTTCATAGGGGCCGATCACCGAGTCTTCCGCACGGAAATCAATCTCATGCATGTTTGAGGGATCGCCGGGATCGCGTTGCGAATAGGGGTTGGCGATATGGGCAATCGTCGAGCTTGCCAAATCATGCACCACCACTTCGACACGCGCACCGAACAGCGCAACAATTGCATCTGCCGTGGCACGGGCGTTGGTGAGCAGGGTGGTGAGACCAGTCATTTAATCTCCTGATGATCCAAAGTTGACGACTTTGTCTAAAATGGATAATCAAGTCTAGACTCACGGTCAACTGTGGAAAGGCGGGATAATGATCGATCTGAACAAAGCGCAAATCCAAAACCGTCTTGATCTGACCACTGCGGCAAATGCTGTGAGATCCGCCTATATCGCTTCAGCGCAAGGTCAGGTTCAGGCGCCCCCTGTAACTTATTTGGGATTCGACGCGGCTCAGGGGGATTGTCATGTGAAATCCGGATATATTGCCGGTAGCCCAAGTTTCGTCATCAAGATCGCAACCGGATTTTACCGCAACCCGGACAAGGGGTTGCCAAGTTCCAACGGCTTGAACCTCGTTTTTTCTGCCGAGACCGGTGAAACACTGGCTGTTCTGCGGGACGAAGGTTGGCTCACCGACATACGCACAGGGATTGGGGGCGCTTTGGCGACCATTGCCTTGGCACAATCGGGGTTTGATCAGGTTCTTTTGGTCGGTGCAGGCCTTCAATGCAGGTATCAGGCTCGGTGCCTGCAACATTTGACCCCCGACCGGGAATTGTCCTTTGTGATCTGGGCAAGAGATCCGAACAAAGCGCAGCAGGCTGCCAAAGAGCTGTGTGACGAAGGCCTAAGTGTGACCGTGACAGAGGATCTTGAGGCTGCCTGCCGAAAGTCAGGGGTTATTGTCACCACAACGCCGTCCCAAACTGCGTTGATCCTAAATGATTGGATTGCGCCGGGCACACATATCACTGCTGTTGGGGCGGATTGTCCCGGCAAACAAGAGCTTGACCCTAAGCTTGTAGCGCGCGCGGAGGTGAAGGTCTGCGATCTGGCCTCTCAATCGCTTGATCACGGGGAATTTCAAACGCTCCATGCGTCAAACGCGCTTGATTTTGACGAAGTGATACCGCTTGGCGATATTCTTGCCGGAACACAGAGCGGGCGCACACGCCCCACAGACATCACCATCGTCGATCTGACCGGATTGGCGGCACAGGATGCTGCCATCTCAACGGCAGTTCTTGGTCAGACTTCCCTCTAACGTGAAAGAAACCGACATGACCGCGCCTTCTGATCTCGTCCTTCGGTCCGCCGCAGCTTCTGTGGCGACCCACCGTCGTATCGCCCCGCTTGTTTCCAAAACGCCAATCGTGTCCTCGCGGATGTCTCTGCCCAAAGACACGGGTTTGGTTTACAAATGCGAGAACTTTCAATTCACTGGGTCGTTCAAACTGCGCGGGGCCTCTGCCAAGCTTGCAGGCGTTCCGATGGATCGTCCGGTGATCACGGCCTCGTCGGGCAATCATGGGATCGCCTGTTCTCTCGCCGCGCAAAAGACCGGGCACAAATTGACCGTGGTGTTGCCGGAAACCGTGATCGCATCGAAACGCGAAAAGATCGAAAGCTTTGGCACCCGTGTGATCATTGCCGGGGCGGATTCCTACCTGGCCGAAGTGCATGCCCAGCAGTTGGCGCAATCGGACGGATACACCTATATTTCCCCCTATAACGATGCTGAAGTGATCGCGGGGCAGGGTACAATCGGGCTCGAGCTGATTGAGCAGATGCCAAAGCTCGACACTGTGTTCATTGCTATGGGGGGCGGTGGTCTCATCTCGGGGATCGGTGCCGTGATCAAAGCGTTTTCACCCGGCACGCGGATTGTTGGGGTCAGTGCAACAAGCACAGCCGCTTTGGCCGCATCTATTGAAGCCGGGGAAATTGTCGAAACGGATCATCTCGATACCTTAGCCGACGGGGTTGCCGGTGGTGTTGATGCGGGCTCGCTGACCCTGCCGATGGCGACCGAGGTCATTGATGACATTGTGTATTGCGATGAGGCCCAGATCGCGGATGCGCTCAAAATTCTGGCCTGGACCGAGAATATGATCGTTGAAGGCGCAGCCGCATTGGCATTGGCCGGTTATCTGGCGGATTCGTCACGCTATGCCGGGCTGACCAATGCCGTTTTGCTCTGTGGGGCGAACTATGATCAGACCCGAGTGCAAAACGCCATTTCTGGGTAACCTCGTGCCTATGGGCAGGGCGTAGAAAACTCGGCGTTCGGGGCTGTTTTGGGCGCTGTTTCAGAGTGATATTGCCTGTTTGCTTGCAGATGCGGCATCCGCACCGCTTGACCCTCGCGGCCAGACAGGCAAAACCGGGCGTATAGAATATCAGGAGAGCCCATGGCCCGCGCCCCGCATACGACACCGCAGGAAGCCGAACGAGAAAAATCCCGGCGTTTGGGATCTCTTGGTGCGCTCTGGCCTTTCATGCGCCCTTACAAAGGTATGATGGCCGCTGCCCTTGTGGCGCTCTCTCTGACAGCAACGTTGTCTTTGATCCTGCCTTTGGCGGTGCGCCGCGTTGTCGATAACTTTGGCGGAGCCGATGGCGCGCTTTTGGATCGCTACTTTGGTGCCGCCCTTGCTATTGCCGCGCTTTTGGCTTTGGGCACGGCGGCCCGGTATGCGCTGGTCACGCGGTTTGGCGAACGAGTTGTTGCCGATATTCGCAAAGCCGTGTTTGATCGCGTGATTTCCTTGTCGCCTGCCTTTTTTGAGAAAACCATGACCGGTGAAGTCCTAAGCCGGATCACCACCGATACGACCCTGATCCTGTCGGTGATCGGGTCCTCCGTGTCCGTGGCCTTGCGAAATGTTCTGCTGTTCTTGGGTGGCATGACCATGATGCTTTTCACTTCGGCCAAACTGACAGGATTGGTTCTGTTGATTGTGCCGGTCGTGATCGTTCCCATTATGGTTCTTGGTCGCCGCCTGCGGAAACTGAGCCGCGAAAACCAAGACTGGATTGCCGAAAGTTCGGGCAATGCATCCGAGGCGCTTTTGGCCGTTCAAACTGTGCAGGCTTACACCCATGAAGATCGCTCCCGGGCGGCCTTTGGTGAGGTGACCGAGAAAAGCTTTGCCTCCGCCCGTGATCGGATCACAACCCGCGCGGCCCTCACCGCAATTGTTATTTTCCTCGTGTTCACAGGTGTGGTTGGCGTGCTCTGGATTGGGGCATGGGATGTCCGGGCTGGTGGCATGAGCGTGGGCACCTTGGTGCAATTTGTCATTCTCGCGGTTATGGTTGCTGGCGCAGTTGGGTCTCTCTCCGAGGTGATCGGAGAGCTGCAGCGCGCCGCAGGAGCCACCGAGCGTCTGGTTGAACTGCTTCATGCTGAAGATGCGGTGCAGGAACCTGCCTCTCCGGCGAACCTTGCGCAACCGGTCAAAGGTGAAATCACGTTTGACGCCGTCTCGTTCACCTATCCTACTCGCCCCGACATGTCGGCATTGGATGAGGTCAACTTGACCATTGCACCCGGCGAAACAGTGGCCTTGGTCGGACCTTCAGGCGCGGGGAAAACCACAATTATTCAGATGCTTCAGCGGTTCTATGATCCCGTCAAAGGACGTGTATTGTTGGACGGCATAGCCCTGAATGACCTGTCGCGCAGCGCGTTCCGTCAGCATTTGGCGCTTGTCCCTCAGGAGCCCGTCATCTTTGCAGCCTCTGCCGCAGACAACATTCGGTTTGGTCGGCCTGATGCCACGGATGCCGAAGTTGAAGCCGCAGCTCAGGCGGCAGCGGCACATGAGTTCATTATGAAGCTTCCGGATGGCTACGACAGCTGGCTGGGTGAACGGGGTGTGATGTTGTCAGGGGGCCAGAAACAGCGCATTGCCATTGCGCGGGCGATTTTGCGCAATGCGCCAGTTCTTTTGCTCGACGAAGCGACAAGCGCTCTGGATGCGGAGAGCGAACGCCTCGTACAAGGTGCCGTGGACCGGCTTGCGGAAGATCGCACCACCATCATTGTTGCCCATCGTCTTGCCACCGTGAAGAAAGCGGATCGGATTGTTGTGATGGATCAGGGCCGCATCGTGGCAACGGGCACACATGACGCGCTTGTTGCGGAAGGTGGGCTTTATGCCCGATTGGCTCGCCTGCAGTTCACTGAAGGCGCGGTCTGATCAGACAGGCAAAGCCCCGGTTTTTTCCGGGACTTTATACTCGCCTCACATGGATTGCAGGCCAGAGTACCGCATCAACCCGTGACCACAAAGCGCGCGTTCCACAGCGGACCAGACCATTCCAAACTTCAACGCATCCATTCCTGCCGCATTGGCGATCACCTGCAAAGAGCGCTTACCATTGATCCCTGCGATCAGGGACGCGGCTTCTTTCGGGAGAGTTAGCGAGGTTTTAACACCGTCAAGTTCAGCGGGAATAGGCTTGCCTTGAGACACAACACGGGCCAACGCGCTGGGTTGAACACCCAGAAGATGTGGGGTCAGCTGACGGTTGGCACAGCTCGCAACTTTGCGGGTATCCCCTTTGGCAACCGCATAACCCTTGTGCAGACGTATGGTGCCCGTCAGCTTTTCGGCCAGCGCCATGGAATGGGCCTCGGCCAAGTCAGAAGATGGTTTTGTGATCCGGGCGAGATCGTAGAGCGCCGGTGTGCAGAAGCTTTGCAAACGCCAATCCGCAGCATCCAATTCCTCCAGCAACTCTGGGACGCTATAGGACCGGTCTTGGCCGTGCAAAAGCAGATCATAAAACCCGGCATCGCTTACATTGTGATCGTTGAGATTGGGATTGGAGGCAAAAGGGTGCCCCGCAGGCAGATTGGAGACAATACGTTTTGCCTCGGACAGGCGTTGTTCAGGTGTCAGGCCCTCAAAAAGCGCGCCAAAAGCCTCCTGCAACGGATAGACCCCGGAGCGGCCATAGGGGGCATATACCATAAAGCCAAATCCGCCACCTGGCGCGAGGGCTGCCCGCAAAGCCCGAAATCCCGCGATTGGATCAGGCAGGTGATGCAACACGCCACAGCTGTCGATGTAGTCGAACTCACCATAATTCG
The DNA here is from genome assembly GCA_049116335.1 of Pelagimonas sp. Classification (GTDB taxonomy): domain Bacteria; phylum Pseudomonadota; class Alphaproteobacteria; order Rhodobacterales; family Rhodobacteraceae; genus CANMIH01. Next base: position 60,091 of record JAGDYZ010000002.1, on the reverse strand, counting down.
GGGCGTCGAGAAGGGATCCCGTAATGAACGTGATGTTGCCCAAGCCACGGATCTTGGCGCGTTCTTCTGCAATGGCACGGGACGCGGTGGACAGATCAATATATGTGATCTCGTAAGGGGTGCCAGCCGTGCTGAGGATCTGGGCCATCTGGATGAGCCCATCACCTGTGCCACCACCTGCAACGAGAATTCGGATCGGTTTGCTCCAATCTCGGGCGCCGCCAAACAGGAAGTGATCTATCTCCATGGGGTTCGATGGCGACCCGGTAATTAGGCGCTTGCGCTCATCTTTTGGGTCCCGTTCGGGGTAGGGGTAGGCTTCGTAATGTTCTTGAACGGTAACCATAGCCTGTGCCTTCAACTGTTTGCGCGACATTCGCCAAAGCAACACCAAGGTGCAAGGGGGGCGGCGCGGAGAATTCCTAAGAAAATCCCTTTGCTGCAGTGTTCGAAATTTTGGGCATCCAATGAAAGCGCACTGGATCAGGGGCGTTTGCGCGCCAATTCAAGTTTCGCTTCCAGCATCGACATATGTTTGATCATCTCACTGCGCTTGGTGCGGTCAGCCGTTTCGATGAGCTCTTCCCGGAGATCCGCCAGCTCGCGAGACAGCGCGACAACCTCGGGAACGGCGCCATTGTCCTTCAAAATGCGATTGAACACCGCGTTTTCCGGGTCATCGCAGGGCGGCAGCGGCTTTCCGGCGCCCGGAAGATTGTCAAAGGCGCCCGCGTCTTCGGCGTGTTTGATCCGGGCGTTGATAAGATCGATCAGAGGATGGTCCATAGGCCACTCATGCCACAACACGGCTGACGTGCCAATACGCTGCGTCAAATGCCGGGTGCCCCAGCGTCCAATCTACTTGCGCCGGAGCTCAATCCTTTCTTAACTAGGGGAATAACAAGCGGGAGGAGAGGCGCCCATGGCCTATGCAGGTGTGGACGATCGTAACGCATTGGAAAACGAAATGCCCTGGGAGGCGCGGGATATTCCGCCCACCCTCTATGGTGTGTTGTCCAAAACAGCAGCAGCATTTCCAGATCGTCCGGCGATCAGTTATCAGCTTTTGTCAGGTCCGACGGACAAAGCGGAAACGGTCAGCTGGTCCGAACTGCGTCAACGCACGGCACAGGCGGCGAATATGTTTCGCAAGCTGGGTGTTGGTGAAAACGACGTCATCGCCTATGTGCTGCCCAACTGTAATGAGACGCTTTACACAATGCTGGGCGGTGCGGTTGCAGGCATTGTAAACCCGATCAATCCCCTGCTTGAGCCAGAACAGATTGGCGCGATTCTGCGAGAGACGAATGCCAAGGTTGTGGTGACGCTCAAATCGTTCCCCAAAACCGATGTCGCACAGAAAGTGGCCGAGGCGGTTCGACACGCACCACACGTGCACACCGTGCTTGAGATTGACCTCAACCGCTATCTCACTCCGCCCAAAAGCTGGATTGTGCCGCTGGTGCGCCCCAAGAATGATGGCAACACCCATGTGGATGTTCTGAACTTCAACAAGGAACTGGCAAAGCACAACACCGAGCTGGATTTCGAAGACAGCGCAGACGACCGCGTGGCGGCTTATTTCCACACCGGTGGCACCACGGGCATGCCTAAGGTCGCGCAACACAAATACTCCGGCATGGCCTACAATGGCTGGCTCGGCAGCACGCTTCTCTTCACCGAAGAAGACAACATCATGTGTCCGCTGCCCATGTTCCACGTTTTTGCCGTGCACGTGATTATGATGTCTGCCCTGCATTCTGGCGCGCATGTGGTGTTTCCAACCCCTGCGGGCTATCGCGGCGACGGGGTGTTCGACAATTTCTGGAAGCTCTGCGAACGCTGGAAAATCAGCTTTATCATCACAGTGCCAACGGCCGTTTCTGCTTTGATGCAACGTCCTGTTGATGCGGATATCTCGTCGGTTCAGACCGCATTCTCCGGCTCCGCGCCAATGCCGATGGAGCTGTTCAAGCGGTTTGAGAGTTCCTGTGGTGTCACGATTTGCGAGGGATATGGCCTGACCGAAGCCACCTGCCTTGTGTCGTGTAACCCGCCAGATGGGGAAAAACGCGTTGGGTCAACCGGTGTGCCGTTCCCCTATACCGACATTCGCATCATCAAATCTGTCGACGGCGAAATGGTGGAATGTGGCACCGACGAGGTTGGAGAGATCTGCATCTCGAACCCCGGCGTTTTTGCCGGCCACACCTACACCGAAGAAGACAAGAACATTGATCTGTTCTATCAGGGCACGCACCTGCGCACCGGTGATTTGGGCCGACTTGATGAGGCCGGATATCTTTGGATCACCGGTCGGGCCAAGGATTTGATCATTCGTGGCGGTCACAACATCGATCCGGCTGATATTGAAGAGGCACTGTTGGCACATCCTGCTGTGGCGTTTGCCGGAGCAATCGGCCAACCAGATGCCCATTCGGGTGAACTGCCCTGTGCCTATGTTGAGCTGGTGGCAGACGCCGAGGTCAGCGAAGCGGAATTGCTCGAACATGCCCGCAAACATGTGCATGAACGGGCCGCTCACCCCAAGCACATGACCATTCTAGATGAATTGCCGAAAACAGCCGTCGGAAAAGTGTTCAAGCCTGACCTGCGAAAAGCGGCGATCACCCGAGTGTACAATGCCTCTTTGGAAAAGGCGGTGTGTTCGGCGCGAGTTGTCTCGGTTCTGGACGATAAAAAACGCGGACTGGTGGCGCAGATTGACGCCAACGGGGCCGACGACGCGGTGATTGGTGAAGTCCTGGGTGCCTTCACGCGGCCTTGGGAAAAAGTCTAACGTTTGAAACTGAAAGGGGCGCTGAAGATTTCGGCGCCCCGTCGACGTGTTCATGGGCTGCGTTGTCCATAGGTGCGCTCGGCAATTGGAATAGCAGCCATCTCTGCCTGACAGGCCTGCAGAAACACCGCCTCAGCATCGGACTGACGACGGGCGGGATTGTTTAAGAGGTGCAAATCCACAATTGGAAGATTGTCGTACGGCGGCAGCTGACGCAGGTGCCCCGCAGCGACATCAGGGGTCGCGACGTGTATCGGCAAGGCACCGATCCCAATATTCGCTTTGATCATTCGGCGAATTTCATTGAGGCTTGAGGACACTCCGCGCCAACTGCTGGCCAGTCCAAGTTGCGCCCGCAACTGGCCAATCACTTCCAACGGACCCCCTTCAGCTTCGGTTTGGAAGGCTACAAAAGGCTCACCCTGAAGTTGTTGTGCGTCGATCTTCTCCGCCTCAAACAAAGGGTGTCGCGCACCACAGTAAAACCCGAAATACTCGCGATAGAGCACAAGGGTGTCGAGATTTTTTGGAATCTTTGACAGCAGACAGATGCCAAAACTGGCCCGGTTCTGGTTGATGATTGTTTCAACCTCATCGCTTTCATGAACTGTGAACGAGTAGGTGACGTTTGGATGGTCCTGCGAAAACCGGTTCAGGAAATCGTCCAGATGTTCGGAAATCACGTAACTTGTGATCGCGATCGACAGGTGTCCTCGCAACTCTGCGTTGTCTGCGTCCAACAGCGCGGGCAACTGCGAGATGGATCCGAAGATTGTGGCGCATTCCGTATAGAGCACCTGGCCTGACCGTGTTATCGAAAACTCGTTTGGTTTCCGTATGATAAGACGTTGCCCCGTCGTCTCCTCAAGCCGCTTTAGTGCCGCGGAGATCGTAGGTTGTTTCAACCCAAGGAAATCTGCAGCTTTGGATATGCCGCGTTGTTCGACAACCACCATAAAGGTGCGTAGGAGGTTCCAGTCGAGGTTCCAGGGAAAGCGCTGTTGATGTGGAGGCTTCATAGATTCTGTCTATATTGAAGATGCTTCATATTTATTTGCGCGATAATTGATGGTTGTGCAAGTGTCTCGACGAGCGGGACATTCCGCCAACGTCGTGCGGGCCATCGTGTCTTGACGTGAGAATAAACAGGGAGAATGAAATGACTGTTCGCCGCACCATCTTGAAATCGGCCATTGCTGCTGCTGGTTTTGCCGTTTTGGGTATGAACGCTGCTGTTGCAGAAGAGCTCAACACCTTGAAAGAAAAAGGCGTTATCCGCATTGCGATGTCGGGTGCCTACCCTCCGTTCAACTTTGTGAATGATGAGAACCAGGTTGTTGGCTTTGATCCCGCTGTGGGCGCCGAAATCGCCAAGCGCATGGGGATGGAAGTTGAGATCGTGACCACCGCTTGGGACGGTATCATCGGCGGTCTCTTGGCCAATAAATACGATGCCATCGTTGGGTCGATGACCATCACTGCTGAGCGCGACGAAGTTGTAGACTTTGTTGGCCCCTACTATTCGGACAAACGCGCGATCTTCACCAAAGCGGGTTCGGACATCACCAGCGTTGAAGATCTGGACGGCAAAAAAGTAGGTCTGACACTGGGCGAAACCCACGAAGACTGGGCCCGTGAAAAAGGCTATAACATCAACACCTACAAAGGCCTGCCTGAGCTTCTGCTCGAGTTGGAAAACGGCCGTGTTGACGCGATTGTAAACGACTCGATTGCCGCCATCCTTGCCATGACCGCAAAAGAGCAAGAGTTTGCAATGTTCGGCGATCCGGGCAGCGAACCCTTTGGTGCAGGCATTGCCATCCGCCAGGGTAACCCCGAGCTGGCGGCAGAAATGCAGAAAGCTCTGGACGCGATGATGGAAGACGGCACCTACTTGGAGCTGGCCGAAAAATGGATTGGTGCGGACATCCGCTAAATCCAAAACCCCGCCGCTTTTTGGGGGCGGGGATATCAATGCAAGGCAGCGAAACCTCAAATGGCCCCTCGCTCACGGCCCGGTTTCGTTGCACTGTGCGCATTTCGACCGAAATACAGGTGTTGACCAACATGTTCTGCAACATGGAACTTTCTTTGTTGTCGAAAGGGGCCAATGTGCCCGCTTTGACGCGCGCAGCCAAAGGGGTGCGATATGGACTTTGAACTGATGCAAAAGGTCTATCCGTTCTTTCTTGAGGCGGCGTGGGTGACCATTCTTTTGTCCGTTCTGACAGCCATTCTTGGCCTGACGTGTGGAGCATTGGGGGCCGCAGCGCGCCTGTCGCGCTTTTGGGTGCTGCGCTTTATCGGTGCGGCCTATGTTAGCCTGTTTCGCGGCACGCCGGCCTTGATCCAGCTGTTCATCCTCTATTTTGGCGGCCCGCAGATTGGCATCCAGCTGGATGCTTTCGAGGCCGGGGTGATCGGGCTTGGCGTCAATGCTGGGGCCTATATGACAGAAACCATCCGGGGTGCGATCATCTCGATCGACAAAGGCCAGCGTGAGGCCGCCCGGACGCTGGGGCTGAGCCAGTGGCAGGCGATGTACAAAGTGATCCTGCCGCAATCCATGCGTCTGATGATCCGTCCGCTGGGTGTGAATATCAACGCCCTGATCAAGGCCACGGCACTGGTGGCGGCGATTTCCGTGGTGGAGCTGACCTATACCGCACAGCGCTATATCGGTTCGACCTACAAACCGTTCGAAATGTTCCTGCTCGCAGGGGTGCTCTACATGGTCATCATCTATGTGGTTGGCAAAGGCATTGCCTGGCTCGACCGCAAAGCCCAGATCACGTAATCGAGAAAGGAAAGACTCATGGGCCTCGATTTTTCGATTATTCCCAAATACATGGATGTGATCCTTCTGGGTTGTGCCTGGACCATCGGGATCACGGTTGCCGCCGCTTTGCTAAGCTTTGTGGGCGGTATTATCTTCGCTGTCATTGCGCTCTACGCCCCCTGGATTGTCCGCCAGCCGTTTCGTCTCATTGAGTGGCTGTTCATGGGCACCCCGCTGTTGTTGCAGCTGTTCTTGATTTACTTTGGCCTCGTTCAGATCGGAATTGATCTGCCTGCCTTTGTCGCCGGGATCATCGGGCTGGGGCTGCACTTTGCGGTATATAACTCCGAACTGATCCAGACGGCAATTCTGGCGGTGGACAAAGGCCAGATGGAGGCCGCGCGGACGCTGGGACTGAGCCGTGCTCAGGCGCTGCGCAAGGTGGTTATTCCCCAGGCGGTGCGCGCCGTTATCCCGCCGATCGGCAACAATATGATTGCCCTGTTGAAAGACAGCGCCTTGGTGTCGGTGATTGGTGTGAGCGAGCTGACGCTTTCGGCGCAGCGTGTGATCGGCAAGACCTACCGTCCCTTCGAATTCTATATCCTAGCAGCCGCCTGCTACTACGTTATCAATCTGTGCATGGAATGGGTGCAGCGCAAAATCGAGCGCCGCATTTCCATCTCCCGCTGATCTACGAGGCCCCCCATGACCGAACAGACAGACTTTGTCCAAATTCGTCACGCCCAGAAATCCTTTGGCGAGCTTGAGGTTCTCAAGGACATCAGCCTGAGCGTCGACCGCGGCCAGATTGTGGCCATCATTGGCCCATCCGGGTCGGGTAAATCCACGCTGCTGCGTGCCATCAATGACCTGGATGCGCTCACCGGTGGTGAGATCTGGCTGGATGGGACGCGGGTCAACAAAGACCTGCCGCATCGCCAATATGAAAAACACATCAACGAGATGCGCCAGCAGATCGGGATGGTGTTCCAGCACTTCAATCTCTTCCCGCACCTGACCGTCCGCGAAAACGTCACAATGGCGCCTATGCTGTTGAAAGGTCTCTCTAAAGACGCGGCCAACAAACTTGCTGAAGAACAGCTTGATCATGTTGGAATGCTCGAGCGGATCGATTTCTATCCTTCGCAGCTGTCCGGTGGTCAGAAACAGCGTGTGGCCATTGCCCGGGCGCTGGCGATGAAGCCGAAACTGATGCTCTTTGATGAGGCAACCTCGGCGCTCGACCCGGAGCTGGTGGATGAGGTGAACCAGGTCATGAGAACGCTCGCAGAAGAGCACATGACCATGATCATCGTGACCCACGAAATGGATTTTGCAGCCGCAGTCTGTGACCGCGTGTTGTTCATGGACAAAGGGGTGGTGGTTGAAGAGGGCCCGCCCGAGGTGATCTTCAAAAACCCAACCCAAGAGCGAACCCGCGAATTTCTCCGCAAACACATCGAAGGTGCAAAGTGAGCGATCAAGACTCATTCCTGTTTTATCAGACCCGGAACCCACGCCCATTTCTCGACTATGGTGAGGGGATTTACCTGATCGACGAAAACGGCAAGCGATATATCGATGGCTCATCCGGGGCCATGGTGTCCAACATTGGCCATTCCAACCCGCGCGTTCTGGCCAAGATCAAAGCTCAGATGGACAAGGCCACCTTTGGCTACCGCCTGCATTTCCGCACGCATCCCTCGGAAGATCTGGCGGCAAAGACCGTCGCTATGACGCCTGAGGGTCTGGACCGGGTGTTTTTTGTCTCTGGAGGGTCTGAAGCCGTGGAAAGCGCGGTCAAGCTGGCCCGCCAATATGCGATCACCCAAGGCCAAGAAAGCCGTCACAAGGTGATCTCACGCTTTCCGTCGTATCATGGTTGCACCTTTGGCGCGCTTGATCTGACCGGCTATGACCCGCTGCGCGAACCGTTTTCGCCAATGATGGAGGGCATGCCCAAGGTCGACGCACCCGTGACCTATCTGGATCGCGACAACCTGACCGAGGACGAGCGTGGCCTGAAATATGCCGAGCTGTTGCGCGACAAAATTCTTGAGGATGGCCCGGAGAATGTTCTGGCCTTCATCATGGAGCCTGTCGGAGGTGCCTCTACCGGCGCGCTGGTTGCCCCGGACAGCTATTATGCTCGCGTGCGTGAAATCTGCGACGAATACGGTGTTTTGCTCATCTACGATGAGGTCATGACCGGGGCAGGGCGCACAGGCAAATTCCTCGCGGCCGAACATTGGGGCATCACCCCGGATATTGTTGCCATGTCCAAGGGGTTTGGCGCGGGCTATGCGCCTTTGGGGGCAATTGTTGCCGGTGAGCGTATCGTTGAATCAGTGTTGGATGCCGGTGGATTTCTGCATGGGTTCACCTATGCGGGCAATCCTCTTGCCTGTTCCGCCGGTCTCGCCGTGCTCGAAGAAATGGAAGAGCAGGGCCTGATCGAGAATGCCGCCAAAATGGGTGAGGTTCTGATGACCGAGCTGCAAGCCCTTAAAGACCGATATCCCTTTATCGGAGATGTGCGTGGCAAGGGGTTGTTGACGGCCTTTGAGTTCTTCGACCGCGACACCGGTGAACCGCTTGATCCGAAACTCAACGCCTATGATCGTCTGGTCGAACTGGCCTATGCGCGCGGGCTGATCATCTATTCCCGTCGCACCCGTGGCGGCGCGGCTGGCGATCACTTCTTGCTGGCGCCACCGCTGATCATCACCAAAGAGCAGATCGGCGAGATGATGGCGATCCTGCGCGATGCATTGGATGCCTTTGCCGCTGAGGTTGGCTTGCCGGTGGAGGGGGGCGCATGAAGCTCCCCAACAAAGAGACCACAATTGAAGCGGCAATTGCCCAGATAAAAGACGGTGATACCGTGATGATCGGTGGTTTTGGGGTGCCCGGCACACCGATGACGCTGATCCATGCACTGGTGGCACATGGCGCGCGGGATCTGACCGTCGTTAAGAATGACGCCAATGAACCGGGTATGGGCATCGACCATCTGCTGCACAGCGGTCAGGTGGCCCGTTTGATCACCACCCATCTGGGACTGAACACCCATGCGATTGAGTTGATGAACAGCGGCAAAATTACGGTTGAGTTCAATGCTCAGGGCATTCTGGCAGAACGCATTCGCGCCGGCGGTTCGGGGTTGGGCGGTGTTCTAAGCGACATCGGCATTGGAACAGAACTAGCCGAAGGCAAGCAGATTGTTGAGGTCGCGGGAAAACCGCATCTGGTCGAACCCGCCCTTCGCGCCAATGTGGCTCTGATCCATGCGGACCGCGCTGATGGGTTTGGCAATCTGGCCTATCGGGCCACGGCGCAGAACTTCAATCCCTTGATGGCCATGGCCGCAGATTGTGTGATTGCCGAGGCCGAACAGATTGTTCCGCTGGGCGATCTGTCTGCCAATGACGTGCACACCACTGGAGTATTTGTGGATCACGTTGCAGCACTGGGTACTTTGTCCAAGGAATATGCCGTTGTCCAACGCTAGAGACCGCATGGTCGCCCGCGCGGCGCGCGAAATTGCCCCCGGCATGGTGGTGAATTTGGGAATTGGCCTGCCCACCAAGGTGGTCAATCATCTGCCTGCCGATTTTCCCGTCTGTCTGCATACGGAAAACGGGTTGAGCGGCATTGGCCCGACGCTGTCCTCTGATGAGGCCGACCGTAATCTGATTGATGCCGGTGGGGCCTACGTCTCAACCGTGCCGGGATCTGCCTTTTTCGACAGCGCCACAAGCTTTGCCATGGTGCGCTCGGGTCGGTTGGATCTGACCATGTTGGGCGCCTTTGAGGTGAGTGCCGCTGGGGATCTGGCCAACTGGAAAATCCCCGGCAAATTCAGCCCCGGCGTTGGCGGCGGCATCGAGCTGGCCCAGAAGGCCCGTCGGGTGGTTGTTCTGACCACACACACGGACCGTGCGGGCAACCCGAAACTGAAAGAGACCTGCGCACTGCCCTTGACCGCACGGGCCTGCGTGGCGCGGATCTTCACCGATATGGCGGTGATAGACGTGACACCTCAGGGGTTTGCCCTTGTAGAAGCCTTGGAAGGTGTGAGTGTCTCAGAGGTGGTTGAGGCCACGGACGCCCCGCTGATCCTGCCTGAAACTCCGCCTGCACAGTTCTAAGAGGTTATAATGCAAGATACTGTAAACACACGCCTCTGTGACGCCGTTGACACGGGTTTTGACGCTCAGGTTGCCTTTCTGTCTGAGCTGACCTCGCATCCGTCGACCCGTGGCAACGAACAGTCGGCTCAGAAGTTTATGGCAGACGAGCTCGCCGCGCGTGGCTATGACATTGATCGCTGGCAAATCGACATTGAAGAGATCCAGCACCTGCCGGGGTTTTCTCCGGTGCTTGGCCCTTATGACGATGCAGTCAATGTGGTTGGCATCCACCGGTCCAAGACCCAGTCAGGCCGGTCGCTGATCCTGAACGGTCATATTGACGTGGTGCCCGCTGGCCCTCTGGACATGTGGGACAGCCCGCCGTTTGAACCACGCGTGGAAGACGGATGGCTCTATGGCCGGGGTGGTGGCGATATGAAGGCCGGGCTGGCCTCTAACCTCTTTGCGCTTGATGCGTTGCGGGCCTGTGGGCTGGCCCCGGCGGGTGAGGTGTTTTTTCAATCCGTGGTGGAAGAAGAATGCACCGGTAACGGCGCACTGGCCTGTCTGGCGCGGGGATACAAGGCCGATGCGGCCCTGATCCCCGAACCGTTCTCCGAGCATCTTGTCACTGCGCAGCTGGGTGTGATTTGGTTTCAGGTGCACCTGAAGGGCCTGCCCACCCATGTGGCCTATGCTGGAAGCGGTGCAAACGCGATCGAGGCGGCGTTTCCGTTGATCAAGGCCCTGCATGACTTGGAGCACCGCTGGAACGCAGCAGAGAATCGGCACGCAGATTATGCTCATATGCATCACGCTCTGAACCTCAATATCGGCAAAATCGAAGGTGGCGACTGGACCAGTTCTGTGCCCGCCTGGAGCACCTTTGACGTGCGGATGGCGATTTTTCCGGGGCAGTCCATTGAGGCTGCGAAGAAAGAGATTGAAGAGGTCATTCTGGACGCGGCCCGACAGAATGATTTCCTTCGCAATTCCCTGCCCGAGATTGTCTATCACGGGTTTCATGCCGAAGGGTATGCGCTGTCAGAGGACAGTTCCCTAAACGCGGCGCAGGCCATTGAGGCGCTTGATCTGGCGCATCAATCCGCCACTGGCGAGCCGTTGGTGCGCGAGGCGATCACCGCCACCACCGATGCCCGGTTCTTTGGCCTTTATGCTGACACGCCTGCCTTGGTCTACGGCCCGCGCGCCGAGGCCATTCACGGATTCAACGAGCGAGTTGAACTGGACAGTGTCCGCCGCATCACCAAAGCCACAGCGATGTTCATCGCGGAATGGTGTGGCGTTGAAGAGATCTGAGGACAAAGCCCATGCGTGACGCAGTTATCGTCTCCACCGCCCGCACCCCCATTGGTAAAGCCTATCGCGGTGCCTTCAACAATCTCGAAGCCCCGTCGCTGGCAGCCCCAGCGGTAAAAGCGGCTCTGGCCCACGCGGGTCTGACCGGCGCTGAGGTCGAAGAGGTGATCTTTGGATCAGCTCTGACGCAAGGCACCGCAGGCGTAAATGTCGCCCGCCACATCGCGCAAGCAGCAGGACTGCCCGACAGTGTTGCAGGTGCGACCATTGACCGGCAATGCGCCTCTGGTCTGAACGCCCTCTCCATCGCGTCACATATGGTGGCCTGCGAAGGTGTTGATGTCGCTTTGGCCGGTGGGCTTGAGAGCATCTCATTGGTGCAAAACACCACCTGGAACGGCGATCGCTATCGCGATCCAAGTGTGCCACAGGCCTATTACATGCCGATGCTCGATACAGCCGAGGTGGTGGCCGAACGTTATGGGGTGAGCCGCGCCGCTCAAGATGCCTATGCGCTGCAAAGCCAAGAACGCACGGCGCGCGCGCAGGCCGAGGGATTGTTTGAGTCGGAGATTGTCCCGGTAGAAGCGGTTAAACTCGTCACTGACAAAGTGACGAAAGAAACGCACGAAGAGCCCATTACCCTGACACGGGACGAGTGCAACCGGGTTGGCACGACGTTGGATGGATTAAGCGGTCTACCCGCTGTGCGCGGCGAGGGGAAAACTGTCACCGCCGGGAACGCGAGCCAATTGTCGGATGGGGCCGCCGCCTTGGTGGTGATGTCAGCCGATGAGGCCAAGCGCCGAGAGCTTACCCCGCTTGGGGCGCTGCGTGGCTTTGCCGTGGCAGGGGTTGCGCCGGATGAAATGGGCATTGGTCCCGTCGTGGCCATCCCGCGTCTGTTGGAGCGGGCGGGTCTTAGCATAGCCGACATTGATCTGTGGGAGATCAACGAAGCATTCGCTGCACAGCTTTTGTATTGTCGCGATGCGCTTGCGATCCCCAATGACCGATTGAACGTCAACGGTGGCGCAATCTCGATTGGTCACCCGTACGGCATGTCTGGGGCCCGAATGGCGGGGCATATCCTGCTGGAAGGTCAGCGCCGTGGCGCCAAATGGGGCGTCGTGTCGATGTGCATTGGGGGCGGTCAGGGCGCCGCCGGTCTGTTCGAAATTTTCTGAGGAGAGAGCGATGTCTATTCTGAGCGAGGAGCAAATTGCTGATCTGGTAAACCTTCGCCACGAGCTGCATCGGAAGCCGGAAATTTCGGGCGAAGAGGCGGAAACTGCCAAGCGTATCACTGCTGAGTTGACGACTCTGGGGGCCGACCGGATTTGGACCAATCTGGGCGGGCACGGGGTCGCTGCGGAGTTTTCGGGCAGCGAAGAGGGCCCAACGGTTCTTCTACGTTGCGAGCTGGATGGCCTGCCCATCCGCGAAATCTCGGATCTTGCTTACAAATCCGAAATTGAAGGCAAAGGGCATCTATGTGGCCACGACGGTCATATGGTGTCTTTGCTGGGGGTGGGGATGCGTCTCGCGACACGGCCACGCAAAGGGCGGGTTATTCTTTTGTTCCAACCCGCCGAAGAGACTGGGGCAGGGGCACCCGCAGTGATTGCCGATCCGCGGTGGCCGGAACTGCGCCCAGACTACGCCTTTGCCTATCACAACGTCCCCGGACGACCGTTGGGGGAAATTGGGTTGAAAACCGGATCTGGCAATTGTGCATCGCGTGGGATGCAAATTCTGTTGGAGGGTAAAAGCTCACATGCGGCGGCGCCAGAAGATGGGCTATCGCCCGCCGCAGCGATGTCTCAATTGATGATCGCTTTGCCAGCGCTGAGCCACGGGACAATTGGCGATAACGGCTTTGCCTTAAGCACTCTGACCCACGCCAATTTGGGGGAGCCCACCTTTGGTATCGCTCCAGCGGATGGTGAGTTGCGCGTGACCCTGCGCGCCACCACCAATGAACGCATGGAGCGGATGATCAAGGACGCGGAAGCGCTTGTTGCGCAAACCGCTGGCGAGTTGAAAGTGCGCATCCATTGGCATGACGTGTTCCGCGCGGTGCTCAATGACCCAGAGGCCACAGAAACCGCGCGCGTCGTGGCAGACAGGCAGGGGCATGTGATCCATGAGTTGGACATCCCCATGCGTTGGTCTGAAGATTTTGGTCGTTTTGGTGACGATGGTGCCAAAGCCTGTCTGCTTTATGTGGGCTCCGGGGAAACACATCCCCAGTTGCACAACCCGGATTATGATTTCCCGGATGCGCTGTTGCCAATTGTGATCAGCCAACTCTGTGGGATCGTTGATCGCGTGCTGGGATTGCCGAACCGATGACCCTGACCCGCACTCCAAGCTCCTGGTGTGAGATCCACCGTGATCGCATTTCACGCAATCTCGATATTGCGCTGGATCTTGTGCCCCAAGGGCGTCAGTTTTGCGCCGTACTCAAAGCGGATGCCTATGGGCATGGGATTCAGCATGTGACACCTCTGGTGATGGCAAAAGGCATCACAGTGATTGGCATCACCTCGAACGCAGAGGCGCGGGCGGTTCGAGAGGCGGGGTTCAAAGGCACGGTAATCCGGGTGCGGGCGGCCAGCTTTGAGGAGCTTGAGAGCGCGGTCACCTACAAGGTTGAAGAACAGGTCGGTTCACTTGAGGCCGCGCGGGCTTTGCTGGCGTTAAAGGACACGGGGCATGTGGTTCGCTGCCATCTTGCCTTGAATGCGGAGGGCATGTCGCGTGATGGTCTGGAAATCGCGACGGATGGCGGGCAAGATAAATGCCGGAAAATTCTAGACCTTCTGAGCGATAACATTGTCGGTATCTGCACCCATTATCCCAGCAATGAACCGGACCATCTTTGCGACAGCGCGGAATTGTTTCAACGACAGGTAACATGGGTGTTGGAAAACAGTACTCTGAAACGAGATGACGTCACAGTTCACGCTGGAAGCTCACTGACGTTGGTTTCATCGGTGCCAACCCAAACCGATATGTATCGCTGTGGGGCGCTGATGTATGGCGTTCTGAACCCGGATCTTGGCTTTGTCACAACCATGGATCTGAAAGCGCATGTGGTCAGCCTAGGGGATTATCCCAAAGGGATCACCGTCGGGTATGACAAAGCCAGAACACTGGAGGCCGATCGGCGCTTGGCCTGTATTTCAATCGGCTACGCCAATGGGATCAGCCGCATGTCGCAAGATCGCGGCGTTGTGTCGATTGGGTCAGGCTTGGCACCGATCATGGGCAAAATTTCGATGAACACACTGGTGGCGGATGTAACTGCCTTACCCGAGGTGTCGGTTGGCGACGTTGTCACAATCTTTGGGGGACATCCACCAACAGTCATTGATCCCGATATGGCTGTCGAGCAGTTTGGAACTATTCTGGCCGATCTATATAGCGATTGGGGTATGCGAAATGATCGCCGTTATTTTTAGCGCGTCCCACAAAGCTGATGATTTGTTGCGCATTTTGAGAACGGCTCAAAGATGGAGCGTGTGGAGTGAATATTGCCGATAATGTAGATTATGTTAAATTGAGTGACGAGTGATATCTCGTAACACATTGTATTTTGCGAGGTAAATGAGCGCATCAAAGAACCCGCAGGTTCGAATTAGGCACATCCTAATCAACGCTGAGGTATTTGATACTTATTGCAAGCACCTTCTAAGACCTATCGTGGACCAAACCGCGACGAATGGGAGGCCCGCTTGTCTGACACCAGCCAGATAGCCATCGATGTGCGAGACGCCGTTAAACGCTATGGTGATTTCACCGCGTTGAAGCAGATCTCGCTTTCCATCATGGACAACGAATTCTTCACTCTGCTTGGACCATCCGGCTGTGGCAAGACCACATTGCTGCGCATGATCGCAGGCTTCGAGGATGTCACCGAAGGCGCAATTTTCCTCTACGGCGACGAGATCGAAAATCTGCCGCCGAACAAGCGCCCCGTCAACACAGTGTTCCAGAACTATGCGCTGTTTCCGCATATGACCATTCTCGACAACGTCGGTTTTGGGCTTGAGATGCGTGGGGCTTCAAAATCCGAGGCGCGCCGTAAAGCCGGTGAAATGCTCGAACTTGTGCAGCTCTCGCAGTTCAGCGCCCGTAAACCCAGCCAACTCTCTGGTGGTCAGCAACAACGGGTGGCCCTTGCGCGCGCTTTGGCGCCAAAGCCAAAGGTGCTCTTGCTCGATGAACCGCTGTCGGCTCTGGACCTCAAACTGCGCAAAGCGATGCAGCTGGAGCTGAAACACCTTCAGCGTGAAACAGGTATCACTTTTATCTTCGTGACCCATGATCAGGAAGAAGCCCTGACCATGTCTGATCGTATTGCGGTGATGTCTGCGGGAGAATTGCAGCAACTTGGAACCCCCAATGACATCTACGAGTGCCCGCACAACAAGTTTGTTGCGGATTTCATTGGTGAAACCAACCTCTTAGAGATTTCAGTTGACGCAGTGCATGAAGGGAGAGCCACCTGCCATTTAGGCGGTGGCCACGAACTTACCTGCAATGCCGTCACCGGAATCGGTGTGGGATCAAAGGTGCATATGTCGGTGCGTCCAGAGCGCCTATTCACATCGGATGCACCGGTTGAGGCCGAAAGCCTCAAAGGTAAAGTCGTGGAAAATGTCTTTATTGGCACGGACATATCCACCATTGTTAATCTAGATGACGGCCCGCAGTTCACTATTCGGACGTCAAACTCAGACCGAGGCAATAAACGCATTTTCGACCAAGGTACTGAAGTTTTTGTTAACATGGAGCTGGGGGCTGCTCGCCTCCTGGTGGATTGATGGCAGCCGGTGCAGCAAGCGGCGGCAGCGCAACCACAGACACCTACAAAGATGCACGGACCTGGCTACTGATGCCAGCCTGGGTCACCCTGAGCTTTCTCATTCTGGCGCCGGTTCTCTTGATGCTGGTCTACTCTTTTCTGACAAAAGAGTTCCGCGGTGGCGTGGTTTGGGAGTTCAGCCTCTCAGCCTATGATCAGTTTTTCTTCGATCGCGGACTGTTTGGTGATGAACCCGCTAAAATTGAGTGGACCTATATCACCATCTTCTGGCGCTCCATCTGGCAAGCGGGCGCGGCCACTTTGCTCAGCTTGTTGATTGGCTTCCCGACGGCCTACTTTATCGCCACCCAGCCCGAGCGGGTGCGGCCTATGTGGGTGTTTCTGATCACGATCCCCTATTGGGTCAACTTGCTGATCCGCACGGTATCAATGAAGTTTCTGCTGCGCGATCAGGGCCCACTGAATGACTTCCTGATTTCCACTGGTCTGATCGACAGCCCGCTTCATATCGTGAACACCAATTTCGCGGTGCAGCTTGGGCTGTTCTATTCCTACCTGCCCTTCATGGTTCTACCGATTTACGCGGCTGTGGAACGGTACAACTTTACCCTCTCTGAGGCCGCAGCAGATCTCTATGCCTCGAAAATGACCATCCTGCGCCGGGTGCTTCTGCCTACGGTGAAACCTGGGGTGATTGCCGGTTGTATTCTGGTGTTTGTGCCCTCGATGGGATCCTTCCTTGCCCCTGATCTTTTGGGTGGCGCGAAGAATTTCATGATTGGCTCGCTGATTGAGGAACAGTTCAAAGGCAATGCAGGAAATTGGCCATTCGGTGCCGCCGCCTCGATGGTCCTGCTGACCATGGTGTTGATCATTCTACTGATTTTCGCCCGGCAACAGGCCAAAGCGGAAAAGGAGACCTGAGCCATGGCGTCTAAGAAATACGACATTCAGGCCTTTCCTGGGTTCAAACCGATCACTCTTCTCTGCCTGATCGTTCTCTATGCTCCCTTGGTCATTGTGACGGTCTACAGCTTTAATGCCTCGGCGTCGTTGACCAATTGGGAAGGCATTTCGCTGCGCTGGTACGCAGACGTCTTCTCCGGCCCTGAGAGCGAAAAGTTCAAGATTGCCGCGCGCAACAGCTTTATCATCGCAATCATTGCGGCCACCACATCAACGGCTATCGCCACATTTGCGGCGACGGCGATGGTCCGTGGGGGCGCGTTTAAGCTGCGCACGGTGTCCTTTGGCCTGATCAGCATGCCTTTGATGGTGCCCGAAATCGTGACCGCCGTGGCCACATTGATCTTTTTCAACGCCATAGGGTTTGACCGTGGTCTGCTGACCATTCTTTTGGCCCACATCGCCTTTTGCATCCCCTTTGCCTATCTACCCATTCAGGCACGGATGCAGGGCATCGAAGACACCTATGAACAGGCGGCACTCGACCTTTACGCCACCAAACGGCAGGCCTTTGCCAAGATCCTCATGCCACTGATGATGCCGGGGATCATCTCTGGATTTCTGCTCGCCTTCATCGTCAGCCTGGATGATTTCATCATCACAAACTTCGTCAAGGGTGCGGGTGTCGAAACGCTGCCCACGGCCATCTTTGGCTCGGTCAAACAGGGCATCAAACCCAACATCATGGCGATCTCGACCATGCTTTTGGGGGTCTCGGTGGTGATGGTGACCCTTAGCTATCTGGTCTCAAAATCTGACAAAACCAAATAACCGAACAGGGAGATAACACGATGAAACATCTGATGAAAACGACAGTGGCTGCGCTCGCGCTGACCCTTGGCGCCCAGGCCGCACAAGCCGAAGGTGAGCTGGTTCTGTACCACTGGTTTGAATACATGCCTCAGGAACTGCTGGACAAGTTTACAGCTGAGACTGGCATCAAAGTGACCATGGACACCTTTGACAGCAACGAAGCGATGCTGGCCTCGCTCAAAGCTGGCGCGCTTGGAACCTATGATCTGGCCGTACCGGGCGACTACATGGTCAAGATTATGGCCGGTGAAGGCATGTTGGATGAGATCCAAGACGGCGAACTGGCAAACAAAGGCAATATTCAGCCGCAGTGGCTGGACGTGGCATTCGATCCGGGGCGCATGCATTCGATCCCCTACCAGTGGGGCTCGACATCGTTTTCGGTCAACCGTGACGTCTTTGCCGGAGAAATCAATTCAACCGACATTCTGTTTAACCCGCCTGCAGAACTACAGGGCCGGATCAATGTTCTCGACAGTCAGGGCGAAATGATGGTCATGGCTTCGTTGCACATGGGCATCCCACAGTGTTCGACCGATCGTGACCAGTTGAAGGCGCTGAACGCGATGTTGCAAAATGCCAAATCGCACTGGGCGTCGTTCAATTCCGACACAGCAAAAGAAGTGTTGGTGTCCGGCGATGCCGCTGCTGGCATGATCTACAACGGCTTTTCCGCCAAAGCGCGCGATGAAGGCGCTAACGTCGAATACGCCTATCCCACCCAAGGATACATTGCCTGGATGGACAACGTGGTTCTTCTGAAAGATGCGCCAAACCGCGACAGTGCCCTGGCCTTTATGGATTTCCTGCTTGAGCCAGAAAACGCCGCGATCCTGACCAACTGGACACAGTATTCGGCCGGAATTGACGGGGTTGCTCCGCTTTTGGATGAAGCCCTGCGCACCCTGCCAGAAGCCAATCCGCCTGCCTCTGCTGGACCCGTGGCCTTTATCGAAGTCTGCGATGAAGCCACTCAGGCCGTATACGACAAGATCTGGACCGGCCTGAAAAAGTAACCACACCTCACTGTGGACCTGTGCGGGCTGCTTAGGCAGCCCGTTTTTTCTCCCTCCAACATGGAAGCTCTGATGTCCAAACCTATTCGCATGTTGCCTGACGGCCATCCTGACACTGGATTTGTGCCTTCTTCTCTTGTTGCCAAAGAAGACTTCACTGGCGCTGACACATCCGAGCGGATCAGCGGTTTCTTTGCCAATGAGGATGAAAGCACCGTTGCAGGTGTTTGGGAATGTGCGCCCTGCCGCGAGGTGTTCGAAGCCTATCCGGTTAATGAAATGATGACGGTAATTTCCGGCTCGGTCACCTTGACCAGTCCGGACAACACCGCTCAGACATTTGTTGCAGGGGACACGTTTTTCATGAGCAAAGGGGCACCTTGCACATGGGAAATTACCGAGACGCTGCGCAAATTCTATATGATCGCGAGCTAAAGCTCTATGGGCACCTCACCGAGAAGTGCCCTACCCTTTACGACGAGATATCGTCCAAAATTCGGTCCATCATCGCATCGCAGGCCGCAAGTTGAGACAGGCTCAGATACTCATCGGGTTTGTGCCCCTGCCCTTCCATGCTGCCCGGTCCGCAAACCACCGTCGGAATCCCCAGCTCGCTAAAGAACCCGGCCTCGGTGCCAAAGGCGACTTTGGTCGTTTCGTTGGTCTGAGCAAGCTTTTGAGCCAGAGCTGTCACGCCTTCGTTGGGCGAAACATCAAGGCCGGGATAGGCATTGTATTGTTCGATCTCAATCCGGGCCTCGGGATAGCGCGCGCGATATGGCGCGGCCACAGACCGGGCCATTTGTTCGATTTCCGCCAGAATTTTCTTACCGCTATCCGACGCCAGATGTCGGTATTCGAAAGCAAGTTCGGCGTGATCGGGCACAATATTCAACGCAGTTCCGCCATTTAGCGTTCCAACGTGAAAAGTCGCAAACGGTACGGAATATGCCAAATCTTTAGCGCCACTTTGCTCATAAACGGCCTGGATTGTACGCAATTCTGCAACCATATCTGCAGCCAAATGCAGGGCGCTCACGAATTTTGGGGCCAAGGCAGAATGCCCGCTTTGCCCAAAACACCGGGCGCGCAGGGCGGCTTTGCCTTTGTGTCCCACTGCCACCTGCATCTCAGTGGGCTCCCCTACAAAACAGGCGCGCGGTTGCCCGATCAGCGGCGCAAGCCGCTCCAGCATTTCCTGCATACCGACACAGCCGATCTCTTCATCGTAAGACAAAACCATCTTGAGAGGTTCACGCAGATCCTTTGCCGCAATCCTGTCTGCGAGCGACAGCATCGACGCGACATAGCCTTTCATGTCCGTGGTGCCGCGCCCATAAAGCCGGTCCATGTCCTGCGTCAGCCGGAAGGGAGGTTTGCTCCAGTTTTGCCCTTCCACTGGGACAACATCTGTATGCGCGGACAACATCACGCCATCCCCGGCCGGCCCTATCTCGGCGTAGAGTCCTAGCTTTTCACCGCAATGGCTCGGCAGGCGTGTCACTCGGAATCCGCAAGCTTTCAGGTAATTTTCCGCATACCCGGCCAGTTCAAGGTTTGGGGTATTGGTGACGGTTTCAAAACCGATCAAACGGTCCAGTATGGTCAAGGTTTCGGACATGTCCGCCTACACTTTCAATGTTCGGTGTTAGTGTACCTGATGACCACAGAGGCAAAACGTGGAAGTTTAGAAGCTCATCTTCGGGATTTCCAAAGCCATCAGCGTATGCCTTGCAACCCAGGGAGCGCGTCGGATTCCACCATCTTACGACAGAGGACCGAGAACGCTTTGACGGTCGCGGTTTTGTTCTTGGCTTGCAGATGCAACAGCCCCAGTCGCATCGGTTTCAGATTGCCCTTTAAGGGAATAAACCGAAGTGCCTTTCCGTCGGGAGAGACACTGTTCAAAGGCAAAATATTAGCAATCGAGAACCCAAACCCATTGGCCACCATCGCACGCATCACCGACATGTCACCGGTGCGTTCCCGAACCCGCGGACGGATATTGGCACGACTGAAGAAGGAAAGAAAATAGTCAGAACTATAAGGCAGATCCAAAAGAACCATGGGGTGGTCCCGAAGGTCTTTGACTGTCAACTCATCGCGATCCGCAAGCGCATGCTTGTCGTCCATCAGAACGTAAGGCGGCAGATCCATCAAGGGTTCGAAAGAAAGATCGGACGGGATATCAAGATCGTAGGTGAGGGCCACGTCGATTTCCTCGCGACGGATCTGACTAAAGATCTCGGCCTGGTTCAACACCCGTTGTGATATCTGAACATTGGGATGTTCGGTTTCAAAGGCGCGCCGCACCCCCGGCAAGGCCATCTGCGCAAATGTAAGAAGGCAGCCTACGTTCAGGCGACCCAATGCGGTATCGGTGATCTCGCCTGCCAAGGTGCTGAGGTATTCCGCTTCGTCCAGCACCCTCAGGGTCTGGTCCATGAAACGATGTCCCGCTTCGGTGAGGGTCAAACCCTTGGCATGCTCGCGCACAAAGAGCGTCAGGCCAAATTCGCTTTCGAGCTGGGCTATCGCCGCCGAAATTGATGGCGATGAGATATTGAGAACTTCACTTGCGGAGGCGATGCTCCCCGCCTTTCCAACCGCCACAAAGTACTCCAACTGTCGCAGCGTATAGCGAAAAGGCAAGGTGCATCTCCTGTGTGACGTGGATTAGGTTTTGTACTTGATCCAGGTGGTCTTGAGACCAGTATATTTCTCAAGAGAATGCAACGACAAGTCCCGCCCGAACCCCGATTGCTTCATGCCGCCAAACGGCGTTTGCGCCGAAAGTGCATCCACTGTGTTGACCGACACGGTGCCGACATGCAGCCGGTCTGCGACACGGCAAGCGCGTGAAAGATTGTCGGTCCAGACAGAGGCCGCCAAACCATAGATGCTGTCGTTGGCCATATGTACGGCCTCATCCTCGCTGTCGAATGGGATCACAGACAAGACCGGGCCAAAGATTTCGTCGCGCGCCAACGGATTGTCATGGCTGACATCGTCAAAAATCGTCGGCTGGACAAAACAGCCCTTGCCGTCAACATAGTGCCGCGCGCCCCCTGTCACCAAATTCGCAGAGGCTTTGCCAGCTTCAACAAACTGCATGATGCCTTGGGTCTGCTTTTCGTCGACAATCGCGCCCATCTTTGACGACGGATCCAAGGGATCACCGGGCTGCATACCCTCGGCACGGGCAATGAGCTTTTCGACAAAGGCGTCTTTGATCGAGCGTTCGACATAGAGGCGCGAGTTGGCGGAGCAAACCTCACCCTGATTGAAGAAAATACCAAAGGCCGCCATGTCCGCTGCGGTGTCCAGATCCTCACAATCGGCAAACACCAGGTTGGGGCTTTTGCCACCGGTTTCTGGCCAAACCTGTTTCAGATTGGATTGACCAGAGTATTCCATGAATTTTTTGCCGATGCCTGTCGAGCCGGTGAAGGCCAAACAATCGACATCCATGTGCAACCCAAGAGCCTGACCAGCCGTGTGACCAAAGCCTGGAACCACATTAAACACCCCATCCGGTACACCGGCTTCGGCGGCAAGCTCGGCCAGACGCAGGGCAGAAAGCGGAGATTGTTCGGCGGGCTTCAGGACAACCGAGTTGCCTGCGGCCAGTGCCGCTGCGGCTTTCCAAGTGGCCATATCTAGGGGGAAGTTCCATGGTGTCACCGCACCCACCACTCCAAGGGGCACCCGGCTGACCAAGGCCAGATCTCCGGGGCCGGTCGGCGCGACTTCGTCATACACCTTGTCGATGGATTCGGCATACCACTGAAAGAAATGCGCAGATCCCGGCGCATCTACCGTAACGGCATCGGTGACAAGTTTGCCCATATCAAGGCTATCCAAAAGCGCCATCTCAACGAGATTGGCGCGGATCAGCTCAGCCAGTTTCAACAAAACTGCTTTGCGATCCCCCGGAGCCATACGTGACCAGCGCCCGTCTTCGAAGGCCCGCCGCCCGGCTGCCACCGCAAGATTGACATCCTCGGCGTCACATTCAGCGACCGCAGTTAGGACAGCACCGTTTGCAGGGTTGATGCTGTTAAAGGTACGTCCTGAAACCGCATCCACAAACTTGCCGTCGATAAAGGCCTGCCCGCGAAACGACAGGTCCGCCGCACGGCTCTTCCAATCAGAAAAACTATAGTCCACCATGTCTTCTCTCTCCCTGTGTCACTCGTTGCCCGGCACGCCATAAGACGGCGCTTCACGCGGATCGAGCGCGCGCTGGATGTAGGCCTCAAGCTGTGGTTTGTAGACATCCCAAGCGGTTGCGATGTTTTCGATGGGACAATCTTCGGTCCAATCGCACCGCAGGTCAGCCACGGGCCAACTGACACCGTCAACGATCTTCAGACCTGCCGAATGAATGGGGCCCGCTTCGCCACCTGCCGTCAAACCGGCCCGCATCGCGGCAATCAAACGATCTCCAATATGGCCGGATGCCGCGAGAAATCCGTCTACGATTGCCTGCGGCACGGTATCATTGGCCAGAAGGTTGCCACCCGACGCGACATCTTGGGCTTGGGCCTGTGTCCAGATCCCAAGAGAATTCGGCCCGGAATGGATGGCCGTTTCTCCGGATTTATCAACCGCCAGCACCTGACGGTATTCAATAAAGCGACCCTGTGCTTGCACCTCGGCAATGGCTTCCGGCGCAGATTTGCCCTGCTCCATCAGATCCAGCGTGAGAGGCCCAAGACTTGGGTCGGTGACGTTCTGTGACGCCACGGCTCCAACATTGGCTCGCGCAAACGAACACCGCGCCGCGACAGCCGGAGACGACGATGCAATCGCCAGACCAAACATGCCCGTTTCAGCGCATCGCGCGACAAGGGAAAATGTCATAAAGGCATCCTTTCAAATGAGAAAGGGCCGGATCTTGTGAGGAGCAAAAGCAAGACCCGGCCAGATTTGATCAGCAGGGGCCAATCAATCAGGAATGACAGCGGTGCCGTCGATCTCGACAAGCCAATCGGGGCGGGCCAGTGCCTGCACCACAAGTCCGGTTGATACGGGATGCACCCCTTTGATGTATTCGCCCATGGTGCGATACACGGCCTCGCGGTGGCGCACATCGGTGATATAGACCACCACTTTCACCAGATGCTCCATTGAACCGCCGGCCTCTTCGATCAGCTGTTTGATGTTTTGCATCACCTTGTGGGTCTGCTCGACCGGATCGTGACTTTCGATGTTTTTCGCATCATCAAGGTTCTGAGGGCATTGACCGCGCAGATACACGGTTTTGCCCCCTTGCGTGACAACAGCCTGACACAGGTCATTGTCCAGGTTCTGTTCTGGATAGGTGTCTTTGGTATTGAATTTGCGAATGCGTGTATGGGCCATGTCTGGTCTCACCTGTTCGTGTTATTCTGCTGCCGAGGGTACAATGGCCGCCTCGCCATCATAGTCCTGATACATCCGCTGGATCGCGATCTGGTCGGCGACGTGTTTGGCGTCATGCCAGACCCCCCAGAGAAAGGTTGACCCGCGACGCGATTGCCAGGGCAACCCGAGGAAATAGACATCTGGCGCAGATGAAACGCCCCGTTGATGGATCGGTT
This sequence comes from Pelagimonas sp., assembly GCA_049116335.1. Classification (GTDB taxonomy): domain Bacteria; phylum Pseudomonadota; class Alphaproteobacteria; order Rhodobacterales; family Rhodobacteraceae; genus CANMIH01. Next base: position 35,842 of record JAGDYZ010000002.1, on the reverse strand, counting down.
TGCCCTTCTCATCGAAGGCATCAACCTTAAGCCATTCAAAATCCTGACGAAATCCTGTGGCCCAGATGATTGTGGTGATCCCTTCTGCGGCCAGATCAATTTCGCGGATGTGTTGGGTCAGACAATCGGGGTCGGCAAAAGCCTCGCGCGCCTCTGGTTCTTCGGGCAAGTCAAGCCCCATGCGCTCAACATAGGCATCTGCGGCGTCCAGCATTTCGATGTAATTGGCATCCCCACCCGCAACATTCTTTTGCAGGTCATCGGCGAAGGTCAAACGCCCATCTTGGAAGTTCTGGGTCAGACCAGTGAGAGTCACACCTTCCCCTGCCAGACGACGGAAATCCATGGTTTGCCCACCATATGCGCCACTGACGGAAATAGTGACATGCTCTGTGCCCGGCTTCTGTGCCGCCACATCCCAAAGGCCGAGCACGCCAAGCCACCACACAAAATCTCGACCGCGATAGCGGCGTGGGGGGCGGTCGTGCGGTCCGACGGACAAGAACACTTTGCGCCCTGCCCTGTTCAACTCGTCCGCAATCTGCGCACCGGATGAGCCTGCTCCGACCACCATGACTGCGCCATCGGCAAGCTGGTCCGGGTTTTTGTAGTAGAACGAATGCAGCTGATCCACGGGGGCGGTCTCGGGCACAATCGGTGGAATGACAGGATGCTGGAAGGCGCCTGTCGCGGTCACAATCCGCTTAGTCTCAATCACCCCTTCGGTGGTTTCAACTCGGAAGCCACCTTCGTTTGGGATCCGCTCGGCCTTAAGAACTTCGACACCGGTGCGCACGGGCGCTCCGATCATCTTGGCATAGTCTTCTAGGTAATCCGCCACGCGGTCTTTGGGGACAAACTCATCCGGGTGATTGCCTTCAAACAGCATATTGGGAAAGCGGTCATGCCAAACCGGGCCGTTGGTCACTAGGGCATCCCAACGCCCACTGCGCCAGGCTTCGGCAATGCGGTTTTTCTCCAAGACCAGATGAGGCACGTCATTTTTGCCCAGATGCTCGCTCATTGCGATGCCTGCCTGACCGCCGCCCACAACAAGTGTGTCTGTTTTTTCGATCGCCATCCTCTGCGCCCTTTCTGGTAAGTCACTTCAGGCTTAAACTGTTGATCCAAAGGGGTGAAATACTCTGCTCAACTCCGCAGGACGCGAATAAAGTACAGACTGACATCCCCCAGGAATGCGTTTCTCAAAGGGTTTCACATCTGGGATGGCTAAAAAATTACTGTCTCCCTTATCTTTGCTTCGGCTTAGGCTAATCCGTGGTCTTTCGACCCAGAAAGATAAGGCACCAACAGGGCAAACAGCTCGGCCTGTGAGGAGATATTGCATTTTCGATACAGCTGTTTGCGCAACACTTTGACGGTTTGTGGGCTGATCCCAAGACTTAGCCCAATAGAAATTGAAGAATGGCCCTGAAGGATGTACAGCGCGACTTCGCTTTGACGTGGGCTTAGAGAAATCGTTCGCTCTGTTAGCAAACGCGCCCGCAATTGATCTGAAACGGCAATCTCCGGCCCCTGTTTAGCGGTCAATCCGCGCCAGTTGTGACGCACCAGAGCGTTTGTCAAAGAGGCGATTTTTTCGAGACGACTGCGGTCACGGGAGCTGAACTTGCGTCCTGAACTGATGTCGCGCCCGAGACACACCGTGATCGAAACCCCTTCGACCGGGCGTGAGAAGAATACAATCTCATCAATCAGGGTTGTTCGCTCATAGTAGGTGGCGTGAAATTCATTGCGCTGAAATTGATCCGGCGCAATTTCCGCCAACCGATACAGGCCATCTTCAGCCTTGTCTCGGTGCAGTCCGAAGAACGGATCAAGGACATAAGCACCCGCAACGTAATGCGTTTCGAGTTTCTCAAAAACACGGGCTTCATTGGCTTCTGCCAACATAACCTCGGGTCCGCGATCATCGAAGAACGCAAGAATAACAATGTTATCGTAGGCACATTGTGTGCTCAGCCAGCGATGTAACGCCCAGGCAAAACCTGCGCGTTCCAAATTTATTACCGCATCTGCCAGGGCGTCTTCAGCTGTTCGGGTCATTTGGCCCCCATCGGTCATACCACTCTGGGGGTATATACCCCCTGAATTGGAGATAATAGCATTCCTCTCGCAATTACAGGGGTACAGGCCCCACCCAGCCACCGAGATGGCCCCGGAAGGCCATCCAAGCCAGAGAGAGGACAGATCATGCGCGATCCTCGTTATGATATTCTATTTGAGCCGATGAAAATCGGCCCTCACACCGCCAAAAACCGCTTCTACCAAGTGCCGCATTGCAACGGTGGTGGATATCGCGACCCTTCCGCGGCGGCAGAGATGCGTGGGATCAAAGCCGAAGGCGGCTGGGGCGTGATTTTCACCGAACAGTGTGAGATGCATCATACTTCGGAGATCACTCCCTTCATCGAGCTACGCCTTTGGGAAGACAAGGATATCCCTCAGCTGCGTAAGATGTCGGAGAAGATGAAAACGCATGGCGCTTTGGCGGGTATCCAATTGGCCTATTCCGGCATCAACGGTCCGAACCTCTACACCAAAGAGGTGCCCTTGGCGCCGTCGGCCCTGCCCATTCGCACCTTCACCAATGACCCTATTCAAGCGCGTGCTCTGTCGAAAACGGACATCAAAGATCTGCGCCGCTGGTTTGTGAATGCGGCCAAACGCTCGAAAGATGCGGGCTTTGACCTGATCTGCCTCTACGGCGCACATGGCTTTGGTATTTTCCAGCACTTCCTGTCCCGCGCCACCAACCAGCGCGGCGATGAATATGGTGGTAGCCTTGAAAACCGGGCGCGTTTTGTGAACGAGGTGATTTCGGACATGCGCGATGCGGTCGGCGACCAGATCGCCATCACCTTGCGGGTCTCTCTGGATGAAACCATTGGCGATCTTGGGTTTTCCAACGCCGAAGTGCGCGATTTCATTGAAATGAACAAAGACCTGCCGGATCTTTGGGACCTGGCGCAGGGCACCTGGGAAGATTGCTCGGGACCTTCGCGGTTCAAAGAAGAGGCTGCGCAGGAACAGTTGGTGAAGGGCATTCACGATCTGACCGACAAACCGATTGTCGGGGTTGGTCGGTTCACATCGCCTGACGTGATGGCCAAGATGATCAAACAGGGCACGCTGGATTTCATCGGTTGTGCGCGCCCGTCAATTGCTGATCCTTTCCTGCCAAAGAAGGTGGAAGAAGGCCGGATCGAAGACATTCGCGAATGCATTGGCTGTAACATCTGCATCACCGGTGACATGACAATGTCGATCAGCCGTTGCACCCAGAACCCGACCTTTATGGAGGAATGGCGCAAAGGCTGGCATCCGGAAAAGATGAACACCAAAGGCGACAGCAGCAATGTCCTTGTTGTAGGGTCAGGCCCCGCAGGTCTCGAAGCAGCCTGGGCGCTGTGCCGTCGTGGGTATGATGTGGCGGTGGCCGAAGCCGGAAGCGAGATTGGCGGACGTGTCACCCGCGAACGTAAATTGCCCGGGCTGTCCGCCTGGGGCCGGGTTGTGGATTACCGCGATTATCAGCTGGGACAGCGGCCCAATGTTGAGATCTATCGTGAAAGTGAACTGGATGCTGAAAGCATTCTGGAATTTGGTTTTGAAAACATCTGTATCGCAACCGGATCAAGCTGGCGGCGAGATGGGGTGTCGCGTCAACACGTGGTGCCGATGCCGATTGCAGAGGGTGCAAAAATCTATACGCCAGATGATCTGATGGATGGAACCGTGCCCACCGGCAAAGTCGTGGTTTATGATGATGACCATTACTACATGGGCGGCGTGCTTGCCGAGATGTTGGCTAAACAAGGCGCTGATGTCACTCTTGTCACACCGTCAGCCTATGTCAGCGACTGGACCAACAACACGCTGGAACAGGTCGCAATTCATCCGCGTCTGGTCGAAGCGGGCGTTGAAATTGTCCTAAACCAGGGTGTCAGTGAAATTCATGCCGATCATGTGGTCTCGAACTGCACCTACACCGATCGCACCTGGAAAATAGAAGCGGACGCGGTTGTGATGGTGGCGTCTCGTGTCGGCAAGGATGCTGTATTCAACGACCTGATGGCGCGTGAAAATGAGTGGGCCGATGCTGGGATCAAATCGGTCAAACTGATCGGGGATGCCAGCGCGCCCGGCCCCATTGCCTGGGCCACCTATGCGGGACATCGCTATGCCCGCGAACTCGACACGCCTGATATCGGCGATGCGCTGCCCTTCCGCCGCGAAATCACTGAGCTGGCCATCGACTAAATCGACCGGGCTGCGCGGTGCATTATTGCGCAGCCCCTTTGATCCAGCGCGCCGCAAGGGGTGCACAGGTGATCACCACAACGATCCGCACCAAATGATGCGCGATCACGACCCCAAGATCTGCACCCGCGACAATGGCCAAGACCGTCATTTCCGCCTGACCACCGGGGGCAAAGGCCAAAAAGGCTTCCATTTGCCCCATGGGTACAACATGCGGGATCGCCAAGGCGAGCCCTGCGGCCAGAACGGCGACCAAAACCACAAACACCACAGCGGCAGCGATGATCTTGCGGAATTCGCGCCAAGTTATGCCCATATACTGTACCCCAAGCGCCGTTCCCAAAAAGAACTGGGCGGCGAGGATGGCTTCTTTCGGGGGGCGGTGTTCGATCAATCCGATTATTGCAAAGCAGGCCGCGACGAGCATGGGCCCCAAGATCGATGCCCCAAACAGGCCCAGACGTTCGCCGCCTTTCCATCCGACAATGGCCGCAACCCCCATTAACGTCAGCTCGTGCCACGGAAGCGATGACGCCGGGGCGCCTATTGGATTGCTCAGAGTGACGCCAAAAAGTGATACGAGAAGAACCGGAGCGAGCGTGACAATCAACAAAACGCGGGTCGCGTGAACAAGAGATAAAATGCGTGGATTGGCTCCGGCTTCTTGGCCGAAGATCACCATATCCTGCAATCCTCCCGGCATTGCCGCGTAATAGGCCGTGGCGGTGTCATACCCGCAAACCCGTTTGAAAAACGGCACCCCGATCAGTCCAATCAACGCAATGTAAAGCGGCACAATCGCCAACGACGCCGCGACCTGTGGCAGTTGCAAAAGGAGTGCAGGCGTCAAAGTTGCACCAACCGCAACCCCGAGAATGGTCCGCGCGCCCGTTGAGACCTGGCCAAATCCCTTCAGTGAAATCCCAGAAAATGCGGCAACTAAACAAGCCGCCATCGGGCCAAACAGGAAGGGCAGCGGAAAATCGAACCACCAGAAAAAGGCAGTTCCGACCGCCGCAATGACAAATGTTTGGGTGCGCAGCTGAAGTGTGGACAAACAAAACCTCATCGGTGGCTAAAAGATGCCCATATTGTATCCAAAAGGATGCAATCTAACAAGGCACAAAAATCGACCCCAAAATCCCTCTTGGTTTTCTGGGTTCGTTAGAAGATCGAAACGCTCTATTTCGAGCCTTTTGTGTCGGGTCTGCGAGCCGCCCGCGCAGCCATGACCCCCTGCCCCAAAGACAAAGTATAGTCTTCAAGCTCGGACAAAACCGCGTCTGCCCTCACGGCCTCTCGTGCCTCAAGCGCGTCGGCCAAACGTGTATGCAATTCAACGATATGCGCACGCGACCGGGCGGTGAAGGTGATCATGTTCATCAGAGGCTGCATCGCCTCGACCGACCCCGCCAATTGATACGACAAAATTGGGTTGCCTGTGCTGTCCACTAGCGCACGGTGCAATGTGACATCAGATGCGCAAAAGGATTCATCACTTAGACCCGGCTGCCCCTGCCGGTGAATTTCGGCCCGCATGGTCGCGAGGTGGTCCGCCGTTCTGCGCTCAGCTGCAAGCCGCGTGCAGGACCTTTCAAGCGCATAACGTGCCTCGCAAGCCACATCAAAGCCCACGTCGTTGATCGACAGAAGCAGAGTCGATGTCGTGACATGTTGATCCTGTGCTTCTGCATAGGACAAACGATGGATAAATGCCCCGCCAAAGGCACCACGTTGAGTGCGAATAAGCGATTGGGCCGCCAATCTTTTAAGCGCCTCACGCACTGTCGGACGCGACACTTGAAACTGCTCTGAGAGCTCGGCCTCAGAGGGAAGGCGATCATCCGCCATCAAGACGCCGTTCAGAATGGCGTCTCGTATCGATTTGGCAATCTGGGCTGGGCGATCTGAGGGTTGTTGTTTGTTTTGTGTCATTTTCAATTGTCAGGCATTTAATTGTCTGGCATTTATTTTAGCAGGAAAGGCGACTCAGGCAAGGGAGGGTTTGAGAATGCTGCGACTAGGCACTTCGCTCGAACCATCGGTTTGGGCGCTTATCTGCAACCAATCTGATTTGGCACGTCAATCATCCATCTAACCCCTTCAGAAGGTCGCTATGCCATGTACCTGATGTCCCCCAGTCACCGCCTGCGGCGCACGCCGTTTTCCAATGGTGTCGAAGCCGAAGGCGTCAAAGCCTATTCCGTATACAACCACATGTTGTTGCCAACGTTCTTCCACTCAGTCGAAGAAGATAGCCGACATTTGCGTGAGGCTGTTCAGGTTTGGGATGTGGCCTGTGAACGCCAGATCGAGCTGCGCGGCCCGGATGCGGGAAAACTCGCGCAACTTCTGACGCCGCGTGATCTTAGCCGGATGAAGGAAGACCAGTGTTACTACATCCCTGTGGTCGATCAATCCGGCGGCATGCTCAACGACCCTGTTGCCGTGAAACTCGAAGAAGACCGCTGGTGGATTTCAATTGCTGACAGCGATCTCATTATGTGGGTCAAAGGTTTGGCCGTCGGTCGAAATCTCGATGTTCAGATTTTTGAGCCTGATGTGTCTCCCTTGGCCATTCAAGGTCCAAAATCCGATGAGTTGATGGCGCGTGTTTTTGGTGACGCGGTCCGGGATGTGAAGTTTTTCCGCTACAAACGTTTTGAATTTGGCGGAACAGAGCATGTGATCGCGCGCTCGGGATATTCCAAGCAGGGTGGTTTTGAAATCTACGTCGACGGCTGGGAACACGGGATGCCCCTGTGGAACGCGCTTTTCGAAGCCGGTCAGAGTCTCGATGTTCGTGCCGGATGCCCCAATATGATTGAGCGCGTCGAGGGCGGATTACTCTCGTACGGGAGCGACATGACCGCCGACAACAACCCGTTCGAAGCGGGTCTTGGCAAGTTCTGCACCACCGATCGGATCACCGATTGCATCGGACATGCTGCTTTGGCTGAGGTGGCCCAGAACGGACCGAAACAACAAATCCGTTCAATTTCAATCGAAGGGGATGCCGTCCCCCTGTGCGATCGCCATTGGCCGTTGCGGGCAGGAGATCAACGTGTTGGGCGGGTCTCTTCCGCCGTTTGGTCCCCATTTCAGAACACCAACGTCGCCATCGGCATGGTGTCCGCGTCTCATTGGGACGCCGGGACCGAGCTTGTGGTGGAAACGCAAACTGGACCGCGCACTGCAATTGTTCGCGAAACGTCTTGGAAATAAGGGAAACCCATGTTCAACGCTCTGATTGTTAACAAAGACGATGACGGCAAAACAAACGCTTCTGTGAGCCAGATCAGCGAAGATCAGCTGCCCGAAGGTGATGTTCTCGTATCGGTCGACTACTCCACAGTGAACTACAAAGATGGGCTTTGCATTGGCCCCGGTGGTGGTTTGGTGCGCAACTACCCGCATGTGCCCGGGATTGATTTTGCGGGCACCGTCGAAGCCTCAGAGGATGACCGATACAAGCCAGGTGACAAAGTTGTGCTAACCGGTTGGCGCGTGGGCGAAAACCGCTGGGGTGGCTATGCGCAAAAGGCGCGGGTGAAGGCTGATATGCTTGTGCCCCTGCCAGAGGGTATCACCACACGGCAGGCGATGGCTGTGGGCACTGCGGGCTTCACTGCGATGTTGGCGGTCATGGCGCTTGAAGATCACGGCATCAAAGATGGTCCCGTTTTGGTAACCGGTGCGGCCGGGGGGGTCGGCTCGGTTGCGACCGCCATTCTGGCCAAGCTGGGCCATGAGGTTGCGGCTGTAACAGGACGCCCAGAAACCACCGAGTACCTGAAAGATCTGGGGGCCACACAGATCGTAGCGCGCGACGAGATCAATGAAACCACCAAGCGCCCATTGGAAGCCGAGGCTTGGGCGGGCTGCGTGGACGCTGTCGGCGGTGCGATGCTGGCACGGGTGCTTGGCCAGATGAAATACGGTGCGTCGGTGTCCGCAGTTGGATTGGCGGGCGGCGCTGCATTGCCCGCGACCGTTGTGCCGTTCCTGCTGCGCGGTGTGAACCTTTTGGGCATCGACAGCGTGATGCAGCCCTATGACAATCGCCTGCGCGCCTGGCAGCGCATCGCACAAGATCTGCCAATGGACAAACTCGAGGCCATGATCCGTCCGGCCGCATTGGGTGACCTTCCGCAACTCGGCGCGGACATTCTGAAAGGTCAGGTTCAAGGCCGCGTGGTGGTTGACGTCAACGCCTGATCAATGCCATGACATCTCTAACGGGCAGTCCAGATGAATTGGACTGCCCGTTTTCCTTGGTTTTGGATCTTCGCGAAGCTCCATTTTCCAGTCACAGTGCAATCAACGACTATTTTCGGAGATTGCCATGTCCCTTGACACAGCCCCCGTCACCCGCCCCAGCGTATGCCCACTGGATTGCCCGGACACCTGTAGCCTGTCTGTGACAGTCGACGGCGATCAGATTACCGAGGTGCGTGGCTCGACAGCCAACCCGTTTACAGATGGTGTTATCTGCAACAAAGTAACGCGCTTTTATCCCGACTTCGTTCATGGAGAAAAGCGGCTACATCATCCACTGCGCCGTGTGGGTCCACGTGGTTCGGGGCAGTTTGAACGCATTTCGTGGGATGAGGCGCTTGATCTGGTGCATGACGGGTTTTCGCAGGCTATCAAAACCCACGGCCCGGAAAGCGTGATGCCCTTCAACTATTCCGGACCACATGGAGAACTTGCCGGCGGGTCCATGGACCGTCGCTTTTTCTATCACATGGGGGCGACCCTGCTCAATCGCGGCCCGCTTTGCGGTGGTGTCGCCGGTGGAGCCTACAACAGTCTCTATGGCGCGGCCCCTGGCATGCCCCCGATGCAGGTTTTGCATTCCGACCTTGTTTTGGTCTGGGGCAACAATATGACGGTGTCGAACCTGCACCTGTTGCGCTTGGTGAAGAAGATCCGTGCCACGGGTGCCAAAGTCGTGGTCATTGACCCCAAACGCATCAAAGTGGCTCAACAAAGCGACATGCATGTCATGCTGCACCCCGGCACAGATGTCGTGTTGGCTATGGGGCTGGCCGCCGAGTTGGAAAGCCGCAAGGCTCTCGATCTCGCGTTTATTGCGCAGTGGGTTGATGGCTTTGATGCCTATATGGCGCAGGCACGCCAGTATTCCGTAGAGGACGTTGTCGAAGCCTGTGGGATTTCGCCGGAGCAATTCCACCAACTTGCAGATTGGATCGTTGCCGCCGAGAACATGGCCTTTTCGTTTGGAAACGGCATGGAACGCGGTCGTTCCGGCGGATCAGGTATGCGCGCCGCCATGGCTCTGCCCGCCTTGACCGGCCACCATGGGCGCTTGGGGGCTGGTATTGTCTCCAAATCCGGTATGGCCACCCCAAAAACTCGCGCGCGCCTGCAAGGTGAACACCTGATCAAACCGGATACACGTGTCTTCAATATCGTCGATGTGGCCCAGAAACTGCTGGATGACAGTCTTGAGGTGCCGATCAAGGCAGCCATGATCTACAACCACAATCCCGTGGCGACCCATCCCGATCAGACAACCTTGATCACGGCGTTGATGCGAGAGGATTTGTTTCTCGTGGGATGTGAAGTCGCGATGACTGACAGCATGCAGTTCTGCGATGTGATCCTCCCGGCGGCTACCCATTTCGAGCACAATGACATCTTTGGCGCCTACGGGCAAAACTATCTGCAACGGGCCGAGCCTGTGATTGATCCAGTCGGTGAAGCTCTGCCCAATACCGAAATCTTCCGCCGTCTTGCCGTCCGCTTTGGGTATGATGGCCCAGATTTTCAATCCACTGACGCCGAGTTGATGGATCAGGCTGTGGATGAGGCACATCCAAAACTTGCCGGTCGTCGCCCTAGTGAGATTTCTACAAAGGAAGCGATTGAGTTTCTTGCGGAAGATGATGCGGATCTGATCCTGTGCAAAACCGTCAAACCCGCCACGCCCTCAGGCAAGATTGAGCTGTTCAGCGACGCCTATGAACAGGCCTATGGCTTTGGTGTGCCGCGCTATGACCCGATCACGCCCGATCTGCCCTTTACGCTGATGTCTCCGGGATCGATGAAGCGGACCAATGCCACCTTTGGCGGCCATCCAGACTGTCAGGGTGAAGAAGAGCTTGAGATGCATCCAAGTGATGCCGAGGCACGTGGCCTGAAAACGGGTGATGCGGTGATGATTTGGAATGCCCGAGGAGAGGTGGCACTGCGCCTCAAGGTGACCGACGCCACCCGCCCCGGTGTGTTGTACACGCCTAAAGGCACCTGGCGCACCACGTCGGAAACGGGCCTGACCGTAAATGCCCTGATCCCGGCAGAGACACGCACCGACATTGAAGACGGCGCGTGTTATAACGAAACCTTTGTGGATGTACGCTTGCGCTAAGCCCCGAGGATCATATCCGCCGCCTTTTCCGCGATCATGATCGTGGGAGAGGCGGTGTTGCCCGAGACGATTTTGGGCATGATCGATGCATCGACCACCCGCAGACCTTTGAGCCCGTGCACCCGCAGCTGGCTATCCACCACCGCCATCGGATCATCACCCATTTTGCAGGTGCCCACCGGGTGGAAAATGGTTGTGGCGATATCGCCCACCCCTTTGAGAACTTCCGCATCGCTTGCCATGCTTGGCCCCGGCAGGATTTCCTCAGGCTCATATTGCGCCAAAGATTTGGCTGTCATGATCTGGCGCGCCTGCTGTACCGACTTCACGGCGACCATCTTGTCCTTTTCAGACGACAGATAGTTCAGCTTGATATCCGGTTGTGGGTCGGCAGCGGTGCCGGTGATGTGGCTGCTGCCGATACTTTCGGGACGCAGGTTGCAGACCGATACAGTGATCGCCGGGAACGGATGCAGCGGATCGCCCAGTTTGTCTGTTGAAAGCGGTTGAATGTGATATTCGAGATCCGGGGTTTCCATCGCCGGATCTGATTTGGTGAACATGCCAAATTGACTGGGCGCCATCGACATTGGACCGCTCTGTGTCAGACCATATTGCAGTGCGATTTTGACTTTGCCCACCAGACTGTTGGCCATGGTGTTCAGGGTCTTGGCCCCTTTGATCTTGAACACGGTGCGGATTTGCAGGTGATCTTGCAGGTTCTCTCCAACGCCGGCCATCTCATGTTGCACCGCAATGCCATGCTCGCTCAGAACATCGCTGCGACCAATGCCCGACAGTTCCATGATTTTCGGGGAATTGATCGCCCCGGCAGAGAGGATCACCTCGACCCCGGCCCGTGCTTCGAGCGCTTTGCCCTTGTGACGGAAACGAATGCCTGTGACCTCGCGGCCCTCCAGAACGAGCGTGTCAATATGGGCCTCGGTCATCACCCGAAGGTTGGAGCGTTTCATGGCCGGGCGCAGAAAGGCTTTTGAAGTATTCCATCGCACGCCTTTGTTCTGGTTGACCTCAAAAAAGCCCGACCCTTCGTTGTTGCCATCATTGAAATCGGCGCGGGGCATCACACCAAACTCCTTGGCGCCGTCCTGAACCGCACGCAGAATGTCCCATTCCAACCGCTGCTTGGAGACTTTCCACTCACCCCCTTCGCGGTGCATGTCGCTGTCGCCGCCGTGGTGATCCTCTGATTTCAAAAAATAAGGTAACACGTCGTCCCAGCCCCAGCCGGCATTGCCAAGCTGACGCCAACCATCATAATCGGCGGCCTGCCCGCGCATGTAGATCATGCCATTGACCGAGCTGCAGCCCCCAAGAACCTTGCCCCGCGGATAAACCAGTGACCGCCCGTTGAGCCCCGGCTCGTTGGCGGTTTTCATCATCCAATCGGTGCGCGGATTGCCGATGCAGTAAAGATAACCCACGGGGATGTGCACCCAGTGGTAATTGTCGGATTTCCCTGCCTCTAGCAGAAGAACCTTGTTTTTGGGGTTCGCTGAAAGACGATTGGCCAGTACGCTGCCCGCCGTTCCAGCACCAACAATGATATAGTCAAAATCCCCATCCAAACGCTGGTTCACGTCCCGCTCTCCCAAGTTTTGCGCCGTGCCGACACATAAATTCAAATTTTGGCAGAGGTTACGTGATTTTCAAATGTCTGACAATTGGCAGAATGCAATTGCCTGACATTTGAAATTTCTTGCAGTGGTCGCGCGAAATTTCACATGACCCAATCAACTCAGAAAGGGCGCCAGTCGTTCAAAGGCCTGCTCCAGCACCGGCTCGGATTGGGCATAACAGAGGCGCAGATACCCCTCGCCCGCCTCACCAAAGGCAACGCCGGGGGCAAGACCAACTTTGGTTTCCCGCAATATGCGCTTGGCCGCATCAAAGCTGTCCCCCATCCCCGCCACCTGGAAGAAGGCATAGAACGCACCATCGGGTTCCACGAAAGTTACTTTGTCAAAGCCTTTGAGGTTTCGGGCCGTGATGGCATAGCCTGTTGTTATCCGCTCGTGCAACAGATCGATCTCAGGTTCCCCCTCCCGCAGCGCCGCGACACCCGCGGATTGGATGAACGGCGCGGTACAGGAGGTATTGAACTCGGTCAGTTGCCCCAACCTTGTTTCAATTTGAGGCGGGGCCACCAACCAGCCCAGACGCCAGCCGGTCATCGACCAGCATTTCGAGAAAGAGTTCACCGAAATAACAAGGTCGTCTGGCTCGACCAATGAAACAAAAGACGGCGCGGCGCGACCGTGGCGGTAGAGACGTGTATACACGTCATCGGCCACAATCCAGATCCCGTGGCGACGGCAATGGTCAAGCACAGCCTTCTGATCCTCGGCTGGCATGGTCCAGCCCGTCGGGTTATGCGGCGAGTTGAGCACCACGGCCTTGGTTTCCGGCGTAAGCGCGCTCAGAAGTTTCTCAAGATCCAAGGCCCAGCGACCCTCGCGTTCTTCCAGGGCCACAGAGGCAATATCGCCCCCCTGCGCACGGAAGGCCCCGGTGATGTTGGGCCAGCATGGATCGACAACAACGACGCGATCCCCCGGAGTGACCAGCATTTCCGCGGCCAAAATAAGCCCCTGCATACCCGATGGCGTGACCGTGATCCGATCCGCGGTGAGCGCCGTGCCGAAAATGCCATTGCTGTATTCACAGATTTGCTGGCGCAACGCAGGGGTGCCGTTATTCGGGTTGTACATGTGCTCGCCCGCGCGCAGCGCCTCCACCGCCGCCTCGACAATAAAGTCACTGGTGGGCCAGGCCCCTTCGCCAAACCACAGCGGGATGACATCGCGTTCAGTCATGCCCAATTCGGCAACTTCGCGGATTTTTGAGGCTTCCAAAGAACGGGCGCGGGCCGAGAGAGCGGCAAGAGGAGAGGTCTGAGTCATGCGGGCCAGATTGAGGCTTAGCGTCGGATCTGTCTTGTGGCAATTCGCCTAAAGAGATAGGTAATTTGCCTATATTTCTAGGAAATATGCAGGCACACAATGCATGATGACGTCGACCAACAGATCCTAAGTATTCTGCGCCGGGATGCCCGTGTGCCGATTACCACGCTAGCGGCTCAGGTTGGTCGGTCGCGAACTGCTGTGCAGGCCCGATTGGAACGCTTGCAGCGGGATGGACAGATCCTGCGCTACACCATCGAAGAACCGGGCCAGCGCAATCCAGACGAGATTGGAGCTTTTGTCAAAGTAGCACTTGTGACCCAGCGTGAGGGGCCGGCCTTGGTCGAGATTTTGCGCGACATGCCGCAGGTGCTGGCTTGCCGAGGCATTGCCGGGGAATTCGCCTTTATGGTGCTGCTGCGCCGTCTGGAACACGCTGAACTGCAATCCACTCTCCAGCATATCTATACGCTGCCCGGCGTGCTGAAAACCGAAACGGTTCTGACGCTGACTTATGAATTCTGATGCCCGAGTTTGCCGCGCAGGAAATCCAGAAACTGCGCGAAAGACGGGCTGATCGGGCCTTTGGGCCAGACCAGATAATAGGTGCCGTCAACCGCCATCTCATCGATTGAAGCCTGCACCAGTCGGCCGCGCGCGATCTCGGAACGTGCTAGGAAATCCGGCAACAGCGCCACGCCCATCCCCTGCGCCACCGCTTCTGCCATATTGCTGAACTGATCAAACAGCATGCCTTTTTGTGGCGTTGCCGACAGGCCGTGTTCAGTAAACCAGCGTTCCCAAAGGCCCGGGCGTGTCTCAAGGTGCAATAGCGGCATTTGCGACAGTTCTTTTGAGATCAACGGCCCAGATCGGGCCAAATTAGGCGCACATACCGCCAGCATGCGTTCCGGTGCCAGAGGTAGATAGTTCACGCCCGGCCAGTCGCGTTCGCCAAAATGAATGGCGGCGTCAAAGGGTTCATAGGTGAAATCAAAAGGCGCCACCCGGGTGGCCTGATTGATGACAACGTCCGGATACACTTGCGCAAAATCACGCAAGCGAGGGCTGAGCCAATACATGCCAAAAGTGGGCAGGATCGCGAGGTTAAAGCTTGTCCCGCCACCATTGACTGTGATCCGGTGACTGGCCCGTGCCAAATCCTGCAAAACGCTGCGCACCGATTGGGCATAAGCCGCCCCGGCATTTGTCAGGCTCAGCCCCTTGCCCTCGCGCACCAGCATCTGCACGCCGATTTGTTCTTCCAGCACCTTCAACTGCCGACTGACCGCCGAATGGGTCAGCGACAGCTCTTCTGCCGCGGCAGTCGCCGAGCCAAGCCGAGCCACGGATTCAAGTGCCAAGAGCGAAGAAATCGAAGGCAGAAAGCGCCGCGAAGCTATCATGTGAGTTTTTCTCCAACCATTGCGAGAAAATATCGCTGTTTTGGAAAATGAAAACCCCCTAGGTTTTTGCAACACGACAAAAGATACAAAGGCGCAGGGCACTATGGATCGGGCCGCGATTGTTCACGACAATTTCCTTCGCAAAGTCAAAGACGGCACTTTGCCGCCGGGGAATACCCCTTTGGGCCCGCTGGACAATCCGCAGGCCGTGCAAATTTTTCGATCGGCGGTCCTATCACGCGCGCTGGATCGCAAAAGCCGCGCCATGCAGGCGAAACGCCAAGGGTTCTACACCATCGGCTCCTCGGGGCACGAAGGTCTTGGCGCCGTGGCCGCCGCACTGCGCCCCACGGACTTGGCCTTTCTGCACTACCGCGATGCCGCGTTTCAGATCCAGCGCGCGGAACAGGTGCCGGGACAGAACATGGCCTGGGATATGCTGTTGTCCTTCGCCTGTTCGTCTGAAGACCCGACTTCGGGTGGACGTCACAAGGTTCTGGGCTCCAAAGCGCTGAACATCCCGCCCCAGACCTCAACCATCGCCAGCCACCTGCCCAAAGCGGTGGGCGCCGCCTATAGCATTGGCGCCGCCAAACGGCATGATCCTGAACACGGCTGTTTGCCCGAAGACGCGATTGTCTATTGCAGCTTTGGAGATGCCTCGGCCAACCACTCAACCGCACAGGGCGCGTTTAACACGGCGCAGTGGACGTCTTACCAAAACGCCCCCCTGCCCTTGCTGTTTTGCTGCGAAGACAATGGCATTGGTATTTCAACTCGTACTCCAACGGGGTGGATTGCCGCGAACTTTCAGAACCGACCCGGTTTGAAATACTTCGCCTGTGACGGGTTGGATATCTTCGACACCTACGCTGTGGCACAAGAGGCCGCGGCCTATGTCCGGCAGCATAAGAAACCCGCCTTCCTGCACGTGCGCACGGTCCGTCTGTACGGCCATGCCGGCGCGGATGTTGCGACGTCATATCTGACCAAAACAGAGGTGGAAGCCGACGAAACCAATGATCCGCTGTTGCATATGGTACGGCAGCTTGAGCAGGTTGGCGCGCTAAGCCGCGACGACGCGCTGAAAACCTATCACGACACCGAGGCCCGCGTGGAACGTGTTGCGAATGAAGTGGTCACGCGCCCACATCTGAGCGATGCCGCCGAGGTGATGGCAAGTTTGATCCCGCCTAAACGGGACTGCAAACCGACCAATGGCCCGACGCCTGAGGCCCGGGCACAGGTATTCGGTGGCGATCTAAAGGCGATGAAAGATCCGCAAATCATGTCGCGGCTGCTCAACTGGGCGCTGACCGACCTCATGCTGGACCATCCCGAAATCGTGATGATGGGCGAAGACGTCGGGCGCAAAGGCGGCGTCTATGGCGTCACACAGAAGCTGCACAGCCGTTTTGGCCGCGATCGGATGATCGATACGCTTTTGGATGAACAGAGCATTCTGGGCCTCGCCATCGGCATGGCGCACAACGGCTTTGTCCCGATGCCCGAGATCCAGTTTCTGGCCTATCTGCACAATGCCGAAGATCAGATCCGGGGCGAGGCCGCAACCCTGTCGTTTTTCTCAAACGGCCAATACACAAACCCGATGGTGATGCGCATCGCCGGGCTTGGCTATCAAAAGGGCTTTGGCGGGCATTTTCATAATGACAACTCGGTGGCCGTTCTGCGCGACATTCCCGGTGTCATTCTCGCCGTGCCCTCCAACGGGGCGGACGCAGTGAAAATGATGCGAGAATCTGTACGGCTTGCCCGCGAAGAACAACGTGTTGTTGCTTTCCTCGAGCCCATTGCCTTGTACCCCATGCGCGACCTGCATGAGGATGGTGACGGAGGTTGGATGCATATTTATCCTGAACCCTCCGAGACAATTGCCTTGGGAGAAGTCGGAATAGACGGAGACGGCTCGGATCTGGCGATTGTGACCTTTGGCCATGGTGTCTATCTCTCCAACCAGGCGAAACCAGCGCTTTCGGCGGCGGGCCTGAACGCCAGAATTATTGACCTGCGCTGGCTTTCACCTTTGCCAAAAGAGGCGCTGTCTCAGGCTGTTCAGGGATGCAAAAACATCCTTGTCGTGGATGAAACCCGCCACAGCGGCGGTGTCGCCGAGGCCCTGATGGCCCACTTCGCCGAAACCAGCGACGCCAAATTGGCGCGTCTGACCGCGGATGACAGCTTTATCCCTACTGGCCCTGCCTATGCCGCAACCATGCCCTCCAAGGACAGCATCACCCAAGCCGCGCTTGATTTGGTGGGAGCAAACACATGAAAAAGACCGCTGTAGTGATCTGCCCCGGTCGGGGCACCTATAACGCGCCGGAATTGGGCTATCTGGGGCGTCATTTCCCCGATGCTGCTCTCCTCGGACAGTTCGACGCTATGCGTCAGCGCGTGGGGCAACCCACTCTGAGTGAACTCGACGGTGCCGCGCGGTTCACACTGTCAAAACACAGTCGAGGCGACAATGCCTCGGGACTGATTTACGCCGCAACCTATGGGGACTTCCTGTCGATCAACAGGGACAATGTCGAAATCGTCGCGGTGACCGGCAATTCGATGGGGTGGTATTCAGCGCTGGCCTGTGCCGGGGCGGTTTCGCCTATAGATGGGTTCCGGATTTCGAACACCATGGGTACCTTCATGCAAGAGGCGCTGATTGGGGGGCAATTGGTTTATCCTTGGATGGATGAGGATTGGGTACCCCGGCCAGAACGCCGTGCGATCCTTATGGCATTGATCGCGGATATCAATGCGCGGGCCGACCATGTATTGAGCCTGTCTATCGATCTTGGCGGCATGCTGGTTCTTGCCGGGAATGAGGCGGGGCTCACCGCCTTTGAACAAAGCGCGGATCCCGTCCAAGACCGGTTTCCAATGCGTCTCGGCAATCATGCAGGCTTTCACAGCGCGCTCCAGCAGCCGGTGTCAGAGCGCGGTCGCGCCGCACTGCCGCAAGATCTGTTTGGGCAACCAGATCTGCCCATAATCGACGGGTGCGGTACGGTCTGGTGGCCCGGCGCCTGCAATCAAACACGGTTGTGGGACTACACGCTGGGGCGGCAAGTGGTTGAGACTTATGACTTCACCGCGGCCGTTCGAACGGCCGCGCGTGAATTTGCCCCCGACCTCTTTGTGGTGACTGGGCCCGGCACCACGCTTGGCGGTGCCGTTGCCCAAAGCATGATCCTCTCCAATTGGCGCGGCATGTCCAACAAAGCCGACTTCAAATCCCAACAAGATAAGTCCGATCTGCTGATAGCAATGGGGCGTGAAGAACAGCGCGATCTGGTGCTTTGAGTGAAAGCTACAAAATGACGGGTCCGGCAATCGGTTTGCCGGACAAATTGGCGTGTAGTATGGCTAAGGTGGCGTCCCGCTCCCCCAAAACGAGGTAGGCTCCGAACTGATGAAAGACGAGATAGACCGTAAGATCATCACCCATCTTCAAGCCAATGCGCGGGCATCAGCCACCTATATCGCCAATCGCATGGGGATTGCGCGCACAACGGTTCAGGACCGGATCTCACGCATGGAACGGATGGGCGTGATCGAAGGCTATACTGTTCGCCTGCAGAAGCGCCCGGATTCTCCAAGCGTGCAAGTTCTTGTTATGATTGAGGTTACTCAAAAATCAACAGGGAAGGTTGTGAAGGCGTTGAACGAATTCCCCGAGGTTCGAAAGTGCCTGTCAATCAATGGCGACTTCGATCTTTGTGTCAGTGCCGAGGCCCCTCATATCGAAGATCTGGACATTCTCGTCGATGCAATCGGGGCGCTCCCGGGCGTTGAGCGCACAAATACCTCGGTCGTTTTCGGGACACGAATTGACCGGTTGCCAGATGACTCGCTGTAGTGGCAATGTGTAAATATGTTCCGTCATTTTGACGGGCAGTTGAGTAGTCCCGGCACTTTCCGGCATAGGCCACGACCTCATCAGATGGCATTTTGGATTCAAAGAGGAACCCTGAAAGTCTGACGAGATGAAAGATATTGCCATGAGCGCTGAAACCACGCTGGCCGCCCTGGGCCTAAGCTCCGCTGATCTGACCGGTGGCACCCTGACCGTCACCTCGCCGATCGACGGCAGTGTGTTGGGCCAACTTCACGAAACGCCAGCATCTGAAATGGAGGCGATCCTTGCCAAGTCCAAAGCTGCGTTCAAGGCGTGGCGCACCGTTCCTGCCCCCCGTCGCGGTGAACTGATCCGGCTGCTGGGCGAAGAATTGCGTGCGGCCAAAGACGACCTCGGGGCTCTGGTCAGCTGGGAAGCGGGCAAGATCACCTCGGAAGGTCTGGGCGAAGTTCAGGAAATGATCGACATTTGCGATTTCGCCGTAGGCCTGTCCCGTCAACTCTATGGTCTGACCATTGCCTCGGAGCGCCCAGGACATCGGATGATGGAAACCTGGCACCCGACAGGCCCTGTTGGCGTGATCTCGGCCTTCAACTTCCCTGTTGCGGTTTGGTCGTGGAATGCGGCATTGGCCTTGGTCTGCGGCAACCCGGTGATTTGGAAGCCCTCTGAAAAGACGCCGCTGACCGCCCTTGCCTGTCACAACATCTTTGCCCGTGCTCTGAAGCGGTTTGGCGATGCGCCCGAAGGTCTGCTGCACACCCTGATTGGCGGTGCAGATCTGGGCAAAGCCTTGGTTGCAAGCGAAGACGTTCCAGTGATTTCTGCGACCGGTTCGACCCGTATGGGCCGGGCTGTCGCGCCGATCGTGGCTGAACGCTTTGGCAAGTGCATTCTCGAGCTCGGCGGCAACAACGCCATGATCGTTGGTCCCTCGGCTGATCTCGAAATGGCTGTGCGCGCGATTGTCTTCTCGGCCGTCGGCACCGCCGGTCAGCGCTGCACTACTTTGCGCCGCCTTATTGCGCATAACTCGATCAAAGACGAGTTGGTTGCACGCCTAAAGAAAGCCTATGCAGGTCTGCCCATTGGCAACCCGCTGACAGATGGCACCTTGATTGGACCATTGGTTGACGAGGCCTCGGGTGCGGCAATGACAGCGGCACTGGAAGGCGCAAAAGCAGAAGGCGGAACCGTATTCGGCGGCAACCGCGTGACAGAAGGCGTGCCCGCTGCTGGTGTTTATATGGAACCTGCGATCGTTGAAATGCCCGCACAGACCAAGACCGTAAAGACCGAGACATTTGCGCCCATCCTGTATGTTCTGGGATATGATGACTTTGCCGAAGCCATCGACTTGCAAAATGATGTACCTCAGGGCCTCTCTTCCTGCGTCTTTACTTTGAACATGCGTGAAGCCGAGCAGTTCCTGACAGCGGCCGGATCCGATTGCGGTATCGCCAACGTCAACATCGGCCCGTCGGGTGCAGAGATTGGTGGCGCCTTTGGGGGTGAAAAGGAAACCGGTGGCGGACGCGAAAGCGGTTCCGATGCCTGGAAAGCCTATATGCGTCGCCAAACCAACACCGTGAACTACTCTGACGAGCTGCCTTTGGCACAGGGCGTCAAGTTCGACATCTAAAACCACACAGATGCGCGCCGAAGCTTCTTCGGCGCGCATTTCACTGTTCTTTTACGATCAGTCGTCGACCCAAACCGAGAAGCATGTGAAATCCTCAACACCTGCTCTGCTGTAGTGCAGGTTGTAATCTTGCACTGGTCTCGCCATGTCAAAGACGATTGCAAAGGATTCTCCATGACCCAACCTCTTCGCGTTGACATCATTTCTGACGTGATGTGCCCCTGGTGCATTGTCGGGTATTCTCAACTGGCCAAGGCCGCCTCAGACGCGGATATTGATTTGGACGTGCATTGGCACCCGTTTGAGCTCAACCCTCAAATGGCAGAAGACGGTGAAAACCTGCGCGAACATCTGGCGGAAAAGTATGGGTCGACGCCCGAACAGTCGACACAGGTGCGCGCCCAGCTGACAAACCTGGGTCAGGCACTTGGGTTTGAATTCAATTTCAGCGACACATCCCATATGTGGAACACCTTTCGCGCCCACCAGCTTTTGGATTGGGCCGAAGAGCAGGGCAAAGGCCACGACTTAAAAATGGCTCTGTTCAAGGCGCATTTCACCGATGCCAAGAACCTGTCTGATCCCAACGTTTTAGCCGATGTTACAGAGACTGTGGGCTTGGACCGAGCGGAAGCTTTGCGACTTCTGGCCAGCGAAGAGCGTGCTGCTCAAGTGAGACAGAAACAACAGTTCTGGCAGCAGCAAGGCATTCAAGGTGTCCCCGCGATGGTGTTTCAGCAACGCCATCTGGTGACCGGAGCGCAGGGCGAGGCCAACTACACCAACATTCTGACGCAGCTCGTGGAAATGTCTTCGGAAAACTAAATGCTATCCGGCATCACGCGTCGGTTCAGGCTGAGCTTGTTTGCGCAGTGCGGCAACAAGTTCAGCCTTACGCACGGGTTTGGTCAGGAAATCTGACATCCCAGCCTCTTCGCAGATCTTACGATCTGCCGGCATGGCATTCGCCGTCAACGCGATAATGGGACAGGCCGCTCTGTCATTTGCCTGTTCGTAGGTTCGTATGGCTTCGGTCGCACCAATGCCATCCAACACCGGCATCGCCATATCCATCAAGATCACATCCGCACCATGGGATTTGAAATGATCGAGAGCTTCTTGGCCATTTTCACAAAACGAAATGTCCACGCCGGTGGATTTTAGAAGTTTGCCAAGAACAAGCCGGTTCGTCTTGTTGTCTTCCGCCACCAGAACACGCAAACCGGCAAGGTCACTTTTTGTGACCGAAGGCGCCTCGTTTTGCTGCTTAGACGGAGATGTCTGGCCCCAAACTGCATGCAGCCTTCCCGCCAAACTGTCTTCGCGCGCGGGTTTGATCAGATGCATGGCGCCTTGGAACGGCAACACTTCTTCAGTATCACGCGCATTGGTTGTGTGCAGGATGACGGCACAGCGCGCTGATTTTTGGCTGCGCCACATCTGCTCAACCAGCACCAAGTCCTCTAAGGCATCATCGATTATAACAAGATCCAGATCCGTAAGCAGGTCACTGGGTAACGCTTGTACCTCTTGTGCCGACTTGCAGGTGTGTACAATCATGTTCCACCCTGTGAGGGTTTGTTTCAACCCAGCCACAACGTCGTCCAGGTCATCAACGACCAACACATGGCGCCCTGCAAAATTAGAAAAATCACTCCAAATCGGATGTGAGCTATGTCTTGGGGCTGATTTCGCAACCAATGGCAGATTCACAGTAAAGGTAGATCCCTGTCCTTCCGTAGAGGTCACTGAGATTTCACCCTGCATTTGCTCGACCAACTGCCGCGTAATCGCCAAGCCTAGGCCCGTGCCCTCAAAACGTCGAGAGACCTGCATATCGGCCTGGTGAAACGCACCGAAAATGTGGGACAGCTTGTCCTGTGGAATGCCTATACCGGTGTCTGTAACCGACACAATCAAGCGATCCATCTCCGAACACACAGCTATGGTGACATGGCCATCCGAGGTGAATTTTACCGAGTTTCCAACGAGGTTCATCAGAATTTGTCGGATCCGGCCCTCATCCCCTTCGATCCAATGAGACACGGACCGGGGGTAATCAACGCAGACTTCGACATCGCGCCCGCCCATGGCTGGCCCCAGCAAACCCGCCACATCAAAGACCGCATCATAGAAGCAGAAAGTTTCCGCCTGGAGCAGAACTTCTCCAGTTTCGTTTTTCGAGAAATCCAGAATGTCGTTGATCACCGTCAGCAAAGCCTCAGATGACTTTAGAATGGTGTGCGCGCATTCACGCTGATCTGGATTGAGCTGCGTTTCACCCAAAATTTCGGCCATCCCCAGCACGCCGTTGATTGGGGTGCGAATTTCGTGGCTCATGTTGGCCAGAAATCTCGCCTTGGTCTGCGCGGCTTCTTCAGCACGCTGTTTTTCTTGTTGCAGCTGCTTGGCCATGCGAGCCTTGTCGCGGATACTCGTTTCCAGAACATCCAAAGCCTCAAACATGCTGATCAACTCATGCTGCGTTGTCCCCTGTTTGGGAGTTTCGATGTGAGAGAGCTTTCGCAGAGTATTCGACACATGGATCATAACCCGCGAGATCCGTGCAGACATGCGCCAAGCGAGCACAGAGACAACCCCAAACACGACCAGAGCAAACAATCCCCCCAACCGAAGACTTCGCAATACCGTTGCGTTCGCCTGCTCGATTGCTACGGCGGATTCACTCTTCATCGCGCGGACCAAACCCTCGGCGAGCTCCATCGCATTACTCGCCAGCTGCTCGGTTTCAATCAAACTCGGTGCAATCAGATTGTTTTCGATCTCAAGAAGTGCCCGCGCTCTTCCCGCCCAGGATCTGTGCGCCTCGATAAGTTCTGTAACCACTGGTTCATGAGGAGAACCCTCTGACTGCCAATAGAGCGCAGTTAATCCGGATTCGATTGTTGTGTTCATCGCAGCGAACTCTTGTGCCCTCTCATCAGAGGTAATCACAGTTAAGCCGCTGTACTCAGAGCGAACAAAATTCTGCGCAACCAGCAATTCTTCGACCAAATCATGGGATCTGTCTGCAATCAGCAAAAATAGATCCAGGGTTTGGGCTTCTCTTTTTGTAACCAGATAAATGTTGATCCCAGTTACAAAAAACGCGGCGATTGCTGCACCCGAAAGCAGTAACACGGGCGACAAAATTGCGCGCCGGATACTTCCAGATAGTTTGCTGGCCAGCTGTTGCCGCATCCGGTTTTTCATCCACCCACCTCCCCGCAAGGTACAACTCTTTGAAAACAAAGAGTTACGGCACGGTTGCGGTGCAGTATAACAGACGAAGCGGTCATCATTGCAGGTATCAGGCAATTCCCATTGAGGTAGGTTAACACAACTCACTAGGCGCCAGACCCTAAACCTTTATTAATATGACCCTTCCTGGACGTGAAGATATACGAATAAACAGACTGACTGCGAGACCTTACAGGCCTCCAATCTCGGAAATCAACTTACATATTTGTGTCACCCCGTGCCTTGCTTTTAAGTTGGCAAAAACAAAGGGCCGCCCTTTGCGCATTCGGGTCGCATCCCGGTCCATCACCGACAGATCCGCGCCAACATGGGGGGCAAGGTCGGTTTTGTTGATAATCAAGATATCTGATTTTGTGAGAGCCGGCCCGCCCTTGCGCGGGATCTCTTCCCCGGCCGCGACATCGATCACATAGATTGTCAGATCCGCCAACTCAGGACTAAACGTGGCCGAAAGATTGTCGCCACCGCTTTCGATCAGAACCACCTCAACGTCGGGATGACGACGGCTCATCTCTGCAACGGCGGCCAAATTGATCGACGCGTCCTCGCGGATTGCTGTGTGTGGGCACCCTCCTGTTTCCACGCCAATGATGCGGTCCGAAGGCAGGACCTGCATGCGCACCAACGCTTCCGCGTCTTCCTGAGTGTAGATGTCATTTGTAATCACGCCCACCGAGTGTCGGTCTTTCAAAACTTCGCTCAAAGCCGCCGTCAACGTGGTCTTTCCTGCACCAACAGGGCCACCAATGCCGATACGAAGAGGGCCGTTAAATTGGGTCATGTGCGAAAGATCCTTGAGTGTAGAGTTTCGTGCTGCATTGAAGCGATATCGGCTAGAAAGCCAGTCGAACTGAGCTGTTCAAGATCGCCATGGGCGGTGTCATTTGCCGTCTCTCTACAAAGCGTTATGCTTTGAGAAATCACCTGTTGCCCTTCGGTTTGCCCCAAAGGAACAAGTCTCATCGCGACGGCCGCGAGGTTGCCAACATAGGCCTGCAGAAACAGCGCTGAGGTGTCAATCAGGGGCAGACCACGCAATTGCGCGGCTGCGCCTACTGCAATGGGATAGGTCAAAGCCTCGAGCGGAAGCCCCCAAATTTTACACACCGCCTGACAGAAAGCCGCGCCTTGTAGATCGCTTTCCATGCGCCGTTCGCGCGAGGCGCCAAACGCGCGATTGCGGGCGTCGATACCCACAATATCGGATAGGTCTGCGTGGTAAGCCGCCGCAAGAAACAGGGCATCCGAATACCCTGATCCAAATCGGACCGAGGTCTCAATCCAATCGGCCAAAGTGGAAAGGCTGTTCACGCGCCCATTTTCGATGTCCGTTTCAAGACCGTTCGAATAAGCGAATGCCCCGATGGGAAAGCTAGGTGACATCCACTGAACCAGGGTCAAGAGATCCTCAGTGGCTATGACCATGTGTCCGCCCATGTCCATAGGCCCCGCCCTCTGGCGTAAACGGTTCGCGCACCTCGCGCAGCGTCGCCCCTAACCGTTCCAACATGTCCTGAATGACGTGATCCCGCTGGATCAGCAAACGTCCCTCTTCAATCTGACACGGCGTATGACGGTTGCCGATGTGCCAAGCCAGTGGCGTGAGGGTCCCAGACCTGACTTCCAAGAGAGGCTCTGGTGCCGCGAGAATGCCAATCTCTTCCCCGGTGTCCAAGTGCAGAACGCCGCCTTGGTCGAGCGAGGTGGTTTGGGGCAGATCCACGAGAAGGCTCTGCCCGGTCTTTGTCGTCAACACTTTACGGCGCAGAAAACGCGCGTCGTAGGTCAACTCCACATAATCAACGGGAGATCCGTGGCTATGTGACTGGTACTCAGCTGCTCGAAGAGACATCAGACATCTCCCCAAGCGGATTGACTGCTCAGAGGTGCATACAATCTGCAAAGACGTGACGCACAATGTCCTCGCGTTTCATACCGCGTTTTGCCAGCTGCGCGTCCGACAGATCCATCAGGCGCTGACAGCGCTGGACGCGTTGATTGGCTTCGGCCAAACGGATCAATCCGTTGCCGATTTTGGTGAATACAGACACGAATCCGGCCATAAGGCCTTTGGCGGGTGTCGCTGCAATATCGGTTGCATATGCCATTTGGAGATACTCCTGTTTGAGTAAGCCTCCCTCCCATGGCATCCCTATACCAGTCGTGCGAAAATTGAGACAGAGGTTCTGACGCATATCCGTCATGCACCCTTGTTATCGCTAACCAATTTGTAAGCATTTCAAAGTCCTCAAAACATGAAATAGCGTTGTGCCATCGGCAGTTCGCTGGCGGGTTGGCAGGTCAGAAGCACGCCGTCGGCACGCACTTCATAGGTTTCGGGATTGACCTCGATCTCGGGGGCATAGCTGTTCAGCTTCAAATCCGACTTGCCAATGTGGCGGGTGTTTTCCACGGCAACGGTTTGCTTGGCGAGGCCCAGCTTTTCGCGCAGCCCATCGGCCTGCGCCGCCGCAGAAACGAAGGTCACGGCGCTGTGTTCCACCGACCGGCCATAGGCGCCCCACATCGGTCTGGAATACACAGGTTGAGGTGTTGGGATCGACGCATTTGGATCGCCCATCTGGGCGCAGACAATCGTGCCGGACATCAGGACCATTTCAGGCTTCACCCCAAAAAACGCCGGATCCCAAAGCACAAGATCGGCGCGTTTGCCCTCTTCGATACTGCCAATCTCATGGCTCAATCCATGAGCGATGGCCGGGTTGATAGTGTATTTCGCCACATAGCGGCGGGCGCGAAAATTGTCGTTGTCCCCCTGCTCCTCTGGCAAAGGACCCCGCTGTTTTTTCATTTTGTCAGCCGTCTGCCATGTGCGAATGATCACTTCACCCACGCGCCCCATGGCTTGGCTATCGCTGGCGATGATCGAAAAGGCTCCCATGTCGTGCAAGATATCTTCGGCGGCGATGGTTTCACGGCGAATACGACTTTCGGCAAAGGCCACATCTTCGGGAATGGATTTGTCGAGGTGATGACACACCATCAACATGTCGAGGTGCTCTTCCACGGTGTTTACGGTGAACGGCCGGGTGGGATTGGTTGAGCTTGGCAGGACATGCTCTTCACCACAGATCTTGATGATGTCAGGCGCATGCCCTCCCCCGGCCCCCTCAGTGTGAAAGGCGTGGATGGTGCGGCCCTTCATGGCCGCTACTGTGTGTTCTACAAAGCCAGATTCATTGAGTGTGTCGGTGTGGATCATCACCTGAACATCCATGGCATCTGCCACAGCGAGACAGCAATCAATCGTAGCCGGTGTAGTGCCCCAATCTTCATGCAGTTTCAGCGCGCAGGCGCCGCCTCGGATCTGTTCTTCTAGCGCCGCTGGAAGCGATGCATTGCCTTTTCCTGCAAACGCCAAGTTCATGGGAAAGGCATCTGCGGCCTGCATCATGCGCCCGATGTGCCAAGGCCCGGGGGTGCAGGTTGTGGCCAGCGTCCCATGCGCCGGACCCGTGCCGCCGCCCAACATCGTGGTCAGGCCAGAGTGCAACGCTTCGTCGATCTGCTGAGGACATATGTAATGGATGTGGCTGTCGAAGCCGCCCGCCGTCAATATTCGGCCCTCACCAGCAATCACCTCGGTTCCCGGCCCAACAATGATATCCACCCCCGGTTGCGTGTCCGGGTTGCCAGCTTTGCCGATTTTGTGAATGCGACCCGCCCGCAAGCCCACATCCGCTTTGAAAATTCCGGTATGGTCCAGGATCAGGGCATTGGTGATGACGGTGTCAACGGCACCCTCGGCACGTGTGGTCTGAGCCTGCCCCATCCCATCGCGGATCACTTTGCCTCCGCCGAATTTCACCTCTTCACCATAGATCGTCAGGTCACGTTCAACCTCGATGAACAGATCGGTGTCGGCAAGTCGGATTTTGTCGCCTGTTGTTGGGCCATACATGGCAGCATAATCTCTGCGCGAAATCTGTGTGGGCATCAGAGCTCTCCCATGATCTTTTGGTTGAACCCATAAATACGTCGCGCCCCAGAAATTGGGATCAACTGGACCTCGCGGCGCTGCCCCGGTTCAAACCGAACAGCGGTTCCAGCGGCGATATCCAGTCGTCGCCCGCGCGACGCCATGCGATCAAAGTCAAGCGCGGGATTGGTTTCGGCGAAATGGTAGTGACTGCCCACCTGCACAGGCCGATCACCGGTGTTGGAGACTATCAGGGTTATCGCTTCACGGCCTGCATTCAAGATTAGGTTAGTTTCGGGGGTAATGACTTCTCCGGGGATCATGGCATCACCTCTCAACGGATTGGATTGTGGACGGTCACCAGTTTGGTGCCATCCGGAAAAGTTGCCTCGACCTGAACATCGTGGATCATCTCTGGTACGCCCGTCATGCATTGGTCATATGTGATCACCGACGCCCCAGCTTCCATCATTTCAGCCACGCTGCGGCCATCCCGAGCACCTTCAACCACGGCATCGGTGATAAGCGCTATGGCCTCGGGGTGATTTAGTTTCACACCGCGCGCCAGACGCTTGCGGGCCACCTCAGCGGCCATTGCCACCAACAGTTTGTCTTTTTCTCGTGGGGTGAGATTCATGTCAGATCATCCAGGGTCGAGGAAGCGCCCGCCCCATGAGACGGGTCAGGATCGGGCACAGAAATTGACGGAGGGCAAAGCTGTCAGGGGCCAGCGCGCGCATCACCAGCACGTCAGGCAACACAAGGCTTGCGCCTCCGGTGGTCGGAAGAAGATGACGGACCGCAGCCAGATGTCCTTCGGCATCTGGCCCGACGTGAACCAAGCTCACCATCGACCCTGCGCCATCTGCAACAGCCATTTGAGAGAGGTGTTCGGTTATCGCACCGTCGAGTTTTATCGTATCAAGATAAAGAAGGTGGCCTGAGCGTGTGATGGACACCTTGTCACGAAAGCTCCCCTGTCTCAGGGTCTCTCCCATGGCATGCCGTCCAAAAACAAGCGGTTCACAATATGTGAGCTGGGCAGTGTCCGCCAGGTCTACGGTAAGGGTCCGCTGCATGGCGCAGCCATCAAAGAGAATGGTCTCTTGCGGAAGCCAGTTGGCGCGCGCATCTGCTCCCACCTTCACATGGGTCGCGATACGGCCAATTTGGCCCGGTTGCGCCCGATAGGCCCGCTCGGCCGCTTGTGTGGTCAGTGTCAGCTCTGACGTGGCGCCGACAGTAAAGACCTGCTCAAACCGGTCCCCTCCCGTCACCCCGCCAGCCGTGTTGATCATTACGGCCTGTAAATCAGATGAACTGCGCGGGAACAGCACCTTGAGTGAACCAGATTGATGCAAAGCCTGAATAACACTGCGACAGCCTCGCATCTTACTGGATACAACAGCTTTGCCCTGCGCACGGGGCTGACTGTCGAGGTCGGCTTCAATGGGATATGTCGGCTGGTACGTGATGGAAACGGGCCTTTGAGTTGCTGCCCGTCTAGATTTCAGCCCAGCGTCGCGAATTTAAGCATCCTGTCCCAAAAGCTCCTCATCTTGAGCGTGTCAGCCCAAGATTTCGTCGAAATCGATGCCATGCGCCCGAACATTGGGCGCTTCGCAAAGCAATCAGAGCGGAATACCGCGGTTTCGCTTAATCTCTTTGAGCACAACATTGGTCTGTGCGCTTTCCACCGCAGGGAGGCGAAACAGGAACTCTTCGAGAAATCGATTGTACTCTGCGATATTCTCACAAAGCACACGCAACAGATAATCCGCTTGTCCTGTTGTGGCGAAGCATTCCAAAACCTCGCTTTGGGTCTGCACCGCTGTGATAAACTGTTGCAGATGTTCGGGATTATGTCGGGTGAGCTGAATGTGGACCAGCGCTTGAAATTCAAGTCCAATTTGATCTGGTGTCACTTCTGCTTTGTAGCGCGCGATGACACCCGCCTCTTCAAATTGGCGCACACGCCGCCAACAGGCAGACGAGGACATCCCCACCTTGTCGGCAAGATCCGCGTTAGACAGGCGACAGTCTTCCTGCA
Source organism: Pelagimonas sp. (assembly GCA_049116335.1). Taxonomy (GTDB): domain Bacteria; phylum Pseudomonadota; class Alphaproteobacteria; order Rhodobacterales; family Rhodobacteraceae; genus CANMIH01. The sequence goes on along the minus strand of JAGDYZ010000002.1, from coordinate 6,064 downwards.
GGAGAGTTAAGAGTTGGCGGTCCCGTGCATCAAGCTTCATGGGTGATTTATCCGAATAATGGGTAGTTTGTGGCATTATGCACCAACATAGAGGCCCATGCTGTAGTGATTTGGCCGATTTACCCAGACATTTCGGGAGATACTAGGAAAAAACGCCCGGAGGCCTTCAATGCAAGACCTGAACCCCAGCTTTGCACCCTATCAATTGTCCGATCGCTATACCCAGCGGACAGGACGTGTTTTCCTAACCGGCACCCAAGCCCTTGTCCGCATCATGCTGGATCAGGCGCGGCGGGATAAGTCGTCTGGGTTAAACACAGCGGGCTTTATTTCCGGCTACCGGGGGTCCCCTCTGGGCGGGCTGGATCTCGAACTGTGGCGCGCCCGTGAGTTGGCCGCCGAAAACAAGATCACTTTTGTTCCAGCTGTGAACGAGGACCTCGGCGCAACAGCCGTTCTGGGTGCTCAGCAGGCGATTTTGGACCCCGACTGCGAAGTCGATGGCGTGTTTTCCATGTGGTACGGCAAAGGCCCAGGTGTGGACCGTTCGGGTGACGCGCTGAAACACGGCAATGCCTATGGCTCTGCAGCCAAAGGCGGCGTGTTGGTTGTCGCAGGTGATGACCACGGATGTGTGTCATCGTCGATGCCGCATCAATCCGATGTCGCCTTCATGTCGTGGTTTATGCCCACGCTAAACCCCGCTTCTGTGGCTGAATATCAGGCCTTTGGCGAATATGGCATCGCCTTAAGCCGTTTCTCAGGCACCTGGGTTGGTTTCAAGGCCATTTCAGAGACCGTCGAAAGCGGACAATCGGTTGAGCTGCACTCTGACCGAGACTTTCGCTACCCCGATATCGAAGTGCCTCCGGCGGGCCTGCATGTGCGTGGCTCTGATCTGCCCAGCCCGGAAATTGAGACCCGCATTAAGTATAAGCTTGATGCAGTGGCAGCCTTTGTCGAAGCCAACCCAATTGATCACCCGATCTACGACATCAAAGACGCCAGTTTTGGATTTGTCACCACCGGTAAAGGCCATCTGGATCTCATGGAGGCATTACGCCTGCTTGGTGTGGACGAAGCCGCCTGTCGTCGCCTTGGCATCGACATTTACAAGGTCGGCATGGTCTGGCCTCTGGCACGACGGGATGCGCTTGGGTTTGTCCGCGGCAAACGCGAAGTCATGGTGATCGAAGAGAAACGCGGCATCATCGAAAGTCAGTTCAAAGAATACTTCTATGATTGGCCGGGCGATAAACCCGAAAAGATGGTTGGCAAACATCGCGCGGTTGGGGACCCCTTGCTGCCCTGGACCGGCGAGCTCAGCCCGCTTGATCTGGTCCCCGTTGTGGCCGAGCGGCTCAACACATTCTTCCCTGAAGAGGGATTGCTCGACAAGGCCAAAGCGCTGGTCGCTCCGCCTAAAATTACCCTCGCCGTTCCCGGTGCCAATCGAACGCCTTATTTCTGTTCCGGCTGTCCTCATAACACCTCAACCCGTCTTCCCGAGGGGTCGAAAGCCGCGTCCGGTATTGGGTGTCACGTAATGGCAAGCTGGATGGGGCGTGAAACTGTCGGCTATGCCCAGATGGGCGGCGAAGGTGTGCCCCACATGGTGGCATCGCTTTACAATGGCGGCAAACACCAGTTCCAGAACCTTGGTGAGGGCACCTGGTATCACTCTGGGTCACTCGCGATCCGGCAGGCCGTCGCCGCAGAAACCAACATCACTTACAAAATCCTCTATAACGACGCCGTTGCCATGACCGGTGGCCAACCCGTAGATGGCCCCGTTTCCGTGCTGGGCATCGCGCAGACCTGTCGCGCAGAAGGGGTCGAGCGCATTGCGCTGGTCTCAGATGACATTGACAAATTCAACCGTGCCGAGTTTCCAACCGGCACGACATTTAACGATCGCTCAGACCTGGACGGGGTTCAGCGCGAGTTGCGCGAAATCCCGGGCGTGACTGTCATCATCTACGAACAAACCTGCGCCACCGAGAAACGGCGCCGGCGCAAACGTGGCAAGATCGAAGACCCCAAGCGGTTCGCCTTTATCAACCCTGCCGTATGCGAAGGCTGTGGCGACTGTTCGGTTGAAAGCAACTGCCTGAGCATCGAACCTTTGGAGACGGAACTCGGGCGCAAACGACGGGTCAATCTTTCGAGCTGCAACAAAGATTTTTCCTGTCTCAATGGGTTCTGCCCCAGCTTTGTCACCGTGGAAAACGCCGTGCGGCGCAAGAAATCAGGGGCAGATCTGGATTATGCCTTGCTGACCGAAGACCTGCCCTACCCTTCTCTGACCAACCTCAACGCACCCTATGATCTGCTCGTCACAGGGGTTGGTGGGACGGGCGTGGTCACCGTTGGCGCGCTGATCACTATGGCGGCCCACCTGGAGGGCAAAGGCTCAAGCGTTCTGGACTTCACTGGATTTGCGCAGAAGTTCGGCACAGTGCTGAGCTTTATTCGCCTGGCGGAAAAACCAAGCAACATTCACCAGGTGCGCACTGACAATGGTCGGGCTCATGCGGTGATCGGGTGTGATGTGGTGGTATCCTCGTCCCCGAAAGCGTCGGTGCTGTATCGCAATGGCACCAAAATGGTCCTGAACACTGCAGAAATGCCAACCGGGGATCTGGTTCTCAATCGGGATGCGCAATTGCGCGTCGCTGCCCGCACCAAGACCATTGCCAACGCCATCGGGGCTGAAAACCTGTCGCACATGGATGCCAATGCCTTGGCCGAGAAGTATCTTGGTGACAGCGTGTTTGCCAATGTCATGATGCTTGGCTTTGCCTGGCAATCGGGTCTTGTCCCGGTGAGCGACATCGCCTTGAAACAGGCCATTGAGCTAAATGGTGTTGCCATCGAGAAAAATCTGCGGGCCTTTGACCTTGGTCGGGTGCTGTCGCATGATCCAAAGGCTTTGTCGGAGGAAAAACCCCAGTCAGCTCCGCTGAGCTTTGAAGCCCTTGTCGATCGCCATGTCACCCGTTTGACGGAATATCATTCCCCTACCTACGCCACGCGGTACCGCCGCACCATTTCCGGGTTTGTAGAGGCCCTTTCGGAAACGGATCGTGAGACACTTGGTCCCGTCGCTGCAAATTCGCTTTATAAGCTGATGGCCATCAAAGATGAGTACGAGGTTGCGCGTCTGCATATGGGGCAAGAGTTCCAAGACATGTTGGCGGAAGAGTTTGAAGACGGGTTCTCGATCAATTACCACATGGCCCCGCCCCTGATTTCTCGGAAGACAGACGCCCGGGGACGGCCTCTGAAGCGCCAGTTTGGTGCGGGATTTGCGAAACTGTTGGGTGGGTTGTCGCGTCTGCGCCGGGTTCGAAATAGCGTGTTGGATCCGTTCCGCTACACGGCTGAGCGCAAACAAGAGCGCGAACTGATCACTTGGTTTGAGGGCATCCTAGATCAGGTTTCACAGCGTAGTATCCCTGACCAGGTCAATCTTGACCTCTGTCACAAGATCCTCGCGGCTCCGATGGATATTCGCGGATATGGTCCTGTGAAAGAATTGGCGATTGAAACGGTCAAACCCCAGGTCGCTGAACACCTGACGCACCTCAAGACAATGTGACACTTCCCCTGTCTAAACAAGAAGGTGGCCCAGTCTGGCCACCTTCTTTTGGTTTCGCCTGTAGAGTTTGAACCCGTCACTTCCCGAACGCAAAATGCAGAACAGTGTTCTGGAATTGCACCCAAATCGCAGAAGAACCCCCCTTTCCTGCCTCAAATCATTGTGAGCCGAGGAACAATCGCTTACGCCTTTGGCCAAAGACATTTATCCACTGGGAGGATTCCATGACCGACGCCCCGAACTACGGCTTTGACACACTGCAGATCCACGCAGGCGCACGCCCTGATCCGGCCACCGGCGCACGCCAGACCCCGATTTATCAAACCACGGCTTATGTGTTCCGCGACGCCGAACATGCGGCCGCATTGTTTAACCTGCAGGAAGTGGGATACATCTATTCGCGCCTGACCAACCCAACCGTTGCCGTTCTTCAGGAACGTGTTGCGACGCTAGAAGGCGGTGTCGGTGCGGTTGCCTGTTCTTCGGGTCACGCGGCCCAGATCATGGCACTGTTCCCGCTGATGGGGCCGGGTAAAAACGTCGTTGTCTCGACACGCCTCTACGGCGGCACCATCACCCAGTTCAGCCAGACCATCAAACGCTTTGGCTGGGAAGCCAAGTTCGTTGACTTCGACGATCTTGATGCTGTTTCTGCTGCCATCGACGATGACACACGTGCTGTTTTCTGTGAATCCATCGCCAACCCCGGCGGCTATATCACTGACATCGAGGCCATCGCCGGTGTTGCGGGCAACGCAGGCCTGCCTCTGATTGTCGACAACACGTCGGCAACGCCTTACTTGTGTAACCCGATTTCCCTCGGCGCGACTTTGGTGGTTCACTCGCTGACCAAATACCTCACCGGCAACGGCACCGTAACCGGCGGGATTGTGGTCGACAGCGGCAAATTCGACTGGTCCGCCAGTGACAAATTCCCATCGCTTGCAGCTCCGGAACCGGCCTACCACGGCCTGAAATTCCACGAGACTTTCGGACCCCTAGCCTTCACCTTCCATGGCATTGCTATCGGCTTGCGTGACCTCGGCATGACACTGAACCCGCAGGCGGCACATTACACATTGATGGGGATCGAAACCCTGTCGCTGCGGATGGAGCGCCACGTGGAAAACGCGCAGAAAATCGCGGGCTGGCTGGAAGGCCATGATGCGGTTGAGGCAGTGACCTATGCCGGGCTGGAAAGCTCGCCTTACAACCACCGTGTTGAACGCATTTGCCCGAAAGGCGCTGGTGCACTGTTCACCGTGGCTTTGAAAGGCGGATACGACGCCTGCATCAAGTTTGTGGATTCGCTAGAGATCTTTAGCCATGTGGCCAATCTCGGGGACACGCGTTCTCTGGTCATTCATTCCGCGTCGACCACGCACCGCCAGTTGACGCCGGAACAGCAGACCGCTGCGGGTGCAGCCCCCAATGTGGTTCGCATTTCCATCGGTATCGAAAACGCAGAAGACCTGATGGCTGATCTTGATCAGGCGCTGACCAAAGCCAACGCCTGATGCAATCTTAGGGTGGCCCATTGGGCCACCCACTCGCTCAAAGGGCCCCTAAGGGCGTCAGAGCATAGAGGAATCCTGCCGAAATCGCCATGGTTAGGATAACGAGTAGAAACGCTGCGATCATCGGAAGCCGGAAGATCGAGCGGAGCAAGATAACTTCGGTCAAACTGGCGCCTGCGCTGCCAATAATCAGCGCCATCACAGCCCCGAGAGACATACCTTTTGCCGCCAGAGCTGCTGAAAGTGGGATCACAGCCTCGGCACGAATATAAAGCGGAATGCCAATCACCGCAGCGACAGGAACGGCCAAAAGATTGTCTTTGCCTGCGTATTCGGTGATCAGGTCCGTCGGCATAAATCCATAGATGACCGACCCGATAGCAATACCCCCCAGCAAATAAGGCAACACACTTCGGAAATCCTTCCACGAGCTATGCCAAATCCGCAACCATTTGCTTTCGGCGGGCGTCGCTCCGCAGTTTGTGCTGCACCCAGAGGGTTTTGGGGCATCATAGGCAGATGGAACAACAAACCGCTCGAACCGCAATTGTTCCAACACGACCCCCGCCAAAATCGAGACACCCAGGGCAATCGCAAAGTAGACTAGCGTAACCTGCACACCAAAGGTAACGGCAAACAGCCCGATTATCACCGGGTTGAGCAGTGGGCTGGAAAACAAGAATACCATCATTGGACCAAACCCCGCCCGCGCTCGCAAGAGACCTTTCAGAAATGGGATGGTGGAGCAGGAGCAAAACGGGGTGATCGCGCCCATCAGCGCTGCGATGACATAGCCGCGACCGTTGCGAGAACTCAGGATGGACTGGATACGCTCAGGAGAGATGTACTCCTGAAGCACTCCAACCCCATAGCTGATGATCAGAAACAAAGCTGTCAGTTCAACAGCTAGAAAGACAAACAGGGGTCGTGTATGGATGCCCCCGGT
>JAGDYZ010000001.1:0-169743 GCA_049116335.1 Pelagimonas sp. | reverse complement strand
CCGATTTGTGCAACAAAGCCGGTGGGCTGACAAACTACGGAGATAAGGACTTCGCATCTTATCTCCGTCGTTCTTTCGCCCGCTCTATGGGGCTGTCGCGGGACATGCTCGACAAACCGATTGTCGGGATTGCCATGACCCCTTCGGACTTCAACAACTGTCATCGCTCGATGCCCGAACTCGTGGAAGCTGTCTCTCGCGGTGTGCTGGCTGCAAGAGCCTTACCGCGACCGTTCCCAACAGTATCGCTTGGCGAAGTCTTTCTAAACCCAACCAGAATGGTCTACCGGAACCTCATGTCCATGCACACCGAAGAGATGGTACGTGCGCAGCCAATGGACGCCGAGGTTTTGATCGGTGGTTGCGACAAGACTGTCCCGGCCCAGCTGATGGGGACGGAATCAGCAGCAGATCCGCAGTTGGTCAAACCCTGGCCGATCGTCACACACTAAAATTGAACGTCGTTAGTAAAGTCACATCTACGGTCGAGCATTGACTGTACCAAACACATCGCAAACCTTTGTTAGACCTTCGGAAACCAACAAACACTCTATTTCCATAGCAAAATTGGAGGAAAAAGTCATCCTTGTGAGCAAAATTGACAGGGGACAGGTTTACGGCATTGTGGATCACCTCAGACCCACCTTGGCACATAGATGCCGTCGGGGGACGGTCACATCATCAAAGCTATGTGGAACGCTAAGTTCAGACCTTGGCAGCGTCACAAGACAAATCACCGGATAGAATTTCACAACCAGCAGATGACAAGCGCAGCGAATGCTATGGCAGAGCAAAAGTCCTTTGGGCACCTGTCACACCGTGCGCCAGTCTTTGAGACTGCCGAGCATGATTTCACATCGCTGCCCGGCAAGGCATTGCCTCACAATAGCCCGAGAGGGCTGAGCAAGAAACGTCCCTTCTTAGGCTGCTTCGTTGATCAGACAAAAATATCGCTCTGTATGACGAGAAGCATACCTTGAATTGAGGTCACGCCACAGCGAATAATCCGCTCTGAATCTTCAACGATCAGAGAAATCAGATGTTATCCGTCACAATCAGATCGATCATTTTACGGTGAAGCAGCCATTGTATCTACTTATGGAACTTACCCATTCATGTGCAGATTCCGGGCGAACGGATACTGCGGCCATCAATCGGGGTGGGTTAATTTTCGGAAACTTCGAAAATTTCAATCGCATTGTGTTCATTATCTCGCCGAGACTGAAACAGGTCAGAATATATGCTGGATGATTTGATGCGACTACATCAAGCGAAAAGTGAACCTCATTTTCATCTCAAACCGCATCGATGAGAGAAAACTCAAAAATCTAAATCTCTTCCGGAACTTCTTTCGTAGGGGTTTTTACAGTTTCCAAAACTCATCCCCAGGACGGATCCTTCGGAAGCACAATCTGATGCCAAACAGGCGCGTTGGAGAAAGAGCGATAGCGGCGTCATGTACTATTTCTATTTTGACACCTAGAAACTCTCGCACTTGAAATCAATCCTCTTACAAAAACGAGGGAGAACCAATACTTGGATCAAACAGCGCTCGACCTTCAAATGAAAGTTCTCTCGTGACAAGGAACATCTGATTTGACGAGAGACATGTACACTACCCCCTACGAATCCAACAAGAAAAAACCTTCGCACTTGACGCTCTTCTAATTGCAATGGGAGAAGACATACGGCGAAAGACAAAGGGACACGCGCATGTGCCCTGGGTGGAAACAGCGCAAGAAACCTGCGAAATACGATACGCGTCATTATAAATGGCGCAACCACCCCTCTCGTGACATTGCCATGCAATGCACTGCCGGGCAGCGATGCGACATCATGTTAATCATGCATAAGGACTGGCAGTGGGTTGCATCCAGATACAACCGCTACCCAAAGGTCTTCCTCTCAAACATCGCACTCGCAGCAACCGTCATTTATTGACTACGAGCCCTGAACCTAGCAGGTTGTGATGTTGAAATAGAGGCAGACGGTTGTGCCCTGACCGACTTGGCTGGTTACGGTCAATCCAGCATTCATACGCTGAGCAATCCCAAGAACACCAGCGAGCCCCAAACCGCGACCATTGTTTTTTGTCGAGAAATATGGATCGAAAATTCGATCTATCGTTTCTTGGTTCATACCATGCCCATTGTCTGAAATCCTCAACAATACACATTGGCCTGTCATTGTAGCCAGATGTCCCGTCATGCACCTGTCAGCATCACGTCTAGGAACATTCACCGAGGCTGTTTCCACCGTCAGAACGCCATCCGTATCGTCCATGGCATCCAGAGAGTTCAAAACAAGATTGGTGACGATTTGATGAATTTGATTTTGACGCCCTAGTATACTTGGCAATTGGGACTGCAGATCGCAGTTGACTAAACAACGGTCAGAGTCGGAAGGAAGAAGTAACTCCAGAGCGCCCTGAATTATTGCATTCAAGTCAACCATTTCAGTTTCGGAATCAGAGTTCATCCCAGCGAACTCCATCAAATCGATTACAATATCGCGTGCGCGCCACATGGTTTTCTCTGCCAACTCAATGTAGGAATAGGCAGAATCGTGTTTCTTCAATTCCATTTTTGCAAGTTCGGTATGCCCAATAATTGCAAAGAGCAAATTGTTAAAATCATGCGCCACGGTTCCCGCCATCAACCCCAGGCTTTGCAATTTTTTCCGAACCTCCATAGAACTTCTCAGCTCCTCAAGGCCACGCTCAATCAATTCGTTTTCTAACTCTCTCAAAACACGTTTCAGCGTGGCATTCAATAACTCGGACTGTAGAAGTCTTGGCGATAGAGGTCGATCATGAAGCAACACAACATGACCAATCGGAGTGCCACTCTTATTGCGGAGCAATTTCCCAAAATAAGATTGAATGTTACGCTGTTCAAAATAGGCGGTATCTGGAAACAGATCCATCAAATCACGCTCAATGAAAATTGTATCTCTACTTCTTAGGTCACGACAAGGTGTGTCATCGTACTTCAGGGTAACGCCGGAGATCTCTTTTTCGATTTTCGCGTCAGTTACCGAAGCCAAAATGCGAAATTCTCTTTGATCTTCGTCTAGGCATTCGGCAATGAACGCCGATTTGACTTGGGAAAGATTGGCTAATTGCAAAGTTGTTGAGCAAATCGCGTCGAGATCGTCATCTTCGCGCCGTGTCATTGGCTGCATGAGTACTTTTAGTGCATGCGCATTATTCAAGTTCTCTACTTCGCTAGAGACGCGAGGCGCAATAGTTTCAAGAGCATTCTGAATGCAAATCGATTGATCCTCTGAAAGCGGCTTCCGCCACTCCAGAACAAAAATTCCGATTGCACTTCCCTCGTGATCTAGAAGAGGACAGCCAATATAACTATCCATACCGAATTTCTTAATCCCCGCTGAGTTTGGAAAACGGGATTGCAAGTCGCATTTATGGACGACTGTCTTTTTCTCTATTACGGCTTGTTGGCAGGGGGCGACGCATACATCATAATCAGTGTTCGTCACATCGGCCTCCTTGATCTGAAAGGCCTGTAGAAACATGCGTTCAGATTCAGCTATCCGTAGTGAACCAACGAATGCAAAATCAGCCGAAAACTCTCTGGTGGCAGTGCGACAGATGGCCTCCAAGAAGGCTGTACCGGATAGTAACAAGTCTTGTTCAAAAACATTCTCGTTTAGGCGACGCATATGCTTACCTTCAGTCATTCGGCATGCGCAGAAAAGGCAGAGTGACAAACTCAGTTACTCGATGGTTACATGGATTTACAAAGTTCTCCAGATATTTAAGTCGACCTGTCGTGTTTTAAGGGCATTGAGCCTCTCTAACGGAGCTAGTCCACCGGACGTTTTTGCGCGCGCTCTGCCCATTATTGGTCTGTGCACAGCAAGGCATTAAGGGCATCGCTGCCGCGCTGGAGGACCGCCAAGCATCGATCAAACCTACCAGCCAACCCAATCATAAGGATCATCAGGCGGAAAATTCGCCCACACACCTCCCAGAGATGAAGGTTTGTTCGACTTTGATCTCTAGCAGGGTCTCCGTCGCACATTCGAGAATGTCATGGGAAACCACCACCACATCCGCTTGTTTTCCCGGTTCGATTGACCCAACAAATTCATCCTGAAAACTGCATTTTGCGGCCCAGATGGTATGCGCCTTCAGCGCCTCTTCCAACGTGATCTTCTGATCGGGCTGCCAGCCTCCTATGGGTTCCAAATTTTCATTTTGGCGTGCAATGGCCCGGAACATTGTCTCAAATGGGTTGATGGACTCCGTTGGCGTGTCTGAGCTGATGGAGAACAGTGCGCCACTGTCGATGATGTCTCGGAACCGAAACGCGCCTTTGATGCGCTCTGGCCCAATTCTAGTTTCTGTCCAGCCCATATCGGAGATGGCAGATCCAGGTTGCACGCTTGTGGCGACACCAAGGTCATGAAACCGGTTTAGGTCTTCAGGGCTGAGAATCTGCGCATGCTCCAACCGCAGGCGATGATCTTTGAAACCACGACCGCTGAGCGCGGCCTCATAGGCGTTCAGAACGGTGTGAATAGCCAAATCCCCGATCGCATGGGTGATGACCTGAACACCGCATTCCAGCGCAATCTTGGTGACCTCTTCGATATGTTCGACTGTCGCCACCTCGATACCCATGTTTTCCGGGTCGTCCGAATAGGGTTCTTTCATCAGGGCCCCGCGCGAGCCCAATGCCCCATCGCGGAAAAGCTTGATCCCATCTATTGAGAAGAACCTGTCAGGTTCTTGCTTGATTGTCTGTTCTGCGAACAACTTACGATAGTCGATCTTGCCTTCTGGGTCGTCGAAGAAGCCCACAATGCGCAGATCAAGATCTCCTTCTCGATCCATCTCTTTGTACACCTCGAGCTCTTGGGGGGAGACGCCAAGATCGTGAAAACTGGTCACACCGAGCTTTAGCAAAGCCTGTGAGGCCAATTTGATCCGCGCCTTGATATCCACATCTGAGACCGGCTCATGCTGCCGGATCAGCTCTTCGGCCAGATCAACGAAAAGCCCGGTCGCTTTGCCATTTTGCGCACGGTGGATTTTGCCCCCATAGGGATCGGGCGTTTCATCGGTTATCCCGGCCAGCTGCATGGCGCAGGCGTTGCTGATAATGGCATGACCGTCAATCCGGTTCAGGATCACCGGGTTCTCAGGCGATACCGCACTGAGCGCCTCATGTGTGGGCAGTGCTTTGTCCGGCCAGGTGTTCTGATCCCAACCCTGTCCAATGATCCATTCGCCCGGTGCCCGAGATTGAACCCGTTCGGCGATAAAGTCGACAACATCTTGAAAACACGTTGTTTTACTCAGATCAAGATTTTGCAACACCCGCCCCAAGGAATGGATGTGCCCATGCGGATCGACAAAGCCCGGCAACACAGTTTTACCCTCAAGGTCAATGACTTCTGTTTGAGCACCGATGTAGGCCTGAATATCCGTGTCCGAGCCGACCGCGAGGATCTTAGTACCTTGAATTGCAATCGCGCTTGCAATCGAGAACTCATCATCCACGGTCACAATCTTACCACCGCGCATCGCCAGATCTGCGTGGGTACTGCTGCTGTCTCGTTCAACTCGCATAACGTTTTTCCCTCGATGTCTGATGGGCTAAAGAAACTCGGATGTCATCTTGGGTAGGTGGCAAACAGAAGGTCTGCGTCCGTGTCAGTCCACGCTTCTGAGAACGGCAGCGCAAATTTCTGGTAAGCGCTCAACGTGCAGGGTTGTCCTTTGGCCACATACAGAACTGTATCGCCCTGTTTCACATGCAAGACATAGGAATAGACTGTGCGCCTGCCCTCTAGATGGTTGCAGATGCCGGTGTTTCCCGATCCATGCGATTTGAGCAGCGCAAAAACGTCGTTCAAATTCTCAACCGAATTCAGCTGTTGCTGGGATGACTGGAACCGGTGTTGGCTGCTTTCTGAGGCTGGCGCGTTCCCGGTTTCGAACAGGTCTTGGTGGTTACATTTGCTCACAAATCTATCTGAGCGCTGCACACACATTTCCGTTCCACGCGCTTCGACGCATGCGGTTTCAGTACCATCTGTCAGCACAAGGTTCCCGGCCCAAGTAGGTGTCTGGCTCAGGTAATCCTCCAGCGCCACAAGCGCCGTCGGAACATCCCGCCCCTTTGTCAGTGCAATCTCGACCAACAGATCATAGTTTTTTCCGCCTTCCGGTTTGAAATCCACATGGGCATCACAACACAAGAGACCGTGTTCATTTGCTCCGATGGATAGGCCTGAAAAGACAACTGGGCTGTCATCCGTCCTGTCAAAAGATTCAACACCCAGCGCCCCAAACAAAGACGGGGAGTATGCCACGCGTTCCTCAAAATCCGTTTGCCCAAAATCTTTGTTCTTGAACAAAAGATACTCATCGCATGACAAAAGAATTGCGCCAATCGTGCACATTCAAATTTCCTTTTTTAGGGTGGTCAGGTCGCTCTGACGGTCAGATCATCTTGCTTTTGACTGATCGAAATACCGTTCCAGGCGCGCCTGCAGAAGTTCCAGGATGATCGATAGAATCCAGTAAATCAGTGCCGCGGTGATCAGCATTTCAAGCACACGAAATTCACTGCGCCCCTGCGCGCGCGCGACATACATCAGATCCCACACACCAACCACCGACACCAGCGAGCTATCCTTGAGCATCGCGATGAAACTGTTACCTGTCGGCGGGATGATCAGTCGCATAGCTTGCGGCATGATAACTTTTCGGAAGGCTAGAGCTTTTGTCAGCCCCAGTGCGGCAGACGCCTCCCATTGGCCGGCATTGATGCTTTGGATCCCCGCTCTAAAAATCTCCGTCATGTATGCGCCATAACACAGGCACAGGGCGGCAATCCCAGCGGGCACTGGGTCAACAACAAACCCGATCTGCGGCAGTCCAAGATAGATAAGGAAAAGCTGAGCCAGAAGTGGCACACCGCGAAAAAACGAGGTGTAGAAAGAGGCAACGCCAACGGCAATGCCGTTCTCAGACAGCTTGGCCACCGCCCCCAAAAGCGCCAGAAGAAAAGCAATGCAAATCGCGGCCAAAGCGACATACAGCGTTGTGACAACGCCCTGCGTCAGGAGAAACGGGAGCTTCACCGCGATGAATGACAGTTTCAGATCAAACGAATAGAAGAACGCCAGAAAGAGAACCAAAAGTTCCATCCAAACCAGACGTGTCTGAGTTTTTTCGCTGCAATGCACCAAAAGCATGTAGTTTCCGGCAACAAATAGGGACATCGCCAAGGACGGCACAAGGAAACCAGAGGCCGGGGCGGCCTTGTCAACCGCCCCCGATGTCAGGATTTTTGAAACAATCTCTCCGTTGAAGCCAGCCAGATAGGCGGCGATAAAGGTCAAGACACCCAGGATCGCGGCAATTCCAAGTTTGAATGCAACTGATCTCTGGACCGGCGGGTAGGCGGAAAGTTTCATTACCTGATCTTATTTCAGTCTGATTTCTCGGATTGGCTTAGTTAGTGGTTGTATAGTCAACGCCATACCACTTTTGGGAGAGTTGGGTCAGGGTGCCGTCCTCACGCAATTTCTCGACGATCTCTGCAATATCTGCTTTGAATTCGTCATCTCCTTTGTCGATCGCAATGGACAGCGGTTCGTAGAACACCGGATCTCCCAGCTGTTTAATTGGCATGCCACTTTCAACGGCTTTAAGGATCGTCGGTAGGGATTGCAGGATGCCGTCCAGACGTGTCCCGTTTCCGAGGCGAAGGTCATCAAACTCGCTGAGACCGGCACCATAGGTTCGGATCTCGCCCGGTGTCACCTTATAGTCAAATGCCGGAACACCCTTCGCATCGATTACCAGCGAATGCTGAAGATATTGATGGAAGGTGGATGCGGGCGTTACACCAACTGTTTTGCCATTCAGATTTTCGATCTCGGTGCCTTCAAAGTCGTTGTGAACAACAAACGCAGCAGGCGTGAAATAGTAAACCGCAGGGAAATCCAAGACTTCTGCCCGCTTAGCCGTAGGTGTCATGGATCCCACAACGATATCCCAGCGACCACTCCACCGGCCCGCGGTCATGACCTCCCACCCGGGGGTTACAAACTCAACATCTACGCCAAGCTCTTTGGCAATGGCCCGGGCCACATCGATATCAAAGCCATCCATTTCGTTTTTGTCATTCAGGAAGGCCTGCGGTGCCCAGTCGGAGTTTGTGCCGACGGTCAGCATATTTTCCGCTTTTACCCGGTCGAGCGTTTCTCCGGCTGTGCCAGCTGTCGCAAATGTGGCCAGCAGGGCCGTCGCTGAGGCAAGAGTTTTCAAGGTGTTGATCATAATTCGTTTCCTTATCGAACCGCGTTTTTGATGATGGCCAGCCGCCATCTGACATAAAACCCTTCGATAGTGCGTAAGGTGCCCTCCACCTGCCAGCGCATCGAAATCACTATATTCGTTCAGATACTGCGGGCATTGCTCAGCCATAGCAAATTCAAAGGAGAGTTTACTGAATAGAAAATTTCTATAGACTAGATAGATGCTTCGGAACTACTCTCTAGATTCACTCCTTGCCTTCGAGGCCATCGGCCGACTGCATTCCTTTTCGAAGGCGGCCTCAGAGCTTGGACTCAGTCAGCCAACGATCAGCTATCGCGTGAGCAAACTGGAAACCACGATGCACACTGTTCTGTTTGAACGGGGCTCTGGTTCCGTCCGCATGACACCGTCTGGACAACGCCTGTATGCAAAAATTCAGCCAGTCTTGGATTCCCTGTCAAAAGCCCTCGAAAGCGAAGTGAATACAACGCGCGTCGAACAGATCTCGCTGACCTCCTCACCCGCATTTGCGTCGATCTGGCTCTTGCCGCGACTGCATGATTTTCAAGACACCTACCCGGATATCGAGGTGAGCATTGTTGCCACGGATCGTGTTCTTGATTTGACGCATGAGGTCGACCTGGCCATCCGTCCAAACACGCATAGCCGAACCCGGTCTGGCCCAAACATGATGATCGTTCCGCTGTTTTCTGATCAGCAATTCGCCGTGTGCAGCCCCTCGATCCTGCCCCAGAACGACACAGGAGAGGATCCCTCCACAATACTGAACAGGCTCACCAAACCCGTGTTGCTGCATGATGAGTTCACCACCGGGTGGCAAAACTACCTGACCGATATCGGCTATGATGCAAGCGAGCTGAAGAACGGCCCGATTTTTAGCAACGCGGATCTCACTCTAAGAGCGGCTGTATCCGGTATGGGTGTGACGCTGACCCGAAGCTCTTACGCAGAAGAGTATTTTCGTTCAGGCGCTTTGGTAAAATTGCCGCTGCCAGAGATGAAAGCCGAATTCGACAATGTCCTGCTCTGTCGGAAGGCGACCTATGCACACAAACCCGTGCGGAGGTTCGTAGATTGGCTGCAACGCATGACGGCCAGTTCTGGTGGCTAAGTGATACGCCACCTAGACGGCGCATTTTTCTGACTGCGGAAACGCCAAATGCTGACCTCAAGAACGCTTTGTTCGATCGACACAAAACTTTCAAATCACCTATACGAAAAGCACAAATTCGAGATGCACTCCTGCCTGCAACGACCGTCATAAGATGCACGGTCTCGCCTATAGGGGATGTCGATGAAGATTGCGGTTCTTGGTGGTGACGGATTTTGCGGGTGGCCAACCTCACTACATCTCTCTGAGCTTGGCCACGATGTGCATATCATCGACAACCTAAGCCGACGCTGGATCGACACGGAACTCGGGGTGCAATCCTTGACCCCGATGGACAGCATCCAAGAACGTTGTCGCATCTGGAAGCAAGAGACGGGAAAAACGCTCCATTTCCACTTGCTCGACCTCGCCGCCGAATACCAACGCCTGCGCCAGTGGCTTGAGACCGAGAAGCCCGACGCCATCGTACATTTCGCCGAACAACGGGCTGCCCCCTATTCGATGAAGTCCGACCGGCACAAGGTTTACACCGTCAACAACAACGTCAATGCCACACATAATTTGCTGTCGGCCTTGGTGGACACAGGGATTGATGCACATCTGGTGCATCTGGGGACCATGGGGGTCTATGGGTATTCAAGTGTCGGCGCCCCTATTCCAGAGGGGTACCTAGACGTCGAGATTGATACCCCAAACGGTAAGCAAGGACAGGAAATTCTGTACCCGACGCGGCCCGGCTCTGTGTACCACATGACCAAATCTCTCGATCAGATCCTGTTCCAGTTCTACGCACAAAACGACAACCTTCGGATCACGGATTTGCACCAGGGCATTGTATGGGGCACACACACTGATCAAACCCGGCGACATCCGCAGCTTGTCAATCGCTTTGATTATGATGGTGACTATGGCACCGTGCTCAACCGGTTCCTCATTCAAGCTGCCATCGGATATCCGTTGACTGTGCATGGGACCGGCGGCCAGACCCGCGCCTTCATCCACATCCAAGATACTGTTCGCTGTATCGAACTTGCGCTCGCCAACAGCCCCGCTGCCGGGGGTCGTGTGAAAATCTTCAACCAGATGACCGAAACGCACCGCGTGCGTGATCTTGCCCAGATGGTTGCGGGACTCACCGGAGCCCAGGTGGCCTATCTGCCCAATCCTAGAAAAGAAGCGGCGGAAAACGATCTGATTGTGAAAAACGAAAGTTTTCTGGCTCTGGGTCTTGCTCCTACAAAGCTCGCCGATGGGCTGCTTGATGAAGTTGTCGAGGTTGCGAAAAAATTTGCACACCGGATCGACAGAAGCCGGGTCCCGGCGGTCAGTGCCTGGACCAAAGACATCGCCAGTCGCGTTGAAACAGATCCCGAAGACACAAGGCTAAAGTCTGTTTCATGAACCGCTGCGCCTATGTCACTCTTGTCACCAACGCTGATTTCGCTCTTGGTGCCAAGGCCTTGCTACGGTCATTGATCCGAACGCAATCCAAGGCGGATTGCGTTGTGATGTACACCGGCGGCGCGCCGGACGCGGCCTTGGCACCACTTGAGACACTAGGTGCCAAGCTCATCAAAGTGGATTTATTGCCAACTTCTGAGAGTTTTAACACCCGCCATGCCCGCGAGACGCTGCATGAGGCCGCCCCGTTTACCAAGGGCACAAAACCTGCGTTCCATACCCCGCTCGACAACTTCGCCAAACTGCGCCTTTGGCAGTTGGACTACGACCGCGTTGTCTTTCTTGATGCCGATACTTTGGTTTTGCAAAACATCGATACGTTGTTTGACTACCCCGAGTTCTGCGCCGCCCCAAATGTCTATGAGGGGATCGGAGATTTCAAACGGTTGAACAGCGGCGTTTTCACCGCACGGCCAAACGCTGAAACCTTTGACCGCATGCTGAACCATCTTGACCGGCCCGATGCGTTCTGGCCCCGCACCGATCAAACCTTTTTGCAGTCCTTTTTCCCTCAGTGGCATGGCCTGCCTGTGTATATGAATATGCTGCAATATGTGTGGTTCAATCTCCCCGAACTCTGGAGTTGGCAACATATCCAGGTGTTGCACTTTCAGTATGAAAAACCCTGGCAGAACCACGCAAAACGCGATCAGCTACAGCCCCTGATCGATCTTTGGCAGACCTTCGCAACGGGCGGGCCTGTTCCGGACATGACCACCTTGGCAAACCCCACATGAAGGTCGCCGTAACTGGCACAACCGGCCGTGTTGGTGGGTTTGTCGCGCAGGGGGTTTTACGTATGGACGCCGAGTTGCTCCCGCTCAACCGGCCAGACTATCATTTAGGCGATGCGCCCGATCTCAGCGGATGTCATGCATTGGTTCATTGCGCCTTTCAACATGTTCCGGGGCTCTACCGCAGCGGCGAAGGGGACGACCCCGAACGTTTCGTGCGCGACAATCATTTAGGCTCAATCACATTGTTTAAGGCCGCCAAAGCCGCCCGGCTATCACGGGTGATTTTCCTCAGCACGCGGGCGGTTTACGGCATCTATCCTGCTGGAACTGTGCTCAGCGAAGACCTCACTCCAAACCCAGATACGCTCTACGGGCAAGTCAAATGGCAAACCGAACAGGATCTTGCCGCGCTTAACTCTGCGACCTTCAGTACGGCGTCGATCCGGGCAACAGGTATTTACGGTCCCGGCCCCCACAACAAGTGGCGCGCTCTTTTCAACGACTTCCAATCTCATCGGCCAATTGCGTCCCGACGCGGGACCGAGGTGCATGGGGCGGATCTTGCCTCTGCGGTCAATTTGCTGCTCACGTCTGCAGCAAATGGGCCATTCAATGTGTCTGACATCCTTCTGGATCGCCATGACCTGCTCTCCAAGGTCGCTCATTTGACAGGCACACCGCATTCCCCGCCCCCCCGAAGCAATGACGTCGTCAATGTTATGACCTGCGAAAGGTTACTTGATCTTGGTTGGAAGCCTCGCGGGGTCGACGGTTTAGTAGCGTGTTTACCAGAGCTCATTGAACCCCAGACGTGAATCGAGTTCCAGCGTCACCTTTTGGGATGCACACCTTCAAATCCGGTGAAAGCGGCTGTCGTATCCGAAATTCAGTTGCCTGCGTTTCATCTGACGCCGGCACGAAAGCCTCATTCAATACCAGATCTTACTCGCCCGATCCTGTCTCGAACCCAAAAAACCCGCCCTATTTCTCAATTACAGGCTGATTTCCGGTGGCCCCCATGCTTCCCACCGGCTATTGTATCCAAAGTCCAAAAACCAAAGAGGCCACAGGTGTCAGCAAAACGCACGATCGAACGCAAAAGCCTGCCCGAAGTCATCGCGGACGATCTACGAGAGCGGATCCTCAATGGCGACATGACCGAAGGCGAAGTCATCCGCCAAGAGGCGCTTGCCGAGGAATATGGTGTATCGCGCATGCCCATCCGAGAAGCGCTAAAGCGTCTGGATGCGGAAGGGCTGGTGGTGCTGACAAACAACCGAGGCGCCTCGGTAACCAAGCACTCGCTTGAAGAGATCGGCGAGATTTTTGATCTGCGCTCCTTGATCGAGGCCGATCTGTTTCGACGATCGATTCCCCTCATGACAACGCTCGATTTTATGCGATGCGCGGACATCCTAACTGAAATGGAAAGCTCACTGGATGCGGATGTGATCGACCGCTGGGGGGCTTTGAACTATCAGTTTCACAGCGCCCTTTATGCCCGCGCAGACCGCAAACTGACCAACGAATTGTTGCACCGCATCGGTACCCAGTCTGATCGCTATGTACGTATGCATCTCAGTTTGGCCGGGCAAAAAGACAATGCCAAACAAGAACACCGAGAGCTGCTTCGGCTGGCGGAGGCGCGAGATGTCGATCAGGCCTGCGCGCTTTTGCAGAAGCATATCGATGTGACCAAACAAAACCTCCTGACACTCATTGCCGACAAACGGGCCGCAGAAAGCAAATAGGGCCGGCTCTGACGCCTTTGTGTTGCGCTCCCCGGCAATACCGCGCATCTAATCAATCTAGAATTCTAACATGTCAATTTGTAGGAACCCTCAATGACATATGTCCCCAAAGGCGAACACCTGATTGCAGGTGACTGGATCGCTGCTGAAACCCAGTTTTCGTCAACCCCAGCTTCGGGGCCAGCCCATCAATTTTCTTGTGGATCTGTTGCTCATGTAAACCGCGCCGCCGAGGCTGCTGAGGCGGCCTTTCTTAGCTACAGTCAGCTCAACCGCAAAACGCGTGCGGCCTTTTTACATTGCATCGCTGATGAGATCGAAGCGCGCGGGGCAGAAATTACTGAGATCGGCACACAAGAAACCGGCCTTCCCGAAGCCCGCCTACAAGGTGAGCGCGGTCGGACCACAGGACAGATCCGCCTGTTCGCAGAGCACATCCTAAAAGACGACTTTCTTGACCACCGGCATGATGAAGCTCTCCCGGATCGCGCCCCTCTGCCGCGCCCGGATCTGCATCTGATCCAGCGACCTCTCGGCCCAGTTGCCGTTTTTGGCGCTTCAAATTTCCCTTTGGCCTTTTCAACCGCAGGCGGTGACACAGCGGCGGCTCTGGCTGCGGGCTGCCCCGTCGTGGTCAAAGGACATGAGGCACACCCCGGAACAGCTGCGATCATCGCTGAGGCAATCCAAGCCGCGATCCAATCCTGCGACATTCACCCAGGTGTCTTCAGCCTGATCCAGGGCGGCGATCATGCGGTAGGTACCGCTCTTGTCCAGCATCCGCTGATCCAAGCCGTTGGCTTCACTGGGTCGCTACGTGGGGGACGCGCGCTTTTCGATCTCTGTGCCGCGCGCGCCACACCGATCCCATTCTTCGGTGAACTCGGTTCCATCAACCCGATGTTCCTGTTCGAAAACGCTTTGAATGCCCGGGGCACAGAAATGGCTCAGGGCTGGGCGGGGTCTCTGACCATGGGGGCGGGCCAATTCTGCACCAATCCCGGGGTGGCCGTTATGCTGGCCGGTGAACAGGCTGAGACCTTTGCTCAGGTGGCACGTGATGCTTTGGCCGAGGCACCCTCGCAAACCATGCTGACCGATGGCATCGCAACAGCCTATTGCAGTGGCAAGGCACGCCTCGAGGCGACCGAGGGGGTCACGACGCTTCTGGCGACTGACAGCGGCCCACGCAGCGCCCTGCCAAATCTGTATGCCACCTCGGCGAAAACCTGGCTGGAAAACGCCTCGCTTGGGGAGGAGGTCTTTGGCCCCCTTGGTGTGATTGTCACCGCAGACAGCCTAGAGGAAATGCACGAGATCGCGCGGAATCTGGAAGGTCAGTTGACTTGCACCCTGCATGTCGATGCAGAAGATATGGCATCGGCGGCCAGCTTTATGCCGATCCTTGAACGCAAAGCGGGGCGCGTGCTCGCAAATGGGTTCCCAACCGGCGTAGAAGTGAGCGACACAATGGTGCACGGCGGTCCCTACCCTGCGTCGACCAATTTTGGCGCCACCTCCGTAGGCACGCTTGCCATTCGCCGCTTTGTACGACCGGTGTGCTATCAGAATCTGCCAGCTGACTTGCTGCCAGACGACATCAAGTCGTAATCCAAACCTCTATGATCCTGCGCGAAGTCCTCTGAGCGCAGGATCAATCTTCGCCCCAGTGGGCATATCCAGCCCCGTGCTTGGCACACAAAGCCCCCACTTAAATCTCTGGGCCTTTGGAACAACGCCTTCTGCTTTCGTGTGACATTCGACATTTCACCTTCAAGCTGCCGATAGCATCCAATCGAATTTCAGGACCGTGAAATGTTCATTTGAACGTCATTCGACCTTCAGATGAATGTTACACAAACCGACTTCATTGCGCACACAGACGCAGTGGAGCGGTTTTGCTTTGTATTCGGAACGCCAAAATTTGATCCTGGACGAAGTTCACAAACATGGATTTGTGAGCATCGACAGGATGGCTGATCGATATCAGGTCTCAACCCAAACCATTCGCCGTGATGTCAATCTACTTAGCGAAGCGGGTGAGCTGCGTCGTGTCCGAGGAGGTGTCGACAAGCCGGTGCTCAGAAGCAACCTGAACTACGCCCGTCGCAGCGCCCTGAACCCTCGTGAGAAACAGCTCATCGCGTCTCTGGTCGCCGATCACGTGGCAGACGGGTCCTCTTTGGCCATTTCAATAGGCACAACCCCAGAAATCGTCATCGAAGCCCTGATTGGCAAACCAAACCTGCGCATCTTCACCAACAATCTGAATGTTGCGATGCTAGCCAGTGCTCAGTCAGATTGGCAGGTAACCATCCCCGGCGGCTCCATTCGGCCCAATGATCGCGATGTTCTCGGCTCCGCAGTGGAAGAATTTTTCGCAAAATACCGTGTCGACTACGGCATCTTTGGAGTGGGCGGTGTCAGCCCATCTGGCAATTTATTGGACTTCACCGAAGATGAAGTGGCTTGTCGTGCCGCAATCCAAGCCAATTGCAATGAATCCTTTCTCGTTCTGGATCACAGCAAATTCAGCCGACGGGCCTTTGTCCGAGGCGGAGTGATTTCTTCACCGACAAAGGTGTTTTGCAATGACACGCCACCCGCCCCAATCGTCGATCTTCTGAAGGCGTCTCAAACTCCCCTCATCACTCCGGAAAAGGACACCAGTCATGCGTGACTTCGCGTTGAATGGCCGCTCAATCCGCCTTCAATCTCTTCGAAAATCCTGGGGGGATGCCGTTGCTCTTCATAACATAAACCTGACGATTCCAGCGGGATCTTTCACCGCACTTCTGGGTCCTTCTGGGTGTGGAAAATCAACGCTGCTGCGTTTGATTTCCGGCCTCGAAACGCCCACGGGCGGGGATGTCTTTGTTGATGGGGACAAGGTCACATCTCAGCCACCAAGCGCACGCGATCTGGCCATGGTGTTCCAGTCCTATGCGCTCTTCCCACATCTATCCGTTGCAGAAAACATCATCTTTGGATTGCGCACACGGCGCACGCCAAAGGCCGAACGTCTCGAAAAGCTAGACCAGGTGGCAAATCTGCTTGAGCTGTCTCATTTACTGACCCGCAAACCCGGCGAACTGTCCGGCGGCCAACAACAACGTGTCGCCTTGGGACGGGCCATCATTGCCCAACGCAGCATTTGCCTGATGGATGAACCCCTTTCGAACCTAGATGCAAAGCTGCGGCAAGACATGCGCACCGAACTGCGCGAGCTTCAGGCAAAGCTTGGGTTTACGATGGTCTATGTGACCCATGATCAGGCTGAGGCCATGACCATGGCAGATCAGGTGGTGTTGATGAACCAGGGCCACATCGAACAGGTCGCAGCCCCGCGCGATCTCTATGCGCGTCCGGCCACGCCCTTTGCCGGGCAATTTATCGGCACACCACCCATGAACGTATTCGACCCCATGGACGTGCAAGAGTTTCCGGTGTTTGCGCCCTATTGCACCGGATCCCATCTTTTGGGGCTGCGCCCCGAAGACATTCACATCTCAGAAACCGGGCCGATTTCTGGCCATATTGAAACGGTTGAATTTTTTGGCGCCGATCTGCTTGTCACCTGTCGCATTGGCAAAGCAGCGCTGCGCATACGCTGTGCCGGGCAGGCCCAGTTTATCCCCAACACATCAGTTTCGCTGGGTTTCGAGCTCAAAGATCTGTCGGTCTTTGGCTCGACGCCTACCGCGGAGACCCCCTCCAACACCCAACAGCAGGGAATGCTCCTTGCGTCTTCAACCTAGCAAAGGCTTGAACAGCATGCTTACCAATTTTTTCAAAACATCAACAACGGCCGCGGCTTTGGCTTTGGCAACCTCTGTCCCGGCATTTGCCGTTGATCTTGAGTTCTACTTTCCCGTGGCCGTCGGTGGCGCAGCCGCTGACACTATCGAAGCGCTGACCTCTGAGTACGCGGCAGCAAACCCCGATGTGAACATCGAAGCGATCTATGCGGGTTCCTATACCGATGCATCGACCAAAGCTGTCACTGCCGCTCGGGGCGGTAACGCGCCTCAGCTGTCGGTCCTGCTTTCGACCGAGATGTTCACTCTGATCGACGAAGATCTGATCGAGCCGTTCGACACCTATCTGACTGAGGCCGAGAAATCCGAATGGATTGATGGGTTTTTCCCAGCGTTCATGCAGAACTCGCAGACCGGTGGCAACACCTGGGGCATTCCGTTTCAGCGTTCCACACCTGTGATGTATTGGAACAAAGAGGCCTTCGCCAAAGCTGGGCTGAACCCCGATGTTGCTCCGGCAAACTGGGATGAGCTGCTGAATGCAGCAACGGCGCTGACAGAAAAAGACGATGCTGGCAACGTCACCCAGTGGGGTCTGCGCATCCCCTCCGCAGGGTTCCCATACTGGTTGTTCCAGGGCCTTTCGACACCGGCTGGTGCAATTCTTGCCAACGCAGACGGCAACAAAACGAACTTTGATGACCCCAAAGTTGCCCGTGCGCTGCAGTTCCTTGTGGATCTGTCCAAATCACATGGCGTCATGGCCGAAGGTTCGATCGATTGGGGCGCCACCCCCAAAGCTTTCTTTGAAGGTGAATCGGCCATCATCTGGACATCGACCGGCAACCTGACCAACATCCGCACAAACGCTCCGTTTGATTTTGGTGTCGGCTTCCTGCCTGCTGATGAACGCTTCGGCGCGCCCACCGGTGGCGGCAACTTCTACCTCTTCAAAGACTCGACCGAAGAGCAAAAGGACGCAGCCGTAGACTTCGTCCAGTGGATCACCGCCCCTGAGCAGGCGGCCAAATGGTCGATCGCCACAGGTTATGTTGCACCGCGTGCCGATGCCTGGGAAACCGACGCGATGAAAGCCTATGTCGAAGAGGTCCCTGCCGCACTGATCACCCGTGATCACCTCGAGCACGCCGTGGCCGAGCTTTCGACCTATGAAAACGCCCGTGTCACCAGCTTCCTCAACGACGCTCTGGCCGCAGCCATTGCGGGTGAGAAAACCCCCAAGGAGGCGCTTGCCGAAGCGCAGGCTCAGGCCGAAGCGGTTCTGTCCAACTACCGCTAATCCCAAACGGGAGGGGGCGATATACGCCCCCTTCGACCTTCAGAAAATGGAAACACGATGCGCCGCGACTGGATATACGCCTGTCTCTTGCTGTCCCCCGCAATGGTCATTTTGGTCGGGTTTACGCATATTCCCGCGATTGAAACGATTATAAACAGCTTTTTCTCGACGGGCCGGGGCCGACGTGTTCCTGAGTTCATCGGAACCGACAACTACGCGACGCTGTTGGCCGACCCTGTTTTCATCAAAGCGTTAAAAAACAATCTGATCTACGCCGCAGTGACGATCCCGGCCTCGATCCTTCTGGCGCTCATGATGGCGGTTTTCGTCAATGAAAAACTACGCGGCCGCGCCTTCTTGCGTATGGCTTTCTTTACGCCAACGGTTTTGCCTCTCATCGCCGTGGCAAACATCTGGATGTTCTTCTACACGCCCGGTTTTGGTCTGATCGATCAAATTCGCGGGCTGTTCGATCTCCCGGCTCAGAACTGGGTCGGGCAGACCGACACGGTGCTCTACACCATGATCGCTGTCGCAACCTGGAAAGAGGCTGGGTTCTTCATGATCTTCTATCTCGCTGCATTGCAGACCATCCCCATGCCTCTTCGCGAAGCGGCGGCCCTTGAGGGGGCCAGCCGATGGTATTTCTTCCGTCGCGTGACCCTTCCCCTGATCATGCCGACCACACTGTTTGTGTCAGTCAACGCCGTGATCAACTCTGTGCGTCTGATCGACCATATCTTTGTGATGACCGAAGGGGGCCCGAACAACGCCTCAAAGCTTCTGCTGTTCTATGTCTATGAAGTTGCCTTCCAATACTGGGATACCGCCTATGCCGCGACCCTGACCGTGGTGATCCTTGGCATCCTCTGTACCTTGGCCATCGCACAGTTCTTCCTCCTTGATCGTCGGGTACATTACAAATGAACAAAATTTCATTTTCCTGGGACCGTGCCCTGACCACCTGTGCAGCTTGGGCTCTGGCGCTGCTTTGGGTGTTGCCGTTGACCTACGCCATCTGGACAGCGTTTCACCCCTCCGAGTTCGAAACACGGTTTGACCTGACAGCGCCGCTCACACTGACAAACTTCTCAGACGCCTGGGTTCAGGCCCCGTTTGCGCGCTATTTCCTGAACACGACGATCCTCGTCACCATGATCCTGATAGCACAGATCGCACTTGGGACTTTGGCGGCCTACGCCTTTGCCAGAATGGACTTCCGTGGCAAAGGGATTTTGTTTTCGCTGGTCTTAGTCCAGCTGATGATCATGCCCGATATCTTGCTGGTCGAGAATTATAAGACCATGCGCGATTTAGGGCTGGTGGATACCATTCTTGCCATCGGACTACCTTATATGGCGTCCGGATTTGGAATTTTTCTTCTTCGTCAAACTTTTATGACCATCCCCCAAGAATTGGATGACGCCGCACGGATTGAGGGCACATCCATCATGGGGCGCATTTGGCGGGTCTATATGCCTTTGGCGAAACCAACCTATCTGGCCTTTGGGCTGGTCTCGGTTTCTGCGCATTGGAACAACTTCCTCTGGCCCCTCATCATCACCAACTCGGTTGAGACCCGTCCACTGACCGTGGGGCTATCCATTTTTGCCGCAACGGATTCCGGCATCCAATGGTCGGTCATCAATGCGGCCACTCTCATCACATCCGGGCCATTGCTTTTGGCCTTTCTCCTTTTCCAACGTCAGTTTGTGCAAAGCTTCATGCGCGCTGGTATCAAATAGGTACTCTCAGATGCCCTCTCTTCCCCGCCTCGGCGCCGCCCTGAAATGTGACAGTTTTACCGATCTTCAGGACTGGATGCGCGCCCACAACCGCGCCTTGGAAATTCAGGATTTTGTCACCTATCAAACACTGATCCATGAACGCGATGCGCTTTTGTCTGCCTATGCACCGCTGCTCGACGGCTACGAAGGTGAGATTGGCATACATGGCCCGTTTCTCGGGCTTGACCTATCCAATCCTGACCCAGAGCTACGTACCCTAATTTCCCGGCGATTGATCCAGGGGTTAGAGGTTGCTGAGGCTCTTGGAGCCACCCATATGGTGATCCACAGCCCGTTTACATTCTGGCATCAGCTGAACCTGCAAAACTACACATGGCTGCGTAGGTCTTTGTTCGAAGCCAGCCTTGAGTGTCTGGCCCCCGTGGTAGAACGCGCCAAAGACGTCGGATGTGTCTTGATGCTCGAGAACATCGACGATGCCGACCCTGTTATGCGCGTTGATCTGGTGCGCGATGTTGCCTCGCCCTACCTAAAAACCTCTATCGACACCGGTCATGCACAACTGGCCAATGGCCAATACAAAGCGCCGCCCGTCACAGATTTTATCGCCGCCGCAGGTGACACCTTAGGACACATCCATTTGCAGGATGCCGATGGCTATGCTGATCGTCACTGGCACCCGGGAGAAGGCACTTTACCCTGGCCCGCCATCTTCAATGCCATTTCTGAGACCAAAGCCAATCCACGTTTGATCATCGAACCCCGCGACCGCGAGCATCTCCTGCCGCACACCGTAGCGATGCTCGAAGCCCGACACATCGCCTGTTAAACTCACACCAGGGCCAGCCTCTTATTCTTTGTCGCACCCGGGGTAAACTTGCTCGGGTCTGCGTGAGTTGGCCCAAGTGATCGCACCTTTGCGCAAAACCGCGGAAATATCGGCTGGCTTCGCTATGGTTCTCGCCCTACATATCGCTCAGATCTGATGGAGAGCCAGTTTGCAGAAAATCACTTTGCCGGAGCGTCCCAATTGGCGTGAGCATGCCGAAGACGTTGGTTTTACCTTTGCCGATATGCATGGCGCGCCCTATTGGTCCGAAGGTTCTGTTTACGAATTTTCGCTTGAGCAGATTGAGACCGACCTTGAGGATCCCGCAACCGAATTACACGGGATGTGCCGCGAGGCTGTCCCTCATATTCTTGCAAATGAAGAGCTCATGGAGCGCTTTGAGATCCCTAAAGCGCACTGGGATCTTGTTGCCCACAGCTGGAACCGCGGTGAGCCAGAAATTTATGGCCGGTTTGACTTTGCCTATGATGGCACGGGCCCGGCAAAGATGCTGGAATACAACGCCGACACGCCAACATCACTTTATGAGAGCGCCTCGTTCCAGTGGCAGTGGCTTGAAGACCAGATTGCAGCAGGTGTATTGCCGGAAGGCAGTGACCAGTTCAACGGCATTCACGAAGCTTTGGTCGCGCGGTTTTCTGAGGTTTTCGAAAGCGGGACTGATCTGCATTTCACCGCCGCCGGGGGAAACCCCGAGGACTATGGCACTGTCGAAACCATGGGCTGGGCAGCACGAGAGGCCGATCTAGGGGCGCATTACTGTGATCTGGAGAAAATCGCTGTATCGACCGACGGCCAATTCCTTGATGATCAAGACCGCGTCATGGGTATTCTGTTTAAGCTCTATCCGTGGGAAAACCTGCTTCGGGATGACTATGCCCAGCATATCGCGGGCTCGCAGTGCCTATTTCTAGAGCCGGCCTGGAAGGCCCTGTTGTCCAACAAAGCGCTGCTTCCCGTACTTTGGCAGATGTTCGAAGGCCACCCCAATCTGTTGCCCGCGTTCTTCGAACAGGACATTGGCGAGGCTCTCGCAGGGCGTGGCCCGGTCAAAAGCGGAGCACAGGAAGCGTTTGATCGGTCAAAAGACAGCCTTCAGACCGAGTATGTATCCAAACCCATTCTGTCACGCGAAGGGGCTTCGGTGTCGATTGTCCAAAACGGCAATCTTGTCGAAACCTCTCAAAACTCAGAATATTCCGAACATCCGAAAATCATCCAAGCCTATCACCCCCTGCCCCAGTTCGACGGATATCGCCCAATCATCGGTGCGTGGATTGTCGGGGAAAGCTGCGCCGGTATAGGCATCCGTGAAGATCAGTCCCGCATCACGCAGGATCTCTCACAGTTCAAACCCCATTTCATTACGGCAACGTAAGCCCTAGTAAGTTAAGAGGATTGTCTCATGACAAAACGTTCCAAACATGTCGCCATCGCCATTATCGGGGCCGCTGCATTTACTCTGGCTGGATGCCGCGAAGAACAGGTAGACGCACAGGCCTTTCCCGATCTCCAGTCCTGCACAGATGCTGCGGAACGCGGTGGTTTTTTCTCTGCTGCTGATTGCGATGCCGCCTTTGCCGAAGCAGAGGCCCTCCATGTAGAAGCCGCGCCTCGGTATGACAGTCAGGCGGTTTGCGAAGAACAGCATGGTGTGGGCGCCTGTGGTACCGAAGCGGCCGCCACTCAAGGTGGGTCAGGCAGTATTTTCATGCCCCTTCTGGCAGGATATCTGATGGGCAATATGCTCAGCGGTGGCCGGGGTACGGCCGCATCTCAGCCCATGTATCGGACTGCGGGCGGTAAGTTCTCTACCGCCGCAGGCACCAGCACATTCTCAAGCAACAAAGGTGCCGCTAAACTTGGCGCCTCAACCTTTGCCAAACCAGCGGCCACTGCAGGAAAACCGCCAATGACACGCGCTGCGGCGCAGTCACGGGGAGGTTTTGGCAAGAGCTTTGGTCGCAGCGCGGGAAGCTAAGCAAAACATGCCAACGAACACGGGGCGTGATAAATACGCGCCTCACCCTGGCGCTTCAGTCCCAAAGATGCTGGCCAGATAAGCCCCCTTCGGCCCTGTTCATGATCGTCAGGCTCTAAGATTTGTGGCGCGTGGCAATCCGATACAACAGATGCCCGCAGGTCGTCCTCTCAGCCACCGCGTTTGCAGCCTCGTCATTTTTCGGTAATGAGGCCAGCCCCTCATGCCTAACCGGAATGTGATGACCACCAATTCGTTCAGACGGTAAGTCACTAAACTTGGGAGCTAAAAGATAATTATCGTCGCGGACGCCGGTTTCGTCTAGATTACCCCAACATCAGTTTGGATCTAATTTGTCAGCGGTCCAAAGGTGGATTTGAACCGGACCTAGAATTCTTCTGCAAAGTGACGATGGGTCTGG
This sequence comes from Pelagimonas sp., assembly GCA_049116335.1. GTDB lineage: Bacteria > Pseudomonadota > Alphaproteobacteria > Rhodobacterales > Rhodobacteraceae > CANMIH01. The sequence continues at coordinate 146,302 of JAGDYZ010000001.1, read as the reverse complement.
GCGAAACTTTGGGACCCAAGATTTGATCCAGACACACAGAGAGCCGGAAGTTTTGCAAGGTAGCCCCAGAGTTCGGACCGTACTGGGACGAATCCTTGATGTTCTGGCAATAATCTTTGGTGCCGGCTTGCTGACCGTGCCAATTCGTATTGAACAATTTGGCTTACCATACCTCATCATTGCGGTCGTGGTGCTGCTCTGTTGCGTTCTACCGGCTTTGCTGCTGCGCCAGGATCGTTTTCTATCCTTGCGTGGGGCGTTGGCAACGATAGGTGCTCTGGTTTTTGTTTGCATTGCTATGATTCAGGTCGGCGCTTCGGCAACGTCCTACGCGCTACTTCCATTCCTGGCAGCTCTGGCCTCAGTGTTCTTCAATCGGGTTGGCGCCCTGATCTATATTTGCTTGAGCCTTAGCGCACTAACGCTCGTGGGATACGGGTTTGTGTCTGGTGTTTTGATCTCACCAGACATCACGCTGGCCGACTGGAATAGCAGTTTCGCGAACTGGTTTGTCCTCGTGTTTACTGCGTCGGTCTCTTCGTTTCTTGTTGCGCATTTGGTGAGCACCTTGAGCCGAAACTGGGTTCAGTCGGACGACGACGCGACCAATTCGGCGCGCCAGTTTGAATCCCTGGTGGAAACGGCTCCTGATGTTATTACCGTTGTTGACGTCGACACCATGCGCTTCACAATTGTCAATGCCCGGGCAGAAGAGCTTTTTGGGTACACAAAAGCGACCCTTCTCAACGAGTTATCCTTTAAAGACCTGAGCCCAGAGTTTCAGCCCAATGGTGAGACCAGTCTAGACCTTGCATTAAAATACATTGGCGAAGCCCTTGAGGGCGGACGCCCTACATTTCTCTGGACCCATGTGAACGCTACGGGAGAAGAAATCCCTTGTGAAATCTCACTATCACGACTGCCTCCCTTCAGAAAAAAACTTGTGCGGGGGAGCATTGTTGACATCAGACAAAGGCTTAAGGAGCAGCAAAACCGCGACGCGCTCCAAAGCCAGCTTGCCGCGGCTCAAAGGTTGGAAACGATCGGGCAGCTGACCGGCGGTGTTGCGCATGATTTTAACAATCTTCTCTCAGTCATCCTCGGAAATCTCGAATTGGTTCAGGGCGAAACGGATGAAAGGATTCGAGATGAGCGAATGCAGGCCTGCGTGGATGCGTCCTTACGTGGTGCTGACCTGACGCGTAGCATGCTGAACTATGCCCGTCAGGCGCCATTGCAACCCAAACAGATCGATCTCAATACACTTGTGAGAACCACGAAGAACTGGGCCGGGCGAACTTTGCCGGCACACATTGATGTCGAAACCTCGCTTTTGGCCGGTTTGTGGCGGGTCAACATTGACCCCAGCGTGGCTGAGAGTGCGCTTTTGAATTTGATGTTGAATGCGCGTGACGCAATGCCAACCTCAGGCAAGCTCACCATCGAAACGGCGAACATTCGGATCGATGAAGCCTACGTTGATGGGCGAAACGAGGAAATCGCACCTGGCCGATATGTCATGGTTGCCGTGTCAGACACGGGCGGCGGAATTGATAAAGCAACCCTCGAACGCATCTTTGATCCCTTTTTCACCACCAAAGGCGCAGGTCAGGGGTCTGGGCTTGGACTGGCCATGGTGATCGGCTTCATGCGTCAATCCAACGGCACTGTCCAAGTTTATTCCGAAGTCGGCTTTGGAACCACGTTCAAGCTCTATTTCCCTGCGGAAGGACCAACGGAACAGCCACTCCCGGTAACAACACCATCGACGGCTATTGCTGAAGGAGGGGGTAAGCGAATTCTTGTCGCCGAGGACGAAAGTGCAGTCCTCGAAGTTCTGGAAACCGTTCTGGCGACTGCTGGATATGATGTCGTTTCCGCCCCTACGGGCGATGCCGCAAAGGCTTTGTTTGAGGTCGATCCTACCTTTGATTTGCTCTTAACGGACATTGTCATGCCGGGGTCGCTGCAAGGCACGGGCTTGTCAAAAGCGCTTCGTACCATCAAAGCCGACCTGCCTGTTGTGTTCATGTCAGGCTATGCCGCTGAGGCGACTGTTCATGGCAACGGCCTACGCCCGGAGGACATCCGGCTAATGAAGCCGGTCAAGCGAAGTGACCTTTTGGGTGCTGTCGCGAAAGCGCTTGAGACGTAATGGATATCCGATGTAATCGGCCTGCGGTTATCCTATTTAAAGGCTTTGGTTTGCCACTTTCGCTGTTCAGACATTCTCGATGGAATTCCCCGAAGAACGACCGCAATTCGCCCGATAGATCATGTTGCAAAATTCGGGCCTCAACAACCTCTCTGAAATGGTGAACCACTCATTTCTTGGTGTTCTGGAGCTCTGAGCTTATGAACCGTTTTACGGTCTACATCTGTTCCTCTTGCGGTGTTGGGGGAGTTGATCGCGTCAATCAAATCGCTCCGCTTAACAGGTTTTCCAATAATGCCATCAACCCCGGATCGCATACATAATTCAACTTGTGTCTTGTGCGTATTTGCCGTCAGAGCAAAGATTTTACAGGGTGCGATCCCGAGCTCCACTTCAAGTTTTCGAATGTGTAGCGTTGCATCAATCCCGTCCATAACAGGCATGGTTACGTCCATAAAAACCGTCATTGGACGCAGTGCTTGGTACAGGTCCAGCGCCTCTAACCCGTTGCTCGCAAAATCCACCTTGATGCCAACTGTCTCTAGTAGTTTTCCGGCAACCAGCCGATTGGTCTTGTTGTCATCGACCACCAGAACCCGCCCTCTGCTCAAATTATTTCGTACGGTTTCCGAGTGGCCTGATATTTTGTCATCAACACAATGGCCGAACTTTGGCTTTAAGTCGGGAAAGAGTACGCGTTCAATTTCCTCACTTCGCACCGGTTTAAGCCAGATAGTGGAAAAATCTACAGAATCAGATCCAGTGACGGCATGTCGTTGAGGGGTTGAAACCATCAGGATATGCGCACCCGGGTCCGATTGGTTTCCCGGATTACTTCTTTTGCGCCTCCCTAAATGCCCGCCCAGATCGCCATCCCAGATAACTGAATGAAATTCATCCAGCTCGTTTGGGACTTCATCCGCATTTTCAAACGCGAACACGCGGCAATTCATAGCCTCAAGAGTTCTTTCAAGAACCGCATTCGAACCAGTCGGGGGACCGATAAGTGCAACATCACGTTTACGGTTCGAAATCGGATTATTGCTTAGTTTCTGATGAGATACAGGGCAGACAGGTAAATTGAGCGACACGGAAAAACAAGAACCCACTCCGATTTTTGAGGCAACGTCAATCGCCCCCCCCATTTGCTCAACCAGGGCCTTTGAAATCGCAAGGCCCAACCCGGTTCCCTCCACCGCACTTTCAGGATCTTGATGCGTTTGTTCATATGCTGAGAACAAAGAGCTCATTTGCCCCTGGGGAATACCGCGCCCTGTATCTTCGATTGACAATACGATGCGGTCTCTTCCTTCAACATTTTGGTATCTAACTCGAATACCAAAATGTCCAGTGTCCGTGAATTTCAATGCATTCCCAAGGTGGTTGAGAAGAACTTGCCGGATACGAGCGGTATCGCCGAAGAAATGGGTCGGAACTGTCCGAGGGTAGTCAACCCAGAAGTCAAGATTTTTGTCATGCGCAAGCGGCTGCATCAGTCCCGCGGCTTCATAAATGGTATCTTTTAATGAGAACCGTTCATTGGCAAAGGTAAATTTCCCCTCAGTCGCTTTGGAATAATCCAAAATGTCGTTGATAATGCTGAGAAGGCTAGTGGCCGATCCCGAGATTGTTTTCAGATATGACCTTTGCTGCGGATTTAAATCGGTGTGTTGCAGCACTTCCGTCATGCCCAAAATACCGTTCATCGGAGTACGAAGTTCGTGGCTCATCCGGGCAAAAAAGCCATCTTTCGCCCGACTGGCAGCTTTGGCTTCTTCGTTTGCCTTTGCCAGGTCCTCGGCTTTACTTTCTAACTCTTGTTGATGCTCGTAGTATTGCGTGACATCAGTGCGCAGACCCACAATATCGCCGTTTTCGTTTTCAGCCTCCTGTACGCGGATAAACTTACCATCAGGCAGCTTACGTTCCACCGGCGCGCGCTTTCTGTTTTTTCGATCAAGACGCTCTGCCAGCCAGGCCTCTTCCTGCCCTTCAGCTTCGGGATATTGGCCATGTTCAAGTCCATACCTCATGATGGATTCAAACGTTGCTCCCACTTTGATGGCTGGAGCTGAATGTTTGTAAAGCTCTGCGTATTTTGAGTTGAATGCCACCAGAATATCGTCGCGATCAAACATCGCGAAGCCTTCCGGGATCGAATTCACAGTATATGCGAAACGCGATCTCACCGTTTCGATCTCAGCCTGTGCTGCTGTCAGGCGTGATCGAAGCGTCTCGCGTTCAGTGACGTCGACAAAGCGGCAAAATATATGAGTTTCATCACCGCAATCCGAGGGAAGGAACGTCACATCAAGGTCAAACCACATGGTCTCAAGGGTGGGTCCCCTTGAACTATGAGCGTTTCTCAACTGAAACGCCCCCGATTTTTTTTCGACCAAGCCGTTTTGAAGAAAACCTGCCGAATTTTCGTTCAGAAAAAACGGTGGTGCTTGGTTGGGCCAAGCATCGCTCAAACCATCTAACAGCCCGGCAAAGGCAGCATTGCTCCAGACAACGTTCCCAGATGACAGGGATACCCCATCCTCTATTGCTATCAGAAAGGCGGGATCTTTCTGGTCTTGTAGAAGCGAAACAAGAACATCTTTTACCGACACCAACCAATCCCCTCGTACCAACTCGTTAATACTTGGCAGAAAACCTTAAAAAAGAGTGAAATGCCCCGTTTATGTGGGGTTACCTAAAGGTGGGCCAAACGCTGCAGTTCTGAAATTGCCGAGATGCCTGTCGAAAACAGGCCCGACAACGATCATGTAAACCTCCACACCTTTGAGACAGCTCCAGTACGGTGCGCCAGCCGCGTGAATGAGAGAGCCCCGGCACGACACAGGATTTCGTTATTGCGGATGCAGTTCATCGCAGCCTGGCCACGGTGGCGCCCGTCGCTGAACAATCCGACGACTACTGTTCTTTCGCCTGAAACCACAGCTGCAAAACATTCGACTTGTGCAAACTCTCTAGACCGGATTGAAATTCAGAGCGTATCGCCCAAACGCTTGGGGGTGTGACCCACCATGCTGCGGGCGACGGCCCAACAAAACTTCACCAAGATAAGGTGCCACTGCGTGCCGGGAGACGACCAATGGATGACACTCTTTTTGAAAAAGGACTGGAACAGCGCAAAGCCACACTTGGTGCTGCTTATGTTGAAAAAAACCTTGCCGCTGCAGATGATTTCACGCGCCCGTTTCAGGAAGCCATGACCGCATGGTGTTGGGGGTTTGGCTGGGGGGATGATACCATTGACGCCAAAACCCGTTCGATGATGAACCTGTCGATGCTTGGCGCTTTGGGCAAAATGCACGAATGGGAGATTCACTGTAAGGGCGCGCTGAACAATGGTGTCACCAAAGAGGAAATTCAGTCCATCATTCACGTGATCGGGATCTATTGCGGGGTCCCACAGTCGCTTGAGTGTTTTCGGGTGGCCCGAAAGGTTTTGGAGGAACGCGAGCTTCTTTGAGCCTAGCGCTGGATCTTCACAGAAACGCCTCTTGCTAGGTGGACCCGAAAATCAGCGTTTGAACAATTTGGGGGCCGCGTTGCGGCCTCTTTCTCACCGCTGTTGGTATGCGACTCGTTTACCGCGACACAACAAATCACTCGCGCCAAAGTCAACGTCACGGTATGAGGCATCACAACCGCGTCAATCGGCACAATTTTCGCCAAGATTCCGAACGTGGGGCATCATGCCACTGTTGAAAAACTTGCATCACGCCTCGACTTGGTATACCGTTGCATACAGCAAGCTTGTCCCGGCCCGCCAGATCCTCTGCGACCCGGTGTTCAGGCTATTTCAAACTCTAAATACGCCGGGAAAATCATGAGCTTGTATACCGACTACCTGACCGAGATTGAGACTCGCAAAGATCAAGGCCTCAACCCAAAGCCAATTGACGACGGCGCGCTTGTGGGTGAGCTGATCGCGCAGATCAAAGATCTGACCAACGAACACCGTGCAGAGTCGCTCAATTTTTTCATCTACAACACCCTGCCCGGCACCACGAGCGCGGCAGGTGTCAAAGCGAAGTTTCTGAAAGAGATCATTCTGGGCGCCGCCAGCGTTGAAGAAATTTCCGCTGAATTTGCCTTCGAACTGCTGTCCCACATGAAAGGTGGCCCCTCGGTTGAGGTTCTGCTTGATCTGGCCCTGGGCGATGACGCAGCCACCGCAGCACAGGCCGCAGAGGTCCTGAAAACGCAGGTCTTCCTCTACGAAGCCGACACCGACCGTCTGGACGAAGCGTTTAAAGCGGGCAACGCTGTCGCCAAAGAGCTGCTGGAAAGCTATGCCAAGGCTGAGTTCTTCACCAAGCTGCCTGAGCTGGAAGAAGAAATCAAAGTTGTGACCTATATCGCCGGTGTTGGCGATATCTCAACCGACCTGCTGTCCCCCGGTGCCGAGGCACACTCGCGCGCCGACCGTGAGCTGCACGGCAAATGCATGTGTTCCCCTGAAGCCCAGGTTGAAATCCAAGATCTTCAGAAACAACACCCCGATGCACGCGTTATGCTGATCGCGGAAAAAGGCACCATGGGTGTGGGCTCGTCGCGTATGTCGGGCGTCAACAACGTGGCGCTTTGGACCGGCAAAAAGGCATCGCCTTATGTGCCCTTCATCAACATTGCCCCCGTTGTGGCCGGAACCAACGGCATTTCGCCGATCTTCTTGACCACCGTGGGTGTGACCGGCGGTATTGGCATTGATCTGGACAACTGGGTCAAGAAAACCGACGCTGACGGCAATGTTGTGCTGGACGAAGATGGCGAAGCGGTTCTGGAAGAGGCCTATTCCGTGGCCACCGGTACTGTGCTGACCATCAACTCGAAAACCAAAACTCTGCATGATGCGGATGGCAATGAGCTGAAAAGCGTTGCGGCCGCCTTCACCCCGCAGAAGATGGAATTCATGAAAGCTGGCGGATCTTACGCCGTTGTCTTTGGCAAAAAGCTGCAGACATTTGCCGCCGCTGCTCTGGGGCAGGACCTGAAGTCGGCCTATGCACCATCGAAAGAGCTTTCGGTTGAAAACCAGGGCCTGACCGCTGTTGAAAAGATCTTCAACCGCAACGCACTGGGCACCACCCCGGGTGCGACCCTGCACGCAGGGTCAGACGTGCGCGTCAAAGTGAACGTTGTAGGCTCGCAGGACACCACCGGCCCAATGACCGCGCAAGAGCTTGAGGCGATGGCCGCAACCGTGATCTCGCCATCGGTTGACGTGGGCTATCAATCGGGCTGTCACACCGCATCGGTTTGGGACAAAAAGGCACAGGCCAACATCCCGAAACTGATGAAGTTCATGAATGATTTCGGTCTGATCACCGCTCGTGATCCGAAAGACAAATACCATGCAATGACCGACGTGATCCACAAAGTGCTGAACGACATCACCGTGGATGACTGGGACATCATTGTGGGCGGCGACAGCCACACCCGCATGTCCAAAGGCGTGGCCTTTGGTGCGGACTCGGGCACCGTTGCTCTGGCACTGGCCACCGGCGAAGCGGCGATGCCGATCCCAGAGTCGGTCAAAGTGACCTTCAAAGGCAAAATGGCCGATCACATGGACTTCCGCGATGTGGTGCACGCCACACAGGCGCAGATGCTCAAACAGCACGGCGACAACGTGTTCCAGGGCCGCGTCATCGAAGTTCATATCGGCACGCTATTGGCGGACCAGGCCTTTACTTTCACCGACTGGACCGCAGAGATGAAGGCCAAGGCCTCGGTCTGTATCTCCAACGATGACACGCTGATCGGTTCGCTGGAACTGGCCAAGTCGCGCATCCAGGTGATGATCGACAAAGGCATGGACAACGCGGCGCAGCTGCTGCAGGGGCTGATTAACAAAGCCGATGCACGGATTGCCGACATTCGCTCGGGCGCAAACCCGGCGCTGGCACCAGACGACAACGCTAAATATTTTGCCGAGGTTGTGGTGGATCTGGACGAGATCATCGAACCCATGATCGCCGACCCGGACGTCAACAACGACGACGTGTCCAAGCGTTACACCCATGACACCATCCGTCCGATCTCGTTCTACAACGCAGAAAAGAAGGTGGATCTTGGCTTTGTGGGCTCGTGCATGGTGCACAAGGGCGACATGAAAATCGTCGCGCAGATGCTCAAAAACCTCGAAAAGGCCAACGGCAAGGTAGAATTCAACGCTCCGCTGGTTGTGGCCGCGCCGACCTACAACATCATCGACGAGATGAAAGAGGAAGGTGACTGGGAAATCCTGCAGAAGTATTCGGGCTTTGAGTTCGACGATCTCTTCCCGAAGGCACAGGCACGTACCGAGTACGAGAACATTCTCTATCTCGAGCGTCCGGGCTGTAACCTCTGCATGGGCAACCAGGAAAAGGCCGCCAAAGGGGACACCGTTCTGGCAACCTCGACCCGCTTGTTTCAGGGCCGCGTTGTAGGTGACTTGCCTGAGAAGAAAGGTGAATCGCTTCTGGCCTCGACCCCCGTTGTGGTTCTCTCTGCCGTTCTGGGCCGCACGCCCACTTTGGAAGAGTACAAAACAGCCGTTGAAGGCATCGACCTGACCAAATTTGCACCACCTCTGCAGGTGCCGTCGGCCACACGTTCGGCACATTTCTAAATCCGGACCTTATGTTCGAGACACAGACAAGGGCGCCCAGATCGGGCGCCCTTTTTGCTATTTGACTGATGGAGTTTCGTGAAACCAAATCTGTGCTGAGGACGCTTGCGCGGTTCAAATTCGGGCGGTTACATCGCGCGAGACGGTCACAGCCCCGTGCCCTTTCCTGAATTCGCCATACGCGCAAGACAGGCTTCAACTGAAAGGCATCCCGAGATGAACATCGACAAGAAGATCGCAGATGATCTTGTTGCTAATGACATTTCCTTTGTCACCACCGTGCCCTGCAAACAGCTGGCCGGTGTGATCGAGGAAATCGATACCCGTGACGACATTATGCATGTGCCGTCAAACAAAGAAGACGAAGGCATGGGTCTTTGCGCTGGGGCCTTTATGGGAGGCAAACGGCCTGCCATCATCATGCAGAACACGGCAATCGGCGTCACCATCAATACGCTTGCGACCCTCACCCAATTCTATCGCATGCCACTCCCGATGATTATTTCATACCGAGGCGAATTGCGAGAACCTGTCGCCTGTCAGGTCGAAATGGCGGTTCACACCAAGGCTCTGCTCGCGCAACTGAACATCCCAACGTACCACTTTCATTGGCAGAAGGATGTCGAGGAATTCGACAACATCCTCAAATACACATTCATGTGCAACAAACCCGTCGCGATCCTGACCGATGCGAATTTCTGGGGAGGCTATGGCGACCAATGATCCGTTCTGAAATTCTCAAAGACATTGCACCTATTCTGCGTGATCAGCTGGTGGTGTGTAACATTGGCATTCCATCGCAGGAGCTGCATGCCATTGATGACCAGCCGACCAATTTCTACATGCTTGGCACGATGGGGCTGTGTAGCTCAATTGGCCTGGGGCTAGCGCTGGCTCAACCCAAAACCGTGATTTCGATTGATGGGGATGGATCGGTTCTCACCAACCTCGGAACCCTGCCAACCATCGGCAACAATGCCCCCTCAAACTATATCCTGATGATCATCGACAACGGATCTTATGGATCAACCGGGGACCAACCTACTTATACCGGAAAGAAAACCGATCTTGCGGGAATGGCGCGGGCAGCAGGCTGCGATACCGTGATTGAGGTTCAGGACGTTGATACCGGACCAGCACTCCAAGCCGCGATCGATAGCAAAAAAGCCACCGTGCTGGTGGTCAAGTGTGACAGCGGCAATGCCAAAATGCCGGTGATCACAATCGATCCCGTGGTTATCAAACATCGCTTTATGGAAGCCGTGAAGGCCTGAGCACGATCTTGTGCAACCACTCTGCTTTGCATGGGCTAGCCTTGGGCGGTCCCTCTCGTTAGGGTCCGCCTATGACAAAAAACGTGATTGAATATTTCTACTCCACCCATTCCGCCTATGCCTATCTCGGGGCCAAGCGCCTCTATGAGATTTGCCGCGCCCATGGGTGTACTCTGATCCACCGTCCCATTGAGCTTTCGCCTGTTGTCAAACATTCCGGCGGTCAATCCTTCGCCGGGCGCACGCAGGCCCATGTGGATTACTTCTTTGGCCGCGAGTTGGAACGCTGGGCGGCGTATCGGGATCTGCCGATGGTGGATTTCCGGCCCACATATCATGACAACGCCCTGCACCTGTCCAGTGGCATGCTGATCGCAGCGGAACAGATGGGCATGAACATCAATGCTCTGTCCTTTGCTCTGCTTCAGGCGCATTGGCGGGATGACATCGACCTGATGTCCGAAGCGGACCTGACTAAAGCCGCCCAAAGCGTTGACATCGATGCTGCGCCTTTGCTGACACGCGCCATGACACCCGAGGTGCAGGCGGTCCTTGAGGCAAATACACAAGAGGCCAAGGACCGCAGCCTGTTTGGCTCGCCCAGCTATGTCCTGGACGGGGATCTTTACTATGGGCAGGATCATCTTGAGCTTATGGAGCACGCGCTGACCACGCCGTATCCAGCGCCCAAGTTCACAAACCCGCCTGTCTAGAATCTGCGCAGTCAGAACCCCCTCAACGCGCCAGTTTGGCTTTCATGCTGGCGCGTGGAAAACAGGTGGCCGACCGACCATTGGCCTCTTGCCAGCGCCCAATAGACCGGCGGGTTTTATACCCGGGCAGGCCATCTGCTCCCCCGACATCGTGGCCCATGGCCTCCAGCCCGCGTTGCATCGCCGCAATATCCGAGCGCAGCATCTTGTCGATCTTACCCCAAGAGGCCGAGAAATCGCCCATGCCATATTGGATACGGTCACCGATATTGCCTACAAACAGCGCATAGAGATCGCTGGTGTTGTAGTCCTTCAGAACATAAAAATTCGGCGTGACAACAAAGGCCGGGCCATGCCGCCCCGCTGGCATCAAAAGATAACCTTCCTGCCGCAACTCATGATCGGGAAAGGGTTTGCCTGACACGCGCTGAACGCCAAGCTTGGCCCAGTCACGGATTTTGCGCCCCTGATCCGGGCCTTCCATCGCACAGGACACCGACGCCGGGACTTTCACCTCAAAGCCCCAGTCGCGACCCGCTTGCCACCCATGTTTCTTCAGGTAGTTGGCGATCGACGCAATCGTGTCGGCTTCTGAATTCCAGATATCCGCCTTGCCGTCGCCATTGCCGTCCGCCGCATAGTTCAAAAAACTGCTGGGCATAAACTGCGGCTGTCCCAATGCGCCCGCCCAGCTGCTTTTCATATCTTTGCCGCGAATATGCCCGGCTTGCACGATCTGCAACGCGGCCACCAATTCATCCGTGAAGAAGGAATTGCGCGTACTCATGAACCCTTTGGTCGCCAAAACCCGGAAGGTATTGTTGCGCACCGGAACCTTGCCATAGCCGCTTTCACGGCCCCAGATGCCCAAGACAATGCGACCCGGCACGCCAGTTTTGCGTTCGGTCGCCGCCAAGGCGCTGGCATGACGTTTGGCCATCTGACGGCCAACCCGCGCCGCGCCTTCAACAGATTCACGACGGAAATAGCGAGACGGAGCCCCAAACTCGGCCTGCGTCTGCTGGCGCGGCACGGGCGCGCTACCGGGAGGCACCAAACCGGGCAGTTTCCAATTCAGCGTCACTCCTGAAACCGACGCATCAAACACCCGCCGCGAGACACCTTTTTTCCGGGCCATCGGCCAGATCTCTTGCTTCAGCCAGGTTTGAAACTGACGCTCAACCGCAGCCCGGTCCTGCGCCACTGTCAGCGACGGAAGGAGAAGAAAACACAGCACAACAGAGAGGAGACGCGACATAAAAGGGCTTTCAGGTTTGGCAATTTCCCTCATTCTGCCCCGTCGACAAAATTATGCCAGCCCCCTTGTGAGGGACTGGCAAAGAATGGCCTGATGCGGCCAGATCAGGCACCGGTGTCTCCGGCGCGTCATGTGTTTCAGACGAAAGACACACCGTTTTCTGCCATGGGCAGTTCGGCAACCACCAGATCAAGCTGGGCAATGGCGTTTGCCAAAGCTGGGGCCGACGGAGGTGTTCCCGGTTCACCAATCCCTGTTGGGGCTTCGGCAGAAGCAACAATATGGGTTTCGATCGCCTTGATGTCCGAAATCCGCAGCGGTTCGTAATCCGGGAAGTTGGACTGTTCGACCGCCCCCCCGTCCAGCGTGATCTGATCGCGCATCGCGTGGCCAATGCCATAGCCGATACCGCCCTCGATCTGCGCCTTAATCACATCCGGGTTCACCGCGATGCCGCAGTCTACTGCTGCCGTTACCTTTTCGATCTGGATGCCGTCCTCAAGGTTGCCCGAGATTTCAACAACTTCCGCCACATAGGACCCAAAGGACTTATGCACCGCGATGCCCTGCACGTTACCCGGTGCGGGATTGCCCCAGTTGCCTTTATCAGCCGCAAGTTTCAAAACACCCGCTTTGCGCGCCGCGTCCTGCTCCCCACCTAGATAGGCCAGTCGGAAGGCCACCGGATCTTTGCCCACAGCGCGGGCCGCCATATCCATCATAACTTCCATGACATAGCCGGTATGGGTGTGCCCAACCGAACGCCACCAAAGAACGCTTGTCGCCTTTTTGGTGTCAGTCAGCCCCAGAGCCATACCCGGAATGCTGTATGGGCTATCGGCGATGCCTTCGACCGAGGAATGATCGATCCCGTCCCGGACGGCAAAGGCCTCAAAGGCCGTGCCTTTCATAATCGATTGACCCGCGACCTGATGATCCCATCCGATGATGCTTCCCTCTGCATCCAGACCCACACGCACTTTATGACCCACGGCAGGGCGATAGTAGCCGCTGCGAATGTCATCTACGCGGTCCCAGACCAATTTCACCGGGCGGCTGCGGTCGGTCATGACAAAGGCAAGCCCCGCCTCAACCTGATAATCCGCATCTGGCGTGGCGCGACGGCCAAAAGAGCCCCCCGCCAGCATGGTCTTGATGTGGATCTTTTCGGTAGGCAGGCCAAAGATCTGCTGATAGGCCATATGCGGGCCGGTCGGCATCTGCGCGCCATCGTGCAGCACGATATCGCCTTCGACTGTCTGCTCGATGGTGCAGTTCAATGGTTCCATCGGCGCATGCGCCAGAAGCGGGAAGTAGAAGGTTTTTTCTACTACCGTCGCTGCTCCATCAATGGTCACCGCCACTGCCGCATTGTCAGCTTTGTTAACGTTGTATTCCGCGTCTGCGTTCAACGCGGTCATGATCTCGTCTTTGATCTCCTGCGAGGACCGGCTTTCCGCCGCAGAGAAATCCCATTCGACTTCAAGCGCCTCTCGCGCCTGCATCGCCGCCCAAGTGTTTTCGGCGTAGACCGCGACACCATGTTTGGTTGGAAGCACCTGGGCCATGATAAAGCCTGAGACATCTTTTGCAGCGTTGTCATCAAACCCAGAAACCAGTCCGCCGCGCTGAGGTGTGCGTTTGATCATGACAACCATTTGGTTGTCGAGATGCACATCCATCGCAAATTTGGCCGTGCCATTTACTTTGACGGGGCTGTCTTTGCGACGCGTCGCCTCATTGCCGATAATTTTCCAGTCCGCGGGATCCCGCAGGCGGGGTGTCTCGACCGGCTCAAAGGCCGCTGCTTGGGCCACAAACTCCCCCAAAGGCGCGCTGTGTCCGGCGCCCGTGATGAGACCGTCCTGAATATCAAGCGACGCGGCATCAACACCCCAGGCCTGAGCGGCGGCTTTGATCAGCATCTCACGTGCGTTGGCACCGGCGGTGCGATACTGCATCCACGAGTTGGCCATGGCGGTTGACCCACCTGTCCCCTGAAACGGACCAAACAGCAGATTGTTGTAGACGGCCGGATCGGAAGGCGCGAATTCATAGTCGATCTGATCCATGGTCACGCCCAGTTCTTCGGCGATCAATGTGGTCAGACCCGTGGCCGGCCCCTGCCCTTTTTCGAAATGTTTGACGATGGCTGTCACGCCACCTGCGCTGTCGATTTTGACGAAGGGTGTGAGCATCGCATCAGCGGATCCTGACGCGGCCATAGCGCCCTTGGCCGTGGCCCCAACATACAAAACGGCGCCAGCCGCAGCGGCGCTTTTCAGAAAACCACGGCGAGAAAGAGTACGTGTCATGATCTCAGGCCTCCAGAATTTCAGATGCGCGCAGAACACCCGCACGGATACGTTGATAAGTGGCACAGCGGCAGGCGTTGCCATGCATATAGTCGTCCACCTCATCCGCCGTAGGTTTTGCATTCTCACGCAAAAGGCCGACGGCATTCATGATCTGGCCAGACTGGCAATAGCCACATTGAACAACATCCAGTTCAAGCCAGGCCTGCTGAACCGCAGCGCCAATTGTATCGTCTTCCATCTTTTCAATGGTGGTGATTTCTGAACCTTCCACATCCTCAATAAAGGTCTGGCAGGACCGCACCGGCTCGCCGTCCAGATGCACGGTGCAGGCGCCGCACGAAGCGACGCCACAGCCAAATTTGGTGCCGGTCAGTTTCAATTCATCCCGAATAACCCAGAGCAAGGGCGTTCCGGGTTCAGCCTCGACCTGATGGGTCGTGCCGTTCAATTTGAGCGATATTGCCATGGCTATGGGTCTCCCTGTTGGCTTAGCGCGATATTTAATGGGTCGTCACCACCTGCAAGCGGCGGTTGGGCTTTATCAAAGCCCGATGTTTTGCTTCAAAGCGCCAATAAAGGTGGCGTCATCCTGCGCTTTGCGTGCATCCAAGAGCATTTCGGCATCTGCTCCGGCCCGGTACCGCAACTGGCTGGTGCCATCGGTGACGGCTGTCCAGATAACATCGGACACAACCCGCGGCTCTGAGGCGGTCTGACCTCCAGACCATGCGCCAAAGAGAGCCTGTATTACGGGTTGATACTCTAACATGTTTTCGTCGTTCACCATATCAAAGGATCGACCACCAAAATCGGTGTTGATCATTCCGGGCTCAACAATCTTAACTTTGATCCCTGCAGCTTCGAGTTCAAAGTGCAGCGCCTCGGAAATGCCTTCGACCGCAAATTTTGTGCCGTGATACAGCGCGCCCAGCGGGAAGGTCATTTGGCCACCAATCGATGAGATATTGACAATTATCCCAGATTTCTGCGCCCGCATGAGCGGCAGCACCGCCTTTGTTGTTTCCAGCAGGCCAATCACATTGGTGTCGAACTGAAGACGGATGCGGTCCATGGGAAAGGCCTCAAGCGGCCCATAGGCGCCGTAACCTGCGTTGTTCAACAAGACGTCAATCTGGCCAAACCGTTCGACAGCGGCACCAACAGCAGAGGAAATGGATTGCGGATCGGTCACATCCAGTCGGGTGACCAAAATATTGTCATGTCCCACCAGTTCGGTTTCCTGGTCCGGGCTGCGCATGGTTGCAACAACATTCCAGCCGTTCTGGGCAAACAGTCTGGCGGTGTCTTTGCCGATCCCCGAGGATGCACCGGTGATGAGAATGGTCTTGGGCATGGTGGCTCCTGTCAACGTGGTGCAGCTTAACTTAGCAGCGCCTTAGGGTTTCACCGTGCCTGTTCCTCCAAATGGTCTGCCCAATCCTCCGGCGCCACGTAGTTTGCGGTTCCGCGCCCGCCCACTCTCCCTATATGTTTGACCGAACAGGAGGCCCCTTATGGTACCCAATTCTCTGGTCCGCGATGTTTTTGATCATGTCTGCCGCAAAGATGCGCTTGGCATCGGCTGTGAAACCGGAGTGCCCGGCCTGTTTGCCATCGCGAACCTCGAAACAACCGCCTGCTTTTCTGCGTTTTATGAACCGATCATGTGCCTTGTGTTACAAGGCGCAAAAGAGGCGCAGATGGGGGGGCGTGTGATCCGCTACAGCGCCGGGGACACTCTGATCGTCAGCCACGCCGTCCATGTCGAGGCCGCCGTCATTCAGGCAAGCCCGGACGCTCCCTATACCGCACTGGCCTTGCGGTTGGATCTTGGATTGGCCCGCAGCCTCTACGATGAAATTGGTGAAATCGAAGACCCCGGCAACACCAGTCATAGTGTGGATGCCGCCGCAACCGAAGCGGCGATTATCGATGCCGTCGGTCGATTGTTTCAGCTCCACCGCGATCCGGTTGAGGCTCACGCCCTCGCGCCACTGATCCTGAAAGAAATCCACTTCAGGCTGCTGCGCGCCGAACATGGTGGCATGTTGCGCCAGTTGCTGCGGCACGAAAGCCCCGCAAGCCGCATCGCCAAAAGCATTTCCTACCTGCGTGAGAACTACAAAACTCAGATCCCGGTGGCGGAACTGGCGGCTGAATCCGGCATGAGCGCGTCGGCCTTCCATGAGCACTTTAGATCGGTGACCTCTACTACACCGCTCCAATATCAAAAAGAGCTGCGCCTGCTTGAGGCCCGTCGTCTTCTGGCCATGGGTGGCCTCTCTGTGGCCGCCGCCGCCTATGACGTTGGATATGAAAGCCCGACCCAATTTAGCCGTGAATTTTCACGCAAATTCGGTCTGTCGCCCAGCGAACAGAAATCGGCGGGCGCGGCCCTCACCGGTTAATACGGAATGCGCGCACGATTGATGAATTTGCGCAGTGCAAACCGCGATCGCACCACCCGCAGATCGGGCAACCGCATCAGTTTAGTCTGCAGGAACGTTTCAAATTCTTCGAGACTTTCGACCGCAACCTCTAGTAGAAAATCCTGAGCGCCCGTCATCAAGGTGCCTGTCACCACCTCCTCAAACAACGCCACCTGCCGCTGAAATTCCGCCAATTTTTCCGCGTCTTGCCGCTCCAGCTCGACCGAAACAAAGGCGGTGATGCCAAATCCCGCAATCTTGCGATCGATCTGCGCAGCATAGCCAGAGATCAGCCCACTTTCCTCAAGCCGCGCCAGACGCCGCTTGCAAGGTGTGACCGACAGACCAATCCGATCCGCCAATTGCACCAGAGGCATGCGACCGTCCTCTTCCAATGCGCGAATAATCTCACGATCCACCCTATCTATAGTCGAAACCACTACGTTTTCTCCAAACTTGAGGTGTTTTTACCAATCTACCGCAAAACACGGGCCAGATGGTGATTTTTCGACCTTCTGACAGGGTTTAAACTGGAAGAACACAGAAAACCGCCATCAGCCCGAGAGATACCATGTCCCTGATCCTCACTGAAGAGACCCCGCCCGCAGGATATGAACGCCTGATCTTTGCAGAAGATCTTGAGGCCGGGCTTGCGGCCTATATCTGCCTACATTCCACCGTCTGTGGTCCCGCCGCTGGGGGGTGTCGGATGTGGAACTATGACAGCCGCGAGGCCGCGCGCACCGACGTGTTGCGCCTTGCCAAGGGGATGACGGCAAAAAATGCCGTGGCCGGGTTGGATCTGGGCGGTGGCAAATCCGTGATCATCGGCAATGCCAAAAGCGACAAATCCGAAGCCCTGTTGCGGGCCTTTGGTCGCGCGGTGCACTCGTTGAAGGGCAGCTATTACACCGCTGAAGATGTGGGCATTTCTCCAGCAGACATGCAGATCGTGGCCGAAGAAACCCCCTATGCGGTTGGACTGGATGGCGGCGATCACGGCAGCGGCGACCCTTCGCCGTTTACTGCCGAAGGTGTGTTTCAATGTCTCAAAGTTGGTGCGGACGAGGTGTTTGGCAGCGATGATCTGACCGGGCGCCGGGTCTTGGTGCAGGGCCTCGGACATGTGGGCATGTCTCTGGCGGAAAAACTGCACGCTGCCGGGGCCAAGCTGATTGTTTCAGATATCAATGAGGCCGCGCTTGCCCGGGCGCAGCGTGATCTGGGGGCCGAGATCTGTGCGACCGACGCTGTGTTTGAGACAGAGATGGACATCTTTGCGCCCTGCGCTTTGGGCGGTATCCTGACTTCTGAAACCGCAGCGAAACTCACCGCCAAGCTGGTCTGCGGCGCGGCGAACAACCAACTGGCCGAGACCTCGGTTGCCGAAGACCTGCGCGCCCGGGGCATCCGGTACCTGCCCGACTATGTGGTGAACGCAGGTGGCATCATCAGTGTCGCCAGCGAGATTCACAAAACCGGCGAAAGCTATCGCACGGCCCGCATGGCCTCGGTTGCTGCGCGCATTCGCGAAATACTCGACCTGTCGAACTCGACCGGCAAATCCACCACCGAGGTCGCGGACAATCTGGTTGAGGTCATTCTGGACCAGACCAAAGCCGCGCATCAGGAGATGATTGCATGAGCGACGCCGTCCAACCGCTTTCTCTCAGTGTGCCTGAGCCGGGCTGTCGCCCGGGAGACACACCGGATTTTTCCGATTTCGAAATCCCACGCGCCGGGGCGGTTTCCCGCCCCCCGGTGGATGTGGCGCCGGATGATATCCGCGATATGGCCTTTTCGATTGTGCGCGTTCTGAACAAAGAAGGCGAAGCCGTCGGTGATTGGGCTGGTGCGCTGAGCGTTGACGAGCTGCGCGCAGGTCTGCGTCACATGTTGACGCTGCGCACCTTTGACGCGCGGATGCAGATGGCCCAACGGCAAGGCAAAACAAGCTTTTACATGCAGCATCTGGGTGAAGAGGCCATCAGCTGTGCCTTTGCCCGCGCGTTGCAACCCGGCGACATGAATTTCCCGACCTATCGTCAGGCGGGTCTGCTGATCGCAGCAGACTACCCGATGCTGACGATGATGAACCAGATTTACTCTAACGCCGATGATCCGCTGCACGGTCGGCAACTGCCCATCATGTATTCCTCAAAAGCGCATGGGTTCTTTTCGATCTCTGGCAACCTAGGCACGCAATTTGTGCAATCCGTGGGCTGGGCCATGGGCTCGGCAATTTCCGGTGACACCAAGATTTCGGCAGGCTGGATCGGTGATGGCTCAACCGCAGAAAGCGATTTTCACGCGGCCATGGTCTTTGCCTCGACCTACAAAGCGCCGGTTGTGTTGAACATCGTCAACAATCAATGGGCTATCTCAACCTTTCAGGGCATCGCCCGTGGGGGTGTTGGTACCTTTGCAGCCCGTGGCCATGGTTTTGGCATCGCCTCCATTCGTGTGGATGGTAACGACTATCTGGCCGTGCACGCCGTGGCGAAATGGGCGGCGGAACGGGCGCGGCGTGGCTTTGGCCCTACCCTGATCGAACATGTCACCTATCGTGCAGGGGGCCACTCTACCTCAGACGACCCTTCGGCTTACCGTTCCAAACGCGAAGCGGCTGCTTGGCCTTTGGGGGATCCTATTGAACGTCTCAAGCAACATCTGATCACCATCGGCGCATGGTCAGAAGACCGCCACACCCAGGCCGAAGCTGAAGTGCTCGACGAGGTGATCACGGTCCAGAAACAGGCCGAAGCCGTCGGCACCCTTGGCGATGGCAAAGCACCAAGCCCGCGCGACATGTTCGAAGGGGTCTATGAAACCATGCCGCCACATCTGGTGCGGCAACGCCAAGACGCGGGGTATTGATCCATGGCTCAGATGACAATGATCGAGGCCATCCGCGATGCCCATGATGTGGCGATGGCCGCCGATGACCGGGTTGTGGTGTTTGGCGAGGATGTGGGATTCTTCGGCGGGGTGTTTCGCTGCACCGCAGGGTTGCAGGAAAAATACGGCAAATCCCGGTGCTTTGACACGCCGATCAACGAGAGCGGCATTGTCGGCACCGCCATCGGCATGGCCGCCTACGGTCTGCGCCCGGTGATCGAGATCCAATTCGCGGATTACGTCTATCCGGCATATGATCAGATCGTCTCCGAAGCGGCACGACTGCGGCATCGCTCAAACGCCGATTTTACATGCCCTCTGGTGATCCGCATGCCCACGGGGGGCGGTATTTTTGGCGGACAGACCCATTCGCAAAGCCCCGAGGCGCTGTTTACCCATGTCTCGGGTTTGAAGGTGGTGATGCCGTCAAATCCCGGCGACGCCAAAGGATTGCTCTTGGCCGCGATTGCCGATCCGGATCCGGTGATCTTTCTCGAACCCAAGCGTCTATACAATGGTCCCTTTGACGGTCACCACGATAAACCGCTGCAATCGTGGAAAAAGCACCCGCAAGGCGAGGTGCCTGACGGCGATGAGCTCATCGAGCTGGGCAAAGCCAAAATCACCCGCGCAGGTGCGGATGTGACCGTTCTCTCCTATGGTACCATGGTTTATGTCGCCGAAGCCGCTGCCGCCGAGGCGGGTGTGGACGCCGAAATCATAGATCTGCGTTCGCTCACGCCGCTGGATTTCGACGCGATCACCGCCTCTGTCAAAAAGACCGGGCGTTGTGTGATTGTCCACGAAGCCACCCGCACCTGCGGGTTCGGCGCTGAATTGATGAGCCTCGTGCAAGAGGCCTGTTTCTACCACCTCGAAGCGCCCATGATCCGTGTGACCGGCTGGGACACCCCCTATCCGCATGCGCAGGAGTGGGAGTATTTCCCCGGACCTGCCCGCGTCGGCGAAGCGCTCAAAAAAGTTATGGAGGATTAAGTCATGGGAATTCATGCAATCCGCCTGCCCGACATTGGTGAAGGCATCGCTGAAGCCGAGCTGACCGATTGGGAGGTCAAACCCGGGGACATCGTCAAAGAGGACGATGTGCTGGCCGTGGTCATGACCGACAAGGCCGCTGTCGAGGTGCCCTCCTCAGTTGCGGGCAAAGTACTCGAGCTTGGTGGTGAGATCGGTGAACTGATGGCCGTGGGTGCGGTTCTGATCCGCATCGAGGTTGACGGGAACGGCAATGAAACCGGCGATGACGCGGCCCCCGCGGTCGAAGCACCAAAAGCAACCCCCTCCCCCGCCCCAGCAACCAAACCGGAGCCAACACCAAGCACCCCACCGGTAAACCCCTCAAGTTCTCCTGCTCCAACGCCTGTTGCGCGGGCCAAAGGCACCAAACCCCTCGCAGCCCCCTCGGTTCGCGCCCGCGCCCGTGAGGAAGGCATTGATTTGCGACAGGTTCCGGGATCTGGTCCTGCCGGGCGCATCAGCCACGCCGATCTAGACCACTGGACGGCATCGGGCGGCATCCAGCAGGGCCAGATCACCCGCGGTGCCAATACCGGTGTTGAAGAGATCCGTGTGATCGGCATGCGCCGCAAGATCGCGGAAAAGATGCAAATCTCCAAACGTCAGATCCCCCACATCACCATTGTGGAAGAGGTCGAAATGGAGGCGTTGGAGAGCCTACGCACTGCACTGAATGCCAAGCACAAAGGCGAACGGCCCAAGCTGACGCTGCTCCCCTTCCTGATGCGCGCCATTGTCGAGGCCGTGCGTGAACAACCTGGATTAAATGCGCGCTACGACGATGAGGCCAATGTGATCCATCGACATGGTGGCGTGCATGTGGGCATCGCCACTCAAACTCCTAACGGATTGAACGTGCCAGTTATTCGCCATGCAGAGGCCGGAAGCCTTTGGGACAATGCCGCCGAACTGACACGTCTGGCCGAAGCCGCGCGTGACGGTACCATCAAACTGGATGAGCTGCAGGGTGGCACAATCACCGTGACCTCGCTTGGCCCATTGGGCGCCCTGGCCACAACCCCGATCATCAACCACCCCGAGGTGGCGATTGTGGGCGTCAACAAGATGCAGATCCGTCCGGTCTGGGACGGGCAGCAATTCCAGCCGCGCAAGATGATGAACCTTTCGTGTTCCTTTGATCACCGTGTGATTGATGGCTGGGATGCTGCGGTCTTTGTTCAGAAACTGAAAACCCTGCTGGAAACCCCGGCCATGCTTTTTGTGGAGGGGTAAATGACTGACCTCACGTGCAAACTTCTGATAATCGGCGCTGGTCCCGGTGGCTATGTCTGTGCCATTCGCGCCGGTCAACTGGGGCTGGATACCATCATCGTTGATGAAGCCGCCCCCGGCGGAACCTGTCTCAATGTCGGCTGTATTCCCTCCAAAGCGCTGATCCATGCGGCCGAAGAATTCCACCGCATCACTGCTGTGAATGACGGACCGCTGGGCATTCAGGCCAAAGCACCGCAGATTGACCTGGCCCAGACCGTGGCCTGGAAAGATGGCATCGTGAAACGGCTGAACACCGGCGTATCCGGCCTGATGAAAAAAGCCGATGCACGGTTTGTTCAAGGCCGGGCGCGGTTTCTGGATGGGAAAACCGTTGTGGTGTCAGGCGATGACGGGGAGCGCGAAATTCGCGCGGAACATATTGTAATCGCATCGGGGTCTGCCCCGGTCGAGTTGCCCTTCCTACCATTTGGCGGTGAGATCCTGTCGTCAACCGAAGCGCTGGCGTTGACCGAAGTGCCAGACAGCCTTGCGGTTGTGGGTGGCGGTTATATCGGGCTTGAGTTGGGCACAGCCTTTGCCAAACTTGGGTCAAAAGTCACTGTGGTCGAAGCAGCCGACCGTATCTTGCCCAGTTATGACAAAGCCCTGACCGCGCCGGTCTCCAAACGGCTGGCCGCACTGGGTGTCACCGTCATGACAGGTGCCAAAGCGCAGGGCTTTGCAGAGGGCGTTTTACAAACGGACCAAGGGGAAATCGCGGCAGACAAGGTGCTTGTGACCGTGGGTCGGCGGCCGCGCACGGCGGGAATTGGTGTGGAAGAACTGGCGCTTACGCTGGATGGGCCGTTTATCAAAATCGACAAAACCTGCCAAACCTCGATGCGTGGGATCTATGCCATCGGGGATGTCACTGGCGAACCGATGCTGGCGCATCGTGCCATGGCGCAGGGCGAAATGGTGGCCGAGCATATTGTAGGCCAGGCGGTGGAATGGGACAAACGCGCCATTCCTGCGGTGTGTTTCACTGACCCAGAACTCGTCACCTGCGGTGCTCTACCCGGCGAGATTGAGGGTACAAAATCCAGCGAATTTCCCTTTATGGCCAATGGCCGCGCGATGACGTGCGAACGGGAAGACGGCTTTATCCGCGTGGTCTGGCGCGAGAGCGACCATGCCATCGTCGGTATTCAGGCGGTGGGTGCGCAGATGTCCGAGCTGTCGGCAGCCTTCTCTCTCGCCATCGAAATGGGCGCCTGTCTTGAGGATATCGCCGCCACAATCCATGCTCATCCAACCCAATCTGAAGGGCTGCAGGAGGCCTGTTTACGGGCATTGGGACACGCGCTGCATATCTAGCATGTGGTACAGTTTGTACACTTGGTACGCCTCTGTGCGCCAAACGTACAATACCGACAAACGCCGGGGTGACTCCCGGCGTTTGTCGGTATTACTGGTCCAGATTGACGACAACCTTGATCAGATCAGATCGGTTGGCAGACAAGACCGAAAACTGATCCGCAAGCTCGTCTAACGTCAAAACGCTGGAACAGAGCGCGTCGGCATCAATTAGATTGTCGCGGAACGCAGAGATCACCCAGTCAAAATCCGCTTTCAGCGCATTGCGGCTGCCGATGAGACGCATCTCACGCTTGTGAAATTCCGGATCGTTAAAGGTGATATCGTCTTTGACCACGCTAACCAGCACATAAGTGCCACCATGGCCCACGGCCGGAAACCCCGCCTCGATGGCGCCCGCGTGGCCCGTGGCGTCAAACAGGATATCATAGCCCTCGCCACCCGATGCCTGTAGCGCATCGTTTATGCTGCGATGCCCTTCAGAGAACCCAAACCGATCCGACGCCATGGTGAGACGTTCATCACTGAGGTCGAGCAGAGACACCTGTGCGCCTTTGAGACGGGCAAATAGAGCTGTGCCAATACCTATTGGCCCCACACCGGTGACCAAAACGGTGTCGCCTTCTGAAACACCTGAGCGCTGCACCGCATGGGCACCAATGGCCAGAAACTCAACCATTGCGGCCTGAACCGCAGTGAGGCCATCGCCGGGATACAGGTTTTCCGAGGGCACCACCAGCTGAGGCACCAACCCGCCGTCGCGATGCACGCCCAGAACCTCGATATTGCGACAACAGTTCGGTTTTCCCCGCTTACAGGCACGACATTTGCCGCAAGACAGATAGGGATTTATCAGAACTTTGTCGCCCGCAGACCATCCGGCCCCGTCGCGTGCGACCCGGCCACTCAATTCGTGACCGATCACGCGGGGGTAGTTTAAAAAAGGATGTTTGCCTTCGAGAATATGATAATCCGTGCCGCACAGGCCCACCGCGGAAATGTCGATAAGCACCCAGCCCTCGGGCACCTCCGCAACAGCGGCTCGGGGCTCAATTGCGAAATGTCCCGGTGCAACCACCACGCCCGCGCGCATCATATCGCCGCTCATTTGGAGCCTCCTCGTGGCGTCCAATTGTCTGGCAGTGCACCTTTGACAATCAGGCTTAGGATGTCGTCTTTGTTGACGTCTTCTATCCGGAACGCGCCAACATTTCGGCCTTTGTTCATCACCATCACCCGGTCACACAGATCAAACACATCATGCATGTCGTGACTGATCAGAAAGATGCCGATCCCTTCATTTTTCAACCGCATGGTCAGATCCGCGACCATAGCGGTTTCGGAGGGGCCAAGCGCCGCTGTCGGTTCATCCATGATCAGAACCTTGGCCTGAAAATAGATGGCGCGGGCGATGGCGATCACCTGCCGCTGGCCACCAGACAGTTTGGCCACAGGGTCTTTCAGGTTGCGGAAGTTGGGGTTCAGCTGGCGCAGGGCCTCTTGGGCCTCAGACTGCATCCGCGTGTCATCAAGATTGCCAAACCGGGTTTTCAGCTCGCGCCCAAGAAACAAATTCTGCGCCGCATCCAGATGATTGGCCAGAGCCAGGGTCTGGTAGATCGTTTCTATCCCATAGGCCTTGGCATCTTGCGGAGATTTCAGATCCGCCTGTTCACCGTTCACGAAGATCTTGCCACCGCTTGGGAGCATAGCCCCGGACAGGATCCGCATCAGGCAGGATTTTCCCGCGCCGTTGTGGCCGAGAACGCCAACAACTTCGCCGGGATAGAGATCAACCGACACCCCTTCAACCGCATGGATGCCACCGAAGTGTTTGTAGATCTCTGACATGTGCACCAAAGGCGCGTTTTGGGCGGTCACGTCCAACATAAATTCGTCCAATCGGGATGAGTTTGGGTCAGCGGATCACCACCCGCTGACCCAATGCCTGTTAGTAGAGAACGTTCTGGGCGACAGGGGTGTCGATGTTGTCTTTGGTGACCATGACAACGCCGGTGTCGATGAAGTCGGTGACTTCGTTCCCAGCCAGAATATCGGCGATGGCGTTTACACCCAGCTCGCCCATCTGAAACGATCCCTGAACCGCAGTTGTCAGCAAGGTTCCGCTTTTGACCATGTCCTGCAGGTCAGAATTGCCGTCAAAACCGATGGCCGTCAGCTGACCTGCTTTTCCGGCCTGCTCAATCGCGCGGCCCATACCGATGGCAGTTGGCTCATTTGCACCAAAGATCCCCACCAATTCGTTTGCTGCCAGAATATCAGTGGTCTGGTTCAGGGCTGTTGCCATCTGAGACTGCGAATAGAACGGGCCGACAATTTCGAGCTTAGAGTTCGCGCCGATATGGTCGACAAAACACCCAACGCGGCCAATTTCCGACCCGACGCCTGCAACGTAGGACATCACCGCCACTTTGCCTGTGGTGCCCGCGTCATCGATCATCATTTGCGCGGCCTGCTTGCCCGCGGCGCAATTGTCGGTGGAGAGGAAAGTCTGGTAGTTGGCTTCGCTGCCCTCTGCCAGTCCGCTGTCGATGATCGCAACCGGAATGCCGCTCTCATAGGCGCGCTTCACAACCGGGGCCAGAGCGTCGGGGTCGGAGGGGGCGAGAACGATACCGGACACACCACGGTTGATGGCGTTTTCGACCAGAGCAACCTGCGCGGCGATCTCGGATTCAGCGGCGGGGCCATTGAAGGTCATGGTATGTTCGCTGTGGCCTTCGATGGCCGCAGAGGCGCCTTTGTTCACATTCTGCCAGAAGCTGGAGTTTGTGGTTTTGACAATCACCGCAATTTCGCCTGCGGAGGCCACGGTGGCCGTGGTTACGAGCAGGCCGGTGACCAGCGCGGTTGTGAAAAATGTCTTCATGGTTTCCTCCCGTTAGAAGATCGTTTTCTTTGTATTTTTTGTTAGTTGCGGTTGCGGATCTGATCGATGTAGACCGCGCCGATGACGACGACCCCGATGATGATCTGCTGAATGAAGGCAGAGGTTCCGGCCATGTTCAGGCCATTGCGGAGCACCCCAATGATAAAGGCGCCAATCATGCTCCCCGAGATGCCGCCGACCCCGCCCATCAACGACGCCCCGCCGATGACAGAGGCGGCGATGGCGTCGAGTTCATACATGACGCCTTCGTTGGGTTGCACCGTGACCAGCCGAGACATCAAAACCATGCCGGCCAGCCCGGCCAGGGCACCTGACGCGGTGTAGGCCCAGATTTTGGTACGGTCGACATTCACACCCGACAGGCGCGCGGCTTCTTCGTTGGACCCGACCGAAAAGATATGGCGGCCTATCTGGCGACGCTGGAGCAGAAAGCCACCGGCGAGGGCCATCACAATCAGCAACACAGCCGGATAGGGGATGCCGGGGAAGACAACCTTGGGAAACCCGTTTGCCTGCATCTCAACGATGCGAAAGAACGAGCCATTGCCCAGGGTGCCAAACGCATCACCTAGACGGCTGATCGGCGCGGCACCGGTAAGCTGCAAGGCCACACCCCGGGCAATCATCATCATCCCCAAGGTGGCGACAAACGGCGTGATCCGCATTTTGGTGATGACCAGACCATTGAGAAAACCACAGAGCGCGCCCGCAGCGATCCCCAAAGCCATTGCGGGCAAGATCGGCAGGCCCGCCTTGATCGTCAAACCCGCAACCACCCCGGACAGGGCCAACACAGAACCAACACTCAGATCGATGCCGCCGGTGATGATTACCAGGGTCATGCCGATCGCTAGCAATCCGATCACAGAGGTCTGCAGAAGCACTGTCAAACCATTGTTCATCGTCAGAAACGCCGGGCTTGTGAAAGAGAAGACGACAATCAACAGCACCAAGGTCAATAAAGCGGACAGCTTGTGCAAACCGATGCCAGAGGGCACAAGGCGCAATCCCAACCCGGTTGGTGAGAGCCGCATTTTAGAGCTGCTTTGGTGGTCGGACATGGTGTTCTTCTCTCCCCTTTAAAGACGCTTTCTGTCTTTAATAATAATAAACATATAGTGGGATTTTCCCGCGTCAAATGTTTTTAATTTTTTTGAACATCTCAAAAAAACATATATACAGGCGATGACATTATGAGGACCAACACGCGGTATGGCTCGGACAAACACACGCTTCGTTGAGGCACATAATCAGCTTCTAGATCTTTGCGACTCTTTGAAAGTTGGTTATTTTCTACCCTCTGAAAATGCTCTGTCCGCCCAGTTGGACGTAAGCCGCACGGTGATCCGCAGCGCGCTGGCCCGATTGGATGAGCAAGCAATCATCGCACTAGATGGCCGCGAGAAGATCATCAGACGCCGGTCCAGACCCGCAGACCGTTTAGAAGGCCCACCGGTCTTGCTCAGCCTAGAAGAACTGGAAAGCCGTTTTCTGGATTGGGTGCTGCGCATGGACGTTCCGCCAGGCACCGCGCTGAATGTCGCGCAGCTTTCCAAGGAGTTTTCTGTCGCCACACATACGTTGCAAGAATTCTTATCCTCGCTCAGCCGGTTTGGCATCGTTGTGCGTCGGCCGCGCGGTGGCTGGGTGCTGGATGGGTTTACGACCGACTATGCGGTTGAGCTGTCAGACTTTCGAACTGTGTTGGAACTGAACTCGGTGCGTCAGCTGGCCGCCCTGCCCCCTGAGCACGACATCTGGGCGCAACTGGATGCGCTTGAGCAGGAACATCTGGTATTGCTCACCCGCATCGATGCCGATTTCCACGACTTTTCTCCGCTAGATGAAAAGTTTCATGCTGCAATCAACGGGGTGGTTTCAAATCGGTTTGTCAAAGAGTTTCAGAAGATCATTTCGCTGGTGTTTCACTACCATTTTCAATGGAACAAATCCAACGAACGAGAGCGCAACGAAAGCGCCATTCAAGAACATCTGACGCTTATCGATGCGTTGCGGAGCCGGGACGCGGACAAGGCCGAAGCCGCTGCACGCCGCCATCTGGCCACGTCAAAACAGACCCTGCTGACCTCTCTTCAGACCCACCACCACGCGAGCTAGGTTGTCACAAACTCCAATGCCTGACCTGAGATTTGAAGCGCTGCTGCATCCAGATTGCGCTGCAAGGATCGTATCTTGCCCGTTCCAAGCAGGACCGAACAGGCCGCAGGATGGCGCAGTGCAAACTGCAACGCGGCCTCCGCTAGCGTCAGGCCCACCTCATTGGCTTGGTCCTGCAACGCCGTGACCTTCTCAATGATCTCGGTCTCTGCCGGAGCGTAATCAAACCACGCATTCGGCGTTGGGCCGGTTGCCAGTATGCCCGAGTTGAAAATGCCTCCCAAGACGAGACTGGTGCCCTGCGCCGCGCAGAGATCCAACAGCGCCGCTTCGGCCGTTCGGTCCAAAAGGGTCAATCGCCCTGCCAGCAAGATCACGTCCAAAGGAGTGTGTTTCATCACCTCGATGCAGATTTGACACTCGTTGACACCCAATCCAATGGCCCCAATCCGCCCGGCCTGCTTGAGCCGCTGCAACGCCGCTATGCCTGATCCCAGAAGCGCCTCCAGGTGCCCAGCGCCTTCTGTGGACCCGTGCGTGTAATCACCAATGTCGTGCACAAAGACGATATCGATTTTGGAGGTGCCAAGCCGGGCGCAGCTGGCTTCAAAACTTTCCAGAATGCCATCAGCCGAGTAGTCATAGTGCACCGAATTTGGCAAAGGTTCGATAAACCCGTCCGCTTCTTTAAGCTGCGGCCCCGGTGACAGGACACGACCGACCTTGGTGGACAAGACAAAATCTTCACGGGGTCTGGCCTTGAGAAACGCGCCCATGCGCTGCTCTGACAGGCCACGCCCATAATGCGGCGCCGTGTCAAAATACCGGATGCCCGCCGACCAAGCGTGTTGCAAGACCGCGTTCGCATCTACATCGCTGACCACCTGACCCAAATTGCCGAGGCTCGCGCCGCCCAGAGACAGGGAGGTCACTGAGACATCTGTCTGCCCCACTCGGTTCACCTTCATATCCATCATACGGCTTCCAAGTTCCGCGCCACAATCTCGGCCAACACCGGTTTTGGTGAGGTGTCTCCCTGCTGTGTGGCCCAAAGCAGCATCGCCTCGATCCGGCGCGCCACCTTTTGGCTGTGGTTCTGGGCAATATCCGCGATTTTGTGATCCAGAAAGGGGTTCGAAAAGCGTTCAAAGGTTGTGTCGACATAGGTATCAAACGCGTCTGATTGACCGGCTAGAACAAAAGCAGGGCGCACTTCGGTTTGGAGCAGCTGTCTTAGCTGTGTAACTTCATCTGCATCTTCCATCACCTCACGCACCAGAACATCCAAAGCCCCCTGACGGCGCAGCCAACGGTCCGCTAGAACCGTGTGTCCGAGGTTGAGAACAAACAATTTAAGTGTTTCAATCTCCGCCAATGTCGGAACAACCTGCACCGACGGATGCACACAGGGAAGGGTAAGCCCCGGCTGGTCTTCGATAGCCCAGAGCGCATAGGGTTCCGCCACCGCCCCTGCCGGCTCCAGGGGCTGGGACACGATGCGATCCACCAGTGAATTCACCCAGATGACATCCTGTTCCAGATAGGTTCGGAACTCAGGAGCATCCTCGGTGGAAAGCTCCAGAACCCGGGCCTTTAGGGCGTTTCCGTTGTCTGCAATCAGCTCCATCGGCATGATCTGGATCGGCGAAGCTCCGGCGGCAAATCGCAGGTGCAATAGGTGCTTCAGCTTAGCCGGGTATGACATGGATTGATCAAACTTCGGACCGGCGTCACTTGCCTGTGGTGCAAAGCCCGCGTCGCCGGTGTTGGACAAAATAATTTCCGCCTCTTCAACAAAGACCCGGACCACCTCATCCCAATCCAAAGCTGTCGACAAAGTTCTGGTGATGCTTGTGACGGCAATCGTTTCCTGAAGGCGTGTCCCGTCAACAAGACCTTCGATCCTGACCGGGAAAGACCCGGCAAGGGCGCTTAGACGTTTGGCGCGCGCCGGATCGCCTGAGCTTTGGACCACGGTGATCGGCCCAACGTTTTGTCCCGCCTCTATGGCCTGGGAGAGGAAGAGATCGGCGTGGGCCTGAAGAAATCGGCTGGTGCCGAACTGGAGAATCGGTGTGGGTTGCACGCTCTGTCCTTTCCGTGGAGCCAATAGATGGTCAGCATTTCATGTTGTATGTTTTTAATTATATAAAACACATAACGTCAAGCAGACATCGCCGAACACGGTCGGGCGCAGAGTGTTCGGCCACACCCAACTTGGGGTGTGAAACTTTGGCGCGATTAGAACCAGACCTGCGTCGGATCAGGCAGCGGAATGGCTTCCAGCAGGGATTGTGTGTAGTCAGCCGCTGGGGCCTCAAAAACCTGTTTGGTGGCGGCACTCTCCACCACTTCACCGTGATGCAGCACCAAGATGTGGCTACACAGACGGCGCACAACGGAGAGATCGTGACTGACAAATCCAAGGGTAAGACCCAGATCTGCCACCAGCCTTTCCAGCAGATTGAGCACCTGCGCCTGTGACGACACATCCAGACCGGAGACGATTTCATCCGCCAGAATGAAATCCGGCTCAACAGCGATGGATCGCGCAATGCCAACCCGCTGGCGCTGACCTCCGGACAGCTCATGGGGATAGCGCGATGCAAAGTTTTGCGGCAGGCCGACATTGTCCAGCGCCTGCCTGACCCGGTCCCAGACATCATCAAACCCATGAAGCGCAATCGGCCCGGCGATGATCCGGCCCACCGTCAGGCGTGGATTCAGCGACGACATCGGATCCTGAAAGATCATCTGAAACCGGCGACGCAGCGGACGCAGGTCAGTTTCACTCAGATGGGTGATGTCCCGCCCATCAAACACAATCTGACCCGCATCGGGTTCAAGCAACCGCAGCATGGTCCGGCCCAGCGTTGACTTGCCCGACCCCGAGCCACCGACAATGCCCAGAACATCGCCGCGCGGCACGTCAAAGCTAATGCCTTTGAGAACCTCAACCCGGGGCGCCGCCCCAAAGAGCGGTTTATTGGCGAGGTCGGGAAAGCTTAGGCGCAGATCCCGAATGGAGTAAATCATGTCAGACATGGGTGTGCTTTCGGTCAAACATCTGCACCTCACGCTGGGTGGCCTCAATCACAGGATCGGGCACCGGTGTCAGGCTGGCATCAGGGTCAGTGTATTTCGGTGTCGCCTGTAACAGCGCGCGGGAATAGGCATGGCGGGGCTGATCAAAAAACTCGTCCACACCGGTATTCTCCAGAACAAGCCCCGAATACAGCACCGTCAGGGACTGACAGATCTTTGAGACCACCCCCAGATCATGGGTGACAAACAACAACGACGTGCCATGGCGCTGCTGCATCTCGTGAATAAGCTTGAGCACCTGTTTCTGAGCGGTCACATCTAGGGCCGTGGTTGGCTCATCCGCGATGATCAGCTTTGGTTCGGCGGCGAAGGCGGCAGCAATCAAAATCCGTTGCCGCATTCCCCCCGAGAGCTCATGCGGATAGGCCCGCATCACCCGATCCGGGTTCGGGATATGCACCTCATGCAACAGCTCAATCGCCCGCGCCTCGGCCGCCTTGCGCCGCCAGCCGAGAATATCGACCAAACGGTTGGTGATCTGCACCCCAATCCGTTTCGACGGGTTCAACGCCGTCAAAGGATCTTGTGGGATCAGCGCCGCCTTGGCCCCGATCACCCGCCTCCGGTCTTTCTCCGGTAGTTTCTGAAGGTCTTCACCGTCGAGACGGATCTCGCCGGACCTGATCCGCATGGCCGTGGGCAAAGTGCCTAGAATGGCCTTGCCGATCATGCTTTTACCCGCGCCGCTTTCGCCCACAAGCCCGCGTGTTTCGCCCTCGTTCAAGGTGAGATCAACCGAGCGCAATATCGGGTGGGTCTGACCCAAGGTGACGTTGAGATTGGTTATCTGAAGAAAAGGTGTCATCGCAGCACCGGATCAAAACGGTCTTTGAGCCCCTCCCCCAGCTGGCTAAAGCTGAGCACCGTGAGGAACAAAGACACCAAAGGAAAAATCAGAACCCACCAGGCCTGATGAATGGAAATGCGGCCTTCGGAAATCATGCCACCCCATGTGGGTTGGTCAGTTGAAATCGACAGGTTCACAAAGCTCAGGATCGCCTCGATGATCACTGCGATGCCCATTTCAAGCGTCAAAAGCACCACTATTGTGGGCAGGACATTTGGCAGAACTTCGCGGATCATTGTGTCAAAGCGTTTGCGCCCGGCGACCTGCGCCGACACCACATAGTCCATCGCCCCCTGCCCAATGGCTTCGGCCCGGATCACCCGAGCGAAGCGGGTCCAGTCAATCACCACAATAGCGATGATGATCGAGGTCAGCCCAGTGCCCAGAACCGCGATCAGCAGAATGGAAAACAACACCGGTGGGAAGGCCATCCAGATGTCGATAAAGCGCGAGATCACTAGATCGGGCCAGCCGCGGAAATAGCCTGCAATCAAGCCAAGGCTCGCCCCCACCAGACAGGTCAGCGTGCCCGCGATCAGGGCAACGCCCAGCGCAACGCGGGCGCCATGGATCATCCGGCTTAGAACATCACGACCAAGGGAATCTGTGCCCAGAGGAAAGCCCGGCTCCGCGCCGCTCTGCCAGAACGGCGGAAGACGCGAGGCAAAAATATCCTGCGCCAGTGGGTCCTGCGGGCTGATCCATGGGGCAAAGAGCGCCGCCAAAGCCAAAAGGACAAGCCATCCGCCAGACAACCAAAGACGCGCGCCCATTTTGCGCGCAACGAGGGACCGACCATCAACCATGACGCAACCTCGGGTTCAGGGCCGCATAAGACAGATCCACCACCAGATTGACCGCGGTGAAGATCAGGGCAAACAGGATCACGATCCCTTGTATCAACGGCAAATCCCGGTTGATCACCGCATCAATCGCCATGTTCCCCAGACCTTCGTAGGAAAACAGCCTCTCGATGATCACCGTGCCGCCGATCAAAAAGGTGAACTGCACCCCCACCAATGTCAGCGTCGGCAAAATCGCATTGGGCAGCGCCTCGCGCAGGATGACGGAGTTTTCGCCATAGCCCTTGGTGCGGGCCAGCGTCACATAGTCCAAATGCATGGTTTCCTTCAGAGATTGCTTGAGAAGCTGCGCAATGATCGCCGCCAGAGGAATGGCCAGCGCGAGTGCGGGCATGAACATGTGGCTGACAAGATCCAGCCAGACATCAAATCGCAGCCGCAGCACGCTCTCAAACAGGTAGAATTTTGTAGCAAACTCGAAATCGAGCGTGGGTGAGGCCCGGCCGGAAATATGGAAAATCGGCCAGAGCACCCCAAAGGCAAGGATGAGCACAAGCCCCCACAGAAAGTCAGGCACGGAGAGCGCCATGCCATTGCCGACATCAATCGCGCCTTCCACCCGCGTGCCCCGCATCCGGGTGCCGGTCAGGGCAAGCACGCCACCAATGGCAACCGCAATCACCAGAGCCATAATCGACAGCTCAAGCGTGGCGGGCAGACGCGACAAAACCAGCTCGAGCACCGGTTGTCGTGTGGTGATCGAGGTGCCCAGATCCCCCTGCACCGCGCCACCAAGCCAGATGACAAACTGGTGCAGGATCGATTTGTCCAACCCATAGAGCGCCTCAAGCCGAGAGATATCCTCGGCACTGGCGCCGGGGGGCAGCATCATGGCAATCGGGTTACCCGGGACAACGCGAACCACAAAAAACACAACAATCGCCACACCAAACAGGGTGATTGCCGTCGTACAAAGTTGCGCCAAAGCGCGTTTCAGCAGTGTCATTTCAGCTTTGTCCCGGGTCTTGTCTTATGATCGGGTCATCAGCGCGGGCAACAAGGCCCCCGAGGCATGCGGCACAACCGTCACACCTTTCGCGTGCAGCACTGGCTGGACATACTGGAACAGCGGCAGCACCAGCGCGTTCTCTGCGATATGGCGATCAACCGCTTTCCACCCGTCAATGCGTTTGGCCTCATCCGCTTCGCCCCAAAGCGGGCTGATCATTGCGGTCAGATCCTCACCATCCCACACCGAATGCGGCGACGGGCCAAACATGGCAAAGCCGGTTGAGGTGGTCGGATCTCCGATCGAGTTGCCCCAGTTGTAGAAGGCCGCTGGTGCCAGCTGATCCGCCGCGCGCAGTTCAAAATGCTTGGCAACCTCATAGACCTCGATCTCGGCCTCGATGCCCACCCGACGCCACAGACCGACAATCGCCTGAATGATCTCATAGTCTTTGGGTTTGAACCCGCGCGTGGTCTGGATTTTGAAGCGCACGGGATTGTCGTTGGAGTAGCCACTTTCGGCCAAAAGCGCCTTGGCACCGTCCGGGTCATACGGGGTGCTGACGCTCGCATCAAAGGCACTATATCCCGGTGCCTGAAGCGTATCGATGGGCACGCCATAGCCCGAGAGAAGACGATCCACGATGGCCTGTTTGTTCACCGCCATCACCGCCGCTTTGCGCACATTCGGGTCGGTCATCACCTCGATATCATTGAAGAACACCATGCCGATGTCTGACACCGGCGCGGCAACACCCGCCAGTTTGCTACCGCTCAGACGATCATATTCTTCATAGGGCATTTCAAGCGTGACATGGGCGTTGCCCGATTCCACCTCAGCGACCCGCGCCGCTGCGTCGGTGACAAATTTGATGGTCACCGATTTGAACTCGGGCGCCCCGCCCCAATAGGCGTCATTGGCCTTCAGCCGGACAAAGGCGTTGCGCTCAAATTTGTCGACCATATAGGGCCCGGTGCCAATTGGCGCGGCCTCAAATCCTTCGGCACCGACTTTTTCGTAATAGGCCTTGGGCAGGACATAGCCGGTCAGGAAAGACATCCATTTGAACAGCGTCGGCTCAAAGCGCAGCACATCTGCGGTGATGCGGTTTCCGTCGATTTCAAAGTTGCCAATCGTCGACCAGATAAACTGAATTGGGTTGCCGCTGGTTTCATTGGCGGCCCGCTCCAGCGACCACACCACATCTTCGGGACCAAAGGCACTTCCATCATGCCAGGTCACGCCTTCGCGCACGGTCATGTACACCTTGGTGTTGTCGTCGTTCCAGCCCCAGTCGGTGATCAGCCCCGGCGCCTGCGACAGATCCGTGTTCTGAGCAATAAACAGATCAAACACCGACTGGAAAATCCCCTGAATGGTCGGGTTCACCGCCGAGGTACCCACGGTGGGATCCCAACTTGGGAGGTTTACATTATAGGCAATCACCAGTTCGTCGATGTCGGCGGCAAAACCGGCAACTGGCAAAGCGGTCAGCGAAAGACTTGCTGCGGTGAGTTTTAACATCCCGCGCCGTGATAAATTGGACATTTTCATTTTCCCTGTTGGTCTATTTTTTGGATTTTTTATGTCAGACGGTTGTGTCCCGCCCTTTGAATGATCGGGTCACTTGCCCGCCAATTTCTGCGCCAGCTTAAACCCCGGTGACGCGCCGGTTCCGGCACCGGGCCAGACGGCGGCACCGGTGTGATACAGCCCCTTGATCGGCGTGCGCCCATCCGCATAGCCCCGGGCCGGTCGGTACAAAAAATGCTGGGACATATGGTGGCTGCCACAGATCTGATCCCCGCCCACGAGATTGGGGTTCTCGGCCTCGAGCTCCTGTGGCGTGACCACACGTTTGGCAAGAATTTTAGCCTGCGTGCCCGGTGCGTAGCGTTCAAGAATATCCAAAGCCCGCTGGGCAAATGGCGCGGCTGCGCTCTCCCAATCGGTGGCCGCGATCTCACCCGCCGCATCCCCTTTGATCTCACCCGGAGCCATGCGCACCTGTAACCACAGCACATGTTTGCCCTCGGGTGCGCGGCCCGAATCCACCACTGTGGGCTGGCCGCAGACAATCACCGGCTCGTCCGGCAACAGCCCCGCGCGGGCCTGTTGATAGGTGCGCGCCATTTGGTCCAGCGACGGAGCGAGATGCACATAGGCAAAATCGCGCAGCTCTGGCCCCGCAGCCCAATCTGGCAGATCCTCCATCGCGAGATGGATCATCATCGTGCCCGGCGCATGAGAAAAACCCTGCATCGCCTGATCATGGCGGGTCTCTCCGCTCCCGCCGGTCAAACGATGCAGAGCTCCCGGCGCGACATTGGCGATCACGGCCTTGCGGGCCTCAATGCTGCGCCCATCCGCCAGTTCAACCCCGCTGGCTTTGCCACCGCTGTGCAGAATGCGTTCGACCGACACACCGCACTCGACCGTGCCACCCCGTGCGGTGATCGCCTCCACCATCGCGGTGATCACCGTGTCCGCGCCGCCCTGTCCCAAAACCATGCCAAAAGCCTGCGCTGCCATGGCTTCGAGATAAGGAAACACCGCCCCACCGGCGACATCCGGCGCGAAATCCAGATGCATGCCCCAGGCGCCAAAGGTGGCTTTGACATGATCCGATTCAAACGTTTCATCCAGCCACTGTCGCGGCGATTTCATCAGGAACTGAGCAAGATCGAGTGTGGCCCCCGCCCCGGAGGTCCAGAGCAATTTGCCCGCCAAACGTGCAATTGCATGCTTTTGCATAGGATTTCCAAGCACCGAGAGAATGGCCCCGGCACGATCCGGAAACGCCGCCCCAAGCTCTTGCCATGTCGCAGCATCGCGTTCTGACAACCCCGCAATCCGCGCCAAATTGGCCTCGGCATCCTGACTGATCCCAAGCCACGCCCCGTCAGGGAACACGCTGGCAAAGGGATGAGAGGCCAGTGCAAAATTCAAACCCCGCTTGCCCAATTCCTCGATATACTGTGAAAAAAAGGCTGACCCTGCAAACAGGGAGAGGTTCATCGCCGCCCAGTCGTGGCGAAAACCCGGCAGGGTCAGCTCAGAGGTTTTCACCGCACCACCGGGTGCTGCGGCCTGTTCATACACAGCGACACTCCAACCGCGAGACAGCAAATGAAGCGCACAGGCCAAGCTGTTGTGGCCTGCACCAATGATCACGGCATCTGGAGTGTTCCTGGACATAGTCGCCTTGGGTCTAGATATTATTTGCAAATGCATTTAAATTCGGTAAAACCAGATTCGTCAAATAAATTCGAATACAAAGACATGTTTCAGGGGGAGGGAGACCCAGATGACAGCGCAAAGTGTACTTGAGGGGCTGGGCGGATTGCTCGCTACGGGGGGCGTCGAAGTGGTGGATTGCACCGGTGTTTTGGGACCGAACACGCCGGTTCTGAAACTGCCCGAGGATTTCGCCAAAAACACACCCAAAGTCGAAATCCACAAAATCAGTGAATATGACGAAGACGGCCCATTCTTTGCCTGGAACTGGATGGTTCTGGGGGAACACACCGGCACGCATTTCGATGCGCCGCATCATTGGATCACCGGCAAAGACCACTCGGATGGTTTTACTGATACACTGGATGTACAGCGCCTTGTTGCCCCGGTGAACGTCATCGATTGTTCCGCGCAGTCGCAAGAAAACCCGGATTTCCTTCTGACTGCAGACATGGTGCAAGCTTGGGAAGCCGAACACGGCGCGATCAAAGCCGGGGAATGGGTGGTGATGCGCACCGACTGGGACAAACGCGCCCATGATGAGGATCTGTTCCTCAACGCCGACGAAACAGGCCCGCATTCGCCCGGACCAACCCCGGATTGCATCGAATATCTGCTGAGCAAGGGCATTGTCGGCTGGGGCAGCCAGTGCATTGGCACTGACGCCGGTCAGGCCGGGGGCATGGAACCGCCTTATCCGGCGCACAACCTACTGCACCGCGACAATTGTTTTGGTCTGGCCTCGCTTGCCAATCTCGACAAGCTGCCTGCCAAAGGTGCCATCCTGATGGCGGCACCGCTCAAGATCGAACGCGGCACCGGCAGCCCAATCCGGGCCCTAGCTTTGATTCCCAAGAGCTAAGCCATGTCACAGGTCGATCACGTCATCATTGGAAGTGGGATCAATGCGCTTGTTGCAGGCGCTTTGCTGTCTCGCGCCGGAAAAAAGGTGATTTTGCTTGAGCGTGAAGCGCAGGCTGGCGGCTGTTTGCAGACCGCCGAAATCACCGAACCCGGATTCCATCATGACGTGATGGCCGCCACTTTTGTGCTGTTCCTGACTTCACCGGCCTATGCCGAACTGGCCGAGGATCTGGGACGGCACGGGTTGGAGTTCTGCCATAGCCCCCACCCCACCGCCGTCCTGCGCCCGGATCAAACTGCCCTGATTCTGACCATGGACCGGGCGGCAAACATTGCGGCGTTGAACGCATTGGCCGCAGGCGACGGAGATCAACACGCCCGCGATGTCACCGGCATCGAGGCCGAGGCGCCTTTTCTCTTTGCGCTGCTCGGCGGAGAGCTCTGGAGCTGGAAAACCGCGCGACTGGTGACGCGTCAGATCTGGGCCAAGGGGCTCAATGGCTTCAAATCCTGGGTCGGTGCGGCGTTGAAACCCGCGCGTGGCTGGCTTGAAACCCGATATTCCAGCCCCCTGGCGCAGGCGCTTTGGGCCCCTTGGGTGCTGCACACCGGCTTGACCCCGGAAAGCAGCTATTCCGCCAAGATGGGTCAGGTCATCGCCTTTGCCCTTGAGGCCGCAGGCGCGCCGGTGGTCAAAGGCGGGGCCGCGCAGGTGGTCAAAGCCTTTGAGGCGCTGATCCGTGAAAACGGTGGTGAAATTCGCACCAACACCGATGTGGCGCGCATCTTGGTTGATCAGAACCGCGCCATCGGCGTCGAAACCACAGATGGCGAGAAAATCCTCGCGCGCACCACGCTGGCCTCGGTCACGCCCTCACAGCTCTATACCCGGCTTCTTGACGGGGCCTCCTCCGATGATCGCCAGACCGCCCAAGACTATCGTCACGGGCGTGGCAATTTTCAGCTGCATTATGCGCTCGACGCAGATCCCGACTGGATCGCCGAAGGGTTGGAAGACGTCGCGCTGATCCATCTCGCCGATGGCGTCGACAGCGTGTCAAAAGCCAGCAACGAAGCCGAACGCGGTATGTTGCCCGTGACCCCCACCA
Source organism: Pelagimonas sp. (assembly GCA_049116335.1). Lineage (GTDB taxonomy): Bacteria > Pseudomonadota > Alphaproteobacteria > Rhodobacterales > Rhodobacteraceae > CANMIH01. The sequence goes on along the minus strand of JAGDYZ010000001.1, from coordinate 106,993 downwards.
TTTGCGTCGGACAACCCCATCGGCTTGACCCAAGCCGCTGTCCCGACGGCAAAGCGATTTTGTGGCTGCAAATACCCGATTCACCGCGTCACATCAAAGGGGATGCGGCCGGCGAGATTGCCACCGATGGCACGTGGACCGAGGCCACGCGCGAGGGGTTTGCGGATCGCATCGAGGCCATCCTAAAAAACCACATCCGCAATTTTGACCAAATCAAGCTTAGCCGCCGCGCCTATTCCCCGGCAGATCTTGCTCAGCTCAACATGAACCTCGTGGGGGGGGACCCCTATGGCGGGCAGTGCACACTCGACCAGTTTTTCATCTTCCGGCCTTTCAGCCACTCTCGGAATGGCGCAACACCCGCGTCACATCTCTACCAAATCGGCGCCTCGACCCATCCCGGCCCCGGACTTGGTGGGGGATCGGGCTACAATGTGGCCAAACGGCTTGGAGGATGAGTATGACCGAGACACCGACACCCCGTCTGGGTGAAATGGGGCTGCAGAACTTTGCGCCCTACCTGATGAACCGCATCATGGGGCGCTATAACGCCAGCCTGCGGGATGCTTTGTCCGAATTTGGCCTTTCAACGGCAAAGATGCGGGCCCTCGCCGTGCTGGCGGTCAATGACGGTATTCTCATTCGCGAACTGGCGGTCTTTGCCGTCGTCGAACAATCCACCCTCAGCCGCACGCTCGACAAACTTCTCGCAGACGGACTTATCCGCCGCGAGACCGATGAAAATGACAACCGCGCCACCCGCGTGATGATCACCGAAGAAGGCCGCCGGGTCTTTGAACAGATCTGGCCCACCATGGCGGCCAGCTACGAACAAATGTTCCAGGGCATCTCAACTCAAGAGCGCGCCGCATTTGTCCTCACCCTGCAAAGGATTTTGCACAATGTACGACACCACGACATCTGAGGGCCTGTATGGCTGAACGGTCTTTTAAGAAGGAGGTCGAACACCTGCGACTTGGCGCAGGTCACACGTTCACCGGCGAAGGTATTCTGGCCATCACCAAGGCCTTGCTGGAGAATGGGGTCGGCTATGTCGGCGGCTATCAGGGCGCACCTATTTCTCACCTGATGGATGTTCTGGCCGATGCCGAAGAACTCCTAGGCGAATTGGATGTCCGCTTTGAGGCCAACGCCTCGGAAGCGGCAGCGGCGGCCATGCTCGCCGCCTCGGTGCACTATCCAATCCGCGGTGCCGTGACCTTCAAAGGATCGGTTGGTGTCAATGTCGCCTCAGATGCATTGGCCAATCTGTCGTCATCCGGTGTCACTGGCGGCGCGCTGATCATTGTTGGCGAAGACTACGGCGAAGGCTCGTCGATCATGCAAGAGCGCAGCCACGCCTTTGCCATGAAATCGCAGTTCTGGTTGATGGATCCCCGTCCCAATCTGCCCTCAATCGTCTCGTCCGTGCAGCAGGGGTTTGAGCTTTCTGAAGCCTCCAACACCCCTGTGATGCTGATGGTGCGCATCCGCTCGTGCCATGTCACCGGAAGTTTTGAGTGCCGCGACAACCAAAGGCCCCCACTGACCGTGAAAGACGCCGTCGCAAATCCGCGCCGTGACTTCAACCGGGTGGTTCTGCCGCCGATGTCCTATCAACACGAACAGGACAAGATCAACAATCGCTGGCCCGCCGCCGAAAAACACATCATGGACAAGGGCTTGAACGAGATTTTCGGGCCCGACGCCTCCGAGATCGGCATCGTCTGTCAGGGCGGCATGTACAATGGCGTGATCCGCGCGTTGCAACGTCTTGGCCTGGCCGACATCTATGGCCAGGCCGAAGTGCCGATCTACTGTCTCAATGTCACCTATCCGCTGGTGCAGGACGAGTTCAGCCGGTTTGCCGAGGGGAAAAAGGGCCTTCTGGTCATCGAAGAAGGCCAGCCCGAGTTCATCGAACAGGGGTTGTCGACCATGCTGTACCGCTCTCAGAGCCCGGTGCAATTGCATGGCAAAGACTTCTTCCCCATGGCCGGGGAATACACCGGTCAGGTCATGCTTGATGGCATCACCAGTTTTCTCAAAACCCATGCACCGGGGCTGTTGCCCGGTCAAACCCGCGCGCCCAACCAAGAGGCGCCCGAGATCCCGGATCTGTCTCAGACCGTTCCGATCCGACCGCCGGGGTTTTGCACCGGCTGCCCCGAACGCCCGATTTTTGCGGCGATGAAGCTGGTCGAACAGGAGCTCGGGGCGCATCAGGTCTCTGGCGATATCGGATGCCACATCTTTGCCTGTCTGCCGCCGTTTGAGATTGGCGGATCAACCATGGGCTATGGGCTTGGGCCTGCGTCTAACGGTGCTTTTGACGGTGGCGGCGGCAAGCGGGCGATCTCGTTTCTGGGCGACGGCGGCTTCTGGCACAACGGTCTCAGCTCGTCGATCGGCAACATGGTGTACAACAAATCCGATAGCGTCGCTGTGATTGTCGACAACTACTATTCCGCCGCAACGGGCGGGCAGGATGTGCTGTCATCTCGCGCCGACAACCCCACGAAATCCACCAACAACCCAATTTCTAAGGCGCTCAAGGGCATTGGCGTAGATTGGGTTCGGCAGATCGACCACACCTATGATGTGGGCCGGATGCGCGATGTGCTGCGCGAAGCGCTGACCACAGATTACAACGGCCCCAAGGTCATTGTTGCCTCGTCCGAATGTATGCTGAACCGCCAGCGCCGCGAAAAACCCATCCGCAACACCGCAATCCGCGACGGCGCGCGTGTTGAAGTGCCCCGCTTTGGCATCGACGAAGACATTTGCACCGGTGATCACGCCTGTATCCGTCTGTCCGGCTGCCCCTCGCTGTCGCTGAAAACGCTGGATGACCCTCTGCGCGACGATCCGATTGCTTCGATTGACCAAAGCTGTGTTGGCTGTGGCAACTGTGGCGAGGTAGCGGACGCTGCTGTCTTGTGCCCCAGCTTTTATCGCGCCGATGTGGTGCACAATGACACCGGCCTGTCCGCGTGGTGGGCCCGCACAAGCCGCCGCATCATCGCGGGACTTCAGGCCCGCCGACGCGCCACACGTCTTGAATTTGTTGAGGTTCCACAATGAACACTCCCATCCTGCCAGCCGCGCGCCCGTTGGATGAAAAACTTGGCACCATCATCAAGCTCGCCATTCTCGCCGTAGGGGGACAGGGCGGCGGTGTGTTGACCAACTGGATCGAAGCGCTGGCGCGTTCGCAGGGCTATGCAGCCCAAGCCACATCCGTTGCCGGCGTGGCTCAGCGCACAGGGGCCACCATCTACTACATCGAAATGGCCCCGGTCAGCGATCCGAGTCCTGTGTTTTCTCTCGCCCCCTCGGCTGGGGATGTGGATGTCATGATCGCGGCGGAAATGATGGAAGCGGGGCGTGCCATCATGCGCGGATTTGTGACCCCCGACCGCACCACCTTGATCGCCTCAACACATCGGGCGCTTGCGGTCTCGGAAAAGATCGTGCCCGGCGACGGGATTGCCTCGTCGGACGAGGTGCGCGCGGCGGCCGAAATCGCCGCCGATCACCTGATCATGTTCGATATGGACAGGCTCGCGGTACAGAACGGCTCGGTGATTTCCTCTGCTCTGTTTGGCGCGCTGGCTGGCTCACGCGCCCTGCCCTTTCCACGCGAAGCCTTTGAAGAGGCCATTCGCGCCTCGGGCAAAGGGGTCGAAGCCTCGCTGCGCGCCTTTACCGCCGCCTATGAGCGGGCGCAAAACCCCGAAGAGATCCAGCCCGAGACGGACACAACACCGGCGACTTTCTCGCAACCTCAGGGGCCTGCTGAGCAGATTTCCAAGTGGCACGCTCTCAGTGCGCGCTGCGATAGCCTTCCCGCCCCGGTGCTGGAGATGGCCCACCGCGGCCTGCGCAAAGTGGTCGGCTTTCAGGATCCGGCCTATGGTGCGGCATACCTCGATCGACTGGATCAGTTTGTGGCCAAAGATACCCCAAAGCAGGGTTACGCGTTGTCCACCGAGGCCGCAAAACATATTGCCAATGCCATGGCCTATGACGATGTGATCCGCGTCGCAGATCTCAAAACCCGCGGCACGCGCGTCACACGGATCGAACAGGAGATGAAGGCTCAGGACAAAACCCTACACCTGACCGAATTCTTTCATCCTCGCGCTGAAGAGATTGCCGGGCTCTTGCCCGCCAGACTGGGCGCGCGCATCGAGAACAGCCCCCGCTGGATGGGGCGGCTGGAACGCTGGTTCGACAAGGGACGCAGACTGCGCAGCCTCAAGCTGTCACATTTCCTCATGCTGTATCTGCTTGGGGGTCTACGGCGCTATCGCCTGCGCACCCTGCGTCACGCACAGGAGCAAGCGCATCTGACGCGCTGGATCGATACGTGTCACGATGCACTCGCGGTTGATTATGACTATGCCTGTGAGCTCATCCGCTGTCACCGCCTGATCAAAGGCTATTCCGACACCCATGCCCGCGCGCATTCCAAATTCGACCGCGTGGTTGAAGGGGCAGGCCTTGTCCGCACGCGCCCAGATGCGGCGCAATGGGTGGCGCGCCTGCGCGAGGCTGCGCTTCAGGACGAGAAGGGCACGGCTCTGGATGGCGCACTAAAAACCATCCGGTCGTTCACCTGACTTCCAAACCAACACGCCTCTGATCGGTCTTTGGATCAAAATGTTCTGTGCCACGCCATGTCGGAGGTTGGCAGGCAACCCGCGCATCAAGCGGGTTGCCCGAAACACTGCCGATTAAGCTGTCATCACAGGGCGTGCTTCAGAGGCCGCGAATATATGCACGGCATTGGGGTTGAAGTTCAGTCGCAGGGTTTGACCTTCGGTCAGTTCAACCGCACCATCCACGCGAGCGGTCAGCGGGCTGTCGCTGAAGGGGGTGGTCAGATGCAGAAGCGTTTCTGACCCCAGCTTTTCCATCAGATCCAACGTCGCCGTGATCTCTCCACCATCTGACACCTCGATATGCTCAGGCCTGATGCCCAGAGTCACTGCGCCCGACAGGGCACTGGGTCGGGGCAGATCCAGCACCGTTTTCCCCAATCTAACCTGCTGTTCCGACAGCATCTCAGCGGGCAGGAAGTTCATTGCAGGTGCGCCAATAAATCCGGCAACAAACGGATTGGCCGGCGTATGATAGAGCTCCATCGGGGTGCCCACCTGTTCAATACGGCCCTGATTGAAGACCACAATGCGATCTGCCAAAGTCATTGCCTCGACCTGATCATGGGTGACATAGATCATGGTCACATCCTTGAGCTCTTTGTGCAGCCGGGCGATTTCAAGCCGCATCTTGCCCCGCAGCGCCGCATCCAGATTTGACAGCGGCTCGTCGAACAAAAAGACCTTGGGATTGCGGATGATCGAGCGCCCGATGGCCACGCGCTGGCGCTGGCCTCCGGACAACTGACGTGGTGTGCGGTCCAGAAGGGCTTCGAGCTGAAGCGTTTTGGCCACCTCTTCGACCCGGCGGTTGATCTCAGGCTTTGGGGTTTTATGCAGTTTGAGACCAAACCCGATGTTTTCCGCCACCGTCAGATGCGGAAACAGCGCATAGGATTGGAACACCATGGCCAGATCGCGCTTGGACGGCGAAACATGGGTGACATCGCGGCCGTCAATTCCGATCTGACCCTCGGAGACATCTTCGAGTCCGGAAATCATTCGAAGCATGGTGGATTTGCCGCAACCCGAGGGGCCGACAAAGACGACAAACTCGCCCTGCTGGATGTCGAGATCCACACCTTTGATGACCTCGGTTGGCCCAAAGGATTTCTTGATATTCTTGAGTGTGACTTGAGCCATGTTTTATCCTTTGACCGCGCCCATGGTCATGCCTTTGATGAAAAAGCGCTGGAAGAAGAGGAAGATCAGCAACGTGGGCAGCGAGGCAATCAGCGACAGTGCGCCCTGTACCCCCCAGGCCACGGTATATTGTCCGCGTAGGTTGACGATGCCCACCATGATGGTGCGTTTCTCATCCGATTGGGTGAAGATCAGCGGCCAGAGAAAGTCGTTCCAGATCCAGGTGAACTGCAGCGTCGCCAAAACCGCCAATGCCGGAAGGCTGAGCGGCAGAGCCACACGCGTCAGCACCTGCCATTCATTGGCGCCTTCCAAAATAGCGGCTTCGCGCAGGGCATTGGGCACCGTGGCAAAGAAGTTGCGCATCAACAATGTGCAGATCGGAATACCGAGCGCCGTGTGCACCAGAAAAATCGGCCAGAGTGTGTCGATCAGACCCATGCTATTGAACAGCCGAAACAGCGGCACCAGGATCACCTGCGGCGGAAAGAACATGCCCGCAATCACAACCAGAAACAGCAGATTTGACCCGCGAAACGGCAATTTGGCAAAGGTATAGCCCGCCAGAACCCCCAGTGCGGTTGAGGCGATGGTGGCCGGAAGGGTCACAATCAGCGTGTTGAGAAAATAGCGGTGCACCGCCGGATTGCCGAGCACTTCTGTGTAGTTGCCCAAGTACAGACGATCCGGCCAGGACCACAGATCGCCCAGCGCAATGGCCCGGGTGGTTTTCACCGAGGACAGCAACACTCCGATGGTGGGGGTCAGAAACAGTACCGCCAGTATGAACAGCACGGTGAAGATGGTCACGGGCCATGGATTGAAACGACGCGGGACCGAACCGGATGTGAGATCAGCCATAGATGTCATCCACTTTCTTCAACTGGCGGAAGTAGGGCCCGATGATGGTCAGAGCGATCAGGAACAAAACCACCGGAATGGCACTGCCGTAGCCCATGAAACACTTGCGGAAGCTTTCGTTATACATGTGCATCGCCAGCGTATCTGAGCTGTTGAACGGCCCGCCGCCGGTCATGATGAACAAGATATCAAACCCTTTGAGCGAATTGATCACCGACAGCGCCACAACCACCACGGTTGAGGGCGTCAGCAGCGGAATGATCACCTGACGGATCTTTTGCCAGGGCGTCGCGCCTTCGATGTCGCAGACCTCTAGAAGATCAGAAGGCACCGAAGTCAGGCCAGCGAGATAGATCACCATCGATAGCCCGGTTTGCTGCCAGGACCAGGCAACAATCACGGCATAGAGCGCACTGTCCGGACGGGCGAGCCAGGCATAGTTGAAGCGCGACCCGGTGATCTGTTCGATCACTGTATTCAGAAGGCCCCAATCCGGTTGATAGATCCAGACCCAGATCTGGCCCACCACAATCGCCGAAAGGCAGATAGGCAAATAGGCAAATAGAAGATGGTTTTGAAGATCTTCGACCCGCGCACTTTGGCATCCAGCAAGAGCGCCAGCGACAGTTCTAAGATCGTTGGAAGCAGAATGGCGGCGGCCATCCAGATTGAGGTATTGACGATGGCATTAAAAAACAGCCGGTCGGTCCAGATGCGTTTGAAGTTTTCAAAACCCACATAGTCATAGTCACTGTTAAAGCCGTTCCAGTTGGTGAAACTGTAGTAAAACGAGCTCAGCAGCGGCCAGATCACGAGGGCCAGAAACACAAAGAGCGGCAGCGCCAGAAGAGCCACCCGCCAGAAGCGGTTTTCCCGTTCCATTCCTTGCTCCGATCAGGGAGGGCCACCCGTGATGGCAGCCCTCGCGGTGTTGCGGTTTATTGGCTAAAGGCAGCGCTTGCGTCGCCAGCAGCCTGAGAGAGGATCTCGTCTACTTTACTCGGATCATCCATGAAACGCGCAAACATCGAAAGGCCAACTTCTGCCACAGGGGGCGGTGTCGCAAGGTCATAGTTGAAGGCAAAGACCTCAGAGTCGGCAACGGTGTTGAAGGCTTTCAGCATCACGTCGTTGTAGCTTGTTGGATCGACATTGACGTTCGCCGAAAGGGCCCCCTGTGCGCCGCTCCACGAGGCCTGGACCTCAGGGTTTGACACCATGTACTCTAGGAACGCTTCCGCTCCGGCGGCGTTGCCTGTGTTGCCTGCGATCACAAGCCCGTCCACGGGGCCAACCGAGGCCACCGGCACGCCGGCGTCAATCGCCGGGAACGGGAAGAAGTCATAATCTTCACCCGGAACCAGTTCGAGACCACCCCAATATCCGGTGATCCATGTGCCCATCAGGGTCATGGCCGCATCACCACGGGCCACCTTGTCAGAGGCATCGGTCCAAGTGTTGGCGTTCGAGTTTTCGGCAAAATAGCCCGCGTCAGCCAGATCTTTCCACATGCCCATGGCACGTTTGACTTCGGCATCATCATACGAGGCGTCACCCGCCATCAGCTTGGCACGGTACTCAGGGCCAGCTGTGCGCAGCAGCAGGTAGTCAAACCAGAATTGCGCCGGCCAGCGGTTGGCCGAGCCCAGAGCGATGGGATCAATGCCCGCCTCTTTCAGTTTGGCACAAAGCGCAAGAAACCCATCCCAGTCGCTGGGCATCTCGGTCACGCCCGCCTCATCCAGAACCGCTTTGTTATAGAACATACCCGCGTAGTGGTAGTTCATGGGCACCAGATAGCGATTGCCATTGTAGGAGGTGGCGCTGTCAGCGATGGATTTTGCAACCACCTCGTCCAGACCCGCCTTGTCCCACATGCCGTCGATCGCATGCAGCGCATTGGAATCGGCGATGAACTGCACCCGTGCTCCAGCCCAATAGCTGAAAACATCTGGCAGGCTGTTCCCCGAAGCACGCACAAGAATGTCGGTCTTATAGTCCTCATGGCCCACGGGGCTGTCTTTGAGGCTATAGCCGCTATCCGCTTCAAAGCGATCAATCTGTTCGTTAAAGGCCTTCAACCCCAGCTCACCAGTAAAATAGTGGCTGATGGTGACCTCACCTTTTTCTGCAAATGCTGGCGCGGCAATAGCTGCCACAGTCACAGCAAGCGCCGAGCCCAGAAGACTGCGTCGGTTTACACCTGTCATACGAAGATTCCCCCCAAAGTTTCAATATGCGATACTAATTGCAAGTTTCTAGCGTCAGAATGCAGCCATTTCGCTATATGTCAACAAATTGTATTGCAGACGGCACGAAAAACCGCAATACACGGTTCCAGGCGTCATTTCGAGTTGAAAAGTTTGCGCATGCTGTACTTTTGTGTGATATACGTAAACTATTGCACCAAATGATCCTGAGGAGCCAATAGAATGCGGTTACTACAATCTCTTACACGCGGATTGCAGGTGTTGGACATCCTGCGTGACGCAGGGGCGCCAATGCGCCTGACAGCCGTGGCCGAGGCGCTGGGTGTTGAGAAGTCGAATGCTTCCCATCTCCTCAAGACCCTGGTCGCCTCCGGATACGCCCGGCAAGATGAAACACGCCGCTATGAAAGCCTCCCTCAGGAAGGTCATCCCTCGGAAGAGCGCTCTCTTTCCGAAGTGATCCTGTGCAAAGAACTGTGTCGACCCGCCCTCGAAGCACTGGTGGCGCAGACCGGGGAATGCGCCCACCTTGCGGTGCTTGTGGGCGACCGCGTCTGGTACATCGACAAGGTCGACAGCACCCTGCCTCTCAAGGTGGATCACCCTATTGGGGCGCTGTCGCCGCTGCATTGCACAGCTCTGGGCAAGGCGTTTTTGGCCTTTGGCACCGCGCGCATGCCGCAAGAGATGGCGCGTTATACCGAACACACTTTGACGGATGAGTCCGGCCTACGCGCCGAAGTCGCGCTGACCCGGGATCGCGGATTTGCCGTGGATGACGAAGAATTCGCCACCGGTATTCGCTGCACCGCCCGTCCGGTTTTTGACACACAGGGGCAAATGATTGCCGCACTTGGGCTCTCGGGTCCGTCCGTGCGCATCGATGACGCCCGCTTGGCTGAGCTTGGGGAATTGGTGCTCTCTGTTCCTATTCCCCCAATACAGGGAACCTGAACTTTATGTCTGACACGCCTCTTCGCGTCGGAATTGTCGGCACCGGCCGCATCTCTGACCTGCATGCTATTGAATATACCCAGTCCACTCGGGGACAGATTACGGCTCTGTGCGACCGCGACCCGGCACTGGCTCGGTCCCGCGCGACAGCCTGAGGCGTGGATGAGGCGGCCATTGAAGAGGACTACGACGCCCTTCTGGCCCGTGACGATGTGGATCTGGTCGAGCTGTTGCTGCCGCATCACCTGCATCTCTCTGCCGCGCTGAAAGCCATGGACGCAGGGAAAATAGTCTCGCTGCAAAAACCAATGTGCATGGATCTCGCAGAAGCCGATCAGCTGGTCGCCGCCGCAGAGGCCTATGACCGGCCGGTCAAAATCTTCGAGAACTTCATCTTTCACCCACCGGTGATGAAGGCCAAGGCCCTTGTGGATGAAGGCGCAATTGGCACGCCTTTGTCGATCCGGATCAAATCCAATCCCGGCAAAAGCAAAACCGCCTGGGAAGTGCCGAAAGAGGCTGACGCCTGGCGGCAGGAAATGGACAAGGCGGGTGGTGGCCCACTGGTGTTTGACGATGGGCATCACAAGTTTGCACTGGCCTGGCATTTTATGGGGCAAGCGGAAGAAGTGCATGCCTTTATCCATCAAACCCAGCGCCCCGATGGCGGATGGTTTGATGCGCCGTCGCAGATTTCCTTCCGGTTTCCCGGCAACCGCATTGGCAACCTTGAGGTGGTTTATTCGCCGGATCTTGAGATCGCTGGCCAGTATTACGCGCAGGATGACCGGGTTGAGATCACCGGCACCGAAGGTGTGATCTGGATCAACTGTGGCCACGGAAGCATAGGCAACATGCCCCCGGTAGTGCAGTATCGGGATGGACAGGTCACCGAATACAAAGACATCCCCTCGGGCTGGGAGCAGAGCTTTGTCCAGTCGACGCGGCATTTCCTGAACGTTCTGCATGATGGAGGCGACCCGTTGTTGACCGCCCGGCAGGGCCGTGACGTGCTGCGGTTTGCAATGGCTGCGGAACGCTCGGCCCGTGAAGGTCGCGCCATTCAGCTGGGGGAGATGCGCGCATGACCTCGGTTCCCAACACCCGCGCCTCCCGCGCTGCCTGGCTGGTGCAACAGGGTGGGCTTGAGGCCGCGATCGATAAGGGCCTGTTGAGCGAGGTGATTTCACTGCCTCTGACCGAGGCTCTGGTTTGGGGGCTTCTGCGACAGGGTGTCAGCAAATACCTGATGATTCTGGGCCATGGCTCAACCGAGTTGGGCGAGACCCTGCGGATCTATGAAGAGGCAGGGCTGGTCAAAGGGTTCCAATTCCGCAACGAAGTTGAAATGGCCCATGTGGGAACCGCCCTGCGCTGGGTCTATGACGAGCCCTGTGCCGTGGTAACCTCTATCGGGCCCGGTGCCCTGCAAGCTCTGGCCGGCTCTCTGGCGGCGGCGTCCAATGGGGTGGGTCTCTACCACATCTATGGCGATGAGACGACGCACGGCGAAGGCTATAACATGCAACAGGTGCCCAAGCCGGAACAGGGCCTGTTTGGTCAGATCACCGGGGCAATGGGCGCAACCTACACTCTGCATGTACCGGGTGCATTGCGGGATGCACTGCGCCGCGGGGCCGCAACGGTGTTTCACCCCTGGAAAGCCGGACCCTTCTATCTCAACCTGCCGCTCAACACACAGCCTGAGCTGGTTCAATTCCGATCTGCAGGACGTTCAGCATTACAACAACACGCTGGCCTTAACCGGCCCAGCCGCTGGCATTTTGTCGGCACTGGCCGACCGGTTGACCGCGCCAGCATCCTCGGCGTGGCTCGACACCTGCGCGGCCAAAAAAGCGGAATGGCAGGCTTACAAAACGGAGCGCTATGACGCCGCCCCTTTGGGTGCCGATGTCTGGAGCCAGCCGGTGTTGAGCCAACCGCAGGTGATCCATCTGGCCGACCAATTTGCGCGCCGCCACGGGGCTATCAAATTCTTCGACGCCGGCGATGTGCAGGCCAATGGATTTCAGGTGGTCGAAGATCAGGCACCGGGTGAAACCTTTACCGAAACCGGTGCCTCCTACATGGGCTTTGCTGTCTCTGCGTTGCTGGCCGCTGGTCTTGCAAATCAGGGGCGCTATGGCATCGCTTTCACCGGAGATGGGTCGTTTATGATGAACCCGCAGGTGTTGATTGATGCGGCGGAACACGGGGTGCATGGAACAATTCTGCTTCTCGACAATCGTCGCATGGCCGCCATCAGCCACCTGCAGCTGGCACAATATGGCGAGACCTATCGCACCAATGATGCGGTGGCCGTCGACTATGTCGCCATGGCCCAGTCTTTCGACGGAGTTCAGGCCTTTTGGGGCGGCACAACCAAAGACAGCCTGCAAAACGCCCTGACCCAGGCCCAGGCCTACCCCGGCCTCAGCCTTGTGCATGTTCCGGTCTACTACGGTGAGGATCCGTTGGGAGGGCTTGGGGCCTGGGGCAATTGGAACGTGGGCAACTGGTGTGCCGATGTTCAGGACAAATATGCCGCGACATTGATCTGACGGCAAAGGAGAGATCTGATGTATGAGACCTATGGCCTCCTGATCGGAGGCGCGTGGCGTGCAGCGCAGGCTGGCGACACGATGGCCGTGTATAGCCCGGTGACCGAGGCCGAGATTGGCCAGATCGCGGCAGCTGGCCCTGCGGATATTGCTCAGGCGCTGGACGATTGCGCCGCTGCGGCCCGCCCTTGGGCAAAAACCCCGGCCTGGACCCGCGCAGGCATATTGCGACGGGCCGCCGATCTGTTGCGCGCGCGTCTGGACAAATATGCCCGTGTGATGTCAACCGAGACCGGCAAACCTCTGGCCGAAGCCAAGGGCGAGGTGAACGCCGCAGCTGATCAGTTTGAATGGTACGGCGAAGAGGCCAAGCGCATCTATGGCCAGACCATTCCGGGCCGCGCTGAGGATGAACGTCTGACCGTCACCTATGCGCCGGTTGGCCCCTGTCTGAGCCTCTCGGCCTGGAACTTCCCAATGCTGTTGCCAGCCCGGAAAATTGCCGCGGCTCTGGCTGCGGGCAATCCTGTGATCGCGCGTCCCGCCTCTGAGGCGCCGGGCTGTTGCTTTATTCTGGGCCAGGTGCTGATCGAAGCGGGGTTGCCGGCGGGCACCCTCTCGATCTTGACCGGTCGCTCTACTCCGATGGTTGCGGATCTTATCGCCTCACCGGTGATCAAGAAGGTTTCACTGACCGGATCGGTGCCTGTGGGCAAAGAGATCCTGCGCCAGGCCGCAGCCGGGATCAAAAAAGTGACAATGGAACTTGGAGGCCATGCCCCCGTGATCGTCTTTCCTGACAGCGATCCTGTTGCGGCGGCGGAAAAATTGGCTGCAACCAAGTTTCGCAACTGTGGCCAGGTCTGCATTTCACCGACGCGTTTCTATGTGCATGAAGACATCTATGATGTTTTTGCCGCAATCTTTGCCCGCGTTGCCAAGGGTCTTAAGGTCGGCGATGGCTTGGACGAAACCGTCACGACCGGGCCAATGATCCGCGCCCGTGGTGTGGACGGGGCGCTTTCGCTTATTGAAGATGCCAAGGCACGAGGGGCTGAGGTTCTGGCCGGGGGCGGACGTGACCCCAGCTTCAATACGGGGCACTTCCTTCAACCCACCGTTCTGGGCCGGGTGCCTGACTGTGCGCGTATCATGTCAGAGGAACCCTTCGCGCCAGTGGCCCCACTGACCCCCTTCTCCAGCTATGACGAGGTGATGGCACAGGCCAATGACACCGAATTTGGACTGGCCGCCTATGTCTTTACCCGCGACAGCGATCTGGCCCTGCGCAGTGCCGACGATTTGCAGGCGGGCATGATTGGCATCAAAGAAAGCGGCTTTGGCCGCGAAGGTGGCAGCTTTGGCATCCTTGACTATCTGGTGCCGAAATACACCCGCCACAAGCTATTGAAAGGGGACATGAATGTCTGAGACCCCCTATAAACCGCAGGGCATCACCGGCGGCTTGACCAACTATGGCGACCCCGAGTTTGCCCGCTATCTACGCCGCTCGTTTGCGAAGTCTATGGGATACACCGGTGCAGCGCTGGACAAACCCATCGTGGGCATTTGCTATACCGAGAGCGGGTTTAACAATTGCCACCGCCATTTCCCCGAGATGCTCAAGGCGGTGAAACGCGGTGTTCTGGCCTCGGGCGCATTGCCGGTGCCCTTCCCCGTGATCTCGCTGGGCGAGGTGTTTCTAAGCCCGACCTCGATGGTTTACCGCAATCTGATGGCCATGGCGGTTGAGGAAATGATCCGCGCCCAGCCCATGGATTCCGTGATCCTGATGGGAGGCTGTGACAAAACCGTTCCGGCGCTTTTGATGGGCGCCGCATCAGCCAACAAACCGGCGGTGATGCTTGTGGCAGGTCCGATGATGACGGGGCGCCACAAGGGCGAACGTCTTGGGGCCTGTACCGATTGTCGACGCTTTTGGGGGCAGTACCGCGCGGGCAAGGTTGAACGCGAAGAAATCAACCAGATCGAAGGCCGTTTGGCCACCACCGCAGGCACCTGCGCCGTGATGGGAACGGCCTCGACCATGGCGCTGATTTCAGAGACTCTCGGTATGGCACTGCCGGGTTCGGCGGCAATCCCGGCTGTTCATGCCGACCGTCTGCGGGCCTCGGAGGAAAGTGGCGAATTAGCTGCGAAACTCGCGGTCGAAGGTGGTCCGACACCCGATAAACTGATCACCAAACAATCGGTTGAAAACGCGCTGCGGGTGCTTTTGGCGGTCTCCGGGTCAACCAACGCCGTGATCCACCTGGCAGCAGTGGCTGGCCGTCTGGGCATCGACATCGATTATGACCAGTTCAATGCGCTCTCGGATGAAACGCCGGTTCTGGTTGATCTGAAACCGGTGGGCAAAGGTTACATGGAAGATTTCAACGCCGCAGGCGCGCTTGATGGGGTTCTGCGGGGGTTGGCCCGACAACTGGACCGCACGACGCTGGATGTGACGGGGCAAACCATGGGAGAGAGGCTGGACAAACCGCTGGCCGATCCGATTGACCATGCGGTGATCCGACCCGCCGACGATCCAATTGATCCTGAAGGTGGGTTGATTGCGCTGCGCGGCACGCTTGCGCCCGAAGGGGCCATTTTGAAACGTGCCGCTGCGACGCCTGACCTATTAGAGCATGAAGGCATTGCCGTGGTGTTCAACTCGCTTGATGACCTGTCGCAGCGCATTGACGATCCTGACCTGCCCGTTACGGCCGACAGCGTGCTGGTATTGCAAAACGCCGGACCGCGCAGCCCCTCCGGCATGCCAGAGGCGGGATATCTGCCCATTCCCAAAAAACTGGCGCAGCAGGGGGTGAAAGACATGGTCCGCATTTCAGATGCGCGGATGTCTGGCACAGCCTTTGGCACCATCGTGTTGCATGTGGCCCCCGAAGCCGATGTGGGTGGGCCCCTTGCGCTGGTGCGTGATGGCGACCGGATCCGACTATCGGCAAAAGACAAATCCATTGATCTTCTGGTGGATGAGGCCGAGCTCGAGCGACGCCGTGCCGAGTTTACTCCAACAGAAGGTGAGTGGGACCGGGGCTATCGCATGTTGTACCGAAACCGGGTTATGGCCTCTCCAACAGGCTGTGACTTTGACTTTCTGCGCGGATCAGGCACCGGAAAAGCGACATAAAGCCGGCCCGCCAACTGGAAATCGATACCAGACGATGGGTCAAATGCACCACAGGACGCGCGCGGGACAGCAGCCTCGCGCGTTTTTTTCAGTCTAACCGAAACGGATTTGGCAGACCTCTTATGGGTCTGATGCCTGATTAAGCCCGGCCACCTTCCGAAGACAGAACCAGCGACGAGACACCGATGCTTTCCAGGGCCGCTTCCCATTTCTTGGGGTTGGGCACGCGGAACAGCAGATCTGCGGAGGCGTCACACACAAGCCAGGCGTTCTGGGTCAATTCGCTTTCAAGCTGCCCCGGCCCCCAGCCCGCATAACCAAGCGCCATCATCCACTGGGACGGCCCTTCGCCTTTGCCGAGATCCTCAAGGATATCCAGCGTCGCGGTCATGTGAATGTCCGGCAAAACCTCAAGCGTTGTCACCAGTGAGGCATAATCGGGTGAATGCAACACAAAGCCGCGCCCCACCTCAACCGGACCACCAAAATGCACCGCCCGTTTGGACAAATCTTCCACGGGTTCAATGGATAGCTGGGACAGGAGCGCGGGCATATCCAGCTCTTCGCTGGATTTGTTGACAATCAATCCCATGGCGCCTTCGTCTGAGTGATCACACAAAAACACCAGACCCTGCTCAAAGCGCGGATCACCCATTCCTGGCATCGCAATCAACATACGACCGGTCAAATGGGCTGGGGTCATGTCCTCGGACTGCGGCATGGCAAAAACTACTCCGATACTAGGAAGTCCAGCATGAAGCCTGCCGCCGCCGGGTGCAAGGGACTTGATACTGATTAAAAAGTTACCGTTGTTAGAATGCAGTCGCTTGAATGTGACTTCCTTTTTATCTCCAATCGTACCATGTCATAGAAATGCGATATGTAATGCCTCTGGCTTTGGCCACACTCCTCCCGTCTGCCGGTCTGGCGCAGAATCTTGATGACGTGATTCAAGCCGAATTGCGCCCCGGTTGGCGGCTCGCCGATGGCAGTCACATGGCGGCGCTGCACCTGACGTTGGCGCCCGGTTGGAAAACCTATTGGCGCGCCCCCGGTGATGCAGGCATTCCACCGCAATTCGAATGGCAGGCCGAGCGCGGCACCCGTGCCATTGATATTCATTGGCCGACCCCCGACGTGTTTCATCAAAGCGGGATGCGCTCTGTCGGTTATCATGATCAAGTTGTCCTGCCTTTGCGGATTGATCTGGGGCGCAACACCGGTGATGCGTCGCTGAGCGGGACCATTGATCTGGGTATCTGCAAAGACATCTGCCTGCCCTATGAGGTTCAGGTCAGCGCCACTCTGCCGTCAGATATAACACGTCCTGATCCCACCATTGCCGCCGCTTTGGCGGATGAACCTTTTGAGGCAGCAGATGCGGGTGTAAAATCGGTGGCCTGTAAGGTTTCCTTGAAAGACGGTGCTGTAACCCTGCGGGCCGCGATCGCCATGCCCCGCGGCACCGGACGCGAAGAAACAGTGATCGAAACCGCCGACCCTCAGGTCTGGGTGGCTGAGCCCAAAACCTGGTGGGAGGGCGGTCGCCTGATGGCTGAAACGCGGATGGCCCATGCCGAAGCCGATGTTTTTGCACTGGACCGCTCGGGGGTTCGGATCACGGTGTTGGGCGGGCGTATGCCCGTCGACATTCGTGGCTGTGACAGCTGATCCGTTCTGGACAACCCCTCTATCGCGCGCATAGGCTTCTTCAAAAGGAGACCCCTATGTCATTTCTAAACGTCGTCGTCAGTGTCCGGTGCGTGGTCCGCTAGCAACCTTGCTATCGCGGCCCAGCACCCCCGAGCACCCTCGGGGGTTTTTTTATGCCTATTTTTCTGGATATCGACCATGACACCGCGCGCGCCTCACATCTCCACTCTGATCCTGCTGACGGCGGTTTCGACCCTGTCGTTGAACATGTTTCTGCCTGCCCTGCCCGCAATCGCCAAAGATCTATCGGCACCGGTCACCGTGATCATTCTTGCGGCCTCTGGATATTTGGCTCTCACGGCTTTTGTTCAACTCTTGGTTGGCCCACTGTCCGACCGGATAGGGCGACGGCCTGTTTTGCTTGTTGCCTTGGTCATATTCTCGGGCGCATCGCTTTTCTGTGCGCTTGCCGAAGATGTCACAACTTTCCTGATTGCCCGCATGTGCCAAGGGGCCGTGATCACAGGCTTTGTGCTTGCCATGGCGATTGTGCGTGACACTCGAAATGAAGCGGACTCTGTGAGCCTCATTGGCTACATCACCGCCGCAATGGCGTTGGCGCCGATGATAGGGCCGATGGTGGGCGGGGCTTTGGACACATTGCTTGGCTGGCGGGCGATCTTTTGGCTTTATGGCGTGGCTGGAATTGGGCTCTTTGCGTTATGTTGGAAAGATCTGACCGAAACGGCCCCTAAGACCACCGCGCACCCGTTTTTGGCGCTGGGGCTTTTCAAAAACAGTCATTTCCTCGCCTACGCAGGCTGTACTGCCTTTTCGACAAGCACCTTTTACATCTTTGTCACAGGGACCCCGCTTGTTGCGCCGCAGACCTTCGGGATGACATCGGCGCAGCTGGGGCTTGGCATTGGCAGCATCACCGCAGGCTTTATGTTTGGGAGTTTCTTATCGGGGCGCCTCGCCAATCAGATTGACACGCTCTCGCTTATCCTTGTCGGGCGATTGGCCGCCTGCCTCGGGCTTTCTGGCGGAATCCTACTCTCCTTGACGAGCCATCTCACCGCGGTTCTATTTTTCGCATGCACAGTGTTTGTGGGGTTGGGCAATGGGCTCACAATGCCCGGAGCCAATGCCAAAGCCATGTCTGTTGATCCAACACAAACAGGCGGAGCCGCAGGCCTTAGCGGAGCGCTGACGGTGTTGGTCGGCGCCGTTCTGACATGGGGCACAGGCCAGTTTCTGGATAGATCAAACGGCGTCACCATATTGCTGGTCATGATGCTTGCTACCGCAGCGCTTGGTCTCTTCTCCGCGCTCTGGGCCAAACGCCTGACCGCTCTGGCGTCTGAGTGATTCACATTCGAATGGGATGTTTCACTCTTTTCTGATCACACCTTGGATCAATTTTGCCAATTCGGGTGTGACTTCGAGATCGTGAACTTTTTTAGCATGAGCCGCCACACCGAGAAGAATCTCATCAAGAGTCTCTCCTCGGGTTTCGTAGTCACAGCCGGGTATCAGATCGCTGCATTTCAACACCATCGTCATTGGATTACCTCCAGATCTTGCCTGTTAGGTTAACACAATTTGTCACCCGCTCTACTGAGGCAACAAATAAATTCGGAGGTGTCGCGGCCATGGACAGTACTACGATCTGCGAATTCTTAACATTCCTCCCAGCACATACAGCCCGAGACAAAGCCCAGCGGTCCCCGAGACGAACACCATCAATGCCCCTTGCAGCGCACCGAATTCATCGAATTCAGGGCGCATCAAAACATCGGGCAGAGTGCCCTGCCACGCCACATGCCCCAGTGTCATCACCAACCAGGCCAGCATCGCAACGAACCCAAGGCTTAGCATTCCTCGCAGGCCCGAGGCCCGAAACCGCAGTCCACGTTTGAAGGCTTTGACGAGTTTCGCGACATCATGCTGAACCGCCACCAAAGCCGGGACAACCAACAGAACAAGGATCATGCCAAACCCTAGCCCGTAGACCAAAGTGATCACCGTCGGTTTCAAAAACTGCGCCTGAGCAGACCGTTCATACAGGAGCGGAGCCAGCCCCAGAACTGTCGTGGCCGTGGTGAGGAACACCGGGCGCAATCGATCTGCCGCCCCGTCGATGATCGACGGCACGAGCCCGCGATCTTTGGCGTAGGCATCGATCTGCGTGACCAGAACAATCGAGTCGTTGATGATGATGCCTGTCATTCCCAAAAGGCCCACCACCGTGAACATGCTCAGCGGCACATCCCAGGCGGCATGGCCATAGATCGTGCCGACCAATCCAAATGGGATTATGGCCATGACCACCAGTGGTCTTGTCCAACTGGCAAAGACCCAGGCCAGAACAAGATAGATGCCAAGAAGCACAAGGATCAGCCCGTTGCGCGCATCATTGAGGAACTGATTTTCGTCCTCGGACAGACCGGACAGATTGTATTCCACCTGACGTTCACTGGCGATTTTCGGCAGAATATCTTCTTCCAGTAAGCGATTGATTTCGGTGGCCCGGGCCGGATCATCCTCGGAGACATCTCCTGTCACAGAAATCAGCCGGATGCCATTTTCGCGACGCACCGTTGAAAACCCGGTACGCTGCTCAACACTGACAATATCCGCCAGAGGCACATATTCCCCCTGTGGCGTACGCATCAAAGTGCGCTCGAGGAAATCGGCAGTGAGCTCACCTTCCGGCAGTTCCACCCGAATGGCCGCCGACCGAGGCCCCACCGGATAAGTGGCCGCTTCGATCCCGCCCAACCGGTTGCGCAAAACGCGCCCCAGACCCGCGGTTTCAAAACCCAACGCCTGTCCCTGTGGTGTCAGTTCAAGGATCAGCTCTTCTTTGTCATAGGCGAGATTGTCCTCAACGGCCGAAACTTCGGGAAACTGTGCCAGTGCCTCTTTCAGATCTTCGGACGCCGATTTCAAAATCTCGGCGCTGGCGCCGTAGAACTGGATATCAAGCGCATCCCCACCCGGCCCGGACCGCCAGCCACGAAAGGAAATGGTTTCCACCAAAGGATGGCGCGGAACACGGTCCTGCAGCTCGCCTACAAAGGCAAAGCTGGAATAAGGGCGCAGATCGGCTTCGATGAGCTCGATCGAGATCCCCCCCAGCTGATCCGCTGATTTGGTGTCCGTCCCCGCCAGACCACGGCCCGCATTGCCGCCCACTTCGGCCAGAACATAATCCAGCGGATTGAGACCGTGGCGGGCCTCATATTCTGCCCCCAGTTCATCCACCGCCTGTTGAAACAGGCGCATTTGTTCGAGCGAATCTTCCCGCGTGGCGCCAGGTGCCATGGCAAAGTTTCCTGTCACCGAGGAGCGTTCGGGCGCATTGAAAAAGCGCCACTGCACATCTCCTTGAATCCAAAGGGCAGCTTGGCTTGCCAGCGCAACTACTGCACCTGCCAGAACGGCGTAGCGCGCGGCAATGACCAGGCGCATCAAAGGCCGGAACAGCGTGTCGCGTACCCAGTTGAACCCTCGGTTCACAACCCTGGACGGCGCATCGTACCAATGTTGTTTTGCCGACGCCTTGAGCGCATGCGCCATATGGTTGGGCAGGATCAGGAAGCATTCGACCAGTGACGCGATCAGAACGGCAATCACCGTAAAGGGAATATCTGCAATCAGGTCCCCAAATCGTCCCCCAATCGCCGTCAGACCAAAAAACGCAATCACTGTGGTCAGCGTGGCAGAAAACACCGGCATGGCCATACGCTGGGCCGCGCCTTCCGCCGCCTCGTAGTGACCTAATCCCATGCGCGACAGGTGGTCCGAGTGTTCACCCACAACAATGGCGTCATCCACAACGATGCCCAGTGTGATGATCAATGCAAACAGCGAGATCATGTTGATCGTCAGACCGCCCAGATACATCAGGGCAATTGCCGAGAGCATCGCAGTTGGGATGCCCGCAGCGACCCAAAAGGCCGTGCGCACATTGAGAAACAGAAAGAGCAGAACCACAACCATCACCAGTCCGGTCAGCCCATTGTCGAGCAGAATATCCAAACGCCCCGAGATCGCTTCGGCGCGGGTGCGGATCAACTCGGCGCGCACCCCTTCCGGCAGGGAGGTTTCAAATTCAGCGGCCACCTCTTCGACGGTGTGCTGAATGCCAATCGCATCCCCACGATCCGAGCGATCCACCCGAATGGAAATCGCCGGATTGGCCCCCACGAAATAGCTCCGTTCGCGGTCGATTCCTTCGACCCGGATCTGCGCCACGTCTCCGATGGTCAGCTTGGACCCATCCGAATTGGACCGAAGAACAATCCCGGCAATGTCGTCCGCGCTGCGTTTGGCCACCCCGGTGCGCACCCGTGCACCGGCACTCCCCACATCGCCCGCAGGATCGGCATCGGCCTCAGACGCAATCGCCTCAGCCACCTGCGCCATGGTGACGTCAAATGCCACCAGATTGGAGGAGGGCACCTCAACCACAGTTTCCGGTGCCGCAAGCCCGCGAATTGTGGTTCGGGTCACGCCTTCCGCAAATAGGCGCACCACCAACTCATCTGCAAACCGGGCAAGCTGTTCAACACCAACGGGGCCGGTCACCACGATATCCGTGACCCGGTCGCGCCAGACGCCGCGCCGCACGTTTGGGTCATCAGCATCATCGGGCAGATTGGTTACGCCGTCGACGGCAGACTGCACATCGTCCCCGGCGCGGGACATGTCCCATCCCGGTTCGAAATCAAGACTGATGCTTGCACGGCCTTCGCGCGAACTGGAAGACGAACTTTCAACCCCTTCCACCCCCAACAGCGCAGGTTCCAACAGCTGAACAATCGCCGCATCGACATCTTCCGCCCCGGCACCGTCCCAGGTGACTGACACGCTCACGCTTTCGACAATCACATCGGGAAAAAATTGTGCGCGCATGTTTGGCGCGGTGAACAGGCCCGCAACAACAAGTACAACCAGCAACAAATTGGCAAGGGTCGGGTGGCGGGTGACATAGCTGAGAATGCCCCCGGTGGTTTTGCTCATGGTCTGGCGCATGGTTTAGCTCCCCATCCGGGATTCAAGCCGTTCCACGACCCGCGCCGGAACCTGGGCGTTCTCCAATTGACCCAAAAGTCGGGTTTTGGCTTCGGCAGGCATACGCGAGTTGGCCTCGACGAAGGCGCGCAGCTTGGCCCGGCGTTCATCCGTGAGCTCGACCATCGCGGGCTCCTCAGGTGTCGCCACGGCCCCGATGGGTTTGACCTTGATCCCCGCCCCCAACAGAGGCGTGCGTTCAGCCACGATCTGCCGCCCTTCAAGGGCGCGCGCGCGGATCAGAACGTCGTCACCTTGACGGCGCAGCAATCGCACCTCGTGCACTTCAAGCCGTCCGTCGTCTCCAACAACCAAAACTTCTTCTGCGGCATTCAATGCCGTCGAGGGCAGACGTGCAACGCGCGGCAACTCGGGCTCTTGAACAGAAACCGTCACAAAATCACCCGGCTTGAACCCGCGCGGCGCATCAAGAGAGGCAAACAGCAAGCGACCGGTCTGACCTTCGCCCACCGCCGCACTGTCGCGGCTCAACTGCCCAGTGGCCGTGATATTGGTGCCAAACACATCCAACGACACCGCAACCGATGTTTTGATCAGGGCCCCGGTTTCATCCAACAGTCGGGCATATTGCTGGGTCGACACCCGGAATGTGACCTCAAGCGATTGTGGATCAACCAGTTGTGCCAGTTTTTCGTTAGGAGACACAAGCCGACCTGCCACCAGAGAGACATCCGACAAAGTGCCCGAAAACTGGGCCCGTATCTCAGTTTCATCCAGACGGCGCTGTGCCTCATCCCGCGCGATCTCGGCACGGCGCAGACGCGTCGCCGCCTGATCGATACGGGCTTCTGCGGTGGCAATCGACTGGCGGCGGGTGAGCACCGCCTGTTTGGCAGAAGAAAGGGCCAGCTCGGCGGTTTCAACCGCCGCAGCGGTACCCACGTTGCGGTCCCGCAGATCAATTTGCCGCTGTAACGCCTGTTCGCGCAATTCAACCTGATCCTGCGCGGCTGTTTGTTCGTCGCGCGCCAGAACAACAGCGCGGTTCGCCTCTCGCTGCTCGGCCTGTGCATCCAACAGATCATTTTCGGCCCGGTCCAAGGCCGACTGGGCATTCGCGGGATCAATCCTTGCCAGAACCTGCCCTGCCTCGACCTGCCCCCCTTCCACAAAGGCTTCATCCAGATCGATCACAGACCCACCTGTCGCGGCGCGCAACTCAAGGGTTCTACGGCTTTGCACCTCACCAAAAGTGCGAAGCTCTGGCGCAACGGTTTCAAAGGTTACGGGAACAACGTTGACTGCGAACACACGCTCTCGAACGGGCCGCACGCGCGGCTCTTCATTCATCCGGGCCTGCACGGCCTCGCGTACCAAAACACCTGCATAGGCCAGCAACCCCAATGTGAGGGCAACCAAAAACAAACCCGTCAGGCTTTTGCGTAGAAACCGCATGGCAAGGTTCTCCATCGGAGCAGTGGCCCCGTCTTATACATGTAGAAGTGCCTGGCCCAAAACCAAGCTTTTGCACTGATACGGGCCGGCCGGCTATTTCCGTCGCTTGTGTTCGTCCAAACGCGGAAAAATTTCCACAAAGTTGCAGGGGCGGTGCCGATAGTCCAACTGCCACTTCAGAATTTCATCCCAGGCGTCTTTGCAGGCGCCGGTGCTGCCGGGCAGTGCAAACAGATAGGTGCCTCCGGCGACGCCCCCTGTTGCGCGACTTTGAACCGCGCTGGTGCCGATCTTTTGAAACGACACCATAGTAAACACAGTGCCAAAGGCGTCGATCTCTTTCTCATAGACATCACGATGCGCCTCAACCGTCACATCCCGCCCGGTCAGCCCGGTTCCTCCGGTGGAGATCACCACGTCGACCTCCGGATTTGCAATCCACTGCCGCAGCTGATCCGCAATCTCTGTGCGCTCATCTTTGATGATCTTACGATCTGCAAGACTGTGGCCCGCTGCCTCTAGCCGCGCCACCAAAGTATCTCCGGAACGATCTTCGTCCAATCCACGGGTGTCGCTGACGGTCAGAACCGCGATGCGAACGGGAATGAACTCTTTGCTGTCATCTATGCGGGACATGCGATTTTCCTTTGGCCTAGAGCGCCAAGCGCACCGCCAAACCGCCAAAGAGGCTGGCTGTGAGCCAACGCAGCGTCCTTTCCATCGGGGATCCCGAGGTCAGGCGCGATCTGAGTTTACCCGCAAACTGCCCCACAAGTCCGTTCACCACCAGACCACCCAATGCCATCATGGTCCCGAAAACCAAAAACTGCGGCAACACAGCGCGGCTTGGATCCACAAATTGAGGGACAAAGGCGAGAATAAACAAAATCACCTTCGGGTTGGTCATATTGACGATAAACCCTTGGCGGGCCGCCATCATCGGGTGAAGCGCGGGCGCATCCCCGCCTCCGAATGGCGACCGAAGGGTCTTGAAAGCCACATAGATCAGATAGGCCACGCCAATCCAGCGGATCACGTCAAAGGCCGCCGGAACAGCAGCAACCAAGGCACTTAGCCCCAAACCGGCCAGCGCGGCATGCACAAATGCGCCAACGGTGATACCAGCGGAGGCCGCCCAGCCCGCGCGCGGCCCGCCACGCAGCCCCTGCGCCATGCAAAACAACATATCGGGCCCGGGGGTGATATTCAGCGCGATACCTGCAGGCACAAAGGCCAATATCATTATGGGATCAACGATCATGTCAGGGTCTCCAGTTTGGCGCGCAGTTCCAACAAATCCGCCCAGGCGTCTCGTTTGGCTGCCGGGTTGCGCAAAAGATAGGCCGGGTGGAACATCGGCAAGGCAGGGCATCCCGCCGCCTCAGCCCACTGCCCACGCAATCGCGTGATTCCACGTTTCCCCAGCAGGGCCTGGCAGGAAATATTGCCTACAATCACAACCACATCGGGGTTCACCAGCGCGATGTGCTTTTTCAGAAACGGCAACATCATCGCGATTTCATCTGGCTTCGGATCCCGGTTCTGCGGTGGCCGCCATGGAAGCACATTGGTAATATAAACATTGTCGTTGCGCGACAGATCAATTGCAGCCAGCATTTTGTCCAGCAATTGC
Organism: Pelagimonas sp.; assembly: GCA_049116335.1. Lineage (GTDB taxonomy): Bacteria > Pseudomonadota > Alphaproteobacteria > Rhodobacterales > Rhodobacteraceae > CANMIH01. Next base: position 81,662 of record JAGDYZ010000001.1, on the reverse strand, counting down.
CCTGCGCGTCCAACAAAGGGTTTACCCTGAAGGTCTTCGTCCCGTCCCGGGGCTTCGCCGACAAACATCACCTTGGCGGTGGGCACCCCGTCCGAAAACACCAAATTGCGCGCGCCCCGCTTCAGATCGCAATGGGGAAAGCTGTCCAGTGCCGCACGCAGCGCCCCAAGATCGTTCAAACCCGCCACAGCCTTTTCAGCCTCGGCAATCGGATCGATTTTGGGTTGTTTCACCGGTGGCGCGGCTTTCCCGCGCTGTGGAACAGCGGCCTGGGCTTCGGCTGCACGTTCTTTCGCGGCCGCCTCGAAGGCAAAACGGTCAACTGGCGCGTCCGAGATTGTTTCGTCCACACCCATTTCTATCTGCCAATCCAGCAGCGCTTTCGCCGTATGCCATTCCAGTGCCGATTCCATGGCACACCCTAACGTGACCGCGCTGCCGTGGAAACCAGAAGCGGTTGGTCGCGTGACGCGGCGGGGTGGGCGGCTGGGTGCCGTGTCACGCGGCTCCCCTCTTGCCCCCACGTCCGGTGCTTTCTATGAAGGCGTAACCCCGTCAGGAGCCCCCTTATGCGTTTCGACCATCGCCACCTTCTGGGCATCGACCCTCTACGCCCGGATGAAATCACCACGATCCTCGATCTGGCCGAACATTACGTCACCTTCAATCGCAGCCGCCAGAAACACGCCAATGCCTTGGCGGGTCTGACGCAGATCAATATGTTCTTCGAAAATTCGACCCGCACGCAGGCCAGTTTTGAACTGGCTGGCAAACGTTTGGGGGCGGATGTGATGAACATGGCCATGCAGGCCAGTTCGATCAAAAAGGGCGAAACCCTGATCGATACCGCCATGACGCTCAACGCCATGCATCCCGATCTTCTGGTGGTGCGCCATCCGCATTCAGGCGCCGTGGATCTTCTGGCCCAGAAAGTGAACTGCGCCGTGTTGAACGCCGGTGATGGTCGTCACGAACACCCGACACAGGCCCTTTTGGATGCGCTGACCATCCGCCGCGCCAAAGGCCGATTGCACCGTCTCAACATCGCCATCTGTGGTGACATTGCCCACAGCCGTGTTGCACGCTCGAACATCCTGCTCCTGCACAAAATGGAAAACCGCATCCGTCTGGTTGGCCCACCAACCCTGATGCCCGCCGGGATCGAAGCCTTTGGCACCGAGGTCTATCACGACATGGAAGAAGGTCTGAAAGACGTGGATGTCGTGATGATGCTGCGCCTGCAAAAAGAGCGCATGGATGGTGGCTTCATCCCCTCCGAGCGCGAATATTACCACCGATATGGCCTGGATGCGGCCAAGCTCAGCCATGCCAAACCCGATGCCATTGTGATGCACCCCGGCCCCATGAACCGTGGCGTAGAGATCGACGGCACCATTGCCGATGACATCAACCGCTCGGTTATTCAGGATCAGGTTGAAATGGGGGTTGCCGTGCGCATGGCTGCGATGGATCTTCTGGCGCGCAACCTGCGGGCCAATCCAAAAGACATCATGGCCTAAGCGGATCGGGACACCAGATATGACCCAGATCGACATCAACGGTTCCGAGACCCACACAGTCCGGCTGTTTCACCTCGACCTGCCCCCTGAGGCAGTAGATCGCTTTGTTACCCAAGCGGGCACTGGCGAATGGCCTTTGAAATACGCACTGGGCGCCAGGCATTTGCGCCCGGGGTTTGTGGATGTTGTCGACATCCGAGATCTTGAGCGCATGCCATTGTCAAAATACATGGTGGATGCCCATGGCGCCAAAGGCCCTGATTTCAAAGCGGCCAAGCCATCGCTGGACGCACTGACCGGCACAGTGATCTTGCTCCCTTCGCAAGCCTTTGAGGGCAAAAGCCAAACCCTGACCATTGCGCCTCAGTTGCGCTTTATTGGGTCCTTCACCGAGGAAAAACCAGCCCGCGCCAGAGGCAAACTTTCGAGTGCAAGCACCGCCGGGTTCTTGCCACAGGGCCGTCCCGACCCAAATGCGCCAAGCAACCGCACCGCGCTTTTGCTGGCTCTGTTGGGCATTGTGCTTTTCGGCGCGCTTGTTCTGCTTATGGTGCTGCGATGACGCCTAACCTTTCCCTTCTTTGCTCAGCGCGGGGCGCGATGACCCGCTTTTCAGGATAATCTCATGACCAAAACCGTGATCCAGAATGCCCGCCTGATCGACACAGAAGCCAATGCCCTGCGGGAAGGCTCGGTTTTGATCGAGGCTGGCCGTATTGCGCAGATTTTCGAAGACACACACCCGACAGGGGTCACCGCCGATGAGGTGATTGACGCCGGGGGGAAACACCTTGCGCCCGGCATCGTTGATATCGGCGTGAAAATCGGTGAACCGGGCGAACGTCACAAAGAAAGTTATGGCACCGCAGGTCAGGCCGCAGCGGCCGGGGGCGTGACCACCATCGTCACGCGTCCCGACACCAATCCCTGCATCGACACGCCCGAAAGCCTTGAGTTTATCCGCCGCCGCGCCAACGAAGCCGCGCCGGTCAATGTCCTGCCGATGGCCGCGTTGACCAAAGGCCGCGACGGTCGCGAAATGACCGAGATTGGCTTTCTGATGGATGCAGGGGCCGTGGCCTTTACCGACTGCACGCATGTTGTGGCCAATTCCAAGGTCATGAACCGCGCCATGGTCTATGCGAAATCCCTCGATGCGCTCGTCATCGGACACCCGCAGGACCCGGCCCTGTCAAAAGGCGCGGCCGCCACCAGTGGCAAGTTCGCTTCGCTGCGCGGCTTGCCTGCTGTGTCGCCCATGGCGGAACGCATGGGGCTAGACCGCGACATCGCTTTGGTTGAGATGACCGGTGTCCGCTACCACGCCGATATCATCACCACGGCCCGCGCTCTGCCTGCTCTGGAGCGTGCAAAGGCCAATGGTTTTGATGTGACCGCCGGTACCACAATGCACCATCTGACCTTGAACGAGATGGATGTGGCAGACTATCGAACCTTCTTCAAAGTCACACCTCCGCTGCGGTCAGAAGACGACCGAAACGCGATTGTGGCCGCGATCCGCGATGGGTTGATTGATATGATCGGCAGCTACCATACCCCGCAAGATGAAGAGAGCAAGCGCCTGCCGTTTGAAGAAGCGGCTTCGGGGGCGGTTGGCCTAGAAACCATGTTGCCGGTGCTCCTTCGCCTGTACCATTCCGGTGAGCTGGACCTCACCACTCTGTTCCGCGCCCTGTCCCTGAACCCGGCCAAACGGCTGGGTCTGGACTGTGGACGTCTGTCCGAAGGCGCCCCTGCGGATCTGGTGCTATTCGACGCGGACAAACCCATCATTCTGGATCGGTTCAAACTTCAGTCGAAATCGAAAAACACCCCCTTTGATGGCGCACGACTTCAGGGCAAGGTGCTTGGAACCTGGGTTGGTGGCACACGGGTCTATCAGGCCTAAGGCCCCAATAGGAGAGACAGAACATGTTTGATCTGACATTGGCGCAATTCGCGCTTTGGGCCATTCTTGGCTATGGTCTTGGCTCGGTGCCCTTTGGCGTTCTGATCACCCGGCTTATGGGGCTTGGGGATGTGCGCCAGATCGGGTCGGGCAATATTGGCGCAACCAATGTTCTGCGCACCGGCAACAAAGCCGCGGCCTTTGGCACACTTGTACTGGATGGTGGGAAGGGGGCCCTCGCGGTGCTGATCGCGCTGTCCGTGGCCAGTGTTCCCGCCGCGCAGGTTGCAGGCGTTGCCGCCTTTATTGGCCATTGCTACCCGATCTGGCTCAAGTTCAAAGGGGGCAAGGGGGTCGCAACCTATCTTGGCATCGTTCTCGCCATAAGCTGGCCCGTCGGCCTTCTCTGCTGCGCCACATGGCTTTTTGCGTTTCTGCTTACCAAAATCTCGTCGGTTGGCGCCCTAGTGGCGGCCATGTCGACCATCATCTGGATGTTTGTGATGGGCCGGCCCGACCTGATGGTGATGGGCACGTTGATCACAGCGCTGATCTATTGGCGTCACCGCGAAAATCTCGCCCGGCTCAAAGCCGGGACCGAGCCAAAATCTGGTGGCAAAAAGTAGGGCAGGTCCTGCCCTTTACGATTTATCTTTCATGATGCGATCTGCCTTCTTGCGCACGAGAACCGTGCGCAGGTCGTGCATCGCCAAAAGCAGATCATCGGTGACCTCTTCCAGCTGATCCGGGCTTGCCTTCGACTGCGCCCATTGGGTTGTGGTGTTGAGATAATCAACGGCACGATGGATATCATCGATGTCCCGCATGGCCAAAAGAGCCTTGCGCCGCGCCATCCAGCCCCGGATCTCAGCGAGATCTGCTTCGCTTAATTCCTGACCACCCTGAGGTTTGATTTCCATCCGGTTGAGATTGACGACCGCAATTTGGTCCATCTCGATCCGGCGCTGGCGGTTTTCGGTATCCACACGAAACACCGCCGCGCCATTGTCACGGATGCGAAAGTAATATTCTGGCAGATCGCCCATGCCTTATACCAATCCCTCACAGAACCGCGCAATCCGGGCGCAGGCTTCGGTCAATGCCTCGTCCGAGGTTGCATAACTGACGCGGAAGTTCGGGCTTAGACCAAAGGCCGCGCCAAACACAACCGCAACGCCTTCCTCCTCAAGCAGAGCGGTACAGAAAGCCTCATCATTTTCAATCTTACGGCCACCCGTCGAGGTTTTGCCAATGCATTCCGCCACAGACGGATACACATAAAAGGCCCCTTCAGGCACGGCACAGGAAATACCCGCGCAGGCATTAAGGCCCTCAACCACAAGATTGCGGCGGCGCAGAAACGCCTCGGCACGATCAGCGAGGAAATCCTGCGGACCGTTGAGCGCCTCCACAGCGGCCCACTGGCTGATGGTACAGGGGTTTGTGGTCGACTGCCCCTGCACTTTGCGCATGGCTGCGATTAGATGCTCAGGCCCACCCGCATAGCCGATCCGCCATCCTGTCATCGCATAGGCTTTAGAAACGCCATTTACCGTCAGTGTTCGATCATAGAGCTTGGGCTCCACTTCCGCTGGGGAACAGAACATAAAATCGTCATAGGCCAGATGTTCGTACATATCATCGCTCATCACCCAGACATGTGGATGACGTAGCAGAACATCGGTCAACGCGCGCAACTCGTCACAGCTATAGCCTGCTCCCGTTGGGTTCGACGGCGAGTTGAAGATAAACCATTTGGTCTTCGGTGTTATAGCCGCCTCAAGCTGGTCTGCTGTGATCTTGTACCCCATCTCGGGCACACCTTCGACGATCACAGGCTCAGCACCGCCAAGCCGAACGATATCCGGATAGCTTACCCAATACGGCGCAGGCACGATTACCTCATCGCCCGGGTTTAACGTGGCCATAAACGCATTGTAGAGAACCTGCTTACCACCGGTCGACACGCTGATCTGGCTGGGTTGATAATCCAGACCGTTCTCGCGCTTGAATTTGGCGCAGATCGCTTCTTTCAGCTCGATGATGCCATCGGGTGCGGTATATTTGGTCTTACCGGCGTCAATCGCGGCCACTGCGGCGGCTTTGATGTTGTCCGGCGTATCAAAGTCCGGCTCACCTGCGCCCAGCGCAATCACATCGCGACCGGCGCGTTTCAGCTCTGCCGCAAGCTGGGTCACAGCAACGGTTGGCGAGGGTTTCACGCGTTCAAGGGTCTTTGATAGAAAGGACATGGGGCACCACCGGTTTGTAAATCAGCGACACCTGTCATAGTTTGCCGCCAGCGACCAATCAAGCAGACCGCAATGGAGATTTCCAATGAGTGACACCGATGACTTTTATGGCCCCGAAGCAGCCACCTTCGGAGATCGCCTTGCCGGGGCGCGTGAAGCCGCAGGAATGACCCAAGCCGTGTTGGCCAAACGCCTTGGCGTTAAGGTCAAAAGCCTGCAGAGCTGGGAAAACGATCTGTCTGAACCCCGCGCCAACCGCCTGTCCATGCTTGCCGGTTTGCTAAATGTTTCAATGGTTTGGCTCATCACCGGTGAAGGCGAGGGATTGAATGATCCTGCCGAAGAAGCGCCCCTGTCACCCGACGTACATGCTGTCCTCTCTGAGATCCGCAGCCTGCAGGTTCAGTTCAAAGAACGCGCCGACCGTCTAGCACGGCTCGAGAAACGTCTCCGCGTGCTACTCAAGGAACAAACTTAATGTCCGAGACCCGCGACACACGACTTCGCCGGCTGAACATGCGTTCGATGCGCCGGGGCACCAAGGAAATGGACATTTTGTTGATGCGCTATACCGCCGCAAGGCTGGCAGACTTATCTGATGCCGAGCTGGATGCCTATGAAGCGCTCCTGGATGAGAACGATCAGGATCTCTATCAATGGATTTCCGGCCAACAACCCGCGCCTGAGCCTCATAAGACCATGGTCGCGGAAATCACCCGCATTGCGGCCAGCGGTACGGTATAAGTCAGATCGGCCGAGGCCCGCCGATAGGTGTGAATGTCAGCTTCGCGCCTCTCCATCCTCATGTTACACTCTGAACCAATTCATTGGTTCAGGAGATTGCAATGGTTCTGTCACGGCGGGCATTTTCTCTCGGTTTAGCGTCAGTATTGGCGGGATGCAGCAAGGGCGGTCTCACGCAGATTGCCACGCGTTCAAGCCTTGACCCAGCTTTTCTGCCGCAGTCCAATGCGAGCTATGACGCTTGGGTCGCTGAGTTCAAAAATCGCGCCCGTGCGCGCGGCATCACTGACACGACATTGCGCGCGGCGTTTCGCGGTCAGGGCTTTTTGCCCGGAGTGATTGACCGCGACCAGAACCAGACCGAGTTCAAACGCAGCCTTGAAGACTATCTTGCGATTGTCGCGCCAGAAGAAAAAATCGCAATCGGAACTGAGGCCTATGCCTCTGAGCGCAAATCCCTTGCGCAGGTTGAGGCCAAATACGGTGTTCAGCCAGAGGTGATGGCCGCCATATGGGGGCTTGAGAGCTATTTTGGCACCAAACGTGGCAGCATTTCCGTTGTCTCGGCCACCTCAACCCTTGCCTGGGAAGGTCGCCGTCGGGCATTTTTCGAATCGAACCTGATGAATGCCCTTCGGATCGTCCAGTCCGGCGATGCCCGACCAAATCAATTGGTCGGCAGCTGGGCAGGTGCGATGGGCCATACTCAGTTGATCCCCGATGCCTACCAAACCCATGCGGTCGATTTCGATGGCGATGGGAAGCGTGATATCTGGTCAAATGATCCGATTGATGCCTTTGCCACCACCGCCCGGTTCTTGTCAAAGGCGGGTTGGCGCAAAGGGCAACCCTGGGGCCTAGAAGTGACTCTGCCCGCTGGTTTTGATGCACCAATCGGGCGGAAAGCCCGTCGCAGCACCGAAGCCTGGCGCGCACTGGGCGTGCGTGCAGCGGCGGCTAGCAGCCTGCCGTCGTCGAGTTCAGCCGCGATACTGGCCCCGATGGGTGTCGGTAAACCGGCCTTTCTGGTCTACCACAATTTCAATATGATCCTGCGGTATAACCCCTCTGAGAATTACGGGCTGGGCGTGGGCTATCTGGCGCACCGCCTATCTGGCGGTGGTCCGATCAAAGGCAAATTTGGCCGCGACAAAAATGGGCTAACCCTAGACGATCGGAAAACCCTTCAACGGGCTCTGACCCGCAGCGGATTTGACGCTGGCACGCCGGACGGCGTGGTTGGTCGAAAAACCGAAGCGGCCATTCGCGCCTATCAGGCAGTTGCGGGAATCACCGTCACTGGCACGCCTTCGCAGGCGTTGCTGGCAAGCCTCACAGGATGAAGTCAGCGGACATCGGGCACCTGTCGCGTCTTAACCAAGCGCTGATATATCAGGCGTCTGCCAATAGCCGCGCCTGATACGATTTCAGCGACATTCGCGCCGCGCCATAGGCTTTGCGGCCACCTTCTTGCGCCAATTCCGGGAACAGTGTCAGCAACTCATCGCGCTGTTCCTGATCCAGTCCTGCGAGCGATAGGTCACCCGGCTGAAAGCTCTCGGTCCAGGCTCCATCCGACATGACCAGCTCGTGGTGATCAAACATAAAGTGGACGTAGGTCACACCCTCGTCCGGACAGATCCGCGTGATGCCAGGCCGTCCAACAAGATGGGTTGCGGGCACCAGGACTTCGTCTTCACCAAACAAAAGCTCGATGGCATAACCCGACATCACAACGCGGTGTTGAGGAGACACCACCATATCCCGGTCCGGCACGCCCTGGCCCAAAGCCCCTTTGGCAATCTTCACCGGGCGCAAGGCGGGTGTGGCGGTCAGTTCTGCGTGTGTCAGGGTTTTCCGACCCGCCCAGCGCACCGCCTGATAGCCATTGTCGCGCGTCAGCACGATGTCATCAGGCAGGATGTCCGCGGCGTCACGTTCCCCATCAAGCGTTTTGATCAAGGTGCCCGGCGTGAAACAGGGCGTATAGTGAACCTGCTCAATTTCTGAGAAGTTGAGCTTGGTCCCATCCATCCAGGTGACTGTGCCACTTTCAGCGCCGATCATATCGATTGTGGCCGGGCCGGTGATATGCAGGGTGTCCCCCGCTGTTTCACCACTTTCGCCGCCAGTGACTGTTATTGTTGTCCCGTCCAGATCGTCGGGGCCAATCGAGAAAAAGTCGTCGCCATCCTCGCCTTCAGCGGTATCACCAGATCCGAGATCAAACCGATCGCTGCCTGCTCCGCCCACAAGGCTATCCGCACCCTCGCCACCGATCAGGCTGTCGTCATCATCGCCCCCGAGAAGAGTATCATCGCCAGCACCGCCCAAAAGCGTGTCATCGCCAGCGCCCGCATCGACCGTTACGCCAGAGGTTGTGGTCGCGGCATCCACGCTGTCATTCCCAGCCCCCAGTTGCAGCGCCTCGATTTCAGAAAAAGTCGCTGTACCACCGCCACTGACAACACTTCCCGCCTCGTCACCGGAATAGGTCACACCCACGTCGGTTGAAATGGCGCTTGTATCTAGGCGGTCTGTATCGGTGCCGCTGGTTGTGGTCTCGCCACCTACAACCGTGTCGCCCACCAGACCGGCGTCCAATTCGATCACATCCGCGTCGGCGCCTCCCAGCAGACTGTCGGCATCGGCACCACCGCGTAGAGTGTCTGCACCCTCCCCACCAATCAGAGTATCGGCACCGGCTTGGCCCTCGAGAACATCATCGCCTGTGCCGCCTTCCACCGAATCTGCGGCGGCTCCGGCCAAAACAGTGTCATCTCCGGCTCCGGCCAGAACGGTGTCGACCTGTGTTCCGCCAACGCCATCTGCATTGTCGATACGATCCCCATGGGGGTCATCAAGGTAACTGCCATCGATCAGGTCATCATTCGCAGTACCAGAAACGATAAAGTCGGTTGCGGCGGGGGGAATACCAATCGCCACAAGCTGGGCTGGGCTTTGCACCTGTGAAACAGACACGCCCACAAGCGTGATGTTTTCGCCATTGGGGAAGGTCAGGATCGCATCCCCTGTCCCGTCACCATTGGTGTCACTGACGGTCACATCCGCCGTATCCACCGGATCGCCCAGATCGTCATTCAAGTCAGAGACATCCAAACGGTCATAGCCTGTATAGGTGCCATCGCCATTGTCCGTGGGCGACCGAAATCCCTGAACCCGATCCGAGCCCGAGCTATCCGCTAGAACCAGGGTATCATTGCCCGATCCCAGCTCAATCAGTTCAACTTCGTTGTATTGAAGCGTATAGGTGCCATCGGTCACAGTACCGGCTTTGGCATAGCTGTTGGTCAGATCGAACCGCAGATCGTCCGTAACCGAGCTGAAATCCAGCAGGTCTCCGTGGGTTTCTTCAACATCTTCGCCCGCGACCGTGTCATTGCCGAAATCATTTTCAATGTGGAAGGTGTCGTCACCGAAACCACCCCAGAGATAGTCATCTCCTGTACCGCCGCGCAGCGAATCCGCGTCATAGGATCCGCGCATCCAATCGTTGCCCGCCCCGCCGATCAGCGTATCCTGACCTTCGTTGCCTTCCAGAGTGTCGTCTCCGTCACCCCCTTCGACATAGTCGCGGCCATATTCGCCATAGAGCGAGTCGCTGCCATCGCCGCCGATCAGGCTATCATCGCCGTGACTGCCATAGGCCAGATCGTTGCCCTCGCCACCTACAACAGTGTCGTTATCAAGGCCCGCGTGAATGGTGTCATTGCCAACACCACCCTCGATGCTGTCATCCCCTTCCTGGCCTTCAATGCTGTCGTTGCCTAGACCGGCGCGCACGGTGTCATCACCACCACCCGCTTCGATCACATCATCATTCGAGCCATCGGAGTGATCATTGTTGTCAATCCGATCCCCTTGCGGATCGGCCAGATAGGCATCGTCGATCAGGTTGTCGCCGTCATCCCCTTCGACGATGTAGTTCAGCGGCAGAGGGATACCGATCGCATTGAGATAATAGATGTTGTCCGCTTCAGCGGGAGTGATCCCGACCAGCGTGACAGTCACCCCACCGTGGAAAAGCAACAGGGCATTGCCGTCACCATCATCCGCTACATTGACGTCAACCGTGGTGACCGGGTCACCCGACGGGGCGAGAAGCGTGCTGACGTCGAGTTGATCATTGCCTTCAAAGGTCCCATCACCGTTGGGTGTGGGGGCTTCAAAATTTGTGATCCGGTCGTTGTTGGACCCATTGCGCAGCAACACCACATCTGTGGCCCCGTCGTTGGCGCCTAGGTCAAAATGGTCATCCCCTGCACCACCATCGAGCGTATCCGCACCGGCACCGGAGGACAGGCTGTCGTCCCCGGAGCTGCCGGTCACCGCATCATCCCCGGCGCCTAGCGTCAGGTTTTCAATCTCGGTGAAGGTCACCGAATTGGCCCCCGAAGTGATCGTCCCGTTTTCCGGGCTGGCGGCGTCACCGGCGGTCAGATCAACTGTGACATCCTCGGTAACGGAGCTCAGATCCAGATGATCGCCCTGCGTTTCGCCCGTTTCACCGCCCGAAATGCTGTCTTGTCCAAAACCATCGCTCAGCGTGAAGTGGTCGTCTCCACCCAGCCCAGCGACGGTTGTATTTCCAGCGCTGCCCGCAAAGGTATCGTCCTGTTCGGTCAGTGTGAGCCGTTCCATCTCATCGAAATCAACCGAGTGGGCGCCACTGGTGGCCATCCCGCCTTCTGTTCCAGACATGGCGACCGACACCCCTGAAGAGGTGATCCCGCTCATATCAAGATGGTCGTTATCTGTACCGGTCTCACCACCCGCAACCGTATCGTTGCCAAAGCCATCCGTGACCGTAAACGTATCCGCATCAGCCCCACCCGAGAGGGAGTCATTTCCGGCCCCACCTGACATGTTGTCATCACCGGCGTTGCCCTCAACGGTGTCATTGCCGAGCGACCCGGCAAATGTATCCGCGTTATCAGATAGGGACATGGTTTCAATGTCCGTAAACGATACCATGTCCCCAGCAGAAACTGCGGTTCCCACCTCGTCACCGGTCATGGTAACAGAGACGCCATTGTCACTGACACCAGAAAAGTCGATCTGGTCCAAATCCGTGCCCGAGGTCACAGCTTCGCCACCTGTCAAGGTGTCCTGGCCAAACCCATCTTCGAAGGTGATCACATCCTCATCGGCCCCACCGTCGATGCTGTCGTCACCGACGCCACCATTCAGGGTATCCCGACCATCGCCGCCCAGAAGCGTGTCATTCCCCCGCACACCATAGAGCAGGTCATCGCCGGTGCCGCCATCGATGCTATCATCCTGGCTTTCTGGGGTTGTGACGATTGAAGTGGTCGCACCAGAGAAACCGCCAGCTTCGAAAGAATAGTTGGTACCACCACCGCGTGAGGTCACAACAAAAACAAGCTCTTGCTGATCATCATACGAAAACTGAGCCCAATGATCTTCATCGGTGTTGCCCGAGCTAGTGTTGTCAGAGGCCGCCATCAGGCGTTCGCCGGTATCTGTGGCCGTCAGATGCGTGGCCGGAGATGTGGATAGCGTGACACCGGTGACATCTGCGGAATTGGCAGAAACGCTTTCCGACTGGGTATCAATGTCTTTGAAGGTAAACCCGCCGGTGATCCGCACCGGCTCGCCCGTCGCCTGATCAAAGAACTCAAACTTCAGAGTAACCGCTGTTTCCGCTTCGGATTCGCCATCGCGGTTGAGGAAAACCGAGTTGTCGTTGAATTCGATCGCGATGTTTGGGTCTTCCGCATCAACAATGGTCAGTCGCGCCTGGAGCGTGACACCACCGTCTGTTGTGCCGATATTGTCATAAACAGCAAAGCGCCCAATCGCGCCGTTGCCGGTATCGCCCATGGAACTTGGGGCGGCGAAATCAAAAGCCGACAGCATACCCGCATCCATGCCGACATCGCCATCATCCCCATAGATGGTATCGTTACCCTCGCCACCAAGCAGAGTGTCCCGACCGGATCCGCCTTTGACCGCATCACTCCCTGCGCCTGCGTCAACGAAATCCGCACCAGTCCCGGCGTCAATGGTATCCGCCCCACCACCGGCAAGCACAGAATCCGCGCCGAGCCCCGTGTCGATCATATCTGCGCCGATGTCAGAACTGATCGTATCGTCGCCTTCACCCGCGATAATGCTATTGTTCCCACCTGTGGCTGAGAGGCTTTCATCGCCGCCACCGAGGTTCACAAGATCGTCGCCATCTACGCCAACAACGACGTCCACGCCTTCTCCACCGGATGCGGAATCCTGTCCGCCCCCCAATGTGATTGTGTCATCGCCACTATGGCCGACCAGCATATCGTCACCGGCTCCACCATCCAGCGCATCATCGCCTGAACTTCCCTTAAGGGTGTCGGCCCCTGCCCCACCCAGCTGCGTGGAGAAAAAGCCCAACTGCGTGCTGCCGCCCAAGGTGGCATCATGCCCGGTGCTGGATAATGTGGAATCAGAAATTGAGTAGGTGGTTGAACCCTGCGCGATGGTGATGACACCGGATGTCGTATCCACATCAACGGAGTAATTCGCATCAAGTCCGGAGAAATCAAGAACATGCCCCGCGGCTGACTGATCAATACCAGACCAGAAAGTCGCCGAGTTCCAGTTTGATGCCGTTACAAAATACGTTGCCATAGTTCCACCCACCTGATCGCGGGTGTTTGTACGGTTTGGCCCCAAATACCCGACTCATCGGCCACGCACGCATACGTAACCTGTGGGTATTTAGCTGTGAAAATACGGCGCCATTGCGGATCAGAATTGGCCTTGTTTGGGGCGCACTCACAGCGTTGGCCACAGAGCTGCCGCAAATCTCAACAGAGGGTTACCCCCGAATAGGTTCACCGCTGCTGATTGTTACCAGCGGTTCAAGCGCCGCAACAAGACCGGCCGCACGCAGGATAGCCACGGGGTAGCTCGCGTCTCCGATCATCTGCGTCACCGAAAATCTCGGGTCTAGCGCTTCAAGACGTGTCACACAGTCGCGCGCGCCTGCAAGATCGCCCTTGGCTGCACGGACTGCCAGCTCGTGGCGCAACACAATCCGGGACCGCGGTGCAGCTTGACGCGCAGATTCGATCAACAATGCCGCCTCATCAAAATTCTGATTGGCCGCCGCAACGACAGAGGAATTTAGATCCCACCATTGTTTGAACGGGGATGCCGCCGCCACACTGCTGCCTCGCCGTGCGGACACAAGTGCGCCTTTAACATCACCTGCCAGCAACTGTGCATGGGCCAGAGCCTCCCATGCAAAGCCGCTAGAGAAGTTGCTTTCCACCGCGCTTTGCAATTCGCCTAGAACATCTCCGCCCACGCCGAACAGATGCACCCGGATCCGCGCGCAGACGGCCCGCACCAATGCATTATCACTTGATAGCTCAAGCGCCCGCCGACAGAGATCGAGCGCGGCTTCACTCAGATCAGATCCCAACGGAAGTCCTAGTTCGCTGGCGAGCAGAGCTTTGGACAAACCGGCCCAGGCCAAATACATACCGTTTTCGTCAATCTGGAATGCTTGAAGCGCCAGAGCCTGCGCCTCGCGCAAACCGGCTTCTTCCAGACTGAACATCCGATACTGCGCCAATCGGAGCAACGCGGTCGCACGTGCCTCTGGCCGCCCGGCATCCAAAACCCGAGGAATCCGCCCCAGCACATGATCCGCAGCTTCGAAGGCCACTTTGTTCAAAGGGCTATCTGCAGAAACGAGATTCTCCATTTCATCAAACCGCAGTGCTTTTGAATAAACAATACGTGCGGTTTCGCTATGCATCACCTTCAAAAATACGGAAAACCCATCCCCGCTTTCGATAACTTGCGTGGAAATAAGGAAATCTTCATTGTCGGAATTTGAAACCCCATCAATTCGCTTACTATCCTTCCTCCAGGATGAAACACTTTCAGAAATTGTTTCTCCCACGCGATTTGAAATCACTTCGCCCAGCAAGGAGTTTTGCAATGAAGCATGGCCACCTTCGACATGGCATACCAATTGCACACCCAAACCTTTTTCAATCTGGGATCGACCAAGAAGCTTTTGCAACTCCAATCGTTCTATACGAAGCCAATTGGAAAATTCGGGATCGCGCGCATCCAAACCCTGCAAGAGTTCCGCGCGTTCATCCTCAGGAACCACTTGCTGAATCAGATCAACATCGACCATCGCTTCGTTCAACGAAACCGTGTGGCGGTCGGTGATTAGGATGTCTTTATGAGGGCCCAATGCCGATCTGAGCTTACTCAAAGCCTGCCTGAGGTTGGCGGACGCCTGTTCGGCGCCAAAATTGCTCCAGAGCTTATCTGCGAGCCAGCGGCGCGGACGTGACATGTTGGGGCCCAAGGCCAGCAGCGCCAGAAGAGCCTGATTTTTGGCCCCTTTCGGTGTGAGGTTAACACCCTCGCTGCTTTCTACTCGAAACGGCCCCAGAACACACACTTGGAGACGTGCACTACAATCATTCATAACATAACGTAACTAACTAAAATCCAGCAACGCATAACAGCAAAAACCACACGCTGTAAACAGAAGAATCACACTTGCTTCAGCGCGTGTTAATTTTTCGTTAATTTCCAGAAATCCACAAAAAGGAACTTCCCCAAGCAGATCGTTTTGTGCCCTGTTGTTATCAAGCGGATGCTGATTCTAGACAGTGGGCGCCACATAATACCAGTCTGCAAATACCTGATCTTATACCCAATATTTTCACACCAAAATAATCCAACTTCCGTCCCCCTCTCTATAGGCACATATAGAAACGCCCACAGATCACATAGCGGCTGTATCGAAAGACTTCGAATTGTTAAAAAGTATCGGCACACCTGTGTGCCATTGTAATGAGTACCAACCGGGGTGTTTCGACACCCCGGTTTTGGTTTTGTTACCCACCGAATCTGCCTACGTCACAAATCCGTGTTTTCCCAGTCACGCTCAGATCACGCTCCCCCGAGCATAAGGGGGTCACAGGCCAAATTTGGCTGTGAAGACGGGGCAAAGCGATGACTGCACATAAGTTCAAAGTGATTACTGGCGGGTCTCATACGACACGTCCTCTGCCCTTTTCTGCTGCGCTCGACCTAGGACCGCGCGAACTTGCCGGCAATATGGCTCTGCTGTTTGCCGTGAGCCTGCTCAGGGCCAAACGTCCTACCGACCTTGAAGACCCCCATAGTCAAATCTGGATCAATGAACGCACTGGCTTCACGCTACATGAGCTTCTTTGTGAGCTGCGCAACCTCAGCTGGTTTGAAGCGCGTGCTCTGCCCTCTTTTGATCTTCCCCCTGTAGCGCATGATGTCGCCAATGGTGATGCGAAATCTAAACGCCGCCAGGCCAACTGGAACGACGACGGTCAGCTGACTCTGCGCACTATTTTTAGAGGCGGCCTAGGGTTTTCAGAGAATGCACCGCGACTTTCTCCTATTTTCCAACTTGATACCGAAGTTTCCGAAACCCGGGGCTATATGCCCCCCCTCTCGGAAACCTCAGATATGTCCAGCTGGCTGTCCTGGTGTGCCGCGCACTCAGGTGCATCACTCCGAGCGCCATGCGATCAAGTTCACCCCGAGATCCAATCTCTGGGCCATCTGTCCGAGTATATTCATCAGGCGATGCCTTCACGCCTGTTTCACAATGCAGCACTTGATGCGTTGGCACGCGGCGCCGAGGTCGATCACGGACTTTGCCCGGATTACCCTGCCTCCCATTCCTGGAACGGGCCCCGCATTCTCAACCTTATGGCCAAAGCAGAACAACAGGCTCAGCGCCTGTCCACTGACAACATGATGCGCAACAGACGACACTATCACCGCCCACCTGTGACCGCAGCTCGGATGAGCGTCCATTTGGCCTGTCAGGACATGAGCTCTGATAAGAACGATACGTTCCGCCAGGCGGCCGATGAGCTGGCAGATGCTGCACCAAATCTCTTGCATTGGTATACTCAGGCCCAAGATGTCATGCGCGGACCGCAGACAATCGAACCGGCGCTATTTCTGCCGCTGTCCGGCACGGGCAACGCCCCGCTGCATCCGTCGGATTTCACCTCTACTGTTATGATCGCAGGGGCACTGGGCACGCTGATCAAAGCTGTTTTTGAAACAAGCCCCGAAGCTTTGCGCCCGGTGCGCGATCAAGGACCGGACCGGCATCTGGAAGCCGATATTGATCAACTGGTTGCAAATATTTCACTGGCGCGGCTTGTTGCCGGCGGACATTTTCCCGCAGAAAACTACCAAGATCTCCGATTAGGCCAGACCATCGCACTGCATCTGTTGCGCGACACACTTGGACAAGAAAACCGCAGCACACAGCTCAGCTTTCGCGATTTCGACGGTCGCCGCCTGACCCTTAAGGCCCATCCACGTAGTTTTGGCCGTGGGCATGTTGAACTGCTCGAAGACGGGCGGACAATTGAGTGGCCACATGACAAAAGCATGCCAAGGCCGAACCTAACGGCAATCGTCTAATTTGACCCCGATCAATGCGGTCACCTACGCCTCCTGCCAACTTAGGCACGGGGGACAAAGGAGATTGCCATGCGTTTGATACCCAGCCTATTTCTTGCCCTTTTGGCCACGGCGGCCCCAGCTCAGGACACTACGGTCGGCCTCGCGCTTTATCGCACCCATTGTGCCAGCTGCCACGGTCTTGAAGCCAAAGGAGACGGCCCGATGGCCGGTGTTCTGACCATCAAACCCGTAAACCTGACCGAACTTGCGGCCCAGAACGGCGGGTCTTTTCCTTTGGCCCGTGTCGTCAAACGTATCGACGGCCGTGATCCGCTGGTGTCTCATGGGTCACCCATGCCGGTTTATGGAGATTTTTTTGAAGGTCGCTTTGATGTCCCGATGAAAACGCCTGCGGGACAGCCGGTGTTAACCTCTCAGCCCGTGGTGGATCTTGTGGCCTATATCTATCATCTTCAGCGTATCGAAGATTAACGGCAGATCCCTTCTGTTTGCGCGCCCTTCCAGGGCAAACGCACCCACCCTTCGCCCAGCAGTCTATCAAGCCGATCAACTGGCATCTCTTGCGCGATCAGGGACTGTAAGCGAGCGGTGCGCGGGGCATTGGCATCGAGCATGCGGCAACAGATGTACTCTTCGACAATCGATCCCTGTTGCTCATAGCCATAGTCCAGAAACCGGGCATCTGTCGCTTCGTCAAACAAATACGGATCGGCGGACGCCGTGTGCTCTCGCAATGCTTTGAGCGGTGTATACCCAGTGCGATGTCTGTTTTGCCATTGCCAGACATGCGTCATCTCATGCGCGAACAACATCGCATCCAGAAGATCGATCTGTTCAGGGAACCCCTTCAGAAAATCGTCGCGATACAGATCTTTGCGAAACAAAATCCGATTGTAGAACACGGTCGCACCGGGTGAGACAGAAACGGTTTTTGCTTCGGTCTGTGGGGGCCAGATGCGCTGCTGACAGGTGGTGCGCGGTCGCACCGGGATCTGATAGGTCACAGATCCGGCGAAATGCCCATCATGCATGCGAACCCGCGACACGTCGACATCATCCCCCTGAATGGCGCGCAAATAGGCCGTTTCAGAGGGGGTCAAAGGCCGACCACAGGCCGCCAACACCAGCAAGAGAAAAATCACAATACGCATGATCCGAGGGTTGCCCAAGCTCAGGGCAAGAGCAACCCCAAAGACCTACGGCTGACCCGGTTTTGCAATCAGGTTGGCCAGTATCCTGAACCCACCGGGAACAAGGTGCTCCATCTGATGATGCAGAATTAGCGAGGTGTGGATATGCCGCCCCTCTCCAATTTCGGCGACAAGCAAGGCGCCGCTTAAAGGCGCCTCTCCGGCGTCAGACATGGCCAAAAGCGGCTGGTAGGACACGTCCCAGGCCTTGGCAAAATACAGCCCGCGTTCTTTATGCCAATTGGCCCAATCCTCGGGCCCAATCGCATTTGGCCCCTGCAGCACCGGATGATCCGGCGCCAGCAAGGTCACCGCTGCGTTTTCATCCGTCACGCGCCAACGCAGCGAGGGTTGACCAATCTCCAATCGCTTGGGCGGCACCGTTTGAGGATCCCAATTGTCCCAAGGGCGATGATAGAGTGTAAGTAAATTGCCACCCTGTCTGGTCCAGCGGTGCAACTTCGGCATCAGCTCCAACAGACCCGGGCGCATCTTCATCGCAAAGATTCCGACAACGATACAATCGAACTCTGCCAAACGTTCCTCATCGTGGAGGTCGGCATCGCTTAGCGATGTTACGTCCACACCCAGACGGTTCAGCCAATAATCTACGCGATCATTCCCTGCCCCAATATACCCGACCCGGGCAGTTGGCAGCGCGACATCCATGACCTGCACCTCAAGGCGCGCAGGCGCACAGATCACACGCGGGGTGACGTGATCTTGGGTGATACGCGTTACGCTTTGAAGCGGCAGACCATCCCCTAACAAATCAAAGGAATACAGACCCGGCGCAACATCCTGCGGCGCGTTTAACTCGATGCCATCTGAGGTCCTCGCCTGTGTCCATCCACTTGGGATATCAAAGCCGACTTTCTCGATATGTGGGGGCAGGTTGGTCACCTTGACCTGAAGCTTCCGGGCCTCTTGGCCAAGATTAAGCACATCCGCTTTTGGAGACAGATCCCCAATATAAGAGGGCACGGCCGTTGGCGTCACATGCAATGGCACAAACGACTGTGTTGTCTCACCCAGAGCCTCGACCTCAACCTTGAGACAAGGCCGGGGCGGGTCACTTGGATAATACCGGACGGGATAGGGATTGGTGGGCCGTGCCTGATCGGTCACCTCCAAAGAGGTTTCTGTCGCAAGCCAGCCGGGGCGCACCTCAGGTGTGACAGACAATGTTTCGGCACCCCCTTGGCGACGCTCAATCGTCAGATCGGCACTTTGCCCAAAGGAAATCTGATCCTTATCAACCAGCCCCGTAACATCAACCCGTGCCGCCAAACGCACCACAACCGCGAGCTGTTCTTCTTTGCGGGTGAGTTTGTGCAAAATCTCATCACGTCGATCAGCGGGACAGGCCACGATGGCCGCGCGCACCGCCCGCAGCGCCGCGGTGACATGGGTGAGGATCGCCCCGGTCTCAGGAAAACTCGCGATGGCCAGGTCCATTTCACCCTGCGCCTCCGCAAGTTGGTCAGAGATCTCAGGCACAGCAAGATCGGTGAGAACCAAGGCCAAGCCTGAGGTCAGACTGTCAGCATCTGCCGACCCAACGCTTTTGGCCAGATGCAAAGGAAAACTACGTTCCTCGCCTGCGGGCACCCATCGGCCCATACCCTGCGTGGCATGACAGGCCCGGCTTTGTTGTCCAATCCGCGCGTAACTCCACCCCGAAATCGGCTCAACGCCCGTCCCATCCACCACAAAATGCGCCGGAGGCGGCGGCGCTTCGTCGTCATAGGCGTCGCCCGCGCCAGACCACGCGGGAAGGCAAAGCTTTTTCACCTGCCACGGCGCAAGGAAACTTTGTTTATAGGTCGGGTCAGCCGCCAGCTCAAAAGCCGCATATGCAGCCTCGGTCATGGCGCGATGGTGGCCGTGCTGGCCCGGCACATCCAAAAATGTCGGGCAAATAATATCCGGTCGTTCGGTCCGCAGAACATCGACAAACCGCAAAATGGTACGCGCCCGCCCCCAGCGGGCCAGTGTATCCACGCCTGATTTGGAGAAGCCAAAATCGGTGATCGGATCTTCGGGGCTTTCAGACAACCAATGCATTCGCATGTTCAGGATATCACAGGCGCGCTCCATCTCTGCGGTGCGCAGAGCCCCCAGCGCAGCCCCTGTTTCGCGACCAATATTGTTCTGGCCACCCTCGCCGCGTGTTGAACAGGCATAGCTGATATCTATCCCATCCCGAAAGGCAAGCGCTGCCAGCATTTCGGAATGCTCATCATCCGGATGCGCTCCGGTGTTCATAAAAGACACAACGGATTTCAAGGGCACCAAAGCGCGCCACAGCTCAACTATGTGAGGTGTCATGCGCTCTGAGGCGAGACGTATTGGGTCAGATTTGGGCATGCTTTTCCTGAAATATTATGCGGCCACAGCAATCTGCGGCGTAAATGTGTGATTCAAAATAAGGGCGGCTGCCCCGCGGGTCGCTGTCATCCGTCCTGACACACCGCGCTGCAGCCGTGGCAGATCGTTGTCCATGCGGTGTGACACCGAGGCAATAGAGGGATCAACCATCGCAACAAGTTTATCCAGCAAAGCTTCGGGCATCGCACCGCCAAGCACAACGGTCTGCGGATCAAACAGGTTTTCGACAATGTGCAATGCATGACCAAGCGCGGTGGCCGCTGAGACCAACCAACTGTTGAGCCGTTCATCCCCGGCAACAAACATCAGCTTAAGCTGATCAAAATCAATGTTTTCCTGATCATCGGACTGAAGGCATCGGGTTAGAGATGCCCGGCTAAGCACAGTTTCCAAAGGAACCGACCGTCCGTCATAAGGGACAGGAATATGGCCAATTTCACCCGCGTTGCCAAAGGCCCCCGGAATCAGATGCCCCTGTGACACCAAGCCCAATCCCAGACCCATGCCAAAATAGAGATAAGCATAGCTCTGCAACCCCTTTGCTGCCCCGGTGATCCGTTCCGCCATTGCGGCGGCGTTGGCGTCATTGCTGACCTCAACCGGTACCCCCAACACCTCTTGGAACAGCGGCTGGGCATCGACCTGATCCCACCCCGGCAAATCTGTGCCCTTTCCCGAGAGGCCCGTTTTGCCAAAAGGCCCCGGCATGACAACGCCTGCCCCCAACAACCGATCAAACGGCGCCTGCGCCGCTCCTAAAGCCGCGTCTCGCTGCTTCAGAAGGATCGCACAAATCTCATCTGGATCTGTGGAGGGGCTTTGCACCCGCTGTTCATATACCGGCTCTCCCAGCATATTCAGCAGTGCCACAAAAATGGCGTTGGGGCGAATTTCGACGCCAAGGGCAAAGGCACCCGATGGGTTCAGCGCATAAAGTACCGCGGGCAATCCTCGCCCGGTAGACCGGGTCCCCTTCTCAACCAACAACCCCTCCGCAAGAAGATCGGCGATGATGTTGCTCACGGCCTGCGTACTCAGCCCAAGAGACCGAGCAATTTCGGCCCGTCCCATTTCGCCCGCGCTTTGAATTTGCGCCAGCACAACCTGCCGGTTTCGCGACCGAGAGCGCGTGGAATTCGACCCTTGAGGAGCTGTGGTTTTTGTCATGTGAAATCATTAACTCAATTTAATTGACCATTCAAGCGAATTGAGTTAATGCTTTGTGAATGATGGCTTGACGTATTCAAACAAGCCCACCGATCTGCGCAAAACCGCCAGGTCAATTTTCGGGAGGAACTGACATGATTACCCATTTGAAAGGGCTGGCTTTTGCCGGGATGACATCCCTAGCCGCTCTCACTGCGCCTGCTGCGATGGCAGATGTGGAAATTGAATACTGGCAGTATTACTTCGACGCCCGCGTCGATGCCATGAGCCAACTGATTGAGAAATTTGAGGCGGCCAACCCCGGCATCACCGTTAAGATGTCTCATTTTCCTTACGCCGATTACCGCACCAAAGTTGCGGCCGCGATCCCGGCGGGAGAAGGCCCTGACGTGGTGCAACTGTTCTACGGCTGGCTGAACGACTATATCGAAGCCGACCTTATCCAGCCGCTGCCAACAGCGTCTTTTGACCCCGCAGAGGTCGATTCTGAGTTCTTCCCCATGGTTCAGGCGATGAAGCGTGACGGACAGTATTATGCGCTGCCCACCGCCGTTCGTTCGCTGGCTCTGTTCTATAACGAACGTCTTTTCAAAGAGGCTGGCATTGATAAAGCCCCTGAAACGCTGGACGAGATGGTTGAGGCCGCCAAGGCCTGCACCAAAGTTGACGGCGCGGGCAACCTCACACAGGTTGGCTTTACAACTGGTATGAACGCTCAGGACCATCACTGGTTCCGCGAAGTTCTGGTCCGTCAGTTCGGCGGCGACCCGTACAACGACGACTACAAAACCGTCAACTATGCCACCGACGCGGGTGAAAAGGCCCTGGCCTTCTACACCGGACTAGAGACCGAGCATAAAGTCACCAAAGCGGGCTTTATGGATGAGCCTCAGGCCGCCTTCAAAGCAAGCCGCGCCTGTATGCATATCGACGGGTCGTTCCGCATTGGATCGCTCAACAAAATCCGTGGGTTGAAATGGGGTGTGGCCGAGCTTCCTGCGAACAACGACGGTGTGCGCGCGAACTATAGCTCTTACTGGGTGAACGCCGTTACCACCAAAGCAGAAGGCGAAAAGCAAGAAGCCGCGCTGAAGTTCATGGATTACATCACTTCGGACGAAGCGATGCAGGTCTGGCTTGATGTTGTGGGCGAACTGCCTGCGAAGCCCTCGGTTGGCATGACAGACACCAATGCCAATGATCCGGTATTCGGCCCGTTCATCCGCGGCCTTGCCTATGCAAACACCACCAAGTTTGCCAATGAAAGCGCCCAGCGCGCCGAGTTGATGCAGATGGTGGAACGCGTGTTCCTGCAAGACGCAGAGCTGATGGACAGCCTCAAAGCAGCAGCTGTTGCTGAGCAAAAAATCCTCGACGATTACTATAAGTAACAGTCCTCTGACCCGGCGCCTCTTGTGCCGGGTCACCCTCTGATCTGAGATCCCCCAAAATGTCCTTTTATCGCAACCTGACGATCCGCCAAAAGCAGATCTTATGGGCATGGGCTTTTCTTGCCCTGCCGGTGCTATTCTATACCGTCATCCGCTTTTACCCCACTGGCAACGCCATCTTGATCTCGTTTCAGGACTGGAACCTGCTTGGGGCACGGACCTGGGTCGGTTGGGAAAACTACATCAAGCTTTGGCATGACGATGTCTTCTGGGTCGTGTTCCGCAACACCTTTGCCTATCTGTTGCTCGGAACCCCAATTTCTTTGCTGATCTCGTTTGTGATTGCCTATCACCTCGACAAGGTGCGCTTTGCCCATGGCTTTCTGCGCATGCTGTACTTTTTGCCATTCATGACAAGTGCAGTTGCGATGGCATGGGTTTGGCGTTGGTTCTATCAGGGTGTGCCAATCGGCTTGTTCAACAATGTGCTCGCTGGCTTTGGCATCGCTCAGATCGAATTCCTTGGTGCCACGGAAACCGCACTTCCTTCGGTGCTTGCCCCTGCGATCTGGGCCGGGCTTGGCTTTCAGGTGATCATCTTTATGGCAGGCCTCCGCTCTATTCCGACCTCATATTATGAAGCTGCACGCATTGATGGCGTGGGCTGGTTCACCATCCTGACCCAGATCACCATTCCTCTGCTGCGCTCGACAATCGTCTTTATCGTTGTGTTCTCGTCCATCGGGTTCCTGCGTATCTTTGACCATGTGTTCAATATGACCACCAACAACCCCGGTGGCCCGCTGAACTCGACCAAGCCTCTGGTTCTGATGATCTACGACACCGCCTTCAATTCATTCGACATGGGCTATGCTGCGGCCCAGACCGTCGTGTTGTTCCTAATTTTGCTGGTGGTCAGTCTGATCCAGCTGCGCCTTTTGAGGAGCACGTAACATGAGCGCGACTGAAAGCCTCAAACCCACAACTGCGGGCCTGATGAATGCTGCGTCCGGCACATCCAAGCCGCGCAATATGGGACAGATCCTGCGCTGGCTCGTGTTGTTTTTTGGCGGCATATTGATGGTGATGCCGATCATCTACATGATCTCCACCTCATTGAAATGGCCGCACGAAGTCTACAACGTCAATCTAATCCCCGAAGAGCCTACCATTGAGAACTATACCTATGTTCTTGAAGATGGGCGCTTTTACATGTGGTTCATCAACTCAGCGATCATTGCGACGGCCACAACCATCTCAAACCTGCTGTTTGACAGTCTGGTGGGCTACACCCTGTGTAAGTTCAAGTTCCCAGGCCGCACATTGGTGTTCATCGCCATCCTGTCGACCCTGATGATCCCGACCGAAATGCTGGTGATCCCGTGGTATCTCATGTCTCAGCAATTTGGCTGGCTCGACAGCTATTGGGGCATCATGTTCCCCGGCCTTATGACAGGCTTTGGCACCTTCCTGATGAAGCAGTTCTTTGAGAGCGTTCCGGACGATTTCATTGAGGCCGCACGGATCGATGGGCTCAATGAACTTCAGATCTGGTGGACCGTGGCCATGCCTTTGGTCAAACCGGCGCTGGCCGCTCTGGCAATCTTCGTGTTCCTTGGCAATTGGACCGCATTCCTCTGGCCGCTGATCGTGACCAATTCGACCGAAATGTACACCATTCCTGTTGGGCTTTCCGGCTTTGGTGACGAGGCGGATGTCGCTTGGGAATTGATCATGACCGGTGCTGCGATCTCAACACTTCCAACCCTTATCTTTTTTCTCATCTTCCAGCGGTTCATCATCCGCGGTGTTGTTATGGCGGGCCTTAAAGGATGACAGATACAAGCATTTTCCCCGACAGCACCTATGCTGACACCGTTCTTGGCCCTCTGTTCGACGGGGTGAAAACCCACTTTGCCGATCACATGGCGATGATCGACCGGGCCCATCTGGTGATGCTGAAGGAAACTGGCATCATCGGTTCCGCTGAGAGCGCGAAACTCGCCCAAGCCGTGCAGGCCGCTCATAGCGAGGTTGATTTGGAAAACCTCACCTACACCGGTGAATTTGAGGACTATTTCTTCTGGATCGAAGCCGAATTGCGCAAACATCTGGGGGACCTCGGCGGCGCGCTGCATACTGCCCGGTCACGCAACGACATCGACCACACCGTCTTTCGCCTGGGCCTTTTGGCGCGGTCACAGGCGATGATGGGGCAGGTTTTGACCCTCATCCAGGCGCTGTTGAGCAAAGCGGAGCAAGAATCTGAGACCCTGATTGTCGCCTATACGCATGGTCAACCCGCGCAGGCCACCACGTTTGGTCACTACCTAGCGGCCATGATCGAGGTGCTTCTGCGCGATGCCAAACGCCTGAGTGACGCCATAGATGTGGTGGATCGCTGCCCGCTTGGCGCGGCGGCTATCACAACCTCCGGCTTTCCGATTGACCGCGCGCGCACCGCCGATCTGCTGGGTTTTGATGGCTCGGTGCAAAACAGCTATGGGTGTATCGCCTCTGTGGATTATATCACCGGGCTGTATTCCGCGATCAAGCTGATGTTTCTTCATCTCGGCCGCACGGTTCAGGACATGGCGTTTTGGTCCAGTTTCGAAGTTGGTCAGCTTTATGTGCCAAACGCCTTGGTCCAGATCAGTTCGATCATGCCCCAAAAACGCAATCCGGTTCCCATCGAACATCTGCGCCATCTCTCGTCGGTCACCGTTGGACATTGCGACACAATGATGTCGACCATGCACAACACCCCCTTCACGGATATGAACGACAGCGAAGGCGAAGTTCAGCAGGCCGGGTATGCGGCATTCAACTCGGCAGATCGGGTTCTGCGTTTGATGACTGCCTTCCTGCCGGCCTGCTCGGTCAACTCTGCCAATGTGAAACGCAACGCTGAAGCCGCCTGTGTCACAATCACCGAGCTGGCCGACACATTGGTGCGCGACGAGGGGCTAACGTTCCGCCAAGCCCATGAAATCGCGGCTCACACCTCTCGCGCCTGCATTCGAGAACAGGCAAATCTCGGCGAAGGATATGTGGCCTTTGTATCTGCCTTTGAGGCCGCAACTGGACATGCCCCGACACTCACCGAAGAGGTGTTTCGAGAGGCCGTTTCGATGGAGGGGTTTGTCTCGCGACGCGACCGCTTTGGTGGCCCCGCCCCCGCAGCCCTATCCGCTGCTTTCGACACCTATCGCACAGATCTTGTTGATCTGATGTCACGAAGCACAAGCCGCGCAATCCGTCGCAAAAACGCGCAACATGCGCTTGATACGGCCTTTAAGGCTCTGTTGGAGGCCTGACCCATGGCAAATCTTAGTTTGAAAAATCTGGTCAAAGCTTATGGCGCGACCGAAGTCCTGCACAGCATCAATCTTGATGTGGAAGATGGCGAATTTGTTGTTTTTGTCGGACCCTCTGGCTGCGGGAAATCAACCACATTGCGGATGATTGCCGGGCTAGAAGAGGTGACCGGCGGGTCAATCGTGATTGGTGACCGGGAGGTGAACAATCTTGAGCCTAAAGACCGGGACATCGCCATGGTCTTTCAGAACTACGCCATCTACCCGCATATGACGGTGAAAAAGAACATCGCGTTTGGGTTGCGGTCTTCAAAGCTGTCCAAAGCTGAAAAGGAACAGCGGATCCTAGAGGTTGCCGGAATCCTTGGCATGGAAGATCTTCTGGAGCGCAAACCAGATGCCCTGTCTGGGGGGCAGCGCCAGCGGGTCGCCATCGGGCGCGCCATGGTTCGGGATCCAGCCGTCTTTCTCTTTGATGAACCTCTGTCCAACCTCGATGCACAGCTGCGCACGCAGATGCGGCTGGAAATCAAAAAACTGCACCAACGCGTTGGCAGCACGATCATCTTTGTGACCCATGATCAGGTTGAGGCCATGACCATGGCAGATCGCATTGTCATCATGAAAGATGGTCGTATTCAACAGGTTGGCACTCCGGACGAAGTCTATCGCAATCCCGCCAATGCCTTTGTGGCGCAATTCGTCGGAGCGCCTTCGATGAACATGATTGCGGGCACCTATGATGGCACCCGGGTGGCACTACCCTCTGGCCAGACGCTTGATCTTCAACGTGGTGCTGCGGCTGGAACCGATATTCTACTGGGGGTCCGGCCCGATGATCTGCATCCGGTTGCCGATAATGCCATCATCGAAGGCAAGGTGGCCGTCCGTGAACCTCTGGGCCCGGAAACACTAATCTATGTCGACACCCCTTCTGGAGAAGTGGTTGCCAAGGCGGGCGGGCGTCGCCCGCCAGAGGTGGGCGAGGTGGTCAAGCTTGGGGCCGCAACAGATGATCTTCATCTGTTTGACGCCAAAACCGGTCAGGTGGTGTCGTGACAGAACGCCCTGAAAAGGTGCTCTGTGTCGGACGTTTATACTGCGATCTGATTTTTACAGGAGCACCCGGATTGCCTACGGCGGGTACAGAAACCTTCGCCAAAGGTCTGTGCATGGATGTTGGGGGTGGTGCCTTTATCACCGCCGCGACCCTTTCGGCGCTGGGGCGTCCCACTGCGCTCATGGCCATGATCCCCTCCGCACCCTTTGCGGACTTTGTGATGCAAGACCCCTTGTTTGATCAACTCGACACCGGACGATGCGCACAAACGGCGGCTGAGTTTGACCCGCAGATCACCGTGGCCATCACCACCGACAGTGATCGCGCTTTTCTCAGCCGTAAATCTGGCCCCGCTTTGCCTCCGGTCCAAGCGGAAGATTTTGACGGTATCCGCCATCTGCATATCGGTGAGCTGCGCACCCTGGTGGAACACCCCGAGCTGATTGATCTTGCTCATAAGAGCGGTGTTAGCATCTCGCTCGATTGCGGTTGGGATGAAGACCTTTTCGACGCGGACGAAGATCTGGCCTCGTTGATCTCTGCCGTCGATCTATTTTTGCCCAACGAACATGAGGCTGCGCGGCTGGATTTTATCGGGGTTCCGCTGCCAGAGGCGACAACGGTGGTCAAGACCGGTGCGCAGGGTGCTCATCTGGTCCGCGCGGGTCGCAAAGTTCAGGCAGATGCCCCCAAGGTACCCGTGATCGATACCACGGGTGCCGGAGACGCCTTTAATGCTGGGTTCCTCAATGCCTGGCTCAACTCAGCCTCGGATCTTGACTGCCTGTCATCTGGCATTGCCAGCGGATCCGCTGGGGTCCAGCACGCCGGTGGAACAGGCGCACTCAGACAGCCCCCAGTCAAAGCCACCGCCTAAAAAGAAAGGCCACCCGGGGAGGGGAGGCCTTATTTCTTTTCTCGGCTCAAGATCAGGTGCGGCTTCCCGCCTCCATCAGACCTTTGTCCTTCAAGATTTCATGCGCTTCATCAAGGCTCTTGCGTGCGCGTTCAATCAGAGTATCGATCTCCTCTTTAGAGATCACCAGAGGCGGCGAGATCACCATGCGGTCGCCGACGTGGCGCATGATCAGATTGTTGGCGAAGCAACGCTCGCGACAGATGAAGCCCGCAGTCCCCGCATCTGCTTTGAACGGGGCACGGTTTGCCGCATCTGGTGTCAGCGCCAGCGAACCCATCATGCCCACAATCTTGACCTCTCCCACCAGCGGATGATCTGCCAATGATTCAAAGCGGTCTTTAAGATACGGCGCAGTCTCGTCGCGGACGGTGTCAACGATACCCTCTTCTTCCATGATGCGCAGGTTTTCTAGTGCGACCGCCGCTGCAACCGGATGCCCCGAATAGGTATAGCCGTGGTTGAACTCGACGCTGCCGATCACCTCGGCCACCTCGTCGCAGACGATGCTGCCGCCGATCGGCTGATAGCCCGACGACAGACCCTTTGCGATGGTCATGATGTGCGGACGGATGCCCAGCGTCTCAATGCCAAACCAGTTGCCCGTGCGACCAAAGCCACAGATCACCTCATCCGCAATCAACAGGATACCGTACTGATCGACGATACGTTGGATCTCAGCCCAATAAATGTCGGGGGCAACAATCACACCGCCTGCGCCCTGCACCGGCTCGGCGATAAAGGCTGCGACTTTATCCGCACCGATCTCAAGGATCTTTTTCTCCAGCTCCTGCGCACGGGCCAGGCCGAACTCTTCCGGGGACATGTCGCCCCCTTCGGCCCACCAGTTCGGCTGGGGGATGTGCTCGATGCCCTGAACAACGCCACCCTGCGCGTGCATCCCGGTCATCCCACCAAGCGACATCGCCCCAAGGGTTGATCCGTGATACCCATTCCAGCGGCCAATGATGACATTGCGATCCGGTTGGCCTTTGGCCGCCCAATAGGTCCGCACCATGCGCAGGTTGGTGTCATTGGCCTCTGAGCCTGACCCGGCAAAGAACACGTGGTTCAAATCACCCGGCGCCATTTCGGCCAGTTTGGCCGCAAGGTTCAGGCCTGGAACATGGGTCGTTTGGAAGAAGGTGTTGTAATACGGCAGTTCTTCCATCTGACGCGCCGCGGCCTCTGCCAGCTCTTTGCGGCCATAGCCGATGTTCACGCACCACAGGCCCGCCATGGCATCGAGAATGCGGTTGCCTTCACTATCTGTCAGCCAACATCCCTCCGCGCGCGTGATCACCCGCGCGCCTTTTTCGGTCAATTCACTGCCACAGGTGAACGGATGCATATGGTGTGCTGCATCCAGGCGGCGCAGCTCTTCGGTCGGGGAATTTGTGGTCAGATTCGTCATCGGCGGCCTCATCTCATGTTTGCCCCAAGAATATGATCAAATTTCAAACTGTCAATCTGCGCGACAACAAATCCACTAGTCACGGCGGCGTGATCCGACTAAAGACGCATCCGGGAGACACGATTGAAGACCTCTATCGGCATATCCGCTTTTTGGGCTACATTCCTGCGGCTCACCCTCGTGGTGGCCGTCGCCACGGGCATGTTGTTGCCACGTATGTCTGCGGTACTGGCCGAGCTTATACCGGGCGTTCAGACGATGGTGATCTGTACAGGCACAGATCTGATCACCCTCACCATCGGGCCGGATGGGAAACCGATTGAGGCGGATGACACCGGCGCCCTGCCCCACTGCACCTTGGCGGATCTGATTGATCACCCGAACCAGACGCTGCCAGCCTGGATTGCGCTGCATGCACCAGAAGCGCCGCAACCTGCTATTCTTCCACACCTTTCGGCAGATCAGGATCGATTGAACGGTCTGCGTCTGTCCCGCGCTCCTCCTGTCTTGGTCTAAACTCTTCGACCAAATTTCAACTGACAGGACTTAACAATGACCGATGCAACTGTATCGGCACCTGCCACGTCATCAATGACGGGCGGTGCCTTCTATCGACTTGTGTGGAAATGGCATTTCCTCGCATCCCTATATGTTCTTCCGTTTATGGCCATTTTGGCCGTGACCGGCGGGATTTATCTCTACAAACCGCAGATCGAAGAATTGATCTATGCCGACAGGCTTAACGTCGCGCAGGGGGAAACCCGGCTCAGCTATGAGGCTCAGGTTGCCTCGGTTGACGCCGCTGTGGGGCTGACCCGATTGCGGTCTGTGTCCATTTCTGACACCCCAACACGCAGCACGTTGATCGAATTCAACGATGCGGAAAAAACACGCTCCTACGCCTGGGTTGACCCCTACACCGGCGAAGTTCTGGCCGTAGCGCCACGAGACGAAACGGCAATGCGTCTGCTCAAGAAATTCCACGGCGAGTTGCTTCTTGGGAAATTCGGCACGAAATTCGTTGAATTATCAGCGCACTGGGCCATCGTGATGTTTATCACTGGGGTCTATCTGTGGTGGCCGCGTGGTCGACGCACACTTGGCAAAGCGGTTTCTCTTCCAAGAGGAAAAGGCCGCGCGTGGTGGCGGGAAACCCATTTGTTTACCGGCATGTTGGCCACAGTTTTGGTGGTGCCTATCCTGATCACCGGATTGCCGTGGACTGACGTTTGGGGTGGCGGGCTGTCTTATGTCCAAGAGCAGACAGGACAGAAATCTCACAGCCTGCGCTTTGGGGGCCGCAAACCAAAATCCACTGTGGCTCAAACTGCGCCATTGGCGATGGGTGACGTGTTTGACATTGCCCGCGTGGAAAGGCTGAAAGCGCCGTATGAGTTGAAACCCGCCAAGAAGGCCGACGGAGCCTTCTGGGTCCGGTCTGCCAGCCAAGATCGCTATGATCAAACCGAGCTTGTGGTTGACCAATACAGCGGCAAGATCTTGAAACGCATAGACTTTGCCGACAATCCGGTGGTGGCGAAAACAGTCAGCCTAGGGATTTCTCTCCATCAGGGAGAGCTGTTTGGACCGCTCAATCTTGCGCTCAACACACTCGCCGCAGTCTTGGCGCTTGCGTTGTCCGTCACGGGATTTGTGGCCTGGTGGAAGCGCAAGCCAGCGGGATCTTTAGGGGTTCCAGCCGCACCTGAGGCCGCACTTGGGTTTGGCATGATGGGTCTTGTCCTGATCCTCATGCTGCTTTTGCCTCTGATGGGCGCGTCTCTCATCCTTGCCCTGGCGCTGGATTGGCTGCTGTTTAAACGCCTCGGGTGGTTCCACGCAGGCACCGCCTAAATTGTACGTTTTGTAAACAGTGTACGCCTCTGTGCGCAAAACGTACCACGCTATTTCTGGTCCGGCACCGCCTGTCGGACCAGATCCATGCCCTGAGTGACATCATCGGCCATCGCCCGTGCCGTAGCATCGGCATCACCCTTGGCCAAAGCCACCAACATGTCTTTGTGGCGATCTGGCAGGTTGCGCGTCCCCATCTGACCACAGACAATCCGAAGAGACGGACCAAACCGCAGCCAAAGCCCATCCACCATTGCAGTCAGGATTGGCGCCTCGGCAACCTGATTGAGCTTGGCGTGAAACGCGTGATTCTCTTGCAAGTACGTACCGACATCGCCCCGTTCAATCGCGTGATCCAGCCGGTCATCAATGCTTGTCAACTCGGCCACATCATCCGGTGTAACCCGTGTCGCGGCCCGTCGGGCCAGCAAAGGTTCGAGCGCTTGACGCGCCGCGCTGAGCTCATCAACCGCGTCGACATCAAGGACAGGGACCACAATCCGGCGATTGCCCATCGCATTCAAAGCGCCCTCAGCGGTCAGGCGTCGCAAGGCTTCGCGAACCGGGGTCATGCCCGCCTCGAGCCGGGCCACAAGCCCTTGAATTGTTACGGGCTCTCCCGGTTCCAATTCGCCAAACAAAATTGCGTCGCGCAGATCGCGATACACCTGTTCATGCGCAGGAAGCCCCGCCTTGGTCGGTTCTGGTGCCTCAGAATTCATCACATCTCCTCTGGGGGCAGTACGCCATGTCTAACACGTCTTGCGCAAGAGAACAGAGCGTGGAAACATCATGAAAGTTGCTTTTGAAACTGAAATATGATCAAAATTCCATGACGGGGCATCAAAGACCCCGCGTTCAACGGGAGCCCGAGATGTTTAAGAACCTCATGACATGGACCGCAACCCTTGCGCTTGCTGCTGGCATGGCAAGTGCGGATGAAGTGCGCGTTTACAACTGGTCCGACTATATCGACGAAGAGCTTTTGGCCAAGTTCGAAGCCGAAACCGGCCTCAAACTGATCTACGACGTCTTTGACAGCAACGAGCTGCTGGAAACCAAAATGCTTGCTGGTGGGTCGGGCTATGACGTGGTTGTGCCAACGGGCAGCTTCCTGCAGCGCCAGATCCAAGCGGGTGTGTTCCAGCCGCTGCAGAAAGATGCTTTGGCGAACTATGGCAACGTCTGGAATGTAATCTCGGATCGCACGGCGCGATTTGACCCCGAGAACACCTATTCGATCAACTACATGTGGGGCACCACCGGGCTTGGGACCAACACCGGCAAGGTGAAAGAAGTTCTGGGCGACGATGCACCGGTTGACTCGCTGGCCTTGGTCTTTGATCCGGCGAACATGGAAAAGCTCGCAGACTGCGGTGTGCATTTCCTCGATGCCCCGGATGAGATGATCCCGGCGGCGCTCACCTATCTGGGTCTTGACCCCAACACACATGACAAAGCCGATCTTGAAAAAGCGGCTGGTGTGCTTGAGGCCATTCGCCCCTATGTGCTGAAATTCCACAGCTCGGAATACATCAATGCCCTCGCCAACGGCGATATCTGTGTGGCTGTTGGCTGGTCCGGGGATGTGCTTCAGGCGCGTGACCGCGCGGCAGAAGCGGAAAACGGTGTTGAGATTGCCTACAATCCGCCCAAAGAAGGCGCCTTGATGTGGTTCGACCAGATGGCGATCCCGACCGATGCACCAAACCCTGAGGGCGCGCATAAGTTCCTGAACTTTATGCTGGATGCCAACAATATGGCCGCGGCTTCGAACTATGTGTATTATGCCAATGGCAACAAAGCTTCGCAGGAATTTCTTGAGGCGGATGTGATCGACGATCCGGCAATCTATCCCCCCGAAGCTGCGATGAACAACACCTACATCAAAGGCCCCTATCCGGCCAAGGTTCAGCGGGTTGTGACCCGTCTTTGGACCCGCGTGAAATCGGGCGTCTGATCGCCTTACGGCCCGCGCCGACCTGGCGCGGGCCTTCTTTCCCTCGCAGCTTCCGGATAGATTTATGGCCCAGACCATCTTTGCCCCTTGGGACGATCCCGAGGAAAAGCCGCTTATCGAATTTGTGAATGTCACCAAACGGTTCGGCGATTTCACCGCGATCGATAACCTGTCTCAACAAATCTATGCGCGCGAGTTTTTCGCCCTTTTGGGGCCATCGGGCTGTGGCAAGACAACGATGATGCGCATGCTGGCCGGGTTTGAAACCCCGACAGAGGGCAAAATCCTATTGGGTGGTCAGGACATTGGGTCCATCCCCCCCAACAAACGCTCGGTGAATATGATGTTCCAGAGCTATGCCTTGTTTCCGCATCTATCGATCTGGGAAAATATCGCCTTTGGTCTGAAACGCGAGGGCAAAGACAAAGAGTTTATTCAGGCGCGTGTGGACGAAATGCTGCGCCTGACCCGGCTTGAGGCATTTGCGCGCCGCAAACCGCATCAGATTTCCGGTGGTCAGCGTCAGCGCGTGGCTCTGGCCCGGTCTCTGGCAAAGGCGCCGAAACTTTTGTTGCTGGACGAACCTCTGGGTGCGCTCGACAAAAAGCTGCGTGAAGAAACGCAGTTTGAGCTAATGGACATCCAGGAAAGCACCGGCACCACTTTTGTGATTGTAACCCACGATCAGGAAGAGGCGATGACCGTGGCCAGCCGCGTGGCTGTCATGGACCATGGCAAAATCATTCAGGTGGCCACACCACAGAATATCTATGAGGCGCCAAATTCCGTTTATGTGGCTGATTTCATTGGGGATGTGAACCTGATCAAAGGCCGGGCCAAAGCCCGTGACCTTGTCGAGGGGGATGACACCTCGGGTGGATTAGAGCTGCATTGGGGCGAAGGCCATGCGCCTCTGGTGGCGGCCAATGGCGACACCGCTCTAGCGGACAAGGAGG
Source organism: Pelagimonas sp. (assembly GCA_049116335.1). Taxonomy (GTDB): domain Bacteria; phylum Pseudomonadota; class Alphaproteobacteria; order Rhodobacterales; family Rhodobacteraceae; genus CANMIH01. Next base: position 47,133 of record JAGDYZ010000001.1, on the reverse strand, counting down.
TTGTTCTTGCCCTGCGGCCGGAAAAGATGAGCATTTCAAAGGAGCACCCGGCCGCCGCAAATGCGCTGAAGGGCAAGGTCATCGATATCGGCTATCTCGGCAATATCTCGACCTATCATGTTGAGCTGGACAACGGGACCATGGTGAAGGCCCAGATCGCCAATACCCGTCGGATTTCGAGGCGTCAGATCACCTGGGAAGATGAGGTCTGGCTTAGCTTCTCCGCCACCGCCGCAATTGTGCTGGAGGGTTGAAGATGCGCCGTTTTACGCTGATTTCGGTGCCCTATATCTGGTTGTTGGCGCTGTTTTTGATCCCATTTGTGATCGTCTTCAAAATTGCCCTGTCCGATGCCGCAATTGCGCGCCCTCCCTATCTGCCGCTTTTAGAGTTTTCTGAGGGATGGGCCGGGATCAAAGCGTTTTTCGGCGCATTGGATTTTGAAAACTTTGTCTGGCTGACCGAAGACGATCTGTATTGGAAAGCCTACCTCAGTTCGCTCAAGATCGCCTTGGTTTCAACGCTGTTTGCATTGCTGATTGGCTATCCGATCGCCTATGGTATGGCGCGCGCGCCAAATGAGTGGCGGCCGACCCTGCTCATGCTGATGATCCTGCCGTTCTGGACAAGTTTTCTGATCCGGGTCTATGCGTGGATGGGTATTCTCAGCACCGAAGGTCTGTTGAACCAGTTGCTGATGGGTCTTGGCCTGATCGCCGAACCACTCATGATCCTGAACACCAATGTCGCCGTCTATATCGGCATTGTTTACACCTATCTGCCCTTCCTTGTTCTGCCTGTGTATGCCGCCTTGGAAAAGCTGGACGACAGTCTTTTGGAAGCCGCCGAAGATCTGGGATGCTCGCGGTTTTCGGCCTTTTGGCTGGTCACGGTGCCGCTGAGCCGATCGGGTATTCTTGCGGGCTGTTTCCTCGTGTTCATTCCCGTATTGGGGGAATTTGTGATCCCCTCCCTGCTGGGTGGCTCCGGGACCTTGATGATCGGCAAGGTGTTGTTCGAAGAGTTTTTCTCAAACCGCGATTGGCCTGTTGCCAGCGCCGTTGCTGTGATCCTGCTTCTGATCCTGATTGTGCCCATTGTTCTGTTCCAGATGAACCAACAAAAACAACAGGAGGCGGGCAAATGACACGCGGATCCGAATTTTCTGCGAAAATTCGAAACCCCCTTGGCTCACCCAAGCGCCGGACAATGACCTTTACATGCTCCTCACCGTGCGCGCGCGCTGTTCACGAATTTTCGTTTAAAATTCGGTCTCTCCCGGAGGGCGCATCATGAGACGATTTTCCTGGTTCAATGCGACATCTCTGACTTTGGGTTTTGCTTTCCTATACCTGCCCATGGTCATTTTGGTGATCTACAGTTTCAATGAATCCCGTCTGGTGACGGTCTGGGCCGGGTTCTCGACCAAATGGTATGGCGAGCTGTTCCAGAACAAGGATTTCCTCAACGCCGCCTGGGTCACCTTGAAAGTGGCGTTTTTCTCCTCCTGTCTGGCGACCGTTCTGGGCACCATGGCCGCCTATGTGCTGGTGCGCGGCGGACGGTTTCGCGGCCGCACTCTGTTCTCGGGCATGATCTATGCCCCGCTGGTGATGCCCGAAGTGATCACAGGCCTGTCACTCTTGCTGCTGTTCATCGGCATCGGTTTAGACCGGGGTATTTTAACTGTGGTTCTGGCCCATACCACCTTTGCCATGTGTTATGTTTCGGTTGTCGTCAGCTCCAGACTGGTCAGCTTTGACCAGTCTCTGGAAGAAGCCGCTTTGGATCTGGGATGTTCGCCGTTCGAAGCGTTTCGCCTTGTCACCTTGCCCATTATTGCCCCATCGGTGATTTCCGGCTGGCTTTTGGCGTTTACGCTCTCGCTTGACGATCTCGTCATCGCCAGCTTTACCACTGGCCCCGGTGCCACAACCCTGCCCATCAAGGTGTATTCGGCGGTGCGGCTGGGGGTCAGCCCGGAAATCAATGCCCTCTCCACCATCCTGATTGCCCTCGTGACGGTGGGTGTCATCACGGCCTCGCTGATTTCCAAACGGGCGGCTGTGGCGCAGGCCCGGGACGAGCGCGCGGCTTTGCAGCAGTGAGGCGGATCTACGAAGACAGCGCTTATGACGCCGATGTGCCCAGCTATTGGGCCACAACTGTCGCGCCCGAGCATTGGCCCGAGCTTCAAGGGGTTCAAAAGGCGGATGTCGCCATTATTGGCGGCGGCTTTACGGGATTAAACGCAGCGCTCACCTTGGCCCAAGCCGGAGTAGACGTTGCCGTGATTGAGGCGCAAACCCCCGGTTGGGGGGCTTCCGGGCGCAATGGGGGGTTTTGTTGTTTGGGTGGAACCAAACTGCCCGAATCTCTTATGCGCAAGCGCTTTGGTGACACCGGTCTTTCGGAGTGGCAGCACACCCAGAAGGCGTCGATTGCTTATGTTCAGGCCCTGCTTGAGATGCATCAGATCGATGCAGACACGCATTCCAAAGGAGAAACCCAAGTTGCGCATTCCGCGCGTGCCTGGCGTGCGATGCAGGACGAGGCCGAAGACACGGCGCAGTCTTATGGGGTTGCAACACATCTGACCCAAAAGGCGGATCTTGCGGCAGAGGGCATGGATGGGCCATGGCATGGCGCGCTGACAACCCGCGCGGGGTTTGCGCTTAATCCTCTGAAATATCACACGGGGTTGGTGCATCTCGCCCAGCAGGCCGGGATCGCCTGTTATGGCCAAAGCCCGGTGCTGAAGATGGATCCCCATTATGTTCTTCATACACCGAAGGGCAAACTGATTGCGGATACCGTGATCATTACCACCAATGGGTACTCTTCCGAAGATCTGCCGGAGTGGCTGCGCGCACGCTATCTTCCGGTGCAATCGAGTGTAATTGTCACCCGTGTGCTCACGGAAAAGGAAAAGGCTGCCGCAGGCTGGTTCACCGATCAAATGGCCTATGATTCACGCCAGTTGCTGCATTACTTCCGGCTTTTGCCCGAGGGGCGATTTTTGTTTGGCATGCGCGGGGGGCTGCGTGCGACCTCTGGTGCTCAGGCGCGGATCAAGCGCAAAATCCGGCGTGACTTTGCGAAGATGTTTCCAGCCTGGCGGGATGTCGATATCACACATGATTGGAATGGTTTGGTCTGTATGATGCCCGGTCTGGTGCCGTTTGCCGGGGCCATTCCCGGCCACTCAGGGCTTTATGCCGGACTTGGTTATCACGGCAATGGTGTCGCCCTGTCCAGTTTCACTGGCCATATGATCGCCCGACAGGTGTTGGGTGATCCGGGGCTGCCAGACCTGATGCGCAAACCACCGGGGCGCTTTCCGTTGGGCCGTGCCCGACGGATGCTTTTAGCCCCAGCCTATCTCGCGGCTGAGACCTTTGATCTTTAGTTGCCGCCCGGCGTCATGCCCGGGCGGGCTTTGCCCCGTTTGAGACCAAGCTGGCGTTCGCGCCAGATGATCAATCCGCCGGCAGAGACCACAATGGCCGATCCCATAAGCACCTGAGAGGTGGGGATTTCTGCAAAGAACACATAGCCAAAGATGATTGAAAATAGGATCGAGGCGTAGTCAAACGGCGCCAGCAACGCGGCCTCGGAATGTTTGTAGGCCGTGGTCAGGAAAATCTGAGCAACGCCGCCGATCAATCCTGAACAGATCAGCATGATAAGCGCCGATGTCGTCGGCCAGGCCCATCCGAATGGAAGGGTCAAAAACGAGAGCATCGTCGCGGTCAGAGAAAAGTAGAACACAATGGCCGAAGTTTCTTCGGTTGCCACAAGTCGACGAATATGGATTTGGGCCAAAGCCCGCAGAACCGCTGAGATCAGGATCAGCGTGACGCCCAGCAGCGCCACATCGCTGATCGTGCCGACCGTCAGGCGCGGCCAGAGCACAACAACAACGCCAACCAGACCGAGTGCGACTGCGCTGATCCGGAACGCCCTGAGACGCTCGCCCAACAAGATCGCGGCAAAAATCACGGTCATCATGGGGGCGGCGTAGCCCAGCGCGGTCACTTCAGGCAAAGGCAAAAGCCCAAGCGCGGCAAAGCCTGTGCCCATGGCCGATACGCCAATCACACCCCGCCAGACGTGACCCATAGGACGTTTGGCTTTGAGCCCCGTGGACAGATCTCCGCGCCAGGCCAGCCATCCAATGATGATGGGCATCGCGAAAAAGGAACGGAAGAAAACGGCTTCTCCGGGGGGCACTTCTGAGGCCGTGGCTTTGATCAGCGAGGCCATAATGGTGAATAGAAAAACAGAGGCGAGTTTCAGCGCAATGCCGCGCAGCGAAGCCATGGGACTAATCCTGATTTGAGATAGCCGCACACTGGCCCATGGTACCGCAAACGTCAATTGGGGGCGGCGCGGAATATCCCCGCTGCAAAACTTTAAGTTGTTTCAACACAATGTCTGCGGAAGGCGCGTTTGAGCATATCCAGCTCGGCGCGCAGCAGATCAACTTCGGCACGGATGTCATCACCCAGAACATCGCCGGCAATCAGTGTGAACTTTTCCAGCACCTCATGCGCAACACTGTCGAGGATCAAAAAGGTTTTGACACCTTCCCCCACCGCTTCGAGAGGAACAGGAACTTCGATCACCCAGCGCCCCGGTTCACCCGCATCTGAGAGCACAACGCCGCGCACCGGTTTATCATGCACCGTGACCGAAATCTCAGGCGGTGGGGCGCTGGCGTTTTCGGCCACCAAAAGCCCTTCCCAGACACCTTCGAGAAACCGGGTTTTTGTCATTGTATAAAGGCTCATCCCGATCCCCTGAATTACAGTTCGGCGCGTTTGCGGCGGCTAAAGGTCAGATCCCTCAGGATCACCTGGTTCATTTGCGGCCCTTCAAAGATCAGATCAAGCCACATTTTCTCGATGCGTTTCTCGTTCAGCTTTGTATAGGCGAGGTCAAATTCCACACGAATGTCTTCGGCATTCAGCGGCAGTTCCCGCACGATCTGTTCCGTGTTTGGGCCATGTTTGATGTTGAGCCGCGCAAAAATCTCTAGCGGGTTTTCCATCTCAACAATCGTGTCGAGCCGGATCAGATGGTTGCGCTTGAGACCGGAACTCGCATCCTGCGGCAGATCCACCGCGAGAGACAGATACGACCCGCCAAACCGAAACACATCCAACCGAAGGCCAAAGGCCGCCAGGTCTTCTTCGCGCGTATTACGAATCTGGCGCAGGGTCAGCTCGGAATGCGCACAGTCATGAAACAGGGTGACTTCCCCACCCAGCGTGGCATTGCTTTTGACCGAAGAAATTCCGGTGATCGGCATCGGGCCACACCATAGCTCCGGACGCCACGACCAATCCGCATCCGCCGGGCGCGGGAAAGATTGATTGCCGATATAGGGCAATGCAAGCCGAGACTCGGCCACATGGATCAGATCTTCGAGCTTGGATTTTAGTTTACGCGCTCGGTTTCGCTGTTCGCGCAAAACCGTCAGATCCGTTTTGGGTGCACGGCGCGCCAATTGGGCCCAGCGCGTCAGCGACGCGGCTTCGACGCCCCGTTCTAACCAAGATTGCTTGTCCCCTGACATGCCCTGCCCCTTTTGCCACGTGTTCGCTCAGTCGAAGTGAGTCTTTTTGCGCATTATCTTATGCGCCTTAGACTCTACTATGGCAAATCCTACTGATTGAATAAACGCTTCACTCTCTCAGATACGGGCATTTCAGCGAGAACAGAGAGCCGCCTTCTATTTTGGGCTAAGTCGTGTGATCTGGCGGAACTGTTCAACCAGCATGGATTTTCCCGCTGACCCTGCATAATCGCTGCCTTTCGGAGCGTAAAGCGCAAGCCCGATCATGCGGTCGCCCTGTGCGAAGATCCCCCGCCAATGTGAGGCGGCTCCATCTTTCAGCCCCGCGTCTCCACCACGATCCAGATGTGCCAGCGTCAGGCCATTTTCTTCGCCGCCTGCCAGAAGTTCCGCTTCCAGAGCACGGGCCAGATCTGTGGCTGTGGGCATATCTTCTTGCGAGCCGCGTCGGCCCACAGTGACGGTCATGACAAGCGGTTCAACATAGGTCCCGTCTTTGCCCTGAGACAGAATCTCACAGGATGCCACCACCGCAAAGCTGCGGTTGGCGTTGGTTTTGACGGTCTTGGGGTCAATACAATAGTCCTCAGGCCCGGCAACCACCACCGCGCCCCCCGCCAACTTGGCACGCCTGAGCGGGGCAGTTGTGGGCGTTTTCGTCAGGCCAGCGAGAAACCCGCGCGCCTTGGGGGCGCCAGATTTGGTGTCATCGGGAACAGGCCCGGCGCACCCAGCCAGAACAGCGCAAGCCAGCACAGCGGGAAACAGAGAATATCGCATAATTTCAGAGATCCGTAACAGCGAGAAGGGCCACAGACTTGGGTGTGGTCCTCATAGAAAACGTGACTGGAAATGACGGCATTGGCTCCTCCCCAGGTGCTCATTCGGGAATACCCAAGGCCGCGACACGGAACAAGGGAAGAGCCACGTTTTCGGAGCGAGGAAGGTCCTTACAGTCTCGCGTCGGCAAAATTGTGCCACTCTTTAGTGCGCAGGGCGCAGCGCATTGGGGGCCTTATTTCTGGAATCAGCGATAGACGCAGGCCCAGCACCGCAAAATTGAAGCGATTTTTTCTTATTCTGACACGCCGAAGTTGTGTGCCTTTTGAGAATTATTCATACACGAAAGGGCATGATCCTCCCGAAAAGTAGTAGTTCCCCAAGCAAAGGGATTTGTCATGCCGACCACGTTCAAGGTTTTCTCTCTCGGCAACCATGCACGAATTGACACCACCGAAGGCAATTCCACTGCGGAAAATGCCAATATTCTGGTCGGTGAATCCTTTGGGGAAAACGGGTCCCCCCTGATGGATCAGATCCAGATGTTTGCCAGCGCGGGTAATGGCCATCTAGGCGGCAGCGGAAGCTCCTATGATTCAAACAACAACGTCTCGAATGATCAATTTTCGATCGATGACGGTGCGCCACAAACCTTTGACTCCCTTGCCGTCTATAATGCCACTCTGACCTTCACTGATGGCACAACCGCTGAAATCACCGCTGTTGTGTTTCAAGATACTGACGGCAACACCTACCTCGCCCCCGAGATGAGCGACAACTCGGATCAGGCTGCGTTTGAATCGAAACCCCTTCAAAGCGTCTCGATCGATTCACTGCTTTCGGGCAACAACATGAATATGTCTTCCACCCGAATGGATGGCGATTATGTCATGTGCTTTGCAGAAGGGACAAAAATTCGCACCCCCGACGGCGACGTCTGTGTCGAAGATCTTAAACCAAATGATCTGGTCACAACGCTGGACAATGGCGCCCAGCCGGTGCGCTGGATCCGCGGCAACCCGATTGTGGTTACGAAGAAAACGGCACCTATCCGCATCACGGCCGGAGCCCTGAATCCAACCACCCCAAGCGAAGATTTAATTGTTTCACGCCAGCACCGCATGCTGGTCAAATCACGGCTGGCCAAACGCATGTTTGGGTCAACGCAGGTCTTAGTCGCGGCAGCAAAACTCCTGCATCTGCAAGGGGTGCGCGAACTGAAGGCCCGCAAAACCATCACCTATTGGCACTTCTTGTGTGATCGCCACGAGGTTGTCTTTGCCAATGGCGCGCCTGCGGAGACATTGTATCTTGGGGACAATGCACGCGACACATTGGGATCCGATGCCCTAGACGAGATCTATGAAATTTTTCCCGAGCTCGCCGAAGGCTTCCTGCCTGAGATTGCGCGCCCAGTTCCTGAGGTGCGCCGCCAGCAAAGTCTGGTCAAACGGGTTCGGCAAAACAACAAGGTGCTGCTAGAGGTTTGATGTTCCGGTGCCTCCCGAGGTGCGGCTTACCGCGGACATCTGATGTCGATCGCCGGCAGGCACTAAGCGCTGACAATGCGATCACCTGCGCCTGATCTCTGCGCAAACCCAGCCTGCGGCGTCGCGCATCTTTACAGTAGTTCCCAGAAAAACCTGCGCAAAAAGCGGGCAATGGCGCCAACTGCGCCCTGAATCCGGGCAAATCCGCTGATCTTCCGCAAAACTTTGGTCACCGCCTTTGAAATAGGCGCTGCAGCGCAGCAATCGTGAGCATGCCTGACCGGGGACACCCCGACGAGGTGTGTGGCAACCGATAGAATTGAGCCTCTGACCGGCCACCACACGATTGCAACCAACATGTTGCGGGGCCTGCGTAATGACTTTGATGCCATCAAACAAGCATCATCCGCAGCCCTGCCGGGAGAGACTTATGACCTTTCACAAGACTGCTTTGGCCGCTTCTGTTGCTGTGACGGCGCTCACCTCCTCTGCTTTCGCGGCGGATTGCCCCATCAAAGTCGGCGTTTTGCATTCGCTGTCCGGCACGATGGCCATCTCGGAAACCACGCTAAAAGACACCATGCTTATGCTGATTGACCAGCAGAACGCCAAGGGCGGTGTGTTAGGATGCCAGTTGGAAGCAGCGGTTGTTGACCCGGCCTCAGACTGGCCGCTGTTTGCCGAAAAAGCCCGCGAACTGCTAAGCGTTCACAACGCCGATGTGATCTTTGGCAACTGGACCTCGGTCAGCCGCAAATCGGTCCTACCCGTGATCGAAGAGCTGAACGGCCTTTTGTTCTACCCGGTGCAGTATGAAGGCGAAGAAAGCTCGAAGAACGTGTTTTACACCGGTGCAGCCCCCAACCAGCAGGCCATTCCGGCGACGGATTACTTCCTGGACGAGCTTGGGGTAGAAAAGTTTGCGCTGCTGGGCACCGACTATGTCTATCCACGCACCACCAACAACATTCTTGAAAGCTATCTGGCCGGCAAAGGCATTGCCGAGGCGGATATCTTTGTCAATTACACCCCGTTTGGGCATAGCGACTGGTCCAAAATTGTTGCCGACGTTGTGGCACTTGCGGCCGATGGCAAAAAGGTCGGTGTGATCTCGACCATCAATGGGGATGCGAACATCGGGTTCTACAAAGAGCTTGCCGCGGCTGGTATCTCGGCCGACGATATTCCAGTTGTCGCCTTTTCCGTTGGTGAAGAGGAGCTATCAGGTCTCGATACATCCAACCTTGTGGGGCACCTTGCGGCCTGGAACTATTTCCAATCCGCCGACACCGAGGCCAATGTTGAGTTCATCGACACCTGGAAGGCCAAGATGGGTGCAGAGCGCGTGACGAACGACCCAATGGAAGCCCACTACATTGGCTTTAACATGTGGGTGAATGCCGTCACCGCCGCAGGCACAACCGAGGTCGATGCCGTGCGTGACGCTATGTACGGTCAGGAATTCCCCAACCTCACAGGCGGGATCGCGACAATGTTGCCGAACCACCATCTGGCCAAGCCAGTTCTGATTGGTGAAATTCAGGATGACGGCCAGTTTGACATCATCAGCCAAACAACAGAAGTGGCCGGCGATGCCTGGACCGACTTCCTGCCCGCCTCTGCCGTTCTGAAATCCGATTGGAAAGACCTCGGCTGTGGGATGTACAACACCGAGACCGGCAGCTGCGTTCAGATCAAGTCGAACTACTAAGCCTGCATGGCCGGGGATCTCCCCGGCCACTTGCTGCTGGGGATAGCTAAACTCATGAAATCACTTCTTTTGGCCGGGCTTATGCTCTGGACAATGGTGCTTGGTGCCTCGGCACAATCGACCTCTGTTCAAACGGTTCTACAAAGTAACCGCGACCTGATTGTCGCCTCATCCCGCAAGACCATTGCGCCTGCCATCGACGCACTGGCCGACAGCGGCCTGCCCCACGCGCAATCCGTGCTTCAGACGTGGCAGGGTAAATCTATGTGGCTGCGCAAGTCGGATGGGTTGTTCTTTCATGGGACGCGCATCGACAGCAAAACCTATCAATTGACGGATTTCGACACCGGTGAAACGGTGGGCGCATACCCCAAAGCGGATCTGAAACAGATCAAACCAAACAGCGGCATTCGTGCCATGATCGGCACCGCTTTGGTGCAATTTCAACTGACCGACCCTGATCCCAACCGTCGCCGTGACGCTTTGACTGCGATCACGCGCAAGCCCAGCGCTGTATTATTGGCCCCCCTGCGCGCCTCAATCGCATCTGAGACCGATGCGGATATCAAAGCAGACAAACAACGGGCCGAGCGGCTTTTGACAATCGCCCATGATCCAGACACCGCCGCGCGGGTGACGGCCATCACGGCCATGTCCGGAGATCTCGGCGTAGATCTCCGCGCCACGCTCAATCCGCTGGTTGCTCAGAGCCTTCAAGCCTTCGAAGGTTCAATCCCCAAGGACAGAAACATCGCTGAGCGGCTGCGTCCCGGAAGTGCCGAGTTCTCCTATCCAGCAGCCTATCAATTTCTGGTCGATCAGGGATTGGCCCGGCCCAATGTCGCGCGCGATGAGATCCGCGCTGCTTTGACCCAACATATTGAGGACGGGGCTGTTGCGGGTGTGCCCCTTCATCGGCTGAACACCGACGACACGCGCCGTCATGCCTATCTGCATCTGGCCGCCGAGGGTTTGGTGCCCGCCCCGATCGCCCTGACACAGGTCCACGCCAAAGTGGACGCCCATCAATTTGCCTATGTCTTTGCCGAACCTGACGCCTCTGTAACAACCGCCGCGCAGGAGGCTTTGGCCGATATTGAGGCCCGCGTGGCATTAAGCCAGACGGTCGATCTAACGCTGGACGCGCTGTCTCTTGCATCCATATATTTTCTCGCAGCTATTGGCCTTGCGATCACCTTTGGTGTGATGGGGGTCATCAATATGGCCCATGGCGAGTTCATCATGCTGGGTGCCTACACCGGATATGTGGTGCAACAGATTGTACCCAATCACACTGTATCGATCCTAATTGCGGTTCCTCTGGCCTTTGCGGTGACCTTTGGGGCCGGGGTGGCGATGGAGCGATTGGTGATCCGCTGGTTGTACAACCGGCCGCTGGAGACACTTCTGGCAACCTTCGGGATTTCCATAGCCTTACAACAGCTTGCCAAAAATATCTTTGGCACTCAGGCCCGTCCGTTGACGGCACCAGGGTGGCTGGATGGGGCCTGGGCCATCAACGACGTGATTGCGATTTCCTATATCCGCATTGCGATCTTCCTTCTGGCGATTGGCTTTCTGGGGTTCTTCCTTTTCCTGATGAAACGCACCCGGCTTGGTCTTGAAACCCGCGCTGTGACCCAGAACCGCCGCATGGCCGCGTCAATGGGGATCAATCCCGACCGGGTGAACATGCTGACCTTTGGTCTTGGCTCGGGCATTGCCGGGATCGCCGGTGTTGCCATCGGTCTGTTTGCCAAGGTCACCTCGGAGCTGGGCAGCGATTATATCGTGCAAAGCTTTATGACGGTTGTTGTTGGCGGCGTGGGCAATATCTGGGGCACGCTCGCGGGGGCGACGATGATTGGGTTCCTGCAAAAGGGGATCGAATGGTTAAACCCGTCCAACACTCTGGCGGCGCAGACCTTTATGATCATCTTCATCATCATATTCATTCAATTCCGGCCCCGGGGGATCATCGCCCTCAAAGGTCGCGCGGCAGGGGATTGATCTATGACCCAAGGTTTCTTTGCAAAAAATCCCTCGATCCTGATCTTTCTCGCCTGTCTTGGCTTGTTCACAGTCGTAGTGACAGTTCTGGCCGAAGGCGCGGGGGCGGGGGTGATCTCAACATCCTTTGTCAAAACGCTTGGCAAGACCCTTTGTCTGGCGCTGGTTGCAGTGGCGATGGATCTGGTCTGGGGCTATACCGGCATCCTCTCGCTTGGGCATTTCGCCTTTTTCGGGCTCGGCGGATATATGATCGGCATGTGGCTGATGTACGAGCGGACCCGAGGGATTGTTGAGGCCTCGCTGGCTGATGCACCGCTGCCCCCAACTTCTGCCGAAATCTCGGACGCCATCGGCAATCAGATTTTTGGGGTGGTCGGATCAAGCGAGTTTCCTTTGATCTGGGCCTTTTCCGGGTCTTTGACGCTACAGCTTATGCTGGTTGTCCTTGTACCGGGGGCTTTGGCGCTTGTCTTTGGCTGGCTGGCTTTTCGTAGTCGCGTGACCGGGGTCTATCTGTCGATCCTGACCCAGGCGATGACTTTGGCGCTGGCGCTGTATCTGTTTCAGAATGACAGCGGTTTGCGTGGCAACAATGGCTTGTCAGGACTACAGAACCTGCCGGGGCTAGAGGAGGTGCCGCAATCAATCGTGTCACTGTGGTTTTTCTGGGCCTCCGCGTTTGCTTTGGCTGCGGGGTATGTCTTGGCGGCCTGGAGTGTGTCCGGCAAATTTGGCTCGGTGCTACGCGGTATTCGCGACAATGAGGCCCGCGTTCGGTTTCTGGGATACTCGGTGGAGGCCTATAAACTGTTTATCTTCACGCTGACCGCAATGATCGCGGGCATTGCCGGGGCGCTCTATTACCCCCAGGCGGGCATTATCAACCCAGCCGAAATTGCCCCGATCGCATCGATCTATCTGGCGGTCTGGGTCGCGATTGGCGGGCGCGGGCGACTTTATGGTGCGGTGATTGGGGCCAGCTTTGTAAGCCTGATGTCCTCATGGTTCACCGGCGGGCAGGCCCCCGATGTTCCGCTTGGCCCTGTCACACTTAAATGGGTGGATTGGTGGCTGGTTCTATTGGGGTTGAGCTTTGTCGCCGTCACCTTGTTTGCACCCAAAGGGATCGGTGGAGTGTTTGATCTGATTGGCGGACGCCTTCCGCGCAACCGTCACGGTGCAGATCTTGGTCCGGATATGGGATCTCTTCGGGAAAAGGAGGCCGGGGAATGAGCCGACTGTTGGAAGTCTCAGGCGTCTCGGTCAGTTTTGATGGGTTCAAAGCCATCAACAACCTGAGTTTCGCCATCGGGGATGCAGAAATGCGGGCCATCATCGGACCCAATGGCGCCGGGAAAACAACCTTTATGGATATTGTCACGGGCAAAACCAAACCAGACGCAGGCCGCGTGATCTGGGGCGAGGCCAATGTCTCGCTTCTCGGGATGTCCGAAGCCAAAATCGCACGCGCAGGCATTGGCCGGAAATTCCAGAAACCCACAGTGTTCGAAGACCAAACCGTGCAGGAAAATCTGCTGATGGCCTTACGCAAGCCGCGGGGTGCGTTTGCGGTGCTGTTCTATCGGCCCAGTCCCGCAGATCTCGAACGGGTGGACGCCCTGGCCGAAGAGGTTGGGTTGCAAACCGAGCTGCACCGCGTGTCAGGTGAGCTCAGCCACGGTCAGAAGCAGTGGCTGGAGATTGGTATGCTTCTTGCCCAGGAACCACGGTTGCTTTTGGTAGACGAACCGGCAGCGGGAATGACACCGACAGAGCGTGAACACACCACCAACCTTTTGGTTGAGGCCGCCAAAACCCGTGCGGTCGTGGTCATTGAACATGACATGGAGTTTGTACGCCGGTTGAACTGCAAAGTGACCGTGTTGCACGAGGGGGCAGTTCTTGCCGAAGGCCATCTGGATCACGTGACATCGAACCAAGATGTCATTGACGTATATTTGGGACGCTGATCATGTTGGATGTACAAGACCTGACCCTGCATTATGGGCATTCGCAGATCCTGAATGGGATCTCGTTCACGGCCAAGCCCGGAGAAGTGACCTGTGTCATGGGCACAAATGGCGTCGGCAAAACCAGCCTGATGCGCGCCATTGCAGGCGCCCATGCTCGGTCTGGGGGATCGGTGTCTTTGGATGGGGCCCCGCTTGGGGTATTGCCGTCCCATGACCTTGCCAATCTGGGAATAGGGTTTGTTCCGCAGGGCCGCGAGATCTTTCCGCTTTTGACCGTGCGTGAGAACCTTGAAACGGGCTTTGCCTGTCTACCTAAATCCGAACACCACATCCCGGACTGGGTGTTCGACATGTTCCCTATTCTCAAGACCTTCTTTCACCGGCGTGGAGGGGATCTATCTGGTGGTCAACAACAGCAATTGGCGATTGCACGTGCTTTGATCACCAAACCCAAACTCCTCCTCTTGGACGAGCCTACCGAAGGCATTCAGCCCAATATCATTCAACAGATCGGTGAGGTGATCCGCCAGCTGCGTGCGCGCGGAGACATGGCGATTGTACTGGTCGAACAGTATTTTGACTTTGCCTATGATCTTGCGGATCAGGTGATTGTCCTGCAACGGGGATCCGTGGTGCATTCCGGGGCAAAATCAGATCTGTCCCGGAATGATCTTTTGCGATTGGCGTCCATCTGACGGGCGTGAGGCCCGCCTGTTATCAAACGCTGACAAGCTCATCAGATTTGATTGAGAACCGCGCGGTGGCGGGATCTGAGCGATAGTGCGGCTCGAGTTCCTCAAGCCGTGTGGTCAGTTCATTGACGCAATCAATCACATATTGGGCTTTCTCATCGCTCATCAAATAGCTGAAGTTCAGGCGCACCCAGCCGGGTTTCTCCATCTCTTTGCCGGCTTTGAGATCTTCAAACAAGGTTTCTGAGGCAGGTTTGTCAATCTCAAGCAAGCGGTGGGCATAGGGCCCAGCACAGGCGCAGCCCCCACGGGTCTGAATGCCATAGACATCGCTCAGCATGCGGGTGAACAGCTGATGATGGAACGGAGTTCCATCGGCGCGGCGCACGCGGAAGGAAAAGATCGGCAGCCGATTGGGATGATCCACCCCCAGCAACGAAAGCTGGGCGTTCCGCGACCATGCCTCGATCGCCCTGTCATTCAACTCGGCCTCGCGCGCGGAAATGAAACGCTGCGTGACCACGTCTTTGACGATAAAGGCCAAAGCCGCCCGAATATCACCCACAACATTGGGGGTGCCTGCCTCTTCACGTGCTGCGAGGTTGCTGGAATAGGCATGCGCCCAGGGGGACACAAAGCTGACGGTTCCGCCACCGGGCCAAGACGGGGTATCGCGCACAACCGAAGCCTCACGCACAATCAACACGCCGCTGCCGCCCGGGCCACCGGGGAATTTATGCGGCGACACAACCACCGCATCTTTTTCGCAATCCGTGCCGGTTTTCATATCAATCGAGAGATAGGGACCGCCGCCTGCATAGTCCCAGACAGACAGGGCGCCATGCGCTTTCAGCATCCGAGTGACATCATCGGGGGCGGTGATAATACCGGTGACGTTTGAGGCCGCCGAAAAACTGCCGATTTTGACATCCGCATCGTGATGGTCACGCAAGGCACGGTCGAGCGCCTCAAGATCGGGGCCACCGGACGCGGCTTCGGGGATCTCGACAACTTCGGCTTTGGATTCACGCCAGGGCAGAATATTTGAGTGATGCTCGTAGGGGCCGACAAAAACAACGGCCTTCTTGACCTCATTCACACCGAACAGGGAAATCAACCTGTTGAGCCCTGCGGTTGCCCCAGAGCCTGTGAAGATAACGGTACAGTCTTTCGCCTGTGTCAGCTTTGCGATTTCTGCACGTGCTTCGGCCCGAAGTCGAGTCATATAGGCCCCGCAATAGGAGGCCTCGGTGTGGCTATTGGCGTAGAAAGGCAAAACCGATTTCAGGATATAATCCTCGACCTGCGACAGGGCACGACCCGAGGCCACATAGTCCGCGTAGACCAGCGACACATCGCCAAAAAGACCGGGAATGGAAATGCCGTCACCTATCGTGCCTTCGCGCAAAGCGGAAACGACAGTGTCTGACATGAGCGAGTTGCGGAACGCGGTGAGTGACATGTGAATACCTCCTGACGGCAAAGTACCCGGCGCGCCCTGAGGGGATGACCCAAATTTCAGACATCCGCTCTACATCTTTGTGTCAATTGATCGAAGAATACCCCCAAAGATCACAATATGACCCATCTCTTTGTGTATTCTTCGATCATTATGACGTGTATCTGAGGTTTTTCGTGCTAGTTACTTTGGTCAGAAGCATGCGCCATTAGGGAGAGTGTGACATGGATAGACGCGACCAGATGATCATCGAAGAGCTGCAAAAAGACAGCTCACTCTCCCAGCGCGAGCTGGCCGAAAAGGTCAATCTTTCGCAGAACGCCTGTTGGCGGCGGCTCCAGAACCTGCGCGAGGCTGGTGTGATAGAAGGGTCTACCGTTCGTTTGAACCGGGAAAAACTGGGGCTGGGGCTTGTAGTGTTTATGATGGTCAAGACGCGCCATCATTCCTCGGACTGGCTCAAAACCTTCCGTCGCACGGTTCTCAATGTGCCCGATGTCATCGACTTTTTCCGGATCGGTGGCGAATACGACTATATGATCAAGGTCATCACCGAAGACATGGCCTCCTACGACCAAGTGTATCAACGGCTGATCAGCGCCGTTGAGTTGGACTCTGTGACATCTTATTTTTCGATGGAGGCCATTGCCGAGCAACGGCCCCTTAAGCTTGGCTGAGCCGCTTACATATCGATCTCAAGAACACCGTCTTTTTGCGCCGCGCGGGACTGGCACAGAATGACGGTGCTTTCGCGTTGGGCCTTGGACAGGACAAAATCTCGGTGTTCGACCTCACCGGAGACGACACCACATTTGCACACGCCACAAATACCATCCGCGCACTTCACATCAACGGCAAATCCGTTGTCGTTCAACACATCCGCCGCCGTTTGATCGGCAGGCACCTGAAGCGTCACACCAGACTTGGCCAGCTTCAGAGTGAAATCGAAATTCTCATAGTCGGGCTGTTCCGGGACCGAGAAATATTCCAGATGCTGGGCCTCTTCCGGGAAACCAGCGCCGGTTGCGGCCTCAAGAACCGAGGTCATGTAACGATCTGCGCCGCAGGTATAGACATGCCAACCCGGCTGATAGCCTTGAAACAGCGTCTCGAAATTGGCCCGGCTGCCGTCGTCGGTGATATGCAGCTGGACCTTATCCGCCCAGGGCATGGCTGCCAGTTCCGGCAAGAACCCCATCGTGGTGCGGCTGCGGCCGGAGTAGTGCAGCGCAAAATCACGTCCCTGCGCATACAGTTCGTGCGCCATAGCAATCATTGGCGTGATGCCAATGCCGCCGCCCATTAACAAGGTTTTCTCTGCCGTGGGATCGAGCGCAAAGTGATTGATGGGATGCGAGACAAAAATTTTGCGGCCTTCGGTAAAGATCCGATGCATCAGCTTTGAACCGCCCCGCCCCTCGTCCTCGCGCAGCACAGCAATTTCGTATTTTGATCGATCCGCAGGATCTCCGCACATGGAATACTGACGCAGAAATTCAGGCGCGACCACCAGATCGAGATGCGCCCCCGCCTGCCATTCCGGAAGGTCCGCCCCATCCAAAGCGCGCAGTTCATAGTGAGTGACCGCATCGGCGATTGCCGTGGCTTTGGTGATCTCCATCTGAATGACCGGGCTGTCACCCTCCGACGAGAACCGGTGTATCGCGCTTGTGTCGCCGCGTTTTAGACGTTCTTTGTAATCCTGCGCGGGGATCATCGCCTGATAGGCTTTGATCCCGGCTTCGCGATCCATCGGGAAGGGATAGGGATAAGGCGGTGGCGCCAGAGGCGCCGGATACACCGCCAGGGTCTGATCCTCGAATTTCAGATCCAGAACCTTTTGCAATCCCCGTTTGTTGACCGGTTTGGCGGTGGGGCGATATCCACCGTCTTCTTCGATCTCAAGATCCCACCACCATTTTTTCACCGGGTTCAACTCGCCATTGCCCACCGCATCATCCAGTCGCGCCAGTACCGGGGCCAGCTTGGGGGCCTTCATTGCGGTCCAGCGGAACGGGGCCTCTTTGAACACACCTTCGAGGTTCCATGGGCAGGTCTTCATACAGCGCCCACACATCGCACCACCCGGGGTGGTGACACGGTAGGTGGTGCATTTCTGGCTGTCGGATTTCCAGATCTCGTAGCCATTGAACATCAGCTTTGGACCCGCTGTGATGGCACCTGACGGGCATTCACGCGCACATTTGTTGCAGCTTTCGCAGAAGGTCTGGAGACCAAAATCAATCGGCCTGTCATGCGCCATTGGCAAGTCGGTGGTGACGGCCCCCGATTTCAGGCGCGGACCGAGATAGGGATTGAGGATCACTTCGCCGATGCGGCTCACCTCGCCCAACCCCGAGAGCAGCAACAAAGGTGGCTGCAAGACCTCGCCGTCCATCACCGTATGGGCCTTGGCGCTGTAGCCCAGATTGCGGATCTGTTTGGCAATCACACCGCCCAGCAGCGAGAAGCGCAGATAGGCACGCATGGACTGGGCCACGGCAATCCAATCATCGCCGGACGAGCCATCCATGGTTTCAAACCCCTGATCGATGACCATGCTGATGGCCTGATCATGGGGCGGATCGATCACTTCGCCGCGCGCATCATGGCTGTACCATGTCCATTCGGGACAGCGCGACACACCCACCGCGTCGGCCCCAAGAAAGTAACTTGTGGCTTTGATCAGGTCTGCGGCGTCCTGCGGATCAAGTTTGATTTTCTCAGGCCACGAAGCGCCGTCTTGTAGCAGCACAAAGGCGCCCAGCGCCCGGCGTTGCGCCATCGATGGGGCCGCTTTGCGCACATAGTGCCCGCCCTTCGCGGCATCCTGAAGCTTTTTGCCCATGTCGCCAAACTGGGTCCGGGCAAACATATCGGCGCGCTTTGGCACGCGCGCCACATTGGGTTCATCAATATAGGTGGTTGGTGTCTCAACCCGTTTCAGCCGTTCAAAGGGCTGCGCGCCATCGACAAAACGCCGTTTCGCATAGGGCACGGCATTGCGCGCATTTTTGATGGATTGGGTGCCAAATTTCCAAGCTGCGCCAAAAGCAGATTTGGGTTGCTGGCTCATGGGTTTGAGCGGCAGATCCGGAGCAATGTCAAAGGTTGTGGTCACCACCGACAGGCCAAATCGCGTTCCGATATAGGGATTGCTCAGCACGCCCTGTTCCACCGTTGCCAGACCGGAGGCCACCGCCAGTTTGTTCAGATCTACGTCACTGCAGGCAGCGGTATGGGCACGGGCGTCATGCCCCAAAAGGCGCAGGTAATTCGCAAGAACCACCGCCGTTTCCGAAGCAAGCAGCGCCGCACGGTGGGCGTAAGCCCCCTCAATCCAGGTGGTGCCCGGCTCACCCGGTTCAACATCACGCGGGTTTTCATAGAGAAACACCAAGGCATGGGTGTGGGCCTCAATTGACGGAAGCTCGGCCTCCATCGACTCTTTGAGGTCCGCCATGATCATGTCGATCCCGGCCGCGAGGGTTTTGGTCTGTTTGGTGCGCAGATCCTGTGCCAGACGATCAATGTCGGGGTTCTGGATCGGTGCCTCCAACAGCGCTTCGGTTGGCAAAAGACAGGTGCCCACCATGGCCGCATCGGAGAAATAGCCAAAGGATTTAAGATGTTGCGCCCGTTCCAACGGGTTTGTCGGGGCTTCGGCTACAACGCCGTTCACCATCCCGGCCCGGATCGCGTCCAACATCGCCTGATGATCCCGCATCGCGTTGACAATCGACAGCGGTGCCTTTGGGTTTTCAAACTGAAGGGCCTGCGCAGATGGCACCTTGGACAGATCCGGCATCGCCCCCCGCGCCAAAAGCTCGGTCGGATACGGCCCCAAATGTACGGGGCGGGATTTGCTTGAGAAAAAGCGGGTCATAAGCTTTGGGTCCGTCGGTCGTACAGGGTCAGAACATGGCGTTGGGCAGCATCAGGGCAATGCCCGGCACCGCCACCAGCAAGATGATGCAGAAGATCATGGCCAGCCAGAACGGCATGATCCCACGAAAGATATCAGAAAGCGGCACATCCGGGGCGACGCTTTTGACAACAAAACAGTTCACGCCGACAGGTGGGCTGATCAATCCCATTTCCAGCACCAAGACCATGATCACGCCAAACCAGATCGGGTCAAATCCGAGACCAATGATCACCGGGTAGACAATGGGCAATGTGATCACCATCAGCGACAGACCTTCAATGATCATGCCAAGAAAAAGATACAGCACGAGGATCAGGGCCAGCACCACATAGGGCGAGGAACTGTAGCCCAGGATCACCCCAGACAGCGCGGTCGGCAGTCCGGACAGAGCCACAAAGGGTGAAAACACCATGGCCCCGATGAGGATCAAAAAACACAGGCCCGTGGTTTCCATTGTGCCCCGAACCGCGTCGACAAAGCCCTTGATTGTTAACCTGCGGCGCATGATCGCCATTACAAAAGCCAGAAAGGCACCAACACCAGCGGCCTCAACCGGGGTGAAGATCCCGAGGTAAATCCCGCCAATGGTGATGACAATAATGCTTAGAACCGGAAGTGCGCCCATCAACGCCACACGACGGTGACCGCCTTCGTCTTGCAGACGTTGCCCCCCAGCGGCGGGGTTGAAATGCACAACCAAGGTGACCGCCCCAACAAAAAGCGTCGTGAGCAACAGTCCTGGAAGAACACCCGCCATAAACAGGCGCCCGATGCTTTCTTCGGTCAAAATGGCATAAAGGACAAATCCGGTGGATGGGGGAAGCAGAATGCCAAGCGTTCCTCCGGCGGCAATGGCACCGGTGGACAGCCGATCGCCATAGGCGCGGCGTTTCATTTCCGGATAGGCCACCTGCCCCATGGTCACGGCCGAGGCAATAGACGAACCCGACAAAGCCGCAAACCCGGCACAGCCCACAATCGTAGCGCTGGCCAAACCGCCTTTGAGATGGCCCACCAAAGCATAAGCCGCATTATAGAGATCGCGGCTCAACCCTGCCTGCGACGCGATATTGCCCATCAGGATAAACAGCGGCAGCACCGAGAGCGAATACAGCGTGCTGATCGAAAAGACCTGACCGGTCATGATGTTCAGGGCCGCGTTAGGGGAGTTGAGCACAGCCGACCCCGCAAGGCCCACGCCCAGCATGGCAATCCCAACGGGCACGCGCAGAAAGATAAGGCTCAGCAAAACCACAAAGCCCAGGACACCAATCATTTCGGGACTCATGTCCGACCTCCTGCCTGCCAAGACATCCAGGCCCTCGCCAGAAACGCCGGGGCGGTTAGTCCAATGCCCGCCGACAGGATCCAGTACATATGGGCATAGGGAATTTTCAAAAGTGCCGAGGTTTCAGCAAAATCTGCGGCATCCCGGCCTGCACCGATGAGGTGATAGGCCAGAAGCGCACAAAGAACGGCGCCCAAGACCTCACCTGACACGGCGATAATTTTGCCGACCGAAGCCGGTACGATGCTCAGGATACCATCAATGGTCACGGCCTTGCCGCGATACACGCTGATCGGAAGGGCAAGCGCGACGCATCCCGCGAGACAGGCTTCGCTGATTTCCTTGGCACCAATAAAAGGCGCATCCAGCGCACGCATCAAAGCGTCGGAGACGGAGATCGCCATTAGGCCAAGCAAACAGGCTCCGCCCAGCGCCAGCAAAGCGCCGCCAATCATTCGAGATGTCATGAGGTTATCCTAGCTACCGGGCGCGCCATTCAGACGGCGCGCCACTTTGGCTTGTTCTGTCAGATCACTTAAACGGCGAGAGATCTGAAAAGACACCGATTTCGGCATCGGTGAGCGTGACCATTTCCACGCCATTCTCTGCGGCAGTATCCAGCGCTTTTTGACCAACGGCGGCAAAGGCTTCGGCGGCCTGCAGGCTCAGCTTCTCACCGGACACCGCATGCAGCGCCTCACGCTCGGCATCGCTGAGCGCACCATAGCTGTCTTTGTTCATCGCGATCAGGAAGCTATAGACCGAACCCGGAATATTGACCGTTGCGTATTTGGCCACTTCATAGAGCTTGTACGAGGAAAATGCGGAGGGGCCGATATAGATGCCGTCGACAACACCGGTGCTCAGCGCCTGATAGGCCTCAGTAGGTGACATGTTCACCGGTACGCCGCCCCATGCGGTGATGACCTGAGCCATGTTGTCCCCGGCCACGCGGATTTTCAAACCTGCGAGCTCTTCCGGGCTGCGTACGGGTTTATCGCGGGTGATCAGAATGGTGGCATTGTTTGCCCAATAGGCCAGCGGCACCGCGCGGTCGACTTCGGCCTCGATGGCCTCGGTGCCTTGCCACATGGCTTTGGTCGCATCGATCCCATCTGCAAAACGACCCGGCATTTCATAGCTGGTCAGAACGGGAAACAGGTCTGGTGTGAAATCTGGCAGGACAAAGCCAAGCTCAGCCACACCGGTTGCGACGCGTTTGTATTGTGCCTTGGGGCCGGGGCCCAATTCGCCGGCGGGATAGATTTTGATCTCGGACGATCCACCGGTTGCGGCGTTATACGCCTCGGCCATCGGACCCATCACATGTTTGTCCATCGGGTGGGTGGGCGGCATGAAATGCGCCAGCTTCAATTCACCTGCCTGAGCCGCAGCCCCCAATAGTGTCGCGCCCACAAGCGCGCTCATCGCCAAAAATTTCATAGACCCCTCCCAAGGTGCTTCCGGTATGCCCGGTCATTTATGTGCATTTTGCACGTATATTTCCTCACTACTCCACAGCCCACCATTCTTTTCAAGCAGATTCTTGCAGTTTTTGTACTGGAGTGAGAGAGTTTGCGTTCACGCTGCACGCTCCGGGAGACCAAAGTGTCTGAAACGCAAGACCTCACAACCTATAGGGCTCAGGACAATCTTGGGTACTGTCTCAGCCGCGCGGCCTTGATCATGCAGACGGCTGTGGATGGCGCATTGGTCGATCTGGGTTTGACGCGCCTGTCGTGGACCGTGCTGGCCTGCATCCGGTTTGAGGGCATTGAGTCCCCCAGTCAGATCGCCAAGTTTGTGGGTCTGGAGCGCACAACCGCGTCTCGCATCATCTCTCGGTTAGAGAAAGATGGGTTTGTCACCCGTCAGCCCAATAGCAGCGACGGGCGCGGGCACAGTGTCAAAGCCACAGAGCTGGGATATGAGGCCTGCCGCCGCGCACCAGATGTGATCCACTCGGCCACCCGGCCCTATCTGACAGATCTGTCCGACAATAATGTCGGACAGCTGATTGATCTTCTCAAACGCATCGGCGTTGGCACTGTCGCAGACTGGAGCTCTGCCGTCCCTCGCGGGAAATAGAAACTAGACCATCATACGATGCCCGGCCTGACGCCCAATAGTCAGGCCATTCACCTTGTCCACAATGGCGGCCGCATTCAGCCCGTGATGGCGATAGAGATCGCCAATGGTTCCGGTCTGACCAAAATGTTCGACGCCAAGCGGGATCGTCTGATGCCCCATCACACCGCCGAGCCATGACAGCGTCGCGGGATGACCATCAATTACGGTGATCACCTTACAATGCGCGGGGAGATCCCTCAGCAAGGTTTCGACGTGGGCCTGCGCGCCGTGTACCCCACGTGACCGCGCCCGCTGCGCTGCCGTCCACCCCGCATTTAGCCTGTCCGCTGAAGTTACCGCCAGCACACCGACATCACGACGGGTTTCGCCAATGATCCCAGCAGCTTTGATTGCCTCAGGCGCAACAGCGCCCTGATAGGCGATCACAACATCACAATTTGGCCCTGGCTTGCGCAGCCAATAGCCCCCGTCAATTGCACCCTGCCGGAAACCCTGATCGACCCGCTTGCCCGGTTGCTCGATCGGATTTGTGGTGAGCCTGAGGTACACGGAGCCGCCTGTTTCATCACGCAGCCAAGTGCGTTCATCCGGGTCGCCTTCGCCGTCTCGCTGAAGATAATCAAAAGCCCATTCCATGATCACCGCCAGTTCATCGGCAAACGCAGGTTCAAACGCCGCCAGCCCGTCCTGGCTCATCCCGATCAAAGGCGTTCCGATGGATTGGTGCGCCCCCCCTTCCGGGGCCAACGTCACACCCGAAGGGGTGCCGACCAACATAAAGCGCGCATCCTGATAACAGGCATAGTTCAGGGCATCCAAACCCCGCGCGACAAAGGGATCATAGACAGTACCGATCGGGATCAGACGTTTGCCAAACAGCGCATGTGACAATCCGGCCGCCCCAAGCAGGAGCATCAAATTCATCTCAGCAATGCCAAGTTCGATGTGCTGCCCATTTGGGGTAAACTCCCACTTCGCGGTTGAGGGAATGCGGTGTTCGATGAAAGCGTCCGCCTGCGCGGTGCGTGCAAACAATTTGCGCCGATTGACCCATGGTCCCAGATTGGTGGTTCCGGTCACATCCGGTGAGGTTGTCACGATCCGATCCGCCAGCGCGCTGTCCCCCTTGGACAGTTCATCCAGAACCTTGCCAAAAGCCATCTGCGTCGACACTTCGCGCGAAGTATCGATCTCTACGGGTGGCACCGCCAGTTTTTCATCGGTAAATCGGCGCGGGCCCTGCGCAAAGAATGCGACCTGAGACAGGAAACCCCGCAGCGCCTGAGGGTCATTCACCCCGGCCATCGGCTCCCATTCCAGCCCGGCCTCGACACCCATGTGGGTCTGCCACTGATTGAATTGTGTGACATTCATCAGGCCCCCATGATTGTCTTTATGTCCCGCGATGGGCGTCCCCCAGCCTTTGATCGTATAGGCCAGAAAACAGGTTGGGCGGTCATGCGAGATTGCGTCAAAGGTCTCGGCCATGGTCTCAACGCAGTTGCCGCCGAGGTTTTCCATCAGGGCCGCCAGTTCCGCGTCGCTGCGCCGCTCGATCAGGGCCGTCACATCCCCCTGATCACCCAGATCATCCATCAGCCGTTTGCGCCAGACCGCGCCGCCCATAAAGGTCAGCGCCGAATATTCCTGATTGGGACACCCATCGATCCAGTCCCGCAGTCGGTCGCCGCCGGGTTCCTGAAAGGCTGCGCGTTGAAGCACGCCATGTTTGACCCGCACCACATCCCACCCAAAGGCATCAAAGATCTTTTCAAGTCGGGCAAACAGACCTTCGCGCACGATGCCATCCAGAGACTGGCGATTGTAGTCAATGATCCACCAGGTGTTGCGCAGGTCGTTTTTCCAGCCCTCCTGCAGGGCTTCGTAGATATTGCCTTCGTCCAGTTCGGCATCCCCTACAAGCGCCACCATCCGACCCACCGGCGCACCTGCGCCCCAAGTTTTCGCTTGGATATAATCCTGGATGATCGACGCAAACGAGGTGATGGCCACGCCCAGACCAACCGATCCGGTTGAAAAGTCGACATCATCGATGTCTTTGGTCCGACTTGGATAGCTTTGCACCCCGCCAAAGCCGCGAAAGTTCTCCATCTTCTCACGCGTCTGGTTGCCCATCAAATATTGGATCGCGTGGAAAATCGGCGAGGCATGCGGCTTCACCGCAACACGATCTTCGGGTTTCAGTGCCGAAAAATAGAGCGCTGTCATGATCGACACCATCGACGCCGATGAGGCCTGATGCCCGCCCACCTTGATCCCATCCGTTTTGGGCCGCACGTGGTTGGCATGATGGATCATCCAATGTGACAGCCACAGCAGCCGTTGTTCCACGGTTTTCAGATGTTGGGTGGGCAGGGACATAGCAACCTCCTGATTATGCCGCGTTTTGGGCGTGGGTTGGCAGGGCCGCATCCAGATCAGCCAGAATATCTTCGACCTCTTCGAGCCCCACCGACAGACGGATCAGACCATCGCTGATATGATGGGCTGCGCGCTCTTCCGGTGTATAGGTCGAATGGGTCATCGACGCTGGGTGCTGGATCAAGGTTTCCGCATCTCCCAGCGACACCGCACGCTGGATCATGTCCAACCGGTTCATAAAGCCGATGCCCGCTGACATGCCGCCTTCGATTTCAAAGGCGATCATCGCGCCGGGCTGATCCATCTGCCGTTCTGCAAGCGCGTGCTGAGCAAAGCTCTCCAACCCCGGAAAATGCACCGCCCGCACTGCGGGATGATTTTCCAGATAGGTCGCCACAACCTTGGCCGAGGCACAGTGGCGGTCCATGCGCAGCGCAAGTGTTTTCAATCCACGCAGGATCAACATCGCATTGAAAGGCGCCATGACCGCCCCAGTCATGTCTTTCATACCGACCAGACGGATCTCGGCCACCTGTTCCGCAGACCCTGCCACCAATCCGGCCACCACATCGCCGTGACCGCCAAGATACTTGGTCGCCGAATGCACCACGATATCCGCGCCCAGTTCAATTGGGCGGCTCAGGTAGGGCGTGGCGTAGGTGTTATCGACCACCACTTTGGCACCCACGGATTTGGCAATTTCTACCGTTACGGCAATATCCACGAGGCGCATATTGGGGTTTGCCGGTGTCTCAAAATACACCACACGCGTTTTGTCCGAGATAGCCTCACGCAGATTTTCCGGCAACGTCATATCGACGTGGGTGATGGTCACCCCCCATTTTGCCAACCCGTGCTGCAGGAAGGCAAAGGTACACCCATACAGAGTTTTATCGACAATCACCTCGTCACCCGGTGACAGAAGGGTCCACAAAACCGAGGTGATCGCGCCCATACCTGACGACAGCGCCAGGCCAGCTTCGGCACCTTCAAGGGTCGCAATTCGCTGCTCCAGCAAATCACAGGTGGGGTTTGAGATCCGGCTGTAGATGTGCCCAGCGCGCTCGCCCGCAAACATTTCGCCACCGGCCTCGGCCGTTTCAAATGAAAAGGTAGACGTCAGATGCAACGGTGGCGTCAACGCCCCCTCATTTTCCATCGGATCATAGGCGTGGTGAATGGCGCGAGTGGCAAATCCGGTTGAGTTTTTCATGGAAGGCTCCTTACATCGTTGAAGTCAGTTTGCCCCACTGCCACGCGCATAGGATTGCCAATACTGCCACGCTGACGTTAGAAATTGGCATAATCTGCCAATATGAGGGCGAAATGGACGGCAAAGACAGACAAATCATCCGGGCCTTGCAGCAAAATGGACGCATGACAAATCAGGATCTGGCGGATGCGGTGAACCTCTCGCCCTCCCCCTGCCTAAGACGCCTGCGTCAGCTGGAAACCCAAGGGGTGATCACCGGATATAGCGCCAATGTTGACCCCACCGCCTACGGACTTGCCATCACGGTTTTTGTTCGCATCCGACTGGAACGGCACAACGAAGTGGATGTGAAAACCTTTGAGCATCGCGTGCTGCGCATGGAAGAGGTTCTGGAATGCCATGTGATGACGGGGGCGATGGATTACCAGCTTCGTGTGCTGGTGCCCGACCTCAAGGCCTATGAGGATTTCATCCGCAACCGTATTCACCCAATTGGCGGCATTGCCTCTATCGACACGAGTTTTGTCTATGGCACGGTCAAAGAAACCTCTGTCTTCCCTGCCACCACCTGAGCCAACTTAGGTGACCCACGACCTCAAAAACAAAAAAGGGCGCCCGTTTCGGACGCCCTTGTTCTAATTACTCAGAGCTTGCCGGTTACGACGCGTTGTCCGCGATCAAGCGACGGGCAACCATGTCGTGATCCAGCCACAGAACCGGGCCTTCCGGATCGGACACGGTGCCAAAAATAAGCTGACCTGTTGCACCAACCACGTGGTGGCTTAGAACATCGCTCACCAGCTGTTTGCGGTCCGTGTGCAGAGCAACAATGTCTTGCGACGTGCCAATGGTCTGCTCGGCCTGCGCCGCAGTGTTTGCCATGGGCCAAGCTTCAAAGTTGTAGAAGGGCTGCATGGCAGGATCGGTCTGATAATCACCCACCGTTTTCACAACAGCCTCAAGCTCGACACCGTCTTTCAACAGGCCCTGGCATTCATCCCAGATCCCTTCGACCCAGTCGCCACCACCTTCTTTGCGCAGCGCTTCGAGCAATGGCAGCAGCGACAATTCGATACCGGCGAACACATCCGACGAATTAGTGCGGATTTCCGGGCAGTTGAAGACGGTTGCCTTGATGCCTTTGTCCCAGGCCGCCTGTGCATGCGCCTCAAGGTTCATCTTGGCAATGCCCTGTGTGTAGCTTGTGTAGGTCTGCCAGCGGTACTCGCCATCAATCAATACGCGGGTGCCGTGATAGCCATAGGCCGAGTACCGCACCTGACCACCTTCACCCTCGATGCGCTCACGCAGGGCAGTGCTCAGCTCGATCAGGTGACCAAAGCTATGGGCGGTGACGTCATCAAAGTTCTGCAATATCAGCTTGCCAAGATCGCTATCCAGCAGGGCCTGCGACGGCATATGACGGGCGCCGCGGCCTTTGTAGATGCGGTTGGCAATGGCGAGGAAGGCTTTGGCCTTGGGAATGCCGCCTGCCATGGTGTGGGCAAACATCACGTTGCGGCCAGCCGGGATCATGCCCTCAAGCTGTGCCATCGCCTCGGTGATGGACTGGGTGATACGTGCGGTGCCGATTTCGCGGCAGCGATCAACTTTGTCCCAGTCGAGTTTGTAGTCCTGCCAATTGTCCAACGTCATGCCGCTAAGCATCGCGGTCGGGGTCTCGCCGCCCTCTGGCGCATCCATATCGAAACCAGCCATCAGCGGAACATTGATGATACGCCCACCAAGATTGTCTTCTGCCTGCGCCAGTTCGTCATCTGTCAGAGCTCGCAACGCGCCGGTGTCATCGCGGCGGCCAACAGTGACACCCACGATGGTCATACCTGCCGCTTTCGCCGCGTCCAAAAGACCGGTGACATATCCGCGTCCGAAGAGCTCACCAAAAAGGACGAAGACATCGCCCTCACCGTAAAGGCTGTTCTCGTGAAGTGTGGTCAGGGGAATGGAGTGTTTCATCATCGTCTTCTGCCTGTGACACCTGGCCTGGCTGCGTGGCGCAGGTTTCAATTTCTAGTCTCTGTTTCTCTGGCGGGTTTGCACCTGCAAGTCCAGAACGGATTTGGCCAAGGCCGCACAGCTGTCGCGCGAAGGCCTCACGTTGGTCAGATGGTATCGCATTTTCGCGATGCAACAGGGGCGCCAATCTTGTCAGGGTCACCTGAGGGAATGCTAACGCAAAGTCAACGGGCTCGGCGCGGATTGCCCCGTTTATATCCAGACCAAGGGCGACGACCGGTCCAATTCACCTGACTGTTTGACACCCTTTGGCATGATCGCTATCCAACCTGCAACCGTTGGGGTGCCTCGTAGGAGGCTGAGAGACGCGACCCGCGTTAACCCATCGAACCTGATCCGGGCAATACCGGCGTAGGGAACGGTAAAGTCGCGCAACGCGGCCCGGATTCTATGTCAGATGCCCATTCGTTTTATGAGGAGCATCTGCGTGGCCAAAATCGCACTGACAATTGCAGGATCTGACAGCGGCGGTGGCGCGGGCATTCAGGCGGATCTGAAGGCGATGTCGGCCCTTGGCGTTTACGGCGCCAGCGTGATCACCGCCATCACCGCACAGAACACTCAAGCCGTGACAGCCGTTCATGGCGTGCCTCTGGATGTGGTCACAGCCCAGATCGACGCTGTCCTCAGCGATCTGGATGTTGGGGCCATCAAAATCGGTATGCTGGCCACGCCCGAGATTATCACCTGCGTCGCAGATGGGTTGACCTCCTACAAAGGCCCGGTGGTGCTAGACCCAGTGATGATCGCCAAATCCGGTGATGCGTTGTTGGCGGAAGAAGCCATCGCAACGCTGCGCGATGTCTTGCTGTCGCGCGCAACACTGCTCACCCCCAATCTACCCGAAGCAGCCTGTTTGCTGGAGGCGCCTGTCGCGTCCCATCGCGACGAAATGATCGCGCAGGGCAAGGCGCTCTGTGATCTGGGCGCGTCGGCGGTCTTGATGAAAGGCGGACATGCCGAAGGTGAGATCTGCCATGATCTGCTGATCGCAGGGGGGGGTATTCTGGGCGAATACTCTGCCCCCCGGCGCAACACCAAAAACACCCATGGCACCGGCTGTACTCTCTCGTCCTCAGTTGCTGCGGGGCTGGCCAAGGGGCTGGCGCTGCCAGAGGCCGTGCGAGAGGCCCATGAGTATCTGCAAGGCGCCATTGCCGTTGCGGATGATCTCAAGATTGGTCACGGGCACGGCCCCGTCCACCATTTCCACCGTGTGTGGCCTGCATGACGGTTTACTCCGTCATAGGC
The DNA here is from genome assembly GCA_049116335.1 of Pelagimonas sp. Taxonomy (GTDB): domain Bacteria; phylum Pseudomonadota; class Alphaproteobacteria; order Rhodobacterales; family Rhodobacteraceae; genus CANMIH01. The sequence goes on along the minus strand of JAGDYZ010000001.1, from coordinate 17,244 downwards.
GCGGGCGTGGCCGGACTTGCGGTTGCCACGGAACTGTTGGCGCGTGGGGCAAAGGTACAGATCTTTGACCCGTCTGGGCCACCCGGTCCACATGGGTGTTCCTGGTGGGCCGGTGGCATGCTTGCGCCATGGTGCGAGTATGAAAATGCCGAAGAACCTGTGCTGCGGCTGGGGCAAGAGGCCATTTCGTGGTGGGTCCAACACACCGAGGTCACACATCGCGGCACACTTGTTGTTGCCAATCGCCGCGATCTGCCAGACCTGCGCCGGTTTTCCCGTCGCACCGAGGGGTTTCGCGAGGTGTCGACCGAGATAGCCGATCTAGAACCCGAGTTGCACGGATTTTCCAAAGGGTTGTTCTTTGAACAAGAGGCGCATCTAGACCCACGCAAAGCGCTGATGGATCTGCACAAGGGGTTAAAAGACAACGGCGTGCGGTTCCACAAAACGCTTGCCCCGCCACAGCTGACACATGCCATCGATTGCCGGGGCCTGCATGCGCGCGAAACACTGCAAGACCTGCGCGGCGTCAAAGGCGAGATGCTGGTCATCCGGTGCCCCGATGTGACCCTGACCCGCCCTGTGCGCCTGCTTCATCCTCGCATGCCGCTATATATCGTGCCGCGCGGTGACGGCATCTACATGCTGGGCGCGACGATGATCGAGAGCGAAGACAGCAGCCGCATCACCGCGCGTTCGATGCTGGAACTGCTCAGTGCGGCCTATGCCCTGAACCCGGCCTTTGGCGAAGCCGAGGTGCTGGAAATCGGTGTGGATCTGCGCCCGGCCTTCCCAGACAACCTGCCCCGCATCCGCAGGCTGGGCCACACAATCTATGCCAACGGGTTGTATCGCCACGGCTATCTGCTTGCCCCTGCTTTGGCACGCGGAGTGGCTGATCTGGCACTTCACAACACACATTCGGAGATGGTCGATGAAGATCGTGCTTAACGGCGAGGCCCGCGAGGTCGAGGCCACCACCCTAACGGAATTGCTGATCGAAGCCGGATTTTCCGGTCGCGTCGCCACTGCCGTGAATGAGGCTTTTGTGCCCGCCACACTGCGCGACACGCAAATGCTTGCCGACGGCGACCGCGTGGAAATCGTCGCGCCGATGCAGGGGGGCTGAACATGAAACAGTTTTACGGCACCACTTTGCCCAACCCCCTGATGCTTGGCACCGCCCAGTACCCGAGCCCGGCGATTTTGGAACAGGCCTTTCGCGACAGCGGCGCGGGCGTGGCCACTGTATCACTGCGCCGCGAAGGGGCTGGCGGCACGGGGCAAAGCTTTTGGCAGATGATCCAGAGCCTTGGCGTCCATATCCTGCCCAACACCGCCGGATGCCACACGGTGAAAGAGGCAGTGACCACGGCCCATATGGCCCGTGAGGTCTTTGACACCAAATGGATCAAACTTGAGCTGATCGGCCACACCGACAGCCTGCAACCGGATGTGTTTCAGCTTGTCGAAGCCGCACGCATCCTGACCGACGACGGATTTCAGGTGTTTCCCTACACCACCGAAGATCTGATTGTCGCGGAACGACTGCTTGAGGCTGGGTGCGAGGTTCTGATGCCCTGGGGTGCGCCGATTGGCTCTGGTCGCGGATTGAACAATGAATATGCGCTGCGCGCCATGCGGGCCGAGTTCCCCGAAGTACCCTTGGTGGTCGACGCGGGCATTGGCCTGCCCAGCCATGCGGCCCATGCCATGGAGCTGGGCTATGACGCGGTGTTGCTCAACACCGCTGTGGCGCGTGCCGGTGATCCGGTCGCCATGGCCCGTGCCATGATGCAGGGCGTCGAGGCAGGCAGGCTTGCCTACGACGCCGATCCCATCGAAGCGCGCGACATGGCCGAAGCCTCAACCCCCGTAATTGGAAAGGCGTTTTTGTCATGACCCTGGATCGTTTCTATCCGATTTTTGACCATTCCGATTGGCTTAAGCGCATGTTGCCGATGGGGATCAAGCTTGTGCAGCTGCGCGTAAAGGACCAACCGGACGCCGTGGTGCGTGAGCACATCGAAATCTCGCGCGATCTGTGCCGTGATCATGGCGCCGTTCTGGTAATCAATGATTACTGGGAAATGGCCATCGATCTAGGGTGTGATTGGCTTCATCTCGGTCAGGAAGATCTCGACGTTGCGGACCTTGCTGCGATCCGCAAAGCTGGGATCAAACTGGGTGTGTCCACCCATGATGATGACGAACTGGAACGGGTTCTGGCCATGGATCCCGATTATGTGGCGCTGGGCCCCGTTTATCCGACCATTTTGAAAAAGATGAAATGGCACCAGCAGGGTCTGCCCCGTGTCACCGAGTGGAAAGAGCGGGTGGGCACAACGCCATTGGTGGGCATCGGAGGCATGTCGGTGGAACGCGCCGCTGGAGTGTTTGAAGCTGGCGCAGATATCGTGTCCGCCGTCACAGACATCACGCTCAACACAGATCCAGAGGCCCGCGTGCGTCAGTGGCTTGAGGCCACCCGATGAACCGTTACGCCCGCCAGATGTTGCTGCCCGAAGTGGGCGCAGAAGGGCAAAAGCGTCTTTCAGAGGCGCGGGTGCTTGTTGTGGGTGCGGGCGGTTTAGGGGCTCCAGTGTTGCCTTTGCTCGCAGGCGCAGGGATTGGTCATGTGACCGTGATCGACGGGGATACTGTGGATCTGTCGAACCTGCATCGCCAAACACTGTTCACCGAAGCCGATTGTGGTCGTGCCAAAGCCGAAGTTGCTGCCGCGCGCTGTCACGCTTTAAACCGTGACATCGACATTACTGCGCTTGGCGAACCTCTGACCCCCGCCAATGCTACAGATCTGGTCCGCGCCGCTGATCTCGTGCTCGATTGCGCCGACAGCTATGCGGTCAGCTATACGCTGAGCGACACTTGTTTAGAGCAAGACACGCCGCTGATCAGTGCCTCTGTTCTCGGGTTTGGTGGATATGTCGGCGGGTTCTGCGGTGGCGCGCCTTCGCTGCGGGCGGTGTTCCCCGATGCGCCAGAAAGCAGCGCAAGCTGTGCAACCGCCGGGGTTCTTGGACCTGTGGTTGGCATGATTGGAGCGATGCAGGCGCAAATGGCGCTGAATGTCCTTTTGGATCTAGCCCCTTCACCATTGGGTCAGATGGTGCGGTTCAATGGACAAAGCTTTGCGTCAAACAGTTTCCGATTTGACGGGGCACCTGAGCCCGAGACAACCTTTGCTTTTGTCGCTGCCTCGGATCTGTCCCGTGAGGATCTCATCATAGAGCTTCGCTCTGAGGATCCCCTTTTGCATCCAGCCGCACAGCGTCGGGGGCCGGAATCCCTTCTGACCGACCTGCCCGCACCAGACACCCGTATCGCGCTTTGCTGTGCGACAGGCCTGCGCGCCTGGCGCGCCGCTGAACACCTTAACCAGTCCTGGCCCGGCGAGATCGTTCTCGTCGCCGCCTCCGCTTCATGACGAACAGGAAAGAAACCTCATGAAACATCTCCTTGCTTCTATTGCGCTTTTGGCCGCCACCCCGGCGATGGCCGCTGACAAGATGACCGTTCTGCTAGACTGGTTCATCAACCCCGACCACGGGCCGATCATTGTTGCCGCTGAAAACGGATATTTCGCGGACCAGGGCCTTGAGGTTGAGATCGTACCGCCCGCCGATCCCTCGGCGCCGCCGCGCCTTGTGGCTGCGGGTCAGGCGGATCTGGCTGTCTCTTACCAGCCCCAACTGCACCTGCAGATCCACGAAGGTTTGCCGCTCAAGCGTGTTGGCACACTCGTCGCCACGCCGCTGAACTGCCTGCTGGTGCTCGAAGATGGCCCGATCAAATCGCCTGCGGACCTGAAGGGCAAAAAGATCGGTTTCTCGGTCGCTGGTGTGGAAGAGGCCGTTTTGGGAGCGGTTCTGGGCAATCACGGTGTGTCCGTTGACGATATTGAGCTGATCAACGTCAACTTCTCACTGTCGCCCTCGCTGATGTCCGGTCAGGTGGACGCCGTTATTGGCGCCTATCGCAACTTTGAACTGAACCAGATGGACATCGAAGGCGAACCCGGCACTTGCTTTTACATCGAAGAGGAAGGCGTGCCCTCCTACGACGAGCTGATCTATGTCGCGAACCCAGAAACCATGGACGCCGACAAAGTTGAGCGTTTTCTGGCAGCAACCGAAAAAGCCACACAGTTCATCGTGAACAACCCTGAAAAAAGCTGGGAAATCTTCTCAGGTACTTCGCCTGAACTGCAGGACGAGTTGAACGCGCGTGCCTGGGTTGACACCCTGCCCCGCTTTGCTCTGCGTCCCGCCGGTTTTGACGCCGGTCGCTATGCCCGCTTTGAAAGCTTCCTGAAAGACAGCGGCATGATCGACAGCATCAACCCTGTTGAGGCCATCACCATCGACGTGACCGCAAAATGAGCGAAACCTACGGCCGTGCCTTTACGCTGATGCGTGATCAGGCTGGCGAAGCGTGGCGGGAGTACACCCGCCACGGCTTTGTCGAAGGGTTGAAAGACGGCACCCTGCCCCGCGAAGCCTTCCTGCACTATCTGCGTCAGGACTATGTGTTTCTGGTCCATTTTTCACGCGCCTGGGCGCTGGCCGTGGTGAAATCGGAAACCCATGCTGAGATGCTGACCGCCGTGGGCACTGTGAATGCGCTTGTTGCAGAAGAAATGCAGCTGCATGTCGGCATCTGCGAAGCCGCAGGCATTTCGCAGGACGAGTTGTTTGCCACAGAAGAACGTGCTGAGAACCTCGCCTATACGCGGTTTGTGCTTGAGGCGGGATACAGTGGTGATCTGCTGGATCTGCTGGCGGCGCTGGCGCCCTGTGTGATGGGTTATGGTGAAATCGGTGCGCGCCTTGTAACCGAAGCCACCTCGGAAACTTATCGCGACTGGATCTCGACCTATGCAGGTGAAGACTATCAGCAGGCCTGCGTCGCGGTGGGTGAGTTGATCGAAGCCGCATTGGTGCGCCGTTTGGGGGAAAACTACGACGCCAACCCGCGCTGGACGCGGCTTTGCAAAACCTTCCGCACCGCCACCGAGCTTGAGGTCAATTTCTGGCAGATGGGCCTGACCCCATGATCCTTGTGCCCGGCATCACACTCACCGGACAGGCGACGATCCAAGGCGCAGCACTGTTTGCTCCCCTGTCGTTGTCTTTGGATGCCGGGCAATGGACCTGTCTTTTGGGGGGATCCGGTGTTGGGAAGTCGACCCTGCTTCGTCTGATCTGTGGATTGCCCACCGGTGCAGAGTTTACTGGCGACATCCGCGCCTCCGACGGGGGCGAGGTCAGCGCGCGGGTCGCCTATATGGCGCAGGATGATCTTTTGATGCCCTGGGCCACCGTGTCACAAAATATCTTGCTGGGGGCCGCGTTGCGTGGCGATCCGCGAGATCACCCCCGTCTGGCGCAGATTTTGGATCGGGTTGGTCTGACAGATCACGCAGCTAAAAAGCCCTCGGCGCTTTCCGGGGGACAGCGGCAGCGCGTGGCCCTCGCCCGCACGCTTATGGAAGACAAACCGGTCATTTTGTTGGACGAACCCTTTTCAGCGCTGGATGCCCAGACACGGGCCGCCATGCAGGATCTCTCGGCTGAGGTGCTACGTGGCAAAACTGTTCTGATCGTGACGCATGATCCGATCGAAGCTGCGCGGCTGGGTGACAACATACAGATCATGTCCGCCGAAGGATTGATGGGTGTGACACCGCCTACCGGCCCAATTCCGCGCCCAGTGACATCACTGGACGTCTTAAAAACCCAAGCAGATCTGCTTACCCGCCTCAGAAAGGTGCCCTCATGAGCGCAACCGAAACCCTTCGCCAATCCTGCCTCGAAGACTGGACCGCGGCAACCACCCATGCCTTCACCGATGCCTTGGCAGATGGGACCCTCGAGCCCCAGAAAATGGCCGGATATCTGCAACAGGACTACCTGTTTGTCGAAAGCTTTGTGCGCCTTCTGGCCTCTGCCGTGGCCCATGGTCCATCTTTGGCGGATGTGGTTCCTGCCGCACAGTTTCTGGGTCTTATCTGTGGACCCGAGAATACCTATTTTCTGCGCAGTTTCGAAGCGCTTGAGGTGCCCTCCCAGGCCAAAGACATGGCGCCCGAGACCCAAGCCTTTCTTGATCTGATGAACGAAGCCCGCCTGTCTGGACGGTATGAAAACATGCTTGCCGTGTTGGTTGTGGCAGAATGGATCTATCTCGACTGGGCCACACCTTTTGAGGACCGCGCAGAGGGTCTTCCCTTCTGGTTTGGAGAATGGGTCACCCTACATGCGGGTGAAGGGTTTTCGGGGGTAGTGGCCTATCTGCGTGCCCAATTAGATGCGGTGTTCCCCACGCTAAATGAGGCGGCCCAAACCGAAGTGCGACGTTTGTTTACCACTGCCGTTTCGCTGGAACGCGCCTTTTTTGACGCCGCTTGGGCTGGATATCCGGTGACACGATGAGCCGTTGGATTGCTGCAGTTTTGTCCACTGGGGTGGCGCTGGCGCTGTGGCAGACCATTGTCACCGTTGCGGACCTGCCCCGGTTTATCTTGCCCGGGCCGGTTTTGGTGGCCGAAACTTGGTGGAGCCACCGCTGGATCATTGCGGAACACACATTGGTCACGGCCTCCGAAGTGGTGCTGGGCCTGCTGATTGGCATCTCGCTTGGGATTGTAACAGCCATTCAGCTCGCCTCATCCCGCGCAGCTCGGGTCGTGGTTCAGCCAATCCTCGTGTTTACACAGGCGCTTCCCGTTTTTGCACTGGCCCCCATTTTGACGCTCTGGCTTGGGTTTGGGCTCTGGTCCAAAATCGCGATGGCTGTGTTGATCATCTATTTCCCGGTTACTTCAGCCTTTCTGGATGGACTGATGCGCACCCCGCAGGGCTATCTTGATCTGGCCCGCACCATGCAAGGACACCCGGCGCGGGTTCTGTGGCACATCCGCATTCCCGCCGCTCTCCCTTCTTTAGCTTCGGGTGTACGTCTCGCCGCTGTATACGCCCCGATTGGTGCTATCATCGGTGAATGGGTCGGCGCGTCGCGCGGGCTTGGCTATCTTATGCTGTTGGCAAATGGACGCGCAAAAACCGATCTGATGTTTGCCGCGATGCTGACCTTGGGCGTGTTTTCCATTATGCTGCATCTTCTGGTTGGCTATTTGACCAGAAATTTGGGGAAAACAGACTAACTTATTGGTCTGGGGCTGACCACTGTAACATTGCCGTTACATAAAGCCTCTAGGTGTTCTTGCACACGTGCGCATACACTCGGGCAATCGCCGCTCAGTATCGCACCAGCTGGGCCACCGGAGGGAAGCAGTTTGCAAAATCATCGCAAGAGCCAGTCCGCTCGTGGCAGCACGCAATTATGTGCAAAACCGGAGACGCCGGACGGAAAGCCACGCGCTGAAGCACGCACGTGGTGACATCTGCATCCAAAACGCCCGGCCATTGAATTTCAGGACATTTTCCCCAGTAATGACCGATAAACCAAAGAAGAAACCGACATCTTTTGATGTAGCCAAACTTGCTGGGGTTCATCGCTCGCAGGTCAGTCGCGCGTTTTCAGATCAGGGACATATCGCGGAAGACACACGAGAGCGTGTCCTGGAGGCCGCCAAACAGCTTGGGTATCGGGTCAATTTTCTGGCCCGAAGCCTACAGACCAATTCCTCCAAGCTTGTTGGCATAGTCGCCTCTCGGTTGGATACGTCGTACCGGGCCGCACTTGTGCATGCCACCACGCGCGAATTGCAATCCCATGGCTATACCCCCGTCTTGGTCACCGCAGACAGCGGCGAAGACGCGCGGGGATTGACCGAAAAACTGCTCAACTATTCCGTTTCAGGGATGATCATCACGTCGGGCACACCGCCAAGCCAGATCATCGAAGAATGTGCGCGGTGGAATGTCCCTGTGGTGATGGTGAACCGCGATCCTGATGTATCCGGCGCCGACAAGGTTCTCATCGATCTTGATGCCGCCGGGAAATTGGCCTTTGACATGCTTGCCAACCGGGGCGGACGCCACTTTGCCGTGCTCCAACCTGAAGAGCATACCTATTCGGTGTTTGGGCGCGCTCAGGCCTTTGTCCGGGCGTGTGAGGCAGCGGGCGCACCCGTTGAAGTCATCACAGGTGTAACACAGACGTATCAGGCCGGACTTGAGGCCTCAGATCGCTTTGCCGCCCTAGGAACTGTGGATTCTGTGTTCGCCACCTCAGACCTCGGAGCCATCGGCTTCCTAGACGGTCTCAAACTCCGCCATAACATCTCTGTTCCAGATGAGGTTCAGGTTGTGGGATTTGATGACATCGCAGAGGCGAGCTGGATCGGGAATGACCTCTCGACGATCCGGCAACCGTTTGAGTCAGCTGCCAAAGATGCAGTCGCTTTGATGCTTAAGAGACTCGAGACGCCAAACCATGCGCCGGTCATTGCCCGGATTCAGCTTGAACCTATTTTCCGCGGCACGACCCGAGCAGAAACATAGAACGGACCGGCGCGCCGCATCAGGGCACGCCACATCCGGTTATTTGGTCAAGATCAGCTTGCCTTGGCGAGTGATCCGTAGAGTGTAGATCTGGCCATCCAGCGCGATCCGCGCCTGGGTTCCATCGCCAACCAACTCACGCGCGTCATGCATGGGTAGGTTATCTGTAAACCCTTGATTTTGTTTTTGTTGCGGCGATGTGGTCAGTTTGCCGTCGATATACATATGAGTTACTCCTGATCCCGCGGTGTCGCGGTCGCGTGCTGGTTTGGTCGTCAACGCAGAACCTGTGTCAGAGCCGCCAAAGTCTGTTGTGCATTTGCGCCTGAGGTTTCCTGCGTCACTGCTGTCCACAGGAACAACATCGCGATGGCCGCGATAAGAAACGTAGAAAATGCGGAAGCTCCGCCGGCAAACATATCCGTTTTCACGATGACACCAGTCTTTGACCCAAGATCGAACTTGGAGGTCTGTCCTTGTTAAGGGGGAATCGCTTGCCGAATGATCGACTGGCTTATACCCAAGTATTTTTATCGACTATTAGAATTGGTGCAAGCCAAAAATGTGTTTTCGCCGTCTAGCCGCGCATAAAAAAGCGCCCCTTGGACAAACCAAGGGGCGCTTTAAGGTCTCGTTAGTTGCGAGAGCTTAGCCGATGATTGCGTTCAGTGTCGCACTTGGACGCATCACGTTTGCCTTCAGCTCAACCGACGGACGGTAGTACCCGCCGATCTCTGCTGCGGGGCCCTGTGCCGCTGCCAGTTCTGACAAGATTGCGGCTTCGCCGTCTGCCAGCGCTTTGGCAATAGGTGCAAATTCTGCCGCAAGTTCTGCGTCATCCGACTGAGCCGCCAGAGCTTCTGCCCAGTAGCGCGCAAACCAATAGTGGCTGTCACGGTTGTCGGGCTGCCCTACTTTACGCTCAGGCGATTTGTTGTTGTTGAGGATACCTTGAGTAGCCTCTTCCGCTGCCGCACCCAGCACACCAGCTTTGGCATTGCCTTTGCTGTCCGCCAGGAAGTTCAGGCTTTCACCAAGGGCACAGAACTCACCCATCGAGTCCCAACGCAGGTGGTTCTGCTCAACCAGCTGCTGCACGTGTTTCGGAGCGGAACCGCCTGCACCGGTTTCAAACAAGCCGCCACCGTTCATCAGTTTAACAATCGACAGCATTTTGGCCGAGGTGCCCAATTCGAGGATCGGGAACAGGTCGGTCAGATAGTCACGCAGCACGTTGCCAGTGATAGCAATGCTGTCGTTACCTGCGGTGATGGTTTTCAACGATTGTGCTGTGGCTTCGCGTGGGGCCATGATCTGGAATTTGTCCGCCACACCAGCGGCTTCCAGTGCAGGTGTCACATAGGCAATCAGCTGGGCATCATGGGCGCGATTTGCATCGAGCCAGAAAATGGCTTCCGATCCGGTCAAACGCTGACGATCCAACGCCAGGCTGATCCAGTTTTCAATCGGCGCCTGTTTCACAGTGCACGACCGCCAGATGTCACCAGTTTCGACATCATGACTATGCAGGGTTTCACCGCTTGCCAAAACAACACGGATTGTTCCGTCGGCAGGCGCTTCGAAGGTGGTTGGGTGTGAACCGTACTCTTCCGCCTTTTGCGCCATCAAACCTACGTTGGCCACCGAACCGGCGGTGGTCACGTCCAAAGCACCATTGGCTTTGAAGAAGTTGATGGTTTCGTCATAGACGGTGGCATAGCAGCGGTCCGGGATCACACAGTTTGTGTCGCCCTTCGTGCCTGCCGCGTCCCAACCTTTGCCGCCCGCACGGATCACCGCCGGCATCGACGCGTCAATGATCACGTCGGAGGGAACATGCAGGTTGGTGATGCCTTTATCGCTGTCGACCATATACATGCCAGGACGCTCTGCGGTAACCGCGTCGATCGCCGCCATGATGTCCGCATTGCCCGCCACGCGATCCAGAAGATCACCAAGGCCCGAGTTCGGGTTTACACCCAACGCGGCCATTTCATCGCCAAACTTCTCGAACACCGGAGCCAACCAGGCTTTGACAGCATGGCCAAAGATGATGGGGTCCGAGACCTTCATCATGGTTGCCTTCATGTGCAGCGAGAACATGGTGCCATCGGCTTTGGTGTCTTCGATTGCTTCGGCAAGGAATGCACCCAGCGCTTTGGCCGACATAAAGGTCGCGTCTGCAACGGTGCCCTCGGCCAGTGGCCAAGCGTCTTTCAGAACGGTGATCGCGCCGTCTTTGCCAACAAACTCGATTTTCGCATCACCTGCCTGAGCGGCGGTGATGGTCGCGGACACTTCGTTGGCATAGAAGTCGTTGCCCGGCATAGAAGAGACTTTGGTTTTGCTGTCCGACGCCCAAGCCCCCATCGAATGGGGGTTGTTCTGAGCATAGGTTTTAACTGCGCGTGCCGACCGACGGTCCGAGTTGCCTTCACGCAGAACCGGGTTTACCGCCGAGCCCTTGATGCCATCATAGCGTGCACGAATGGCTTTTTCTTCGTCGGTCTTGGGCTCTTCAGGATAAGCCGGGAGGTCGTAGCCCTGCGCCTGAAGCTCTTCGATGGCCGCCACAAGCTGAGGCACCGATGCGGAAATGTTCGGAAGCTTGATGACGTTGGCATCTGGTGTTTTCACCAGTTCACCCAGTTCCGCCAAGTCATTTGGCTGGCGCTGCGCTTCGGTCAGTTTTTCCGGGAACGTCGAGATGATCCGCGCAGCCAAAGAGATATCTTTGGTACCAACGGATACACCGGCCGCTGCCGCGAATTTTTTGATGATCGGAAGGAAAGACGCCGAGGCCAGCTCAGGCGCTTCATCAACGATGGTGTAGATAATATCGGGAGTATTCTCAGACATGAATCAAGCCTCTCTTGCTTTGCGCCCTCCATACGCCAAAAGATCCGGCCTGTCTACGGTATGCCGAGGTATACAAACGCGCAATTTCGTCGCGTTTTAGGGAATCGATTCCCTTCTTGATTGCATGTGAACTGCCAAACTTGGGTGAATTCGTCTCTGATGATAGATTTGTCTCTGAATCCTTCGATCCGGGCCCGAAGCGCCCCACACACCGCAAATCACTTTATTTCTGCTTGTTTTCAATTAGTTACACCAACATTCTACAGCAATACCTCAATTTCGGCTTTCCGCGCCTGAGCCTTATCCACAGGAATCTGTTGCAATGAGCCGCTACGCTTGGTTAAAGAAACGGTAGAAAAGGCGTTGGCGAAAAACAGCGTTACTATAAAGAGGGCAGAGATGGCGGATCTTCTCCACATCAACCAACGGGTTCGTGAGAACGCCGAACGGCTTACTGCGGCGTTAGAAACGCACATGCGGACGATCTTTGCGCCCGACGCGCGCAAGGAGTTGCGCCTATTTAGTGCCGGTGAAGCCGCCGATCTCCTAGGGATCTCGGCGAGTTTCCTCCGCAAGCTGCATTTCGACAACCGTATTCCAGACGTGCATACCACACCGGGCGGAAGACGACACTATTCCGCCCAAGATCTGCGTAATGTGCGTGAAATTCTGGAAAGCACAGCCAAAACCCCGGGGGCCTATATGAAAGGGCGCCGCGAGGGCGACAAAGTTCAGGTTCTTTCCTTTCTGAACTTCAAAGGTGGCTCGGGCAAAACCACAAGCTCGATCCATACTGCGCATCGTTTGGCTCTAAAAGGCTATCGCGTGCTCTGTGTCGATATTGATCCACAGGCCTCGCTCACCACTCTGTTCGGGTACCGCCCAGAGTATGACTTTCTGCAATCCGGCACAATTTACGACGCGATCCGTTATGACGATCCTGTGCCCATGTCAGAGGTCATTCAACAGACCTTTTTCACCGGCATTGATCTCGCACCTGGCGGGTTGATGCTGCAAGAATTCGAGCATGAAACGCCCCAGGCGCTGATCGGCAACATCCAACCGCCGTTCTTTTCGCGGATGGCCACAGCCCTGGAAGAGGTTGAGGCAAACTATGATGTGATCATCTTCGATTGCCCGCCGCAATTGGGCTATCTGACCATGTCCGCCCTCTGTGCATCGACTGGCGTTTTGATCACTATTGTGCCGAATATGCTCGACATCGCCTCGATGTCGCAGTTTCTGCAGATGAGCGCGGATCTTCTGGATGTTGTCTCGGATGCCGGCGCAGTGATGCAATTCGACTTTCTGCGTTTTCTGATCAACCGATACGAGCCCAATGACGGCCCCCAACAACAGGTCGTCTCGTTCCTGCGGCAATTGTTCGAAGATGAGGTCATGGTCGCACCAATGTTGAAATCGACCGCGATTTCCGACGCAGGCCTGACCCAGCAGACGGTCTATGAGGTCGAGCGAAGCCAATTCCATCGCCAGACCTACGACCGCGCCGTCGATTCACTCAATCAGGTGAATGATGAGATCGAAGCGCTTATTCAACAGGCATGGGGTCGCTGATGGCACGCAAAGGTATCTTGGGTGGAGGTTTGACCCCACCATCTGCAAACTCTGCGAATTCGGTTAAACCGGCTGGCGGAAATCGGATGATGCCGCGAGGCGCAGTTGGCGCTTTGCAATCCTCTTTGTCGCGACTGCAGGAAAACGCGGTTCAGGAAATTGATCCTAGCCTGATTGATGACGCCGGTGTTCAAGACCGTCTAAGTGTCGATCGTCCTGCAATGGAGCAGCTTAAGGAAAGCCTGCAGACCTATGGTCAGCAGGTGCCTGTGCTTGTGCGTCCGCATAGCAAAACATCCGGTCGGTTTGAAGTTGTCTACGGACGGCGTCGGCTTTTGGCTCTCAAGGAGCTTGGTCTTCCTGTCAAAGCGATGGTTCGCCAACTGGACGACCATGCGCTTGTTCTGGCCCAAGGCCAGGAAAACACGGCCCGGCAAGATCTCAGCTTTGTTGAGAAGGCCAGCTTTGCCGCACAGCTGCAAGAGTTGGACTATGACCGGCAGACAATTGCAGCGGCTCTGTCCATCGATTTGCCCATGGTCAGCCGCATGCTCAAAGTTGGGACAGCCTTTGATCTCGACTTTTTGCGACAGGTCGGATCGGCCCCGGGTATTGGTCGTGAGCGCTGGCTCGCCATGGTGAAGCTGTTTGAAACAGATGGCTTTAAAGATAAGGCCATGGCAATGACACAAGACCCTGCGTTTCAGCAGCAGGAATCTGATGGTCGTTTTGAGCTGATCTTTACCCTCTCACAACCTGAGAAGTCCCCTGCCCCGACAGCGACAAAATCACAGATAGTAACGGGTATTGATGGTGCTCCCCTGGCCGAGCTGAAAAGTAACGACAAGGGTGTGACCCTCAAGATCACCGCACGCACTGGCAAAGGGTTCGAGCAATGGTTCGCCCAACATGCCGAAGGCGTGCTTCTCGACCTTCACGACCGCTGGCAAAACGAACGGTCGGAAGACTAAGGCAGTAGATACATCAAGAAAGGAGGCACGAAACCAGACCGCAAAAGAAAAGCCCCCCAGGATAGTTCCCAAGAGGCCCTTCTCGATCTTAGCACCTTTGAGATAGCCCTCCCAACATAGCTCTGTCAACTCCGCGCATGCGTGTGGGGCCGATAATTTGTTGTCTGTCGTGATAATTTCATGCAGCACGCGTCCCAAACGCAGTTTGGGCGGCCAATACAGGCTGTTCAAACGGGTGAGGACAGGGAGATACCCTGTTCTGCCAATGATAAATGGTGTCTTCTTGATGCCCTCACTCTGGCGGCTGAGTCGTTTGATCTCAACCACCGGACCCTCTCCGTTCTCAAAGCTTTGATGACATTTCATCCCGGTCGTGCGCTGATCGCAGAACCAGGCAAAGCAATTGTGTTCCCATCCAACACAACACTGAGCCAACGGTTGAACGGAATGCCTGAAAGCACGCTGCGGCGCCATTTGGCCCGACTGGTCGAGCTTGGGTTTATCAACCGGTATGACAGCCCCAACCGCAAACGCTTTGCCCGCAACCTTGGGGGCACGCGCGCCTTGGCCTTTGGCTTTGATCTGGCCCCCCTTGCGATCTACGCCGACCAGCTGTTCCAAGCCGCCGAGGACGCTCGTCTGGTGCAACAGGAACGCGCCATTCTGCGCGATAAGATCCTTGTCACCCGGCAAGAGCTAATCGACCTCGATTTGCTCCCCCCTGCCCTTTCCGAAGAACTCCGTAAGTTTTTGCGGCAGAAACCACGGGTAGATACTCTGGAAAACATGCTTGATAAGCTTGTGGATCTTCTGCCGAAATCAGACGAAATGAGCGCCATCGACACGCAAAATGAGCGGCACATACAGACTAAACAAAAAAAATCTTTTGACTCTGAACCAACCGACAAGCGTATCTCTTTGCGAGCAATCCTTGAGGCCTGCCCAACATTCACTGGTCTGATTGCTGAGAAACCCACCTCCTGGTTCGAGCTCTCGACCTTAACCAACCAGTTCGCAAAAATGATGGGGATTGACAGCCCAGTGATTGCGGACGCGCGGTCGAACATCGGTGACCACGATACCAGCCTGACGGTCTTGTGTATGCTTGAGAAACAAGCGCAGATTAGAAGCCCAGGTGCCTATCTCAGGCAATTGACCAAAAAGGCCAAAGCGGCGCAGTTTTCGATTATGCCTATGGTTCAGTCCCTTCTGCGCCAAAGCGGGGATCGCGGGTGTCAGGCGGTTCTGTGATGAAATGTCGATTAACTTCGCCAAATAGCTTTGTCTGCCGCTTCCCGTTTGTGACCGTTGGAACATCATAGGTGAGCTTAGTCGACGTTCAGTCTCTTCTTTTTTCAGGTTTCTGATGAAGCTGGAAAACTAACTCAGCTCAGGAAAGGCTCGGGGCCTTGGTGAACGATGGCAGCCCCAAATCGAGAACTGCTAATTGTTTCTTTGCTTATGGCGCTTGATCGGCTTCAGCTTTCATGCCCCAGTCTTTGCCATTTACTTGCAGAGGAATTGTCAGCTGACAATTTTGATTTTCCCATTGCACAGGTCTGTAGGAGTAAACGGGAATTCGGAACTGAGATTTGCTCTGAAAACGTGCTGTTCTTTGAATCCCCTCGCCCGAAACGTTCTCCGTTACAGAAGATCCTGCTCAGTTATCCCAAGGACGCAACCGCTCAACATTGGGTACCTACAGAACCGAAGTCGCGCCACCTCACTCGAGGTGATTATCTTCACACAGGCTCAATCCCAGGTTTCGCATGTCAGAAAATTGTCAGCTGACAATCCGCAAGCCAACTGACATCACAAGTCTCTTTCGGGTCCATTCAATCGAAACACCGTTTCGCAGTCTTCTCTTTTCCTCAAAATCGCTCTCCTCTACGGTGCCGCCAAATGCTTTCAAGGATGACACTATTATGGACATTGAAACGCGCGCCTTTTTGACGTCGCTTTTTGACGCCGCGATTCAAGCGGCCGATCCGCGCAACGCAATCGCCAAACATTTGCCAGAGCGACCGAAAGGCCGGACCATCGTTATCGGGGCAGGGAAGGGGGCTGCACAGCTGGGCGCGGCATTTGAAGAACTTTGGCAGGTTCCTGTCGAAGGTGTCATTGTCACCCGGTACGGCTATGCGACCCCCTGTAAACATATAAAGGTGATAGAAGCCGCGCATCCGGTGCCGGACGAGGCTGGTCTCGAGGCCAGCGCGGCATTGTTTGATGCGGTTTCAAGGCTGACGGAAGATGACCTCGTTGTCGCGCTGATCTGCGGTGGTGGATCCGCCCTTCTTCCGTCGCCGCCAGATGGCCTTACTCTCGCCGATGAACAAGCTTTGAACTCTGCGCTTCTGGCATCTGGGGCACCGATTGGAGTGATGAATGCGATCCGGAAACATGTCAGTGGCATCAAAGGCGGGCGTCTCGCCGCGGCCGCCTCTCCGGCACGCGTAGTTTCATTGATTGTCTCTGATGTTCCAGGCGATGATCCGGCTCAAGTCGCCTCTGGCCCGACAGTGCCAAGTGAGGTGACGCTTGAAGAGGCGCTTGATCTTGTTCGTACCTGGAATATTGATTTGCCCGAAACCATTTTGGAACATCTGTCCAGCGATCGCGCGCGTGCTCCGCACCCAAAAGATCCTGCCTTTGCACATCATGAAGTATCTGTCATTGCCTCTGCCCGGCATTCACTCGACGCCGCTGCTGAGGTTGCCCGACAAAACGGTACCTCTGCGGTTATCTTGTCAGATGCAATTGAGGGCGAAGCCCGGGACATCGGTCTGATGCATGCGGCTCTCGCGCGTGAGGTGGCTGAGCAGGATCAGCCCTTTGCCAAACCGATTGTACTGCTTTCAGGTGGGGAAACCACGGTCACGTTGCGCAATACCGAAGGACGGGGGGGGCGAAACACCGAGTTTCTGCTATCCTTTGCTCAGGCAATAGAAGGCCATCATTCTATTTTCGCGCTTGCGGCGGATACGGATGGCATCGATGGTTCTGAGGACAATGCAGGCGCTTTTGCTGACGGCACCACCGCTACACAGATGCGTAAAGCCGGCAGGGATCCTCAGGAGGCTCTTCAGCAGAATGATGCCTGGGGCGCTTTTGATGCGGCCAGCACATTGTTTGTTCCCGGGCCAACCGGAACCAATGTCAACGATCTACGGGCCATTCTGATCCGATGACATGATGCCATGGCGATATGGAATATTGGGTCCGAGATTCGGCGTATTGGCTGGCCTGACCGGAGATTTACGACCAGTTTCGAGGAAGAGTGGTATGGGATTATCTCGTAACTCTCTGATCTAAAAGGGAAATTGCTGTTTTTGTAATTTTGTTAGATT